>NZ_CP196668.1:0-807500 GCF_058507945.1 Fructobacillus sp. ESL1129
CAACAGTAGCACTGTATTTAGTGTTACTGTTGTTTTTTTGTTTTGTTTTGTTAGAATATAGTAAATACTTAGATTGTATCTGAAATCTTCAGAGAACAGAGGTGATCTGATGGAAATGGAACGTATTAATGACAACACTATCCGTGTGATGGTGGAAAATGATGACTTAAAAGATCGTGGAACATCCGTAAGGGATCTTTTGTCCGATCGTAGTAAGATTGAGACTTTTTTTTATAACATTCTTGCTGAGCTAGATACTGATCAAGACTTTGTTGACAATGAGAAGGTTTCTTTTCAAGTTTTACCAAATCAGAATGGTTTAGAATTATTCATTTCAAGATTGGACGATGATGATGCTTTAGGTGCCTTTTTATCGACTCTTGGTCAGGATGAAGAAAGTGTTAGCGAAAAGGCTGCCGATGATATGGCGCCAATTGATGACTTATCACTTGAGAAGAAGCAAGCCCTTCAAGAACGGGACAAGGAGTCGACTGTTTTGCCTTCTTCTTCTGTGACGGGTCGAATTGAGGTTGTGGAGCTTTCTGATTTTGAGGGTCTACTGTCACTAGTTGCTTTGTTGAATGAATTTGGTGGACGCAGTTCTGTTTATCTTTATCAAGGTCGCTATTATTTATCACTCGATGCTCGTTATCTTGAAATGACAAGCAATGAGATGAATGCGTTGATGGCAACCCTTGTTGAGTACGGTCGTTTTTCAAAGCTAAGTGATTCTTTTCTTGCAGAACATGGTGAGGTTTTGTTTGAGGGGAATGGTATTCATTCTTTAAACCGTATCTTTACACAGTCCTAAAAACTCTGCATAGAAGGATAAAGTTAGGTATAATGAACGTATCAATTTTTGGAGAGTTTTCATGCAAATTTTAAGCTTTATTACCTTAATTTTGACTTTTTTCCTGATTTTTTATGCAGTTTCTGCTATTTCATCGAACGTTTTAGCTCGTCGGCGAGCGACAGTTTTGAAATCTGATGCTTTTATTGAGCGTCAGCAAGCGACCCATGGCCAATTAATCGATGTTCGTGAAAAGGAACCGTTTAAACGTTCACACCTTAAAGGGGCACGGAACATGCCGGCTTTGTCTTTAGCCCAAGGAAAGTCTGGATTGCGACAAGATATTCCTGTTTTTGTTTATGGAGATACTTTGGCGAATGCATTGGGTGTCGCGAAGCGGTTACGGAAGGAAGGCTTTAATCGGTCAAATCTTTTTCTTATGGCTGGTGGTTTTCGTCAGTTTGCTGCAAAACAAAAGCGTTAAAAAAAGAATCGCTCTTGGCGATTCTTTTTGTTTGAAATATTAGAAGCGTGATTGGTGAGCAGCCTTCGAGCGACGAACTGCTTGTCGTGATACTTCTTCATACTCTTCTTCTGCCTTTTCTTGCGGGGCAACGACCGTCTTCTTGTAGCCAAAAGCTGCAGCTGTTGCGGCCAATGCTGAGCCAAGAATTCCGGCAGCTAAGCCTGTTTTAAATCCCTTTGCCATCATTTTCTCCTTTTCTACTTTGCTTCCTATTATCGTTGATTAAGCGTGTTTTGTAAACGGCTACCTGATGAAAGACTGACTGATGAATAAAATAAAAATAATCGTAATTGCTGGTCCAACTGCATCTGGAAAATCCGAACTTGCGATGGACTTAGCTGAAAAATTTAATGGGGAACTCGTGTCTGCTGATTCACTGCAGGTTTACCAGCAGTTGGATATTGGTACTGCCAAGGCAACGAGTGAAGAACTACAGCGAGTGCCACAGTACCTTATTGATTTAGTACCATATACAGCAAATTTTTCAGTAATCGATTTTGTTTCTGCGGCTGATGATGCCATTCAAAAAATAGTAAAAAAGGGGCGTCTCCCAATCATTGTCGGGGGAACCGGCTTTTACGTAAAAGCATTACTCGGCCAGCAAAGTTTTGATTACGCTGAGTCAGATTCAGACGAAGTAGCTCGTGCCATGCAGCGACCGCTTGAAGAATTAGTGGATGAATTGAAGAAGACGGCTAATTCGGAAATTTTGCAGCGAACGGATTTAAACAATAAAACAAGAGTTGTTCGAGCTTTGCAAATTACTAAGCATGGTCAAAAAAAGATGGAATCGACTCGTCCCGCTTATGATTCATTGGTTTTAGCCATTGAGTGGCCCAGGGAACTTCTTTACGAACGAATTAATACTCGTGTGCACCGGATGGTTGAAAAAGGATTAGAAGACGAAGCAAGGCTCTTATTTGATTCTGGTGGGTTAAATCTGCAGGCCGGGCGTGGTATCGGCTATAAAGAATTTTACCCATATTTTGCGGGACAGGGTTCGTTGAAAGAAGTGATTTCAGCCATCCAACAAGATTCAAGAAGGTATGCGAAAAGGCAGTTAACTTATTGGCGGCACCAGATCGATGGCCTACAGTGGATTGATTGGCAAAACCGTCAACAAAGTGCCGAGACTAAGGTTGCTGACTTTATTAAAAAGGAGTGAAGATACGAATGGATTACGAAAAAGCACTACTTGATTTGAAAAATGGTGTTATCGATGAAATCAATGTGGAACCAACTGATTTTCCAAGATTTCAAAAGGCTTGGTCTGACTTTCCCTTTCAAAATACCGTTCGTGGCATTGCGCATCGTGCTGGAAAAGTTACATATCAACGTGCAAAATAAGGTGTTCGTTGATGGCATTTGTGCTACAATATTAGCAAGTAAAATAAACTTAAAAAATGGCTAAGTTCGGCTTGGCTTTAATTGAGAGGCAAGATTGTGGCATTATCATTTGGACAACATAACGTCGGTATTGATTTGGGAACCAGCAACACTTTTGTGTATGTTGAAGGCAAGGGAATCGTTTTGCGTGAACCTTCCGTAGTCGCACGAAATACCGAAACAAACGAAATCATTGCCGTTGGTGAAGAAGCGCGCGCAATGTTGGGACGCACACCGGCTTCCATTGCGGCAATTCGTCCAATGCGTGACGGAGTGATTGCCGATTACGATACAACGGTCGCGATGATTTCTTATTACTTGAAGAAAGCATTAGGTGGTCGCGTTGGAAAGCCCTTTGTGACACTGGGTGTTCCAGCCAAGATTACGGCTGTGGAACGTCGTGCTGTGATTGACGCAGCGCGTGTGGCCGGGGCTCGTGATGCTTATGTACTCGAAGAGCCGTTTGCCGCTGCTATTGGTGCAGGTTTGCCGGTAATGGAACCAACTGGTTCGATGGTGGTGGATTTCGGAGCAGGGACTACGGACGTTGCCACGATTTCACTTGGAGGCATTGTTTCATCACGTTCGACTCGCTTTGCAGGTGATAAATTGAACGATGCCATTGTGTCTTATGTTCGAAACAATAACAATTTGGCAATTGGTGAAGCGACAGCTGAACGGATTAAGATTGAAGTTGGTACCGTTTCATTAGAAGAAGCCGAGACCCTACCACCTTCAACGGCTCGTGGTCGTGATTTGTTGACAGGGTTGCCAAAGACCATTGATGTGGCTGCTATTGATATTGCTCAGGCTATCCAAGATCCGATTAACGAAATCGTGAATGCAATCCGTGAAACCCTTGAATCAACGCAACCAGAAATTGCGGCTGATATTATTGATCACGGCATGGTGCTGACTGGTGGTGGTGCCCAATTAAACGGTTTGCCAGCCATGATTGAAGCTGTTACGAAGGTTTCCGTCATTGTCGCTGAGGATCCAATGGATGCCGTTGTTAAGGGTGTCGGTGAATCACTAAAGTCACTTGAAATCTTGCGTCGAAGCTAATGATAAAAAAGCGTAGCGCTTGCGCTACGCTTTTATTTTGTTGGTAAAGAAGGGAATGATAGAACATGCGTAAAATCTTTTCATCACGTACCGTTGTCCTATTGATTATCGGATTCTTGGTGGTGGTCGGCCTGATTACCGGTTCGAATTGGTTCGCAAAACGGACAAACACGCCACCTTTTTTTCAACGGGTTGTTAATGATTTGACTGGTGGGGTTGCTAAAGTCATTTCAATTCCTACCAATGCGGTGGGAAATCGGGCCAATTCGTTGGCTAATCTTTTGAATACTTTTTCAGAGAATAAAGCATTGAAGTCAAAATTGGATGGTTATGCACAGAACAAAGTAAAGTTGCAAACTGTTGAAGAAGAAAATCAATCGCTAAAAAAGCAATTGCAATTAAAAAACACACTGACTGATTATCAAACCATTTCAGCAGTGACCATTTCGCGCTCACCAACTACTTGGAATTCCCAATTAGTGATTGATAAGGGAGCGAAGTCTGGCTTGAAAAAAGGCATGCCCGTTCTGGGTGATTCCGGTATTATTGGCTTAATTACAGAGGTCAACACCGTCAATTCCAAAGTTAGTCTGATTTCAGATACTTCGGAAGATACGAATCACATTGCCATTACGGTTAAAGATTCGGCGGGGGATACGAATGGTATTCTAACGGATTATGATGCGGATAAGAAGTTGTTAGTCATGGGATCTGTGGCTAACCAAGCGACAATGAATAAGGGCGATATGGTTGTGACTTCTGGTCTTGGTGGTCTGGTGCCCGCCGGTCTGCTGGTTGGTAAAATCGCTGATGTAACAACCGATTCGTATGGTTTATCAAAGAAAATTTATATTGAACCAGCATCTGATTTATCCAAAATTACGTCGGTTCTAGTTGCAAAAAGTAGCGTGGAGTCTTAAATGGCAGGTTGGCAATTTTTACGATTACAATTTATTTTCCCGGTCGTTTTGTTGGTGCTGTTCCTTGTGGATGGTAATTTAGCTGCGTCCCTGGGACTTTTGATGAAGGAACCCATCCATGCAATTCCAATGTTGACTTTTACTTGGCTGTTTTACGCTATTCAGTTTGGCGTTATCGATCGTTTACCTTTTTATGTCTACGTTGTTGTCTTTGGGGTTCTGTTTGATATCTTTTATACCGGTATTCTCGGCACCTACACTTTGGCCTTTCTACTGGGAACGATTGTGATGGAAAAGTTACGACCATTCTTTGATGAGCGCCTAATGTCGGGGTTGTTACTTCTCCTAATTGGACAATTAGTGTACTTGTTGGTGACGTTGTTTGCTGGGATTATGATTGGAGCAGACAACCTTACGTTGCTACCGTTTTTTGTTTATCTGGTATTACCGACTATTTTGTTTAATTTGATTCTGGCGACGATTTTTTATTTCCCTTCTTGGTCGTTATTTCAACGACTGGGCTAAACTTGCAATGTTGGTCGCTCACCGTTATAATTAAATTCAAGTTAAATCGTTGATTAGGCAGTAGCACTTGAAGACTTTTCAGGAAGCTTACGTTTATTGGAAGTAAGCAAGTTTTAAGTGTGAAACACCCCTAGGAGTGTGTTGGCGAATTTTGTAGTAGTCAGCATCGGTTGTGCCCGTTATGCACGGATGTTTTTTTAAACGTCTTGAGACAGCGCCAGTGATGGTGTTGTAGTAATGAGGTGGGACCGCGTCTATTCGCCCTCTAAGCGCTTTGCTTGGAGGGCTTTTTTTATGTTTTTATGTTGGAGATTGAGATGGAAAATGTGATGACTTTCTTACCTGGTATTCTAGCTGGGCTACAAATGACACTTGGTGTGTTCTTTATCACCATTATCGGGTCTGTTCCGCTGGGCATTTTGGCTTCTTTGGCAATGAAGTCACCATACTTTACGATTCGGTGGTTAGTGAATGGCTACATTTGGATCATGCGTGGAACGCCCCTGTTACTTCAATTGATTTTTATTTACTATGGCCTGGCCATGGTCGGCGTGTCTTTTACACGTTTTGAAGCGGCGGCCTTTGCCTTTATTATTAACTACGCTGCTTATCTGGCCGAAATCTTTCGTGGAGGACTCCAATCAATCCCTCAGGGACAGTTTGATGCGGCTAAGGTTCTGGGTTTGTCAAAGGGCCAGACTTTTTTCAAAGTCATTTTGCCACAGGTTGTTAAAATCGTTGTTCCTTCCTTTGGAAACGAAGTGGTGAACCTAGTAAAGGACACGTCGTTAATTTATGTCATTGGGTTGGGTGATATTCTTCGCGCAGGTTCCATTGCGGCTGCTCGGGACGTGACCTTAGTGCCTTACTTAATCGTTGGGGTTTTGTACCTCATCATGACGGCGGTTGTCACGATTACGCTTCGTGCAAGTGAAAAGCGTTTGAATGTTTGGAGGTAAGCATGATTGAAATCAAAGGATTATCCAAGCAATATGGGGAAAAGGTTATTTTTCGTGACCTTTCATTAACTTTGAAAGATGGCGAGGTTTTGGCTATTTTAGGTCCGTCGGGTATCGGTAAAACGACATTGATTAAGACGTTAACTGGATTAGAGGCAGCACAATCTGGTGAAATTGAAATGGATGGTCAGTCCTATTCAATCTCAGACCCAGCCGTTACGTCAAAAATAGGGTTGATTTTTCAAGACTTTAACCTTTTTCCTCACCTCACTGTGCGTGATAATATTATTCTGGCTCCAATGAGCGTCAAGAAAATGAGTAAGGATGAGGCTAATCAGAAAGCGAATGATTTGTTGGCTAAACTTGGATTAACCGAGCAAGCTGATCTTTATCCTTATCAACTTTCTGGTGGGCAAAAACAGCGTGTGGGCATTGCCCGTGCTTTGGCAATGGATCCACAGGTTATCGCCTACGATGAGCCAACATCAGGATTGGATGAAAAGGCAACAGAACAGGTAGTGGCCATCATGCTATCGCTAAAAGCGGAAGGCGTCTCGCAAATAGTCGTTACCCATGACTTGCCATTTGCTGAAAAGGTGGCCGATGAGACTTTCGATTTTGAAAAAGAGGTTCATCGATGATTTCAAAAAAGAAAAAAATCACAGTCAATACGATTGTGGCACTTGTTTTTTTCGCTTTAATTGCATGGGCTGTCGTAATATTGCTAAAACCTAGTAACGGTAATGTCCAAGCAAAGGAAGACCAGTGGTCGGAAATTAAGGAAAAGAAGTCCATCACCATTGGGTTAGATGACACATTTGTTCCAATGGGTTTTCGGGATAGTGCTGGTAAAATTGTTGGTTTTGATGTTGATTTGGCGGAAAAAGTCTTTTCTAACCTGGGGATTAAAGTCAATTGGCAGCCAATTGATTGGTCCATGAAGGAAACGGAATTAAATACCGGTAATATCGATGCTTTGTGGAATGGCTATACAAAAACGCCTGAGCGGGCCAAACAAGTTGCTTTTTCAACGACCTACCACCGTTCTCAATTGGCATTGGTTGTTAAAAAGAGTTCAGGGGTGAAGCACTTCTCCGATATGCAGGGGAAGGTTCTTGGTGTGCAGACCGGGTCATCAGGCGAAACAGCGTTGAACAGTCAACCCAGTGTATTGAAAAAGTATATTGCTGGTCAAAAGGCGGTAGGTTATGATACTTTCGATAAGGCCTTTACCGATTTGAACGCCAACCGATTGACGGGGCTACTCGTTGATGAAGACTATGCCCGTTACTACATTAAGCAACAGGCGAACCCCAATGATTACGGGATTATGACTGGTGGTTTTGCAGTATCTGACGACGTGGTGGCCTTCCGAAAGGGTGACAATGGGCTACGTCGTGCAGTAGATCGTGAATTGGCAAAACTTGAAAAGTCTGGTTACGTTCATGAACTAGAATTGCGCTGGTTTGGGCAAAGTAGTCAGAATTTAACCTAGATTATCACTAGTAACAGTACTGAAGTCGCGTGCTAAAAGTTAGCCGCGACTTTTTTGTAAGGAGTTGTATGGCAGAGCAAATTCAAAATAAGATTGTTAATTCTTGGCATATTCATCAAGTGGAATCACAACAGTTTAATAGTAATGTCTTAATGCTTGGTTTTGTAGCACCTGTCCGTTTGAAACATATCAACAGTCGTGCCTTACTCTCTTATCTCATGGCAGTACATGCAAAAAAATATCCGAACCAACAGGCTGTATCACGTCGATTAATGGCTCTTTATGGTGCGAGTTATGCTGTTCGTGTATTGACCTACGGTAATCTTGATGTTTTGTTATTTCGAATAACATTTGCAAAAGGGAGTCGATTGGGAAAGGATGCTTTGGAATCGGAGCAAATGATTGAAGAAATCATGACTTTCATGAAGGAAATGATTTTCGGCCTCGATTTCGATTTTCTTTCAATCAATCAGCAGTTGATTGAAAATGAAAAAAAGAATTTGATTCAAGCAATTTTGGCAAGAGAAGATGACAAAGTTGCGCAGGCAATTGACCGTTCAAGAGAGTATCTTTTTTTAGACGAAGGACAACAGGCTTCGATTTTAGGTGATCCAAAGCAGATTGAGCGATTAACAATCCCTGAACTCAGTGGCAGCTACCAAGAGATGCTCGAAGAGAATCAGCGGTTTCTTTTCGCACACGGCGAATGGCCTGAGGGATTAATTGAAAAAGTCGTTCGTGCTTGGCCGGCTAGCAACGCGCCTATTCCTTTTCGTGCTGCTGAACGACCAGCCCTACAAAAACCAAGTAACCAGGTCGAATCGTCGCTTAGTATTGAACAGGCAGTGGTCATTGTTCAATACGAGTTGCCTGAGGATGAGAACGGAAGCTTTGAGGTTCTCGGTGTACTAAATGCACTTTTCGGTGGTGGCCCTGCTTCTCTGCTCTTTACCGAAATTCGAGAGAAAGCATCGTTAGCGTACAATATTTCATCGCGTGCTCAGTTTAGTGTCGGCCTATTAACCGTTATCGCCGAATGTGAGCCAAAAGAAGCACAAGAACTTCTCAAAAAAATTGACGATCAGTTGCAACGAATCATTGCGGGGCAATTCACCGATGAACAGTTTTCTCAGGCCAGAAAAACGGTTTTAGGTGAACGCTTCCGGACAGCAGATGCTGTTGAAAGTCTTGCTTTAGAAAAATTTTTGCAGTTGCTTAGTAGAGAACCAGTGGATGACCAACTTTTTGAGCAAAAGCTACCCTTAGTTACCAGAAAAGAAGTGATGGCTTCAGCTAAGCAATTGAAACGGCAATCAACCTTTATTTTAACGAAGAAGGAGCAGCCTTTATGAAAAAGAATTGGCTCAGAACTGGACAAGACCCTGTCGTGTTTTTGACGCTGCAAAACGGCCTGACTGTGAATCTAATCAACAAACCAGGTTACAAACAGACGGTTGCTTCACTCACGGTCAAATTTGGTTCTCTGACGTCTACTTATCAGGATCGCAAGGGCAAAACGAAAACCATACCTGCGGGGACTGCCCATTTCTTAGAGCATAAACTGTTTGATAAACCCGAAGGCGATGTCCTAATTAAAATGGCTGACTTGGGCGCTGATGGGAATGCTTTTACATCAAATCAAGTGACCTGTTATTATCTTGCCACTCATGAAAATCTTCGTGAAAATATTGAGTTGCTGCTGGATTTTGTACAGACACCCGTTTTTTCTGAGGAATCTGTGAAGCGGGAACGGGGCATTATCGAAGAAGAAATTGCTAGCTATCAAGACGATCCCGATTCGAGACTCTATCAGGGAATGTTAAGAACAGCTTACCCGAACAGCCAATTGGCAAAAGATATTGCTGGTGATGCTTTTAGCCTCCAAAAAATATCTTCTGAAGTTCTCTATGACGTTTATCATAACTATTATCGACCGGATAACATGGTGTTGACGGTTGTTGGTGATTTGAATCAAGACCAACTTTGCCAGTGGATTCAATCGAATCAGCAAGCAGGCGTGTTAACAAAAGCACGAAAAATAAGTGTTGACTTTGCCAATGGTCGACCAGTACAGGTTCGTCAAGATGAAGAAAAGCTTAATGTCAGTTTAGAGAGAATTGCTTGGCTAGGTGGACTTGAAATGCGCCCCAATCGATGTCTTGCTGAACAAGAACTACTGGCCGAATTTGTTTTGGAGCTTGTTTTTGGTGAACAAACGGATTGGTATCAGTCGTGTTATCAAGAGGGCGTTTTGGGGGATGACTTTGATTTTGAAGTTTCGATGATGCCCGGCTACGCCTACGTCATGTTTTTTTCATCGGGTCCCCGTGCCGAGGAGCAAGAAAAAGTCATTCAGACAAGGTTGAATTTGGTTGAGCAAATTCTAAGCGAAGACTCAACGGATTTTTCATTATTGAAACGAAGTTTGATTGGTGAGAAAATTCAGCAACAAGATCAGCTAACCAGCCTTGCCCTAGACGAGGATTTAGCCTTGTACGGTTTGTCACTCTTTGATAAAATGAACCTGTTGAATCAGTTAGAACAAAGGGACTTGGCAGACTATGCCAGGGTCACTTTTAAACGGAGCCAGTTGGCTCAATTTATTGTAAAGAAGCAAGATAATGGTTGAAAGTTTAACAAGTGAAGTAAGGCAAGAATTAAAAGAGGCTCGATTGGCAAAGGGATATACCTTTGAACAATTGGCAGAGCTGACAAAGATTCAGCCTAAGTTTTTAAAAGCAATTGAAGAGGACAATGAGGATGAATTGCCTAGTCCATTCTATACGCGTGCTTTCGCAAAAAAGTTTGCCAAAGCCGTTGGTTTAAATCCTGACGACTTATTTGATGAGGTAGCTTTTGATCCTTACGTTTCGTCAGATTTGTCCTACGCTCACCGTGATGATGATGGTGTTGTTCGCGCGGGAATGGGCACAAGTGAAACGGCTAAGAACCGTTTTCGTGGATGGATTCCAAAGATTTGGATGGCCATCCTCGCTTTGGTTGTGCTGGCTGTTATCTGGTTTGCGATGACGAGGATGAATCAAAGTAATAACAGTTCTTCTGATGATACGGTACATGTTTCATCATCTTCGGTACCACAGTCGTCATCTGTTTCCTCTTCATCGGCTAACTCATTAAAGCTGGAGAATCCCCAGACTGACACAACGAATAAGAAGACTACTTATAACATTGCGAATTCATTAGCTCAGGATCACAAGTTAGTGGCTAAGGGACAAAATGGCGATACCACGTTGAAAGTGACGGACGGCACGGGTAAAGTGCTTTTCAACAAGACAGTGGCAAAGGATGCAGAAGAAACGATTGATCTCCCTGCCAATACGGCAACCGTGACGGTCTTGGTTGGTCAGGTTAGTCATGTTTCGTTAACTTTGAATAATAATCATGTGGATGTACCAAGCTTACCAACTGGTGCAACGACTTGGTCCGTTATGTTGAATTTTAGTAAGTGAGGGTTTAAAAAGTGAATTTACCTAATAAATTAACAGTGTTTCGGATTATTTTAATTCCAGTTTTTGTTCTGCTCCTTTCATGGCCAGGACAAGATGCGACGGTTTTGTTCGGTAATCCAAGCCTGAACTGGGTAATGGCAGCGATTGTCTTTGCTGTCGCTTGCTTAACTGACTTTTTAGATGGACAAATTGCTCGTCGGCGTCATCTCGTGACTAATTTTGGAAAGTTTTTCGATCCACTGGCTGACAAGTTGCTTGTGATGACCGCCTTGATTTACTTAACGGCTTTTGGCGATGTTCCAGCATGGGTTACAACGGTGATTGTGATTCGCGAGCTGGCAGTAACGGGATTACGTACGTTAGTCGTTGAAAACAATGGCACCGTACTTGCAGCAGCTTGGCCAGGCAAAATTAAGACTTTCTCCCAGATGTTTGCTATTTTCTTCCTCTATTTGAAGGATTGGCCGTTCTCGTTGGTCGGTTTACCGTTTGGTGAAGGTCTTCTCTACATTGCCGTTTTCTTTACGATTTATTCCGGCATTGATTATTTTTGGCAAAACCGTTCCGTTTTTGCTGACGGATTATAAGCGCTTTAGGCGCTTTTTTCGTTATAATAATTGAAGGGGAAATGATGCGAACAAATGTTCGAAAAACACTTGCTTTTTCAATCGTAAATCCGTAAACTAGTGGATAGACAATAAGGAGTTTTCAAATGGTTGCAAAGAAGACGAGTGAAAAAAAGAAGGATGGCCGTCAGGCTGCCTTAAATGAAGCGCTCAAAAAAATTGAAAAGAATTTTGGTAAAGGATCAATTATGACCCTTGCTGATAACCAGACCACACAGATTGCGACATCACCATCTGGTTCTGTTAAATTAGACATTGCCTTAGGCGTTGGTGGGTATCCAAAGGGCCGAATTGTGGAAGTTTATGGACCAGAATCATCTGGAAAAACGACCATTGCCTTGCACGCAGTCGCTGAAATTCAAAAGGCTGGCGGAACTGCGGCCTATATTGATGCTGAAAACGCGTTGGATGTTAAGTATGCCGAGGCACTAGGTGTTAAGAAGGACGAATTGCTTTTGTCACAACCAGATACAGGTGAGCAAGGATTGGAAATTGCCGATGCCTTGGTTCAATCTGGTGCTGTTGACATGGTCGTGGTCGATTCTGTTGCCGCCTTGGTTCCACGTGTCGAAATCGAGGGGGAAATGGGAGACGCCCACGTTGGGTTGCAGGCTCGTTTAATGTCCCAAGCGCTTCGAAAGTTAGCGGGAACCTTAAACCGAACGGGAACGATTGCGATTTTTATTAACCAGATTCGTGAAAAAGTTGGAGTGATGTTTGGAAACCCCGAAACAACACCAGGTGGTCGTGCTTTGAAGTTTTATTCAACTGTTCGTTTGGAAGTCCGCCGATCAACGCAGATCAAAGATGGTTCGGATGTGATGGGTAACTTAACGAAGGTTAAGGTTGTCAAGAACAAGGTGGCCCCACCATTTAAGGTTGCTGAGGTTGACATCATGTATGGAAAGGGAATTTCACAGACTGGTGAAATCCTGGATCTTGCAGTCGACCAAGATATTATCGATAAAGCGGGATCATGGTATGCTTATCAAGGTGAGCGCATTGGTCAGGGTCGAGAAAAAGCAAAAGAATATCTTGATGATCCAGAACATGCAGAACTTCGTGAAGACCTCTATCGTCAGGTCCGGAATGCTTATGGCATTGGTGATGAAGTGGCAACTGAAGAAGGACCTGATGAAACTGATCAAGTGACAAAACCTGCTGAAGGTGATGATTTGACTGACGAACCAATTATTTAATAAGATACAGTGACAGATTAAGTTACTTTTAAAAAGCGTTGTTCAACGCTTTTTTTTGTTATAATGTCTTTGTTCCTTACTCGTTGAACGCTTGTTGAAAAAGCAATGTTTTCATTCTTGTACCGGAACATTTTTTCTGTTGTTAATTAATCTTTTGCACACAGTGGGGGAAAAACGCACATGCAAAGATCGCATCGCGGAGGCATTATAGCGTCTCTTGTCGTTCTTGTTATTGCTGGATTGCTCGTCTTTGCTTATCAAACACGAGATAAAAATGGGAATAATGCACCAATTACTGCTGTCGGATCTACAGCCTTGCAACCATTAGTTGAGGCTGCTGGAGAAGATTATCAGAAGAGCCATCCTGGAACATCGGTTACGGTGCAAGGCGGTGGTTCTGGAACAGGCCTTTCACAGATTGCACAGGGAGCCGTTTCACTTGGAAACTCTGATTTGTATGCTCAGGAAAAAAAGGGCATTAATTCAAAGAATCTTGTGGACCACCGGGTTGCCGTTGTTGGGATTATGCCAATTGTTAATCAAGAAGTTGGTGTCGATAATTTGACATTGGAACAACTCACCGCCATTTTCACCGGTAAAATTACAAACTGGAAGGATGTCGGTGGTAATGATCAAAAGATTGTTTTGGTCAACCGTGCCGCAGGTTCTGGAACACGAGCTGCCTTTGAAAAATGGGCAATGAATGGCGCTACTTCGAAAGAAGCCCAGGAACAAGACTCATCTGGAATGGTGAAGTCAATTGTCAAGAACACGCCAGGTGCCATTTCTTACGTCGCCTTTGCCTACAAATCATCAGATGTTACGTCGGTTAAAGTTAACGGTATCATGCCGACTGATGAAAACGTTGAAAATGGTTCTTATCCAATTTGGTCTTATGAACACATTTATACAAAGGGACAGCCAACTGCTGATACAAAATCCTTCTTGGAGTACATGCAGTCAACGGCTTTCCAAAAGAAGTATGTTGAAAAACTCGGTTATATCGCAATGAATAAAATGCAAATTGACCGTGATATTAACGGCCATGTTACCCACAAATAAGGGGATTGCTTGAACAATGGATTTAATTACTGAAAAAATTAAAAAAACGTCGTTATCAACGAAACAAGATCGTTTCGGAAAGTTCATCTCAGTTTCTGCTTTGGTACTCATCGCGGCGATTGTTGTGTTAATTTTTGGTTTCGTTTTGACGCGTGGATTAGCAACCTTTACAACCAATAAAATTTCGGTGAGTGACTTTCTTTTCGGTACGAACTGGAACCCAAGTGTTGTGGATAAGAAGACTGGGATGCCGGGAGTTGGCGCACTGCCATTGATTTTGGGGTCACTTGCAGTAACTTTTCTAGCAGCCATCATTGCAACACCATTTGCCATTGGGACTGCCGTCTTTATGACTGAAATTGCCAAGAAACGTGGTGCTAAAATCATGCAGCCGGTAATTGAATTATTGGTTGGTATTCCATCCGTGGTTTATGGTGTCATTGGCTTAACGGTTGTTGTACCTGCCATCCGTTCAATATTTGGCGGTACGGGACTCGGAATTCTTTCCGGTACAATCGTTTTGTTTGTTATGATTTTGCCAACGATCACGTCGATGACAGTCGACACACTAAAGGGTGTTCCACGACACTATCGCGAATCTGCTTTGGCGATTGGGGCTACCCGTTGGCAGATGATTTATAAGGTGATTTTGCGAGCGGCAACACCGGGGATTTTGACGGCCATCGTCTTTGGAATGGCCCGTGCCTTTGGTGAGGCGCTTGCGGTTCAAATGGTGATTGGAAACTCCGCAACAATGCCGGATTCCTTAGTCTCACCGGCAGCGACTTTGACATCGGTGTTGACGATGGGGATTGGTAACACGGTGATGGGCTCACTCCAAAACAACGTCCTCTGGTCACTTGCCATGATTCTATTACTGATGTCGCTCATCTTTAACATTGTGATTCGCCTGATTGGTCGTAAAGGAGAGCTGAAATAATGAAAGCAAAGACTGCAGATAAAATCGCAACGGGCGTCATCTATGGAATTGCCGCTTCGGTGGCCTTCGTTTTGATTGCCATGCTGGCCTTTATTTTGGTCCGGGGACTTCCGCATCTTTCTTGGCACTTCTTGACCGCTGCTGCTCGTTCCTTTGAGGCTGGTGGTGGAATTGGCATCCAACTCTTTAACTCCTTTTACTTGTTAATTTTGGCCCTGTTGATTTCATTTCCAATTGCACTGGGTGCTGCCATTTATTTGAATGAATATGCGAAACCTAGTCTTTTTATTACGATTGTTCGGACAGCGATCGAAGTAATGTCGTCGTTGCCTTCTGTTGTGGTTGGACTATTTGGTTTTTTGATTTTCGTCGTGAAGTTTCATTTAGGTTTTTCGATTTTGTCAGGAGCCATTGCTCTGACAATCTTCAATTTGCCGATTTTAACTCGCTCGATTGAAACATCCTTGAGTCAGATTCCTAACCTTCAGCGTGAAGCAGGTGCTGCACTTGGTTTGTCACGATTTGAGACCGTGATTCATGTCATTTTACCTGCCTCAGTTCCATCAATTGTTACTGGGGTCGTCATTTCAGCAGGTCGTGTCTTTGGTGAAGCCGCAGCTTTGATTTACACGGCTGGGCAATCGGCTCCGACACTTGATTTCACTGATTGGAATCCCTTTAACTTAGCGTCGCCACTTTCGCCATTCCGGCCAGCTGAAACTTTGGCGGTTCATATTTGGAAGATTAATTCCGAGGGAATTATGCCCGACCTTTCTGCTGTATCGGCGGGGGCCTCGGCTGTCTTAATCATTGTGGTTCTTTTGTTCAACTTCTCTGCAAGGCGTCTAGGCAACTTGTTGTATAAGAAGTTAACGAATTCGTGAGGTTAGCATGACAAAAAGAAGTCAAGAATTGAAACCAGTTTCCGAGTTTATTTCGGACAGTCGTCCGGAACGGTTTGTCTACCAAATGGATGGGGACCGACATGAAATTGCTTTATCGACTGAAAATTTGCAGGTTCGATACGGGGATAAGTTGGCACTGTCGGAAGGTGATCTGTCCTTTGAGAGGTATAAAATTACCTCGTTAATTGGTGCGTCTGGATCTGGGAAATCAACGTTTCTCCGTTCCTTGAATCGAATGAATGATGATGTGGCCAACGTGACTGGTAAAATTATGTATCGTGGGTTGGATATTAATTCCAAAGACATCGATGTTTATGAAATGCGTCGTCACATTGGAATGGTTTTTCAACGGCCTAATCCATTTGCTAAATCGATTTACGATAACATTACTTTTCCACTGACTCGTCGGGGTAAGTACACCAAAGAGCAGTTGGATGAAATTGTGGAAACGACTTTGAAACAAGCAGCTCTTTGGGATCAAGTGAAGGATGAATTGAATAAGTCCGCTCTTGCTCTTTCTGGGGGACAGGCTCAACGACTGGTTATCGCGCGCGCACTTGCCTTAAAGCCCGACATTTTACTTCTTGACGAGCCCTCTTCTGCCTTGGATCCGATTTCGTCTGCTAAGTTTGAAGACACGTTATTGGAATTAAAGAAGTACTACACCATTATTATTGTGACGCACAACATGCAGCAGGCTGCTCGAATTTCGGACTATACGGCTTTCTTCCACCAAGGAAAAGTCATTGAATACGATTTGACACGTAAAATCTTCACGCGCCCTAAGGTCAAGTTGACCGACGATTATATTTCAGGTAATTTTGGATGACAAAAGAGAATGAAACAATCTTAGAAACTAGTAACGTTAAGCTCTGGTATGGCAACAAAGAGGCTTTGCATGGGATTGATTTGAACTTTCCTGAGAAGGGAATTACGGCTTTAATTGGTCCGTCAGGATCTGGAAAGTCGACCTATCTACGTGCGTTAAACCGGATGCACGATTTGGAAGATAACGTGACCGTTACCGGATCGTTTAACTTCAAAGGGCAAGATATCTATGCACCAACAACGGATACGGTTGATTTACGTAAAAAAATTGGAATGGTCTTTCAGCAACCAAACCCTTTCCCATTTTCGATCTATGATAATGTAGCTTTTGGGCTGCGTTTGGCTGGTGTGAAGGATAAGGAAACGCTAGACCGTGCGGTCGAGGAATCCTTAAAGGCTGCTTCCATTTGGGAAGAAGTTAAGGACAACTTGAATAAATCGGCTCTCGGACTATCTGGCGGTCAGCAACAGCGTGTGTCCATTGCCCGTGTTTTAGCTACACAGCCAGACTTGTTGTTGCTTGATGAACCAACTTCTGCCTTGGATCCGGTGTCAGCTCATAATATTGAAGATACTCTTCTGGAATTACGCGATCAGTATGCCATGATTATCGTGACACACTCCTTGTCGCAGGCATCACGAATTTCTGATCGAACGGCCTTCTTCATGAACGGTAATTTGGTTGAAGTAGGGGATACGCGTAAAATTTTTATCGATCCAGAAAAGCAGGAAACGGCCGATTATATTTCTGGTCGATTCGGATAAAAATCGAACATAGCCATTGGGCTGTTAATTTTGAAAGGAAAATGCGATGCGTCGACTATTTGATGATGAATTAGCTGATTTGGACTCATCTTTTACTGAAATGGGTGAATTGGTGGCCAAGACCATCAAGGCAGCCGTACAGTCTTTTATTAAACATGACCGTGACGGTGCTCGAGGAATCATTGATAATGACTATAAAATCAATGAACGCGAAGCGGCTTTGGAAAAGAAGACCTTTGAAATGATTGCGCTTTATCAACCGGTAACAACCGACTTGCGTGAAATTGTTACGATTTTAAAAGCGGTTTCTGTCCTCGAACGAATGGGTGATCAAGCACGAAATATTGCCACTTCAACCATTCGTGTGAAGGGAACGAAGCATATTTTGTCCATTGAGAAACAATTGGGTGAGATGGGCGAATTAGTCGCAACTATGGTGTCCGAAGTCATGTCTTATTATGTGAAGAACGATGCCCTTGGTTCAGAAGCAATCGCAGCCAAAAATCACCAGCTTTCCAACGCGGCCGCCCAGATTCGGACAGAAGCGGTAAAAGGCATGAAGGAAGATCCTGAATTGGTTGATTCAGCTGCTGATTACCTTGTGATTGCCGGATACATTAAGCGAATCGGAGACTACACAACGGATATTGCTGAATGGATTGTCTACAAGCGAACGGGAAAGATTATTGAATTAAATCCCGGTTACAATTACTTTATTTAAACAGTAAAAGAGGCGCGAAATAGCGCCTTTTTTGTTGCTTTTAATTTATGGTATAAGGAGATTTTGCTATAATGGAAGGAGAAAAAGGATTAAGGGAGTGCCTATGCGTTTGATTATGCAGACAGCCGTGAACATGGCTGTCTTCCTCGCCTGTGCGTTATTATTTCCATCGGGCTTTATTTTAGCAAATATGACCGTGGCCGCGATGGCTGCCGTTGTATTGGCGTTTTTAAATCGCTTGCTCAAACCATTACTCATCTTACTGTCACTACCACTGGTCATTATTAGTTTGGGAGCCTTTTCCCTAATTATTAATGCTGCCATGTTGGAATTAACTGCTTGGCTAATTCCAGGTTTCGGTTTTGAAAGTTTTTGGTGGGCTTTTCTGGTGGCACTTTTGCTCACCCTTGCAAACTTGATTTTTGTTGATCAAGGAAGTATTCAAATTAGGAGGTAGTAACATGGCGACAAAGGCAGTAACTGTAAATGATTTGGTGAACCATACTCGTTTAACGATTGTATCTGGGCAGGAGTATTTAAATCGCCCAATCACAACGGCGGATATTTCACGTCCTGGACTTGAAATGACAGGTTATTTTACCTATTATGCACCTGAACGTGTCCAGTTATTGGGGATTACTGAAACTTCCTTTTCAGACCGAATGTCTCACGATGAGCTGTTGATGGTGTACCGCAAAATGGCGGATAAGCAGACGCCCGCCTTTGTTGTTTCAACGAGTCTTCCAATTGCCGATGAATTGAAACAGGCGGCAGAAGAAGCTCATATTCCAATTTTGACCACTCATTTGACTTCTTCACAGATTTTATCGAACATGACTTATTACTTGGGTGGTGAGTTAACGCCACGTCAAGCAGTACACGGTGTCTTGATTGATGTTCATGGGCTTGGCGTCTTGATTACAGGGGATGCCGGTATTGGTAAAACTGAATCAGCTCTTGAGTTGATTCAACAAGGAAAGGCACGTTTGGTTGCTGATGACCGTGTTGATATTCATCAAGAGGATGAACAACGGTTGATTGGACAACCATCCGAAGTGTTGCGTAATTTGATGGAAGTTCGTGGCGTTGGAATTATTGACGTCCAACAGGTTTATGGTGCGGTTTCGGTTCGCTCGCACGCCTCCGTTCGTCTAAACATTCATTTATCGAATGGTAAGATTGGCGAAGAGAACTTCGATCGTTTGGGCAATGAGGATGATACCCTTGAGATTTTGGGCGTCAAGATTAAAAAGATGGTGGTGCCCGTTACGCCTGGTCGTAATACGGCATCGGTCATTGATGCCGCCGCGGTCAAGTTCCGTACACAGAGCATGGGCTATGATGCCCTAAAGACTTTGCAGGAGCGGATGGATAAGGCAATGGCCGAAAACGAAAAAGAGGATGCAGAGGGAAAGAAGCATGACTAAAATTGCGGTCTTAGGTGCTGGTTCATGGGGAACCGCCTTAGCTAATACGATGGCTAAAAATGAAAATCAAGTCATGATTTGGTCACACAAAGAAGCTCAGGCGCAAGAAATCAACGCTCAGCACGAAAATCCCCATTATTTGCCTGGTGCAAAGCTCGACAATGCACTGCAAGCAACGAACAACATGGAAGAGGCGGTTCAGGGCGCTAGCATTGTTTTGATTGTTGTGCCAACAAAAGCCATTCGAACTGTTTCAAAGCAACTGGCTGAAACGCTCGCGAAGTCCAAGCAACGCGTTATTTTAGCCCATGCAGCCAAGGGACTTGAACAAAAGACCCATTTGCGCATTTCACAAATGATTGCTGAAGAAATTCCAGATCAATTCTATAGTGGTTTGGCCGTTATTTCGGGCCCGTCCCATGCTGAAGACGTCGTAAAAGGAGATTTGACCGCTATCTCCATTGGTTCCAATGATGAATCAGCAGCCAAGGCCTTACAAGGGGCATTGGCTAACGAACATTTCCGCCCTTATACGAATAGTGATCTCATTGGATCGGAGCTTGGTGGTGCCCTGAAAAACATCATTGCGATTGGCTCAGGAATGTTAATTGGAAAAGGGTATGGCGCAAACGCACAGGCCGCTTTGTTAACACGTGGTTTGGTCGAAATTCGCCGTGTTGGTCGAGCACTGGGAGCAAAGTCTGAAACCTTCCTTGGCCTAGCTGGTATCGGTGATTTAATCGTCACTGGAATGTCACCTAATTCCCGGAATTACCGAGCCGGGGTTTCTCTGGCGTCCGGAAAACCACTTGCTCAAGTAGAGAAAGAAATGGGAATGGTGATTGAGGGGGTGAACACGATTAAAGCTGTGGTTGACTTTGAAAAAACCTATGGTTTGGATCTACCCATTACAAGAGCCCTTTACCAAGTGATTTATGAAGGAAAGTCCATCGATGAAGGTATTGAAGAATTGATGACTCGCCCGCTTAAAGCTGAAGATTAGCGGAAATTTTGTTATAATGGTATCAAAGACGGTAGGGCAACACGACTGCCGATTAGAAAGTAGGATAGAATGAAACCTGTACGTAAAGCTATTATCCCAGCCGCTGGGTTGGGAACGCGTTTTTTGCCAGCCACGAAAGCATTGGCTAAGGAAATGTTGCCAATCGTTGATACACCAACGATTGAATTCATTGTTCGGGAAGCAATGGCTTCTGGTATCGAGGACATTGTTGTTGTCGATGGAAAGTCAAAGCGGTCAATCGAAGATCACTTCGATTCGAATCCCGAATTGGAAAATAATTTACGTGAAAAGAACAAGCTCGAATTGTTGAAGCTGGTTGAAGAAACCACTGACATTAACATGTACTTCATTCGTCAGTCTCATCCTAAGGGACTTGGGGATGCTATTTTGACTGCTAAGGACTTTATCGGAGACGAACCCTTCGTTGTTTTGTTGGGTGATGATTTGATGCAAGATGAAGTGCCATTGACCAAGCAATTAATTGATCGCTATCATGAAACTGGTGAATCAACATTGGCCGTGATGGAAGTGCCTCACGAACAAGTTTCGGAATACGGTGTGATTGATCCAGCGGCTAAGGTAAAGGAAGATGGTCTTTACCGTGTGAAGTCCTTTGTCGAGAAGCCCAAGCCTGAAGATGCGCCTTCTGATTTGGCCATTATTGGACGTTACCTTTTGACGCCTGAGATTTTCGAAGAGTTGGAAAAGACTAAGCCTGGCAAGGGTGGCGAAATTCAATTGACTGATGCGATTGACACGTTGAACAATCGTCAACATGTTTATGCTCACAAGTTTATGGGCGATCGTTATGATATCGGTTCGAAGATTGGTTTCTTGGAAACCAATATTGAATTCGGATTGAAGCACCCACAAGTGAAGGACGAATTACGAGCTTACATTAAGGAATTGGCTGCTAAGTTGTAATTTTTTTGGAAGAGGTCTAGTCCCTCTTCTTTTTTTGTTCGACAAATGTATTTTTAAAATATACAATGGAGACACTTGGTATAAGGAGGAGACTTATGGCAGAAGTCACACAGTATGACGTAGTTATTATTGGTGCAGGTCCAGCTGGGATGACGGCCGCAACCTACGCTTCACGTGCGGAGCTCAAAACGGTGATGATTGACCAGGGAATTTATGGTGGCCAAATGAACAACACTGCTGAGATTGAAAATTATCCAGGGTATGAAAACATTATGGGCCCCGACTTGGCTGAAAAGATGTATGCGTCATCCACGCAGTTTGGTGCTGAATACAGTTTTGGATCTGTTACTGGAATTGACGTTCTAGATAATCATGACAAAGTCGTCCACACGGATATGGGTGATTTTCAGGCACCAGTGGTGATTATTGCAACTGGATCTGAGCATATTCACTTGGGTGTTCCCGGTGAAGAGGATTACCAAGGGAAGGGTGTCTCATACTGTGCTGTCTGTGATGCTGCTTTTTTCAAAGGTGAGTCTGTTTCTGTTGTTGGTGGCGGGGACTCTGCCGTCGAAGAAGGCCTTTACTTAGCCAACATCGTGAAAGATGTGACGATTTTCGTCCGTGGTGATCGACTAAAGGCACAACCGATTCTACAAGAACGTGCTAAGAAGCAGGAAAACATTCGCTTTGTCTACAATACTTCAGTTACTTCGATTGACGGTAATGAAGAGGCTGTGCAGTCTGTGGGGTTGATTAATAATCAAACTGGTGAGAAATCGACCTTTGAAACGGCTGGGGTTTTCATTTATATTGGTCTTAAGCCAAATACCGCCCATCTGACGAACTTGGGTATCACGAATGAACAGGGTTGGATTATGGCAGATCAAAAAATGGCAACGGCTATACCAGGAATATTTGCTGCTGGTGATGTCTTGGCCAAAGAGCTTCGCCAAATTACCACTGCTGTTGGTGATGGGGGGCTTGCTGGACAAGCGGCTTACAACTACATCGCTTCATTATAATAGTGTAAAATATGAACAAGTAGATGATGCTACTTGTTTTTTGTTAAGGAGAAAAAGATGCCAATTCAATTAGTCGGGATTTCATTCTAATCGCTGAATGGAATTGAAATAATTTGGTTCCATTCTTGTTTACTTAGGAATGGAGAACTGAAATGAAAGAAAAAAATATACGTAACTTTGCCATTATTTCCCATATTGACCACGGGAAATCAACCTTGTCTGATCGCTTAATGGAAATAATGGGAACTGTTAATCAACGTGAGTCAGCGCCACAGCTTTTAGATTCACTAGCTGTTGAACAAGAACATGGCGTAACGGTTAAAGCTCGAACGGTTCAAAATATTTACGAGGATTCTAACGGTGAAAAATATCAATTGAATCTGATTGATACCCCGGGGCACGTAGATTTTAATTATGAAGTCAGTAAGAGTTTGGCTGCCACGGATGGCGTTTTACTTTTGGTTGATGCGACCCAAGGTGTGCAAGCACAAACGGTTGCCAATTGGCGTTTAGCGCATGATTTGGGATTGCCCATGCTGCCTGTCATCAACAAGGTTGATTCACCAAATGCAAAGATTGCTGAGGTTAAGCAGGAACTGCTGGATTTGGATGCTTCTTTGTCACAAAGGCCTTTTTATGAGGTATCCGCCAAAACTGGTCAAGGTGTGGCTGCTTTGATTGAAGGAATTGTTAAATACTTACCGGCTCCGGAGGGAGACGAAAACGCTCCGCTCAAGGCATTGGTTTATGATTCGGAGTTTGATCCCTATTTAGGTGTCATTGTTCAGGTTCGGATTTTTGATGGTAAGTTAAATAAAAATTCTAAATTGGAACTGATGGCTTCTGGCCGCTCCTTTAAAGCCAAAGAGATTGGTGTTTACCAGCCTGCAAGGTTGCCAGTCAAAGAGCTGATTGCTGGTGAAGTAGGATACTTGATAACCGGCATTAAGGAAACCGCTGATGTAGGGGTAGGTGACACTATTACGACGGTTGCCGACGGAATTAAGCAAGCTTTACCAGGCTTTGAAAAGCAGCAACCTTTGGTTTATGCTGGATTCTTTCCACAAGATGATTATCAACTCCTGAAGGAAGCACTGCAGAAGATTGCTTTGAATGATAGTTCCTTGGCAATTAGCGAGGAAAATTCAACCGCAATGGGTCCCGGTTTTCGAATCGGCTTTCTGGGAATTTTCCACTTAAAGATTATTCAAGAGCGATTAGAAGAAGAATATGGCCTAAAAGTAACCGTTACTTCACCCAACGTACCTTATGAGGTGCGGTTGAAAGACTCACAAGAAACTAAAATCATCACGAATCCAGCTCATTTTCCTAGCTTTGAAAAAATAGAAAGCATTGCCGAACCAATGATGACAGCCGTCATTGATAGCCCAGCTGAAAATCTGGATCGTGTGATGCAGTTGGCCGAACAATATCGGGGAACTTTTCAAGACATGGATAATGAAGGCAATCGAGTACGCGTTAACTATCGTTTGCCTTTAGCTGAAATTGCCCATGACTTTTATAACCAATTGAAATCAATTTCGCATGGTTATGCATCGCTTCAAACAAAACCGGATGGTTATGAAGTTAGTGATTTAGTTAAAGTTGAGATCCACATTAATTATGCTAAGGTAGATGCCTTAAGCTTCATCACTCACCGTTCTAAAGCCGCTGTTCTAACGCAAAAACTGGTTCACGAATTAAAGATGACGATACCTAGGCGTCTTTATCCGATGCCAGTTCAGGCAGTTGTGGAAGGGAAGGTACTAGCTCGTATTGATGTGCCACCCCTTCGTAAGAATGCAGCAGTTAATGGCGAGCAGCGTAGTATTTCAAAGAAGCAGGCCTTATTAAGGCGCCAAAACGTCAACAAACGAAGTGCTGCACATTCTGATATTGCGTTGCCTCAAGCCGTTTTTAATACGCTTTTAGCGTTGAAGGACTAATTCTAATTTTAGAAGGGCATCGATTAAAATCGATGTCTTTTTTATGTACAAAAAGAGCACCGCCAATTGGCAGTGCTCTTTCTTTTGAAAAAGACAGATTACTTAACGATTTCGCAGAACTCAACGATTTCGGCATCTGGTCCTTTGATGTTAAAGAACTTAATACCCTTGTCCCAGAATGGCAAGTGTTGTACTTCTGAGTCAATCATATCGAAGCCAGCAGCCTTAGCTTCCTTGAAGGCAGCGTCAGCATCGGTCGTGTTCATTGAGATGTGGTTGATTGCACCTGGCTTACCAGTAGCACTTTCATCATGCCAAGTTTCAATGGTCAAGTGACCGCGATTCATGAAGATAACTTCGTTTGAAGGAAAGTCACCAATCTTTTTGAAACCAAGTGATTCCCAGAACTTCTCGGCCTTAGCCAAGTCCTTCGTAGGAATACCGATGTGTTGTACGTCATCAAAATAATCAGTAAATGCCATGATTTTAACGTCCTTTCTAAGACAGTCAATCCATTAATTAAACTTCAGTTGAAGCGCTAATCCCTTGGTGCTTTAACTTAGGGAAGATATGCTTGTCACCCCAACCTGTGATGCTTCCTTGGAAGAGGAAGGCAAAGACAGTTCCTAAACCATAGTTTGAGAAGTTTGGTAGTGCAATCAAAGCGACAACCCCAATAATCGTTGGTGGAATATAGGAAACCCACATCGCGATTCCAGCGTTACCCTTGAAGTACTTGAAACGTAAGATCTGCATTAAGTCATCGGCAGGGTGCAAAACAACGTTTGCTCGCTGGTAAATTGAGATGGCAACAGCAATTAAGGAAACACCCAAGAAGTTTAGGAAGACGTAGAAGATAATCATTCCGAAACCATGCGCTTCTGGCATGATGCTGTTGAACCAGGTTGAAAAAACATTAATCAAGAGTGAGAACGGCACCATGAAGGCAATGTTTCCAAAGAACTTCCAGAGGTTAATTTTGCGGTCTAAAATCATGTTCAAAACGGCGATTAAAACACCAACGATGAAGAAGACCCAAGAAAGACCAGATGCTGTGTTGCCCATGAAAGACATGTTCCAACCGTTTTCAGCAGCCGTCCAGTAGGCAGAACCTAGGAAGGCCGGGTGAATTTTTTGACTAGTCGCAATTGTCAAGACGTTTCCCATCGAGTTAATCACAAGGGAGAAGGCGAAGTAAGCAATCGCTGTACCCCAGCTGATGGTACGGTTACTCTTCTGCATGGGTTAGGCCTCTTCGCCACCGACTTTAACAACGGCCTTTGAAACAACACCGAGACGTCCATTAACAAAGTCGTCAACTTGGTTGAAGTCTAATTCGTGTGACATCAATGGCTTAACGTTAAGCTTACCTGATGACAACAATGCCAATGAATCTTCGAAGGCGTTAGGGTTGATGAATGAACCTTGAATCGTCAATTCCTTTTGGAAGACTTCGTAAGTGTTCATTTCGAACTTAGCATCGGGTCCACCAACACCGAACATCAAAACTTGACCACCACGGGCAGCTGATTCGATAGCTGATTCTTGAGTTTGTGGCATTCCTACGGCTTCGATGACAACGTCGTAAGTAGAAGCAGGAATCTTGTCACCGTTCTTTGTGTTGTAAGTATTCTTAACACCGAATTGTTCCTTGTTCATCTTCAACTTTTCGTCAACAATTCCGGCCAAGTCAACTTGGTGAATACCATAAGCTTGCAAGATTTGAACAAACAATTCACCCATGAAGCCATCACCGATAACCAAAGCCTTTTGGTAAGGTGATACCTTCAACAACTTGATACCGTGAACGGCACATGAGATTGGTTCAACGATTGAAGCAGACTTCAAGTCAACGTTATCAGGGATTGGGTAAACAACAGATGCAGGTGCAGTGAAGTATTCTTCAAAACCACCATCGCGTGTAACACCAACGGCTGACAAGTTTTCACACAATTCTGGACGATCTGTGTGGCAGTACTTACATTGACCACAGTAAATGTTAGGGTCAACAGAAACGCGATCGCCGACCTTCAAGTTGGTTACGGCTGAACCAACTTCTGCAACGACACCAGAGTTTTCGTGTCCCAAAACGATTGGAGGAACAGCGTCGGCTGAACCAGGCAATCCTGCGTACAATGCGTGGTCGGTTCCACAGATACCAGCGAAGGCTGTGTGAATCAAAACCTCATTAGGCTTAACTTCTGGCTTATCAATGTTCTTGATTTCCAATTGCTTCTTACCAGTTAATACAAGTGCTTCCATGACTTGTCCTCCAATATTCTTTGTTCTTCTTTACACAATGTATGATAAACCTTGAGCAAGTGACTGTCAAGCAAATTCGCTTTTTTATTTTTATTTTTTTAAAGATGTATTTTGAGATTTTTTCTTCTATAAATAGGGTGAAAAAAACACATTAATCTGGTGTTTTGTTTAAAACTTTGGCCGAAAAGAATTTAATTGTTTAATTTTCTTAAAAAGGCTTTTCAAAAGCAGACTTTCCTATGGGCATAGGGTATGATTAAAGAAAGTCGTGTATTTTATCTCAAGTTAATCTAGTCAAAATAAGATAAATTTGAGAATATTTTACATTATCGATAGTTGTAGTTAGCTTAAAAGGGAGAGTGTGATGGTCTTAGCCTTAGATTTTATGGCTGATTGGTTAGCGCATATTGGTCAAGCAGAAGCGAATTTTTCCGTGACGGAATTGTCGATTTTGTTCTTACTTATTTTAATCGAAACGGGGGCGATTATTGCCGGATTCATCCCTGGTGATGCCTTAGTCATGACAGCTGCTGGTTTTGCAGGTAGGCACCATTCTCCGACAGAATTCATTGTGTTAGTTATTTTATTCACAGTTGCTTCCGCTATCGGGGATTCGATTAATTATTGGCTGGGCGCCTGGATTGTGAAACAGGTTGATAAAATTCCGTGGGTCAAACGGCACCTTAATGAAGATTTGTCGGATAAAATTGCCCACAACCTCAATCCAAAGCGTTGGTTACTCTTCATCATTATGGGCCGCTTTATTCCATACATCAGAACCATTGTGCCATTGTCAGCCCACCGTTTGAAGTTGCCCTTTAAAACGTACTTCCATATGTCGGCGCTCGCTTCATTTCTATGGGCTTTGACCATGGTGACGATTGGCTACTTTTTTGGTCACTTGACTTTGCCAAAGGGTGTATTACCGACTATTATTATCGTGGGACTGGTGGCTGCCATCTTAATCCTGCGTTCAAAGCGTTTTCGCCAATCCATTATTCAATTGATTACAAAACCTACTCAAGAGAAAGAGGAAAAATAACATGACGGATTACAAAGAGACCTTTCAGACATGGCGATCGGCCGACTTACCTGTTGATTTAAAAAACGACCTGGCTAACATGTCGGAAGAGCAGATGGAAGAGGCTTTCTACCAAGATATGGCCTTTGGAACAGCAGGAATGCGTGGCCACATGGGGGCCGGCACCAACCATATCAACGTTGTGACGGTCGCTAAAGTCACGGAGGCGTTGGCTCGCTACATTGATGAGCAGGGCCAAGCTGCGAAAGATCGTGGTGTGGTGATTGCCTTTGATTCTCGTCATCACTCAACGGAATTTGCCATTGAAGCCTCCCAGGTGCTTTCGGCACATGGTATCAAAGTCTATCGTTTCTCTTCTTTGCGTCCTACGCCTGAATTGTCCTTTGCGGTTCGTTTTTTAAAGGCCTTTGCCGGCATTATGATTACTGCTTCACATAATCCGAAGGAGGACAACGGGTACAAAGTCTATGGTGAAGATGGCGGACAGATGATTCCCGAAGCCGTTCAGGCAGTTATCGATGCACGTGCGGCGATTGAGAATCCTTTTGCCATTCAAAAGGATGTGAACGAAGAAAACGTTCAAATCATTGATGACATGGTTGACAATGCATACTTAGCAGAAGTAAAAACCATCTCGGTTGATCATGAATTGATTGAACGAGAAGGTGCCGCACTCAAGTTTGTCTATACGCCACTCCATGGGACTGGACAATACATTGGCGAAAAAGCCCTGCAGCAGGCAGGCTTTACCAACTATACAATCGTCAAGGAGCAGGCCGAACTCGATGGTGATTTCCCAACGGTTAAGAAGCCAAATCCGGAAGACCCAGCAGCGATGGCACTTGGAATCGAATACGCCAAGAAGGAACAAGCTGACCTAGTTGTCGCGACCGATCCGGATGCCGATCGAATGGGCGCCGCGGTTCGTCTGGCAGATGGTTCTTACCAAGTGTTGACTGGGAACCAGATTGCGGCACTGATGGTTAATTACCTGTTAACGGCAAAGAAAAAGACGAATACATTGCCTGACAACGGTGCAATTGTGACTTCAATCGTTTCTTCTCGCTTTGCTTCAGAGATTGCTAAATCATTCGGCGTAACGACTTTTGATGTTCTAACCGGGTTTAAGTACATTGCGGCCATGATTGACCGTTTTGAAGAGAAGAAAGATTACACTTATCTCTTTGGTTTTGAAGAATCATATGGCTACTTAATTAAGCCCTTTGCCCATGATAAGGATGCGATTCAGGCGTTAGTGCTCTTTGCCGAAATGGCCGCCTACTATAAGGAAGCGGGTCGGTCCTTTGCGGATGGCTTGAATGACTTGTATGAACAATTTGGTTACTTTGAAGAAAAGACCATTGCTTATGAGTTCCCAGGCGTTTCTGGCCACCAAGAGATGGTGGACTTGATGACAAAGTTCCGTAATGAAAAGCTCGAAAAAGTCGCCGGACAACTGGTTCTGGCTACACAGGACTTTGCGAGTCAGACTCAGATTGATCGAGTTGGTGCTAAAAAGAAGATGCCACAGCCCAAGGCCAACGTTTTGAAATACTGGTTGGCTGATGGTTCTTGGATTGCCTTGCGTCCCTCCGGAACGGAGCCAAAGTTGAAACTCTACCTGGGTGTGGTGGCTGATTCAAAGAAGGAAGCCGATGAGAAGCTGGCTGCCTATGAAAAGGAAATGGCTGCTAAAGTGCAGGGATAATCCCATTGCATAGCAAAGCATCCTTTGCTATACTAGTAAAAGGCAATAAGCCATAATTAACGGTAATCCGCTGTGCGTGAGTCGGTTCGGCAAGCATACGATTGGCGATTAGGAGAATGACATGCGTCAAAACATTTTGTTAGAAAAAGTTACCTCAGCTCAATTGCGGAACGATATTCCTGAATTCCGCGCTGGTGACACGGTTCGTGTCCACGCCAAGATTGTTGAAGGAACTCGCGAACGTGTTCAGCTCTTTGAAGGAGTTGTCATCAAGCGTAAGGGAACTGGTATCCAGGCCACTTACACGGTTCGTAAGATTTCTTCTGGTGTTGGTGTTGAACGTACCTTCCCAGTACACTCACCACGTGTTGAAAAGATCGAAGTAACTCGCTTTGGTCAAGTTCGCCGTGCCAAGCTTTACTACTTGCGTGCATTGCAAGGTAAGGCAGCTCGTATCAAGGAACGTCGTCGCGACGTTTAAGTTCGAGTTCGAGTCTCCACTACTTAGTGGGGACTTTTTCTTTTGAAAAAATGTTATTGAAAGGAGCCGATGTTATGGCGGAATTCTTACAGGCTAAGGATAATCGACGGATTTTACACGTTGATATTGATGCTTTCTACGCTCAAGTTGAAATGCGTGATAATCCGGCTTTACGTAAGGTTCCCCTTGGTATTGGTCGCGATCCGGACCTACACCACGGACACGGGGTGATTGCAACAGCCAATTACATTGCTCGTCGGGCTGGCGTTCATTCAGCCATGGGGTCCATTGAAGCCAAGCGGGCCTGTCCGAACTTAGTTTTTGTGGCACCTGACTTTGAAAAGTATCGAGCAATTTCTGGACAAATTCATCAAATATTTCATGAATTTACGGATATGATTGAGCCGGTGGCTTTAGATGAGGCTTACCTGGACGTGACGGCCAATAAAATGGCCGCCCCGACATTAGCGGCTCAACTGCGTCATCGTATCTGGCAGGAAACCCAGTTAACTTGTTCCGTTGGCGTTTCCTATAACAAAGTTTTGGCAAAACTCGGCTCTGAGCACCATAAACCAAATGGTGTGACCGTCATTCCCCATGAATTGGCACAGGACTTTGTGTTAAGCCTCCCGATTAAGGACTTCAGAGGGGTGGGTAAAAAGACCTTGGAAAAGTTCGAAAAATTGGGGGTGACGGATGGTCGTGACCTATATGCCATGTCCTTAGATGAATTACGTGTCCAGTTTGGTTCGTTTGGGGATGTTTTATACTGGCAGGCGCGGGCGACCCACTTTAGTCCAGTTAAGGACCGGTCGGTACGCCAGTCCGTGGGGAAGGAATCGACTTTTGAATTAGCCTTACATGATCGCAGCGAGGTGGAAATGACTTTTAAAACCTTGGCTGAAAAAGTCGTTTTGAATATGAAAAAGAAAAAACTACTCGGTCGGACACTCACGGTGAAGATTCGCGATGACGACTTTAAGACACAGACGAAAGGCATGACGCAGGCCGTTCCCTTTGAACTTGATGCCGCCTTTTTGGCTCGCCAAGCCATGCTGATTTTTGACGAAGCCTATCCTGATAATTTTTCTATCCGTTTACTGGGATTAACCTTCTCGAACATTGTTGAACAAAAATATGAAGCTGTTTCTCTTTTTGATTCGCTCTAGAACTGCTCTTTCTTTGAGGTGCTTTTCTAGGGTATAATGAAAGGTAGAGAAAAAAGCAAGGATAATAACATGGCAAGCATCCAAGAAGATATTTTGGCACAAATTAAGCGGTATGATACCATCATCATTCACCGTCATCAACGACCTGATCCGGACGCCTATGGATCGCAACTGGGCTTACAGGCAATTTTGAAAGCTTCGTTTCCCGAAAAAAAGATTTATGCAGCCGGAAAAGCGATTCCTGGTCTCGCATGGATTGGTGACGGGAATCCCATTGCGGATGAAGTGCCGGATTCTGCTTATAAGAAAGCTTTGGTGATTGTCGTGGACACGGCTAACGATCCTCGTGTGGACGATCAGCGTTGGCGCAATGGAATGGAAGTGGTCAAGATTGATCATCATCCAAACGTGGAACCGTATGGTGACTGGCAATGGGTCGAAGATGATGCGTCGGCAACGGCTGTTTTAATTTATAAATTCTTCGACCTATTGAAGAATCAGGGACTAAGAATGACAAAGGAAGCGGCTCGCTACCTTTACATTGGCATTATCGGGGATACTGGTCGGTTCATGTATTCATTAAACGACGAGGTCTTTGAAGTTGCCGGTAAGTTGGTCTCTTACGGTTTTGATTACCAAAGCATGTATACGCAGATGACGACTTTACCGGAAGCAGCGGTGAAATTGTCCGGATGGGTCATGCAACACATCACGGTGCTCGATTCAGGATTTGCCTACGTGGTCTTGAACCGTGATTTGCTCGATTCTTTTCATTTGGGGGATGCCGGGACATCATACACGGTCTCGATTCCCTCACGAATTGATCGCGTGAAGGCCTGGGCCATTTTTGAAGAACAAGATAACGGCGATTATCGGGTGCGTTTGCGTTCCCGTTCCATCGTAATTAACCAAATTGCACAAGATTTTGATGGTGGGGGGCACCCACTTGCTTCAGGAGCTTGGGCATATGGTAAAGAGCAGATTCAAGAGGTCATTGATCGTGTGGATACTGCCCTTAAAAATGAAAAGTAAGCTCAGCATTTGGAAAAATTCAATCACAGCTGAGCCAGAAAGTAAGGACAAATATGTCAGAAGAAAACCAACAATTTGGCCAGTTTAATTTAAAACCGGCTGTACTTGCTGCGTTGAAAAAAATTGGGTTTGAACACCCGACACCGATTCAATCAAAATTGATTCCAACCGTTTTACGGGGTGGTGATGTAGTCGGTCAATCGCAAACCGGTTCGGGTAAAACGCACACTTTTTTGGTACCAATTTTTAATCAATTAAAACCAGAGTTACAACGCACACAGGTGGTGATTACAACCCCGTCCCGTGAATTGGCTGCTCAAATTGCTAAGGCTGCTAGGACGTTTGCTGAAGCAATGGCAATGGAAAAGGTTTCTATTGTGGAATATGTCGGTGGAACGGATAAAGCTCGCCAGGTTCGTCAATTAGAAAAGCACCAACCACAGTTAGTGGTTGGGACACCTGGCCGATTGGCTGATCTGGTGAAGACGGGTGCCTTGGTGGTGAACCAAGTGAAGACCCTTGTGGTCGATGAGGCCGACATGACCCTGGACATGGGATTTCTGCCGGACGTGGACTTTTTAGCTGCTGCGATGCCAAAGGATTTGCAAACACTCGTCTTTTCTGCAACAATGCCTGAGAAACTCAAGCCGTTTTTACGGAAATATCTTGAAAATCCTTCCTTTACAACCATTCCTACGTCAGCAACCATTGCGGATACCATTGATAATTGGTTAATCTCAACGCGTTCCAAGGATAAGGAAGAAGTGATTGATCAATTGCTCTCGATTTTCAATCCATACTTAGCGCTGATCTTTGCTAACACAAAGGAACGAGTAAAGGAATTAGCTAAACACCTTCGTCATCAAGGACTAAAGGTTGCTGAAATTCATGGTGATATTCCACCTCGTGAACGCCGTCGCGTCATGAAGGGAATTATGAACCTCGATTATCAATATGTTGTGGCGACTGATCTGGCTGCTCGAGGAATTGATATCGAAGGGGTTTCGCACGTGATTAATGACGGGGTCCCTGGAGAACTCGAATTTTTCGTTCACCGTGTTGGACGAACGGGGCGAAACGGTTTGTCTGGAACGGCTGTCACTTTGTATGGACCAGATGAAGAAAATAAGATTGCTGAACTAGAAAAACTTGGCATTGTTTTTCAAAATAAGCAAATTAAAAATGGTGACATTGTGGCTGTCAAAGACCGGAAAGCCCGTTACCAACGTCAGGCAACGACGAAGAAGCTTGATCCTGAAATGGTCGGCATGGTTAAGAAAAAGAAGAAAAAGGTCAAACCAGGCTATAAACGTCAGATTAAGAATAATTTGAAGCGTAAGCAACAGATGGACCGTCGAATTGAACAACGGCAGGAAAGAAGAAACACTCGCCGGGAAAATAAACAGGGTTAGTTAAACCAAAAAAAGCAAGCCAATTGGGCTTGCTTTTTTGATGAATCAAGATTTTTTAGAAATCAATGGACGATGTAGAATCACGGTTTTTACGTAATTTCGGATCGAATGCTAGTAGAGAATTAGTAATGGATTGTTCGACCGATAGTTCGTCTTCTTCGGATTCAAGTGCTTGATGATCTTCATCAAGTGAAGGCGTTTCGACTTCTTCTATATAGGAATGATTGTCAGCGACTGGTTCATCGACTTCGGAATCCTCGATAACGGTTGTTTCGTTCGTTTCGGCAATGTCTGGGTTGTTGATTTTCTTATCCACGAAAGTCGTTGTTTGTGGCGCTTCTGCAGCTTGTTCAACGACGGCCTGTGATTTTTCGTTCTTATCTGCCATTGTGTCAAAGTAGGCATCGCGTAAGCTGACTTGTTCGGCAGCGGTAAGTGAATGAATCTTATGTTCATTATCAACCATAATGGTGATGGTGACGGCGTTTTTCCGTGTAATAACCTGAAAATAACCTTCCGAAACTGCTTCGTTTTGTAATTCAACTTGCTGAGCTAGGAAGCCGGTTTCAAGAGAAAAGTCCGCTTGTCGGTTTAGTTTTAAACGGTCTGCTACCACCGGTCCAGATAGTACCCACTGTTGTTCTGATTCGCTTTGGTAAATGATTTCCACTTGACCAAAAGCAGCGGTTTCGAAAAATTCGCTAACTTCGGTAATTGATTCTAGTGGAAACTGACGGGCAAGTTCTTTTCCAGCCCAGTAAGTAATGGTAGCGTAGTCATCAGTTAATAAGTTTTGAAGCAAGCCATCCCGTAGTAGGAGGGAGGCAAAGGCGTTTTCAGACCGGTTTGAACCGATGGTTTGATTGGCGTGATCATTTGTCATGTGGCAAAAATCCTTTCTTCTAAACATTATAACAAAAGGAAACCCCTACGAGCGGTCCTCTCTTGCTTTTTTTCTTGAAACAACGATAATAAGGGTATGAAAAAACGACAAAATGCAATTGGAATGATGGATTCTGGTATTGGGGGGCTGACCGTCCTAAAAGCCACGAAGGAGTTGTTACCAAACGAATCAATCGTCTTTGTTGGTGACAACGCTCGCAACCCGTACGGGCCACGCAATTCCGAAGAAGTAATTGAGTTTAGCCGGCAAATTGCCCGTTTTCTTGTCAAAGAGCACGATATTAAGGTGTTGGCCATCGCCTGTAATACAGCGACAGCCTGCGCACTTCCGGTTCTGCAGTCTGAATTAGATATTCCAGTAATTGGTGTCATTGAATCCGGTGCGAAGGCGGCCGTTTCGGCCTCTAGGACGGGTCGAATTGGCTTGATTGCAACGGAAGGCACGGTGAAATCGAATCGCTATCAAGAAGATATCAATGAATTAGAACCATCCGCAAAAATTTTTGCACAAGCTGAACCCGATTTTGTCCAACTTGTTGAAAAAAACCACTACCACAGTACTGAAGCGGAACGGTTGGTTGCTAGTCATTTGAAACAATTGAAAAATGACCAGATTGATACGCTTATCCTCGGCTGTACCCACTTCCCACTCTTGACACCTGCTATTCAACTAGCCGTCGGGAAAGGCGTATCGTTAGTTGACGCTGGTGCTGCTACGGCAAAGGATTTGGCTGACCGTTTGCGTCAATTGAATTTATTAGATGATGAACAAAAGCATTCGGTAAAGTACGAACTTTACACGACTGGATCTGTTTCGAACTTTAAGACCATCGCCACCGACTGGCTCGGGGTTGGTGATTGGCAGTTTGAACACCTATCATTGCAAAAGCTCGAAAAGGAATAGGAGAAGGTGAATGGCTCGATTGATTATTGCTAGCAAAAATGCACATAAAATCCAAGAGATTAAGGCTGCCTTAGCAGCAGCTACCATCAACTTGACGGTACTTTCGCTGGCCGATTTACCTGATTTACCCGACATTGTCGAGGATGGCAAAACCTTTGTGGAAAATGCCAGTAAAAAAGCTGAGACCATTTCGGCTAAGTACCCAGATGATTTCGTTTTGGCCGATGATTCTGGTCTAACAATTCCCGCTTTAAATGGTGAGCCGGGGGTCTATTCAGCTCGTTACGCTGGTGACCATGATGATGCCGCAAATAACCGAAAAGTCCTGGCAAAATTAGCGGGTTGTCGCGGGATTGAACGAGAAGCTTTTTTCACGACCGTGATGGTTATGGTTGGTCCTAACCGACGCAATTTAGAAACAGTTGGTCGTGTTGATGGCTTCATTACAGAAAGCTGGGATGGGCAAGCGGGTTTTGGATATGATCCGATTTTTTACTATGCCCCGGCTGAAAAAACCTTTGCAGAAATGACGCTTTCGGAAAAGAACAGCCTTTCACACCGGGGGCGTGCCTTGCAAGAATTAGTGAACGAACTACCGGCCTGGTTGGCCGAATAAAGTCGGGAAACCGACTTTTTTAATTTAGTCACAATAACGAGTCGGCAGTCCCAATCAACCCATAAATAAGCTATAATAAACATAATGACTGATGAAAATCCACAATTTAATGCCTGGTTTGAAGGACAAAATCAAACAGATGAGTTACTAAAAGATGCCAAGGCAAACCAAGAAGAGCAGGAAAGTGAGCTCTCGTTACGTCCCAAAAAGTTGTCGGAATACATTGGACAACGAGCGCTGAAAGAAGAATTGGCTGTCTACCTTCAGGCGGCTAAAATGCGCGAGGAAGCGCTGGACCATGTCTTGTTGTTTGGACCTCCAGGTCTTGGAAAAACAACTTTGGCTATGATCATCGCGAATGAATTAGGGGTGCACCTAAAAACGGCCTCAGGACCCGCGATTGAAAAGGGCGGGGACTTGGTCGCCTTGCTAAACGGATTGGAGCCTGGGGACGTCCTCTTTATTGATGAAATTCATCGCTTACCGATGAACATTGAAGAGATGTTGTACTCAGCCATGGAAGATTTTTACATCGACATCATGGTTGGACAAGGACCAACGGCCCGGGCCGTTCACTTTCCCCTGCCACCCTTTACGTTGGTAGGAGCCACAACCCGGCCTGGTATGTTATCGAAGCCACTCCGCGACCGGTTTGGTATCATTAATTCGCTGGCCTATTACGAGCCGGAAGACCTAGCCGAAATTGTCAGCCGAACGGCCGCGATTTTTGAAGCCCCAATTACCAAAGAGGGGGCGTTGGCAGTGGCCCTTCGCTCGAGAGGAACGCCACGAATTGCGAACCGTTTGTTAAAGCGTGTCCGTGATTTTGCTCAGGTTGCCGGCCAGTCCGCGATTGAACCGGAATTAGTGGATATGGCCTTGAATAAGTTGCGAGTTGACCAAAAGGGTTTGGATGAAACCGACCACAAACTTTTACTAGCCATGATTGATCTCTATCATGGAGGCCCAGTCGGCTTAGCCACAATTGCCGCTAATATCGGTGAAGAACAAGATACGATTGAATCGATGGTCGAGCCCTACCTGTTGCAAATTGGTTTTTTGAAACGAACGCCACGTGGACGCGTTGTGACAGAAACGGCTTACCATCATTTGAATCGACCATATGAACATCAAGATTAAAAAGGGGAAACTTCCATGGGGGATGCGCCACATTACCAATTATCAGACTTTGATTATGATTTGCCGGAAGAGCTGATTGCACAAACACCGTTGAAAGACCGTTCTTCCTCGCGTTTGCTGGTTTTAAATGCCTTGACTGGTAACTATGAGGATAAGCACTTTTATGATATTTTGGAATATTTAAACCCGGGTGATGCCCTGGTGATGAATAATTCCCGCGTGTTACCAGCTCGCTTGCATGGTGTTCGGCCAAGCACGGGTGGCCATGCGGAAGTTTTGTTACTACGTCAAGACCATGATGACGTCTGGGAAGTTTTAGTTAAACCGGCTAAAAAGTCACCAGTTGGTTCAACCATTGTCTTTGGAGATGATTCAAAGCACCCCGTTATGACCGGAACAATTGTGAAGGAACTGGACCACGGTGGTCGCTATATCCAATTCGACTATCGAGGAATCTTTATGGAACGTCTGGAGGAACTGGGTGAAATGCCGTTACCTCCATACATTAAAGAAAAGTTGGACGATCAGGAACGTTACCAAACGGTGTATTCCAAAGTCGATGGTTCGGCCGCTGCTCCAACTGCTGGGCTCCATTGGACACCTGAGCTACTTCAAAAAGTCGCTGATAAAGGTGTCGAATTAGTCGAGCTGACTTTGCACGTGGGACTCGGAACCTTCCGTCCGGTTGATGAAGAAAACATTGAAGATCATCAGATGCACTCGGAGTTTTACCAGTTATCAGCCGAAGCTGCGGCCAAGCTGAACAAAGTTCGGTCAAATGGTGGTCGAATCGTTGCCACGGGAACCACTTCGATTCGTACCTTGGAAACCATTGGAACAAAGTTTAATGGAGAACTGCAGGCCGATTCTGGCTGGACGGACATTTTCATTAAGCCGGGTTATCACTGGCAGGTTGTGGATGCTTTCATTACTAACTTTCACTTACCAAAGTCGACGTTGGTTATGCTAGTGGCCGCTTTCACTGGTCGTGATAATATTTTAAAGGCGTACCAACACGCTGTTTTGGACAAGTACCGTTTCTTCTCGTTTGGGGATGCGATGTTTGTCCACAAGTAATGGAAAAAAGGCCCCTTGGCCTTTTTTTATTGTCAAAATGCATCGGTAACTTTTGGAAGAAATTTGTTATACTGCAAGATAATGGGATTTTTTGGTTTCAATAAATTTTTTAGGATTGCTTTCTTAAATACGGGAGGGTAGGGATGTTAACATTAATCTTAAGAGTAGTTATTTCGTTATACGCCGTGGTCGTTTTCGTGGCAACGGTACATGCAAGTATTGTTGATGAAGATAAGTATTGGTTATTTTATGCCATCAATATTGCCAGTAGTTTGACCATTCTGTTCTTTGTTAGTCATTCATGGTCAACTTTTCGCTGGGTTGGCGGTCTTGGTATCGTCATTTATCAACTGCAGGGAGCCTATCGTGGCTATTTATTGGATGATTTTCAATTTCATCAGCATATGATTCGTTTGGCCATTAGCATGGCTTTAGTCATTGCGATTGCCTTTACCTGATTAGGCTGTGTGGCGTCTGTTCATGCGGTGGGTGCTCCGCAGCTCTTAAAAATCGGTACATGGTATAATAGAGGGTATGAAAAGATTTAAAAGCACAAATCCAGCCCAAACAAAGGAGCTGGCAAAAAAAATGGCTGCTTTAGCCGATGCCGGCCTAGTTATCACGTTAAATGGTGATCTTGGTGCGGGGAAAACGACTTTTACCAAGGGGTTTGCGGAAGCACTCGGTGTACTCGATCGGGTCAAGAGCCCAACCTTTAACATTCTGAACACCTACGATAGTGGTCGGCTTCCTTTGTATCATTTTGATGCCTACCGCTTGGAAGAGTCGGGCGCGGCTGACCAGGGCTTTGAGGACTACCTTGGCACGGACGGGGTAACGCTGATTGAATGGCCACAGTTCATGGCTGATTTGCTGCCTAACGATCGTTTAGTCATGACGTTTGAACGCACTGGTAATGGCGAAGATGAGCGTTTAATCACCATCAAGGGTTTGGGAAAAGTTGCCGAACTTGAAGAGGAATTATCATGATGGCGGAAAACCCGGATGAGAACAAGGTGACGTTGTCTTACAGTTTAAAGGTCCTTGACTTGCAACAAGCTGCCTTCGCACAGGAACTACTATCGGTCTTGAAAAAAGAGTCGGATACTTTTTTGTTAGCGGATGAGTTAGCACGGCAACAGTCAACGAGTATTGACGAAGAAAAGTTGGATGCTGAGGCAACTTTGCCTGCCAAAACCTGGCTTATCTGGGCAGAGACTTCCAGCAATAATGATTCTGAGGACGATCCAGCTGTGGCCTACCCAGTTGGTATCGGCTCCATATCAGAAGGGGAAGTGGGCATTGCGGTTTTAAAAGACTATCAGAATCAGGGATTGGGCCGCTTAACAATACAAGCCATGGTTGATTGGTCCGAAAAAGTCGGCTATGAGCGATTGTGGCTAGATGTGGATGTCACGAATGCGGCCGCCCGTCATCTTTATGATGAACTTGGCTTTGCTATTCAACCTGGCGGTGAACAAACGGTTGTCTTACCGACGGGTCGAACTGCCACGCTTGAACGAAGGGAATTGGTGCTAAGATGAATTTTGTTGCCATTGATTTTGAAACAGCGTCTGGCCAGCGCCACTCGGCTGTCTCGCTGGCCTTAGTCGTTGTTCGTAACGATGAAATCGTGGATCAATTCTATACGCTATTGAAGCCCGATACACCGTTTTCCGCACGTAATTCGCAAATTCACGGCATTTATAAGAAAGATGTCGTGAACGCCCCGACTTTTAAAGAAATTTGGCCTACCATTGCGCCGTTTTTTACAGAGGAGAAAATGGTGGTTGCTCATAACGCGACGTTTGATGTGTCCGTTTTAAAGGCGTGCTTGGATTATTACGACTTGCCAGATGCTCATTTTCAGGTTTTGGACACCTTAAAAACTTCACGGAAATTAATGCTTGATTTGCCTAATCACAAATTGAACACCGTTTCTGCTGCTCTTGATATCTCCCTCAAAAACCACCACAATGCGCTCGCGGATGCCATTGCCTGTGCTGAAATTTTAATTCGTCAGGGACAGCTCTTTGGAACGGAACCGTTGAAAAAAGCGGTCCGGTATAAGTAGAAGGAAAGCTTTCACAGATGAACGGTTTGAAACGAAAAAAAATAGCGAGAAATGTTCCAGCACTATTCTTAGTGCTGATGGCCTTCCACACAATGCTGACAACCGATAAACCAATTGCGGCTTTCTTTGCCGGCTTGGGGGCTGTCATGATTTTGTATGGACTGTGGCGGAATTCATCGTCATCATTTCTAAATAAAAGGCGCTAACAACGAAACGTTGTTAGCGCCTTTTTTCATGTCCATGAGGGCAAGTAATGACAAGGTAAATTTTGGAATTTACGAGGTGTTAATGGGGAAAGATTGTTTTGTTCATCGTGATCATTTGCTTTTGAGTGAGTATCATCCTTTTTACGTAATACTAAGTGAAGAAAACATTGATGAATCTAAGCGCTTTTGAGCAATTCATAATCCTTATTTGGAGAAAGTACCTATGCAACATTTTCGATACAGAGCACAAGTTGATGAACGCGATTGTGGCACTGCTTGTCTGGCCATGGTTGCGAAGACATACGGCCATGACGTATCCATTGCAAAAATACGTCGCTTAGCGAAAACTAACTTAGAAGGATCAACGGCACTTGGTCTAAAAAAGGCGGCCGAAAGAATGAACTTTGATGTAAAGGCCATTCGAGCGGATATGACTCTATTTGAGAAAGATAATCAAATACCCTTTCCATTTATTGTGCATGTCCAAAAGCCCGATCATGGTCAGCTACTCGAACACTACTACGTCGTGTACGGGATAACCAAAAATAAAATTAAAATTGCTGACCCGGATCCAGACGTCAAAAAGAGAACCATGACCCATGCCGAATTTGAAGAACAGTGGACAGGCGTGGCCCTCTTTTTTGCCCCCAACCCAGAGTTCAAACCAGAAAAAGAGAGTCGGCGTGGTTTCAGCGGTCTCTCATCCGTGATTATAAAGCAAAAAGGGTTAGTGACCAATATTGTGGCGGCTTCGCTGTTTGTGACCTTGATTAGCATTGTTGGCTCTTATTTTCTGCAACTCTTAGTTGATGAGTACGTTCCCAACAGTATGATGAGCACCCTGGCCATTGTTAGTCTTGGCCTGATTTCAGCCTATCTTTTGCAACAGGTCATGGTCTATGTACAACAGTATTTGCTTATTATTCTGGGACAGCGATTATCAATTGACATCATTCTTTCCTATGTCCGACATTTGTTTAAATTACCAATGAGCTTCTTTTACACCAGACGGGTTGGCGAACTAACTTCTCGCTTTAATGATGCCAATTCCGTGATTGAAGCAGTTGCTTCATCCATTCTGTCTCTATTCATTGACATGGTCATTGTGATCATTATGGCTGTTGTTTTATTGAGCTATAATGCTCAGCTATTTTTAATCACGGCTTTATCGATTCCTGTTTACACTTTTGTTATCTTGGTCTTTGTTAAAGTCTTTTCACGTTTAAATCACGAAACCATGCGCGCGGGAGCTAATCTAGAAGCAGCGGTTATTGAACGATTAACTGGCATGGAAACAATTAAAGCGCTTGGTGCTGAACAGTCTGGTTATGATGAAATTGATCAAAACTATGTCCGTTTTTTAAAGCTTTCTTTTTCTAAAGCACGCTTAACAGCGATTCAAGAATCCTTAAAGGGGAGCTTGAAACTTGTTTTTCAAGTCTTTGTTTTATGGTATGGCGCCAATTTAGTCGTGCAAAATCGTCTGACCATTGGGGAATTAATGGCTTATAACGCTTTGCTTAGTTATTTTACGGAACCACTGCAAACCATCATTAACCTACAAAGTAAGATTCAGTCCGCCATTGTCGCCGCTCACCGCTTGCAAGAAATCTATGCCGTTTCGTCTGAGTTTGACGGTGAAGAAAACCTGCAACCAATAGAAAAGCAGGATTTAACCATTCGCTTTGAAAACATTTCCTTTGAGTATCAATACAATCAACCAATTTTCGATCGCTTAGATTTAACCATACAAAACAATGAAAAAATTGCGCTGGTTGGCGTTTCTGGATCTGGAAAATCAACCTTAGCAAAACTGTTGGTTCGTTTTTTTGACCTCGAAGCCAATCACGGGAAAATCTCGATTAACCACCATGATATTTGCCAGTTTAAAAAGGAAACCCTTCGTTCAAGCATTACCTATGTTCCTCAGGAGGCCCATCTTTTTACTGGAACCATCATTGAAAACTTACTCCTAGGGGTTAAAGAGCCAGTCCAACCAGAAGCAATTTATCGAGCAGTAGAAATCGCTGGCATTAAAGAAGATATCGAAAAAATGGCACAGGGTTTTCATACTGAAATTAACGATGCGGGGACACTTTCCGGCGGACAGCGACAACGCCTCTCGTTAGCCCGGGCACTTTTAACTGATTCCCAGGTCCTTATTTTGGATGAATCCACTAGTAATCTTGATTTGCTAACCGAAAAGAAAGTGATTGATAATCTACTAGCTCTAGAGGATAAAACCATTATTTTTGTCGCTCATCGTTTAACCGTTGCCGAACGAGCGGACCGGCTGGTCATGTTAGATAATGGAAGAATCGTAGCGGATGGAAAGCATGCGGCCTTACTCGGGACTAACGAGGCCTATACAAACCTGGTACAGCAGTAAAGTGAGGAGACCAATTGTTTAAAGAAAATCAACTCGAAAGTGCTGAATTTTATAATCGTCGTTACGGGACTTTTACGACAAAACTGATTTGGCCAATCATGATTGCTGTACTGTTGACTGTTCTTTTCTTATGCTTTACAAAAAAAGAAATCACGGTAAAAGCTGTCGGGCAAATCATACCCCAAAGTACCTTAACCACAATTCAATCAGCCAATAATTCGGTCATCACTCAAAACAACCTGAAGGAAAACAAAGTGGTCCACCGTGGTGAAACCCTCGTCGTCTTCAATAATCAAGACACTACCATCAGCCAGATTAATAATCAGCAAAAAATTGATCGAACGAATCGCCATTTACAAGCGCTGAACACCTTTAAGAAAAGTGTTGAACAAGGTAAAAATTTGTTTACAACAAATGACGATTACGGCTACTCAGATTATCTAACTGACTATCAAAGCCAGTTAGATAATCTGAATCGGTCCAATCAGGAAGGTATTGACGAAATCAATCAAAGCGACGCAGAACAAAAGAATAAAGAAAAAAAGATTAATCAAAGTCAACAAGAAGCGAATCAAAAAATCCAATCATTAAAAGCTAAAACCCTAGCTAGCATTAATCAAGAAATTCAGAGCTTAAAGGACAGCAAACTAGATTTAAACAGTAACCAAATTTCGCTGGTAAATGCCGCGAATAATGCTGTCTTGAAAGCTCCAACGGATGGCGTATTACATTTAAAAGGGGCGACGACAAACTCTCAATACCTGCCAAGTGGGACGGAGATTGCAGAAATCTATCCTGTTTTGAATGAGCAGACCAAGCTTGAAGTTAGTTTTGTCGTTCCTGCTAATCAAATGAACAGCTTGAAAATTAATCAAAAAATTCGCTTTCACGCTAATCAATCCGGACCTAAGCCTCTTTTACTTAATGGAACCATTAATCAGATTGATGAAGCACCAACTAATACAAAACAAGGTAATGTTTACACTATTCGGGCTAGATTGATGCCGACACAGTCTGAACTTGAAGAGATTCGATATGGCGTGGTGGGAACGGTGTCGATTATCACTGGAAAGAAGACATGGCTAAATTATTTAAGAGAATTAATACTGGCGAAATAATTAGCATGCATTGCGTAAAAAAAATTCGCCAATATTTGGCGAATTTTTTACATTTCAATATCTAATTTCAAGGGAGCGTGGTCTTGGCGGGCGCCGGTGTCCACGACTTGAATCTTTTGAACTTTATCGGCAATGCGGTTTGACACGAGGTAGTAGTCAATCCGCCAGCCGGAATTGTTGATTTTAGATGTCTTAGAACGCTGTGCCCACCAAGAATAAATACCAGCCTCATTAGGATGCATCGCCCGCAACGCGTCTGTGTAGCCAGCATCAAGCAACTTTGTGAAGTGTGAACGTTCTTCGTCCGTGAAGCCAGCCGAATGGTGGTTGGCACTTGGATGCTTCAAATCAATTTCTTCGTGAGCGACGTTAAAGTCACCGGAGAAGATAACTGGCTTCTGCTCGTTTAACCCGTTGATGTACTGACGGTAGGCATCGTCCCAAAGCTGACGATCATCTAAGCGGGCAAGTTCGCCACCGGCATTTGGTGTGTAGACGGTTGAAACGAAGCAATCGTTGAATTCAGCGGTGACAATACGACCTTCCTGATCCATTTCGCCTGGAGCTCCAATTGCGGGATAATCAACGTTGAGGGGTTCTTCCTTCGTCATTAACATGGTACCGGCGTAAGATTTACGGGCAGACGATGAATTCGTGTAGAAATGATAGTCGGGAAAAAGAGCTTCCAGTGCAGCCTTTTGCTTCTTAGTTAAACCATCGACTTTTAATTTCGTTTCTTGGATGGCGACGACGTCGGGTTTTGCTTCTGCGATCTTTTCGAGAACGCCCCAAGTCATCAAGCCACGGTCGGATTTGTGCTCAACAGCTGCATTAATGGAATCGATGTTCCAGGAAATCAGTTTCATTTGCCTTTTCTTCCTTTAGTCAAAGTCTATTCTTCTTGCTTGGTATCAACGGGGTCCTTGCTGATGCTTTCTTGCGCCAACCGTTGCATGTAGGCCGGAATGGCGGCGGCAATCGTGGATGGTAGGGTAACGTAGGCTGTTTTGCTTAGGTCCTCTGCAATAGCAGAATGGCAATAAACAGCGGCCAGGACAGCTGGCCCCAGTGGTTGAAATTGTGCAGCAAAACCCGCAACCATTCCGGCTAGGGTGTCACCCATCCCACCGGTGGCCTGATAAGGACCGCCGACGGTTAGTTGATACATGTCATCCTTCAAGTATACCTGGGTAGCAGAAGATTTCAAAACGAGAATGGGTTCAGTTTTGAAATTAATGAGGGCCTCCCAGTTAGCATCTTCCCGGGCTTGATCAGCAATGGTGACTTCGCCGAAGCGTTGCCATTCCATTTGGTGAGGAGTCAGCACGACTTTGGCATTAGGGAGGGAAAGGTTTTGCTCAGCCATCATCGTCAGCGCTGATCCGTCGATAATCAAAGTTTGTTTTGGTTGAATATGAGCCAAGACTTGGTTTAAAACCCCAATTTCTTCGCCCAATCCTGACCCGACAAGGACGACGTCAGCCTTTTTGATTGTTTGTGTGAGGTCAGACTGGTAATCCACCACCATGACTTCGGGTAAGCGGGCGTGGATGGCTGTTTTATTGGTTAAGTCGGTGGCCACAGTGACGAGGCCAGCGCCCGATTGGACCGCCGCTTGTGCGTTCATAATAACGGCTCCGCCAAGATTGGCGTTGCCACCAACAATTAAAACGTGTCCGTACGTCCCTTTGAAACTATCGCGATTTCTGGGGGTGATGACATTTGCTGCGAGTTCATGGGATAGATTTATCATAAAAAAATTCAACCTCCTGCACACATTTTACCGCGGACTTGTGTATAATTAAAATTAAATCATTAGAAAATTATGAAAAAGTCCCGTGTGACTTTTCCGGAAACAATTAACGGAGGTATTTTCATGGTCGATTGGCAGTTGAAAGCAAAGGAAGAGGAAAGTGCTTATTTGGCAGATTTGGCTGATTATTTAGCCATTCCTTCCGTCAGAGATGATAGTATGGCAACCAAAGAAGCGCCATTGGGACCTGGACCAAAGGGCGCCTTGGAACACATTTTGTCGTTGGCAGATCGTGATGGTTTTGTGACAAAAAACATCGATAACGTTGTCGGTTACATTGAAATTGGGCCCAAGGACAGCGAGGAATATGTCGCACTCTTGGCCCACGTTGATGTGATGCCAGCTGGTGAAGGATGGAATACGGATCCCTTCACGGCCGTGATTGAGGATGGTAAAGTCATTGCCCGCGGTGCTTCCGATGATAAGGGACCTGGTCTTGCCGCCTACTACGCTTTCAAGATGATTCGCGATATGAACTTGCCTTTGAAGCGTCGTGTTCGTTTGATTTTCGGAACGGATGAAGAAAACGACTGGACGGGCATGACGCGTTACTTCGAAGTTGAACCAGCTCCGGCATTTGGATTCTCACCCGATGCTGAGTACCCCATCATCAATGGGGAAAAGGGGAATGTACAGGTTAACGTCACGTCTGAAGGGACGAACGGAGACAAGGCACAATTGCTGAACTTTGAATCAGGCTTACGGACAAACATGGTACCAGGTGTTGCCCGTGCCACGGTTGCCGGCTTGACTTTTGACCAAGTGGACGATGATTTTTCAAACTACTTAGCTGACCATCCACAGGTATCAGGAAAAGTCGCCGAGGATGGCGATGAGATTCAGTTAGAAGTGATTGGAAAACAGGTGCACGGTTCATTACCCGAAACGGGGGAAAATGCTGGAACCTACTTGGCCAACTTTTTGAATCGCTACGAATTTGGTGGTAGTGCAGCTGGTTTCTTGACTTATCTTGGTACGTGGTCACACGATGACCCAACGGGTCGTCAATTAGGCGTGGCGTACAAAGACGAAGTCATGGGCGCTTTATCCATGAATGTTGGAATTATTCGGTTTGATGAAGAAAACGGCGTCTTCATTAACTATAACTTCCGTTATCCAAAGGGCATTACGCCGGACTTTATCCGTGAACAATTGGCGAAGGCGATGCCGGAGTGGCGTCACAAGGCCGAGATTGGTGGCCATGCTCAGGTACCGCACTATGTTTCACCTAAGGACCCAGTAGTTAAGAGTTTGTTGAACATTTACCATGATCAGACTGGTCTGAAGGCTTACGATCAGGTGATTGGTGGGGGGACATATGGACGTTTGATGGAACGCGGTGTTGCTTTTGGAGCGCTGTTCCCGGATTCACCTGAAACGATGCACCAAGTCAATGAATTTGCCCTAGTTGATGATTTAGTTCGTTCAATGGGAATTTACGGTCAAGCAATCGTTGAGTTGGCAAATCTGCCAGAATAATGGGCTTCAATCCCGAAATTATACAAAAAAGCATGAATCGACTACTTGCGATTCATGCTTTTTGTTGTTTTCTGTTGCTTATTTTGCTGTGTTATTTTTCTTTTGCTTGTCGCGAAAAACGTAAAGCTTGGAGAGGTAGTAGTTTGGAATTAACAACATGGCATTACGTGCAATGTTAACGTAAAAATCATTGAAGGAAAGGTGTTTGACCCCAATCCACATAATTCCAAGGCCGAGCCAAAAAGTCAGGGCACGTGATAAATAGTAGTTCACAATTTCGGGGATAATTTTCCACCCACGGACTTTGGAATCAAAGACCCATTGACGGTTGGTCACGTAGGCGAACAGGACGGCGATTCCCCAAGCTAAGGTGTAGGAAATGGAATAGTTGGCGAATTTAGAAATGAAGCCGTAGGACCACATGTTCACAAGGAAAGTACCGAATCCTAAAACTAAGTATCGGATGATTCGATCATATTTTTTTAGCAGTCTTTTTAACATTGGCATTCTCTCTAACCATTGATGTTTCCAATATGATAACAAAGATGAATCAATTGAGCATTAAATTTAGATAAAAACATTTAATCCGTGTCCTTTTCTAAATTTCGTGAGTCAAAACCTTGTGAAAATCTGGTATTTAGTCTAAAATTAGTAGGAAGAAATGACTTGGAGGATTTGATATGTCTAAATGGACAGCAGCTACGGATGCAAACCGTGGTACGTTAGAATTTTCAATCGCACAAGAAGATGTGCAAAAGGGCTTAAAGGCAGCCTTTGAAAAGAACAAGGACAAGATTGCGGTTCCTGGTTTCCGTAAGGGAAAGGTTCCAATGGCACTTTTCTTGCAAAAGTTTGGTGAAGAAGCCTTGTACCAAGACGTCATGGACATTGTTTTGCCAGCTGCTTACCAAGCAGCCGTTGCCGATGCCGGCATTACGGTTGTTGGACAGCCTGACATCGCTCCTGTTTCAATGGAAAAGGGTGCCGATTGGGAAATGAAGGCCGAAGTTGCCGTTGCGCCTGAAATCAAGTTGGGTGACTACACTGGTTTGACTGTTGAAAAGCAAGATGCCAAGGTATCAGACGAAGATGTTGATGCTGAAATCAAGCGTATGCAAGAAAACCAAGCGGAATTGGTTTTGCAACCTGAAGGCACAAAGGCTGAAAACGGTGACACGGTCGTTATCGACTTTGACGGTTCAATTGACGGTGACCACTTTGAAGGTGGTCAGTCAAAGGACTACTCACTTGAATTGGGCTCAGGTTCATTCATTCCTGGTTTCGAAGAACAATTGGTTGGTCATGTGGCCGGCGATGATGTTGATGTGAAGGTTACCTTCCCAGAAGATTACCAAGCCAAGGATTTGGCTGGTAAAGAAGCTTTGTTTGAAGTTAAGCTTCACGAAATCAAGCGCAAGTCTTTGCCAGAATTGGATGATGAATTTGCCAAGGATGTTGACGAAGACGTTGACACGCTTGACGAATTGAAGGCAAAGACCAAGAAGAACTTGGAAGAAGCTCGCCAGCAAGCAGCAGACGATGCATTCGAAGACGCAGCCGTTGAAGCTGCTGTTAAGAACGCCGAAGTTGTTGGTGGTGACATTCCACAAGAAATGATTGACGAAGATGTTCATCGCCAGATGCAACAGTACCTTGGTCAATTGCAGCAACAAGGTATCTCACCACAAATGTTCTTCCAAATCTCTGGTCAAACAGAAGATTCATTAGAGAAGCAGTTTGCTGAAGGTGCCGATACTCGTGTGAAGACGAACTTGGTGTTGGAAGCCATCGTTAAGAAGGAAGATTTCCAACCTTCAGATGAAGAAGTTGCCGCTGAAGTAAAGGACTTGGCTTCACAGTACAACATTTCTGAAGAGCAAGTTAAGCAGTCATTGTCAGATGCTTTGTTGAAGCATGATATTGCGATGAAGTCTGCTGTTGATAAGATTGTTTCGACTGCAAAGGCAAAGTAAACAAGATGAAGAGCCCCTTGCGGGCTTTTTTTCTTAGAAAGACTTTGACAAACGTCGTGCTAAAACGGCGTTAATTTGGATAAAGCTGAAAGGATGATCAATGACTGAAGAAAATCAAGGACCAATGATTCACTGCTCGTTCTGTGGAAAAGGCGCCGATGAGGTTAAAAAACTGGTCGCTGGGCCTGATGGTCTGTATATTTGTAATGAATGTACGGATTTGGCTGAGCAAATCATCAAAGAAGACTTAGCCCTAGATGCAGAGGGTGAACAATTGGAATTGCCGACGCCAAAGGAAATTGTTGAATCACTAGGTGACTATGTAATTGGTCAAGAAGATGCCAAGAAGACCTTGGCCGTCGCGGTCTACAACCATTACAAGCGCGTTAACGAAAACGCGTTGAAGACGACGGATGTGGAGCTTCAAAAGTCGAACATCGCCTTGCTTGGTCCAACTGGTTCGGGGAAGACTTATCTTGCGCAATCGCTTGCTAAGATTTTGCAGGTGCCTTTTGCCATTGCCGATGCCACGACTTTGACAGAAGCGGGCTATGTTGGTGAAGACGTAGAGAACATCTTGTTGAAGCTGTTGCAGGCAGCCAATTTTGATGTTGAGACTGCACAACGCGGCATTATCTACGTTGATGAAATTGATAAGATTGCGAAAAAGTCTGAAAACGTTTCGATTACACGAGACGTTTCAGGTGAAGGTGTTCAACAAGCCCTACTGAAGATGTTAGAAGGAACGATTGCTTCTGTACCACCTCAGGGTGGTCGTAAGCATCCGAACCAAGAGATGATTCAGATTGACACTACTAACATTCTCTTTATTGTCGGTGGGGCCTTTGCCGGTCTTGATACGATCATTAAAGAGCGTTTGGGTAAGCGGGTGATTGGCTTTGGTTCTGCTTCTTCGGACAATGCGGAAGCATTGAGTAAGAAGAATATTTTACAAAACGTGGAGCCGGAGGACTTGTCGAAATTCGGGCTAATTCCTGAATTTATCGGTCGGTTGCCAATCATTACGGTTTTGGATGAATTGACTGTGGAAGACTTGACCCACATCTTGACGAAGCCAAAAAACGCACTGGTTAAACAGTATAAGGCCCTGCTTGGCTTGGACGGCGTGGATCTTGAATTCCAGCCAACGGCTTTGAAGGCGATGGCTGACTTGGCTATTGCGCGTGGAACCGGAGCTCGTGGACTACGTTCCATTATTGAGCAAGTGATGAAGGACGTGATGTACGAAATTCCATCACGTGATGATGTTGAAAAAGTTGTCATTACAAAGGCAGCCGTTGAAAACGGTAAGGAACCGAAGTTGGTTCTGAAAAAGGAAGGGTAAGCATCATGGATGTGCATAACGTCGAAATGGTCATGTCGGCCGTTTCACCAAGCCAATACCCAGAAGACGGGCGGCCAGAATTTGCGCTGGTTGGGCGGTCAAACGTTGGGAAGTCATCGTTAACCAACACGCTAATTAACCGTAAAAACTTCGCCCGGACTTCCGGGCAGCCGGGTAAGACGCAAACATTGAACTTTTACTCAGTTGAGGATGCCTTGTACTTTGTCGATGTCCCTGGGTATGGCTACGCTAAGGTTTCAAAAAAGAAACGAGAAGCTTTCGGCCAAATGATTGAAACCTATATTAGTACCCGTAAACAGTTACGGGGTGTGATTTCCCTTGTGGATGCCCGTCATAAGCCAAGCCAAGAAGACATCATGATGTACCAGTGGTTGGCTTACTACAACATTCCGGTGCTGTTGGTGGCGACCAAGGCGGATAAAATCGCTCGTGGAAAACTAAACCAATCAGAATCAATCATCAAAAAAGCAGTTGATTTCGATCCAAGTAATTCCGACTTCTGTTTCTTTTCATCGGTAACGAAATCCGGTAAAGAAAAGGTCTGGGAGTGGATTGAAAGTAAAATGTAATGTCTGGTTACTATGGATTTTATCAATTTGTTTTGAAAAAAAGCAACTAGACCATTGACGAAAAAGACCTTCTGAGTACAATAGTACTTAGGAGGTCTTTTACATGGCAGAAGATACAGCAATTTTTGCAGGTGGTTGTTTTTGGTGCATGGTTGAACCGTTTGATTCCTTACCGGGAATTGAGAAGGTTCGTTCCGGTTATACCGGTGGGCATGTTGCCAATCCAACCTACGAAGAAGTTTGTTCCCACACAACGGGACATACGGAAGCCGTTAAAATCTGGTTTGATCCAGATGTGATTTCCTACAAGGAGCTGGTTGATTTGTATTGGCAGGTGGCAGACCCAACGGATGCCACCGGTCAGTTTGCGGATCGCGGAGATAGTTACCGGCCAGTCATCTTTGTTAATTCACCCGAACAACGGCGGATAGCGGAAGAGTCCAAGAAAGAACTCGAAGAATCCGGTCGTTTTGATCGACCAATTGTGACGTCTATTGAAGACGCCAAGCCTTTCTACGAGGCCGAGGAGTATCACCAAGACTTTTATAAGAAGGACCCCCTTCGCGAAGCGATGATGATGGTTCCCCGCAAACGTTATCAGGAAAAGTATTGGGAGGATAAAGCACATGACGAAGTATAACCAAGAAGAATTAAAGGCTCGCTTGACACCAGAACAGTATGAAGTTACTCAAAACGCCGCAACGGAGCGTCCCTTTACTGGAAAGTATGACCAGTGGTGGGATGATGGCATTTTTGTTGACGTGGTTTCGGGAGAACCGTTGTTTTCATCAACGGATAAGTATGATTCTGGCTGTGGTTGGCCAGCCTTCACAAAGGGAATCGATGATGCTGATTTGAAGGAAGACACGGACCATTCGTTCGGAATGACCCGTACTGAGGTGCGTTCGCGTGATGCTAATTCCCACCTGGGCCACGTCTTTCCAGATGGCCCTCAAGACAAGGGGGGCTTGCGTTACTGCATTAACTCAGCCGCTCTGCGTTTCATCCCAAAGGCTGATATGGAAAAAGAGGGGTACGGTAAGTACCTGAAGTTGTTCGATAAGTAATGAAATAAAATTTTTGGTCCCGGCTTTGGCTGGGACTTTTTTATTTAGAAAAATTTTGTCTTCTATACTATATGTTATATAATATTGCCTGGAGGGAAGGTATGGCGATTAGAATTCCGAATCGAGTGCTGGAGGCTGTTGTGCTTTCGGTATTAAAAGAAGAACCACTGTATGGGTACGCACTGACCAAAAAGATTCAGTTGCAGCTACCAATTTCAGATTCCACTACTTATCCGATTTTGAGGCGTCTTGAGAAAAAAGATCTGGTGACGACCCGTTCAAAAGTCTTTGCGGAAAGAGTGCGAAAGTATTATGAGTTAACGGATAGTGGCCAGCTTTATTTGAAAGAAGCCTGTGCTGATTGGCAGCTTTTTTCTAATCAAATTAATGCACTGTTGGGAGAACACTAGGATGACCTATTTGAATGAACTCGAGCAGGCCCTGGTTGGTCTGCCCAAAAACGAACAAGAAAACATTATTGAGTATTACCGGAACTATCTAGCGGATGGCGGGTTGTCGGATGAAGAGGCGCGAGTGAAGTTGGGCAAACCCGCTGTCTTAGCCGAAAAATTGAAAGCTGATTTTGACCAAGAAGATGGGGATGAGGTTACCACTCGGGCAAAGCAGACACAACCGTTGACCCGTGGTCAATTTATCCTGGTTATTTTGACTTCCCCAATTTGGCTACTGGTTACGTTAATTAGCTTTCTTGGTATTGCGTCATTACCATTGTTGGCTTGGGGTATTGCCTTATCGTTAATTATCGTATCGGCGTTCTCAGGGATTGCCGGTGCCGTCGTGTTAACTCAGAATTTCTGGGGTGGCCTTTTCTACATTGGCATGGCCGTGATTTCAATTGGTTTGTCCATTATGTTTTCCCCATGTGCGACTTGGCTGGTCATGAAGGCGACGGACTGGACGAAGGCTCTTTTGCTGAAAATTCAACACACGGCAAGGAGGGTGCTGAATCATGAATAGTAAAATAATGACTGGTTTTTTCCTCGTGTTTGTCGGTTTAGCCTTATCGGCTTTTTCAGTCTGGAAGGGGGGCTTACCGGGAGAAGTCTACTGGAACAATGGTCCTGTCTACATTTCAGATCAAGACGAGCGCGGTAGTTTGGACATTACACCAGACCAAATTAGTTCGGGCAAACAAGAGGTGAAGAACCTGGTTGTGGCCACTAAAGAGGCTGATGTGGTGGTGGAGCAGGGGACCCGTTTCTCGATTTTAACGGATCCGGTAGAAAAGTCCTCGGTAACGGTTTCATCAAATGATGGTTTGGTCACCGTGACGGCTGAAGAGAAAAATAATTGGTCGTTTGGAATTAAAAACCGTAATAAACATCGGATTATTATTACAGTTCCGGATAAAATGACATTGGATAAATTATCGTTATCCAATGTGAATGGTTCGCTAAAAGTCAAAAACCAACACGGCAACGTTTTCTCCCTGACAAATGTGAATGGGGCAGTGACGGTGTTCGATAGTAAGCTGGAAAAGTCAGGGCTGATTGATAGTCGCAATGGTGATGTGACGATTCGTAAATCGACCCTCCCTAAATTGGCCACCGTCAGTCGCCAAGGAAATGTTCAGATTGATAAAGACTACCAAAATGTTCATTTGAACAAAGCAGACTTTATTATTCGCACAATTAATGGAGACATCGCCTTAAGATAATGAATGAACGAGTCGACCGCTGGTCGACTTTTCGTTTTAGTTGGTATTTTTGGTATAATGGGGTCAATTCAATCTAGTAATCAAAACAAGCGGGAGAACATGGTTAAAGCAAACTTAGTCAAAGACAATTTGATGGGCGATAAAATTGGTGTTTTTTTTGGAACCCTCGCGCCCATGCATATTGGGCATCAGGCCGAAATTTACAAAGCGGCGGCTCTAAACGATGGGGTGGTCGTGATTACCTCTGGCTACACTGGTGATCGTGGGGACCAGATTGGTCTTCCAGTTGAGAAGCGCTTTCGCTACCTTCGGGAAGCCTTTAATGACGAAAAAAGCATCAAGGTCGATTACATCAACGAAGATGACATTCCCCAGATGCCGAATGGTTGGCAAGAGTGGACGGATCGTTTGGTCAAAACGATTAAACGAAACATTAAAAATCCCAATGCCCACATCACTCTCTACACGGGAGAAGCCGATTATAAGTCAATGCTAGAAAAACTATTACCGAATGATGGCCATTGGTCCGTTTCATTGATGGATCGAACGATTTTGAAAGTTTCGGCTACGGCCGTTCGAAAGGATCCGCTTGGCAATTGGGATTACATTAACCGTGTCTTTCGTCGACATTTTGCGAAGAAAATCTTGGTCGTCGGGGCTCCACAAACTGGGAAGTCTACGTTAACTCGGCGTTTGGCCAGAACGTCGAACTCGCCGTTTTCATTGGAGTTTTCGAGGGCTTACCAGGAAAAGTCGAACGTGTTTGATTCAGAGCTGTTGTTAAAGGACTACACCCGCATTATTCAGGGGCAGTACGATGCGAACTCGGCTGAAATCAATTCACCGGCCAACAACGGACTGACTTTTTTTGATACCGATGCCATGGTGACCATGGCCGAAACAAGGGCTTGGTTACCGGACGAGGATGCGGCGAAGTTGAAGGCCCTCTTTGATAACACCATCGGGGAAGAAGAGCTGGATTTGATCTTGGTCATTCCGCCAGCCGTTGCGGTCACGAACGGGGCCGATGAAGCCCGGACAAAACTGTTTGATCAACACCTGTGGCAGGTGATTGAAGACTATGGTTTTGATGACAAAGCCGTTTTGCTTGACCGTGTTGGTGGGGCTGATGACCCTGCTGGCTACTACGCACGTTACTTACAGGCGTTAGAAATTATTGAAAAAAGAGTTGGGGTAAACCTGACAAAGGTTTGAGAAAGGTCTGCCGTTTGGCAGGCTTTTTAGCAGGCTTTTTATAAGAAATGAACGAAGGGGATGGTGAGTCACTCCCTTCGGGAAAGGAGGAAGTAATGGTCAAAAAGTACGCACAAGTTATCGTTGATGTGCCCACCCAGCAGACGAATCAACCCTATAGTTACTTGATACCTGCTGAATTGGCGGAGCAAGTACAAGCGGGTGTTCGTGTACTTGTGGCTTTTGGCCACCGGTCCGTTTTGGGCTACGTGGTTGGGTTGTCGGATGAGCTACCCAAGGATTTAACGGTTGATCAGCTGAAGGATGTGCTCACCGTCTTAGATGAACAGCCCGTTTTGTCAAAGGAATTGCTGGCTCTAGCCAAGGACTTGGCTGAAAAGAACTTTTCTTTTTGGGTTTCCTTCTTGGCGTTGATGCTGCCAACGGCGCTCAAAGCTGATTATCGGAAAGAATTAACGGCCCTTCCTGGGCTTTCAGATACTGATCGGGTGACTTATTTAGATGGCCAAAGTCGTCGTTTGGTGAAGACGAAGGACTTTTCGGCCAAGGGTTGGCGGACCATCCTTCGTTTGCAAAAGGATGGGGTACTGGCCGTTCGAAACGTCATCGAAAACAAGGGAAAGGTTAAGACACAATTAGCCTTTAAGGTGATCGATAATGAGGCTGAGTTAGCCGAAAAGGCTGACCAGATGAAGAGCGGGGCGAAGCAGCAACGGGCAATCTTGGACTTTGCCCTTGCCCATCCGGGTCAGACTTTTTCAAAGCAGGAATGGGGCGAATTGGTCGATGTTTCGCCTTCTTCATTAAATACCGCCGTTGGGAAAGGCGTTTTAGACAAGGTTCAGGTAGAAGTGAAGCGGCGACCGCTGGGCGCTGTTACCAGCCAAAAAGAAAGCGCTAAGACCTTAAATGACGAGCAGGAAAGAGCCTACACAAGGATTACAAAAGCCATTGAAAAAGACGACAACAAGGTTTTTCTCCTGGAAGGAATCACCGGTTCGGGTAAAACCGAAGTCTACTTGCAAGCCGCGCAAAAGGCCATCGATGAGGGAAAACAGGTACTGTTTTTAGTGCCGGAAATCGCCCTAACACCACAGATGCAAAAGCGTGTCCAGGACCGCTTCGGCGATCAGACTGCCCTCTTGCATTCGGGTCTTTCGAACGGTGAACGTTATGATGAATGGCGGCGAATCCAAGAAGGGGCGGTCCAAGTTGTTGTCGGCGCCCGTTCCGCGGTTTTTGCGCCACTGAATCGTCTTGGGCTGATTATCGTTGATGAGGAGCATGAAAGTTCCTACAGTCAGAGTGAAAATCCACACTATTCTGCTCGCGATGTTGCTTTCTGGCGGGCGAGTTATCACAATGCTCCGGTTGTTCTTGGTTCGGCAACGCCCTCCTTGGAGAGTCGGGCCCGGGCACAAAAGGGTGTTTATGACTTGTTGTCCTTGACGAAGCGGGCAAACCCGGAGGCACAGCTTCCCAAAGTTGACGTTGTTGATATGCGGCAAGAATTGCTGGACAATGGTGACACCAATTTTTCAAAGGAGTTGCTGGACAAGTTGAAGGAACACCTTGCTCGGGGAGAACAGGCGGTGCTCTTATTGAACCGGCGCGGTTTTTCCTCCTTTGTCATGTGTCGGGACTGTGGCTATGTTCCGAGGGATCCCAACTGTAATTTAGCAATGACTTTGCACATGGATACGCACACGTTGAAGTGTCATTATTGCGACTACCAGGCGCCAATCCCGCAAGTCTGCCCTGTCTGTGGTTCCAAACGGATTCGCTACTATGGGACTGGAACCGAAAAAGTCGAGGCGGAACTGCAAAAGCGACTGCCCGAATACGGAGTGATTCGCCTCGACCAGGACACAACCCGTAAGAAGGGGGCCATGGCTAAGGCGCTGGCTGACTTTGGTCAGAAGAAGGCGCAGATTCTCTTGGGCACTCAAATGGTGGCGAAGGGACTCGACTTTCCAGATGTGACCCTCGTTGGTGTGCTGAATGCCGATACGGGACTGGGATTACCGGATTTTCGGGCATCAGAAAAGACCTTCCAACTACTGACGCAGGTGGCTGGTCGAGCCGGCCGATCCAAGGCGCGTGGCGAGGTGGTGATTCAGACCTTTAACCCTGACCACTATGCCTTGAAATTTGCCCAGCAGCACGATTATGAAGGGTTTTACCGGCAAGAAATGGCCATTCGACATGCCGCGGAGTTTCCACCTTACTTCTACACGGTGCAAATCCAATGTTCGGATCCGGATGAGGCCAAAGTCGCCCTACAAAGTGCTAAAATCGCTGCCTGGTTGAAAAAAAGATTACCGGAAGATGTCTTGATTCTCGGCCCATCACCCCGTTCGATTGCCAAGCTAAAGGGACGGTACTTCTTCCAAATGATTTTGAAGATGAAGAAGCCGGATGAAGCGGATGAACAGTTACGAGAACTCGTTGATCGTTCGCAACATGCCGAGAAAGACTTTCGCTTGGAAGTTCGGCGGGACCCGGTTTCCTTTATGTAAGCGAAGACCTAAGGCTAGTCATTGTGCTGCCTTTGGGTCTTTTCTTTTATTTTTGTTATAATAAGAGCAAGTAAAATACTTGTAGAAAGCGTAATGAGGTTTCAAATACATGGCATTATCAATCGTTTTTATGGGGACCCCCCAGTTTGCGGTTCCAACTTTGGAGGCTTTGGCGGCCGATGATTCTTTTGATGTCTTGGCCGTGGTGACTCAGCCGGACCGCCCATTTGGTCGGAAGCGGCAATTGAAGGCGAGTCCAGTTAAGGAAGCGGCCTCGAAGCTCGGCTTACCAGTTTTACAGCCTGAAAAGATTTCGGGTTCTGACGAGATGGCAAAAATCATTGAATTGGCTCCCGACTTTATCGTGACGGCGGCTTTTGGTCAGTTCCTACCGGAAAAGCTACTGCACGCTGCCAAGTACGGTGCGGTCAACGCCCACGCCTCCTTACTACCTAAGTACCGTGGCGGCGCACCCGTCCACTACGCCATTATGAATGGTGACCAGGAAACCGGTGTGTCGCTGATGTACATGGTTAAAAAGATGGATGCTGGTGATGTTTTAGCAGTGGTTAAGGTGCCTATCACAAAAGACGATAATGTTGGGACGATGTTTACGAAGTTGGGCCAGGCGGCAGTCCACTTAGTGACCGATAATTTATCAAAAATCGCTAAGGGGGAGCTGAAGGGAACGGCGCAAAACTCTGATGACGTGACTTTTTCACCAAACATTGCACGTGATCAGCAGATTCTGCACTTTGATCGAGAAACCGCTCAGGAAATCGATTGGCATATTCGCGGTTTGTACCCAACCCATCCGGCGCACGCAGTGGCTGCTGGTCAAACCGTTAAATTCATTAAAGTGGCGCCTTTACAAGAAAAGACCGATGCAAAACCAGGTGTCATTACGCAAAAGGATAAGAAGCATCTACACCTGGCAGCTGCTGATGGCAGTCAATTAGCCGTTTTGGAGATACAACCGGCTGGAAAGGCTGCCATGCCGATTGCCGCCTTCTTAAATGGCGCTGGGCAGCACTTGGCGGTTGGCAATGCCTGGATTGATTTAGGAGAGGCCGATGCCTAAGAAAACGTTACGTTCCGATAATCCCCGTTTATTAGCTGCTGTGACACTGGCTAAAGTCAAAAACGGGGCCTATTCAAACTTACAATTAAACCAAATTATTAAGCAAAATCCCTTGAAGGACCAAGACAAGGGGTTGTTGACCTCGCTTGTTTATGGAACCATTCAATACCGATTGCTTCTGGAATATTGGTTGGCTCCCTTCGTTAAGGGTAAGAAAATGGAGCCTTGGTTGAAGGAGCTTTTGCTGACGGCGCTTTACCAGTGGCAAAAGTTGGACAGGATTCCCAAGCACGCCCTCTTTAACGAAACAATCGAAGTGGCGAAAACACTTGGTAACGTTGGGGCAGCGAAGTTCGTGACAGCGATTTTGCACAACATGGACCGTCATGGCCTACCTGATCCTGAAAAAATTCAAGATGACCTGAAACGGCTGTCCATTATCTATTCGGTACCTGTTTGGCTTGTCGAAGAATTACAAGACCAGGTTGGGACCGAAAAGACAGCCAGCATCTTGCAGTCCTTGAATCACGCGCCGGAGCAGTCGGTTCGTGTTAACACAGTCCGTGCGACTAAGGCACTGGTTCGAAAACAACTGGAAGATGAGGGATACACCGTCAGGGATGGCCAGTTGGCAACCGATGCATTGATTGTTTCTGGGGGTCATGTGGCTTCTTCGAAGGCTTATCAAGAAGGATTGCTAACAGTGCAAGATGAGTCTGCGATGCTACCCGTTGAGGCCATGCACATTGACCAAGGTGTGCGGTCTGTCTTGGATGCCGCGGCGGCTCCGGGTGGCAAAACAACGCAAATCGCACAGGATTTGCCTGAGGGAGCTTTTGTGACGGCTTTGGATATTCACCGACACAAAGTGCAGTTAATCGCGCAAAACGCTGCTCGCCTTGGTCTGGCTGATCGAGTGAGGGCGATGGAAATGGATGCCCGTGAAATTCCAGAAAAGTTAGCAGAAGACTTTGACCGAATTCTCGTTGACGCGCCTTGTTCTGGTTTGGGGTTGCTGCGTCGTAAGCCCGAGATTCGTTACGATAAAACGATGGATGATGTGCGTCATCTATCGAAGTTGCAATTGGCGATTCTTGAAGCAGCAGCCACAAAGTTAAAGAAGGGTGGGTACTTAGTTTACTCAACTTGTACCATTCTGAATCAGGAAAACGATGAGGTGGTGGCTGCCTTTTTGGCTAAACACTCCGACTTTATTCAGGTCAAGACGGAAACGAGCCGGTCTATTAAGCCTGCTCGTGAAACGCTGGCATTGAAACTCTACCCTGATGATTTTCAAACCGATGGTTTTTATATTGCAACCTTTCAAAGAAAGGACTAATCGCTATGGCAATTGCCTACCAAAGTGACAAGGGGCCGAAGCGCTCTGACAATCAAGATGCCGTGGGCGCTTTCTATAACCGCTCTGGCGATCCCTTAGTGTTGGTCGCTGATGGTGTTGCTTCACAAAAGGGCTCCAAAAAAGCCGCTCAATTAGTGATTCAAACGTTAGGGCGCGCCTGGGAACAGGTTACCTTCAGCGAAGATGAGCGGGTCAAGGAGTGGTTGATTCATCAAGCTGATTTGGCTAACCAAGCGATTCTACTGGTTGGCGAACACGATGAAGGGCGTAGCCAAATGGCGACCACTCTCGTTGTTGCCGTTTGTCTACCAAACAGAATCTTGGTTGCTAATGCTGGCGATTCGCGCGCGTACCTTTTGCGCCGGCACGAAGCGAAGCAGTTGACTTTTGACCATACATTGAAAAATGAGTTAGAAAGACAGTCTGGGCAACGTGTTTCTGAAAACATTCCTGAGAGTGATTCATTGACCCGTTACCTCGGTGTTAATCGTCAGGTTGATTTGGAATGGACGGTTGTGACGCCACAGGTGGGCGACTGGCTTTACCTGACATCGGATGGTTTGTCCAAAGTCCTGACTTTAGATGAGCAGCTCCAGATACTCCAACCAGGCATTCGCCGTCCTGGTAATCAGCCAGCGCTAGGGTCGGCGCTAGATATTGCCGAACGGTTAGCTGCGCTGACCAAAGCGGCAATTATGCGAAACGTTCCAGATAACGTCACCTCCTTGCTTGTCACGAACTTAACTGAAGACGAGCAAGACGGTCGCAAGCAGCAGTTAACCAAGACGGTTGAGGTCCCAAAGAAAGCAACGGAAGTGTTTGTTAAGAATGGATTGAAAGGAAGGTTGGACTAATGGAAGCAGGAACCATCATTGATAACCGCTATCAAATTGTTCGCCCATTGGGTGAAGGCGGAATGGCTAATGTTTACCAAGCTTTCGATACCTATTTGAAGCGAGACGTCACGCTGAAAATGATTCGCTTAGCCATTCAAAATAATCCGGAGGCCCTTCTTCGTTTTCAAAAAGAAGCCAAGGCGGCAACGGCACTGATAAATGACCACATCGTGCAGCTATACGATGCCGGGGAATCTGATGGTTGTCCATACTTGGTGATGGAATATGTGGATGGGATGGATTTGAAAGCCTATACCAAAAGCCATTTTCCAATTCCTTACCAAGAAGTGGTCGACATTATGGAACAGGTTCTTGACGCGGTTACCGCAGCCCACCAAGCGGGCATCATCCACCGTGATTTGAAACCCCAGAATATTTTAATCGATCAAAAGGGGCACGTTAAGATCACGGACTTTGGAATTGCCTTAGCTCAAAAACGAACGGGTCGACAGCAGGGACAGGAGCCGATTATTGGCTCAATTCACTATTTAGCACCCGAATTGACGAGGGGGCAGAGTGCCTCGCAGAAGTCTGATATTTATTCGTTAGGGGTGATTTTATACGAATTGCTGACGAATAAGTTGCCTTATCAGGGGGATTCCGCTGACCGTATTGCTTATCAACACGCCGAGGTGCCGATGCCCTATGTGCGTGACTTTGATCCGCAGATTCCGCAACCCCTTGAAAACGTTGTGCTCCGGGCAACGACTAAGGATGCTAAGGACCGATATTTTTCAACGAAAGCGATGGCGGAGGATTTAAAGACCTCGCTTTCAAAACGTCGGGCTGGTGAAGGGCGCTTTGTTCCGGAAGCTTCGGACGAAACGAAACTCGTCACACCAGATTGGACGGCCCATCCCTTTGTTGAGGGAGATCCGGACGATGCTGAAGCTGACGATGAGCAAGCGAACCGCGATGTGAAAGAGCAAATTATCGATCTCGGGAAACAGGGTTATTCTGTCAAGAACATTGCTGTTCGAGTCGATCGGACACCAAAATATGTTCGCCAGATTTTGAGTGAGAACGGAATTAAGTTCCGTTCAAACAAGAAATGGTACGTGCTCGGCTTTGTTGTTTTCTTGTTACTGCTTGGTCTCGGTAGTTTTGCCTATGCCGAGAATAATTATGTGACGGTACCAGATGTCACTAACCAAGCCGAAAGCACTGCCAAGAGTAAGTTGGGTAGTGCTGGTTTAGATGTATCATCCACGACAACGGCTAGTTCCAAGTCAGTGGACAAGGGGGATGTCATCAAACTAAGCCCTGGCGCTGGTCGTCACGTTAAGAAAGGCAGTTCGGTTCAACTGGTGATCTCATCAGGAAGTGCCACTATCACGTTATCGGATTACACGGGTTGGACCTATTCAAGTGCGGCTAATCAGTTGAGCAATAAGGGGATTACCGTCAAGAAGAAGACCGAAAATTCCAACAGTGTTGCTTCCGGTCAAGTGATTTCCCAGTCAATTGCCGCTGGGTCGGCCATTGATCCATCGGATAGCACTGTCACGCTGACCGTTTCAGATGGACCGAAGACCATTACTTTACCCGACCTTACGGGGCAAAGTCAGCAGGCGGTTCTTGATTGGGCAAACGATAACCAGGTGTCGTTGAATTTTGATATACAAGATTCGAATAAAACGGCGGGGACTGTTATTTCACAGTCACCAGTGGCAGGTTCAAAGTTTGGACTCGATAAAACATTGAAAGTCGTGATTTCTTCAGGAAGTAGCTCAAACTCGACAACTACTTCAAGTAGTAGTGCAAGTAGTTCAATGAGTACAACCAATCGTTAATTTTAAAAAGGATTCCCCATGGGGAATCCTTTTTTATTAGAATGCCAACTCCAGACCCATGGTATAATGGGGCTATGAAAACAGGAAGAATTATTCGGTCTTTGGCCGGTTATTATGATTTGATGCTGTCCGATGGGTCCGTTGAACGAACACGGGCTCGGGGACAGTTTCGCAAAAATGGTCAAAAGCCTTTGGTTGGCGATTGGGCCGATTTCGAATCTGAAAACGGGGAGGGCTTAATCTGGTCTTTACATCCTCGGGAAAATAGCTTGGTGCGTCCGCCTATTGCGAACGTTGATTTGGCCATCGTGGTGACGTCTGTCATTGAGCCGGCTTTTTCACAGAACTTGTTGGACCGACAGTTGGTGGCGCTTGAAGCCGCCAAAGTTCACCCGGTTTTGTACTTTTCAAAGCTGGATTTACTATCGGAAACGGACCAAGTGGCCTTTCAAAAGCAAGTTCAACTGTATGAAACGATTGGCTATACAGTGATCTTTTCAACGGATGATTGGCGAAATACCTTTCAGTCCTTACTAAAAAATCAAGTGGTCGTTGTCATGGGTCAAACCGGGGCTGGGAAATCAACGTTCCTCAATGAATTAGCACCAAATTTGAAGTTAGCGGTTGGTGAAGTTTCCCAAGCACTATCACGGGGTAAGCACACGACGCGTCAGGTTTCGTTGATTCCGGTAAAGGTTTACCAAACCTTAATCGCTGATACGCCTGGCTTTTCGTCCTACGAGGTCTTTGATTTTCCGGCGGAAGAACTGGGGGATTATTTCCCAGAAATTCGCCGAGTGGCACCGAACTGCCGTTTTCGAACTTGTTCGCATTTAAATGAGCCTGGCTGTGCCGTGAAAGAAGCGGTCGAGCTTGGCAGCATTAGTGCAGCGCGCTATAATAGCTATGAATTGTTTTACCAGATTATTAAGGGCAAGCGGCCTGTCTACCAGAAGAATTCTTCAAAGTGGAAACAGGATCGCTTAAATTAACTTTTGAGAAGAAAGAGGAAAGATATGGCTGGAATTATTGCTCCATCAATTTTGAGTGCCGACGTGACCAAGCTTGGCGATGACGTGACTTTGGTCGAAAAGGCTGGTGCAAAGTATTTGCACATTGATTTAATGGACGGTTCTTTTGTCCCTTCGATGGCTTATGGACCTGCATGGGTCAAACAACTTCGTCCGATGACTAACCTATTCTTGGACGTTCATTTGATGGCTGTTCACCCAGAAAACCATGTGGAAGCACTAGCTGAAGCTGGCGCTGACCTCATTGGGGTTCACGTCGAGGCAACGCCACACATTCACCGTGTCCTTCAAATGATTAAGAAGGCTGGCGTAAAAGCGGAGGTTGTGATTAATCCGGGAACGCCGGTGTCCGCCATTGTTCCCGTTTTGTCGATGGTTGATCAGGTATTGGTCATGACGGTTAATCCTGGTTTTGGTGGACAAGCCTTCCTGCCTGAAATGGTTGATAAAATCAAGGAATTGATGGTTTACAAGAAGGAACTTGGCTTGGACTTCGATATCGAGGTTGATGGTGGTATTAACAATGAAACGGCTAAGCTAACTGCTGATGCAGGAGCGAACGTTTTTGTTGCGGGTTCATACGTTTATGATAAAAAAGACCCAGCTGCTAAGGTGCAGACATTGTTAGAGGTCACGAAATAAAGAGCGCCATAAGGCGTTAGCGAACTGACTTTCGGTTCGCTTTTTTTCTAGGAGGAGTTATGCGAATTAATGTCTTGGCTGGTGGGCCAAAAGAAAACCGTCCTGATGATTTGTTTCAGCAACCTGGTGAGTGGGTTGGTGCTGATCGCGGTGCTTATTTTTTAATGGAAGCTGGGATTCATCCCCTCTTTGCAGTGGGCGACTTTGATTCGCTTTCGGAAAAGGAACGGCTTGAGTTAGCGGACTACCAACGCAATCGCGGTTTTGAGTCTTATCCGGCTAGAAAAGATTACACTGACACTGCCTTAGCGGTTCAGTATGCCATGAAAGCCGGGGCGGATGAGATTGTCTTGTATGGTGCAACAGGAGGGCGGTTGGATCACGAGCTTTCAAACTTAACCATTCCGTTGTTGCCTGGATTTGCTGGCTTGGTCGGCCGTTTTTCAATTGTGGATGCACAAAACACCATCACTTATGTCGATCACAGCCACAATGCTGTCAAACGACTTCCTGGTCACCATTATCTTGGTTTTATGCCATTAGGTATAGTTGATAATTTTTCAATTATCGATGCGGAATACCCATTGACCTTAAAGGAAAATAGCGGTATCATGTACTCATCGAATGAATTTGTTGGGGGATTGGTACATGTTTCGATTGAACGAGGCATCGTACTGGCGACCCAATCAACTGATCGGAGGTACTGATAAATGGCAGTAACAGCATTAACAGACGCGAACTTTGAAGAAAAGACAAAGACCGGTGTTTCAATCACTGATTTTTGGGCGGTTTGGTGTGGTCCTTGCAAGATGCAATCACCTGTAATGGATGCATTGTCAGAGGATGATTCACTGAAGGACGTCGCTTTTTACAAAGTCGATGTCGACGCCAATAAGCAGGTACCAGCTGACTTTGGTATCCGTGCCATCCCAACAATGGTGGTCATGAAGGATGGCCAGGCGGTTGAACGTTTGACTGGCTTTCACAACAAGGAACAGTTGAGTGAAATTTTGCATAAATATGCTTAATATCTTGCCAAAGTGCAAATGCTCTGGTAAAATACTGTATTGTTGATAAGAAGAGCAGGCACATCGTGCGGCTCGGATAGGAGGGTCACACATGGCAAAAGATGCAATTAACGGTGCACGTACCCGTTTTGGTAACCAACGTTCACACGCCTTGAACTCAAGTCGTCGTAGCTGGAAGCCAAACTTGCAAAAGGTAACGGTTAAGATTAACGGTTCCGCACCTAAGAAAGTTTACTTGACTGCACGTACTTTGAAGGCCGGTTTGAAGAACGGCTCAATCGAACGTGTATAAAAACCACTCCACTGGGTGGTTTTTTTATTTTATAAGACACACTGTCCTTTATGCTCTTTCGTTTTGGGGCTTTTCCCTAATCATGTTAAAATAAGTAGTAAGTAATTTGAAAGGAAAAGTGGAGCATGCAACACAGCTTCACACGACAAATACGATGGCAATTAAAATTCGAACAAAGAACGGTGATGTCACGGTTGGAAACGACGTAATCGCATCTGTTGTTGGTGGGGCAACCATTGCTAACCCTGGTGTGGTTGGTATGGCTTCTCGTTCCGCTTTCAAAGATGGCGTTAACCAGATTCTAAACCGAGAGAACTATGGTCGTGGTGTTGTGGTTTCACAGCAACCACAGGGGCTGACGATTGATGTCTATATCGTTGTGCAACACGGCATGAAGTTGGCTGACATTGCGGCTTCGGTTCAAAGTCGCGTGAAGTATTATTTAAATGCCTACCTAGGCCTACAAGTACCTGAAGTGAACGTCATTGTTCAAGGGATTGAAACCGAGGATTAAAAAATGACTGAAAAAATCACCACCATTACGCCGCTCGTTTACGGTAAAATGGTTAATGCGGCGGCAGCTAGGTTGTCTGCTAATGCTGAAAACATTAACAAATTAAACGTTTTTCCTGTGCCGGATGGCGATACGGGGACGAACATGGCGCTTTCGATGGCTTCTGGTGCCGAATATGAACGAGCATCGCAAGACCAAAGTGTTGGATTGCTCTCAAAAGCAACGGCTAAGGGCTTGTTGATGGGGGCTCGTGGTAACTCTGGTGTCATCTTGTCTCAAATTTTCCGTGGGATGGCTACGGCGATGGCGGACAAGGAAACTTTGTCAGCACGAGACATGGCCGATGCCCTGATGGAAGCGGCCAAGGTAGCCTATAAGTCCGTGATGAAGCCAACCGAAGGAACCATCTTAACGGTCATTCGAATGGCGGCCACCGAGGCCGATCAGGCAGCCAGTGCTGGCGATGATCTACCAACTCTAATGACAAAGGTGAAAGAAGCTGCTCAAAAAGCTTTGGATTCCACACCCGACCTTCTTCCCGTGTTAAAGGAGGTTGGCGTTGTTGATTCTGGTGGACAAGGGCTGGTGATGGTTCTTTCAGCCTTTACGGACGTGGTGTTGGGGACGTTTGATGATAAGAATCTAACAACGCCCGATAATGCTGAATTAGACCAAATGGTTTCGAAACTGCATGCTGGTGCACAGGCTGACGAATCGTTGAACCCTGAAGATATTAAATATGGTTACTGTACAGAAATCATGGTTGATTTGGCTGAGGGGACGACTTGGGACCACAAGTTTGATTATGATACCTTCTACAACTTCATCGCCGATAAGGGGGATTCTCTCCTTGTCATCAACGATGATGATGTTGTTAAAGTGCACGTTCACACCGAAGATCCTGGAACAATCATTCATTGGGGAACTGAATTTGGTTCCCTTCGCAAGGTCAAAGTCGATAACATGCGTGATCAGCAACAAGCGGTGATTGATCGACAGGAAGAAGAGAAGCAAGAAGAACGGGCGGAGGCTAAGCCTAAGAAGGCTCCTAAGCTAGCTGTTTTTGCTGTTGCTTCAGGAAAGGGAATCGAAAAGCTGTTTGATTCGCTGGGTGTCTATCAGGTGATTACTGGCGGACAGACGATGAATCCTTCTACGAAGGATTTTGTGGATGCGATTACGGCGTCTGGTGCCGAACAAGCCATTATTTTGCCAAACAATTCAAACATTTTCCTGGCTGCTGATCAAGCCAAGGAAGTGGCGGGCGTGCCCGTTTCGGTTGTTAAATCTCGCTCGATTCAACAAGGTTTGACGGCCATGCTAGGTTACAATCCCGACGCCACTCTGCTTGACAACGAGCAGGATATGACGGCGGAATTGGACACCGTTGTATCGGGGGCTGTGACGCAAGCGGTGCGCGAAACGACTTTGAAGGGTCATGACATTAAGAAGGGTGACTGGCTCGGCATGAAAGACGGCGAGATTGTTGTCGTTGGCAAGAAATTGGTCGAAACGGCGAAATCCCTTTTGGAACAGATGTGTGATGATGATTCTGAAATCGTTACCATTATCTCTGGTGAAGGTGCTAAACCTAAGGATGAAAAGGCCTTAGAAGAAGCGGTTTCCGAAATTGATGATGACCTTGAAATTGAAGTTCATGATGGTGGTCAAGCACTGTATCCATTCCTCTTATCCGTTGAATAAATTTATAAAAAAACAGGACGCGCGTTTTGCACGTCCTGTTTTTATTTTTTTAAAAAATGGCTGAAATGGCCGCGTAAATGGCGGTTCCAACGAAGACGATGACCATAAAAAGAGCCATGAAAAGCGTCCAGCGCTGGTAGCGGGTTTTCTTTTTCTTTTCGACCTTTGGAAGTGGCTTTTTGGCAAGTTGGCGGTTCACTTCGTCCTCTAGTGCCTGATCAACAGTGGGGGAGACAGGGGCCTTTTCGGCTACCTGTTTCTTTTTCTTCTTTAGCATAGTTTCGCAACTCTCCTGAATTTACTAGGATTATCTTAACATAGCTCCTCCTAAAATTGAAATTTACCGAACGGCTTGGTAAAGTGTTTACGAGGTGAAAACAAATGGTTTGGTATTTTTGGGCTGGTCTTTGGCTGGCGGTGTTACTGTTATTAATGATTTGGCGCTTTTTGTACCGTGCCTTTCCGTGGCTGTCTTTTGTTGATTTGGCGACTTTACCAACGTGGTTGGCCCTTTATTTTGTTGAGGGGGCGGCTTTTAACCGTTCGGATATTTTGGCGGTGATTGTGGCCTACCTCGTTATCGGTGGCTTCTGGGTCTTTTTACGTTTGGGAAAGAACGGACTAACGGTGACTGGCTTTCTTCACCAATTCTGGCGCATCTCAGGCCTGGTGGCGATACTACTGTTGCTGATCACCGTTTTTGCTTCATTGATACTGGTACATTAATTAAAATAGGGAAACTTCCCCACCTGGACAAAAAGTTGATTTATCAACCTTTTGTCCTTTTTTGTTGCCTTAATTTAAAAAAGTCTTAAAGAAAAGTGGTGGAAAGTGGGGGAATGTGGTAAATTGTATTTAAGTAATCCACAGAAGGGAGGAGTGGGCCATTATGTTCATGGGCGAATCAACACATAACTTAGATCCCAAGGGCCGGCTCACGATTCCTGCGAAGTTTCGAAACCAACTGGGTGAGACTTTCGTCATTGCGAAGTGGATGGAACATTCACTTCGCGCCATGCCTCTGGATGTATGGAATAAGCTGGAAGAACAGTTGAATAATTTACCAATCGGGAAAAAAGACGCCCGAGCTTTTAAGCGCTTTGTGATGGCTGGTTCCATGCAGGCGGAATTTGATAAGCAAGGGCGAGTCATTATTGCCTCGAATTTAAAAGAGCATGCCAAACTTGAAAAAGAAGTTGTGGTGACCGGTGTTGGCGATTCTTTTGAAATTTGGTCAGCTGATAATTGGCAGGCTTATACGGAAGAAACCGCTGAAAACTTCGATGACATCGCCGAAGGATTGGTTGATTTTGACTTTTAATGGGCAGTTGTCCCGTGACACCTTGTGACTGACTTTGAAAGGAGGCCGGCAATGACATTTGAACATATTACCGTTCTTCAAAAAGAGGCGGTCGATTTACTTGATGTAAAACCTGATGGTATTTACGTTGACGCTACCTTAGGTGGGGGTGGGCACACCGGTGTTGTGCTGTCACGGTTAACAACTGGACGCCTGTACTCCTTTGATCAGGACGAAACGGCCATTGCCTACAACAAGGAACAGTACAAAGATGAGATTGCAGCCGGTAAGTTGGTGTTAATCTTTAATAACTTTCGTACGCTCCGTGCTTCACTCGCTGACGAAGGGGTTGAGTACGTTGATGGTGTCCTTTATGATTTGGGCGTTTCTTCTGTTCAATTTGATCAAGGAGACCGTGGCTTTTCATACAACCACGATGCGCCACTTGACATGCGGATGGACCAGCGGCAGGAGTTGACGGCGAAGACGATTGTCAATGACTGGCCTTTTAATGATTTGGTCCGTGTGTTGACTCGTTATGGCGAAGATCGTTTTGGTAAAGCCATTGCTCGAAAGATTGAGCAAGCTCGCGAACAGGCGCCAATTGAGACAACTTTTGACTTGGTGGAAATCATTAAGGAAGCCATTCCAGCACCAGCTCGGCGACATGGTGGACACCCAGCGAAGCGGTCTTTTCAGGCGTTACGCGTCGCGGTTAATGATGAACTGGGTGCTTTGGAAGATTCCCTTGGCCAGGCGTTGGATTTGCTGGATCAGGGTGGTCGTATTGCGGCCATTTCCTTCCAATCGCAAGAAGACCGGTTAATTAAGCAAATGTTTAAAGAAAAAACACAGCTACCAGACTTACCGCGCGGTTTGCCGATTATGCCGGATGAAATGGCGCCTGACTATAAGCTCCTAACACGCAAGGCAATTAAGCCAAGTGAGAAGGAACAACGAGAGAACCATCGTTCCGCATCTGCTCAATTACGTGGTATTGAACGCCTACGGGTTCAATGAACGGGTAACTTTTGAAACAGAGAATGGCAACGACTATTGATTAAAAAGGAGAGAAGCGAATGGCACAAAACGCCTATCATTACCAAGATGCAGCACGCACAGTTCCCAAGCGACCTGCGCAAGTAAAAACAAAGGCTAGAAAACGTTATCAACCGGCCGTTTGGACTAAGCAAGAACGTTCGCTGGTCATTGTGATGGCGGTAACGGTTCTCTTCATGATGTTAGCGACGGTTTGGACCACGGTATCGATGCAACGTGTTGAGGCTAAAAACCAAGCCGTTAGCCAGAAAATCGACAAGGTAAAGGAAGAAAACGATTCCTACCGTGGGGATATTCAGGCAAAGACGAACAAAGATAACTTGGAAAAGGTTGCGAAATCAGCTAACATGGAGCAGAGCACCACGAACGTTCGCAATGTTAATCAATAACCATGAAAAAAAATAAAAGACGACAACTCGGAAAACGAATCACAGGTAACGCAAAAAAATTTGGTCTATTTTTAGGCCTTTTTTCGTTGATTATTATTGTGATAATGGGTGGTCGTCTTTTTAAAATTGCTGCCATTAAAAACGTCAACAACCATGACTTATCAGCGGCAACCCGTTTGACTTTCATGCAAAAGTCGACGGTACCAGCTACGAGAGGACAGATTCTATCCTCGAATGGATCAGTGCTTGCTGATAATTCAACTGTCTACGATATGTATGCTGTCTTAAATAAAAAGCAAAAAGTGAATGGTAAACCCGACTACGTCACGGATGCTAAAAAAACGGCTGCTGCATTGGCACCCATTTTAGGGGCGGATGAAAATGATTTGTACCAACAACTTTCGTCTAATAAGTTGCAAGTTGAATTGGGAACAAAAGCCAAGAATCTTTCGGTTGACCAATACAACCAAATTAAGAAATTAAAGCTGTCTGGAATTAAATTTACTGCACAACCCGCCCGTTATTATCCAAACAATCGAATGGCTTCCCATATCATTGGCTTAACGAATTCGGTTTCAAATAACGTTGGTCAGAAAACGTTGAACGGCGTTTTGGGGATTGAAGCCTATAAAAATAAGTCGCTGCGAGGTAAAGATGGACTGACCACGACTTTGGGATCAGAGGTTCAGGATAGCAAAAAGAACCAGGTTAAGAATGGCGATAACGTCACGCTAACCATTGACGAAAAATTGCAAGCGACGCTTGAAAACCGGATGGATGTTTTGTATGCCGGTACCAAGGCCAAGTCTGCTGCGGCTTTCGTTATGGAGGCCAAGACAGGTAAAATTGTGGCGGCCACCCAGCGGCCAAACTTTGACCCGAATACGCAAGATGGTTTGTCGGATGCTTGGGAAAACATGCTAAACCAGGCAGCCTTTGAACCTGGTTCAACAATGAAAACCATTACGTTGGCAGCTGCTATCCAAGAGAAAAAGTGGCAACCAAATGCCACCTACCAATCCGGTACTTTAAACATCGATGGTCAGAAAGTCACCGATGCCTTCGGTAACAATGCTGGTGTACTCACTTATCGTCAGGCCTTTGAACGTTCTTCCAACGTTGGATTTGCTAAGATTGAGCAATCATTGGGAGCCAAAACCTGGAAATCCTATCTTGATCGCTTCCACTTCCTCAAAAAGACGGGAATGGAATTACCAAATGAGCAAAGCGGATCAATTTCATTTGAACAGCCAATTGATCAGGCAAACACTTCGTATGGACAGGCCATTCGAACGACACCTGCCCAAATGTTGCAGGCGTATTCAGCTTTTGCAAATAAGGGGACGATGGTCAAACCATACCTCGTGCAGAAAACGACGGATCCAACGACTGGTAAGACAGTGTCTGCTGGTAAGACTGAGAAGGTGGGCTCGCCTGTCTCAGCAGCGACAGCCAAGGAAGTGCTTTCAAACCTTGAAGGGGTGGTCAATGCTGATGACGGAACGGCCAAGCAGTACTCCCTTTCGGATGCTGGTTATCAAGTAGCGGCGAAAACCGGAACGGCGCAGATTGCTGAAAATGGAAAATATCTGGATGGTTTGACGAATGCTGTTCACTCCGTCATGGCGCTGGTTCCAGGTGATGACCCACGTTACATTATGTACATCGTTGTCCGTCAGCCACAGGTCTTTCCAGATGCGAACATTCAAATTACCCTAAATAATGTCTTCCGACCAGTGATGCTTCAAGCCCTCAATGATGAAGATTCCACAGTGAAATCGGCCACCAAGACCATTGAAATGCCGGACGTTCGGGGGCAATCCGTACAGGATGCCGAAAAATCATTGAGCGATTTGGGCATGAAAGTTGCCTCAATTGGAAACAGCGGAAAGGTGACCGCACAGTCGATTAAGGGCGGTCAATCAGCCGTGAAGGGGCAACTTGTGTTGTTGACAGCTTCTGGTCAGTCGACAGTGCCAGACTTTACCGGTTGGACAAAAAATGAAATTTTGTCATGGGGAAACCTTGCGGGTGTTAAAATGAACTTATCTGGTTCTGGTTTTGCGACAAAGCAGTCCGTTAAAGTTGGAACGGAGACATTTGATAATCAAACCATTGAAATTACGTTTAAAGAGAAGGGTTAGGCAATGCTTGTATTAGAGTTTCTTTTGGGGATGGTGCTCACCGCAGTCATCATGCCAACGGTTATTAAAAAGTTGAAACAGAGTAAGGAGCAGGCGGTTATTCGTGTGCTCGGACCGGATCATCAGCAAAAAGCCGGAACACCGTCACTTGGTGGAGCGGTTTTCGGTCTGGTGACCTTAATTATCGTCTTTTGTTTGCCAAGTACTTATCATGATAGTCGTTCGTTGACAACTATTTTGGCTTTGTCTGTTGGCTTTGCTTCCTACGGATTAATTGGGGCCGTTGATGATGTTTTGAAGTTGGTTAATCACGCTGACGATGGTTTTGCTTTTAAGCCCAAGTTATTGGCTCAGACTGTTTCGGCCTTCTTGGTGATGCTGTTACTCTGGGCAATGCACGTGCCGGCCGGGTTAAACTTACCTTTCGTTGGGGTTGTTTATCTTGGTGTCTTTTACTTGGTCTTTCTTTGGTTCTGGTTGGTCGGCTGGTCAAACGCCACCAACTTGACGGATGGATTGGATGGGTTATTGACCGGCTTGGCCTTGATTGCCTACGGTGCCTACACCCTCATGGCCGTCCGTGCCGAAAATTGGGCAATGGTTTCCTTCAACATCGTTTTAATGGGGTCCTTGGTTGGTTTCTTGCTTTTCAACAAGCCAAAAGCAAAGATCTTCATGGGTGATACGGGTTCCTTAGCCATTGGGGCAGGTTTAGCGGTTGAATCAATCCAATTGCACGCCGTCATTTCCCTACTAATCATTGGTTTGGTCTTTGTCATTGAGACACTGTCGGTCATTATTCAGACCATTTCATACCACTTCTTCAAAGTGCGTGTCTTTCCGATGGCACCCATTCACCACTCCTTTGAGAAATTTGGTTGGTCTGAATGGCAAATTGACACAGCCTTTTGGCTCTTTGGATTGGGCTGCGCTCTAATTGGGTTATGGCTCTTCTAACTATAAGGTGGCTCGCCACCGTACATAATTGAAATAAAAAATAAGGGGGAAGTACATGACAGCCTTAGCGTTTCATGGGAAAAAAGTATTGGTTCTAGGATGGGCCAAGTCGGGTCGTGCGGCAGCCAACCGTTTGGTTCAGCTCGGTGCGAAGGTGACGGTGGCTAATCGCGATGCCATCAAGGAAGACGACGATGTGTTGGCTTTGAAAAAAGCGGGCGTGACTTTTATTGAAAACGATGGGCCAGATGCGCTAGTGGCAAACACCGATTACGTCGTTAAGAACCCAGGTATCTTTTATAATCACCCCTTAGTTGAAAAGGCTGAATCCTTGGGAGTGCCTGTCTTAACAGAGGTAGCGGTCGCACTCTCGACTTTTACAGGTCGTTTGATTGTCGTGACGGGATCGAACGGGAAGACGACGACCACTTCGTTGCTTGGTTTGATGCTTCAACATGATGCCAAACAGGGAAAAGTCGTGATTGCAGGAAACATCGGAACGCCGGTTTGCGATGTTGTTGGGGACATGACAGAAGCGGATACGCTAGTGCTTGAATTGTCGACTTTCCAGTTAGTCGGGATTCCAGAAATTGCACCAGACATTGCGGTGATTACCAACGTCTTTGCTAACCACTTAGACTTTCACCATAATCGAACCAATTACTTAGCGGCAAAGGAACGGGTTGCCATTCATCAACGGGCGGATCAAACCTTGATTTTGAACGGTAACGGTAAAGATACAGCGGCGATTGCTCAAGTGACGAAGGCCCAGGTTTTGACCTTCAATCCCGAAGACCAATCCGCCTATGCGCATGAAACGGCTGGGGACTTAATTTTGAATGGTCAGGATCTGATGCCCTTTGACCAAGTCAAGTTAGTCGGCCGGCCAAACTTGGAAAACGCCTTGGCCGCCACGGCAGCGGCGACTGTTGCTGGTTGTGATTTCGAAGCGATGCGCGCTGTGTTGAAGACTTTTGCAGGTGTGAAGCACCGTTTGGAGTTTTTGTTTAAAGATAATGGTGTGATTTATTACAACGACTCCAAAGCAACGGACATTGAAGCCACGCAGGCGGCTTTGTCTGCTTTTAAGGAACCAACCATTCTATTGGCTGGTGGCTTGGATCGTGGCGATGATTTGAACCGGCTCGTGCCGGATTTGGGGAATGTGACCCAGGTCATTGCTTTTGGGCAAACTAAGGACAAAGTAGTTGAGATGGCCAAGCAGGCAAATTTGCCGGTAACCGTGGTCGAAAACGTAGAAGAGGCAGCACCACTTGCTGTTAAGATGGCTCAGCCGGGTGATGTCGTTTTGCTCTCACCTGCTGCTGCATCTTGGGACCAATATCCCAACTTTGAAATTCGCGGGGACAAGTACGTTGCCGCATTGAAAAAAGCTTTAGGAAAGAAGGATTAATCGATGAAAGTCATGCTATCAGGTGGCGGTACTGGCGGCCATATTTATCCAGCTTTGGCACTTGCCGACGTGATTAAGGAAAAGGAGCCGGAGACAGCGTTTCTCTATGTTGGCTCTTTTCGCGGTGTTGAAAAAAACATTGTTCCTAAGACGGGTATTCCATTCAAACAATTACACGTGCAAGGCTTTAAGCGGTCATTGTCACTCGATAACTTCAAAACCGTTTGGTTGTTTTTGAAGGCGGTCAAGCAAGCGAAAAACATCATCAAGGACTTTCAACCAGATGTTGTTGTGGGAACTGGTGGTTATGTTTCGGGTGCGGTGTTGAAGGCAGCTCAGGAACTACATATTCCAACGGTCATTCACGAACAAAATTCAGTGGCTGGTGTGACGAATAAGTTTTTGGCAAAGGGTGCCACGAAAATTGGCATTGCTTTTCCAGATGCCGAAGCTTTCTTTCCAGCAGGGAAAACCGAGTTGATTGGTAATCCACGGGCCCAGGAAGTAGCGAAGATGCAGTCTGATTTTTCGTGGAAGACTTATGGCTTGTCCGATGATAAAAAAACGCTCTTGATTTTTGGCGGCTCTCAGGGAGCGCCTGCCATTAATTTAGCAACCCTAGAAGCCATTCCAGCTTTTAACAAACGAGACTACCAAGTGGTTTTGGTTGCTGGTCCAAAGCGCATCGATAACTTCATGCGCATGCTGGATGAGCAGGGAAAGATTTTATCCGCTAACATTAAAGTCCTCCCATACATCGATAACATGCCGGCCGTGATGCAGAAGGCCTCCGTCTTGGTATCACGTGCTGGTGCTACCTCGATTGCAGAATTAACTGCCTTGGGTCTGCCCTCGATTTTGGTGCCGTCACCATTCGTCACAGGTGATCATCAAACCAAAAACGCCAAGTCGCTTGTCGATGCAGGCGCCGCACTGTCGATTAAGGAACCTGATTTGAACGGTGAAAGCCTCGTGAAGGCTGCCGATGCACTATTAACCAATGATGCGCAGGCTAAGGCTATGGAAGGTCAATCGAAAAAAGTCGGTATCCGAGACGCGGGGGACCGATTCTACCACTTGATTAAAGAAGTGATTGATTAGGAGAAGACCGTGCAAGAAAACGTCCGTGGGATAACAAAAGAAAATTTCTTAACCAGTGCCTGGTGGGCCCTGGCTTTTTTTGCCATGGCAGGGATTTTACTTCTTGTTTGGCGTCCGTGGGCCACGATTACAACGGTTACAGTTGATTCAGGTAATATCCCAACTGAAACCATTGAAAAACAAATCGGTCTTCACCAAGGAAGTAAGCGCTATGGCGTTTATCTACAAGAGGGTTTTCTCGAAAGAAAATTGCAAAAAGCAAATAGCAAAGTGTCAAAGGCTGATGTTTCACTGAAGGGACAAAAAGTCACCATCACGGTTGCTGAAAAGATTAATGCAGGCTTTATTAAGGAAAAAGGTCACTGGTACCAGTTAGATTCGAACGGTAATAAGCAGCAGGTTGCTAAGCCAGATGGTCGTGGACCGGTATACACAGGCTTTAAATCAGACAGTCAGGTGAAGAAAGTAGCGAAATCTGTTTCGTCACTTGATAAAGTCATTCGGGATGACATTGGCGAGATTCAGTTTGCTCCTGACAGCAACAACGACAGCAAACTGATTCTTGTGATGAACGACGGGAACACCGTGTATGCTAGTCAAAAAACAATGGCGGAAAAAATGCGTTATTACGGTGGAATTGCCCAGTCGATGACTCAGTCTGGAATCATCGATTTACAAGTTGGTTCGTATTCCTATGCATACGGGTCGTGAAGGTGAGAAAATATCCAAGGAATTCGCTTGAAATCCTACCAGACCGGCTGTCAATATGTTAAGATTATCTTTAGGTTTAGTTTAAAATTTTATTAAAAAAGGGGTAAGTGCATGACCCAAGATGGCATGATAGTTGGATTAGATATCGGAACAACCATGGTGAAAGTGGTTGTTGCCCAGAATAATGGTGGCCGATTCAACGTCATTGCAACGGGTTCGGCAGCCGGAGCAGGTTTGAAACGTGGTGTAATCGTTGATATTAACCAAACGGCAGAAGCGATTAAGCAAGCCGTTTCCCAAGCAGCAGCAAAGGCAAATGTTCGTATTGACGAGGTGGTCGTTGGACTGCCAGCTAACCAAGTGACGATTCAAAAAGTTTCCGGCTTGGTTTCAATCGAAAACCAAAACAAACAGATTACAGGACAAGATGTCGTGAATGTGACGACGCAGGCTTTGGATTCACTTTCATTAGCCGAACAAACGCCGGTTGAATTCATTCCAAGCCAATTTGTCGTGGACGGTTTTGACGGCATTAAGGACCCAACGGATATGATTGGTGTCCGGCTTGAAGTTCAGGGCTTGGTATACTTAGCACCAAACAAAGTGGTTGATGGTATTAAGACAGCTGTTAAAAAAGCTGGCTTACACATTACTGCCCTTGATTTGGCGCCGATGGCTCTGGCACCTGCTTTTCTTTCCGACGCTGAACAAAACTTTGGCGCGATTTTAATTGATTTAGCCGGTGGACAATCAACCGCCTCTGTCATTCACGATCACAAGGTCAAGTACATGACGGTTGATTATGAAGGTGGTGTCTCAGTTACTAAAGACATTTCAACCGTTTTGAGTATTTCACAAAACGAGGCCGAAGCAGTCAAGGTAAAGTATGGATCAGCTGATCCTGAGCAAGCTTCACCAGAACAGATTTTTTATGTTGATGCTGTCGGTCGTTCCGAAAAGAAGCCGGTTGACGAACAATATCTTTCTGAAATCATGGCTGCCCGTTTTGATCAGATTTTTGATCGTTTGGATCAACAACTTGATAATGTCGGTGCCGATGACTTGCCGGGGGGTTACATCATCACCGGTGGCTCTGCCGCCACGCCAGGGTTACTGGCAAAAGCTCGTGAACACTTCGGCGAAAATGTTCAGGTGGCCCGGCCCAACCAAATTGGCTTGCGCCACCCATCATTTGCACGCGCATTGGCCTTTGCTTCCTACGAAGCATTTCAGTCAGAATTACAACGAACAATTAAAGCGGTCGTGATGGGCAAAAAGGGTTATCAAGCAGTTGAAGCAAAACCCTACCATCAACCCAATAAGGGTGAAGAGCTCATTCAAACGACTGAAAAAGACGAAACATATATTGACGAAGAAGTTCCAAAGGAAGGCATCTTTAAACGGATGAAAAATTCTTTGAGTTCACTATTTGCCGAAACAGACGACGAAGACTAACCATTCCAAAGGAGTATTTTCATGGACTTTACAATCGACGAGACGCAGGCATCAACCGGCGCGGTAATTAAGGTCATCGGTGTCGGTGGTGGTGGTTCAAACGCCATTAACCACATGATTGAAGATGATATCCAGGGAGTGGACTTCATCGTTGCAAACACGGATGTTCAGGCACTTGACAAGTCCGCTGCTAAGCAAAAGATTCAAATTGGTCCTAAGTTGACCGGCGGCCTTGGAGCTGGCTCAAACCCTGAACGTGGGGCGAAAGCGGCTGAAGAGTCGACAGAAGAAATTGAGGCGGCCTTAAAGGGCGCCGACATGGTCATTATCACTGCTGGTATGGGTGGTGGAACTGGTAACGGTGCCGCACCAATCGTGGCAAAGATTGCCAAGGATATGGGGGCTTTGACCGTGGCCGTTGTGACTCGCCCATTCGCATGGGAAGGCCCTAAGCGTTCCAAGTATGCTACTGAAGGATTACAGGCACTCTCCGAACAAGTTGATTCCCTCGTCGTGATTACGAACGAACGTCTGAAGGATCAAATTGACTTGAAGCTACCAATTATTGAAGCTTTCCGCGTTGTTGATGACGTTGTCGCACAAGGTGTTCGAGGAATTTCAGAGTTGATTACGAACCCTGGTTTCATCAACTTGGACTTTGCTGATGTGAAGACTGTGATGGAAGATGCGGGACCAGCCCTCATGGGTGTTGGAACGGCCACCGGTGAATCACGTGCTGTTGACGCAACGCGCTCTGCTATTTCGTCACCGCTACTCGAAGTTGATATGACGGGTGCTTCTGAAGTGTTGTTGAACGTTACCGGTGGTGCTGATTTGTCCGTCTTCGAAGCCCAATCGGCTGCGGACGTGATTAACCAAGAAGCTGGACGTGACGTGAACGTTGTTTTCGGAACTTCTGTTGATATGGATATGAACGATGCCATTCGTGTCACAGTGATTGCCACTGGCTTGCAGGATGGTAAGAAGGGCCCCGTTATTCACCAAGCGGCAGCTAAGAAAGAAGCAACTGCTGCACCAAAGGATCAAGAAAATGCTCAATCCGGTTTATTTGCACGAACAGCCGGAAACGGTTCAGAAGCATCTGACGCTAAGAATGATCCGTTTGCTGATTGGGACATCACGACGAAGCAACAAGCCAAGCAAGATGATAAGCAATTTGATGGCGTTCAAAAGCAAGCTTTTGACCCCATTGAACCAAAGAATCAAAATATTGATCTTGACTTATCCTCAGAAGATGACGACCAGCCACCTTTCTTTAAGAAGCGCTAAGAAGGAGTAATCCATGGCTTTTGATAAAATTAAAACACTCTTTTCTGGTGATGATGATTATTACGATGAAGAGTATGAAGAAGTGCAAGAACAAGAACCTGTTGCCAAGCAAGCAAAGCCAATGACAGCGGTCAAAAAGCAAGCCAAAACGGTAGCTAACCAGGGAAACGTTGCCGGTTCATCCACACGCATTGCGCTGTTTGAACCAAAGGTTTACGCTGATTCTCGTGCCATTGCATCACAGGTAATCGAAGGGGACGCCGTGATTGTTAACTTCTCCCAACTGGAAGAAGAACCTGCACGCCGAATTTTGGATTATATTGGTGGTGCTGTATACGCTGTCGATGGTTCGATGGAACGAATTGGTGAAAAGATTTTTCTATTGACGCCTTCTACCTATGAGGTGGCTGGATCAATGAGTGAAAACTTGGATAACCAATCGCGGTATTAATATGGCTTTATCAATTATTTTTATCGTTTTAGGTTATGCGATTCAGATTTATTCTTACGCCTTGCTGGTTTATATTCTGATGTCTTGGTTCCCTGGTCTTTACCATACTTGGTTTGGAAGGGAGCTCGGTAAAATTATTGAACCTTACTTAGCTATTTTTTCATTTGTTAAACCACTTGGGATTTTTGATTTTCGTCCTTTAGTGGCCTGGTTTGGTCTGCAAGGTTTGCTCTATTTGCTGGCTTATGTCAGCAATCTGGTGAGCTAATATGTCAGAAAATCAAGCAGTGGCCCAGCACTTCGATGATGAAGAGCGGGCCTTTGTTGCACAAGTACTTGATTGGTTAACACAGGCTAGTCAGGATTATCAGCTTGTTTTGACACATTTTTTAAACCCACGAGAACGACACATCGTTTCAATCATTGTTGGCGACCGAACGGATATCCAAGTTCGCTCTTATGGTATTTTTGACCGGGCTGAAAAGAAACGACTGGTCATTGCACCCGAATTCTTCGAAGTTGGTCGTCAAGATTTTGAAGAACTGCTTTTACAGATTCGTTTTGCCAAGAAGTTCATTAACTTACGCCATAAGGATCTACTCGGGGCTTTATTAGCCGCAGGGATTAACCGAAGCGTGATTGGTGACATTGTCGTTGATCAGGACCTTGGGTTAGCTCAGCTCGCTGTGGAGAAAAGTCATCAAATTTTTTTGACACAGACTGTTGATCAGATTGGAAAGGCCAAGGTCCATTTTGAACAAGTGGCTGATTCAAAGGCACTTGTGCCCGCTGTCGACGAGGAGGAACGATTTGTTTTAATTCCTTCTTTACGTCTGGATGCTGTGATTGCTGCTTGCTTTGGTATTTCACGAACGCAAGTTAGTGAGATGATTAGCAGGGGGTTTGTTAGCGTTAATTGGGTCAAAAATGACGACGCTAGTCGTCTAATGCATCGTCAAGATGTTGTATCAGTTCGAAAATATGGTCGAATTCGTTTACAAAGCTTGGCAGGGCAGAGTAAAAGGGATAAAATAAAGGCAGTTTTTCAAATCATTCACCGTTGAGTAGAATGATATAGAGAGGGAGACAACATGGCATTAACACCTGATGAAATTTTGAATCATGAATTTACCCGAAAGGGATCACGCGCTTATGTCGCCCGTGAAGTCGACTCATTCCTTGATGAAGTCAATAATGATTACCGGGCAATGATTGTTGAAAACGAAGAGCTGAAAAAGCAGATTCGTCAGCAGCAAGAAAAAATTGACCAGTTAGAAGGACAAAAGGATCAAGTGAATGAATCCATTCTTTTTGCCCAATCCGCGGCCTCTCGACTTCGTTCTGAAACGGAAGAGGAAGTGAAGATTCAGCTTGAAAAGGCACAACAAGAAGCGAAGGAAATTGTTGAAATGGCCCGTAATGAGGCAGAAGCAGAGTCACGACGTTTGGCGCAAGAAAACGTTGATTTAATTGACGAACAAAACGAACTACGTTCACACGTTGATTCCTTTAAGCAGTCCTTCATCCAATTAATTGATGAGCAAAAGGCCCTTTTGGAAAAGGATGAATTGGCGAAAGCCGTTGAGTCCTTGCCTGCTTCTGCTTTGTCAAACAAGGTCCTCGAAGAAACCGAAGAGTCGTTAGACTTACCAACTGATTTAACGGACATTCCTGACTTTGCTAAGGGACCGATTGAACCAGCCGGCAACGAAACGGTTAGTATTAGCGCAGAAGAAGCCAATGCGAACTCTGAAAAGTCTGCGGACCCAACGGTTGTTGTCTTCCCAGAATCAGAAGAGAAATAATTATTAAAGCGTGAGACGCGCATCACCTTAACATTGTAAGCGAGCCATGTCTGGTGGAAGATGGCCAATCCCTTAAGGTGGGGTATCACTGACGCAATTCCAGATCTGAACGAAGTAGGTTCTGGCGAAGGGCAGCCCGTTAGAGCTGCGTTGAGCACTGGTTTCACCAGTGAAAGAATAGGTGGTACCACGTTCATTCGTCCTGTTTACCGATGAGGTAGACGGGGCTTTTTTATTACAATTGATTAATAAAGGAGAAAGTTCATGAAGTACAAAGAGACATTGAACCTTGGCAAGACCGCTTTCCCAATGCGTGGTTCGTTACCTAAAACGGAGCCAGAACGTGAAAAAGTTTGGTTTGACGAAGACCTATACGGTCAACGATTGGCGCAAAATGAAAAGAAGCCCCATTTTAACCTCCATGATGGCCCACCATACGCCAACGGAAACATTCATCTGGGACACGCTTTGAATAAGATCACAAAGGATATCATAGTTCGTTTCAAGAACATGTCTGGCTTCTACGCACCATACGTTCCTGGCTGGGATACACACGGCTTGCCAATTGAGCAACAATTGACGAAGGCAGGCTACGATCGCAAATCAATGCCAAAGGCAAAATGGCGTAACTTGGCCAAGGACTTTGCCTTGGAACAAGTGGCGAAGCAGAAGAAGGACTTCAAGCGTCTTGGGGTTTTGGCGGACTGGGACCATCCATACATTACTTTGCAGCCGGAATACGAAGCAGCGCAGTTGCGTGTCTTTGGTGAGATGGCTAAGAAGGGTTATATCTTTAAGGGAGCCAAGCCGGTTTACTGGTCATGGTCATCTGAATCTGCTCTGGCCGAAGCCGAAATTGAATACCATGATTTGAAGTCAACGTCACTCTTTTACGCAAACCGTGTTAAGGATGGTAAGGGTGTCTTGGACAACGATACCTATCTCGTGGTTTGGACGACAACGCCATTTACGGTGACCGCTTCACGGGGTGTGACGGTCGGACCTGACTTTGACTATGTAGTAGTTAAGCCAGCTGGTCAAGACAAGAAGTACGTAGTGGCGAAGGACTTGCTTGAAACAGTGGCGCCGAAGTTCGGTTGGGAAGACTACGAAGTGCTCGAAGAGCACAAGGGTTCTGAACTTGAAAACATCACGGCCTATCACCCATGGGACAAGGACGTCGACGAAGTCGTTATGGTGGGTGATCACGTTACCCTTGATTCTGGAACTGGCTTAGTCCACACGGCGCCTGGTTTTGGTGAAGACGATTACAACGTTTCTAAGCCATACGGCTTGGAAGTGGCCGTGACGGTTGATGAAAAGGGAATGATGACCAAGTCAGCAGGACCCGACTTTGAAGGCCGCTTTTACGATGACGTTACCGGAACGGTGATTACCAAGTTGCAGGAAGCTGGGCTTTTCTTGGCTAAGGAAAGCATTACCCACTCCTACCCATTTGACTGGCGAACAAAGAAGCCAATTATCTGGCGTGCCGTTCCCCAATGGTTTGCTTCCATCGATGGCTTCCGTCAAGAAATTTTGGACCAGTTGGATAACGTGAACTTCTATCCTGCATGGGGTCAGAAGCGTTTGCACAACATGATTGCCGGTCGTGGGGACTGGGTCATCTCACGGCAACGTGTTTGGGGTGTTCCATTGCCAATCTTCTACGCGGAAGATGGAACCGCCATTTTAGATGCCGATGTAATTGAACACGTCGCTCAATTAGTTGCAAAGCACGGATCAAACATTTGGTTTGAAAAGGAAGCTAAGGAACTCTTGCCAGAAGGGTACACAAACGTGCACTCACCAAACGGTGTTTTCAAGAAGGAAGAAGACATCATGGATGTTTGGTTTGACTCTGGTTCTTCTTGGAATGGTGTCTTGCGTCAACGTCCAAATTTGGATTTCCCAGCTGACCTATACTTGGAAGGGTCTGATCAGTACCGTGGTTGGTTTAACTCATCATTGATTACCTCTGTTGCCGTTACGGGGCAGGCACCTTACAAGAACTTACTTTCCCAAGGGTTTACGTTGGATGGTAAGGGGAACAAGATGTCAAAGTCACTCGGTAACACGATTTCTCCTGCAGAAGTCGGTGACCAGCTCGGGGTTGAAATCCTCCGTTTGTGGACCATTACCGTTGATACGTCACAGGACATGCCGGTTTCGCAAGAAATTTTGAAACAGGTGGCCGATTCATACCGCAAGATTCGTAACACGATGCGTTTCTTGTTGGCCAACACGTCGGATTTCAATTACGCTAAGGACGCGGTCCCATTTGAGAAGCGCGAAGCACACGACAAGTATGCAACGATTGTCTTGAACGACTTGATTAAGGGGATTGAAGAGGCGTACGCTAATTACCGCTTTAACGATGTTTTCTCAAAGTTGATTAACTTTATTAACGTTGATTTGTCAGCCTTCTACTTGGATGTGGCCAAGGATGTCGTTTATGTGGAAGCACCTGACTCTAAGCAACGTCGTTCAATGCAAACGGTTTTCTATGAAACCGTGCAGGCTTTGACGAAGTTGATTTTGCCAGTCTTGCCACACACTGCTGAAGAAATCTGGACGTACTTACCAGACGATTCGACAAAGTTTGCCTACTTGCAAGATATGCCAGAGGCCAAGGAATTCCCAGAAGCCGATGATATCAAGTCAAAGTGGCAAACAATCTTTGCCATCCGTTCAGCGGCCAACAAAGCCATTGAAATGGCTCGTGAGGCGAACTTGATTGGTAAAAATGCAGAAGCAGCGATGACTTTGTATTTGTCAGATGAACAGTTGGCGACCGTCGAAGCCCTTGGGTTGGATCTCCGTTTGATGTTGATGGTTTCGCAGTTAGATTTGAAAAAGTCGAGCGAAGCTCCTGCTGATGTACCAAGCTTTGATGGCGTTCAAATTCAAGTTGAAAAGGCTCGTGGTGGTTTGTCACCACGTGACCGTCGCTACCACGAAGATTTGGGAGCAGACAGTGCTTTCCCAGAATTGGCAGCATATGAAGCAAAGATTGTTCGTGACTTTTACCCAGAAGCTGTTGAAGAAGGTTTTGAAAAGTAAGTATTTTAACGTTTTTTGCTAAAATAAAACCAAAGTTAAAAGCATGTCAAGTAATTTTACTTGACATGCTTTTTAATGTCTGGCATACTATAACTTGTAAAGAAATACGGAGGAAATTATTCATGGCAGTTAAAATTCGTTTGAAGCGCATGGGTGCTAAGAAGCGTCCTTTCTATCGTGTAGTTATTGCAGACTCACGTTCACCTCGTGACGGCCGTTTCATTGAAACGGTTGGAACTTACAACCCAATTACGGTTCCAGCAGAAGTTAAGTTGGACGAAGAAAAGATTATGGGTTGGTTGCAAAACGGTGCACAACCTTCTGACACAGTTCGTAACTTGTTGTCAAAGGCCGGCATCATGACTAAGTACGCTGAATCAAAGGCTGGCAAGAAGCCTGCTACTAAGAAGGCCGCTGCTAAGCCAGCCGCAAAGAAGGAAGCCGCTGCTTCATCTTCAAAGCCAACGACTAAGAACACTGTTGCAGAAATCAAGGAATACTTGGATGCAGCCGGTGTTAAGTACCCATCATCAGCTAAGAAGGCTGACTTGTTGGAATTGGTATAATTAAGTGATAAAAGAACTACCTTTCGGTGGTTCTTTTTTCTTTTGTATGTACACTAGCAGAAGATAAGCTGAACTGCTTTTGACAGGAGGAGTGGCGAATAATTTGCTATAATAGACGGTATGGAAACTGAAAACTATTTTAAAATTGGAACCATTGTCAATACCCACGGGATTCGTGGCGAGCTAAAGGTAAAAGCCATTACTGACTTTGGCGAAACCCGTTTTGCAAAGGGAGCCAAGGTTTATCGCCTGGCAGATGGAAAATATCACGAAGAAACCATTGAGAAGGCCCGTGTCCATAAGGGGATGTGGTTGCTGACTTTTAAAGGGGTGACCAACATTAATGAGGTGGAAGCCTACAAGGGGCAAGATCTTTTCGTGGCGGCCGAAGACCGAGAAGACCTGGACGATGGGGAGTATTACTACTCTGATATTATCGACTGCACGGTTCAAGATGAAAGCGGTCAAGTGATTGGTCAGGTCAAAGAAATCATGGAGACCGGTGCTAATGATGTTTGGATTGTGAAACGACCAAAGGGCCCAGATGCCCTAATTCCGGTAATCGCTGATGTTGTGAAAGATGTGAATATAGCGGATCAGGTCATTACGATCGATGTTTTGGAAGGATTGTTAGATTAATGAAAATTGATGTCTTATCACTTTTTCCAAAGATGTTCGCCCCAATGCAAGAATCAATCATCGGGAAGGCCATTGAACGAGGAGCTTTGTCTTTCAACGTGACGGATTTTCGTGACTATACGACCAATAAGCACAACAACGTGGATGATTATCCATTTGGTGGTGGTGCGGGTATGCTCTTAACGGCCCAGCCGATTTTTGATGCCATTGCTTCAATTAAGGAGCGGGATGAGACGCAGTCTGCTGGCCACGTGATTCTATTGGATCCTGCAGGGGCTAAGTTTGATCATCAGGTAGCAGAACGTTTGGCTAAGCATGATCACTTGACTTTTATCTGTGGCCATTATGAAGGCTATGATGAGCGGATTAAAACACTTGTGGACGAGGAACTGTCGTTGGGCGACTATGTCTTGACTGGTGGCGAACTGGGCGCCATGGTAATGATTGATGCCACGGTTCGCTTCTTACCCGATGTCCTTGGTAATCGTGAATCAGCCAGTGGCGATTCTTTCCAAGATGGTCTCTTGGAATACCCACAATATACTCGTCCGGCCGATTTTCGTGGGATGCGGGTGCCGGATGTTTTGATTTCTGGTAATCATCAGAAGATTGCGGACTGGCGTTTAAAAGAATCTTTGAAAAAGACGTACTTACGCCGACCAGATTTGCTCGAAAATCGCCAATTAACCAAGGAAGAGCGTGATTTGCTCGACGATATTAAAACAGAGTTGGCGGAAGAGTAAAGCATTCGTCAATAGGGAGATTGAAAGATGGAATTAGAATTCTTAGGGACCGGATCCGGTCAGCCATCAAAATTTCGAAATGTTGCCAGTGTCGCCCTTCGCTTGCTAGATGAGCGAAATGCCGTCTGGCTCTTTGACGTGGGTGAAGCAACCCAACATCAGATATTAAAGACAACGATTCGACCACGGAAAATCGAAAAAATCTTTATTTCTCACCTACATGGGGACCATATTTTTGGGTTGCCTGGTTTACTTTCTTCCCGTTCGTTTCAAGGAGCAGACCGGAATGAACCCTTGACCATTTATGGCCCTAAGGGTCTTCGTTCCTTTATTTCTGCTGCCTTACGTGTTTCTGAAACGCACCTCTCTTACCCCATTCACTACGTGGAAATTGAAGAAGGGGTCATCTTCGAAGACGAAACTTTCAAAGTCATTGCGGCACCGCTGCGGCACCGCATGGAGTCGTGGGGATTTCGTGTGGAAGAAAAGCCCCATCAAGGCGAGCTACTGATTGATAAAGTCAAAGCGGATAAAATCCCGGCTGGTCCGGTCTACGGACAATTGAAAGCCGGTGAAACGGTTCAGTTAGCAGATGGTCGGGTGGTAAACGGGAAAGACTACTTGGGACCTGAACAACCCGGTCGAGTGATTACCATTATTTTTGACACCATGCCCTCAGACAGTGAGTTGGCATTAGCCAAGGGGGCTGACGTTCTCGTTCATGAAGCAACCTATGGCATGTCGAAGGAAGAAGGAAAAATGGCCCGGGCCCACGGGCACTCAACCTCAAGAGACGCTGCCAACCTTGCGGTGAAGGCTGGTGCAAAGAAACTTGTCTTAACGCATATTTCGGCGCGTTACATCGGCCCGCTTCTTCAACGCTTCATTGGGGATGTTCACCATGTGTTTGGTCAGGCCTACGTTGCTCGTGACCTGGACGTGATTGATGTGCCATTTGAAAAGGAGCAGCATGACTAGAGAGTGGCAGGTGCTGGCGCAGCCAGACGAAAAAAAACGCCAACAATTACAAGAAAAATTAGGATTAGCGCCAGTTACGGCTGGTTTTTTGGTTCAAAAGGGAATTGACACGGTCGAAAAAGCGGAAGCTTTTTTGCACCCAACTTTTTCCCAACTACATGATCCTGCCGAGTTTTACCAAATGGATCAAGCCGTTTCGCGTATCCAGGAGGCTGTTTTTTCGGGAGAGACCATTTTAGTTTATGGCGATTATGATGTGGATGGTCTGACCGCTACGACCATCATGACGGAGGCGCTAGTTTCCCTCGGTGCTGACGTCGTTCCCTACATTCCGAACCGGTTTACGGATGGCTACGGGCCTAATCAGGCAGCTTATGAACGCTTAATTGAAGAAACGGGTGCTAGCTTAATTATCACGGTGGACAATGGTGTTTCAGGTAAAGAACCGATTGCCTGGGCGAAGGAACAAGGGGTTGACGTGGTGGTCACCGATCACCACGCCTTACCAGAGGAACTACCAGATGCCGTTGCCGTGATTCATCCACGGCACCCGGAGGGTCAGTATCCCTTTGGTGACTTATCTGGCGCAGGGGTCGCTTTCAAAGTCGCCCAGGCCGTCTTGCAAGACGGTATGCCAGCCGAAAGCCTAGCGGATTTGCCAACTGAATTTTTTGACCTAGTGGCCATGGGGGCAATCGCCGATGTGGTGTCATTGACTGATGAAAACCGTGCCTTTGTCATTTGGGGATTGAAGGAAATTGAAAAAAATCCACGACCAGGCTTAAAGGCCCTCTTGAAGTCTGCTAAACAGGCCAATGGCGCAGCAGTTCTCTCAGAAACCGTTGGGTTTAAAATTGCGCCACGGCTTAACGCTGTAGGTCGTTTAGGGGATGGCTTTCTAGGCATGAAATTGCTGCAGACAAAGGATGAGTCTGAGGCAAAAGCCCTGGCCAAACAGATTGAAGAACTAAATGATCAACGAAGAGAATTAGCCGATCGTGTTTTTGACGAAGCAAAGAGCCAGGCCGAACAACCTGAAATGGCAAACCAACCGGTGTTGCTGATTGCTGGTGAAGACTGGCACCAAGGCGTATTGGGCATTGCTGCAGCACGCCTGACAGAGCTATTTGCCAAGCCAGTGGTGGTGATGACTAAGGTTGATGGCGTTTATAAGGGGTCTGGTCGTTCGTACGGTGACTTTGATTTGCATGCTTTTTTGGCAGCGTTTGCTGATGATTATGCTTCCTTTGGTGGTCATGCAGGGGCCTTAGGAATTGCGATTGCAGAGGATAAGCTCACCGAGGTTCGACAAAAGATTAAGCAGGCGGGGGCTGACTTGCGTTTTGAAGAGGCGCCGTTGCCAATCAACCTTGTCATGGAACCCAGCCTGTTAACCAAAAACTTTTACGATGATTTGGTTTTGCTAGAACCGTTTGGTCAAGGCAATTCACAGCCCGTGATTGGCTTGAAAAACGTACCCTTAACAGGGGTGCAAGCCTTAGGATCTGAAAAAAAGCACCTAAAGTTAGCCTTTAATGGGGGCCGTGGTCCCGTGGAGGCCTTGGCTTTTAATCGTCCTAAACTCGTGGCGCAGGCAACTGATGTAAAACGTGCAACGATGGCGGGAACAGTTGGTTTGAATCATTTTGCTGGTCGAACAAGGCTACAATTAATGCTTGAAGATGTGACCTTTGAGGAGCAAAAACCTGAGTCTGAACCGGCTGTCGTACCCAAAAGAGCAGCTGTTAATAATCGGGCTAAGACGACTTTTAACGCGACAAAAGCGGATTTTACTCGCATCTATAAGTATTTGTATGGACATCAAGAGGAAAACTTGGTCGAAGGTCTTGATCAGGTCCTGATTGATGTGACCATGCAGGAAAAAGAATTTAAATTAATGATTCAGGTCTTTTTGGACCTCGGTTTTGTTAAAATGGAGACGGGCCGGATTCTTTGCGTGAAGCAAGAGGGGAAACGGTCGCTGTCTGAATCGCTTACTTACCAACGTTATTTTGCCGGTTAAACCGGTATGAGGAATTCTAATGACTAAGATTGATTTGCACGATTATGTGGCTTCTGTTAAGGATTATCCTGAAGAGGGTGTCACTTTTCGTGATATTTCGCCCCTGATGGGCAATGGCCAGGCTTATAAAGAAGCCATTGACCAAATTGTTGACTTTGCAAAAGATTTAAACGTCGATTTAATTGCTGGACCTGAATCACGTGGCTTTATTGTTGGTTCACCACTTGCTTACGCTTTGGGGGTTGGATTCGTTCCTGCACGTAAGGTTGGTAAACTGCCACGAAAGGCCGTTTCAGCTTCTTATACGTTGGAATATGGTGGTGTAAACGAGCTAGAGATTCATGAAGATGCCATTAAACCAGGGCAGCGCGTTTTAATTGTGGATGACTTGCTGGCTACTGGTGGCACAATCAATGCCACTCGTAAGATTGTTGAAGAGCTCGGTGGCGTTGTGGCTGGTGTTGCTTTCATTATTGAATTAGAAGCCTTGCACGGGCGTGAAAAAATCATGGAAGCCGGTCAAGTACCTTTCTTGGCTTTGATGGAATACTAAATCCTGTAAAGTCACAGGGAGGGGAGTCTTGATGACTTTAGCAATTACAATTATCATTGTGTTAAACACCCTGTTTGCCTTAATTACTGTTTTTAGAGAACCACGGGATATTGCGGCAACCTGGGCATGGATTTTGGTTTTGACCCTAATTCCTGTTTTCGGATTTGTGCTCTATTCGTTTGCCGGTCGAAAACTACCTGCGAGACGATTGTTTGCTTATCAGGGACAAGATGCTAGTGAAATGCTTCGTCGCATCCGTCAACTAGTTAATGAAGGACCTGGTCCGTCAGTTGATGAAGAGGTGGCCAAGTTGCCACGGTCAGCCCAATCATTGGTGACACTCTTCCAACGAATTAACCAGACACCACTGGCGACGAATAATGAAGTGCAGGTAATGACTTCAGGTCAGGACTTTTTCGAACGGTTGAAGCGTTCATTACGTCAGGCACAAGAAAGTATCAATCTTGAATTTTATACCTTTTACTCAGATGAACTAGGGCATGAAATTCGTGATATTCTGATTGAACGGGCGACGGCCGGTGTTCAAGTCCACGTGCTCTATGACTCACTGGGTTCAGCTGGAACAACGGCCAGATTTTTTGCACCCTTGCGGGCAGCCGGTGGGCATGCCGTTCCTTTCTTAAAACGTCGCTTCAACCTGATTAACTTTCAGTTGAACTTTCGAGATCACCGGAAGATTGTGGTTGTCGATGGTCGAGTGGGCTTTGTCGGTGGCTTTAACATTGGCGACCAGTATTTGGGTCGTAAGAAGAAGTTTGGTCACTGGCGTGACACCCACCTAAAGATCAAAGGGTCAGGTGTCTATTACCTGCAGGCGCATTTTCTGCTTGACTGGAATGCCTCGGCTTTAAAAAAGCCAATGAATGTATTGGATGAACAGTACTTTCCATCGTTGCCTAAGGAACGCCCAGGCAAAACGAATTTGCAAATCGTCACTTCGGGTCCTGATTCAGATGATGAACAAATTAAGATGGGTTATATCCGATTAATCCAATTGGCCAAAAAGCGTTGCTGGATTCAAACGCCCTATTTGATTCCGGATGATTCAACGATTGATGCCTTGCGAATTGCAGCTAATTCAGGGGTTGATGTTCGAATCATGGTTCCTTGCATGCCTGATCACATGTTTGTCTACCGAGCAACGCAGTACTTTGCTTCTCAGCTAGCCAAGGACGGGATTAAAGTCTATTACTACCAGAATGGTTTCTTGCACGCGAAGACAATGGTGGTGGATGACCAACTATCGTCGGTTGGTTCCGCTAACTTCGATTTTCGTTCTTTCAAGCTCAATTTTGAAGTGAATGCCTTCTTGTATGATGAAGGTATCGCCAAAGAATTAGTCGCTGTCTACGAAAAGGACATTCTCCAATCATCTGAACAGACGGTTGAAAGTTTTGAAGAACAAAGCCGTTGGTTGCGCTTCAAACAAGTTGCCTCACGACTGTTGGCACCAATCCTATAGATCAATAAAAAAAGCCCATGTGGGCTTTTTTTATTGGGCAAAATAGAGGGCGTCTTGGTAATCATCGAATGGTTGGTAGTGTTTATTTAACCGTTTGTCCTTCGTCAGTTGGGCCTTGGCCCAAAACGATTGGGAATTTGTATAGGGACCAGGTTCACCGATTACAATGAGGGTAAAAGGTAGTGCTGATTGTCGAAGAGCTTGTAAAATAGACCAATCACCCGCATTGCCATTTGGCCACCATGCCATTAAGAAAACGGGCAGAGAATCTTTTTTCCCCTGTTGAACCGCTTGTATCTCATTCATGACCCAGTCAAGTGCATCCAATTGTTCTACGGTGGTCCATGGTTCTGCCTGTTCAATGTCTTGTCCAACCCAATCCAAAGAATCCACAGCGACTGCGTGAGCACCAGCCGCTAGCAGACTCGCACTCAGTGCAGCGTTACCGGCTGCTAGTTCGACAAGTGGACGGCCAGCCAACCAGTCAGCAAGGTCTTGCACAAGGGTCTGATTTGGTAAGAACCATAGACCATATTCCTTAATTATGGTTTCGCGTAGTCCACCGAATGCCTGGTCTAGGGGTAGCAGGCTGGGGTCACGCATCAATTGTTTTTCTGAATAGAGAAGGGGAGGTAGCGGTGAGGCCGGAAGCCGTTGATTGGCCAGGTGAACGAGCGCCTGTGAAACGGCTTCGATTTGTGCTAGCTGCTTTGGCCTTTCCTGGTAGCGTGTTGTTAAATGATTTAATTCGTTTACCGTTAACAATTCGAACCTCCCGCAGTATGCAACGATTTTTGGTAAAGTAGAAACAGAGTTTATGACTAGGAGTTAGTATATCATGACAAATTTTAATTTAACCCATTCGAGTTGGGACCGGGCGATTCAACCGCTATTACCGGAAGGCTATCAAGAAGATGTCGAGCGTTTCTTAGCTAAAGTCTATGGGGAAACAAGCCCAACATATCCAGCACGTGACCGAGTATTTTATGCTTATCAAAAAACAGCCCTTTCCCAGACAAAAGTCATTATTTTAGGGCAAGATCCCTATCATCAACCTGGCCAAGCACAGGGACTGGCTTTCTCTGTTCCGGATGGCATGCAAACACCGCCGTCATTACGAAATATCTTACAGGAATTGGCAGACGATCTGGGTCAAGCCCGTTCACACCAAGATTTAACACCCTGGACGGAAGAGGGGGTCATGCTTTTGAACGCTGTTTTGACAGTTAAAGAGGGACAAGCCAATGCCCACCAGGGCATTATCTGGGAACGGTTAACCGATGCCACCATCGAAGCTGCTTCAAATGACGATTCGCCCAAAGTTTTCATTTTGTGGGGAGGTTTTGCACGTAAAAAAGCACGGCTCATTGATCAATCAAAACACTTGATTATTCAATCGGCTCATCCAAGTCCTTTGTCAGCTTACCGCGGTTTTTTTGGCTCAAAACCGTTTTCCCGCAGCAACGACTTTTTAAAAAAGTCTTATCTTTCGCCAATTAATTGGTTGAAGTAGCTTCATGAGCAGTGGACTTTGCTATAATTTAGACAGTAAAAACGTTAGAGGAGTAGTTAACATGGCCCTATTTGATGAATTAAAAGAGAAGATTCAAGACGAAAAGATTCGTTTAGTCTTTCCAGAAGGGGAGGACGCCCGCATTCAAGGGGCTGTCATTCGCTTAGCAGAAGAACAGTTGGTTGAACCGATTTTATTGGGTGACACAGCTGCCATTAATGAAAGTGCGGAAGCTTCCGGCTACAAGCTAGACAAAGTCCAAATCATCGATCCAGCAAAGCAGTCACCAAAGGAACACGAAGCCATGGTGATGGCGCTGGTTGACCGACGTAACGGCAAAACCGATGCTGAAACAGCTGCTAAATGGTTAAAGGACGTCAACTATTTCGGCACGATGATGGTGCAGATGGGCTTGGCCGATGGAATGGTTTCCGGAGCCGTTCATCCTACTGGTGATACGGTTCGGCCAGCCTTGCAATTGATTAAAACGGCAGCAGGATCGAAGCGAATTTCTGGGGCATTCTTCTTACAAAAAGGCGATCAGCGTTATGTCTTTGCTGATTGTGCGATTAACATTGAGCTCGATGCACCAACGATGGCACAGGTCGCGATCCAGTCTGCTCGTACCGCGAAAGCCTTTGGTGTTGACCCTAAAATTGCCATGCTATCCTTTTCAACAAAGGGTTCGGCAAAGGGTGAAATGGTCGATAAAGTCGTTGCAGCAACCCAATTGGCGAAGGAAATGGCCCCTGAATTAGCAGAGGTCATTGATGGTGAATTGCAGTTTGATGCCGCGCTTGTTCCGGCTGTGGCTGCAGCAAAGGCGCCTGGATCAAAGGTTGCCGGTCAAGCCAATGTCTTTGTTTTCCCAAGCCTTGAAGCGGGAAACATTGGCTATAAGATTGCGCAACGTTTGGGTGGTTTTGAAGCCATGGGTCCCATTTTGCAAGGGTTGGCCAAGCCAGTTTCTGACTTGTCTCGTGGTTGTTCAGAAGAGGATGTTTATAAGGTGGCCATCATTACGGCCATTCAGGCTCAAAATCAGAATTAAGACTGATTGAATCACGGAGGACGACATGAATTTCTTTCTGAATGAAGGCTTTCGGTCAGTTAATTCTGGCGTTGAACATGCCGAACGTTATCGTTTGGCAATCTTTGATGAACTGAAAGAAGAAAGTCGTCTTGTGTTGACAGAATTACTACCCAAGCTACCAACAGACTTGGAGCAGTGGCAAATTCCTGTTAATAAAGTCATTAACCTCTTTGATTTTTTGATGGCGGATTCGCCAGATGACTATTTAAAACATGGTCTTGTTGTGGATGACCTGGTTGAATTTAAAGAGACGGCCTTATTAGATGATTCCGGGATGCGTCGCCTTGTTACTGAGCAAGCAATGGCGGGGTATCAAATTAAAAGACGAAAAGATTGTTTTCCAGATGATACGAATCAGCAAACAGTAGTACGAGATGCCCACGTTGAATTAACGAGGGGTTGTCGCCGACTATCCTGGTCGTATCAAAAGGAAGGTCATCATCTGAAGATGACGGCGATTCATTTGGAAAATTTTTTGGGTAAAAATAAATACTTCCAGAATTTTGAGCAATTACTGGCCTTTTTTATGGCCGCCATTCAAGACTGTTTTGGTGCGAGTCGTTATTTTATTGACCGTGGGCTGGCCTATCATGAGTATTTTGTTAATCATGAAAAGCAGTACGAAAACGATTATCTGGCAACGGTGATCCATGCTAATCATCGAGTAGCAATGGCCGGGGACCGGCCAATATTCAACCAATTTTATCAGTATCCCATTCAACATTTAGACGTTTATGATGCTCTGATTTGTTCAACATTCTTGCAGGCACATGACCTAAAAGAGGATTTGCAACAAACTGGAGCAAATGAAGCATCGCTTAATAAAATCTTGACACTCCCCGTTGCTTTTTGCTTACCTAGTAGGCAACAGCAACAGAAAGGGCAAATTGATACTGCTAAAGGAGAAACCCTTCATTTGGTCACGGCTTCTCGTTTGCACCAGGAGAAGCACTTGGATGAACTGCTGCTGGCGCTTCCTCGGCTAAAGGAGGCTGGACTGGCCGTGACGTTGACCATTTTTGGTGAGGGCCCTGAAAAAGCCACGCTTCAGGATTTAGTGAGGGATGAGGAATTGGAAGAACAGGTGACTTTTGCTGGCTGGTCTAGACAATTAACGGACGATTTAGCTAGTTTTGATCTGTATCTCTCTACCTCTTATTCCGAGGGCTTTGGATTGACTTATTTGGAAGCCCTGGGGCAGGGTCTTCCGCTCGTTACCTATGCAAACCGTTATGGTGCCGAAGAATTGATTCAAGATGGTCAAAACGGTTTGTTAGTTCCCTTTATTAAGGGAAAGGAACCGGCTGTTCGGAAACGAAACGCCAAGCAATTGGCAGCAGCCGTTTTACAAGCGGCTGATCGGTTGAATGAGTTGACTGCCCATAGCCGGGAATCAATTAAAGCTTATGACCTGACGTCCGTTGCGTCGACATGGCAAACGTTGTTGGAGGACTGGCATGAAGGCTGAATTAATTAAATCGCTTGATCAGCGTAATGAACCGGCTGTGGCTTGGCAAATTGAACAAGTTCGGTTGGGAAAAGCGGATTGTTTGTTGATTTATACGCCCCATGAGGATGCCGTTGCCATTGTGACTGCTCTTGGATTAAAAGTTGAACAGGTGATTGATTTGGCTAGTCAGGCTATTCTGGCTGCAGAAGCAACGGGAAAGGGTCAGTTTCTTTTTGACTACCCCGTTCCCAACCAAGGACGTATTGAAGCAGGCCCAAATGGGACAATCCGTTTCGAATCGGCAGGCTTTGAAATCGCGCAAGTAATCCTCTATTCAGATAGTCCTTACTCGATTCAATCAATCACCTGGTTGACAACAGGGGGACAAGCAAGCCGGAAAACCATTTATCAACGGAACGGTCGGTTATTTGCACAACAATACTATAGGCAGGGAAGGTTGCTGCAATCAGACTTTTACTTTGGTCATCACGAACCATTCCTCTCGAACTTTTATCAGAATGGTCAAAACGACTTAACCGTTGTCAAAGACCAAAAGTATCCGCACTATGATGCCGTTGTATCGGCGTACTTGGAAAAGCATTTTGCCGGTACTCTGGTTGAAACGACGGATGATTCGCTGTTAAATTTGTCGCCGGCAGTTACCCACCGGACAAGTTAGAAGTTATTTATTTTGAAAAAATGAGTAGTCCAAAAACGTGTGAAAGAAGGACGAACGTGTCATTAATTATTATGCCAAATTGGTCTGATCATTTTCAGGCCAGCCAAGATGAAAAAGAAGTTAAAGCAGTTATTGATCAGTTGAAAAACGTGGCTGATCCTTTTTTGCTATTATCAACTTACTTGCCAAAATGGCGGAGCTACAGTCGTCAACTTGGCCTAGATGACTTACCTAGTTGGTCGGTTTTTGATGCCCTACAACGTGTTCATTTAAGGGTAAAAAAACCAATGCAGCTCGATGATCTGAGTTGGCCAAAGGGAGCACAATTCATTCGTATGTTCGATCGAGTGGTGGTGTTGGTCAACTTGTCGCATTATGCCAGCGTCTTTTTCACTTACCCAAAGGCTAACCAGATTGACCGAATCGATCGTTACGCGAAGGGGCAACTGATTCAACAGTTGACGGTGGACGACCGGGGCTTTATTTCCCGTGTGCTTGACTATCAAGAAGGGGTCTTGGTTAAAGCCTCCTACCTTTCCCAATCAGGGGCCGTTGTGGCGGAGGAAGATTACCAGAGCGGTCAGGTCCAATCACTCCTACCCGATGGTCGTGTGGCAAACTATGACGAGATGCAAGATTTGTTAGTCGAACTCATGGCTGCTTACTTGCAGTCTGATAAAGTCCGTCAGCTGTTGGTCGTTGACTCGCCGGATAATCGGGCAGTGGCCGAAAAAGTCCAGATGGAGCATCTCTTTGTTTGGCTGGGGCAAGCCAAGAAAGAGGAACTTGTGGAGGCTGAACAGTTTTGGTCAGGAAAAGCTAAGCTCCTCCTTGGTCAACGTAACGTTGAGCAAGAAACGCTGGGTGAGTTGTTGCCACCATACCCGGTTGTTGTGGCCAATCAGCAAGCACAGCGGAAAAACCAAACCCTCTTGTACTTTCAACTGGCGCAAATGACGGAAGAAAAACAACATTCTTTGCTCGCTCAGGTACTGCCCTTCATTTTGGCTGATGAAAATCGAACGGTTGTTTTTGAGGCAGGAAACAAGGCGACTTTGACGAAACAATTGGCTGATGGGGTGAAGGAATTGGCTTCCACTTCCGAAAAAAGTCTTGAAGAGTGGTTGGCCCACTTTGTTTTTTTGCCAGCCCAACGAAAAGAAAAGCGACGGGAGCACTTATTAACGGCTTGTTTGTACGCTGATTTGGCTGAAAAGCCGGATTTGGCGATCATTGCCGAAGCGGTGGGACTGGGTGTACAGGTTGCAACAACAGTTGTCACTGCCTATACACCGGAAGAGGATCGATCGGTCATCCCGCTTGATCAATTAGAAGATTTTTTGGCGAAAAAGGTCCAGAATCAGGAAACATTGAGCACTGACCAGGAACGCTCTTTGCAAGAATGTTTGTCTGAGCCAGAGCAAATGAAAAATTGGCAAGAACGCCTGGTGATCAAGGCGACAGAAACCAAGTAGGGGAAGAATCATGGCAAAACAAATCGCCATTTTACAAATTGGCGCAACGGATTGGACAGAACAAGTTAAAGATGAACCTGTCGACTGGACCTTTTGTCAAGGCATTGATTTACCGGTTTTATTGGCGCGCCAAGAACAGCCCAAAAAACTAGAAGCCGATTACGTCCTGTTAACGGATCCCACTTTGGATTCCGTGATTTTAGCGCGGCAAATTCGTGACTGGCCAGCTTACCGGGTCATCTACCTTGGTGATTTTTCAAGTTTTTCACCCGTTGTGCAGCAGGCCTTAGCTGACCGGGGTGCCTTTTATTTTGAAGAACAAACTGCTGAATCGGTTGTTAATCGCATTTTAAGCGATCTCTTTAAGGGGCAGGTTGGTTTTGCTAGTCGTTTTTCGGAGAAGCAGTTTATACTGGAAAACAATTGGGACTGGCACTGGCAGCGAGCGGGTCGTTTTGATACTAGGGTTAGTGGCGACTTTGGGGATGATTTTCAACAAATTGGTACGCTAAAAACTTTTCAAACGGACTTTCAGGCGGGTCAAGAGAATTTAATTTATGCGGATTACAGCACAACGGGCACTGCCGAACTGGCGCTTGCCTTTGTTTTCTACCAAAACGGTGGTTTGCAGCAATTAAAGCTCTTTCAAAATCCTGATATTAGACAGATGCCAATGGTTCGTGCTCCAAAACAGTATCTGGATTACCAGATACTCGTGTTGGCTAAGGGAAACGGTGAACTAACGTTACGCAATCTTCATCAACGAAAGTCACGTCACGGTCTGGGCTATTTTTTGCCTGGTAGTGAACGATTATTGACTGAGGACAACCAAGAGGTGAACTGCTACTTTAATCCGGGGACGAAGAAGGGACCGTTAGTCGTTGCCTTTGCCGGCGCTCGTTTGCATGTTGAAGGCTTTGAAATGATGGGCCAACTTGATCATCTTGGTTACCCATACTTACTCTTCACGGATACTCGGGCAGCTGGCGGGGCCTTTATGGTTGGGAGTCAGGCTTTTGAAAACTTGGTGATTGCTCGGATTAACGAAGCGCAGATGACTTTGAAACAGGAAGCAGCCGATACCATCTTTGTTGGCTACTCAATGGGTTCATATCCCGCGATGTATTATGCTGGTCGCTGTCAAAGTCAGCACATCGTCATTGCCAAGCCGATTATCAATATCGGACGCTTTACGCAAAACGGGGCTCTTGCTCATCAGGGCGAAAACTACGACTGGCCTTTAGATGTTCGCCAAGTGTTGACTGGTCGATTGGATTTGCAAGATAGCCAGCAATTGGATGAGAAGCTTTGGTCCTCTTTGGCTAACGTTGATTGGCCGAAAGCCCGCGTCGATTTGTTTACCATGCTGGCTGATGAGTATGATGGTGGGTCACTAGGGGAATTACTGACTTACTTCAATGAGCGTGGGGCGAAGATTCGGCATCAGGAAGTGCCGGGTCACCATGATGAAAAAATTAAGGAAATGCTGACTTTCATCGAAGAAGCCATTCAAAAACAAGGGCAAGAGGAGCGGGGGTTGTTCTACTAATGCAATATCAAATTTATTGGACGCCTCAAACTCAGCTTGACGAGTTGCAAGGGGCGGTCCTCGACTTTAAAAAAGAAGATGAAGTCACGTACAAGAATGATTTTTTGCCTTCGGGTCAACGAATTGTTTCTTGGACGGATTCGGACAATTACTTTCAAAATAAACGAATTGGTCAATTGCCACAGTTGGTGGCTGGCAAGTCCTATCGCTCGCGACTCTTTGTTACAAATTCAGACCGGATGCACGCCTATTTGTCATGGGTTTTTTACGATGAAAAAAAGCAGGTAATCCAAAAACACTACCAAAACGTCTTTGAAGAAACGTTTACCGTACCAGAAGGCTATGCCAGCTACCGAGTGGCGTTGCTTTCAGCAGGAACGGGTCAATTTGCCTTTCACAAAATTACTGTGAGTCCAGTGGTCGATGGTGAGTTGGTCTCAGGGGACCAACGAGTCAATGATCATCTGGTGGCCTATCGCCAACAGCCTTCTCAGTTGACGTCAAAAACACTGCGCGTCATTTTGGCAGAACCACGTTATCAATTGATGGATTTACCAATTCAAGCTGTGCAGCCATCACCACAAGCAGTTCTTTTTTTGACTATTGATTTTTTGAAGAGTGCTGAATACTTTGATGAAGCTGTGATTCCTTTTCTTCAGGAACAACGTAAGGCAGTGAAAGCGAAGAGATTTGAATTTGTTGGCTACGGCCCCATCTCGACTTTTGCTGCTTTGAAGTACAGGGAAGCCATGAAGGAGGAGGCAACGGTTGTCATTCCGGAAAGCAATGACTTGGTGTTGCCTGCTGGTTATGATCGCCACCATCCTGCGCTCCAGACTTTTCTACAAGCGTTGCCCGATCAGATTCAAGCACTGCAAAAAGAAAGCGATGTTCGGTTAAAGAAACCGTCTCTTGGTCCCAACCCGTCGAGCCTGCAGGCAGTCGGTGGGCAAGAAGAACTCCTACGCTCCTTAACTTATCTCGATTGGCCCGTTGATAAGAAAAAGGTTAAGCAAGTGAAGAAGGAGAAGAAGCAGCAGGAGGCCCGACGTAAAAAGTCGCCGGACCATCCAAGTGTTGACACAAAGCCGCTGTCATCTGCACCTGGTAAAGAGGCTGCTAAACAAAAGGAAGAACACCAACATGGTGAGCGAAAGCGGCAACTGGTCAAAGCTAGCCATGGCGAGAACGAAAAGCGTAATTCTTCACAGATGCTCCAAGACTTTTTCACTAAAAATCGTCATTAAAAAAAGACATCCGTTTGGATGTCTTTTTGATATGGCATTAGAAGTAGGCCTTCACGAAGAGATCAATGGCCAAGGCAATGGCTGCCAGCGAAATCGCAATTTTAAGAATCTTTTCGGGAATGATTTTGACGATGTGTGGGCCAATCCAGCCCCCGATGAAGAGGCCAATGCCCATTGGAATAACGAGACTCCAATAGATATGAGAAGAAAAAATGTAAATGATGGTCGCAATTAAGTTGGCGCCACCCAGTGATAAGTTCTTCAGGGCATTGTATGAAGCAAAGGGCATGGTCGTCGTGGCGGAAAGGATAGCTAAAAGAAGCACACCACCTGCTGCGCCAAAATAACCACAATACATTCCAACCAAGAGAATACCAATGGAAACAAAGGTCCGATACACAGGGTGTGAGCTATCGTTTTCAATGGAGTCTTCACGGGTTAGGTTTGTTTCCGCATTCTTTGATTTATTGACCTGGGACATGAGAAGGAGTCCGGCGACCAGAACAAAGAAGGAAACAGCTTTTTCAAAAGTTGCCGCTGGCGCCGATAAAAGGAGCCAAGCACCGATAACGGAACCGGCAAGCGTGAAGGGCAAGATCTTAATCAGTTCCTTCTTATGTTCGCCTAAGTCCTTCCGTGACGACACCGTGGCGCCCAGCCCAGTCATTACCAAGGCCGCCGTGTTCGTAACGTTGGCAAAAAGTGGTGGAATGCCAACTGCCAGCAGTGCCGGATAGGAGACCAAGGATGCCAGTCCAGCCGTTGTTGATACAATGCCGGCTAAAATACCCATGGGAAGAAGAAAGATAAAGTGCTGCCAATAATCACTCATAATGCTAACGATACCTCTTTTTAATCAGATTCATTCAAGATAAAAGCTCTAAATAACAGCTTCTAGTATAGTCTTGATTGGAAAGAGACGCAAGCAGCACAAAGCACTTGTTAACTTTTATTAAAAGATGTTAATTTTATAAATCTAGCATTTATGGGAAGTGTGGGGGTCATGGCGTTTAACGGTAAGAAAACGGTGAAAATAAAAAACGTTCACTACTGGTTTATTCAGTAGTGAACGGCAAAGTGGCTATGATGGCCATGTTGATCAGAAAACGTTTGGTTAATCCAAGTTGAGCTTAGCCAAAGCCGATTGGTAGGTTGCCAGATACAAGTCAAGGGACGTGTTTTCGTCAATGTTCATTTTGGCGGTACCGGCATCTTCAGCGTCACTCTTAGCCAGTTCCATGGATGTGTCCGTGAATGATTTGGTAATCATCATTGCTAGCTCATGGGCTCGTTGTTCTTTTGAAAGCATGTTGCATCTCCTTTTAACTAATTAGTCATAAAATGCTAGTGAGTAAAGGATAACAAAAGGAAGTAGCTGTTGCATAGGTTAAGAAAAAAGAATATTAAAAAAGCGTCTAGAACGTTGTTTTACCAAGGTCCTAAACGCCTTTTCTGTTTCATATTCAAAATATCTTGATGCCGCTGACAGGGATCGAACCTGCACGGAGAAATCTCCATACCGACCTGAACGGTACGCGTCTGCCAGTTCCGCCACAGCGGCATGAAACATACACTATTATATCGTTTGCCTGAAGAACTGACAAGGAAAATTTTAATTAAACGTGATGGGAATGAAAATGGAGGCAGCCAGCCACAAAATAAAAAAGTCGAGATATGATACATATTGGTCCGCGCGGTGTCTGTGCAGCACCTTTGGGGCATTATATAATGGTGGTAACAATATAAAGGAGACTAGCCATGAGCCACCGACCACCAAACAGTTTTTCCCGCCTGAAAGGTGCACCTGACTTTAAAACCAGCAAACCTGAACGTCTCGCCCTGATTATTTTTTATTTAGTTGCTGGATTGATTTTGCTTTTTGCCACCTTCTTTGACCGTGAGGTTAGTTCGACCTTCATGGATCGCTCTTCCATCGTGGGCTGGTTCTTTCAAAACTACGGAACGAGAGGGCCGAATATTGTTCTTTTTGTTTGTTTTCAAACTATCGCCTGGGTCACTTATTTTGCAAGAAACCGGGGTGCGCTCCGTTGGGTTTTAACGACCTTTTTCTTGATTTTAGCCATGAACCAATTGTTACTCAGTTTGAATGGTTATTTTGCCTATACGCTGGCCGTTTTATTAAATGGTGAAGTGAAGCAAGTGGCCAATCCTGGTGTGAGTCAGTTAATCTGGTCATTGCTCATTACTTTTGGCTTGTCCATTATCTTTTACCGGTATATCGATAACCGTACAGAAGAAGAGCGGCAGTACTTATTACGGGCAGCCGTTATGGGGATTGCCTTAGTCTTCGTTGTCAGTCTAATCATTGGTGATCTGAAATTGCACTGGGGCCGTTACCGTCCTTTCCAAATGGATGCTGACATGGGTCGTTTTACTCCTTGGTACCATCCGAATGGTTCGAACGGGCACTATTCCTTTCCATCAGGACACACCACGTCGGGTTGGTTACTTCTTTATCTACCGTTTCTGCTGCCCCGCAGTTGGCGGACAGCCCAGAAGTATTTGGTCATCCTAACCGTTACCATTGCGATTTTAACTGCACTTAGTCGTGTGCGCTACGGTGCTCATTGGTTATCGGATGTTACGGCCGCCAGTATCATTGTTTTTTCAACCATTTTTCTCTTTTCAAGGGTTTTGGAAGCTCATTTTGTGGAAGACCAACCTTCTGACGGTTGGCAGATTCGCAAAAGAGAGTCATAAAATAAAAAATGCCCCTTTCCAAGATGAAACATCTTTCTCCTTAAATCGCTAGTAATACTTAACGAACTTTGTTACAATGTATAAGATTTTTAAATTTTAAGGAGAAGACACAATGTCAGGACATAGTAAATGGCATAACATTCAAGGTCGTAAAAACGCCCAAGATGCTAAGCGTGGAAAGATTTTCCAAAAGCTTGCGCACGACTTATATGTTGCAGCAAAGGCTGGCGGTGCTGATCCCGAAATGAACGCTTCACTCCGTTTGGTAGTTGATAAGGCCAAGGCCGCTAACATGCCAAAGGATAACATCCAACGTGCTTTGGATAAGGCTTCCGGTGCCGGTGGCGCAAAGTTCGAAGAAGTAACCTATGAAGGTTACGGTACTGCAGGTGTGGCCGTTTTGGTGGAAGCTTCAACGGACAACATTAACCGAACAGTTTCATCTGTTCGTAACTCATTCAAGCACTTCGGTGGTTCACTTGGAACTTCTGGTTCTGTTGCCTTCCAGTTCGATCGCAAGGGTTACTTTGCCATCGATCGTGAGGCAAATCCTGATTTGGATGAAGACACGATTTTGGAAGCCGCTTTGGAAGCGGGGGCAGAAGACGTGCAAACGTCAGACGAAGCCTTCGAAATCTACACTGCTCCATCTGATTTCCAAGCTGTTGAAGCTGCTTTGACTGAAGCGGGTTACGATTTGGCTGAAGCCGAAGTAACGATGATTGCTCAAAACCCAATGAGTATTTCAGACGAAGACCGTGAAAAGTTGGATAAGCTGGTCGATGAATTAGAAGATAACGAGGATGTTTTGGCTGTTTATACAACGGCTGAATAATCTGAAAAAAGTCGCAAAGTCAGGTTTCTGACAATGCGACTTTTTACTTTGCTTATTTTTTAGTGGCTGCGATGGTTTCGTCGACTAGAGAAACTAAGCGCTCTTTATCCTTTGGCGAAGGGTAGAGGTTAATCCGGACGAGGTCGGCAACCCGTTTGGCACCGGTCTTTTTCATTTGGTTGTCGAACTTGTCTAAGGCGAGGCAGTAGTAGCCTTCGTAAAAGGTGTCGCCGGACCCGGCAATACCGTAAGTTAACCCAGGAAGTTCAACGTCGGCTAAATCATCGAAGTAGTCAAGGCCTTCGTCAGGTAGGGAGCCTTCATCATAAGTATAGGGAACTAAAAAGGCTAGATCGTAATCAGCCAATTCTTCTGGTTCTGTTTGTGAAATTTCGCTTTTCTTAACTTGAACGTTTCGTTCTTCTAGGATGGAAATGATGTTATCTGCCACCGCTTCATTATTACCTGTAATGGTGGCAAAGATAACTTGTGCCTTTAAATTTGTTTCTGCCATGGTGGCCTCCTGAAGCATCGTTTTTATCCATTATACTAGAAAAGTGTGTCGGAACTTGAAAAATCGGTTACCTGTCTGGTATTTTACCTGTAGCTGGCATATAATGGTCACAAATACTTGGAGGAAAGAACATGGCATTATCAAAAGAACAGGTAGCAGCCTTACAAAACGTTTATGATCACGGGATTTTGGATCACGATGACAAGGCTCGCCAAGCACTTGCCCAGGTTTTAGAGGATAATAAGTAATTTCTTGTAACTTGTCGTAAAGTGTGCAATAATAAGAACAATAAATTGCTGATGGGGATAACCTCACTTGTTGATGTTAGCAAAGAGAGCCGACGGTTGGTGTGAGTCGGTCTAACGGCAGGTACTGGACTACCTCGGAATGGCGGAGAAGTAAGGAATGAAACTTCGCCCGGGTGACACCGTTAAACGTTTCTTGAGTCTGAGTTTTGCTCAGAGAAATGGGTGGTACCACGGTTTAGCGTCCCTTCGTGTTTTTAAAGCACGGAGGGGCGCTTTTCGTTTAGCACCTAAACGATAACGGTTCACGTCAGCAAGAGAGAAAAGAAAGAAGGTAGTAAAATGGCAGAAATTACACTAACCTTTCCTGATGGGGCGCAAAAGTCCTTTGAAGAAGGTGTTAAGCCAATTGAAGTTGCTGAATCAATTGCAAAGTCATTGGCGAAGAAGTCTGTATCTGGAAAGTTAAATGGGGCATACGTCGGGATGAATGATCCAATGACCACCTCTGGTGACTTTGCCTTGATTACCAAGTCGGATGAGGAAGGGTTGCAAATTCTTCGTCATTCTACCGCTCACTTGCTGGCACAAGCATTGCGCCGGATGCCAAAGTTTGCTGATATGCACTTTGGTGTTGGACCAGCCATTGAAAACGGCTTTTACTACGACACCGACAACGGTGCGGGTAAGCAAGTTTCCGTTGATGACTTTCCTGAAATTGAAGCCATGATGAAGAAGATTGTCAAAGAAGATTTGCCAATCTTGTCTCACCAGGTGTCAAAGGAAGAGGCCTTGGACATGTTCAAGGACGATCCATACAAGGTCGAGTTGATTAACGATTTGCCTGATGGTGAAAAGATTACCGTTGCCGTTCAGGGTGAACATGTTGAATTGGACAAGGGTGGCTTGGTTCCATCAACCGGTTGGATCAAGCATTTTAAGTTGGTTTCTGTTGCTGGTTCATACTGGCGCGGTGATTCTGACAAGGCCGTGATGCAACGTATTTACGGAACAGCTTTCTGGACGGCTGAAGCGCTTGAGGAAGACTTGCAACGTCGTGCGGAAGCTAAGGAACGTGACCACCGAAACATTGGTCGCGACTTGGACCTCTTCTTTACGAGTCAAAAAGTCGGCTCTGGTTTGCCCGTCTGGTTGCCAAATGGTGCAACCATCCGTCGCCAAATCGAGCGTTACATCGTTGACAAGGAATTGGCCAACGATTACTTGCACGTTTATACGCCAGTTTTGTCAAATTTGAATCTTTATAAGACGTCTGGTCACTGGGACCACTACCGTGAAGACATGTTCCCACCAATGGACATGGGCGATGGCGAATTCCTCGAATTGCGACCAATGAACTGTCCTTCACACATTGCGGTTTACCAGCATAAGCCACGTTCATACCGTGACTTGCCAATGCGTGTGGCCGAATTGGGCATGATGCACCGTTACGAAAAGTCCGGTGCCTTGACTGGTTTGTCCCGTGTTCGCGAAATGACGTTGAACGACGGCCACACTTTCGTTGCCCAAGAACAATTGGAAGAGGAATTTAAGTCCATTTTGGCCATGATGATGGAAGTCTACGATGACTTTAACATCACGGACTACCGTTTCCGTTTGTCATATCGTGATCCTGAGAATACGCAAAAGTATTTTGACGATGATGAGATGTGGGAAAAGTCCCAAGCGCAGTTGAAGCGGGCCATGGATGACATGGGCTTGGATTACTTCGAAGCGCCAGGGGAAGCTGCCTTCTACGGTCCTAAGTTGGATGTCCAGACGAAGACAGCCCTCGGTGGGGAAGAAACTTTGTCAACGATTCAATTGGACTTCTTGTTGCCAGAACGGTTTAACTTGACTTATGTTGGCGAAGACGGCCAAGATAACCACCGTCCAGTAATGCTCCACCGTGGAATCGTTGGAACGATGGAACGGTTTACGGCTTACTTGATTGAAATGTACAAGGGGGCTTTCCCAACTTGGTTAGCGCCAATGCAAGTGCAGATCATTCCAGTTAACGTCGAAGCGCACGGCGCCTATGCCAAGAAGATTCAACAAGACTTGGCCAAGGCTGGCTTGCGTGCCAACATTGACAACCGATCAGCTAAGATGGGTTACTTGATTCGTGATGCCCAAACGAAGAAGATTCCGTACACGCTTGTGCTGGGAGACCAGGAACAAGAAAACGGTACGGTAACGGTTCGTCGTTACGGTCATCAAGAAACCGAGTCAATGCCTGCAGAAGCCTTTAAGTCATTGATTGAAAAGGACGTGGCCCGTTATTCACGTCCAGACGAAAACGCATAAGTTTAAATGAATAGAAGGAAGACACCTAAACGTTTGGGTGTCTTCTTGCTATGTTTGAAAGGAAGTACGATGTCACAAGAAAATACGCACATCGAGGAACAACAGCTCTCGAAGGGGTTGCAAAACCGCCACGTACAGTTGATTGCCATTGGTGGAACAATTGGAACCGGACTCTTCATGGGTGCTGGTAACTCGATTCACTTTGCCGGCCCTGGTATCTTAGCCGTCTATGCCATCATCGGTGCCATGATGTTTATCATGATGCGTGCCATGGGCGAGATGCTCTATCAAGATCCCTCGCAGCCAACTTTTATCGCTTACATGACGAAATACCTTGGTAACCGGGTGGGCTTCTTTGCTCGCTGGTCCTACTGGCTAACGATGATTTTCTTTGGAATGGCTGAATTGACGGCCATTGGAAAATACGTGCAGTTCTGGTTCCCAAGCATGCCGGAATGGTTGATTCAGATCATTTTCTTGGTTGCTTTGACTGGGGTAAACTTGATTGCCGTTTCCCTCTTCGGTGAAATGGAATTTTGGTTCTCAATGATTAAAGTCATTGCCATTCTGGCCTTGATTGTCACTGGTTTGATGATGGCCTTTGGGCATTTCCAAACACCAGTCGGTACTGTCTCATTTGGGAACGTCTTTAACCACTTTAGTTTGGTGCCAAATGGTTGGGGAAACTTTGTTAACTCCTTCCAGATGGTGATGTTTGCCTTCGTTGGAATGGAATTCATCGGAATGACGGTTGCTGAAACGAAGAACCCACGTAAGATTTTGCCTAAGGCAATTAACCAGATTCCTTTCCGTGTTCTCTTCTTCTACCTGGGTGCACTTTTTGTTATCATGACGATTTACCCATGGAAGCAGATTCCAGCACACCAATCACCATTTGTCATGGTCTTTGAATTGGTTGGCTTGAAAGGCGCCGCTGCCATCATCAACTTTGTTGTGTTGACGGCCGCTGCCTCATCATTCAACTCCATCCTTTTCTCAACTTCACGTAACTTCTACTCACTGGCCAAGGAATCACGGGCTAAGTTCTTGCAACCATTTACGAAGTTATCTTCGCGTGGCTTGCCATCTAAGGCCTTGCTCTTCTCATCATTGATTTCCGTTTCATCTGCTGTCATCTCATCAATTCCAGCCATTAACGATGCCTTTGTCTTCGTGACGTCGGCAGCAACGGATCTTTTCTTGATGATCTATATTATGATTCTCTGGGCCTACTGGGAGTACCGCAAGTCATCAAGCTACATGCCTGACGGCTTCTTGTTAAAGGCGCCGAAGTTCTTCGTGCCATTGGCAGTTATTTTCTTTATCTTTGTCTATGTCACACTCTTCTTCAACGATTCTTCCGTTGTTCCCGCCATTGGTGCGACGGTTTGGTTGGTGGCCTTTGGAATTGTTTCCTACTTCCAGCCAAAGAAGGCCGTTTCAGAAGAATAGTTTTCTTTTCGTTTAATGCCCGTCACGTATACTAATTAAAAATTAGAATTGGAGACCGTGAATGTCCTTTTTGATCAACTTTATCTTGCATATTGATCACCATATTGCCAGTTTAGTTCAGCACTTCGGCGCTTGGACTTACTTGATTCTGTTTGCCATTATTTTGGTTGAGACGGGGGCCGTTGTGCTACCGTTCTTGCCTGGCGATTCTCTGCTCTTTGCGGCCGGGGCGATTTCGATGACCCCCGCTGGTCAAGCGGCTGGTTTGAATCATTGGGTTTTCATGATTGTCTTCTTTATCGCGGCGGTTGTCGGTGATACGACGAATTACTTCATTGCCCGAGAGGGGGGCCGGGCGCTTTTGCAACGAAGGCCTTTCTCTTCACTGGTGAAACCAAAGAACATTGAAGAGGCGGACGCCTTCTTCAAGAAGCACGGTGGGGCAGCCATCATCATGGGGCGTTACATTCCCATTATTCGAACGTTTATGCCCTTTGTGGCTGGTCTTTCGGCCTTCTCATTCCGACGTTTCATGGAATACACGCTCTTAGCGGCCTTCTCTTGGTCATTTCTGATGACCGGGGCGGGTGCGCTCTTTGGTAACATTCCCTTCGTTGCAAACCACTTCTCGGCGATTATTCTTGGGATTGTCTTCGTGACTTTGTTACCATCCATCATTGCGGTGGTTAAGTCCTTGCTTGGCAAGAAAAAGAAGTAAGAGAAATGACATGAATCAAAAGCTCATCATCCAGACAGGGTGGTGGGCTTTTTTGTTGAAAAAGGTCTTTGTCTAGCAAAAAGTCGGTCAGTCAGTTATAATGAACGCAAGTCCTAATGATTCGTTGAATGAGAAAGGACTCACCAGAGCGTTTGTGCCATCTGCGGCTCTGTAAAAAAACAAAGAGGAGCAAAGCCATCATGCTTTCAAAAACTGCCAATAACATCCGTCAGAGTCGATTCTTCCAATTTTTTTTGAGGGTCGACTATTTTGATATTCTGGGTGTTGTCATTGTCTTAGGGACGTCACTCGTCCTACACTATTGGTCAAAACCCTTATCGGCCTCCTGGTTCTTTCATGGCGAGTCAAACGCCTTTACCAGGTTGCCGCTACTCGGGCTGTTTGCCACCGCCTCCGCCGTGGCTTCGATTCTGTCAACCCGCTTTATTGCCAAGCAAAAGGCGCTTGGCAACACGATTTCTTGGATTAACGTTGTGGTAGCTGGCGTTGTTGACTTTTTCAACGGGAACGTTGGAGCCTTTTTAACCTACCCGATTTCAATGGTCACGAATTGGCTGCCTACCAAAACGTGGAGTCGATACCAGCGAGTGGGACGGGTGAAGCCTTTCATCCTGATTGGGTTGATTTTGCTATCCATTACCGTTTCCTTCGGGTTAAACGCCTTTGCCTTTCGTTTTTCTGGTTGGGGATTGGATGCGATGTATTGGTTCTCATCCACGACTTTTGCCCTGGCTTTGACAGCGGATATCCTAAATATTTTCCGCATCAAGGATCAGTGGTATATTTGGTCGGTCTACAACGTTGCCAATTTGGGGAAAGCATTAATTCAAGGCAATTTTGCAAACGTTGGTAAGTATAGCTATTACATTATCAATTCCCTGATTGCCATTCTAACTTGGACAGTTAAAAGAGAAGCCAAAAGCAGACCAAACCATCTCAACCACACAGAAGCAGCCATCGAGGGGGAATGATGACCATGAATTTGATTCTAGCTACTGATGCTTATAAATTAACGCACCATTTACAGTATCCGCAAAACATTAACAAACTTTATTCATATGGGGAAGCCCGTGTCGGCGGAAAGTACCCAACCATCTCTTGGTTTGGTCTTTCCATGATTTTGCACGATTATTTTCAAAGTCAAATTACGACTGAGATGATTGATGAAGCCGAAAAAGTTGCTGAAGAGACCTTTGGCACGAAGGCTTATTTCAACCGTTCTGTTTGGGAAAAGGTTCGTGACTTGGGCTACTTCCCAGTGCGAATCAAGGCCTTGCCAGAGGGGATGGAAGTGCCAACGGGGACGGCCCTCTTCACCATCGAGTCGACCGAAGATTGGTTTGCAACGTCGCTCAATGCTTTAGAAGTGGTCTTGATGCATGTTTGGTATCCAACGACCATTGCAACGAACTCCCTCTACATTAAAAAGCGGTTGTTGCCCCTTGTTGAAAAGACCGGGTCGGTGGATTCGCTGCCACTAATGGTCAATGACTTTGGCCTGCGTGGTGCGACCTCGCTTGAATCTGGTGAACGTGGTGGTGCAGCACACTTGTTGCATTTTCGCGGGTCTGATAACCTAGCGGCCTCTAATTACTTTGCTAAAGTCTACGGGCAAGAGGGACGGGCTTTGTCGATTTGGGCAACGGAGCATTCCGTAGCGACGGCCTATGGTTCTGGCCAGGGTGAATTTGATTATTTGAACGCCCAGTTGGACCGAACACCAGATGATGCACCAGTCTCCATTGTCATTGATTCATATGACACCTTTAACTTCGTGAAACACGTGGTGGGGTCACCAGAAATGGTGAAGCGGATTCAGGAGCGTGAGGGACGCGTTGTCCTTCGTCCTGATTCTGGCGACCCCATTACCATGGATTTGGCCGTGCTTGATATTTTGGCTGACATCTTTGGCACCGAAGTTAACGACAAGGGTTATAAGGTTCTTCGACATAACGTCGGCTTGATTCAAGGTGACGGAATGAAGGCCGATACGATTATCAAACTCTATGAAGCGTTAATTGATCGCGGTTGGTCGACGGACAACCTGGTTGTCGGTTCCGGCGGTGGACTACTTCAAGAAGGCTTTACCCGTGATACGGAACGTTTTGCGATTAAGGCAGCTTACGCCCACACGAGCGATGGGGCGGACTTGGCCATTAAAAAGCAACCGAAAACGGATCCGACAAAGGCTTCCAAGGCTGGCTTACTAAAAGTCATTGTGGATGAAAATGGTCAATTACAAACCGTTCCACAACAGACAGCTGGCAAAGATTTGCTGGAAACGGTTTATGAAAACGGTCAAATTACAGCGGCACCAATTGCTGATATTTTTGAACGTGCGGAAAGACATTTGAAGGATAATCGTCAGTTGGGTCGTGTGAACGGTTAATTGACGATGCTTCACAAAATTTATTTTATAAAATAAGCCCCTTCTCTTTTGTTCTGTGGTAAAGTGGAATTAACGATAGGAGGGCCAGATGGAAAGACAACTCAGTCAATTCGTACTTGATGAACTTGTTCAACTTGAGGCCCTTATTTGCTCAAAAACAGCTTCCGTGTCATAACGGGGGCTGTTTTTTATTGATTTTAGGAGGTTATTCTATGCTGTCATCAGCTGATTCGAATGTCATTGATCAAGACTTTTTGTCGCGATTAAATTTACAGAATCCACACGATTTGAAGGCTGTTTCGGGTGGGGATGTTAACATGGCGTTTTCACTTTATTCAGGTTCTGATCGCTACTTTTTAAAGGTACAACCAGATCATGATCGTCATTTCTTTGACGCCGAAGTTGCTTCTTTGAAGGCATTAGGGCAATATGTGACGGTGCCAAAAGTAATTAAACAAGGGGAGACACGGGGCTTTGCTTACTTACTTTTGTCATGGGTCCCCTCTGGTCCGGCCAAACAGGGTGATTTAGGGCGTGCGCTCGCTGTTTTACACCAAGCGCATGGTGACCGCTTTGGTTTCGACGTATCGAATCCATACGACTTTGTGCCAAAAGATAATACTTGGAATGATTCCTGGGGTGATTTCTTCGTACATCAACGACTCGAACCATTGATGAAGCAAGCCATTAAGAAGGCGTTCTGGCTGACCCAACGTGGTGACCATTTTGAAAATTTGAAAAAGACGATTTTAGCAGATGAGCACGTGAAAAACGTTCAGCCCTCGTTATTGCACGGCGATTTGTGGGCGGGCAATTTTATGTTTGATGCTTCGGGACAACCGGTCTTTATCGATCCCAACGCCTTCTATGGTGACCGTGAATATGATTTGGCGGTTTCCAAAGTCTTTCCTGGCTTTAACCAATCCTTTTATGACGCTTATGAGAAAGCCTATCCTTTGGACGAAGGTTATGAAGAGCGCTTCAAATGGTATGAGTTCTACTATATTTTGATGCACTTTGTTCGCTTCGGCGATATTTACGCACCACGCTTGAACCGTTTGCTTTTGCAATTTTAATTAAATAGGGAAATCAGAGAAGCTGTTTTCATGCCCATTTGTGGCAAGAAGTTGACAGCTTTTTTTTAACTCGTTATACTATAAAAATGACGCTTGTGTCATTTTTTAATGATGAGGAGTATTTGAAATGAAATCAAAGCAAAAAAACCAACTTTTCGTTGCTACCACCATGTTTGTGGCCATCATCTTGTTGCAATCGATGGTACCCTTCCTAGGGTATGTGCCGCTTGGTGCTGTGGTTGTCGGGGCCTCTGCCGTTATCTTACCGGCGACTGCTGCCCTTGCCGGCGTTGCCTTAGGACCACGATCAGGTTTCGTGGTGGCCTTTTTCTGGGCGACGTATTCCTGGTTACATGCGCTAACACACCCCGGAACTTTTGGCGCGCTTCTATTTTCAAACCCCTTGGTGGCCTTTGTACCCCGTTTGTTGGTGGGGGTCATCATTGGCTATTTGGCCAAACGTTTTTTCATTGACCGCGAAAAGCCGGTCTGGTTTCTCTTTACGATGGGGGCATTAGCGGCTTTCATCAACACCTTCATGGTGATTTTTCTTTCTTGGTTGTCACTGACCTTAATGCCATATAGTGGCTATGGCATTCCGAAGGAAAATCTTTTTCTTTGGTTGGCCGGTATCTTAGCCCTTAACTTTGTTTTTGAGTTCTTGGTAAACGGTCTCTTGGTGGCTGCAATTGGGCGGGTGTTGTTGAAGCGCTTGCCAAAGCTTTAGTGAAAGTGGCTTGATACGTTCATGCTAAAAAAACACCCTCGTCTCGTGATGGAGATGGGGGTGTTTTTTATTGATTGTATCAAATAGTGCGTAAACGTTGGTATACCAACGTTATACCATGCATCCACCCAGACTCGAACTGGGAGCAAAGACTTAGGAGGTCCCCGTTTTATCCCGTTAAACTATGGATGCCGAATATTTCTTATTATAGCGAAGTTGCTCCCTAAAGACAATTGTCACGATTGTCTAATTTACAGCGAATATTTTTACGAACAAAGTCGGTATTTTTTGCTACACTTAGAGTTAGTAGAAAATGGAGGTACAAACCTGTGGCTGAGATTACTGAAGTGAAGCACCCGTTGGTGCAACATAAGTTGACGATGATCCGAAACAAAGAGGTGGGAACAAAGGACTTTCGTGCCCTTGTTGATGAGTTAGCGATGTTATTGACCTATGAGGCTTCCCGCGATTTGCCGGTTGAAACGGTTGAAGTGGAAACCCCCATTCAAAAGACTGAGTCTAAGTCCTTGGCGGGTAAGAAGTTGGCGGTTGTGCCGATTTTGCGTGCCGGTTTGGGAATGGTTGATGGCATTTTGCAGTTGATTCCAGCTGCCAAGGTCGGCCACATTGGGATGTATCGTGATGAAGAGACCTTGGAACCGGTTGAATACTTCGTTAAGTTGCCAGACGACATTGAACAACGAGAGGTACTTTTGGTTGACCCAATGTTGGCAACTGGTGGTTCAGCAATCGACGGAATTGCTGCCTTGAAGAAGCGGGGAGCGACCCAAATTAAGTTAATCACTCTGGTTTCTTCACCGGAAGGGTTGGCTGCTGTTCAAAAAGCACATCCTGACGTGCCAATTGTGACGGCTTCAATTGACGAAGGCTTGAACGACGATGGCTACATTGTGCCTGGATTGGGCGATGCTGGTGATCGCTTGTTTGGTACTCATTAATAAATTAGAATGATTGAATCATGCATGTAAAACATCCTTTTGAGCGAAAAACATCATTCAAAATGCGTTTTTCCTCACTCCACCCACATGATAAAGAAAATAAGGAGCAGCGTCGCTTTTGGTGGCGTTTGCTTTTTTCGCTATTAGCCGTCATTCTACTGGTGATTGGCTGTTATGCGGGGCTTGCCTATTGGAATAATCGTAATCAAGTTGTTGCTTCTGGTCACAAAGTCGATGGTTCGCCTGTCGCCTTAAAAGTGAACGCTCGCTCGGCCTTGGTCATTGACGCTTCGACGGGCCAAATTTTGGGGCAGAAAAATGCTAATCAAAAGGTTGGCATTGCTTCGCAAAGTAAAATGTTGACGGCCTATGCTGTTTTACAGGCAATTAAAAAGGGTGACTACGATTGGAACACCCCCGTGAAGGTGACCCAGTCCTCTGACTGGTCGGACAAAGACAATGCGATGTACGCTCACCTCGAAGTCCATAACGGCGAGACTTTGACCGTCAAAGAACTGTTTGACGCTATGTTTACCACTTCGGCCAACGATGCCTCCTTGGCCTTAGCCGACTTTGCTAAGAAAAAGTCCGAAACGCAACAGGAATTCCTACAGCGTTGGGCAAAGAAACTAGGTTTGACCAACAGTGACTGGTACAATGCTGCCGGGCAAGTGAATGATGATGCCTTTGACTACCGAGTGAAGTCCGCAAGCGCCACTGCTGAAAACCAAGCAACACCCAAGGATTTGGCTGTTTTGGCTTATCAGATTGTCAGCGCCGACCCCGATGTACGAAAATACTACGACAAAGTCGGATTGGTTTACCGTCCAAATGCTAACGAGGCTGCCACCAAGATTAAGCTGACTGAAGGTGGTAAGTTTGATCAAGAAATTAAGGGGAAGCTGAACAACCCGAACAACTTGACGGTTGAAGGATTGAAGACGGGTTCGACACCAAGTTCTGGTGGGGGACTGACCGGCTTAATTAAAGATCAAAATGGGCACGAATTTATTACGGTTGTTTCCGGGGCTGGCAAGTACACGGACTCAAAGGAACGGTACCAAGTGACCTTGGATGCGGTGAATCAAGTCCTCAATGAGCAGCAGCCCATCACGGTGGCAAAAAACACGAAGGTGTCTGGTCAAACAAAAAACGCCTGGTCCAAGACGGGCAGGGTTCAGCTCGTCGCTAAAGAAGCACGGACCTACTGGGTTAAAAAAGCGACAAAGGTCAGTTCTTTGTCCTTTGCACACGTTGCTCGTCAAAACAGTCAATCGTTAAGTGATGATGAAACCGTCCGCTGGCTGTCACCTGAACTGAAGGCAAGTTATTTACCGACTGTTTCAAAAGAAGTTCACGATTTACCATTAAGCAATCAAGAAATGATGGAACAGACCACTCGTTGGGGCTATTACCGTCACTGGTTATTCAATTGGTGATAGAAAGCAATATGTTGACACAAAAAAAGAGGCCTGATGGCCTCTTTTTTAATTGCTTTAGTCAGCAACACCGTTGTTTGCTTCAGTGGCGCGTTCTTCCAAATCGGCCAATTGCTCGTCCAATGAGTGTTCTGCGTCATCCTTCTTAGCAGCAGCCTTGCCCTTCAGTTGAGCAAACTTACCCTTTGCTTCTTGCGCCTTGCCCTTACCAACTTCAGTCAAATCGGCGGCCTTTTGCTTACCATAGCCAACGAATTCCTGAGCCTTAGACTTGCCAGAACCGGCAACATCGTTTGCCTTTTCCTTAAAATCAGCGACGCGGTCATCATCCTTCAACAAAAGGTAAGCCAAAGCGGCGTTACCAAACAATGAAACACCAAGTAAAAAGTTCTTCATGTCAGACACACTCCTTTTATATTCTTATCCCATATTATGGGGTGCGACTTTAGAAAAGTCAATTGAACAGCCGATAAATAACCATTCTTTTTTAGGATGGGTACCGACCGTTCACAAAGGACAAGAAGGACCAACAATGTTATAATGAAAGTACTTTAAAAATGAGAAAGGGACATTCATGATTAGTTTGAAATCACCACGTGAAATTGAAGCTATGCGCAAATCCAGTGCCATCATTGCCGGAATGCATCACATGCTTCGCGATTTGATCAAGCCCGGTATCGATACCTGGGAGATTGAAACAAAGTGTAAGGCATATATCGAGGACCACGGTGGCGTTCCTTTACAAATCGGGTTCGAAGGGTTTAAGTACGCGGTAACGGTTTCGGTTAATAATGAAGTGGCCCACGGATTGCCTCGCAAGGGCTTGAAGTTGAAAAACGGGGATTTGGTCAAAGTTGACACTGTTGTTGGATTAGATGGTGCTGTTTCGGACTCCGCTTGGTCTTATGCCGTCGGCGAAGTATCACCCGAAGTTCAAAAGCTAATGGACGTCGCTAAAAAATCGCTTTACTTGGGGATTGACCAGGCAGTTGTTGGTAACCGTGTGGGTGACATTGGGGCGGCCATTCAAAAGTATGCCGAGGACGAGATGGGCTATGGCGACGTTCGCCAGTACATCGGACACGGTGTCGGCCCAACGATGCACGAAGACCCAGCCATCCCCCACTTTGGAAAAGCAGGGCATGGGCTCCGCTTAAAGGAAGGGATGACGATTACCATCGAACCCATGATCAACATGGGCGGCTGGGAAGTGACGACGGACGAAACCCCCGAAGACGGTTGGACGGTTCGAACGGCTGACGGTTCATGGTCAGCTCAATATGAGCATACTTTGGCCATCACGAAGGACGGACCAAAGATTCTGACTTCTCAGGATCCAGTTGAAGACGCAAAGTATTTGTAAGAGACACAGTCTCAAAACGAGGTAAGCATGGCACTACCAAAGGCTTTCATCGCAAAATATCAAGACCTGCTCGGAAACGAAAGCGGGCCTTTTTTTGAGGCCTTGTCAGGCCCAGTCCATAAGGGCTTTCGAGTAAATCCACTAAAAGAGAGTCAGACCTTAGTTGATTTAGAAAAAGACCAGCCGATTCCGTGGTCACGCGATGGTTATTTTGGTCAGGTTCTTGGTCGAGGAATCGACCATACAACTGGTCTTGTCTATTCCCAAGAACCCTCTGCTCAGTTCGTGGCAGAAGTTTTGTCAGCCCAACCAGGGGAGCGTGTTTTAGATTTGGCGGCGGCTCCCGGTGGCAAGTCTACTCAGTTGGCTGCGCAAATGAATGGACAGGGGTTGCTTTGGACGAACGAAATTTTCTTTGGAAGGGCGAAGATCCTGTCAGAAAATATCGAACGGTTTGGCGTTGCCAATGCCATTGTTTCCTCGGCCGACTCAAGGGACTTGGCCGAGCAATTGCCTGCCTACTTTGACCGTGTGTTACTTGATTCTCCCTGTTCAGGGGAGGGGATGTTTCGTAAGGATCCCGAGGCGATTACTTATTGGTCAGAGGATTATCCACGCGAGTGTGCGGAGCGTTCCGAAGCGATACTTGAGAACGCCGTGAAAATGCTTCGACCAGGTGGGGTTTTAGTGTATTCAACGTGTACCTTTGCCCCCGAAGAAGACGAACAGATCATTGCCTGGCTACTCGATCGCTATCCCGAAATGGCCCTGCTTCCAATCGATAAAGTCGCGGGATCGGGCATTGCTGATGGTCGTCCTGAATGGGCAGATGGTAATCCAGACTTGGCGTTAACCGCACGACTTTGGCCGCAAGATTTACCTGGTGAAGGGCACTTCGTGGCGAAGCTGAAAAAGGCCGACGATGCCGATGCTGGTAAAAAGGTGAACGTACAAAAACCGAGCCATCTATCAGCTGAAGAAAGTGCTTTGCTAAACGACTTTTTGGCTGAAACGGTTCCCGGCTTGGCCTTTTCTGAAGAACGCTTAATCACTTTTGGTGATCGGGTTTTCTTGCTGCCGGATAACTGTCCAGCTTTCGGTCGGATTAAGATTTTGCGTGCCGGGCTGTGTCTCGGAACATTCAAGAAAAAACGTTTTGAACCAGACCATGCCTTGGCGTTAGCCATTCACCCCAGCCAAGTCGCTCAGTCTTTTGCCATCGATGATGAACGGCAGTGGACGGCCTATACCCATGGTGAGGCGCTTTCGACAAAGGCCGATTTAAAAAAGGGCTTTGTTTTGATGACGGCCGGGGGTAACGGAGTTGGCTGGGCGAAGTATGTGAATGGTCAACTAAAGAATTTTTATCCAAAGGGTTTGCGTCACTAGTTTGACTTTTTATTTTTAAACAGACGATGGAGGAGAAAACCATGGCTTTCCAAACAAAAGTAGCAGTAAATGGTGTTGGTAATTTTCAAATTAGCTCATCGATTAAGAAGTTCACCCTAATTGATTTGGGTTTTGTGACTAATAACGCCGGTGCCTATATTTTGAAGCGGTCGCTTCAACCGGAGCAAGCACTCGACCAGGCAATTAGTCTAAAGGTTGTCTTTAAGAAGGACTTGGGGGGCATGAAGATTGAAACGGTTGGTGCGGCTGGTGGACCAGTTGATGTGACAAAACGCGCTGATGCAAAAGAAATCGAAAAATTAATGACTTTCTTTTTGAATGAGATGGTTGACCGACAGGTCTTGGAGCAGGTAGCATGACGACTTTTTATTTTGTACGACATGGTCAAACAGAGTGGAACCTGGAGAAGCGTTTCCAAGGGGCCCATGGGGATTCCCCCCTCTTGCCGACTTCATATGAAGACATGGATAAAGTCGCGACTTTTTTAAAGAATAAAGACATTCACCGGGCCTTTGCTTCACCACTGCCACGGGCACAAAAGACGGCCCAAACCATCGTGCGACAGTTGCCAGGTGAACCGAAACTTTCCCTGCACTCCAACATTGTCGAGGTTGGCCTAGGCGATTGGGAAGGAATGAAGAAAGAGGAGGTCGCTCGTCTTTACCCGGAGGCCTTTGATACCTACCGCAACCATCTAGAAGACTTTGATGGCGAGGGCTTCCACGGAGAAGGATACGTGAAGGCGGTTCAACGCTTTCGCCGGTTAATTGAACAGATTGCTCAAGACTATCCGGACGACTCAGTCTTGATTGTGGCCCACGGATTAATCCTAACCTTTGGAATGTCGAACTTGCTCGGTGTTAATCGTGCAGACATTCGTGAAGAATTAGGTGGACTGTCGAACACATCGACAACAACGATTAAAACGACCGCTGATCACCAATTTCAGTTAGTGCAGTGGAATCAAACGGATTATTTGGGGAAGGCGCAGGACGCCTCAACTACGATTTAATCATCTGGTGCGATTTTCGTACCGTACATATGTAAAAAGAGTAAGGAAACATGGCACGAACGATTTCTGAGGACAATCAAGTAAAGGGCGTCTTGCAAAATGTGATTTTTGCAGCCAAGGATTCCTATTTCAAAATTCTTTCCGTCCAAGTTGAATCGGATGACTTTGATTGGGATGAAGACGAACTGATTGTTACCGGGACCTTTGCATCCGTGAAGCCTGGTTCTACCTATGCCTTTTTTGGTCAACTAGTGACCCATCCCCGCTACGGCCAACAGTTTCAGGCTGCTCGCTATGAAAATCAAGTGGCAACCGATGAAAAGGGGCTGGTCGCCTTCTTTTCCTCCGGTGATTTTGCAGGAGTTGGCAAGAAAACCGCTCAAAAAATTGTGGATGCTTTAGGGGCCGAGGCCCTCGATAAAATTTTGGCCGATCCCAAGGTCTTACAGGGTTTGGTTAAGCCAAAAGTAGCTGACAATTTGGTTGAAACCCTGCAAAACAACATGGGTTTGGAGCGCCTTTTTGTCCTTGGACACAAGGTCGGTCTTTCTGCTGATTTAGCTGGCAAGCTGTTTGATCGTTATGGGGAAGAGGCCCAGAATATCTTGCAGGACGATCCCTACCGACTCGTCTATGAAATGGAAGGCTTGCCTTTCAAAAAAGTCGATGCCATTGCTCAACAGGCGGGTTATACACTCGATTCGAAGGAACGAATCAAAGCAGCGGTCTTTGCGGCCATTCAAAATGCTTGCTTTGCCCATGGGCACACTTTTCTGACAATCGAACAGGCGAAAAACGCCAGCTGGTCCTTAATTGGACATGACGTAACCAATCCAGCTGAGATCATTGATCAGGCTTTAGGTGCGCTTGTCGCAGAGGGACGTTTGGTTTTTGATCATGATAGCTACCAACCCCGAGAATTAGCGTTAGCGGAGCAGACGGTGTCCAATAAGATACAGGAACTGTTTCAAAAAAAATCCGACGTTCAGTTTACCCAACAAAGCATTGACGATGGTTTTGTTCTGCCAGGGCGGTTAACCCTTGATAATGTTCAAGAAGCTGCCGTAAAGCAAGCGTTGTCGAGTCAACTCTTTGTTTTGACGGGAGGACCAGGCACCGGGAAAACAACCGTCACCAAAACGCTGGTTAAGACCTGGGAAGCGCTGGTGCGTTCCCAAGCCGAACAACAAGGGCAGAATCAAGAGTGGCTGAAGGAACACCGAGTCCGTTTGGCATCACCGACTGGTCGAGCTGCTAAACGAATGACGGAAATCACTGGTTATGAAGCGACAACCATCCACCGTCTCCTGGGTATTTCGGAGGGGGATGATGCCGAATTTGATGCTGACAACCCGTTGAGTGGGGGACTCTTAATTATCGATGAGGCGTCTATGTTAGATATTTCCCTGGCCGCTGCGCTCTTTTCGGCAATTCCAAAGACGATGCACGTCGTGTTGGTTGGGGATGCAGATCAGCTCCCTTCCGTGGGACCCGGCAATGTCTTGTTTGATTTGATACACAGTCAGCAGGTGGCTCACGTTGCGCTCGAACATATTTACCGGCAGGGGAAGGGTTCTTCGATTTCGACATTAGCCGCATCGATTAATGATGGCCAGTTACCCTCGGACTTTCAGGACAAGAAGCGGGACCGGTCGACTTTTCTGACTAACGCAAGTCAGGTTCCGTCTGCCGTTGGGCAGGTCTTACAATCGGCGATTAAAAAAGGCTTTACCGCTGATCAAGTACAAATATTGGCGCCAATGTATAAAACGGCGGCCGGGGTGAGGTCTTTAAACCAGATTGCACAAGACCTCTTTAACCCCGTTGAGCCCGGACAGAAGACACTCCAGTATGGGGACACGGTCTTTCGTTTAGGGGATAAAGTCCTACAGCTCGAAAACGATACGGAACGCGATATTTACAACGGTGATATGGGAGAAGTCGTGGCCATTCACAACCAATCAGACGGTGCGGGCAAGGCCGATGCATTGGTCGTCGATTTCGCCGGACAAGAGGTATGGTATACGCCAAAAACCTTAAATCAACTGACTTTGGCCTATGCAACAACGATTCATAAGGCACAGGGAAACGAATTTAAGCTGGTCATTTTAGTGCTGACCTCGCAGTTTAAAATTATGCTGAATCAGAATTTGATTTACACGGCGATTACGCGAGCCAAAGAGGCGTTGGTGATGGTCGGTGATTACGATGCTTACCAATACGCGGCCGAGCACGAGGTGCCTCACCGACAGACCCATCTCTTGGCCGACCTGGATTCAGGAGCGAATGGGAACGCGATAGAGAGTGCTCCCCCTCAAAAGAAAACAGCAAAAGCGCTGAATGCCGGCCTTTCACAAGAAGTGCCCCATGATCTTTCGGATTCAGCCAAGGTCAAAATTGAACACGCTTCTGACCAAACGCCAGTTGAAAAAAAGCCAGTGTCTTCCAAAAAGTTCTTGCCAGAAGACACGCTAACAGCGGCTCATCTTGCTGAGGGAATTGATCCCATGATTGGCATGGCCGAACTAAGTCCTTTGGATTTTATGCCAGTTGACCAATAAAATTTAGTATAATGAAGATAGTGGGGTGGCAGGCAGCTGCTACCCAATGATATTGAATAAATTCACCTGGAGCTAACCATGACTGCTAACCCAAAATTTCGTCTTTTTGATTTAGGTATTAACACCGCCCTTTCGACAAAGGTGGCGGAACAACTTGGTGTTCCACTATCACCAGTTGAAATTCGGACCTTTGCTGACCATGAAATTTATGAACGAATTGTTGATTCAGTGCGAGGAATCGATGTTTATGTGATTGCGCCCATCGCCGATCCAGTCAATCAAAATTTCATGAAATTGATGATTTTTATTGATGCGGCGAAACGGACGTCGGCTAAATCGATTAACGTGGTCATTCCCTACATGGGCTATGCCCGTTCGGATCGTAAAACCCGTTCCCGCGAACCAATCGTTGCCCGCCTAGTCGCTGACATGCTGGAGAGTCAGGGGATTAAGCGCGTGATGACGATGGATCTGCACACGCCACAACTGCAAGGGTTCTTCGACATCCCAGTTGACCACTTGATTGCTTTACCGGCACAAGTTGACTTTTTAGAAAAGGCTGGCTTAGTTGGACAAGAAGTTGTTTGTGTGGCTTCCGGTCCGTCGACTTTGAAATTAGTGCAACGGTTGGCCACCGAAATTAATAGTCAATGGGCCATCATTGATGGTAACCGTGACCCCAAGCAACCGGCTCGTGTGACGGGAAACGTGGCGGGAAAGCATGCCATCATTGTTGCCGACATGGTTGATACCGGGCAAACCATGATGAAAGCGGCCACTGCCTTAAAGAAGGCTGGTGCCGCTGAGATTGATGGCCTGGCAACTCACGGCGTCTTTTCTGAACAAGCGTCAGAAAACCTGCAAAATTCCGATTTAGACCATCTCTTTGTTTCAGATACGGTTGCAATTCCAGAAGAAAAGCAATTCCCAAAGCTCCAAGTCATTTCGGTCGCTTCCCTCTTTGCAGAAGGGTTGAAGCAGGTCATCGAACAAAAGTCGCTGGCTAAGGTCTTAAAACCGAAAGAGGAGAAGGAGGGCTAGTCGTGGAAGAAGAATCACTACTGACCCTCGCTTCGCCTGAATGGTCCAAAAATCCCGATGGCGACGGCGTGCTTTGTTCGCAATACGGTGCTTACTTTGCTTTTCATTATGAAGGGCAGGGGGGACAGCTTCTCCTTTCCTTTGGACAGGAATATCCTGACATGCGCTGGACGCTAAATGTCGATGGCTCTGACCAACAAACATATTCGTCTGATGGAGAAGAACTCACCATTGATTTACCAGCCGGTCAACACGATGTCGAGCTCGTTCTCGATCAATGGGCAACGGGACAAGTTGCTTTTTGGCAGAGTGGGCTAGTTGTTCAATCAATTCGAGTGACTGGTGCTGTCCAACTAACGAGTACACTACCGAATGATGAAGATAAAGAGGCGACGCCCTATTTGACTTTTGTCGGTGATTCTATCGTTGCCGGTGAGGCGATGATGGGAGCTAGCCATGATCAACATCGTCCTAGTCAGTCGTTTCCGGCCATAGTTGCCCGAGCCAAGAAACAGCCACTCAACCGGATTGCCTATGGTGGCACTGGTTTAACGACTTCGGCCCCTTTTCAGGAACCAAAAGCCATTGACGCCTTGTGGCGAGTGCGAGATGATGTAGCCAGACGGCGGGTTCACAGTCAGCAGGTGGTCGTGGCCTACGGCTTAAACGATGCCAACTACGGCGCCAGCGAAGAGGACTTCGCCTTTGGTCTGCGTGTCTACTTACTCGAATTGGTGAAACGTTTCCACCAAGCTCATTTTTATTTATTGACGCCCTGGAACGGGCGCTTTAAAGACATTTTTATGGCGGAAGCGAGTCGCTTTGATTGTTTCACGGTGGTGGATACCAGTCCCTGGCAGATTAGCACGCGGCCCCATCATCCGGGTGTGGCTGATCACCAGAAAATTGCAGCAGAACTTGAACGGATTTTATAGGAGGAAAACGAAATGGTTTACCAAGCAGCAGAAGATCGTTACGAGAAATTGCCTTACCGACGCGTGTCGGATTCAGGATTGATTGTGCCGGCCGTTTCCTTTGGCCTTTGGCGTAATCTTGGGGATACAATGCCTCTTGAAAATTCTCGAAAAGTCATTTTGAAGGCTTTTGACTCAGGTATTTTCTCTTTTGACAACGCTTTCAATTACGGTCCGAACAACGGAACCGCTGAAGAGACGTTTGGCCAAGTTTACAAGTCTGACTTGAAGCCTTATCGAAATGAATTGGTAATTACGACCAAGGCTGGTTACCACATGTGGCCTGGACCAATGGGCGAGTTTTCCGGCCGAAAGACCTTGATTAACGCCCTTGATACCTCCCTTCAAAAGATGAACTTGGACTATGTGGATATTTTCTACGCCCACCGTTTTGATCCAAATACTAACTTGGAAGAAACGGCCCGTGCTTTGGATCACTTGGTAAAGCAGGGAAAGGCGCTTTACGTTGGCGTATCTAACTATACAGCAGAGCAAACAAAGGCCATTGCCGAAATCTTCAAAGAATTGGGAACGCCCTTTATTGGTAATCAAGTTTCTTATAACCTATTGAACCAGCAAGAAAAGGAATCTGGTTTGTTGGACATTCTGGATGAGCATCATTCTGGCTTGTTTGCCTATGGGCCATTGGCGGAAGGCTTGTTGACGGATCGTTACCTGAAGGGAATCCCTGAGGACTTTCCAATTCACAAGACCAACGGTTTCCTCTTTGATAATGGCCGAGAAGCTTTGGTTCACAAGTTAAACGCCTTGAACGATATGGCCAAAAATCGTAACCAGACATTGTCACAAATGTCTTTGGCTTGGCTATTGCAGGACAAACGAGTGGCTTCTGTAGTGATTGGAACTTCTTCTGTTGACCACTTATCGGATAATCTAGAATTCACGAAGAACCTTGATTTTACGTCTGATGAATTGTCTGCCATTGAAAAAATCATTAAGGGTTAATAAAAAGGAGCGGGCGCTCCTTTTTTGTTAAATCATGAAAAAGTCATCTGCTTCATTAAAAGTGGAGAAAAGTTAATTACGGTGAGGTAATGGTTGATGATTAAAATATACACGCGAAAGACCTGTGCTGAATGCGCGGCAACGAAACTTTATCTGAAGACGCGTAAAGTTCCTTACCAGGAAATCTCACTAGATAAAAATCCTGAACTCTATGATCGGTTTAAGGCAGAGGGGAAGAAGCGAACACCAATTGTTGAATCGTCAATTGGTGACTGGTTGGGCTTTTCTTTGACTAAACTCAATGAGTATGCAAAAACAATCTAAAAAAGCCTGCCGGAAGGCAGGTTTTTTTAGATGGCGTCAATGAGTTTTAGTTGGTTAGAGGCAATCAGACTATTTGGTGATGATCCTTTTTCATTTTGCGGAATGTCTTTGCCTAATTTTTGATAGTAATGAATCCAATGGGGAAGGACGGTTCCCTCAGGACCGAATGACAGCGGCTCTTCATGAAAAAGGTTTTCCTTTTCAAAACATTTGAGCACCAGTTGTGAACAGTACAGTCCCGGGCCCTTTTCGAAAAAGCCATGGTTGTATGGTTGGCCAAGTTGTGTTTTAGCCATCTGGATAATTTTTTCAGGGTGTTGAAGCACTTTTTTAGAACGGTAGATGGCAATGGCCTGCTGATGTTCGTTGATGAATTCTTGGAAGGGGCGCCGTATCACGCCTCTTTTCCCTGTGGATTCAATGACGAATAGATAGTCATCACTTGTTCTTTCCAAAATCGCCACGTGAACAAAGCGTTTATTCGTCTGACTGTTACGACTGGCTGCGATGGCTCGATCCATTGCTTGACGACCTTCGACAACAAAGGCGAGATCAGCGTTTTGATAATGGTTCATTTTCTTACCTCGTGCTCCTAGCATAGCAGAATTTGAAATGAAAAGCTTCCTTAATGACGTTAGCTTTTCTACCAATAGTCATGGCGCAAAGTCAGAAAAAAAGGTACAATGGTTAACTGTGAGTAAACTTTGACCACGATTAATTAAATTGGAGAGTCGCAAATGGAAAAAAAGTTAACTTGGCGCCAGAACCTACTGATGGTGTCATTAATTTTTGGTATGTTTTTTGGCGCGGGAAATTTGATTTTCCCGGTTCACCTTGGACAATTAGCTGGTGCTGCATGGGGACAAGCGACTTTTGGCTTTATCTTGTCGGCCGTCTTGTTACCACTGTTGGCCTTAGTGGCACTTGGCGTGACTCGCTCGAGTTCTGTTTTTGATTTGATAAAGCCCCTCGGTCCGCGAGTCTCTACCTTTTTTGTTGTTGTGTTGCACTTTTGCCTGGGGCCTCTGGTTGTGGCTCCGCGTACGGCTACCGTTGCTTATTCATTTTCTCTGGAAAACTGGTTGCCAGCAGGTAGCCAACAGCTTGGCTTGGTGATTTTTTCATTTATTTACTTTGTTCTTGTCTATTGGGCTTGTCTGAAAGCTGACGCCATCACGTCAGTCATTGGTAAGTACTTGAACCCGGCCTTTTTGATTTTGTTGGCTGTTGTCTTCATTCTTGCTTTAGTATGGCCGATGGGGGATCTTCATCAGCACGTTACGACGGCTTACCGGTCAACGCCGATTCTGTCCTCTGCAATTGAGGGTTATAACACAGTCGATGCCTTGGCCTCCCTAGTTCTGGGTGTGGCCATCGTTCACGCCATCGAAAACATGGGTTACCGTAAACCCGCCCACGTGGCGAAGATCATCGTGAAGACGGGGACTTGGGCCTTGATTGGTTTGTCGCTCGTATACGTCGGGCTGATTATGTTAGGAACGACTTCGCTTGGAAAGGAAAGTCTTTCCTTGAACGGGGCCATTGCGCTAACTCAAATCATGACGAACTACTTTGGTTCTTTTGGACAAGTTTTTCTGGCCGTGATGGGTCCCGTGGCGGTCTTTACAACGGCAATGGGGGAGTCGTCGTCCTTTGCCCACGACTTTCACCGTGCCTTTAAAAAAGTCTCGTACGAACGTTGGTTGGCTTTAGCAGTCGGCATTGCCTTCCTAGTGGCCCTACTTGGTTTGGATAAAATCATTGAGTGGGCAGTACCGGTTCTCCTAATCATGTATCCAGTGGCCATTATCCTCATTTTCTTGAACCTTGTTTCACCCTGGATTGGTCGGACAACCGTGCTCTTTAACTGGGCCATTGGCTTGACGCTCATTGGATCGATTGGTGATGGGTTAACCCAAGTGCCGTTTGCGAAAATGTTGAACGGTTTTGTTACCTACACGGCAAATGGCAGTCAACACATTGGTTGGTATCAGGCGCACGTGCCGCTCGCCTCAGAAGGTTTTTCCTGGATTTTGTTTGCCATCGCTGGTTTGATGATTGGTTTTGGACTTCAAATAATGACAAAGGCAGTCTCTGTTGATCAATAATAAAAAAGCTCCTCGCCATCAGCTGGCGAGGAGCTTTTTAAATGCCTTCTTCTTGATTTAAAATACGGTAAGCGAGTGATTCGGACATGATTAAATCGGTTAATAGCTTGCCACGCAATGCACCGATGGCAGCGCTTGCCTTGGACTTCGACCGGACAACACCGATTCGTTTTTTAACGCCCAGAATGGTGTTTAGGGAAAGACCCACGGTTTTATCTGACTCGGTATTTAAAATGTTACCATTGATGTCATAGGGACGGCCGTAGACCATGCCGGCCACTTCGCCGAGGCGCACATCAGGGAACAGAAGGTTCAGATTTTGATTCCAGATTGCAATGGATTCAAGGGAAGCAATTGTTCCCAAACCAGTTAAGATGGTATCCATTTGCTTGGCCACATCGAGCGTCCGTTTAATCGAAGCTGCCTCGTAAAGGCCATTACGAATGGTATCATCTGAAAGGTAAAGGGGCGCTGGCAAAGTCAAAAATTCACCTGCGACTTTTTTAGCAGCACGTTCGACGATGCGAACAGATCCAGCAGTGGAGTTATACTTCATGTTTTCTCCAACAAACTGTGTAAATTTAACCTGGTCCAAAGGATTTGAGGTGATGGCATCAATCAGGGAATACATGGTTTCACCCCATGTCATTCCGACGATGTGTGGATCCTTCTCAAGGTGTTTAATGACAAAGTTTGCAGAATAATTTGATAATAATTCTTCAGTGGCGGTTGCGGTCGTATCGTCTTGAATGATGTAACAAGACGTTTCCGGAAACTTTTCCTTGAAAACCTGTTCTAACTGCGAATTTCTAGAAGCAGTTGATGCAATTTCAATTTTAACTACCCCTGTCTTCACCGCTTCGGTTAAGTACTTATTAATGAGATAGCGAGAAACTTGATACTTTTCAGAAATTTCACCAAAGGAAAGTTTGTTCAAATAATAATCTTCTGAAATTTGTGCAAGTAATCCTGGATCTGTTGCTGGCATATTGTCCTCTTTATCAATTTATTAATAATGTTCTGTAATAAAGTAAAAAAGTACTCAATAAACAGAATCAGTTAAATATATTTTACACTATTTTTGAATATTTTTACAATTTTTTCCTATTATTTCTTATTTATGACCTGATTCAAAAAAATCCAATCATTTTAAAAATTAAAAATAAAAGATTTTTTGTTGGTTTTTATAAAAAAATTGCCAAAAAATCTTTACTTCACATGGGGAACGTTTTACAATGATTCTAGTATCACTTTTATGGTGAATCAAGGAGGTCATATGGTTGACATGAACGATGTGCAGAAGTTGCACGAAGAACACACTGGTGTTTTGGAAGTTCAAGGAACTTTCGATATTAAGACACCCTCAGATTTGGGGAAGGCTTATACGCCAGGTGTTGCAGGCTTATCAAAGGATATCGAAGCACATCCTGAAGACAAGGCAAAGTATACGATGTCTGGAAAGTTGATTCCGGTGATTACGGATGGAACGGCTGTTCTTGGTCTGGGAAACGTTGGTCCTGGTGCCGGTTTGCCAATCGTTGAAGGGAAGGCATTGATTTACAAGTCCTTTGCCGGCGTTGATGCCATTCCGATGGCATTGAACCAAGTGTCTGTTGATGACATTGTGAAGACTATTGAAACGATGGCACCTTCATTTGCTGGTATTCACTTGGAAGACATCGCCGCACCACAGTGTTTTGAAATCGAGCGTCGTTTGTCTGAAGATCTTGATTTGCCAGTCTACCACGATGATCAAACGGGAACTGCCATTGTTGTTTTGGCTGGTTTGATTAACGCCGCTAAGGTTGTTGGTAAGAAGTTGGAAGACTTGAAGGTTGTCATGAACGGTGTTGGTGCTGGTGGTGTTGCCACAACCAACTTGCTGATTGCTGCGGGTATCAAGCATATTACCCTGGTTGACATCAACGGTGTCGTTCGTGCGGGTGACAAGTCTTATAACCACTTCCAAACAGAATTGGCTGATCAAGTTGTACAGGCTGATGGAAAGACTTTGGATGACGTTATTGATGGTCAAGACGCCTTCATCGGTTTGTCTGATGCCAATGTTTTGTCGAAGGACCAAGTAAAGCGCATGGCCGATTCACCAATCGTCTTTGCCTTGGCTAACCCTGTGCCTGAAATCTCACCAGACGATGCACATGAAGCGGGTGCTGTTGTCACGGCGACCGGTTCATCGCAATGGCCAAACCAAGTCAACAACATTTTGGCTTTCCCAGGTTTGTTCAAGGGATTGCTCCAATCCGGTTTGAAGCATGTTGACATGGATTTGCAAGTTAACGTTGCACAAGGTTTGGCAGGATTAGTTGACAATGTCGCTGCTGATAAGATTGTGCCTTCAGTCTTTGATGATGGTGTTGTTGACGCCGTCACTAAGGCAGTAATGGACTACGCAAAGAAGGCTTAACGATGGCTGATCAGATTAAAGACCTCTATTTGTTCAATCCCAATGTAAAAAAGCAGTGGGAGAACTTTTTGATGGAAAAAGGGATTTCGGTTTTTTCCGATCAGGAAGTGCAAGCAATTGACCAAACCATTGGTCTCTTTGATGATCAGGGTCAGTTAGTCGGAACTGGTTCAATTGCTGGAAAGACCATTAAGTACATCGCTGTTTCGGATGATGGGTCCGGGGCTTCTGGTGCTCGTTTCAACCAAGTTGTTTCCGCCTTGGAAATGGATTTGGCTGAGGCTGGACACTTCCAAATTTTTGTATTTACAAAGCCTCAGTACCAAGCATCATTTGAACACGTTGGTTTCCACACGTTAGCAAAGACGGATTACGGCTTGATTCTCGAGAAGGGGACGCCAAACATTGAGACCTACCGTGCATCGCTGGAAAAAAAGCCGGCAGATGCTAAGACGGTAGCTGCCATTGTGATGAATGCTAACCCCTTTACTAAGGGACATCGTTATCTCGTCGAACAAGCTGCTAAGGAAAACGACTGGGTGTATGTCTTTGTTGTCAATCAGGACGTTTCGCTCTTTACGACGGCCGAACGTACCATGTTGGTTCGAGAGGGAACAAAGGACTTGAAGAACGTTGCCGTTGAAAACGGTGGCGACTACATGGTTTCCTATTTGTCCTTCCCCGCCTACTTTATTAAGAATCAAGATACTGCGATTAAGTATCAAACCGCTTTGGATGCCACGCTCTTTAAAGAACAATTGGCAAAGCCTTTGGGCATTCAAAAGCGTTACTTGGGCACTGAACCCAAGTCGCACACTACCGCACTTTACAATGAGACCCTAAAGACCATCCTGCCACCGGAAGTTCAGGTCGTGGAAATTCCACGCTTGACCCAGGGTAGCGGGCAAGACGTGGTTTCGGCGACCGAAGTCCGGGCAGATATCAAAGCCGACCAGATTGATCAATTGACCAATTTGGTACCGGAAACGACTTTTGCCTTTATCAAGGATAAGAAAACCGAATTACAGGATCGTATTTCGAAAGGACAGAAAATCAATGGAAATTAAGCAAACGGCCATGGCCGGTACGCTGGAATCTTCTGATCTCCAAATCGTACTTAGTCAGGGTACAAATGGAATTGAGTTTGACTTGACGTCAGACGTTGCCAAGCAATTTGGTAACGACATCAAGGCAACCATCAAGTCAGTTTTGGATGCCTACGACATCGAAAACGCATCAGTGAAGGTTGTTGATAAGGGTGCTTTGACACCCGTTATCAAGGCCCGTGCTATCACGGCCGCTCAACGTGCCTTGGACTTGAAAGATCAACCAAACTGGGAGGTGCTCTAATGGCTGCAGACGAACGTTTACGCCGAACAATGATGTTCGTGCCTGGTAACAACCCAGGTTTGATTAAGGATGCTGGTATCTTCGGTGTCGACTCAATCATGTTTGATTTGGAAGATGCTGTTAACATGAACGAGAAGGATTCTGCTCGTTACTTGGTATACGAAGCATTGCAGACTTTTGATTATGGAAACGCCGAATTGGTTGTTCGTATCAACGGTTTGGACACACCTTTCTACGAAAACGATATCAAGGCCATGGTTAAGGCCGGTATCGATGTTATTCGTTTGCCAAAGACGGAAAACGCTGACATGATTCATGAATTGGAAAACTTGGTTGAAGCTGCCGAAAAGGAATTCGGCCGCGAAGTTGGTTCAACTCACTTGATGGCTGCCATCGAATCAGCCATGGGTGTTGTGAACGCTTATGAAATCGCCTCAGCTTCTGATCGTATGATTGGTATTGCGTTGTCAGCCGAAGATTACACGACTGATATGAAGACGCACCGTTACCCTGACGGTCAAGAATTGCTTTACGCTCGTAACGCCATCTTGCACGCCGCTCGTGCTGCTAAGATTGCCGCCTTCGATACGGTCTTCACGAACTTGGACGACGAAGAAGGCTTTATCCGTGAAACAAAGTTGATTCACCAACTTGGATTTGATGGTAAGTCATTGATTAACCCTCGCCAAATCGCACCGGTTAACAAGGTTTACGCACCAACTCAAAAGGAAATCTTGAACGCCCAAAACGTGATGGCTGCTATTGAAGAAGCTAAGCGTAAGGGTTCTGGTGTTATCGCCATGAACGGTCAAATGGTTGACCGCCCTGTTGTTTTGCGTGCTGAGCGCGTGATGATGTTGGCAAAGGCTAATAACCTGATTGATGCGGAGGGAAATTACATTGGAGAATAAAGTCAACCGGGAGATTCCGGACCAAATTTTAAACGATTATAAGTACGAAGGTTTCAAGACGACCGACTTTGGTAACCCTGAAATCCAACGTGTTGCTCCTAAGGTGACGGCACAAGTTGGACCTTCAAAGGTTGTTGAATCAGTCAAGAAGGTTGTTTCAGAAACGCTTAAAGATGGCATGACCATCTCATTCCACCACCACTTCCGTGAAGGTGATTTTGTCTTCAACATGGTGATGCGTGAAATTATCGATGCAGGTTACAAAGATTTGACTTTGGCGCCTTCATCATTAACAAACGTGATGAACGATATTGTTGTTGAAGCCATCCAAAAGGGTGTTGTCACAAACATTACGTCATCAGGTATGCGTGGTTCATTGGGTGACGCTGTTTCTCACGGTGCCTTGAAGAACCCAGTTATCTTCCGTTCTCACGGTGGCCGTGCACGTGCCATTGAAGAAGGTAAGGTAAAGATTGACGTTGCCTTCTTGGGTGTACCAAACGCCGACGAAATGGGTAACGCCAACGGTATGAATGGTGATGCTGCCTTTGGTTCATTGGGTTACGCTTTAATCGATGCCCAATACGCAAACAAGGTTGTCTTGTTGACGGACAGCTTGATGCCATACCCAAACACACCTGCTTCAATCAAGCAAACGCAAGTTGACTACGTTGTGAAGGTTGATAAGGTTGGAGATCCTGACAAGATTGGTTCTGGTGCCACTCGTTTCACGAAGGACCCTAAAGAATTGCAAATTGCGCAAATGGTTAACGACGTTATCGTCCACTCACCATACTTTAAGCAAGGCTTCTCATTCCAGACTGGTTCTGGTGGGGCTGCCTTGGCTGTTACGCGTTTCTTGCGTAAGGCAATGATTGAAAACCAAATCAAGGCATCCTTTGCCCTTGGTGGAATCACAAAGCCAACGGTTGATTTGTTGAATGAAGGCCTTGTTAGCCGCATCATGGATGTGCAAGACTTTGATAAGGGTGCCGCTTCTTCAATGAAGAACGACGCTAACCAGCAAGAAATCGATGCTTCATGGTATGCTGATCCTGCAAACAAGGGTGCCATGGTTGACAAGTTGGATGTTGCCATTTTGTCTGCTTTGGAAATCGATACGAAGTTCAACGTTAACGTTATGTCTGGTTCTGACGGTGTTATCCGTGGTGCCATTGGTGGGCACCAAGATGCCGCTACTGCAAAGTTGACAATCATCTCTGCACCATTGGTTCGTGGACGTATCGCAACGATTGTTCCTGATGTAACGACGGTTATCACTCCTGGTGATTCAATCGACGTTGTGGTTACTGAACTTGGTATTGCCATCAACCCTAAGCGCAAGGACTTGATTGATTCATTGTCTAAGGTGCCAGGTTTGCCTATCTTCACTATCGAAGAATTGCAACAAAAGGCTGAAAAGCTTGTTGGTAAGGCAGAACCATTGCAATTCACTGATCGTGTTGTTGCTTTGGCAGAATACCGTGATGGTTCATTGATTGATGTTATCAAGCAAGTGAAGGACTAATCACTATTAAAAATGGGCCAGTGTGAACTGGTCCTTTTTATATGAAACAAACGGGGGCTTTTCCCCGTGTACATAGCTTTCTCATTTCTTATCAAAAAATTGGTCGATCTTTGCTATATTAAAAGTGAACCTGAAGCAAACGGAGAAAAACATGGAAACAGTGGATGTATTTAAAAACGGGCCCGAAGTAAGCCTTGAGCAGGTCCTGGATAACCGGGAATGGCGTTCTGCTAAGCAGACAAAGCTGGAAAATGACTTTCCAAGAGCGACCATTGTGGCGGTTAAATTAAATTTACCAGGCAACGTTAAAAATTCAGCAAAGATTCAGCAATTCTTTAACGCTGGCTGGCGTATCTTGCTTGCTTCATTAAACGGTTGGCCCATTCAAAGCATTGAACTAGACATTAGTCGTCCTACTGGTCCAGAAGGTTTTGTTGTGGTGTCAAAAGACATTAACAGTGTCAAGCAAGTGGCCATTCGTTTTGAAGAATCTTTTCCTTTGGGACGTTTCTTCGATTCAGATGTCATGGCAAAAGAAGCGGAAGGGTACCAATTATCGCGGCAGGAACTCGGTTTCGAGGCACGACGTTGCTTTGTTTGTGATGAGAACGCCAAGGCCTGTGCCAAAGCCGGGCGGCATTCATTTGATGAATTACGTCAGGCTGTTAACCATGCCTATGAACAGTACTTTGTTCAGGACCCCTTTCTCCCGTACTGGGACGAACGGTCGGTTGTTGAAGCGGCGACTTTTGCCTGTTTGGCAGAGGTTGTGACCAACCCCAAGCCGGGATTAGTTGATCCCGTTTCCATGGGAGCTCATGATGATATGGACGTTGATACCTTTATTGATTCTTCGCTAGCCCTCCAACCATATTTTAAAGAGTGTATTACGGCTGGTCGTACCTTTAAAAAGGAACAACTGACCGAATTGTTAGCGTTAATTCGACCAGCCGGTTTGGCGGCTGAACAAGCCATGAAGGTCGCAACCAATGGGGTGAACACCCACAAAGGCGCCATCTTTACTCTCGGAATTTTAATTGCGGCTTATGGCTACTGTACTCAGGATCAAAAAAGCACGACGCTGTCTTTCGTGCAAAAAGCAGTGTCTGCCATGGGTGCACATTTACTTTTGGAAAATGAAAAAGTCGCGGATAGAAGTAGTCAAGAATTAACCGCTGGTCAAGTGCAATATCAAAAGTACCGTTTAGCCGGCGTGCGTGGGGAAGTATATGAAGGATTAGTGCCTCTATCGGACGTCGCGTTGCCTGCACTTCGAAAGAGTGAAGGGACAACCAATGAACGCTTGTTAGACACACTCATGGCCATTGCAGCGGCTATTACGGACTCGACTTTGGTCAAGCGTGCCGGCGATCCAGCGATTAATCAAGAAATGATTGCGTGGGTTGCTGATTTTCAAAAATTAGGTGGGGCACAAACGAGTGCCGGGATGACTTTTTTAAGTCATCTTGATCAAACGTTTATTTCAAGGCATCTATCAATTGGTGGTGCGGCGGATTATTTGATTTTAACCGCCTTTGTTGCACGGTTAATGGGACTAATTTAATTCAGATATTTTCGAAAAAGTGAGGAAGACAAGATGTCATTTTTTAAGACAAGCGATGGCGTGTCCATTAATTACGAAGACCGTGCTGGAGAGGGCCAGACGGTCGTTTTACTTTCAGGCTTTTCAGGCATTCAAGCAGAATGGGAAAACCAAATAAAGCTACTGCAAGGCAAAGGATACCGGGTGGTCACGATGGATTGGCGTTCCCACGGGCGGTCCGAGCGAACATCTAAAAACCTACGCATCGGTCGGCTGGCGGCTGACCTGCATGAACTATTTGAACTTTTGGATTTAAACGAGCTTGTTTTAGTTGGCCATTCAATGGGCGGTGCCGCGTCCTGGGCCTATCTATCCCTTTTTGGTGAAAAGCGCATTGCGAAAGTGGTGATTATTGATGAATCCCCCAAACTTGTCAATGATAACGAATGGTCGGCTGGAATCCTTGGCATGAATTGGAATACCTTTCCTGTGATGGTTAGCACATTCTTTCAACAGCGATTGACCGTTTCGCCCGTCTCACAAAGTTTAAAAGATAACTTGCAAATTGAGAAGAATAAGGCGCCTTTTAACTTCGATTTGGCTCTACCTTTGCTAAAAGATCACGTTTTGGCCGACTGGCGAGAAAATATTTATGATTTGAGCAAACCCTTTCTATTCGTTGCTGGAGAAGAGTCGCCACTCTGGAAAAGTCATTACTATGACGATTTTAAGGCCATGATGGGGGAGGCAGACCAATTGGCTGTTATTCCCCATACCGGGCATTTGCCACATTTAGAAAAACCTGACGAATTTAACGCTATTTTTATAAAATTCTTAATGTAAATCGTCACAAGAAGTGGTAAACTATTTTAGTGATTGAATTATAGAATTTTGTATTTGAGGAGCAAAAAATCATGAATGAAAACGCTTCGAACCAGAAGGGGTTCTGGTCGAAATTAGAAAATAAATGGAACGTTGATGGAATTGGTGGTGTTGCGTTCATCATCATGTTGATCCTTCTCGTTCTTGTTTTGCGAATGAAGGTCTTGCCAAACACAATGATTGGCGCTTTGTTTGTACTTGTAACCATGGGTGGTATCTTGTACTACCTTGGTTCTCACTTGCCAATCTTTAAGTCTTACCTTGGTGGTGGATCTGTTTTCGCCACGATTGGTGGAGCCATCTTGGCAGGAACTGGTGTGGTGCCACACGCTACGATTGTGACGGTAAAGTCCTTTATTTCAACTTCTGACTTTTTGGACTTCTATATCGTTTCATTGATTATTTCCGCCATCTTTAAGATGGACCGGAAAATGGTCTTGAAGGCTGCGGTGCGTTTCTTGCCAGTTGCCTTCTTGACGTTGATAATTACTTTCTTCATCGTTGGTGGTGTTGGAATGTTGTTGGGTATGAAGTTCTCACACACGTCACTCTTCGTGACCTTCCCAATGATGGCCGGAGGTGTTGGTGCCGGAATCGTACCATTGTCAAAGATTTATGCGTCGACGATGCATGCATCTTCAGGTACTATTTTGTCACAGCTCTTTCCACCATTGGTTATGTCGAACTTGCTGGTTATCATCGGAGCCGGTTTGTTGACTCGCTTTACTGAAGGTAACTCAAAGTTGAACGGAAACGGTCAGTTAATGCGTGAAACTGGCGACGCCAACTCTGAAGGAATTAAGATTCCTGATTTGAACGTTCAGCAGTTGCTTGTTGGTATGATGACGTCCTTCTCATTCTTCATGGTTGGTACCATCCTGAATAAGTTGGTCCCTCAAATCAACGTCTTTGCTTTCTTGATTTTGCTTGCCATCATCATCAAGGCCTTGGGAATTGTTCCAGCATATTACGAAGAATCTTCTGTTATGTTTGGACAGATGATCGTTAAGACGATGACGCACGCTTTGCTTGCTGGTGTTGGTCTTGCTTTGCTTGACTTGACACAGTTGATCTCAACGTTCTCATTGCCATTGGCAATCTGTGTTGTTGTTTCAGTTATTTCCGTTACGGTTGTTGGTGGATTCCTTGGAAAGCTCTTTGGATTCTACCCTGTCGAATCAGCTGTTGCAGCTGGTATGGCCAACAACTCAATGGGTGGAACTGGAAACGTTGCTGTTTTGTCAGCAGCCAACCGGATGAACTTGATCGCCTTTGCTCAGATGGGTAACCGTATCGGTGGTGCCCTTGTCTTGGTTATCGCCGGTTTCTTGGTTACCATTTGGGGCTAAGTTTTCTTAATAATTCAATAAAATCACTTAAAATAAAAAAGTCACCCATTCGGGTGGCTTTTTTATTGTTTTGCCTCATAAAACTACACTTTTGAAAAAATGTCTGCTTTATTTTCTTAATTGAGATGTTATACTAGCCAAGTATTTTTTATACATCAAACGAAAATTAAAGGAGTGTGACATGTCTGAGAATTCTTCAGAAAAAAGCGCTGGCCTACTAGCGAAAATGAATGAAAAAATTCAAGTGACGAACATTGGTGGTGTTTTCTTTATCATGATGTTGTTACTTTTGGTTGCGGTGATGACCATCAATGCCTTGCCAGAAAACATCGGTGGTGCTTTGTTTGCCCTCGTTATCTTAGGGGGCGTTTTCTTCTATGTGGGAAACAATACGCCGATTTTAAAGTCCTACTTGGGTGGGGGTTCAGCACTTGCTGTTGTGGCTGGTTCTGCTTTGACCGCCATGGGTGTGGTGCCCCATGCAGCAGTCGTCAACATTAAGACTTTTATCTCAAACGATAACTTTCTTGAATTCTATATTGTTGCCTTGATTTGTTCTGCCATCTTGAAGATGGACCGGGACCTCTTGCTGAAGTCTGCGGTGCGTTTCTTGCCGGTTGCCTTTGGTGCGATGATTATTACTTTCTTCGTCGTTTCATTGTCTGGAATGGCCCTTGGCTTTTCGTTCAAGCATGCGGCTCTATACGTGGCATTTCCAATGATGGCGGGTGGTATTGGTGCCGGAATCGTTCCGCTTTCGGCCTCCTATGCTTCAGCCCTCCATCAATCAGCTGGGGATATTTTGAATCAATTGTTCCCAGCAGTGGTGATTGCCAACTTGCTGGCCATCATTGGCTCATCGCTATTGGTTAAGTTCACTACTCATTCTAAAATGAATGGGCACGGTGCCTTGCTGAAGACCGATGAACAGGTTGGTGGAAAGCAATCAGCCGCGCCAACAATGAATAACAAACAATTGTTGAACGGTATGATGGTGGCGCTTTCCTTCTACATCATGGGAAACATTCTCTTCCACTTCATTCCATCAATCAACGCCTTTGCCTTCATGATTTTGTTAGTTATTTTGGCAAAAGCCTTTAATTTGGTACCGAAGTTTTATGAAGAATCTGCGGCCATGTTTGGTGGTATGATTACTTCGGCAACGACTCCTGCTCTTTTAGCTGGAATCGGTTTGGCTCTTGTTGATATGAACAAGTTGCTTCAGACGGTTACTTGGCAGCTGGTTCTTTGTTCGTTGATTTCGGTTGTGACCATTGGTATTGCCGGTGGCTTGCTTGGAAAGCTCTTCGGACTGTATCCTGTCGAATCAGCCATTGCTGGTGGAATGATTAACAACTCAATGGGTGGTACTGGAAACGTTGCTGTTTTGTCTGCCTCTGATCGGATGGGCTTGATTGCCTTTGCTCAAATGGGGAACCGAATTGGTGGTGCGATTATCCTTGTTTTGGGTGGCTTACTCATTACCATTCTTTAATCACTTCAAAAACATCATGTGCAAGCATGGTGTTTTTTGATGACAAAAACAACGCCTGCCGAAGTGGACAAGCGCTGTTAGTGGAAAGGAGGTGTGATGCTCATCGGATTGATGAGCAAGACTTAAAGAAAGGAGGTGCTGAGTGGGAGAGTCACTCAACCTGATGAAGTTTTCAGTTGTTGAAAACCTCACTTGCATTGTAGCAGGCCATCGTTGGTCTTGTTATGAATATTCGGAATATTTTTATTTACAACCAGACCAAAAAAGTTCTTTTTTAGAGATGGATAGTCAGAGTAGCGTTGATGACTTTTGACAGGGGCTAGGGTGTTCTCGTATAATAGTAAATAGACGTTTGACAGAATTTACGGGTGGAATGCGCCCAAAAAAGCAAAGGAGGGGCCATGGCAGAACGAATCCCGCAGCAAGTCATTGATGAAGTTCGTGCACAGACCAATTTGGTTGATTTGGTCTCTCAGTATACGGAATTGGTGAAACGCGGTCGTGAATGGAACGGCTCGTGCCCCTTCCACGAAGACCGCCGTCCCTCGTTTTTCGTCGACGATAAGAAGCAGGTTTTTCATTGCTTTTCTTGTGGGAGATCCGGCACTGCTTTTTCTTTCTTAATGGAAAAAGAAGGGTATACCTATCCTCAAGCAATTTTAAAATTAGCCGAAGAAGAGGGAATTACCGGCTTAGCGAAATATCAAGGGAAGCCATCGGCAAGGCAGGAAAAATTCCAAAGGATTTATGAGCTCTACAACGCCGCCCAAAAATTGTATACGCATATTTTGCTCAATACCACTGCAGGCGAACAGGCTCTTCGTTACTTGCTCAAAGAGCGTGAATTAGATGAAGAAACAATAAAAAAATACGGATTAGGCTTTGTACCTAGCAATAATGTCTTACTGTCCTATGCCCGGGAACACGACGTAGATGAACCAACCATGAAGGCAGCCGAGCTGTTCCTTGAACGCGATGGGGAACTTGTTCGCGACCGGTTTAATAATCGAGTGGTTTGGCCAATTAAAAACGAACGAGGTCAGGTTGTTGGTTTTTCTGGTCGTTCCCTTGACCCGGATAATCCAGCGAAGTACATGAATTCTCCGGAGTCGCCCTTCTTTAACAAGGGGAAGCTGCTTTATAACCTTGATTTGGCAAAGGGACCGATTCGCGCAGGCCAACCGGCGATGATCTTTGAAGGATTTATGGACGTTATCTCGGCCGCTATGGCTGGGGCTGAAGGTGCCGTTGCCACGATGGGAACGGCTTTGACGGAAGACCACGTTCGTAGTTTGGCCAAGCTAACTGAACGGATTATCTTGGTGTACGATGGCGATGCCGCGGGTCAGAAGGCGGCGAAACGGTCGATTCCCCTTATCAAAACGGTGGCGCCAAAAGTCGAGATTGGTGTGATTGCTTTAGCAGATAACCGTGATCCGGATGAGGTTCGACGCGAATTGGGACTGCCAGCCTTGAAACAGGCTTTGGAACAGTCGACGCAGACACCAACCGAATATTTGTTTAACGCTGCTAAGTTGGGGAAGAATCTTCAAAACCAAGCGCAGTATCTCGACTTTTTAAAAGAGGTCTGGCCGATTTTAGCGGATGCCTCACCCGTTGAACAGGATTACTTTTTACAAAAGCTGGCGGAAGAATACGGCTCCTCTATGGAAGCTCTTCGTTCCGAATTCGAAGACTATCAACGTCGTCATCCTGTGCCTACTAATGGTGTTTTTTCATCAAATGCCAACGGCCCCGCCAGTTCGGTTAATTCTAGTTGGGATGACCAACAATTCCCGGATGTTGCACCAGATCATGGTGAGCATTTTAACCAGTCAGCCAACATGGCGCCAGTTGATTGGCAAGCAGCACCACGGGCTAAACTTTCTCGAGTTGAGTTAGCCGAAGAGGGCTTGCTAATGGCGATGATTAAGAATCGTAACATGGAAGAATTGGTCGAACGACAACCAAATTTTTCGTTTATTCACCCGCAGTATCAACTACTGTATTTACTCTATGATGCCTATCGAAAGGAACATGGGGAAGGTGACTTTGACCTGGCTGCCTTTATGGATTATGTTCAAAAACCTGAACTCAACCAGAAGTTAATGTCCATGGATCGGACTTTTGCTTCCATGGATGTTCAAATGGAGGCTGTTAAGGATTACCTGAGGGTCATCATTGAAGAAGCGCCTTATGAGGAACAGGTGAAAAGCCTCCAGCAAAAGATTTCACTCGCGAAAAACCAGCACGATGATGCCGCGCTGATTACATTAATGACAGAACTCATCAATCTGAAAAAAGAGCATTTTCAGCAATAGGAGAAAACATGGCAAAGATTACAAGTTCAAGTAAGATTTCCGATATTAAAGCATACCTAGATGAGCAACATATTGCTTATCACGGCCGTGCTCGTAAGGCAGAATTGTTGGCCTTAGCTGAAGGTAAGACACCAGAGGAAGCGGCCGAGATCGCTGCTAAGGAGCCTTCCAAAAAGCCAGCTAAAAAGTCTGGCCCCATCAAGTCAGCAGCATATGATAAGGCCGTTCGTGAATTGTTGAAGGAATATAAACCAGCAAAACAAATTGTTTACGCTGATTTGGCTAAGCGAATCACTGAACCGTTCCGCTTGGACGGCGAAAACATTGAACGATTGATGGAAAAAGTCGAAGATGCCGGAATTGCCATCGTTGACGAAAAGGGTGAACCAGCTCCTGAAGTATTGAAGGCCAAGCAAAATAAGCCTTCAGAAGAAGAACGCGAGGCTGCTGACGCGGCCACTGGTATTAAAATTAACGACCCCGTTCGTATGTACCTGAAGGAAATCGGTAAGGTGCCGTTGCTAAAGGGTGACGAAGAAATCGAGATTTCTAAACGAATCGAAGCTGGTGACGAAGAAGCTAAGCAGGAATTAGCTGAAGCGAACCTTCGTTTGGTTGTTTCCATTGCCAAGCGTTACGTTGGCCGTGGTATGCAGTTCTTGGATTTGATTCAAGAAGGGAACATGGGCTTGATGAAGGCCGTTGATAAGTTCGATTACACGAAGGGTTTTAAGTTCTCAACCTATGCCACTTGGTGGATTCGTCAGGCGATTACACGTGCCATTGCTGATCAGGCCCGTACCATTCGAGTGCCCGTTCACATGGTTGAAACCATTAACAAGCTGATTCGTATCCAACGTCAGTTATTGCAGGACCTTGGTCGTGAACCTTTACCTGAAGAAATTGGGGCAGAGATGGATTTGACTGGGGACAAGATTCGTGAAATCTTAAAGATTGCCCAGGAACCAGTTTCACTTGAAACGCCAATTGGTGAAGAGGACGATTCACACCTTGGTGATTTCATTGAAGATAATGAAGCGGTTTCGCCTGCTGATTCCGCAGCCTATGAAATGCTTCGTGAGCAGCTGGAATCCGTGTTGGATACGTTGACTGACCGTGAAGAAAACGTGCTTCGTTTGCGCTTTGGACTCGAAGACGGTCGTACGCGTACGTTGGAAGAAGTGGGGCGTGTCTTTGGTGTTACTCGTGAACGAATTCGTCAAATCGAGGCCAAGGCACTTCGTAAGTTGCGCCATCCATCCCGTTCAAAGCATTTGAAGGACTTCATGGACGAAAATTAATTTTCGAATGATTTTATTATCCGACTTTTGTCGGATTTTCTTATGACTAAAAGGGGGTTAACGTCCCTTTTTGGTCTCAAACAATCACGCGGTTCATCAACCATCCCGCGAGAACAAAACTAGGAGTAATGATGAATAATTTGAACCAACGTCCGCATTCGCGGACAACGAACCTGACCTTAACTGCCGTTGTGGCTGCTTTGTATGCTGCCATCACCATGATGGTGGCACCAATTGGCTTCGGACCAGTTCAGCTGCGTCTGTCAGAGGGATTGAATCACTTGGCTGCTTGGAATAAGCGCTACATTTTGGCGCTTTCTCTGGGTGTTTTGATTGCCAACTTATTCTCCCCGATGGGCTGGATTGATTGGGTCTTTGGTACGCTCGATACAGTGATTATGACGAGTTTGACTTATGTATTGACTCGTAAAGTCGCTTCGGCATTAATGAAGATTATTATTTCGACGATTTCTGTTTTAACCGTCGGAATGGCCGTCTTGGCAGCAGAATTCACTTTTGCCTTTGCCATTAAAGCAACTGGGTCGTTTGCCCCAGACCATGCTGGAACCATTTGGGAGAATTGGCTCTCGTACTACATCATGTTGGTGCCAGGGGAACTGGCATCGCTTGTCGTTGGTGGTGTGGTGATTTACGCACTATCTAAGTTTGTGAACTTAGCGAAGTAAAAAAAACTCATCTTAAATGACTGAAACCCCGAAAGTTATTCTAACTTTTGGGGATAGCTGTCAAATAAGATGAGTTTTTTATTTAGCAATTTGCTTATTTAATCCAAGGAAACATCCACTGCCCAGCCAGCAGGTCCCTTTTCATCGCCGTATTGGATGGCAATGAGTCGGTCATACAAGGCTTGCGTCTTTGGACCAACCTCTGTTTCGGAGTAGAAGACATGCTTGTTGCCCTTATGGGTGATGGAGCCAACTGGTGAGATGACGGCAGCGGTTCCCATGGCACCTGCCTCAGCGAATTGATCCAATTCATCGATGGCAATTGGAGTTTCAACTGGGTTCATACCCATTTCATCAGCCAACTCGAGCAAGGAGTACTTCGTGATGGACGGAAGGATGGAAGGGGACTTTGGTGTCTTAAACTGGCCATCCTTTGTGATACCAAAGAAGTTGGCCGAACCCAATTCTTCAATATAGTGATGTTCACGTGGATCCAAGTAGACGACGTCAGAATAACCTGCCCGGTGGGCTTCTTCACCTGGCAACATCGAAGCAGCATAGTTACCACCGACTTTGGCCTGACCGGTTCCACCATGAGCGGCACGGTCGAATTCGGAAGTGACAAAGGCAGTTGGGGTCAAGCCACCTGGATAGTAAGCGCCAACTGGTGTGGCGTAGACGCGGAAAGTAAAGTCTTGACCAGCATGAACACCAACGATGGGTGAGGTTCCGATCATGAATGGTCGGATGTAAAGAGAGCCTCCGGATTCGTATGGTGGGATAAAGTCTTGGTTAGCGCGGACCACTTCCTTCACGGCTTCAATAAAGTCAGCCTCTGGGTAACCGGGCATTAACAAACGTTCTGCTGAGTTTTTCATTCGCTTTGCGTTGCGATCAGGCCGGAAAAGATTCACACCGCCATCCTTACGACGGTAGGCCTTCAATCCTTCGAACACTTCTTCACCATAGTGCAAGGCGACGGCAGCTTCTGAAATATTCATGCTGGAGTCGGTCGTTAACTTTCCCTTGCCCCACTTACCATCATGGTATTCGGCTTCATAACTATAGGGAAGGTCTCGATAGGAAAAGTCAAGATTATCAAAATCGAGATCCTTTGCATCAACTTTTGTCATAATTCACTCCTTTTTATCCTGTTTCGTTGTGTTTATATTAAAATAAAATGAGAAAAAGTCAAGGACTTTTTATAAAAAAGATGAAAAAGTTGTGGCAGCCATTGCTATGTTAAAATGGATGAGAAGAATTTTACTGAAGGAGAACGAAATGGTTAATTATCCAAAAGGTGTCCACCAGGGCCAATCGGCCATTTCAAATCAAATGAAGGTTGGGAAGGGAACAAAGCGTGGTCTGACTTTTGGCAAGCGAGGAATGGGCTTAGAAGATGAAATTAATGCCGCAAACGACTACTACTTAGCCGATCATCTTGCGGTTATTCATAAGAAACCAACGCCAGTCACCATTGTGAAAGTCGATTACCCGGCCCGTTCGGCCGCAAAGATTACGGAAGCGTATTTCCAAAAACCATCGACGACCGATTACAATGGCGTGTATCAGGGACGTTATTTGGACTTTGATGCAAAGGAAACCAAAAATAAGACGGTTTTTCCCATGAAAAACATTCACGAACACCAAGTGCAACACTTGGCCAACGTGGTATCACAAGGTGGCATCGGCTTCCTGTTAATAAAGTTCACAACGCTTAACCAGACCTACCTGTATCCTGCACCCGAATTGGTGGCAGCCTGGATGCAGCAAGAAGGTCGCGGTTCCATTCAGTTGAAAGAACTTGTGCAACAAGCTTACTTAGTTAAGGCGAGCCTCAATCCTTCCTTAGATTACCTAACAGCGGTCGATGATTACTTGGCCGATTTAGAAAATGGCCGGCGTTCTGATCGGCCACAAGCGAGGGGGAACCACTCGTGAGTCGAATTTGGGTGACGGGTTATCGTGCATATGAACTGGGCGTTTTTAAGGATAATGATCCCAAGGTTCAGGTGATTAAGTATGCCTTAAAGAAACGATTAATTGAACAGATTGAACAGGGAATGGACTGGTTAATAACGGGTGGACAGCCAGGCATTGAACTGTGGGCAGCCGAGTTAGCCGTTGAGTTAAAAGCCGATTATCCTGCGCTTCGTTTAGCAATTTTTGTTCCTTTTGAGGGATTTGGTAAAAATTGGAAAGAGGCGAATCAAGAAAAACTGAATAAGGCCAAGGGTAGCGCTGACTTTTACGCTGCCACTTTTAAAGGTGACTACCAGGGACCCTTTCAATTGAAGGGCTACCAAGAATTTTTACTCAACCATACGGATGGTGCTTTGTTGGTTTATGACAGGGAGTTTGAAGGTAAGTCCACTTATGATGATCAAGCAATCCAGACTTTTAAAGAGCAGGTGCCGTACCCACTCAGTCGCATTGACATGGAAGACCTACAGGAATATGCCAACGATTATCAAGAAATGATCAACGAGGAACATTGGAACAGTTGAGTGCTTTAGCTTAATTTAATCTAACTATCGAATAATAAATGAATGACTTAGCAGCTTGCTTGCGACAGCAAGCGTTTACTGGTATGATAAAGTCAATTCGAAAATAGAATTCAAAGGAGCAGCTCTTTTGGCACAAGTAAAGTATACTCAAAAAGATATTTATGATCGCGTCTTTAAGACAAAGCGTATGGGTGGTGGATATGACCCAGAAGACGTCGATGATTTCTTGGATGGCATCATTGCTGATTATGGTGTTTTCACAAAGCGCATCAAGGAATTGCAGGAACAGGTCGGTCAATTGCAAACGGCTTTGCAAGCGGCTCAAGATGAATTAGCCCACACATCAACGGCTACGGAAGCTCCTGTTCAGCAACCTGTTGCACCTGTGGAAGAAACACCCGTTGCTCCTAAGCAAGAAGAAACGCCAACGAACCTTGATTTGATCAAGCGCGTGGCGAACTTGGAACGGGCCGTCTTCGGAACGGACCACCAAGCTTAAAGTTGAAGGCTTGTCGATGATAGTCGACGGTCGAGGCAGGTATTGAGTAATTGCGCATCGGTTATCCGGTGTGAGGAAGGTCCATGCTCGCACACTCTGCGATGAGTGTAGTGTTTGCGCTGGGATAAGAAATAAACCCAGGCGTACTTTGTACGACGGCAACTGAAACGGCTAAGGTTTTCTATGTCGGAATAGGTTTGAAAGTGCCATAGAAACGTATTTCCAAGTGAAAATTTGGAACTTGAGACGAGGTAAACCCCGCAAGCGGGCAACCCAAACTTTGGTAGGGGCGGCTGACCTAGTGAATTGAAACGATGGTCGGTAAGGCGGTAACGCTTAGATAGATGATTACTGAAGGCTAGTATTCCCCAAGACTAGCTGGAACAAAACATGGCCTACAGATACCTGTCGGGGAGCCCGCTAACGCGGGCTTTTTTTATTGGATAAAAAGGGGTAGGCACTCTGAGGGGCAGACAAAAGGCTAGATATTTTGTATAATGATTGAGATTGTAATTCGAAGAAACTAAAGGAAAAAACATGGCTGGAAAGAAAGTTATTAATTGGTCGAGCCTCTGCCTGGTTTTGGCTTTGCTGTTAACAATGTTGGCAGCACCGCTCACTGCTGGTCGGGCTTCGGCGTCAGAAAGCGATCCGACTTTGGAAAAGATTCAAAAGCGTGGGACGTTAGTAGTCGGTCTGTCAGCTGATTACGCACCTTATGAATTTCATACCCAGGTGAACGGGAAGGATGAAATCGTCGGCTTTGACGTTTCACTTGCCAAGGCGATTGCTAAAAAGCTAAACGTTAAGCTTGAAATTAAGGATATGGGGATGGATGCCCTCCTTGGTGCCATGAAGACTGGCAAGATTGACATGATTGTTTCCGGTTATTCCGCCACCGAGGATCGGAAGACCCAGGTCGACTTTTCAGATGTTTACTTAAAAGCACCCCAAACCATGTTGGTTTTGAAGAAAAACGCCAAAAAATATGACACGTTGTCAGCCTTTTCTGGTCAAAAAATCGGAGCCCAGACGCAAACAATCCAAGAAGACGAAGCCAAGAAGATTGATGGGGCTTCCGTTGTTTCTTTGCAGAAGTACCCGAACTTAATTTCGCAGTTAACTCAGGGTGTCATTGCAGGGGTTGTTGCTGAAAAGCCAATTGCTGAGGCTTATGCCGAACAGAACAAGTCCTTGGCCGTTGTTAATCCGGGCTTTTCAGCTGATGCTACAGGGGCCTCGGCAGTTGCTGTTCCAAAGAATTCGCCGGTGCTTTTGTCAAAAGTGAATGCGGTTGTTGATAAAGTAACGACCGATGGAACTTTTAAACAGTGGCAAAAAGAAGCCAATAAAACCATGTTCTCCGGACAGAATAAGTCCTATTGGGACAAGTATGGACACTACTTCGTTTCAGGAACGTTGATTACCTTGGCACTGGCCGTGGTAGCCGTTTTGATTGGAACAACGTTAGGGACACTCTTTGCTCTCATGAAGTTATCGTCTGTTTTCGTTATCAAAGCCATTGGTAACATTTACGTTGAGTATGTCCGTGGAACTCCTCTGCTGGTTCAGGCTTTTATGGTCTTCTTCGGTGCCCAAGTGCTTGGGCTAAACCTTTCGGCCTTTGCTTCCGGTGCCCTGGCGATGGGATTGAATTCGGCCGCTTACGTAGCCGAAATCATTCGTTCGGGAATCGAATCCGTTTCCGATGGTCAGATGGAAGCAGCCCGCTCTCTCGGCTTTACGAAAAACCGGGCAATGCGTTTGGTTATCTTACCCCAAGCGATTCGAACCATTTTGCCAGCCCTTGGTAACGAATTTGTTTCTGTTATTAAGGAAGGGTCCGTTATTTCGGTCATTGGCGTTGGGGAACTGATGTACGAAACGTCGGTTGTGCAGGGGGCTTCTTTTGAACCCTTTGTGCCATTGATTATTACGTCCATGATTTATTTTGTTTTGACTTTTTCAATTTCACGCGCACTTGGCTTTGCCGAGAAGCGGATGAATCGTTAATTATTGTATAAAAAGCCTTACAACAGTTTGTCTGTTGTAAGGCTTTTTTAGTTAATAAAGTCAAAAAAAAAGACCAGCATAACTGGTCTTTTTGGCTTAATCTTCAAAGGCGACACGAACGCCTTCTGGAATGACAAAGTCCTTTTGAACAAGAGAAAGTTCGCCACTTTCGGCATCGCGAGCAAAAACAGAAACGTTATCTGTGTTTTGGTTTGCAACGACAAGGTGTTTTTCTTCTGGGTCAAAAGCCATGTCCCGTGGGAAAGATCCTTCAATCGAAATGTTTTGAATTAATTCAATTTCGGCGCCAAGGTTTGAGGTTTTAAAGACGGCAATAGTGTCGTGTCCTCGGTTTGATGTGTAAATGAAGCGACCATCCTTTGAGATACGAATGGCGGCAGCACCATTGTGGTCATCCCAGTCACTTGGAATGGTTGAGGCTGTCATTAGGTGGTCAAAGGATCCGTCTTCTGCATTGTACTTGAGAACGGACAACAGCGAGGAAAGTTCGCCGAGTAGGTAGGCGTATTCACCATCCTTTGAGAAGCGGATGTGGCGAGGGCCGAATCCGGCAGTCGTCTCGAAACGAGCGGCTTCGTTGAGCTGACCATCCTCTGTAACGTCAAAGGTAATGACTTCATCAGTCCCAAGGTCGACAACAACTAAGCGGTTGTCGGGGGTGAGGTTGGCAAAGTGAACGTGTGATGATTGTTGTTCAGGACGTGGGCCGGAGCCTTCGTTTTTCCAGGTATCGCGAATCTCCAGTGAACCATTGTCAAGAATCTTGTAGGATTCAACGGTACCACGGTGGTAGTAGCCGGCAAAGACGAGTTGACGATTCTCATCAACACCGATGTAAGCAGGGGTTGACCCTTCCGTCATGTTGGCGCCAATTTCAGCCATTGGACGTTTGCTGTTATCGGTTGCGGCAACGCCACCTAAATCGCCACGCTTGTCAACGATATAGGCCCGGTTAGCCTTTGACAAGGCTAAATAGGTAGGGTTAGTTGCTTCATAGACCAGTTTTGCATTGCTTAACTGACCCGTTTCAGAATCAAAGGCGGCTTCATAGACACCCTTTGAAGTTTTCTTAGTATAAGTACCAAAAAGTACGTGGTGAACAGACATGTTCAGAAACACTCCTTTGCTTTTTTAATATCCTTGTCATTATAACATGGAAAAGTCAGTCCTGATGGTGGACTGGCAATCTGTGCTAAAATAGGGGAGTTGACTTTACAAGAAAAAGGATAAGATAAATGACCAATCATATTGTATTATTTGAACCGGTTATGCCTGCTAACACGGGTAATATTGCCCGAACAGCTGCTGGTACAAACGCTATTCTACATTTAATCGAACCACTTGGTTTTGATATTTCGGATAAGGCCGTGAAGCGTGCTGGTTTGGATTATTGGGACCACGTCCAGTTAGTGACGCATCCATCGTTACCGGATTTTTTGGAAACACTTGGTGACAACGACTCCCTCTACTTGGTGTCGAAGTTTGCTAACCAGGATTATACGGACCCTGACTACCGTGAACAGGAGGGTAAAGGGGACAATTACTTCCTATTTGGTAAGGAAACAACGGGTTTGCCTGAAGTCTTTATGCGTCAAAATCCAGAAAAGGCCATCCGGATTCCGCAAAACGATCAAAACATCCGCTCCTTAAACTTGTCGAATACTGTTGCTATCGTGATTTTTGAGGCTTTGCGACAACAAGACTTTGCTGAGCTCGATAAAATTCACACCTATGAACAGGATAAGTTGAAGTAGGCTACAAGTTGTGGTGCAAAGCAAGTAATGGCAAAAAAATAAAAAAATAATCAGAAAAGTCTTGCCTTGGTCAGAATTCCTTGCTATACTAACATAGTTGTTTGATAGAAATGTTGAACAACAACTGACCATGGCCCGTTGGTCAAGTGGCTAAGACGCTGCCCTTTCACGGCGGAATCGAGAGTTCGATTCTCTCACGGGCTACTAAAAAGGTTTCACATCATTTATTGGTGTGAAGCCTTTTTTGTTTGTCATAGCGAGTACGTTTTGATTACTGATGCAAGTATTTTCTTGCATTCGCGTAAATGGATAAAATAAAAAGCCTATTGGGCTTATTTTTTTTTATTTTTTAATTGTTGGTAAACGATATAAAAGCAACCTGCTGAAAGAGCAAATAACAGAATAACCAAAAAGGTCCAACTGAATAGGAAGCATATCACTGAAATAAAAATCCATATCAGAATCAGCCGTGGTAAAAACGTGGTTAAAAATTCCCAAACAATAAACAAGCTAATTAGAAATACAGCAATAAATCCAATTAAAATCATCCCTATTCTCCTAATTTCTGCTCGATTTTTTTCAGTCGATCACTGATTTCATCCAGTTTGCCATTTAATTCCTCATCAAACTTATCTGATTGTTGTTGTGTGAAGAATGAGGTGACAGTACTAGTGATTGTACCGATTAATCCAATACCAACAAACATAAGGACAATGGCAACACCACGTCCGATAGGTGATGTTGGAGAAATATCACCGTATCCAACAGTCGTAGCGGTAACAATTGTCCACCAAAGTGCGTTACCGTAATTAATATCTTCAGCTAAAGAGTAAATGCCAGCTGAAATAAGTACTAGAATGATTGCAAAGCTCATTAGATATATAAAGCCGTTTGTATTGATGAATTTATTCAGATTATTTTTAAAACGTCCGGCGAAGCCAATAATCCTTACAAAGCGTAATAGCTTTAATAGACGAACCGTACGGACAATTCGAAACATGGAGAAGACTGAATCGAAAGGAACAATTGCTAATAAGTCGAAAATATTTGACTTAAAAAAGCGCCACTTATTTGATGAGAGTGTGAATCTTACTACGTAGTCTATCCAGAAAAAGATGAGAATAAAACGATCTATAACTAGGTAAGGTGCATGATTAATTGATATAAGTCCACCAATGTCCAGGCCAGCTAATGCGACGGAAATGATAGCCAGCGTGAAAACAGCAGCAAAATATAGTTTTTTCATTTAAGTGTCCCTGGTGATATTATGAAAAGTCGAACGAGCATTCATTGGGTAACAAATACATTATAGATGCTTATTAAAATATTGGAAATAAAGCGAATAGAGTAGCTAGATGATTTCTTTGTCATGCTTTTTTCGAGGGTAGAGCCTTCTTTTGGCATGTGCTAAGATAGGTAATGTAAGAATTTTGACTTTGCGGGTGTCTGAACCTGCGTTTAAGAGGAGTTTGTGATGGCGAAGCAGGCTAAAAAAAGAGGGCAAAAAAATAAGAAAAAGAATCAAAAAATGACCCGTTCTGGTGCAGCCAGTCAGGTCATTGCTTTAGTGACGATTCTGATTCTATCCGTTTTTGCCATTTTCCAGATTGGTTTGTTTGGCGTTTATTTAGCTGACTTTGTCCGGTTCTTCATTGGTAATCTTTATCAAGTGACGTTGGCGGTGGGCATGCTGTATGCTGGCTATTACTTGGTGATGGACAAAGTCTTACCTGTTCCAGGTCGCGTTTATGCTGGTGGTGGCATGCTTTATTTAGCTGCTTTGTTACTGTCGGCCTTGCTTTTTAATACCGGCGCGGATTTGCCCGATGGTAGTCCGCTGTCGCAGGTGACGCGAATCATTGGACAGGAATTGACGAACCAGACTGCTCACACCCCTGTTGGATCGGGAATCATCGGGGCCGCCTTTTACCAGCTTACCAGCACCTTTCTGTCAAACGTTGGGACCATCATCATTATCGTTGTTCTCCTCGTTGCTGGGTTGATTGTGACTTTTAAATTGCCCGCTCGTGATATGGCTCAAAAGTCAGTTCAAAAGGCGCAAGAAAAGGCCGTTGAAATTCGGGAAAAGCAGGAAGCTCGTCGTGATCAGCGGGCGCTGTTGACCAAAAAAGAGCGACAGGATCTAACTGATTTTGGCGATGATCCTTTTGGTGGAGCGAAGACGGAACCAAAATCCATGGTAGAAGATCCTTTTGCGCCGGTTGTGGAGGATGAACCGAAAACGACCGAGCCGGAAGAAACAAAATTGGAAGAGCCGCAAATTAATTGGCAGCAACCAGACGTGGGTAACGAAGAGCCAGTCGTGGATGGAACGCACGGGATTGAGCACGTGCTGCCGAATGTGAATGCTTCCAAACCCTCTAATGAAACAAGTGACCAGAAAACGGCTAGTGGTTTTGATAGCGAACAAGCAAACCTATCCGATGACGATTACCAGTTGCCATCGACTTCTCTGTTGACAAAAACAAAGGCAACGGACCAAACGAAGGAAGCGAAGAGCTTGAACGCTAAATCTCGCTTGGTTCACGATACATTAAAGTCATTCGGGGTGGAGGCCACGGTTTCCTCCGTTTCATTGGGACCAACTGTGACCCAATATGAATTGAAGCCGGGGCAGGGGGTTAAAGTAAACCGAATTGCGAATTTGGCTGATGATTTAGCACTTGCTCTAGCTGCGAAATCCATTCGAATTGAAGCACCAATTCCTGGAAAACCCTATGTTGGAATTGAAGTGCCAAACGATACGCAGGCTGTCGTTGGCTTTCGAGATATGATTGAGCAATCAAACACCTTAAATGAGGGGCTACTAACCGTGCCCCTCGGTCGTGACGTGTCAGGCAAGATTGTCTCCGTTGACCTTGCCGCGATGCCTCACTTATTGATTGCCGGTTCGACGGGTTCTGGTAAGTCGGTTGGATTAAACGGCATCATTGTTTCGCTTTTGTTAAAGGCCAAGCCATCGGAAGTGAAGCTCATGATGGTTGATCCGAAGGTGGTGGAGCTTTCCATTTATAACGGCATCCCTCACTTGCTGACGCCAGTTGTGTCAGACCCTAAAAAAGCTGCTAAATCTCTGAATAAATTGGTCGAGGAGATGGAAAACCGCTATGACTTGCTCGCTCAGTTTGGCAAGCGTAACGTTGGTGAATACAACGCGGCGGTTGAAGAAAACAATGCCCATGCTAAGGAAACGGGAAACGCCTTGATGACCAAATTACCTTACATTGTGGCCGTAGTTGATGAGTTTGCTGATTTGATGGCAACGGTGGGTTCTGAAATTGAAGTTTCCATTGCCCGTCTTGGAGCGAAGGCCCGTGCTGCCGGGATTCACATGATTTTGGCTACCCAGCGTCCGGATGTGAAAGTCATTAACGGAACAATCAAGTCCAATATACCGGGTCGAATTGCCTTTCGGACGGCCTCCGGTATTGACTCTCGAACGATTTTGGACACGAACGGTGCTGAAAAATTGCTCGGTCGGGGTGACATGATTTTTGCACCACCTGGAAAGGCGCATAAGCGTTTGCAGGGGGCTTTCATATCTAACGCTGACGTGACGGCAGTTGTCGACTTTGTTAAGGACGAACAAACGGTCGCTTATGATGATAAGATGACGGTGACGGATGAAGAAATTGCGCAAGACGAAGCAGGCGTTGCTGGTAATTCAGATGATGAGCTCTTTGACGAAGCGTTGGAGTTTGTCATCGACCAACAAAAGGCCTCGACTTCGCTTCTGCAACGACGTTTCCGGATTGGTTATAATCGAGCTGCTCGATTGATTGATGACCTTGAAAATGCTGGTTACATCGGACCAGCAGACGGGGCAAGGCCACGACAAGTCAACGTGGCGAAAAAAACTGAATAGTGATATAAAAACCTCCTTGCTGTATAGCAAGGAGGTTTTTTAGTATTACTGATTTGAAAAAATTGGGCGTAATTGCTTTTTGAACTGCTCGTTAGGGTCGTTCACAAAGTTGGCATAGGCGGCCCAGTAAGCGTCTTCAATGAGCAGTGGCTTGGCGATTTCGTCTGGAACCTGGTTGCTTGGAATGCGACCGTTGGCATCACGTGGCCCTTTGTAGGACTTAGTAAAGTCCTCAAATCGCTTTTCTAAAACAATGGCTTCCGGACCAAACCAGTTATGGGGTTCAGCCGTGAGAAAGGATTCATCAAACTGGTAGGGTGTCCAGATTGGTTGATTGACTGCGACCCGTAGGGGGTGAACAAGTTTTTGCAGTTGAACATGACCAAGGGCAATATCGGCTACGGCTGCCGCCATTGCTGAAGGTAGACCCTCGTCATGGTTTTCTTCGGCGACTAATAGAAAGCTGCCTTGGATAGTTTGATCAACGCTGACGTCTTGACCAACGAGTACTTTGATTAATTCATTTGCTGGAATATTAATTGCTTGCATTTTTGTCTCCTAATCCTGAATATGAATAAATTCAAATTTCTCAACATCGAAGAGACCTTGATCGGTTATTTTTAGACTCGGTATGACAGGGAGTGCCATGAATGAGAGCGTCAAGAAGGGATCAAAAGCCAAATCCGAAATTTTTGAAAAGGCAGTATTTAAAAGATTTTGTTCTGAGATGAGCTCTTCATAGGATTTGTCCGACATTAAGCCACCAATTGCCAGAGGCAGAATGGTGACGAGGCCGTTGTCAACGACCACTTGTCCGCCTCCAACCTTCTTCAGTGTCTGAACAGCGAGCGCCATGTCTTGGTCGTTTTGGCCGGCTACAATGACGTTATGGGAGTCGTGGGCAATTGTTGAGGCAATGGCGCCTTGTTTTAGGTGCAGCCCCTTGATGATACCAACGCCATGACCTAAGTCGTGGTAACGCTCGACTACTGCGATTTTGGCAAATTCTTCGTTTGGTGCAAACTGGCCGTTTTCATCAACTGGCACTTGTTCGATGCTGTGTTTTGTGGTGATGTGGTGCGGTTCAATTTCAATGACGTGGGCGGGCTTGTTAGCATCTAATGGTAATGATAAATCACCTTCGCTAAAGCTAAGGTTAATTTGTTGCCCAGGGAGCCAAAGGACCTCTTCTTTTTTGTCCTCAAAGAACTGACCACTCACCATGGTTTTGACGACTGAAACCTGTTCGGGATTATCTAGAATCAGTAGATCGGCGACAAAACCGGGCGCAATGGCCCCAACGTTTTGGAGATGGTGTGCCTTGGCTGCATTCAACGAAGCCATTGTATAGGCTAACTCTGGCTGCAAGCCTTCATGGATGGCTAAGGCAACGTTAAAGTTAATGGACCCTTCCTCTTGAATGTCTTTTGCGGACTTGTCATCTGTTGCGAAGGAGAAGTGGTTTTGGTTGGCTGCATTGACGGCGGGTAAGAGTGCGCTTTCATCCCGTTCCACGGTACCTTCTCGAATGAAGATGTTCATTCCAGCAGAAATACGGTCTAGCGCTTCTTTAACCGAGGTTGCTTCGTGATCGGTATCAATGCCATAGGCGCGGTAAACGGCTAATTCAGCAGGACCAAGACCAGCCCCGTGACCGTCGACGTGTTTCCCAGCCTTTTGCGCATCACTGATTTTTTGGAGCATGTCTTCGTCATGATTTGCAACCGCAGGATAATCCATCACCTCAGCCAAACCAGCCACTTCCTGGTGTTGGTAGAAGGGTTTTAATGCTTCGGCATCCAAAGTCGCACCGGCGTGTTCGAAGTTTGTAGCAGGTACTGATGACGGTAGCATATAGTGAATATGCAACGGGGTTTTCTTTGCTGAATCGAGCATGTATTGGATGCCTGAAACACCAGCAACGGAAGCAATTTCATGGGGATCGGCGAAAATGCGCGTGACGCCTTGCTTTAATGAAAGTCGACCAAATTCGGATGGTGTTAATAGTGATGATTCAATATGGAGATGGGCATCGATGAGACCCGGTACTAGGTAGCGTCCTGAACAGTCAATCTTATCTTTTGCAACGTATTGTTCCGAGGGACCGACGAAAACCACGCGGTCCTCTTTAATCCAAACGGTCTTCTCTTCGAACTCCTGAGTAAAAACGTTTAAAACGTATCCGGAATGTAGACAATAATCGACAGGGATTGACATGAAATGCTCCTTTTTAATCGGTAAATTTTATTTATTTTAGCATATTTTGCCTTCATTATTCGGTTTTTATTTCATTTTTATGCCTTTTGGCTGTTTTGGCTACCATGGGGTGTTGATGTCTATACCAATCAGCAAATTTTCCTTTTACTTCCCGTGTGACCTTGATAGAATAAGGGCTGTAATAAATTTAAATTAATTAAACCAATTGATATGAAAGTGAGATTCAAACCATGTGTGGAATTGTTGGTGTTACTGGGGTCGGGGATGCACTACCTTACCTCTTGCAAGGATTACAGAAGTTAGAGTACCGTGGCTATGATTCAGCCGGCGTCTACTTGGCTAATCCTTCTGGGCAGGATGCCTTGATCAAAGAAAAGGGCCGGGTGTCCAAGCTAGCTGAAAAAGCCATTGCTGAAACCAAAGGTTTTCAGGCAACGGCGGGAATTGCGCATACTCGTTGGGCCACGCACGGTAACGTGACGGTTGAAAATGCGCACCCTCAAAAATCTGAAGATAACCGTTTCTTCTTGGTTCACAACGGTGTCATTGAAAACTATAAAGAATTGACGGAAACTTATTTGCAGGGTGTTCACTTGGTATCCGAAACGGATACCGAAGTGGCTGTTCAATTAGTAGATAAGTTTTCAAAGGACGGATTGACCACGGCTGAAGCTTTCCGGAAGATGATTTCATTGCTAGATGGTAATTCTGCTTACGGCTTTCTTCTTGTGGATCAAAAAGATCCTGAGACTTTATACGTGGCTAAAAAGAAGTCACCATTGCTGGTTGGTATTTCGGATCACGGGAACGCCGTGACGTCGGATGCGGCTGCAATGATTGATTTGACGAAGGAATTTATTGAGTTGCGGGATGGAGACATGGCCCTCGTTCGTCCCGATTCAGTGACAATTTATGATGCCTCTGGCAAGCAAGTTGAGCGGAAGCCATTTATCCTAGAGATTGATCCTGAAGATACTGATAAGGGTGCTTATCCATACTACATGCTGAAGGAAATCGACGAACAAGCTGTGGTTGCTCGTAAGATTGCTGGGCACTACTTTGATGAAGACGGCAATTTACAGGGGATTCCTTGCGCCGTGACGGACACGATTCAAGAGGCTGACCGTCTTTATATTGTGGCAGCTGGAACTTCTTACCATGCTGGTTTGATTGGTAAGCGCTATTTCGAACAGTGGGCGAAGATTCCGACGGAAGTGCACATTGCTTCTGAATTTGCTTACGACCAACCAATGCTGTCTGAAAAGCCATTTTTCATCTTCCTATCGCAGTCTGGCGAAACGGCCGACTCACGTGAGGTATTGGATAACGTTAAGAAGCAGGGGTATCCAGCCTTGACTTTGGCCAACGTGATGAATTCTACTTTGACCCGTGAAGCTGACTTTGCGCTGCCAGTTTTAGCTGGCCCTGAAATCGCCGTGGCTTCAACGAAGGCTTATACGGCTCAAGTGTTAGTTCAAGCCATTTTGGCGGCAGCACTTGGTAATCCCGGCTTTGATCTGAAGGCCGAACTTGCTAAAGTTGCCGTTGAAATCCAAGCGATTACGGATGAAAAGGAAAGCTTCAAAAAGATTGCTGAAAGCGCATTGAAGGATCAGCAATCGGCCTTTTACATCGGTCGTGGCTTGGACGCCGCTGTTGCGCTAGAAGCCGCTTTGAAGTTGAAGGAAATTTCCTATGTTCAAACGGAAGGCTTTGCCGCTGGGGAGTTGAAGCACGGAACCATTTCTCTGATTGAAGAGGGAACGCCAGTCTTTGCTTTGCTAACGCAAAAGAAGACGGCTGGTTTGCTTCGTGGTGAAGTTGCACAGGTTGCTGCACGTGGTGCCAACACCGTTGTCTTTGCATCCGAGAGCTTGACACAGGATGGGGATGCCTTTGTTTTGCCAGAAGTAAACGAACTTTTGATGCCTATTTTGGCCGTTATTCCAGCCCAACTAGTTGCTTACTATGCTACGTTGGACCGTGGTTTGGACGTCGATCGTCCTCGTAACCTAGCAAAGTCTGTGACGGTGCAATAAGCTTGTTGTAGAGGACTTTTTATTCTTAATAGGTTCAGCATAAAAGCCGGTGAAAATTCACCGGTTTTTTTGTTTGTCTTCTTTAATTCTGGTAAACTAATGAAGAGTATTTTTTCATGTATAGGAGTGACTTTTATGTCGATCTTTTCTGGACTTTTTACACCAAAAAAATCCGAACAAAATAGCCAGCCATCTTCCTTGGATGCTAGTGAATATAAAGTCCCAAAGCACCTGGCCATCATTATGGACGGAAACGGCCGTTGGGCGAAGAAACGCCATCTGCCTCGTGTTGCTGGACACAAGGAAGGGATGGAAACGGTTAAACGAGTCACAAAATTGGCCAATCAAGCCGGCGTGAAAGTGTTAACCGTTTATGCCTTTTCAACAGAGAACTGGTCTCGTCCAGAAGACGAAGTGAAGTTTTTAATGAAGTTACCAGTGACTTTTTTCGATACCTTTGTGCCTGAATTGCTTGAACAAAATGTTCGGGTGGAGACAATCGGGGATATTGACCATTTGCCTGCTGCTACAAGGCAGGCCGTGCTCGATGCAAAGGCGGATACCGCGAAAAACGATGGCCTGATTTTGAACTTTGCTCTGAACTATGGTGGTCAACAAGAAATCGTTGATGCGGCGAAGAAACTCGGTCAGCGGATGCTTGATGGTGAGCTAGCCATCGAACAAATTGATGCGGATACCCTGGCTTCTGAATTAACAACGGCCTTTCTTGGCGACTTAGCCAATCCCGACTTAATCATTCGCACGTCTGGTGAAGAACGTCTTTCGAACTTCTTGCCTTTCCAGGCGGCCTATTCAGAGTTCTATTTTACCGATGTTTTGTGGCCTGATTTTGCTGAAGGTGATTTCAAAGCCGCACTGGCAGCGTATACGAAGCGTGATCGTCGTTTTGGTAAAGTAAAAGCTTAAATTTTGAAAGTGAGAATTTGCAATGCAAACGCGCATTATTACGGCCATTGTGGCCCTCTTGGTTTTTGTTCCCTTGGTAATTATCGGACACATTCCCTTGCTACTGCTCACCATTGCGCTGGGTTGGGTCGCAATGGGGGAAATGCTCCGAATGACAAAGACACTTTTGGTATCTTTTGAGGCAATTCTTTCGTTGACCGGGGTCGTTGCTTTGATTTTGCCACAGCATTTTTGGTTGTGGGTTTCGGATAACTGGCCAATGACGGTTGCTTCGGATACCGTCGTTTACGCCATTGCCTTTTTGTTTTTGTTACGGACAGTTCTTTCCAAAAAGTCCTTTAACATTAACGATGCTGGCGTGCTTTTCCTTTCGATGGTCTATATTGGAACTGGTTTCCATTACTTTTACCTCGCGGATCAGCGTGGGCTTGCCGTGCTTTTCTTCGGAATGTTAACGGTATGGATAACGGATTCCTTTGCCTATTTCTGTGGAAAAGCATTTGGAAAGCACAAGTTAGCCCCCAACATCTCACCTAATAAGACTTGGGAAGGTTCTGTTGGTGGGTCGCTCATTGCGATTGTTGTGATGTCAACGATTTATGGTTTGACTGGTTGGTTGCACCGACCAATTCTTGAAATTATTTTGGCTGTTGCTCTTCTATCACTAGGGGGTCAGTTAGGGGATTTGATCGAGTCTTCCTTCAAACGGCACTTTGGCGTGAAGGATTCGGGCAAAATTTTACCCGGACACGGTGGTATTCTTGATCGATTCGATTCGATGTTGGTTGTGATGCCGTTACTGTCAATTCTTGGCTTTCTTCGTTAAGCCATCGCCAGTTTTTGTAAAGGAGGGGAAAGCACCATGTCGTTGACTGCCATACTAGCTTTTATTGTCGTTTTTGCTTTGCTTGTTTCCTTTCACGAATTTGGTCATTTTATTGTGGCCAAGAAAACGGGCGTGCTCGTTCGAGAATTTGCCATTGGAATGGGACCCAAGCTATTCTCTTGGTATCGAAACAGCACGTCTTATACCATTCGGTTACTACCGGTGGGTGGTTATGTTCGAATGGCTTCGGAAGAAGACCACGCCGAATTAGTGGCCGGTCAACAGGTTTACCTCGAACAGGATCCTGATGGTCTAGTGGTAAACATCGATTGTCAGGCTGACCGGGAGGAAGCGGGTTTTCTGTTTCAAATCGATCAAGCAGACTTGGTTGATGGTTTGGTGTTGACCGGCTACCGGAATGGCAGCAATGTGATGGAAACGTTGTTTGTTGCCCCAACCGCGCTAATAATTGATGACTCCGGTCAAGAAACACGGATTGCGCCACGGTCAAGTTGGATTGAGTCTGCATCAGCCTTGAAACGCCTGGCCATTAACCTTGCTGGGCCAGTGATGAATTTTGTGCTTGCTTTGCTGGCCGCCATGGTTTTGGCCTTTTCCCTAGGTCAGGTTTCAACAAATACACCGGTGTTGGGCCAAGTAGTGGCTCACCAACCAGCGGCTGAAGCTGGTTTAAAAGCAAACGATCGAATCCTTTCGGTTGATGGTCATTCGGTAAAGACCTTTACCGACTTTGCCAGTCGAGTAAACAAAGCTGGTCAAAGTGCGCTGTTCATTTCTTACCAGCGATCCGGCGTCACCAAGTCGGTAAAGGTAACCCCAGAAGCAGTTGCTGTTTCTGGTCAAAAGACCTATCGAATTGGGATTGTGGCGAAGGAAGAAACTGGTTTTACTAACCGTCTTCAGTATGGGTTGACCATGACTGGCTCCTGGTTTACCCAAGTGGGTCGTGGCATTCTTGATTTATTCACATCCACTTTCTCACTCAATAAATTAGGCGGTCCAGTCATGTTAGCCAAAGCAACGTCAACGGCTAGCAATCAAGGATTCTTGACTGTACTGGCCTTACTCGGTTTCTTGTCAGTAAACCTCGGTTTGATTAACCTACTACCGATTCCACCATTGGATGGCGGTAAAGTCTTCTTAGACTTATATGAAACGATTTTCCGTCATCCGTTCCCTAAAGCACTTGCCAATGGGATCATGATGGTTGGGACAGTCGCCTTACTCATTTTAATGGTTTTGGTCACTGCTAAGGATTTGCTGCAATTTTAACTAGAAGGGGAGGCTTCCCCGTACATAACTAAGTCATAGGAAAGAAGGAAATTATGAAACAAACACAGCTCTTTATGCCAACTCTGCGAGAAGTGCCAGCGGATGCCGAGGTCAAGTCGCATCAGTTATTACTAAAAGCAGGGTACATCCGTCCCGTATCTGCTGGGGCTTTTGCCTACTTACCATTGGCTAAGCGTGTCTTGAACAAAGTCGAAAGCATTGTCCGTGAGGAAATGGCTGCCGTGAACGCCAATGAAATGCTGGTTCCCGAAATTTTACCTGCTGAACTCTGGCAACGTTCAGGTCGTTATGCGACATATGGTCAAGATTTGTACAAGTTTAAGAATCGTCAGGATCGCGACTTTATCCTGGGACCAACGCACGAAGAAACGTTTACGGAATTGATTGGGAACGACATCAAATCCTATAAGAAATTGCCATTATTGGTTTACCAAATTCAATCGAAGTTCCGTGACGAAGGACGACCACGTTTTGGTTTGTTGCGAACACGTGAATTTATTATGAAGGATGCGTATTCCTTTACAAGTGACTACGAAGGCCTTGATCGCATCTTTAACCAAATGGAAGCCGCTTACCGTCGGATTTTTGATCGCGTCGGCTTGGACTACCGTGTGATTGTTGGGGATGCAGGTGCCATGGGTGGTTCCGACTCGAAGGAGTTTTCTGCTCCGGCAGCAGCTGGTGAGGATACCATCGTCTATTCAGAGGGTTCGGATTATGCGGCTAACTTGGAGATGGCACAAGACTTTTATGAACGAGTGGACCGTTCTGCTGAACCAAAGCAAGAACTGAAAAAGATTGATACACCAAACGCGAAGACAATTGACGAACTGTCGCAATTGCTTAACCAACCTGCCGACGAACTGGTCAAGACCATTATCGTTCAGGGACCGGAAGGTGAGTTAGCGGCCGTTGTGACGACCGGTGATTTCGAAGTGAACTTGGTCAAGGTGCAAAACTTCTTGGGCTTGCCTGAAGTTGAACTAGCTGACGAAGCAATGGTAAAAGAAAAGCTCGGAGCCTCTTTCGGCTCACTTGGACCGATCGGCCTGCCAGATGATGTTCGACTTTTGGTTGATGAACGAGCGGCTGATTTGGTTAACTTCGCAGCCGGTGCTAATGAAGACGGCAAACACTACATCAACATTAACTGGGATCGTGATGTCGCACTTACGCCTGAACAAGTGGGGGATTTCCGCACGGCTAAAGAAGGTGAACTGGCTGTTGATGGAAGGGGTAAATTAGCCTTTACAAAGGGAATTGAGATTGGTCATATCTTTAAGCTAGGAACCAAGTATTCAGAATCATTGGGTGCCAAAGTCCTTGATCAGAACGGTCGCTCCGTTGATATTATCATGGGAAGTTACGGCATTGGGATTTCTCGTCTTTTGGCTGCTGTTTCGGAACAGAAGGCAGACGATAAGGGCTTGGTCTGGCCAGCATCAATTGCACCATATGATGTTCACATCGTGCCAATTAACCTGAAGGATGATGACCAGGCGGCGTTGGCTGCTGATTTGGACAAGCAGATCCAAGCAGCTGGATACGATGATTTAATTGATGACCGTAAGGAGCGCGCGGGTGTCAAGTTTGCGGATGCTGACTTGATTGGTTTGCCAGTTCGCATTACGGTTGGTAAAAAAGCCAGCGAAGGAATCGTCGAAGTTAATCTCCGTGAAAGTGGCGAAAGCTTTGAAATACCAGCGGCAGACGTGGTTGAACGCCTTGGTGAATGGCTACAAAAGTAATCTTTAAAAGTCGGCGCTTCGTCGGCTTTTTGACTTTTAATCGAGGAAGGTATCATGGCGCTTAGTCAAAGAGAACAATTAGAAAAATTGATGGAACAGGCTCAATTACCTGATAACCTGAAGGCGGTTTTAAACGATGCTTCCTTGTCATCAGTGGTGGTTGATCCGGTAGCCAAGACATGGCGCTTTATCCTAGAAACGGACCGTGTACTGACTTTTGCGGCTTATCTGGCTTTTTATCAGGGATTGGCCGCTAACTTCAAACAGGTTAAGGCGGTCTACTTAAACGTCGAACCAAGGGAAGCTGGCTCTACTGAGGAAGAAGTGCAGGCTTACTTCCACTTTGCCTTAACACAGGGGAACCTGTCATACGCTTTGGTTCAGCAGTTAGCCTCAGCTTCACGAATTGAATTAAAAGATCAGCAGCACGTCGTCATTGCAACGGCCGCACCGACTTTGGCAGGAGCGTTAACAGAGCAAACACTGGCTGATTTATCGAAGAGTTATGCTGATTTTGGCATGTCTGGGTTGCAGTTTTCGGTCGTTGTTGATGAAGATCAACAACAAAAGCTCCAGGAACATTTTGATTCACACCAACAACAGGTTCGCCAAAATATTAACCAAGCCATCGAACGGGCTGAAAAGGCGACGCCTAAAAAAACGGCTGACGGGGTTCCACTTCGTTTGGGAAGAGCAATCAACCCTGATGCCGAAGTTACTCGCCTGGCTGAAATTGACGGGGAAGAAGCAAATGTGCTCATTGAGGGCTATGTGTTTGCTGATGAAGTTCGGGTGCTCCGTTCAAAACGGCAATTGTTAAATTTGAAGATTACCGATTATTCCTCTTCAATTTCGGCCAAAAAGTTCTCAAACAATGAACAGGATGAAGCAGTTTTTGAACAAATTAAAGCTGGTTGCTGGGTTAAGGTTCGTGGGAAAGTCCAAGAAGATACTTATGCACGTGAGCTTGTATTGAATATTTATGACTTACAAGTCGTTGACCATCAGGACCGTCAGGATAGTTATCAGGGTGACGAAAAACGGATCGAACTCCACACCCATACCAACATGACGGGAATGGATGCAGTGACTGACTTTGGTCAAGTGGCCAAGTTGGCGAAGTCCTGGGGACAGGAATCCTTGGCAGTGATGGACAACGGGAACGTCCAAGGTTATCCACAGGCGATTGCAGCTGGTAAGAAAAATGATTTGAAGATCATTTATGGAATGGAAGCGAATGTTGTTGAAGATGGCGATCCCATTGCGTACAACACAAACGATCAGGTCTTAGAAGATTCGTCATTGACCTACGTGGCTTTCGATTTGGAAACAACGGGACTTTCGGCTGTTTCCGATCGAATTATCGAACTTTCGGCCGTGAAAATGCAAATGGGTAACGTGATTGATAAGTTTTCAGAGTATATTAATCCTGGGTTCCCATTATCTGAGTTTACGACCAATCTGACTTCAATTACTGATGCGATGGTGGCCAATGCCAAGCCAGAGCAAACGGTCATTAATCGTTTCCGGGAGTGGATTCAGGGATCGGTATTGATTGGGCACAATGTGACTTTTGATGTTGATTTTATGAACGCTACCTATGCCAGGTATCAAGAGGGGCCAATCAAAGAACCAGTTATTGATACCTTGCCCTTCACTCGTTGGTTATATCCCGATTATAAATCCTACCGTTTGGGGACTTTAGCCAAGAAGTTTGGAATTGAGTTGGAACAGGCTCACCGAGCCATCTATGATGCCGAAACAACTGGTCATTTAGGTTGGAAGCTGATTAAAGAGGCTAAAAAGACTCACGATGTAACGAACTTGGATGAGTTGAATGACCACATGCTGGATGGTGGCGCTTGGCGGCATGGCCGTCCATTCCACGCCTCGTTGTTGGTACAGAACCAAGTTGGGCTGAAGAATCTTTATCGTTTGGTTTCGGAATCAAACGTCTCTTACTTTAATAAAGTCCCAAGAATTCCTCGCTCCGTTTTGGAAAAGTTTCGAGAAGGGCTCATCGTTGGTTCAGGAGACACCGCGGGTGACCTAATCGTGACATTGATTGAAAAGGGTTATGAACTTGCTAAAAAGAAGGCGGCTTTCTATGACTACCTTGAGATTCAGCCCTTGCCAAATTATCAGCCTATGCTGGATAGTGGATTGATTGCAGGACCGAATAAGCTGAAGAAGATTTTGGCCGACATGGTTAAAATTGGTGACGAATTAGGGAAACCCGTGGTAGTAACCGGGGATGTGAAGTACACGAATCCAGAAGATCATATTTACCGTGATATTTTGATTGGTTCTCAACCAGGTAATCCACTGAACCGACAAAAGCTGCCAGAGGTTCACTTCCGAACGACCGCTGACTTGTTAGAGGAATTTGACTTTTTGGGCGAGGAAAAAGCAAAAGCCGTTGTCATTGACAATACCCATGTAGTGGCTGATGAGTTGGATGACATTCAACCTCTGAAGGAAGGTTCCTATCCGCCACAGATTCCAGAAGCCGGGGATGAGCTACGTGAAAAGACGTTGGCGGCGGCCAAGGCAATGTATGGCGATCCGATACCAGAGCCCATCCAGGAACGAATTGACAAAGAGCTGAAGGTCATTATTGGACACGGATTTGCGCCACACTACATGATTTCGCAACGATTGGTGGCGAAGTCCAATAAAGACGGCTACTTGGTTGGTTCCCGTGGATCGGTTGGTTCTTCCTTCGTGGCCACGATGTCTGGGATTACCGAGGTAAATCCATTGCCACCGCACTACCGCTCTGCCCACGGTGACTATTTTGAATTGGCCGATCCTAAGAAGTATGGATCCGGTTATGATTTACCAGATAAAGAGGATCCGAACCATCCAGGTGAGCTACTAATCGGAGACGGTCACAACATTCCCTTTGAAACCTTCATGGGCTTCACGGGAAACAAGGTGCCCGATATCGATTTGAATTTCTCGGGTGATTACCAACCGATTGCTCACGATTACATGAAAGTCATGTTCGGGGTTAAAAAAGTCTTCCGTGCTGGAACCATTGCCACGGTTGCCGAAAAAACCGCTTTTGGTTACGTCAAGGCCTATGAGCGTGATCATGAAAAACAGTACCGTAATGCGGAGGAAGAGCGCTTAGCACAAGGTGTGACTGGCGTTAAGCGAACAACGGGACAGCACCCTGGGGGAATTCTGATTGTTCCTGCCGATTACGATATTTATGACTTTACGCCAGTTCAGTACCCAGCTGATGACCAGAACGCACTTTGGCAAACGACCCACATGGATTACCATTCGATTCACGATAACCTCTTGAAAATGGATATTCTGGGTCATGATGATCCAACGATGGTTCGTACGTTAAAGGATTTATCTGGTATTGATCCAACGACAATCCCGGCAAATGATCCCGGTGTTCTGGCGCTTTTCACATCAACCGAACCACTAGGGGTTACGCCGGATCAAATATATTCCAATACCGGAACGCTCGGTCTGCCAGAGTTTGGAACCGGCTTTGTCCGAAACATGTTGGAAGATACGCAGCCTCATACCTATTCGGAGCTGCTACAGATTTCTGGTCTTTCCCACGGTACGGACGTGTGGCTGGGCAACGCCCATGACTTGGTTGAAAACGGTACGGCGACGATTGCTACGGTGATTGGAACCCGTGATAAAATCATGACGGATTTGATTAACTGGGGCTTGCCTGCCGATGCTGCCTTTAACATCATGGAAAAGGTTCGTAAGGGAAAGGGCATTACGGATGAATACCAGAAGTTAATGCGTGATCATCAAGTGCCGGAATGGTATATTGAGTCCTGTCTCAAAATCAAATACATGTTCCCCCGTGCCCACGCGGCGGCCTATGTCTTAATGGCTTTGCGAATTGCCTACTTTAAGGTCTACTTCCCAGCCATTTACTACGCAACCTACTTCACGGTTCGTGCAAACGCCTTTGATGTGGTGGCCATGGCCCGTGGAAAGGAAGCGGTTAAGGCAGCGATTGCCAAAATTAAAGACCTGGGCAACGAAGCAACGAAGGGCGACCAGGACCTACAGACCGTGCTCGAAATGGCGAATGAGGCACTTGAACGTGGTATTTCCTTTAAGATGGTTGACCTCAATCGTTCAGAAGCAACCGAATGGGTGATTGACGGTAATGAACTGATTCCACCGTTTTCCGTTATTCCGGGCTTGGGGGATAACGTGGCGAACCAAATTGTTGCCTCGCGTGCTGAAAAGCCATTTATTTCAAAGGAAGATTTGAAGAAACGGGGAAAAGTCTCGCAAACCATCATTGATTTCTTGACGCTGCACTCGGTCATTTCAGATTTGCCAGATGAAAACCAATTGTCACTCTTTGACTTTTAAACGGTTAAAGAAACTTGCTGTTTTAGCGTGACCGCTTCATTGGAGCGATTGTCGACCAGCAAGCCAAACTAAAAACTAAAAAGGAGTGGGCGAAAGCCCTCGTAAAATGGAAAATTTTTTCAAATTAAAAGAGAATCAAACGACGGTTAAAAAGGAAGTGATTGCCGGCCTAACGACTTTTGTTTCAATGGCTTACATTTTCTTTTTAAACCCGCAGATTTTATCTCAGGCAGGAATGTCTCAGTTAGCCGTTTTCATTGCCGCCATTATTGTGGCTGTCTTTGGGACGCTTCTGATGGGACTTTATGCCAACGTACCCTTTGCTTTAGCACCCGGTATCGGAATGCAGGCCTATTTCACTTACACCATCGTCTTTGGCTTTGGCTTTAAGTGGCAGCAAGCCCTGGCCATCGTTTTCATGGTCGGCCTCTTAGACATCGTGATTACTTTGACCCATGGTCGTCAGGCTATCGTGAAAGCCATTCCGGAAGAATTGAAGGCCGCCATTGGTGGTGGTTTGGGTGTTTTTGTGACCTATATTGGTCTGAAGAACGCCGGTTTTATTAATTTCGTCGTTTCTGGATCGTCAATCATGACGGTCAATGATAAGCCTTATTCTGGTGGTGCTGTCAAAGGCGCTCTCGATTCGATTCTGGCTTCCGGTTCCGTTACCCCTGAATTAACCCGCTTTACACAGGCATCTGCCTTGTTGGCCTTGATTGGCCTCTTAATTTTGACCTTCTTGGTGATTAAAAAGGTGCCGGCTTCATTCTTGATTACTCTGATTTTAACGACTTTGATTGGAATCCCAATGGGGGTTACGAGTACCCACTTGTCAGCCGCAACGTCATTACCAAACGCCTTTGCTGACTTTACGAATGCCTTTGGGGCCGCCTTTGGTTCAAACGGGATGGGTTCTCTCTGGTCATCTTGGTCAAAGGCTTCGCTTGCCATCGTGACGGTCTTTGCCATGGGCTTGACTGGTTTGTTTGATGCCATCGGGACTTTGATTGGAATCGGGAACCAAACGGGCATCTTCTCAAAGAAGGACCAAGAAGCCTTCGTTGCCGATAATTCCTTCAACTCAAAGATGGACAAGGCCTTGGTTGTTGATACCTTTACGACGACTTTGGCAGGGGCTGTTGGAACGTCAAACACGACAACCTTGATTGAGTCCGCAACCGGTGTTGCCTCAGGTGGACGAACTGGCTTGACCAACGTTGTGACGTCAATTGGGTTCTTGGCCATGCTTGTTTTGTCACCATTGGTCTCCATCGTGCCGACGGCTGCGACGGCGCCAATCTTGATTATGGTCGGAATCATGATGATGGGTGAATTCAAGAAAATTGATTGGTCTGATTTGGCGGTTGCCATTCCGGCCTTCTTCACTTCAATTTTCATGGGCTTCTCCTTCTCCATTTCCTATGGAATCGCTGCTGGATTCATTTTCTACATTCTTGTGAAAGTTGCCCAAGGTAAGTGGAAGGAACTGTCACCCATTCTTTTGATTATCACAGGGTTCTTCTTGGCAAACTTTGTATTGTTGGCCTTTATTTAACTCAGTATTTCCTTAAGAGGAGTGTCATCGTTTGATGACACTCTTTTTTGTCAAAAGGTTCCAAGCAAATTCACCTAGTCTAGTCCAATTTTTGCTATAATAGAGGTATGAAAAAAGGTACAGTAAAAATTTGGCAAAAAGACCGTGGTTACGGTTATATCACTCCGGATGAAAAAGGCGATGACGTTTACGTTCATTTCAACGGAATTGCAGGAGAAGGCTTTAAGTCCTTACATCCTGGTGAACGAGTGCAGTACGTGCTCGTACAGGGAAAGGATAGCTTTCAAGCTGCTCAAGTTTCGCCAATTCAAGAGGAGGCTTAAGCATGGTGGAGAAAGAAACTTGCGTTTCAAACGACATCAAATACGAGGGGCCAATCTTTAAGATTGATTCCCGCCGGGTTAAGTTGTTTGATGGTAGTTTGGCCCAGCGTGACGTGGTTACACGTGGTCCGGCTGTTGGTATTCTCCCTCTCATTGACGAGGACCACGCGGTGTTTGTAAAGCAGTGGCGTGAACCGGTTCAGGACTTTGTTTTAGAAATCCCAGCTGGCAAAGTTGATGCGCGTGATCATGGTGACATTAAAACCGCTTGCCGGGAAGCTGCCATTCGCGAATTAAACGAAGAGATTCGCATTCATCCTGGAAAATTGGAAGCGTTTGCCGATGGGTTTGAGGCGGTTGGCTTCACCGATTCGAAGATTGCCCTCTATGTGGCAACGGAATTGACGCACCTCGATGGCGCCAATCAGCTTCCACGTGATGAAGGAGAATATTTAGATGTTGTGACCATTTCTTATGATGAAATGACGTCTTTATATGAAGCTGGTCAACTAAATGATTTGAAGACAATCACTGCCTATTTCCATTGGACAATTCGGAGATTAAAGAATGGTCAATAGTTTTTTCTCTCGTAGTAAAGAGAGTCGTGAACAAAAAAATCGAGCACGTCAACGTCGACAAGTTGAACGTGAATATGCCAAGGCACATGAGGATGAAATTACCGTTGTTGAGCCAGCAAATCGAGCAGAAATGCGATTGACGCACAAGGGCAAGTTTGAACTTGGCTCAGACGGTCAGCTCACCCAAAAAGGAAAGATGGACCGACTTTCGTGGCGATATAACCGCGGCATGATTTTTGTTGGGGTTGTAACCGTTTTGATGTACGTTCTTTTCTTTGTTTTGCCATAGGAGGCTGTTATGAAAATTGGAATTATTACGCCGATGGCCGAAGAAAAGAAGGCCCTGACTGCGGCCTTAAAGGATGCGGAAACCGTTGCCTTTTCTGATTTGGAAGTTTTAGTTGGCCAATACAATGGCCAGGATGTTTTTTTGGCTGAATCAGGTATCGGTAAAGTGGCCGCAGCCACTGCGACAACCATTCTGACTCAGGTTTTCGATGTCGACCTCGTGATTAATACTGGATCAGCTGGTGCTCTCCAAGAGGGACTTTCGATTGGTGATTTGGTGATTGGTAGTGAGTTGGCTTATTTTGATGCCGATGTGACGGCTTTTGGCTATGATTATGGCCAACTCCCAGCTCAACCTGCTCGTTTTCAAGCTGATTCTTCCCTCGTTTCGGCATTCGAAAAATTAACTGATGCCAAAAAAGGACTGATTGTTACTGGGGACACGTTTGTTCAACAGTCGATGAAGGAAAAGATTTTACAAAACTTTACGGACGCTCAATTAGCTGAAATGGAAGGAGCGGCGGTTGCCCAAGTGGCAACACGCTTTAAAAAGCCATTTATTGTCTTACGTGGGGTGTCGGATCAGGCAGACGGTGAATCGAACATCGACTTCGATGAGTACGTTGTGAAGGCCGGTCAAAAGTCAGCTGAACTCTTATTAGCTTATCTTGACACTATAGATGAATAAGTATACTTATAGGAAAGGGAATTGATTCATGATTTCAGTCTTTAATCCCGCCGCGACGGGTGATGTGTTGATGTTGACTTTTGCACCATCAACTGGACATCAAGAAGTGGACACAAAGGGAAACGTAACGGTGGTAAAAAACCCTGAAAACGGGGATGTCGTTGCCATTAATCTCGCTAATTTAGCTCAGGAATTAGGCTTGTCGACCAATAAGGCCGGTCAAGTATTTTTGACGGAAGAACAGGTTGACTTAATCAATCAAGAATTGGGAAAGGTTGGCATCGATTTCAAAATTAACACTGATCCTTCAAAGTTGGTGATTGGCGTTGTTGAAGAGATGACAGAACATCCTGATTCCGACCATTTGCACGTTACCAAAGTGGATGTTGGGGGAAATGATCGCTTACAGATTGTTTCCGGTTCACCAAACATGGCAACCGGCATTAAGGTGGTGGTTGCTCAACCAGGAGCAATGATGCCTTCCGGTGAAATTATCTGGCCTGGTGCGTTGCGCGGTGTTCCATCTGCCGGTATGATTGTTTCCGGTCGTGAACTACAGTTGGCAGGGGCTCCTGATAAACCAGGTGCTTTGGTCCTACCGGATGATTTTGGTTCAATTGGTGAGGTGTTCGACTTTGATCAGGCGAAAGACCTCTATAATGACGGTCGGATTGATACGAATTATTAAAAAGAGAGACTATGTCAAAGAAATATTATTTCATCGGAATTAAAGGCACGGGTATGGGGCCGTTGGCTCAGATTTTACACGACCAAGGAAATGAGGTTGTGGGTTCTGATATTAGTAAGTTCACTTATACGCAGGCCCCCCTTGAAAAGGCCGGAATCACGATTTTACCTTTTGATGCAAAAAACATTGAGAAGTATCAGGACTACACTTTCGTTCGAGGCAACGCTTTCGAAGATGATCAGGTTGAAGTGAAAGCGGCACTTGATGCTGGTGTCAAAATGATAACCTTCCCTGAGGCCGTGGCGGAACAAATTGCGCAGGCAACGACAATTGCGGTTGCCGGTGCACACGGGAAAACATCGACAACAGGTATGCTGGCCCACGTTATGAAGAATGTGGCACGGACTTCATATCTAATTGGGGATGGTACGGGACACGGTGTTGAAAACTCCGAATTCTTTGTTCTGGAAGCCGATGAGTATCGTCGTCACTTCAAGCCATACCACCCTGACTATGCAATTTTGACGAACATCGATTTCGATCATCCTGATTACTACAAGAATTTAGAGGATGTCTTTTCTGCATTTGAAGACTTTGCGAAGGGCGTTAAGAAGGGGATTGTTGCCTGGGGTGACGACCCATCATTGCAGAAACTTTCAGTGGACGTGCCACTCTATTACTACGGTGATGTTTCAGGTCGTGATGACTTCTTAATCCAAGACGTTGATAAGGAGACGAACGGCTCCACTTTTTCAGTTTCCTTCCGTGGTCAGGATTTGGGACGTTTCTTTATTCCCATCTTTGGACAACACAATATCTTTAACGCGACGGCTGTTATTGCGGTTGCTTACTTAGAAGGACTCGATTTGGATGGTGTTCGTGAACATTTGAAGACGTACCCAGGAGTGAAGCGTCGGTTCTCAGAAAGAAAAGTCGGGGCGGCCACTATCATTGATGACTATGCCCATCATCCAACTGAGATTAAGGCAACACTTGACGCTGCCCGACAGGAACATCCCGATAAAGAAATCGTGGCGGTTTTCCAGCCACATACCTTTACCCGAGTGATTGCCTATAAGGATGAGTTCGCTAAGGCTCTTTCAAAGGCTGATACGGTTTATCTAACCCCAATTTTTGGCTCCGCCCGTGAAGCCAGTGGGACCGTTTCAGCTGAAGATATTGCGAAGGAAATTCCAGGTGGGGCAACGATTATCTCAGAAGATAACTTATCACCACTGTTGGCACATGATGACGCCGTCTTTGTCTTTATGGGGGCAGGGGATATCGAAAAGTATGAATTTGCTTTTGAAAAACTACTCGGGCAGATTCAACCGGACCGTTCATAATTTTTAATGTTAAATTAACGTGTCTAGGTTATAATATTTAAAATTGATTTTAAGTATTTATAGGAGGTATGAAATGAATAACTTTGATTTCAACACACGTCGCGATGTGACGGGTGCTGATAATGGGATGAAGCTTTTCTTTCAACGAGTATACGGCTTTATGGCAATTGCATTAGCGGTTACCGCCGTTTCTGGCTTTGTGGTTCAGAACTTCTTCTTGCCACAGGTTGTGTCGCTTTTTGCTGGTTCATGGATTGGGACTATCGCCGTTGTAGCCGTTGAATTGGTTTTGGTTGCGATGATTCGTGGGGCTTCGTTGCGAAATAATCCTTCAAAAGCCTTTGGTTTGTTAATGGCCTTTGCGGTTGCGCAGGGATTGACACTTGGCATTTTGCTGGCCTACTATACGCAGGCATCTGTTTTAGCAGCCTTTGGTTCGACGGCCGCTCTGTTTGCCGGAATGGCAGCCTACGGTTTCTTTACTAAGAAGTCCTTAGCTGGCATGGGACCCATCTTGTTTGGATTGTTGATTGGATTGGTTGTTGCATCCATCATCAACATCTTTATGGGTTCAACCGGTTTCCAGATGCTGGTGTCGTTTGCTTCTGTGATTATCTTTGCCTTGTACACGGCATATGATAACAACATGTTGCGTCAGAATTACGAACAAATGGCTGGACAGGGAGCAGGTGATGCTCAATTGACTGGAATGGCTGTTATTGGTGCCTTGATGCTCTATCTGGACTTCATTAACATCTTCTATTCATTGCTGCAGCTTTTTGGCAACCAAAGAGATTAAGTTGAATACAAAAGACGCTCGCTTCGGCGAGCTTTTTTTATGCTAAACTACAAGAAGATGAAACAAGGGGAGCAAAATGAGTAAAAAAATTCTACTAATTGACGGTAATTCGTTGGCTTTTCGTGCCTTTTATGCGATGTACCAGCAGCTCGACCGAATGGTAACACCGGAGGGCCTGCATACAAACGCCCTCGTTGCCTTCAATAACTTCTTGGAGTCGATTGTTTTGCCCATGCAACCCGATATGGGGTTAGTGGCTTGGGATGCTCGATCAGGTCGAGAGACTTTTCGTGGGGACTTGTATGCTGATTACAAAGCCGGTCGCGATAAGGCTCCGGCCGAGTTTAAGGAACAGTTTCCGTACCTCCGTGAGATGGTGGAGGCCCACGGTCTCCACAACTATGAACAAGTTGGTCTAGAGGCTGATGACATCATTGGAACGCTTTCGCGGATTGGGCAGGCAGCCGGGGATCAAGTGATTATCATTACTGGTGATCAGGATTTGACTCAGTTAGTGACGGATGATGTGACGGTTAAGCTAACCAAGAAAGGGGTTAGCCAAGTCGAGGTTTACACGCCTGATTTTATTATGAACGAGTTTGGAATTACACCCGAACAAATCATTGATAAAAAAGCATTAACTGGGGATACATCGGATAACTACCCGGGGGTAACCAAGGTCGGTGAAAAAACTGCGCTGAAGTTATTGAAACAGTACCACGATTTGGATAATCTCTATGCCCATGTTGATGAGATGAAACCTTCCAAAATGAAGGAAAACCTAATTAACGATAAGGAACAGGCCTATCGGGCACAGAAGTTGGCGACCATCATTACGGATGCTAAGTTGTCCATTGGATTAAAAGACATTACTTACAATGGTCCTGAGGAAAAGGGATTGGTTAACCTTTTTGAAAAGTTGCACTTTAAGCAGGCACTAAATAAGTTACGCGCCCACACACTTTTTGACGATGTTGGTCAAATTGCCGAAGAATCCGAAAAAAAACAAGGCGACTTTCAAACAGTCCATCCTTTGTCAAAAGCCGCGCTGGAACGGTTAGTTAAGGAAGATTACCTGGCCTTTCATATTGAAACGTCTGGCGAAAATTATCATCAAGCTGATATGCTCGCTTTTTCTATTGGGAATGACGAAGTTGGCTACTATGGTTCCCGCGACTTTACCTTCTTTGATAATGATTTGTTACGGCAAATTGTTGAAGGGAGTCAAACAAAGTTACGGGTCTTTAATGCGAAGGAACACTGGGTACTTCTGCATCGATTAGGACTGACGTTAGGGGCTGTTGATTTTGATTTCTTGTTGGTAGCCTATTTGTTAGACACGGTTGGTAATGATAATGTTTTGTCAACTTTGGCCGGACGTTTTGGACGTTACTTGGCTTCTGATGAGGAAGTTTATGGTAAGGGAGCTAAATTTACCGTTCCCGAAGAAGAAAAAGTCTTGATTGACCACGTTGGGCACAAAGCCGAAACAATTTTTGGTTTGCGTGACCAAGCCTTTTCAGACTTGGATGAGCACGAACAGAGTCATCTATACCGCGACATTGAATTACCTCTTTCCTTTGTTTTAGCAAAGATGGAAGCCCAAGGATTTAAGGTGAACGAAGCCCGTTTAGAGAAGATGGGCCAGGAAATGGACGAGCAGATTGCTTCTCTAAAGCAAGAAATTTACCAAATGGCTGGTGAAGAGTTCAACATTAATTCAACGAAACAACTTGGTACGTTACTTTTTGAAAAAATGGGTTTGCCGGTTATTAAGAAAACCAAGACCGGTTATTCGACTGCGGTTGAAGTTCTTGAGAAGTTGGCCCCAGAAGCACCAATTGTTGAACATATTTTGGCTTATCGTCAATTGGCTAAGTTAAAGTCCACCTATGTCGATGGCTTGTTGTCCGTTGTTAATCCAGCAGATCAAAAAGTCCACACGCGTTTCTTGCAGACATTGACGCAGACTGGCCGACTTTCTTCCGTGGATCCAAACCTCCAAAACATCCCCATGCGAACAGAAGCTGGTCGAAAGATTCGTCACGCCTTTGTTCCATCACACGATGGCTGGCAAATTTTTGGGGCTGACTATTCCCAAATTGAGCTCCGTGTACTGGCTTCCATTACCGGTGATCCGGCTATGGAACACGCCTTTGTTGAAGATGAAGACATTCACGCCGAAACGGCACGTAAGGTCTTTGGGCTACCAGAGGATGCGCCAATTGATCCAGATCAGCGACGGACAGCTAAGGCGGTCAACTTTGGAATTGTCTATGGAATTTCGGATTATGGTCTTTCCAAGAATTTGAACATTCCCCGTAAGGAGGCCAAGTCTTTCATTGAAACTTACTTCAGGGAATTTCCGCGTATTCATCAATGGATGGGACAAATCAAGGAAAGAGCGCACAAGGACGGTTTTGTTGAAACGATTGAGCACCGTCGTCGCTATCTGCCAGACATCAATGCTAAGAATTTTAATACCCGCTCTTTTGCTGAACGAACAGCCATGAATTCGCCCATCCAGGGGTCGGCTGCTGATATTATCAAAATTGCGATGATTAAAGTTAGCCAGGCCATTGAGGCGAAGGGAATGGCGGCTAATATGCTCGTTCAGGTGCATGATGAACTCGTTTTCGAATGCCCTGAAAGCGAACTAGACGAACTACGTGATACCGTGACAAAAGTCATGGATTCAGCCGTTAAGTTGGCTATCCCGCTGAAGGTGGAATCACATTCAGGACCAACTTGGTACGAAGCAAAGTAAGAGGAGTGAAGGAGTCGGTAACGACTCCTTTTTACTAAGAAAAAAGGAACCGGTAACCTTTTGATTAATGCGAGTCGTTTCCTTTGTTAACTAGACCAATTCTAGTACCAATTTTGCTAGTTAAGTCAAGAAACCTAACCAATTTTTAGACAGTTTTTATTCTTTCAGCTATTATCATTAGCAAGGGGGATGGTGAATCGTGAAAAGTTCTGAATTACAACGAAATAAAGCTGTCTTGCCGATGTCGGTTGTCCGCGAACTGACTTTGCTATCCGATCGTCAAATTCGTTATTACGAAGAACACGGGTTAGTGAAGCCAGAACGGGGGAAGGGTGGCCAGCGACGCTTCTCTTTAAACGACATTGACCAACTCTTACGAATTAAAGACCACTTAGATGCTGGTGATTCAACCAAGGATATTAAGGAGCTCTTTGATAAGGCAGAGCGCCTGCAGAAGGCCCGCGAAGAGGATGTCAATTCATCACTTCGTCGCTCTTTGCAAGATGAATTTGCCCAAATTGCCCGCTTTAATCAGCCTTGAGTTGATTGACCAAATCAGACGAAAAACACGACATGGGGGATATGATGACACAGAAGTTCATGACAAAAGAAGAAATTAAGGCGCGTGTTGCAGAAGAAAACGTGGAGTTTATCCGTGTGACTTTTACTGACGTGTTAGGAACCATTAAAAACGTGGAAGTGCCAACGTCACAATTGGACAAAGTGCTCAATAATGACCTAATGTTTGATGGTTCATCCATCGAAGGATTCGTTCGAATCAATGAATCGGATATGTACCTTTATCCCGACCTTTCGACTTTTTTAATCTTCCCATGGGCAACTGACGGTCACGGCGGTAAAGTCGCTCGTTTAATTGCCGATGTATACAATAAGGATCGAACGCCATTTGCTGGTGATCCCCGAATCGCCTTGAAGAAAGCTGTGAAACACGCGCAGAAACAAGGTTTCACGGAATTCAACATTGGACCTGAACCCGAATTCTTCCTCTTTAAGTTGGACGAAGAGGGTAAGCCGACGATGGAATTAAATGATCATGGTTCCTACTTCGATTTGGCTCCCCTGGACCGTGGCGAAGATGTCCGTCGTGAAATTGTGTTGACTTTGGAAAAGATGGGCTTTGAAGTGGAAGCAGCCCACCACGAAGTGGCTGCGGGACAGCACGAAGTGGATTTCCGTTACGATGATGTTTTGGATGCCGCTGATAAGATTCAGACTTTTAAGCTGGTTGTGAAAACCATTGCCCGTGAAAACGGCTACTATGCAACCTTCATGCCAAAGCCAATTTCTGGTATTAATGGATCGGGTATGCACATCAACATGTCATTGTTCAATGAAAACGGGAACGCCTTTGCGGGCCAAGACGATGACTACCTTGGATTATCAGACACGGCCTTGAACTTCTTGGGTGGTGTTTTGAAACACGCGCCGGCCTTGACGGCCATCGCCAACCCAACGGTTAACTCCTATAAGCGTTTGACACCTGGTTTTGAAGCGCCCGTTTACATCGCTTGGTCCGCTTCAAACCGTTCACCAATGGTTCGTGTACCGGCTTCGCGTGGATTGGCTACCCGTTTGGAACTTCGAACAGTTGATCCAACAACGAACCCCTATACTTGTTTGGCGGCCATCCTTTCAGCCGGCTTGGATGGAATTGAACAACACTTGGAACCAACGGCTTCTGTTGATAAAAACATCTACTTGATGGATGAAAATGAACGGAAGAAAGCGGGTATTAAGAATCTTCCGGACACTCTGCTCGATGCTTTGGAAGAGTTGGAAGAAGATAACGTGATTATTGATGCAATTGGTACTCATATCATCGATAAGTTTACTGAAGCAAAGCGCATTGAGTACACGTCTTACCGTCAGTACGTGTCAAAGTGGGAACTAGATAACTACTTTATGAACTACTAATAACCATTAAAAAAGTCGTCTGGATAAGTGTCCAGACGACTTTTTAAGTTAGCTACTAATGAATCTTCTCGTTACGGTAAATATTGAAGTAGAAGAGTGTACCGTTAATGGCCATAACGGCGGCAGTAAAGAGGAAAATTGCGCGATAATCAAAGGCAGAAGCAATCAGGGTTCCACACATTGGGCCAAGAACGGATCCAATTGACTGGAAGGATTGGTTGTAGGAAAAGACACGGGAAACCATGTCATCCGGGCTATTACGTGAAATCAATGTCTGGATAGCCGGTAGAAGGGTGGCATCGGCAATTCCAATTGAAAAGCGGAAGAAGAGTAGCCAGAAAACGGTCGTGACGAAGGCTGTCGGTACGAAAGCAATCACAGCAAGGACAAACCCCATCTGAAGCATGAATTTGGTACCAATTCGATCGCCAAGACGACCAAACCAAGAGGCGAAGATAAAGGTGGCACAACCTGGCATAGCCGCGACGACGCCCGTAATAAAGGTGACGTTACCGTGACCAGCAAGCACTTCACGGACGAAGAGCGCAACAATCGGGTTGATGGCCATGTTAACGATTTGAACTAACATCGTGGTGACGAAGAGCGCCAGGAGAATCCTCCGGTTTGGTAAGTCACGAAAACGAACGGTTGGTTTCTTCGCTTTTTCATCATCACTTAACTGGTCTGGACGTTCTTCTTGAACAAGTAGCCAGATGAAGAAAAAGACAATGACAAAGATGGTGGCAGTAATAAAGAAAATCTGTCGGTAGGATAGGAAGGTTGCGAGTGAGCCCCCAATCAATGGGCCAATTAGAGTACCACCGGTGAAACCAGTCACGACAATGCCAAGCGCACGTCCCACCTGATCTTTTGGTGTTTGCGTTGCGATGAGGGCGTTGGAATTTGACACAAAGCCACCTAGGGCGCCCTGCAAACCTCGTAGGAGAATCAGTTGCCAGACGTTTTGACAAAGACCGGTCAACGCCATCACCAAACCCAGTCCTAGCGCTGCTCGCATCATCATGAGTTTTCGACCACTTTTATCAGCTAGCTTCCCCCAGAGGGGTGAAACAATTGCCGATACTAAGAAAGTCACGGCGAAGGCCGCTCCCGAATAAAAGTTTAACTGATCTTTTGTAAAGGAACCCATGCTTTCGATGTAGAGGGAAAGAAAAGGAATGATTTCGGAAAAGGCAGCACCAGTCATCATGACGGCCAACCAAATAATCCACATGTTGCGTTTCCAATCAATCGTTTTGCTTGTATTTGTCATGATGCCTCCAAAAAATGAATTCACTATTCCACTATCTTACTCTTTTTATTGTGATTTTTCATGGAGGACGACGGTTGAAAACAAAGTGAAATGACGGTCTTTTATACAGCAGTTGTTGCTCCCTGTTTATAAAAAAAGTCGTTTCAAGGGCGACACATCGACAAGGTGTCAAACGGGACAATTCCTTGCTTGTGTCTCTTCTTTTATTCGCTTATAATGAAGATTATCTAAAAGTTAATGGCAAAAGCCGTTTGAAAGGGGGTTCCATGACAAAGCATAAGGATTACCAAGCGAAAGATGTCTTGACCATGGTCGCCGATTACCTGCCAGAGGACCAAGTAAAAGCAGTTACCGAAGCTTATGATTGGGCCAGCGAGCTACATAAGGAACAAAAGCGACAATCGGGCATCCCCTATATCGCACACCCTATTCAAGTGGCAGGCATTCTTGCTGAATTAAAGATGGATGGTCCTACCATTGTGGCTGGCTTCTTACACGACATTGTGGAAGATACACCCGTGACTTTGGAAGATGTCGTTGATAAATTTGGTCCAGTGGTGGGTCGAATTGTTGATGGGGTCACCAAGATTTCCAAAATTAAGTACCAAGACTCCAAGGTACAGTTGGCCGAAAACCACCGCAAGCTTCTTTTAGCGATGGCAAAAGACATCCGCGTGATTATCGTTAAGTTAGCGGATCGTCTGCATAATATGCGCACGCTGGATGCCCTTCGTCCTGACAAGCAACGGCGAATTTCACAAGAAACGCTTTCGATTTACGCACCATTGGCTGACCGTTTGGGTATTTCCGCCATTAAGTGGGAACTAGAGGATCTCTCCTTGTCATACTTGGAGCCGGATGCTTACCATAAGATTGCCAGTATGATGTCCATGAAGCGCGATGAGCGAATGGCTGTTATCCAGGAAGCCATCGATCAAATTGAAGAAAGCATTGACGAATTGCACATCGAGGATGTTTCGGTATATGGACGTCCAAAGCACATTTACTCCATTTATCGTAAGCTTGTCGATAAGCACAAGTCCTTTGATGAAATCTATGATTTGTCAGCAATTCGGGTGTTAACGGAAAACTTAACGGATACTTACGCCGTTTTGGGGGCCATCCACGCACATTGGAAACCCTTACCAGGCAGGTTTAAGGACTACATCGCCTTACCAAAGCCAAACGGCTACCAATCATTACATACAACGGTTATCGGACCTTCTGGTCGCCCCTTAGAAGTACAGATTCGGACGTACAAGATGCACCAAGTCGCTGAATTTGGTGTGGCTGCTCATTGGGCCTATAAGAAAAATAAAGGTTCTGATCAACAGGCCAACGTGACTGACCAATCCGAGCAGGTCTTAAACATGATTCAGGGAATCTTGGAGTTCCAGGAATCAGCAGAAGATGCCCAGGACTTCATGGATTCTGTGCAGACCGACCTTTTTGTTGATCGCGTCTATGCCTTTTCACCGGCTGGGGATGTTTATGAACTTGCGCAGGGAGCAGGTCCTTTGGACATGGCCTTTGCCATTCACTCAAACGTTGGCGCTCACACGACTGGCGCGAAGGCAAACGGTCGCATCGTTCCCTTGGATTACCAAATCCAAAACGGTGATATCATGGAAATCCTGACCAGTCCGAACGCGCAACCGTCGCGTGACTGGCTTGACTTGGTTAAAACAAGAAAAGCTCGCCATAAGATTAAGTCCTCTTTGAAGAAAAGAGATCGTGCTGATAACATCCAATCTGGTTTGGATGCTGTTACCAAAGAGCTCTTTGACCAGGGTTATGAGGCCAACGACTTTATTAGTGATGAAAAGTTGCAGGCTGTTGCGGCTACTTTCCAGTCCGGGACAAAGGATGATTTGCTAGCAGCCGTGGGTTACGGAGATTTGACACGCTTGGCGGTTGTTCGTGAGCTGACTAAATCACACCGTGAGGCCTTAGAGGCGAAGGAAGCCGCGGATCTTGAGAAGCGTTTGCTCGAAGAGGGTGGCGCCATTAAAAAAGAGAACCAGCCCTCCAAAGGAAAGCAACGGGAGGCTGAATCAGATGTGGTGATTGCCGGTATTGATAGCCTACTCGTTCACTTGGCTAAGTGTTGTACGCCGGTCCCAGGGGATTCGGTCACGGGTTACATTACGCAGGGGCGTGGTGTGGCAGTTCATCGCTTTGACTGTCCAAACATTCATGCTGCGCAAAAGGCGGGCGAACGACTGGTTGACGTTGTATGGGCAGACCCCAATGGACAAAGGCCTGACTACACCGCTGATTTAACGATTCATGCTGAAAACGAACCCGGTATCTTAAATACGATTTTGAAATCCTTAAATGCCAAGACCCGTTTCATCAAAGAGATTAACGGGCACGTGACGCGCGGTGGCATGGTCCAAGTTCAGGCTTCACTCGGGGTTTCAAACTTGGCGCAACTAAATGGCATCATTGATTCCCTCAGTGCAACGCACTCTGTTTATGATGTTAAACGAACCATTCACTAACGATTAAAGGAGAAGGCCCTTGTTGACCCACCCGATTCGCTTGATTCCCATGAAGGTGGGAAAGTCACGAAAAATGATTTATTATGCCAGTGATGATAAACAATATTATCAAGGGGAGATTACACCGAAAACTGGCTATGATCTCGCGTTATTCATTTCTTTTCTGACTTCGGCAATTATTGGCACGGTGCTCTGGTTAGGCAAGTTTTTCTTTCCAATTCCCAAAATCACGGTGAGTAATCCAATTCTTTGGTGGTTTGGATTCGTTGTGACGACCATTTTACCTGCCTTTTTCTGGTGGATGGCCTATCGAGCGGCGAAAAAAAGGGTTGATAATCATCTTAATTTACAGCTTTTTCAACCAAATGATCAGCAAAAACGTTATTTAAAGGGCAAATGGTCGTTCGAACGAGCATGGATTCTTTTCGTTTTGCTTCTGTTACCACCAACCACTTTACTCTTCTTCGTTCTTTACCTGGTTAAAATGAATTTGATTGACGCGGTCCTACTGACACTTCACGGGACGCTCTTTCTTAGACGTTTGCAGCCAGGGCTGTTGGAACGGTTGAAATTAGCTAGTCACTATTTGATGTAATAAAAGGCCCACCGGAAATATTTTCCGGTGGGCCTTTTTGAATATTCATTATTTTTTCAGCCAGTAAACTAAGCCAAATGGAATGGTGGATTCCTTTCCAGAAAGGATACGACCGATGTTTTGACGGTGTCGGTAGAAGACAAAAATGGTCAAAACGATGGCAATAATGGAAAGAACCAGATCATGGTAATAGAAAACGGACATGATCGTGGCAAAGGTGAAACCGACCATGGAAGCAACGGATACCATGGAGAAGAGTAACAGGCAGGAAACAAAGACGGCACAAACCATCCAGAAGAGCGGCCCGTTGTATACGGAAAGCACACCGGCAGAGGTAGCGACGGCTTTTCCACCTTTAAAGCCAATCCAAAAAGAAAAGGTGTGACCTAGAATGGCAAAAAGGCCAACGAGCATAACGTTGATGTTCAGTCCGAAAAAGCTTGGCAGCATGGCGGCCAACGCACCCTTAAGGATGTCTGCAGCAAGCACCACTGTGCCAGCTACTGGACCAAGAATTCGGAAGGCGTTCGTCGTTCCGATGTTACCAGATCCTTCTGTACGAATATCTTTATGGAAGAAAAGCTTGCCAATCCAATAGCCAGGGACTAATGAACCAATGAGGTAGGCAAGGACAAAAACCATGATTGTTTTTTCCATTTTAAAAAACTCCTTTTTGAAACAGCAGCTAATATTTTACCATAAAAAACGTAGTATTTGCGGAATGGAAGGGGAGGTGGCGGTAATTAGCCTAGTTATGAAATAAAGGACATTGAAAAAACTGATAAAATTTTCTTGTTGTCAGTTTTTAATTTTTAATCTATTATTAAGTAGATTGCCAAAAGTGCTAGCTGGGCTGGCCTTTTGAAAACGAAGATAAAGGATGATTACTGTGACAGAGCAAAGACATTACGATTCTGATTCAATTAAAATCCTAGAAGGACTGGAAGCCGTTCGGAAACGGCCAGGCATGTACATCGGGTCAACTGACGGCCGTGGGTTGCACCACCTCGTATATGAAATCGTCGATAACGCTGTTGACGAAGCATTGGGGGGCTACGGAAACGAAATTGATGTCACGATTGAAGAAAATAACGCGATTACGGTGTCTGATCAAGGAAGAGGGATGCCGGTTGGCATGCATGCTTCTGGGAAGCCGACTCCTGAAGTTATTTTGACCGTTCTCCACGCTGGTGGAAAGTTTGGCCAAGGGGGGTATGCAACCTCTGGTGGGCTACACGGTGTTGGCTCTTCCGTTGTTAATGCCCTGTCAGAATCTTTAAAGGTGACAATCGTTCGTGATGGTCACCGCTTTGAAGAAACCTTTGAAAAGGGTGGCAAGCCGGTTGGCACACTAATTGACTTGGGTGCAACAAAAGATCATACGGGAACAACAGTGACTTTTAAGCCGGATGCTTCCATCTTTTCCACAACGGTCTTTAAGTTTGACACGTTGGCCGAACGCCTTCGCGAAGCTGCTTTTTTGATGTCAGGGGTGCGTTTTACTTTGACGGATAAGCGTGTCGATCCCGTTCGCCAGGAAGTCTACCATTATGAACATGGGCTTCAATCCTTCGTTGATTTTTTGAACGAAGAAAAGGAAGGCCTTGGACCGATCATGACTTTTGAAGGGGAAAGCGACGGCATCGTCGTTGACGTGGCTGCTCAGTATAACGATGGCTATTCTGAAACCCTCTTATCCTTTGTTAACAACGTTCGCACGCAAGACGGTGGTACTCACGAAGCTGGGTTCCGGGCCGCTTGGACGAAGGCCTTTAACGAATACGCCCGCCGCGTAAACTTGTTGAAGGAGAAGGATAAGAACCTGGAGGGCTCCGACGTCCGTGAAGGGTTGTCAGCGGTGATCTCCCTCCGTGTCCCAGAAGAAATTTTGCAGTTCGAAGGACAGACCAAGGATAAGTTGGGGACAACGGAAGCTCGTGGTGCCGTTGATTCTGTTGTGAATGACACGTTAGCCCGTTTCCTACTTGAAAACGGGGACTTCGGACAGAAGATTGTTCGCAAGGCGCTCCGTGCTCGTGAAGCTCGTGAAGCGGCCCGTAAGGCCCGTGAAGAGTCTCGAACTGGTAAATCTAAGGGCAAGAAGGAACGTCTTTTGTCCGGTAAGCTGGCGCCTGCCCAATCGAAAAACGCCGACAAGAACGAACTCTTCTTGGTCGAGGGTGATTCGGCCGGTGGTTCGGCTAAGCAAGGTCGTGACCGTAAGTTCCAGGCCATCTTGCCACTGCGTGGGAAAGTTTTGAACACCCAGAAGGCCAAGTTGGCCGATATTTTGAAGAATGAGGAAATCTCGACTTTGATATACGCCATTGGTGCGGGTGTTGGGCCTGACTTTAACATTAAGAACGCTGCTTTTGATAAGGTCATCATCATGACCGATGCCGATGACGACGGAGCACACATCCAGACACTCCTGCTCACTTTCTTCTATAAGTATATGCGACCTTTGATTGAAGCCGGTAAGGTCTATATCGCTTTGCCACCGCTTTACCGTGTGAAGTACCGGGGCAAGAAAGCCGATTCCTTTGCCTGGACTAACGATGAATTGGCTAAGATTACTTCCGAAGCCAAGGTGAAGTACGAACTGACCCGTTTCAAGGGGCTTGGTGAAATGAACGCAACCCTGCTTTGGGAAACAACTATGGATCCCGAGTCCCGGACCTTGATTCGCGTGAAGATTGATGACGCCATGTTAGCCGAAAAGCGCGTGACAACTCTGATGGGTGATAAAGTCGACCCACGTCGTCAGTGGATTGAAAAAAACGTCCAGTTTACCCTTGAAGAAGAGGGATCCATTTTGGACAACGTGGCAGGAGACTCTGATTCAAGTCAGGTCTTCGACCAAGTGATGGCTGGTAAGAATCCGCACGTCGAGAGCGAAGCTGCGGAAGTCGAACGGATTGCTGAAAATAGTCCAGCAGCACAAGCTGAAAGGGCCGAAGAAGAAAGTATTTCAAAGCAGTCATCTTCAAATAAGTCAACTGATAAAAAGGATGATCGTCATCCCCAAAACAAGAAGGATCCCGAAAATTTCGAGAACCTTGACCTGTTTTAATTACTAAAAAACGAAAGGATAGGGAAATCTCCATATGGCAGACCGCATTACTGAGCTTTCATTAGAAGCCGTCATGGGCGAACGCTTCGGTCGCTATTCGAAATACATTATTCAGGAACGAGCCCTGCCCGACATTCGTGATGGATTGAAACCAGTTCAACGTCGTATTCTCTACGCAATGGATCAGGATTCAAATACTTATGATCATCCATACCGAAAGTCTGCTAAGGCCGTTGGAAACATCATGGGTAATTTTCACCCGCACGGTGATTCGTCAATTTACGAAGCCATGGTTCGACTTTCGCAAGACTGGAAGGTTCGCGAACCACTGATTGACATGAATGGGAACAACGGATCGGTTGATAATGATCCGGCCGCAGCCATGCGATACACCGAGTCTCGTTTGGCCAAGATTTCTGGCGAAATTCTAAAGGATTTGGCTCAAGATACCGTCGAAATGGTTCTGAATTTCGATGATACGACCTATGAGCCAACCGTCCTCCCATCTCGTGTTCCTAATCTTTTTGTGAACGGCGCAACGGGAATTTCTGCTGGTTATGCGACGGATATTCCACCACACAATTTAAAGGAAATTAACGATGCGTTGATTTACCTGTTGGATCATCCTGGTGCTTCTTTGGATAAGTTAATGGAATTTGTAAAGGGTCCTGACTTTCCAACTGGTGGCATTATTCAGGGTGTTGACGGCATTAAGCAAGCTTATCAAACTGGGCGTGGGCGTGTGGTTGTCCGTTCTAAGACCGAAGTTACCCCGCTAAAGGGTGGTAAGCAAAAGATTGAAATCACTGAGATTCCGTACGAAGTGGTGAAATCGAACTTGGTCGCCAAGATTGACGGCATTCGTTTAAATAAAGAAGTGGCTGGTATTTCCGAAGTTCGGGATGAATCGGACCGAGAAGGAATGTCCATTGTCATTGAATTGGCAAAGGATGCCTCGGCTGATGGTATTTTGACCTACCTCTTTAAAAAGACGGATCTACAAATTTCATACAACTTCAACATGGTGGCGATTCACGATCAACGACCGGTTTTGGTTACCTTGCAAAATGGCTTGACGGCCTTTTTGGATTTCCGAAAGGACGTTGTTTTAAAGCGTTCGGCCTATGACTTGAAGAAAGCGCAGGCTCGTCAACACATTGTTGAAGGGTTAATCCGAATGCTGTCGATTCTAGACGAAGTGGTGCAAACCATTCGCTCGTCAAAGAACCGCAAGGATGCGACGCAAAATTTGATTGACCAGTATGACTTTACAAAGGCCCAAGCCGAAGCCATCGTGACGCTACAGCTGTATCGTTTGACGAATACTGACGTGACACAACTACAAGATGAGCACGATGAACTAGCAAAGAAGATTGCAGACTTGCAAAAGATTTTGAATGAAACAGCTGCTTTGCATAACGTGATTCGGAAAGAATTGCGGGCAGTATCGAAGGAATATGCCACGGAGCGACAAACGGTCATTGAGGACGAAATCGAGTCGTTAGTCATTGATACCGCCGTGACAGTTCCGGATGAAAACGTACGCTTGTTGCTTTCGCAAAATGGGTATGTGAAGCGTTCATCATTACGCTCCTTTAAGGCATCTGCTGCTGAAAACGGATTAGCTGATGATGATCCGGTTATCTTAAATGAAACGGTCAACACCACCCAACACTTGTTGGCCTTTACCAACATGGGGAACCTGATTTATCGTCCCGTTTATGAAATTGCCGATTTCAAGTGGAAGGAACCGGGGGAACACTTCTCACAGACTTTGTCAAATTGGGATTCTGATGAACTCATTTTGTCCGCGATGGTTGTCGATAATCCTGAAACTGATCAGCACTTGCTGATGGCATCAAACGACGGCTACATCAAGCAATCAGTTCTGAAGGATTTAATTCCAAAGGCCTATAAGAAAAAGTCCGCCGTGGTCATGAAGCTGAAAACGGCTGCTTCTCGCTTGATTCAGGTACAAGTTGTCAATGATAAGCAAGAAGTCATGACGTTATCCACCAATGGCTTAGCCCTGCGCTTTGCAGTTTCGGAAGTGCCTGTTGTCGGGGCCCGTACCGCTGGTGTAAAGGCGATGAAGTTAGTCGCTGACGACCAGGTAGTCGCCGCCTTAGTGCTCACTAGTCAGTCATCTTACTTGGCTTTGGTAACCAACCAAGGAACCTTCAAGTACTCACGATTGGACGAAATTACACTGTCCCATCGAGCAAACAAGGGAGTGCAGGTATTATCGCCACGTAAGACGGTTCACTATGCCATTGCTGCTGCGACGGTTATTCCTTCTGACCAGTCTGTTCTAAGAATTACAACAGACCGCCTAAAGACTTTTGACATCCAATTGCAAGACCACGGTCTATCCAACCGAACGGCGAACGGTTCGGCTTTGTTGAAACCATCGTCGGATGGCCAGGCACTGTCAATTGAACCCTTAGATTTACAAGAAGAGGGCTAGAAATTCGGTCGCTTTTCTTGATACAATAGGGATGTAATGATGCGGGTAACCGCAATGAGGAGAAAATTTTTCATGGCAAAGATTCAAGTTTTTGGACACAAGAGTCCGGATACGGATACCATTGCATCAGCAATGGCAGCCGCTGATTTATTGGCACAGCAAGGTCTCGATACCGAAGCCGTTGCACAAGGTAAGCCCAACCAAGAAACGCAGTATGCGTTAGACCACTTTGGCTTGCAAGCCTTGCCAATTATTGACAAGGCGACGACGGAAGAAGTTGTCTTGGTTGACCATAACGAAGCAGCACAGTCAGTGGATAACTTGGCTGATGTGACGGTTTATGGCATTTATGATCATCACAAGTTTAATTTTCAGAACGCCACGCCTTTGTACATTACAGCAAAGCCATGGGGATCTGTATCAACCATTTTGTACTACGAATACCTCAAAGCTGGACTGACCATTCCAGCAAAAATTGCCGGTATGTTGGTTTCTGGTTTGATTTCGGACACCCTCTTGTTGAAGAGCCCAACCACAACGGATGTAGACCGTGCCGCCTTGCCTGAACTGGCTAAGATGGCGGGCATTGATGATGTTGATGCCTACGGATTAGCCATGTTGAAGGCAGGAACTGACTTGTCTTCAAAGTCCGATGAAGACTTGTTGGAAGGGGATGCCAAATCCTTTACGATGGGCGACCATGACTTCCGAATTGGTCAAGTCAACACGGTTGACATTGATGAAGTGTTGAAGCGACAAGCTGACCTTGAAAAAGCGATGAAAGCTTCTGGCTATGAAAACTTCTTGTTGGTCATTACTGACATCTTGAATTCAAATTCTAAGGCGCTTTACCTTGGGGATACGGCCACTGCCATCGAAAAGGCATTCGGTAAAAAGCTCGATGACAACGTGATTGACTTGCCAGGTGTTGTTTCACGTAAAAAGCAAGTGGTGCCACCATTGCAAAAGCAATTCTAAGTTGTTATTTGTGGGTAACTTTTTAAGAAAAAGTTAAAAAGACCCCTTTACAGTGTGTAAACAAGCATGTATAATACTATTTTGTATTGACAAGCAAATAAATTTTTTATCAAAATTCTAAAATCTGAGGAGCTGGACTATGCGTATTCATGTCGTATTAGGCAATGACGAAACTGGGGAGCGTATTTACTTGACGTCAAAGAACCGTCGTAACACGCCTGACCGTTTGGAGTTAAAGAAGTACTCACCAAAACTTCGTAAAGTTGTAACGTTTAAGGAGATCAAGTAATGGCTAAGAAATCAAAGATTGCAAAGGCAAAGCAACGTGAAGCAATGGTTGCCAAGTACGCTGACAAGCGTGCTGCTTTGAAGGCTGCCGGTGACTATATTGGTTTGGCTAAGTTGCCAAAGGATTCATCACCTGTCCGTGTTCACAACCGTGACCGCATTGATGGCCGTCCACACGGTTACATGCGTGAATTTGGTTTGTCACGTTTGAACTTCCGCCAATTAGCACACAAGGGTCAAATTCCTGGTGTTCGTAAGGCTTCTTGGTAATTTGAATGTTAACCACAGCCTTGCTGTGGTTTTTTCTTTACTTCCTTGCTTTTCGGTCGTAAATCAACTATTATAAGGGTAAGTTAATTTACAGTCGTAAATGAGCGGGTCGAGCAGATTGACCGGCTCATTTTTTATGGCAAGAAATCGAAAGGGAGATCAAATGGTACAAGCAAAGAACCAAGCCCTTATTGACCTTGTTCAACCAATTATTGATGAACAAGGGCTACTATTATGGGATTTGTCCATTAAGAAGGTTGCTGGACAAAAAACAGTTGAGCTGCTCGTGGATTTGCCAGCGCATGAAAACATTTCAATGGCACAAATCACGACTTTTACACAGGCAGTCAACGAAGCACTTGACGGAGCAGCTGTTGACCCTGTACCGGGTGAGTACATGTTAGACATCGCCTCACCTGGGATGGATCGGTCGTTAAACGAACCCTGGCACTTTGCCTGGGCTAAAGAAGCCGGCGATCCAATTACCATTGCGCTTTTTGCCGCTAAAGACGGGCAGAAGAAGTGGACCGGTCTGATTAAAGCAGTCGATGAGAAACAGTTAGTTCTGACCGTCGACGGTGAAGACAAGTCATTTTCCTGGGATGAGATTGCCAAGGCAGTCGTTTCAATTTAATTTTGTTTAATTAACAGTGGAGTGAGTACATGAGTAAAGAACTAGTACAGGCCCTAGATGCCTTAGAACAAGAACGAGGGATTGATCGCGAAGTTGTGGTTGAGGCTTTGGAAAACGCCTTAAAGGCTGCCTACAAGAAGCAGTACAACGCCAACCAAAACGTTGAAGCGACTTTCGACGATAAGAAGGGCAAGATGACCATTAAGCAGGTGAAAACCGTTGTGCTTGATGACGACCTCTTGGATCCGGATACTGAAATTTCGTTGACGGATGCTCAGGCAATCAATAAGGCCTACGAACCCGGTGATGAAATTCGTTTTGATGTAACGCCTAAAGACTTTGGTCGAATGGCCGCACAAGCTGCTAAGCAGGTTATCGTGCAGAAGATGCGTGAGGCGACTCGTCAGGCTGTTTATAACCGTTACAAGGACTACGAAGGCGAAATTATTACCGGAGAAGTTGAACGTCAGGATAGCCGTTTCTTGTACGTCATGTTGCCTGGTAAGCAAGAAGCCGTTATGACTCCTGGTGACCAGATGCCAACGGAGCACTACCGGATGCGCGACCGTATCAAGGTCTTAGTTTCAAAGGTCGATGATTCACTGAAGGGACCGCAAATCTTCGTGTCACGGACAGCACCTGGCTTGGTTAAGCGACTTTTCGAGCAGGAAGTACCAGAAGTGTACGATGGAACGGTGGAGATCGTTTCCGTTGCTCGTGAAGCGGGTGACCGTTCAAAGATTGCCGTCTACACGCACGATGCCGACTTGGATCCCGTTGGGGCCCTTGTTGGACAGCGTGGTGCCCGTGTCCAAGCCGTGGTAACGGAACTTGGTGGTGAGCATATGGATATCGTGGAATGGGTGGAAGACGAAGCGCAATACATTGCCAATGCCTTAAACCCGGCCGAAGTGACGGATGTTATTTTCGACCCTGAAAATGATCAAGCTGTGACGGTGATTGTACCTGACGACCAGTTGTCATTGGCAATCGGTAAGAAGGGGCAAAATGCCCGTTTGGCTGCTCGTTTAACCGGTGTTAAGATTGACATCAAGCCTGAATCGGAAGCGGCTGATCTTGCCGTTTCGATGGATGAAGCTTCGGACGATGCGTTTGATGACGCAGCAAACGATGCGGAAGACACAAACTTAGATGACAGTGTTGATGCCATGGTCGACGATAGCGAAAATCCTGAAATTTAATTTTTGGAGGTGCCTCATGAAGACACGGAAAATTCCAATGCGAAAGGACATCGTTTCTGGTGAGATGGTGCCAAAGAAAGAACTTGTTCGGGTTGTCCGAAATAAGGAGGGGGAGGTCTCCCTTGACCCAACGGGAAAGAAAAACGGCCGTGGGGCTTATATCGCTTTAGACCGTGAAATTGCTAAGAAGGCCCAGCAACAAAAGGTTTTCGAAAAGGCATTTTCACAAGCGATTGATCCAGCCTTTTACGAGGAACTGTACGCCTACGTCGATCACCAACAAGCACGAAAAGAGCTTTTTGAAAATGATGCCGACTAAGGAATTGAGTCAACTCCTGGGTCTAGCAAGACGAGCCAATAAGCTCGTGTTAGGGTCTGGCCCAACGCTAAAAGCCATCCAGAATCAGACGGCAAAAGTTGTCTTCTTTCCAAAAGATGGTGGCACTAGTCAGCATAAAAAATTTTCAGACAAAAGTCAGTATTACGGTGCCCAATTTATTGACACCTTAACGAGAGATGAAATTAGTCAAGCAATCGGGTTGAACCGATCGGTTCTGGCTGTTTCAGACGCTGGCTTTGCTAAAAAAATCAATCAACTACTTGAAGAAAAGGAGCGGAATTAATGGCAGAAGAAAAGAAATTCTCCGGTTCAAACCGCAAAACCCGCAAGATGGCAGTACCTGAACGAAAGGAATTGCCAGCATCGCAACGACGCCATGCGGCCAAGTTATCAGATGGTGCGGCAAAGCCAGCATCACCAGCGCGTCCACGTCCAAAGTCAAATGGGCCACGAACTGAACATAATGGTCACAACGGACAAAACCGTCAACAGGGTGCTAATAATAACGGACGTCCTGGACAAGGTGGCGGCTCACGCCGTCCAAATAACCGTTCCAACAACAGCACGGGTCGTCCAATGATTCGTGAAAAGAAATCATGGTCAACAAAGCCACGTGAAGGCCAGATTAATTACTCCGCAAAGAAGGATGATTCTTTGAAGGAGTACGTTGCTGAAAACAAGCGTGCCAAGGTGGAAGCACAAAAGAAGGCCGAACAAAAGGTCGCAAAGAAGGCAGCGGCTAAACCGGCAGCCAAGCCTGCAGCAAGTACGACCGCTAAACCTGCGGCTGGTAATGGTGCTGGTCGTTTCGGTGGTTCACTGGCTTCTGGAAACAATTCCGCCCGTAACAACACGCGTAAGCGAAACACAAACGGGACTGGTCAGCAAACGCCACGCCGTAATGACAAGCCACACGGTTCAAAGAAAGCTCGTCGTATTGCGGCAAAGCAAGCGCCAAAGAAGGCACCAACGGTTCGTAAGGAACAGCCATTGCCAGAAGTACTGGAATACAAGGTTGGCATGAACGTGCAGGACCTTTCAAAACTCTTGCACCGTGACACGGCTGAAATTATCAAGAAGCTTTTCTTGCTTGGAATCGTTACGAACCAAAACCAATCGTTGGATGAAGATACCATCGAAATTTTGGCGGCTGACTACGGTATCGAAGCTAAGCAGAAGGAAGAAGAAGACTTGGCTGACATTGACCGCTTCTTCGACGATGAAAAAGTCAATGAAGAGAACTTGGAGCCACGTGCACCAGTTGTGACCATCATGGGACACGTTGACCACGGTAAGACGACTTTGTTGGATTACTTGCGTAAGACGAACGTTACGGAAGGTGAAGCTGGTGGAATCACACAGCACATCGGGGCTTATCAAGCTCGCTTGGATGGTCGTTTGATTACCTTCTTGGATACCCCTGGTCACGCGGCCTTTACTGAAATGCGTGCCCGTGGTGCCAACGTTACCGACATTACGGTTCTGGTTGTTGCCGCCGATGATGGTGTTCAACCACAGACGATTGAAGCAATCAACCATGCCAAAGCTGCTGGAACGCCAGTTATTGTAGCCGTGAATAAGATTGATAAGGAAGGGGCAAACCCTGACCAAGTCATGAACCAATTGATGGCCTACGACTTGGTACCTGAAGAATATGGTGGGTCAACCATCTTCGTTAAGATTTCGGCTAAGTTCGGACAAAACGTTGACCAATTGCTTGAAATGATTTTGCTTGAAGCTGATGTTTTGGAATTGAAGGCCGACCCAACAGTGCCAGCCCGTGGTTCCGTTATTGAAGCTCGTTTGGATAAGGGCCGTGGACCGGTTTCAACGGTCTTGGTTCAACAGGGAACGCTTCATGTTGGGGACCCCGTGGTTGTTGGAAACACTTATGGTCGTATTCGTACGATGCAAAATGAAAATGGTCAAGACTTGGATGAAGCCAAGCCAGCAACACCTGTTCAAATCACTGGTTTGAATGCGGTGCCAGCTGCTGGTGACCGTTTCGTGGTGATGGCTGACGAAAAGTCCGCCCGTGCCGCTGGTGAAGAACGTGAAAAGCGTGCTCGCGAAGAAGTTCGTAATTCATCATCTGTTGTTACTTTGGATACGCTCTTTAACACAATGGCTGAAAAGGCCATGAAGACGGTGCCAGTTGTTGTGAAGGCCGATGTTCAGGGTTCTGTTGAAGCCTTGGTTGGTTCATTGAAAAAGATTGAAGTCGACGGTGTTCGTGTGGACGTTGTCCACGCCGCCGTTGGTGCCATCAACGAATCCGACGTTTCCCTTGCGGAAGCTTCTGGAGCCTTGATCATCGGATTCAACGTTCGCCCAACGCCGTTTGCAAAGAACCAGGCCTCGGCTGACCACATCGACATGCGCTTCTACTCCGTTATCTATGACGCCATTGATGACGTGACGGCAGCCATGAAGGGTCAACTTGAACCTGTCTACGAAGAAAAGATTATTGGACAAATCGTTGTTAAGGAGCTCTTTAAGTTCTCTAAGGTTGGAACGATTGCCGGTGCCACGGTTGAAGAAGGTAAAATTACCAAGGACTCAAAGGTCCGCATCGTTCGTGATGGTACAGTGATCTACGATGGTGAATTGGCTTCCTTGCAACGCGGTAAGGATGCTGTCAACGAAGTCAAGTTCGGCTACGACTTTGGATTTACAGTTAACAAGTTTAACGACATTAAGCCTGGCGATGAGGTCGAAGCCTACGTCATGGAAGAAGTTAAACCTAAGTAATTTTTCAGGAGGTAGCGATGGCAAATGCACAACGCGCTGGGCGTTTGGCCCAGGAAATTCAAAAAGATGTGTCTGATTTGCTTTTGAAGCGGGTCAACGATCCACGGGTTCAAGACGTCACGGTGACTTCCGTTGATGTTTCCGGTGACTTGCAGATCGCTAACATCTACTATTCCATTCTTTCGGATTTGGCTTCTGATCGTAAGAAGGCTCAGGCCGGCTTGGAAGCGGCTTCTGGACTGATTCGGCGTGAACTCGGTTCACGTTTGACGGTTTATAAAATTCCAGAAATCCACTTTATTTTGGATAATTCGATTCAATATGGTGATCATATCGAATCCTTGATTCGGGATTTGCACCGTAAAGAAGGAAAATAATTAGCTGAAAAGAGCAACACAAAGAGTGTTGCTCTTTTCTTTTGGTTTCATCATGAATATTTTTCACTTAAAAATTCCATACTTTCATCTTTTTCACCTTTAAATGGTAAAGTCGAAAGTGTAGACTAAACATAACGATTTCCACAATTTGTTCTCGAAAGGATAGAGTCCATGACCCAGCCATTAAACCCCCTTGTTACCGGACTTGAACCAGATCGCATTTTGACTTTTCAAAAGTCACTGAGCAACTACTCTGATTTAGTTTATTTAACTTTTGGTGAACCAGGCTTTGCTAGTCCGAAAGCTGTTAAGGAGGCGACAAAGAAGGCTATTGATGATGATCGCTCCCACTATGGCAACTCACAGGGCGAACTGGCATTACGTCAGGCAGCCCTGGCTTATTTGAAGGACCGCTACCAACTAAACTATCCAAGCATCGACAATTTAATTATGACGGCTGGGGTTACGGAAGGCATTCAGGCAATTTTTAAGACGCTGCTCACAGCTGGAGATGGCTTGTTGATACCGGATCCGGCTTATGGTTCATATTTTGCCGCGCTGTCTTTGGCGGGTGGCGTCGCTCTGCCAATCAACACGGCAAAGGCCGACTTTAAATTGACACCTGCCTTAGTCGATGAAGTGATTGCGAGTGCGACCGTTCCGGTTCGGGCCATCTTGTTTAATTATCCAAACAATCCAACTGGTGTGAGCTATTCATTAGCAGAATTACAGGCCTTGGCTGACTGTTTTGAACGGCACGATTTGTGGGTGATTTCAGATGAAATCTATGCGGAACTAACCTATGAAGGGCACCATCAATCAATGGGAAAGTTACTGCCTGAGCGGTCGATTGTTGTGAATGGCTTATCCAAGTCCCATGCCATGACGGGCTACCGGCTTGGGTTGATTGCTGGTCCCTTAGCGCTCATTGAAGAAATCCAGAAGGTTCATGGCTCGTCGGTTTTTTCTCTGCCGACTTTTGTACAAGATGGAGCGGTAGCCGCTTTTAAAATGGACAGAGACGAACTGGCCTATATGATTGATGGTTATCGAGAACGCCGCGACTTTGCAAAAAAGGAACTGGAAGAATTGGGCTTTGAAGTGGTTTCTCAAAAGGGAGCGTTCTATCTTTATGCGAAATTGCCGGATAAAGTCAACTTGGACGCCCAGGACTTTGCTTTGGATTTAGCAAAGAACGGCGGCGTTGCGATTATTCCTGGAACGGCTTTTTCTCTCTTTGACGAGGCGAAGCGCTACGTTCGGTTGTCCTATGCTGCTGATATGGCAACACTAAAAGCTGGTTTAGCACGGTTGAAAAAATATTTAGCCAAGCAAAAGGATTAAAAAATGAGTAAAGATGGGTATCTTTACTCATTTTTCTTTCATAATCATCTTTTGTTTTTAGTCTGACTGCGTTAAAATGTAACTACAATGTTGTTAGTTAAACGAAAGAAGGCCGTCTATGTCAAGTGAGATTCCAGCTTTAAATCCTGAAGTAACCGAAATTCCTGCTGATAAGCTCCTGGGCTTCCAAGCAAGTATCCAGGGTATTGATGATTTAGTTTATTTAACCTTTGGGGAACCAGGTTTTGACACGCCGGAGGCGGTTAAACTGGCAACGATTAAGGGAATTGAAGATAACCATTCACATTACGGCGATTCACAAGGAACTCCCGCGCTGCGCCAAGCGGTTTTGGATTATATGAAGGACCGCTACAACCTTGATTATGCTTCCATTAATCAGGTGATTGTGACATCAGGTGTCACCGAAGCCATCTTTGCGATTTTCAAAGCCCTCCTGTCAACCGGTGATGGAATTTTGATTCCGGATCCAGCCTTCGGTTCTTACTTTTCTTCGATTGCCATGGCGGGCGGCGAAGCCATTTCAGTCGATACGTCAAAGACTGGCTTTAAGCTGACTCCTGAATTGGTGGCAACGTCCATTAAAAATGCAACAGTACCTGTGAAGGCCGTTTTGTTCAACTATCCAAGTAACCCAACGGGTGTAACTTATACGAGAAAAGAACTGGAGGCTTTGGCCCAAGCATTTGAAAAAGCTGGTATTTGGGTAATTTCAGACGAAATTTACTCCGAATTGACCTATGGTCAAAACCACGTGTCCATTGGTGAATTTTTACCCGAACGGGCCATCGTGGTGAACGGTCTGTCAAAGTCCCATGCGATGACTGGCTATCGAGTTGGTTTCGTCTTGGCACCGGGAGACGTTGCCGCTCAAATTCAAAAGGTTCATGCAACCTTGGTCTATGCCATTCCAACCTTTGTTTATGATGGTGCGTTGGCTGCTTTACAAATGCCTAAAGAAGCGCTGAAGCCAATGATTGATACTTATCAAAAGCGCCGTGACATGGCGGTCCAAGTGTTGCGTCATTTGGGCTTTGATGTCTTGTCACCCGACGGGGCTTTCTATATTTTTGCGAAGTTACCAGCAGACATCGAAGAAGATGGCTGGACTTTTGCTGAAAAGTTAGCAAAGGATGGCAAAGTCGGGGTAATCCCTGGCGAAGCCTTCTCCCAGTTTGATGGAGCAAAAAACTACCTACGGCTATCCTATGCTGGCGACACCGACCAGTTGAAGGAAGGTCTGAAACGTATTCAAGCATACATTGAAAAGCGCCGGGCAAACCGGTAAAATAAAAGCCGACGATTTCACGATGAATGACCGGCTTTTTTGGTTGATTGAAAGGCGAAGGACATGACCAAGCAAACGAGTAATTTAACCGGCTTATTAGTGGTAAACAAACCAAAGAACATGACTTCCTTCGGTGTCGTGGCACGGTTACGACGAATTTCCGGGCAGCGGAAAATCGGCCATGCCGGTACGTTAGATCCGAATGTCGACGGCGTTTTGGTTGTGGCATTAGGGAAGGCCACAAAGCTCATTGATCTTTTGCAAAGTCGGCCGAAAACCTATACCGGGACCGTCACCTTTGGCTTTGCCACCGAAAGTCAGGATGCGGATGGAGCCGTTGTTGCAAAAGAGCCGCTGACAGCAGCCATCGATGGGGAAAAATTAGCAGCGGCTTTTCAGAGTCTAGAAGGTGATATCATTCAAATTCCACCGATTTATTCGGCCGTTAAGGTGAAAGGAAAGCGTTTGTACGAATATGCTCGAGCCGGTGAAACGGTGGAACTTCCAGAGCGAGCGGCCACCATTTATCATTTTAAGCCGACTTCGTCTTTAAGATGGGTGGCTAATCAGCCCTATCAAGCTATCGACTTTGAAGCAACGGTTTCAAAGGGCACGTATATTCGAACGCTTGCTTATGATTTGGGCCAGAAGCTCGGTTTACCGGCAACGATGACGGCTTTAACCCGACAGTCAGGATCCGGCTTTTCGATTGGGGAAGCGACGGACCTAGCTGAATTAATGACACTTGATGAAAGCGGAATTGAGGAAAAGTTAAAGCCAATTGCTGATGTTTTACCCTATGAACGACGGGAACTAACGGACGAAGAGTTTACCTGGGCAAAGAATGGTCGTAAGATTAGTAGCTGGCCTAAAAATCAGGATGGGTATTATCAGTTACATTACCAAGGAAAGTTAGTGGCAGTGTATGCCTATTCCGATGAGGAAGCACTTTGGCGTTCCCGCTATTATTTCCTATAAGAAAACGTGTATAATCAAAAACATGACAGAGTTAACGAAGCTTCACTATCCATTGGATAACAATTTGAAAGTCACCGAGCCCCAAGTACTTGTGATGGGCTACTTTGATGGTGTGCATTTGGGCCATCAGGCAGTGATTAAAAGAGCAAAGGAAGAAGCTGAACGGCTTGGCTTACCGCTGGCCGTGCTGACGTATACTCCTTATCCCGGTCTTGTCTTTCAAAAGCTTCCGCTACCTTGGCACGATTTAACACCATTAGATGAAAAGGTAGCGCTACTTTCAAAATTAGGTGTGGCACGTGTTTATTGCCTGAACCTGACTTCAATGCTGTCAGAGTTAGAACCGCAAAGCTTTGTAGACGAAGTGCTCATGCCACTTTCACCAAGGGTGGTGGTGGCTGGTTATGACCACCTGTTTGGTGCTCGTGAAAAGCAGGCGGACATGGCGCACCTATCAAACTACGCTAGGAATCGATTTGACGTGGTGACAGTCGAAAAGACGGCTTTAGCTGGTCAGAATCACAAAATCGCTTCACGTGATATTCGGGCTGCCTTGGCCGATGGGGACCTGGACTTTGTTAAGGCAAGCCTTGGTCGTTATCACGAAACGTCGGGCGTAGTGGTTCATGGCGATGCGAGAGGGCGGACGTTAGGCTTTCCCACCATTAACATTTGGACACCGGAGCAAGAGTCTCTGCCAGCCATCGGTGTTTATGTTGTCTCTGTGACAATCTTAGGTCAACAGGTGATGGGAATGGCGTCGATTGGCCGTAACGTGACTTTTGGTAAGGACCGACCGGTAACTGTTGAAATTAACTTACTGGACTTTGACCAAGCCGTCTACGGGGAGCCGGTCCGTGTGAAGTGGTTGCAACGGCTGCGTGGGGAAGTGGCTTTTGAGTCGGCCGAAGCACTGACTGAGCAACTGGAACGAGATCGACAAGATACCAGAAATTATTTTGAAAAAGACTAGTCTGAGGACTGGTCTTTTTTTTAGGTATTATTTTTTACAACTCACATATAATTACAATTAGCAGTCAGATAAAAAGAGTGCTAAAAGGGGTTGCATTCTTGAAAATCATCTGTATAATAAGAATTAGCAGTTGAGGTAATCGAGTGCTAATTGAAGAAAGGCGGTGATTGGGTGTTAACTGAAAGGCAACAGCGGATACTCGCTGCAATCATTTACCAGTACACGCAAACCGCCCATGCTGTCGGTTCGAAGACGTTGCACGACGAATTAGATTTAGATGTATCGCCTGCGACAATTCGAAATGAGATGTCTAGTCTTGAGTCGGCTGATTTGATTAAGAAGTTACATACTTCTGCCGGGCGAATTCCTTCTTTAGAGGGTTATCGTTATTACTTAGATCACCTAATGGGTAGCGATACCGTTTCAAATGAAGAGATTCAGTCGGTGGCTCGGCAAATTCGAGGAAACTTTCATGAATTAGACGAGCTCTTGGACCAAACGGCCAAGCTTTTGGCGAAGGAAACCGGGTTAACGGCTTTGGTATTAAAGCCCAAGCCCATTAATCTGAAGATTTCTTCCTTTCAGCTCATTCCGATGGAGAACCGGCAAGTGATTGCCGTTCTTGCTACATCGGATGGCAAGGTCACTTCACAGACTTTCCGATTGCCGAAGGAATTGCCGCTTGAATCGCTGTCGAGCATGGTGGCTTACATCAATGCCTCGATGGTGGGCCGACCGGTTCACGAAGTTCTTTCCTTAATGACTTCAGAGCAGTTGCCGGTTTTGCTCTCGCGAAACATTGAGAGTCCGGCGGCTTTCCTTCAGTTGTTTGGGGACGTCTTAGCCCGCTCGGTGGAAGAAACGGTTCACCTTGGTGGTCGCTTTAACCTACTGGAAGTGGCTGATGACGCGTATCTTGATGTCAAAGCCGCTCGTAAAATCTTGGAGCTCTTTGATTCCCCAGATGCGGTTCGGCACTTAGCCAAGGCTGAGAGTGGTCGTGTCAACATCCGCTTGGGTGATGAGTTACACACGCCCGTCTTAAATGACTTTGCCATGTTGGCGACGGCCTTTACCGTAGGTCAGGATAACAGTGGTGTGATTGCCCTGGTTGGTCCGATGCGAATGCCTTATGCACAACTATCAAAGTTGCTTCTGGCATTTGCTCAAGCACTCGACTCAAAGCTAATTGAATACGAAGCATAAAAGGAGGCTCTTGTGGCCAAGAAAGATCAAGAACAGCAAATCGATGAACAAGAAATCCTTGAAGAGGAAAAGGCTCAGGATTTCGCTGGTGAAAATCCAGAAAAGGTTCAAGATGACTCAAAGCAGGAAGATGAAACGAATCCGCTTGACGAGTTAAAGAAGCAGTTGGCTGACAAAGACGATGCCTTACTTCGTGCGCAAGCTGAGATTCAAAACATTCAGACGCGTAACGCCCGTGAGATGGCCAACGTTCGCAAGTACGATGGTCAGAAATTGGCAACTGCCATTTTACCGGTCGTTGATAACTTAGAGCGTGCCTTGGCCGTTGACGCAGGCGACGACGAAAAAGTCGCCCAGGTCCACAAGGGTGTTCAGATTACCCTGAAGACCTTGAAGGCGGCCCTAACTGAAAACGGGATTGTTGAAGTTGGTCAGGTTGGCGACGACTTTGACCCACAGACAATGCAGGGTGTTCAAACGGTGCCCGCAGAAGGTGAGTTGAAGGCCGACCAGGTTGCTTCTGTTCTGCAAAAGGGCTACATGCTCCATGATCGGGTGATTCGCCCGGCCATGGTGGCGGTTGCTCAGTAAGTAAACTTACATAATTGAAAATATGGTGACTCAGCGTTTGACGCACCACACCGAAAAAAGCTAAAAATGTTGATTAAAAATCAAAGGAGTATCGATACATGTCAAAGATTATTGGAATTGATTTAGGAACGACGAACTCTGCTGTTGCTGTTTTGGAAGGTGGTAAGCCAAAGATTATCACCAACCCTGATGGTGGTCGGACAACACCTTCTGTTGTCTCATTTAAGAACGGGGAAACCCAAGTTGGTGACGTGGCCAAGCGCCAGGCCATCACGAACCCGGACACGATTTCATCAATCAAGTCACACATGGGTGAGGCTGGTTACAAGGTTAAGGTTGGCGACAAGGAATACACGCCACAAGAAATCTCAGCCATGATTTTGCAATACATCAAGGGCTATGCAGAAGACTACTTGGGTGAAAAAGTTGATCAGGCCGTTATCACGGTCCCTGCTTACTTTAACGATGGACAACGTCAAGCAACCAAGGATGCTGGTAAGATTGCCGGATTGAAGGTAGAACGTATCATCAACGAGCCAACGGCCGCTGCTTTGGCTTATGGTTTGGACAAGTTGGACAAGGATGAAAAGATTCTTGTTTACGATTTGGGTGGTGGAACCTTTGATGTTTCCGTCCTCGAATTGGGTGACGGGGTCTTTGAAGTTTTGTCAACGAACGGTGACACGCATCTTGGTGGTGATAACTTTGATGAAAAGATTATCGACTACTTGGCTGACGAATTTAAGAAGGAAAACGGCATTGATTTAAAGCAAGATAAGTTGGCCTTGCAACGTTTGAAGGATGCTGCCGAAGCTGCTAAGAAGACCTTGTCTTCTGCAACGGAAGCACAAATCGACTTGCCATTTATCGCCTCTGGTGACCAAGGACCTTTGCACTTGCAAACGTCTTTGACTCGTGCAAAGTTCAACGAATTGACGGCTGACTTGGTTAAGAAGGCTGAACAACCTGTTTTGAACGCTTTGAAGGATGCTGGTTTGTCATTCTCTGACATCGATGAAGTTATTTTGAACGGTGGTTCAACTCGTATCCCAGCTGTTCAAGAATCAGTTAAGAAGTTGACTGGTAAGGAACCTAACCACTCAATCAACCCTGATGAAGCCGTTGCCCTTGGTGCCGCTGTTCAAGGTGGTGTGATTACTGGTGACGTTAAAGACGTTGTCCTCTTGGATGTTACGCCATTGTCACTTGGTATCGAAACGATGGGTGGTGTCTTCACGAAGTTGATCGACCGTAACACGACGATCCCTACGTCAAAGTCACAGGTATTCTCAACGGCCGCTGATAATCAACCAGCCGTTGATATCCACGTCTTGCAAGGTGAACGTTCAATGGCTGCCGACAACAAGACCTTGGGACGCTTCCAGTTGGCTGACATTCCTGCAGCCCCACGTGGTGTTCCTCAGATCGAAGTTACCTTCGATATTGACCGTAACGGTATCGTCAACGTTTCTGCTAAGGACCTTGGTACTCAGAAGGAACAAAAGATTACCATCCAAGCTGCCGGTGGTTTGTCTGACGAAGAAATCGAAAAGATGATGAACGACGCCAAGGCAAACGAAGAAGCCGACAACAAGAAGAAGGAAGCTGTTGAAACGCGCAACAACGCGGATCAATTGATCTTCCAGACGGAAAAGACTTTGGAAGAAGTTGGCGACAAGTTGTCTGAAGAAGACACAAAGCCAACGAAGGATGCTTTGGAAGCCTTGAAGAAGGCCAAAGAAGACGCCAAGGACGAAAACGCCGACTTGACAGATTTGAAGGACAAGTCTGACGCCTTGTCAAAGGTTGCACAAGAATTGGCTGCAAAGCTTTACCAACAGGCACAACAAGCACAAGGTGGTGCTGCTGGCCAAGAAGCTGGTCAAGGACAAGCAAAGGATGACAACACGGTTGACGGTGACTTCGAAGAAGTCAACGATGACGACAAGAAGTAATTCGATTTTTTAGTCCAGCTTTTCAATACAAAAACAGGCTAGGGGAACCTAGCCTGTTGTACATACTAAGAAATAAAGGAGCTGCTTGTGAATAATACGGAATTTTATGATCGACTCGGCGTTTCAAAGGACGCTAGCCAAGACGAAATCAAAAAGGCTTACCGAAAATTATCCAAGAAGTACCACCCCGATTTGAACCATGAGCCTGGGGCTGAGGATAAGTATAAGGAAGTTCAAGAGGCTTGGGAAACCTTAGGTGACCCACAAAAGCGTCAGCAATATGATCAATTTGGTTCAGCTGGGGCTAACGGGCAAGGTGGCTTTGGCGGCTTCGGTGGCGCACAAGGTGGTTTCGGCGGTGACTTCTCCGACTTGGGCGATATTTTCTCGCAAATGTTCGGTGGTGGTTTCCAGCAGGATCCAAATGCGCCGCGCAAGGGCCGTGACTTGCAGTACCGGATGCACTTGACTTTTGAAGAGGCTATTTTTGGTACCGAAAAGCACGTGAAGTACACGCAATCCCAAGGGGATGCTAAGCAACACGAAGTTAAGGTTAAGGTGCCGGCTGGAGTTGAAACCGGCCAGCAGATGCGTTTAGCAGGTCAGGGTGAAGCCGGTGTAAACGGTGGTCCTCATGGGGACCTCTTCGTGGTCTTCACAGTTGGCGCTTCAAAGGAAGGCTTCGAACGTGATGGGGCTGATATCTACGTTCAACAGGATATCGACTTCTTGACAGCCACGCTGGGTGCAGAGATTCCGGTGAAGACGGTCCACGGTGATGTGAAGTTGAAGGTGCCTGCTGGTACCCAAAACGGTCGCCGCTTCCGTTTGGCCGGTAAGGGAGCACCGCGCCTCCACGGCTCAGGCTTTGGAAGTGAGTTCGTGATTATCAACGTTGTTGTGCCAACGAAGTTGAATAAGGGACAAAAGATTGCCCTTGAAGAATTTGCCAAGGCTTCTGGTAAGTCAGCGGCGAAAAAGGGCATGTTTAAGTAAACATTATGAATAAAAGCAGGTCGAGTGTTTTACTCGGCCTGCTTTTTTAAACTTGATTTGCTGGATTGCTTGTATTACTTGACTTCTGGGGCTCCTTTCCAAACGGCGATTTCGCCCGTGCCACTCTTATTGTCAATATAGTCGGCAACGTTCTTTGATTGGTAGGCTTTGACGAATTTTTTGATGGCCTGACTGTTCTTTTTAGCCTTCGTCGTGGCAATGATGTTGATGCCATCATGTTGGCTCTTATCGATTGGACGAACATAGATAGCAGACTTGATGGATCGACCAGAACCAACAATGAAGCTTGGGTCAACAGAGGCTAAGTCAACTTCAGGTAGCACCCGAACGAGTTGATCAGTGCCAACTTCTTTGAATTGTAAGTTCTTAGGGTTGTCGGTAATATCTTTCAAAGTCGGATCCTTCACACCGTCAGCGATTTTAATCAGACCGGCTGCTTGAAGAAGGAGCAGTGTTCGTCCTTGTGTAATCTTTGAATTTGAAATGGCGACAGTACCACCATTTGGAATTTCACTCAGTTTCTTGTGCTTGTCAGAATAAAGACGACCGGCAACGATGATGGTTTCCCCAACTGGGACGATGTCCGATTTATGTGTCTTATTCCAGTCGTTTAAGAAAATGTAGTGCTGAAAGGCGTTCACGTCGATGTCTCCGGAGGTCAATGCGGCGTTAGGCTGCGTGTAGTCGGTGAAGGTTTTGATTTTAAGATTCAAACCTTCTTTCTTTGCATTGGCTTTAATGATTTTCCATTGTTCATCCGTTCGCTTATCGCCAGCCATAATTCCAACGGTTAGGGTTTCTTCCTTAGCGCTAGCTTCATGACGACCGAAGCTGAAGTAGCCAATCCCGAGCAAAATAATAAGGGCGATGACCCATTTAAGTGATTTTTTCATGTTTTCTCTCCATTTTATGATTATTCGTTCAATTGGTTGTGAACCAATTTGGCGGGTCTTTAACGGAACGGGCTGTTCGTATATTCATTTTGTTTTCTCCTTTGCGGCATAAAAAAAGTCCCGTAGTCAAAAGACTACGGGACGATTGGATCGCGTTACCACCCTGGTTTTGTCTAACATCACTGGTAGACACTCAACAAGTACGTCAATAAAGAGATACTCTAACGCGGTAACGGGCGCACCCGAAGTTGGCTAATTGCGGACAACTCACCAACTTATTGAACTCCGAGACCATTTTCGTCTTCTAAGCATGTCGGACTTTCACCAAAATATCCGCTCTCTAATGCATGCCGCTGAAAATTACTTATCTCATCAACGTATCTGATGTCTAAAACAATACCTAGTGAATCATTTTTTGTCAATAGTTTTTATCATTTTCTTTTAATATTTTTCATAAATCAATCAAAAAAGGACTCGCAAGAGTCCTTTTTTATTAAACATACTTTGTTTCATCATCAACGTGCCATGGGTCAGTCTTATCGATGTGATCGTAATATAACTTGCCATGGAGGTGATCAATTTCGTGCTGGAAGACAATCGCGGGGTAATTGCGCAGGGTAATTTCCTTTGTTTCGCCACTTTCATCTTGGTAGCGAACCTTGATTTTCTTCGAACGGGGGACAAAGCCGGGTACGTCTTGGTCAACTGACAGGCATCCCTCACCCGTTTCAAGGGCGGTCCGGCCAACCGTTTCTGAAATAATCACGGGGTTGAAGATAACACCCTTGAAATAGGGCTGTTCGTCTTCTTCAGCGGGATCTTCAGAAGGGATTAAAATAGCGCTCATTTGAAGTGATTCACCAACTTGATTGGCTGCTAGTCCAACGCCTGGACGAAGCCCGTAGGGTTCGTTTTTTTCGGGGTCTTGTGAGACAACTAAGTAGGTCATCATGTCCTTTGCCAACTGACGGTGTTTGTCAGAAAGCGGGAAGGGTACTTTTTCGGCTGTTTTCCGCAGGACCGGATCGCCATCCTTTGTAATTTTGTCCATTGTAAAGCGGATTGTCATGGGCATCGCCACCTTTCTTTTCGTACTTTCCAGTATAGCAAAAAATCAGGAGATTGTGGATGGTCTTCTCTTTGACTTTTTAATGCTCAATTCCTAGCAATCAGGGGGTTTCCTTGTTAAACTAAAGAGGTAAAAGTCGAGTAAATGGGAGGCCAATATGGCAGATAACTATCAGTTACCAATTGACGGCAATTGGGATGTCCAAGACATGGTTGCCGTGTCGAACCTAGTTGATGCTGTTTTACAAGTGTATGAGGGCGGCTGTGATCGAAACCTGCTCTTGGAAAACCACCGACAATTTTGCGAGGTGATTCCTTCCAAATCAGAACAGAAGAAGTTTGACCGTGATTTTGAAGAGCAGACTGGTCGTTCCATTTATCAGACAATGAAGCTAACCAAAGACGGCAATAGCCGGGTGATTGTCCGTGATTAAGTTAAGTGATAAAAACCAATTAATCAAATTGGATGAACAGGTCTCTTCCTGGATGAAACGCTTAGCCCAACAAACGAAGGAAGAACGGCAAAAACAGGCACCGGATGTTTCGTATAAAAATGGCGACCGGAGAAACCTAGTGACGGACTTGGACCGGGCCAATCAACGAGTCTTGATTGAAAAGGTTCAAAGCCTGGATCCCGAGGCTCGTTTCGTCTGTGAAGAGGCTGGTGAAAGACGGGCAACCACGATGGCCGGGCAGGTCTGGTTCATCGATCCAATTGACGGGACCTTGAACTTTGTCTTGGAGGACCGTGACTACGCCATCATGATGGCTTTATATCAGGATGGGGAACCGGTTCTAGGCTGGATTTGTGATGTCCCCGCTGGCCGACTTTTTCACGGGGGAAAGCAAACGGGTGTCTACATGGATAATCAGGCCCTGTCAGTGGTGAAGGACCAATCACTGAGGGATGCCGTTGTCATCGTTTCAGGACGGCGATTGGTTGTGGGGGAGAAGCCCTATGGCGAAATGGCTTTACAAGCCCGTGCCGTTCGCGTGATTGGTTCCGCCGGCATTTCGTTTACCAGACTGTTTACTGGCTCAGCGCAGGCTTATTTATCGAAACTATCGCCCTGGGATTTAGCAGCGGGTCGGGCACTGGCAGAAGGGTTGGGTTATATAGTAAAAAACCTTGACGGAAGCCTTCCAAATATGCTATTATCAAACTCAGTATTAATCGCTACAAACGAGATTCATCGCGAAATCAGCAAGATGGCAAAAGACTAGGGGATTTCCTCCTAGTCTTTCTTGTGAGTAGCTAAGTAAAAGGAGCACAAGAAATTGGCAAAACTTCGCGAAGATATTCGTAACATCGCTATCATCGCCCACGTCGATCACGGAAAGACGACGTTGGTGAACGAATTGTTGAAGCAGTCCGACACAATGGACGCCCGTAAGGAAGCATCCTTGGGCGACCGTGCCATGGACACGAACGACATTGAAAAGGAACGTGGAATCACGATCCTGTCAAAGAACACGGCTGTCCGTGTTGGCGACAAGCAAATTAACATTTTGGACACCCCAGGTCACGCCGATTTTGGTGGAGAAGTTGAACGTATCATGGGAATGGTTGACGGTGTTCTCTTGGTTGTCGACGCCTTTGAAGGAACGATGCCTCAGACTCGTTTCGTTTTGAAGAAGGCCTTCGAACAACACTTGACACCAATCGTTATCGTGAACAAGGTGGACCGTCCCGGTGCCCGTCCGGCAGAAGTTGTCGACGAAGTCTTGGACTTGTTCATCGAATTGGGTGCCGACGAAGACGACTTGGACTTCCCAGTGATTTTTGCTTCTGCCATGAACGGAACGACGTCATTGGATCCTGAAGTTGACACGCAAGAACACACGATGAAGCCAATCTTTGACACGGTCTTCGAAACGATTCCTGCTCCAGTGGACAACTCAGACGAACCATTGCAGTTCCAAGTTGCCATGTTGGACTATAACGACTTCGTTGGTCGTATCGGTATCGGCCGTGTTAAGCGTGGAATCATTAAGGTTGGTGACAACGTAACGGTCATGAAGTTGGACGGCACGACGCAAGACTTCCGTGTTACGAAGTTGGCTGGGTTCATTGGTTTGGACCAGGTTGACATCCAAGAAGCCAAGGCCGGTGACTTGATCGCCGTTTCTGGTATGGAAGACATCAACGTTGGTGAAACGGTTGTTGATCCTGCTCATCCTGAAGCATTGCCTTTGCTTCGTATTGATGAACCAACGTTGCAAATGACTTTCCGTCAAAACGACAGCCCCTTTGCTGGTCGTGAAGGAAAGTTCGTGACGGCTCGTCAAATTGAAGATCGTTTGCACCGCGAATTGCACACGGATGTGTCATTGCGTGTTGAAGACATGCCAACTGCCGGAACATGGCTTGTTTCTGGTCGTGGTGAATTGCACTTGTCAATCTTGATTGAAAACATGCGTCGTGAAGGCTTCGAATTGCAAGCCTCACGTCCACAAGTTATCTTCCGTGACATCGATGGTGTGAAGTCTGAACCATACGAATCCGTTCAAATCGATACACCTGATGAATATGCTTCATCAGTTATTGACTCTTTGAACCAACGTAAGGGTGAAATGCAAAACATGGAATCCGTTGGGAACGGCCAGACTCGTTTGACTTACATGGCCCCATCACGTGGTTTGATTGGTTATTCAACGGAATTCATGACGGCAACGCACGGTTATGGAATCTACAACCACACCTATGCAGAATACCGTCCAATGGTTAAGAACTGGGCGCCAGGTCGTCGTAACGGTGCCTTGGTTTCAATCAACCAGGGACAAACTACCAACTACGCCATCATGGGTGTGGAAGACCGTGGTCAAATGTTCGTCGGTGCTGGTGTTGACGTGTATGAAGGTATGGTTGTGGGTATGAACGCCCGTGATAACGATATCTCAGTTAACGTTACGAAGATGAAGCCACAGTCTAACGTTCGTTCATCGAACAAGGATCAAACGGCTTCAATCAAGACGCCACGCGAAATGAACTTGGAAGCTTCTCTGGAATTCTTGAACGACGATGAATACGTTGAAGTAACGCCAGAAAACGTTCGTATCCGTAAGGCTATCTTGAACACTGGTGAGCGTGAAAAGGCTGCTAAGCGCAAGAATAAGTAATTAAATTTAAACCTTGTCTGCCCGCTTTTACTTATGGTAAAATTCTAGGGCGGACTTATGGAGATATGGCACAATCTGGTACTGCAGCGGACTCGAAATCCGTCGAGCCGTCGTATGGCGGTGTGCGGGTTCAAATCCCGCTATCTCCTTTAGAATAATCAAGAGAGGGTAAGAGGGGTTAAAAATCCCGGTCTTATCCTCTTTTTGTTTTTTACGATGTCTATGGAAAGCAAGAGAAAGCAAGCAAAAAGGCAGAAAAAAGGCAGATAAAAAAATAGGTGTCCTACTGATAGGGACGGCCTTTGTGCCGTCTCTTTTGTTTTGAAAAGGAAGAAAAAAGACAGATAAACAGCAATTACCCATATCTGGGGTACTAAATCGGTACTTTAGCAACTAAAAGGCGTATTCTTTGCCAGTTATGGCAAAATGCTAAGCATCCTCCAGGGTGGTCAAAATTGCCCGGAAGTGGTCAAGTTCTCCAGATTTAGAAAATATGTCCAACCTAAAAAGCGTTGCAACGTTGCAGAAAGTGTAGCAGAAAACGTTGCAACCTTTTTAGATCCAAATAAAAAAGACCGGTTGACCAAAGGTTTACCAGTCTAGAAAGTTGTACGGTAGCTTCAACAACGTAAGTACATAAAAATAACTCATATAAGACCCGTAGAGGTCTTTTTTGTATTGAGTATAAAATCACTCGAAAACGAAAAACAATCCCCACATAGGCTAAAAGAGTGTTATATAAAAGAGTGTTATATAAAAGAGTATTACTATATAGGAGGGGATGGCCTTAATTTTTATGTTCTTCTTTCATCGCTTGAACTTGCTTATCGAAATCAGACACGATCTTTTGGGTAGGATTAAAAGCTATATATTCTTTGCTGGCTTTATCTTTTGCCCGTTTCATTGAAACAGTACCATTACCCTCAAGCACCTTATAATCACGAAACTCTAAAAACTTATCAATACTATTTGCTAAATCGCTCATAGTAAAAGCATTACCTCGTTCTATCCTATCCTCAAGGTAATCAAAATATCCAGTTACATTACGCTCAAGCTGGCGTATCTGATCTTCTTTTAGGTAATTCTTAGCTATAGAGGTGTCGCTCTTTAATATACGGCCATCAGGACTATTCTTCCATGTTTGTAAACCCATATTAGGCTGATTATGGTCTGCGTGGTTATAGACAATCTCGGCCGCTGTGCTACCAGTTATGGCGTAATGAAACTTATTTTGAACTGTTGCATAAAAATACTTACTCTCTTCACTGTGTGGATCATAGTCGGTACTTATTTCAGCAAAGATGTCTGTAACCTGTTGCCATATACGTCTTTCACTGGCACGTATTGACCTAACACGCTCAAGAAGTTCTTTGAAGTAGTCCTTGGTAAATAGTCGTTCGCCTTGTTTAAGTCTCTCATCGTCCATGGCAAAGCCCTTTATCATGTACTCTTTGAGCACGGACGTAGCCCATTGACGAAAACGGGTCGCTTTTTGGGAGTTCACACGGTAACCAACGGAGATAATAGCATCTAGGTTATAGTAAGTTACCTTGTGGGTTTGCTCCTTTCCAGATATAGCCCCATGTTGAGTGGTATTTTCCATTTTGGAAACAACCACTTCTCTTTGAAGTTCATCACTGTCAAAAATATTAGTAAGATGTTTGCTGATAGCAGGAACCCCAACTCCAAATAAATCAGCCATTGCCTTTTGAGTGGCCCACACGGTTTCATCTCTTACAATTACATCAACGCTTTGGCCGTCGTTATCAGCTTTATATATTAAAAATTGTAGTTCTGGACTTGGCATGTTCACTCCTGTAGTTTGGTGCTTCGATTTTCAATTAGGTGAGTTAATTCGTCTAATTGTAATTAGCTTTTAGTTTATGAACAAAAGACCTCAACTCTGAGTTCTGTGGCCTTATTTTTTATAATTCTTTTCTTCGTTCTTCGATTAAGCTGGTTAGTTCGTCCAGGTCGTCAGCAGTCGCTAACTTCCGGATAAAAGAACGTGAATAAGTACGATACGAAAGGTACTTCTTGTGCTCTTTATTCTTTTCAGCCCAACGCTTGTTAGCTTCGTTCTGTGTAGTGGTGGAACTTTCGTGTGTTGCTGGGCATCCTAGCTTTTTCTCTGTCATGTCATGCTTCTTATTAAATAAACAATGCGATAACTGCAACAATGAGTGCAAGCACGCTGATTCCTAGCGTTGTGTAATTGTATTTTGTTTCTTTATCATTCTTAGTTGTCATTTTATTACTTCCTTCTTCACTACACGACTGTAAAAAGCGTGTGTCAACGTATCAACAGCCCATGCGATTAATACAAATTCTAATGTATTTAATAATATATTTCCGGTAAACCATTTCTCATAGACAAACAGCCAGATTACAAGCCCTAATGTTATTGAAGACAATAAATCCTGTAAAAATTCTTTTTTCTCTCTTTTTGTTGTTCGCTTGATCTCGATTATTGTGTGTGATCCGTTTTTGCCAGTGTATTCTTTTTTCATTGTTGTATCTTTCTGTTAGTGAATAATTACAAGCCTTATAGAGGCCGGTTTATTTTGCTAATGGGCAACCTTACTATAAAACACTACAGGTATTCCCATGAATCCTAAAAAGCAAATAAGAAAATAATAGTAATTTATTTTTCGGGTATGTCCCTGTCAGTATAGTTTGTGTTATATTCCCATTTTGCAACTTCCTCAACTTCTTCTTTTTCTTTTTGATAACCATTCGCAATAGAGTTAAAAACTTCTGAAAATTGGCTTATTGTGTTTTCTTTTAACTCCTTTGAATTATCCGAAAAAGCGTCCTGTAACATACTCATTACTGACGCCATCTTTTGAACGTCTTCCTGATTTAATAAGTGCATTAACTCAACAAGCTCAGATATATAACGACGCTCTTGGGTACTGAAATAGTCGTGATCAATTCCCTTTTTTAATGTATCAACAGCGTCATCAGCTCTATCAAAATCAGACAAGTCACTTTCTACTGTCACTTCTTCTAAAGCTAGCCATGCGTTCTTTTTAGCGGTTTCATTTTCGGCATTTTTGAAAGCTTTTTTCATCTCTTTAAAGCTTATCTCTTCAAAACCTTGTAAATACCATACTGGAACATTGAAAAAATTAGCTAGTTTTTCCCATGTAGCAAGTTTCGGTTCGCGTTTACCATTTTCGTAATTTGAAATAGTGGCATCACTAATTTTATCAAAGTAGCCTTTTTTAACGAGAGCATCAGCTAGGCCACTCATTGAATAGTTATTTTCTTTTCTTAATTTTGCTAGTCGGTTCATGGGCAGGCTCCCGTTTGTCCTTGTAACTAAATAAAACAATATTATAGCACTAACAAAATGTAAAGAAATACTTGAATTAACAAAATGTAAGTGATATATTTTGTTAGTGTACTTACAAAACGTTAGTAAAAAGGGGCCAGCTAATGGTACAACATTTACAATACCTTACGCCAGATACACAAAAGGCAATTAGGCGAAAGCGTGGAGAGTTGGCGCTTACTAAAGCGAACTTATCTAAACAGTTAGGTGTTTCTCGTCCTATGCTAAACAGAATTGAAAGCCAAGCGAACGGGGTCGCTGTTCATATTGATATTTATAAGCGGCTATCTAATTGGCTTGTTGAACATGTATAGGAGGTATAGCAATGCTAGAAGAACAAAAAGCAAAAGCAGAGGCACGACAGTAAGACACAGAGTTAGCTGTTAAGTAACCAATGTGGATGAACCTAAAGGAGTCAGCTAAGTACTGTAATGTTGCTATTGGAACGTTTAAGCGTTATCTGGTAGCCACAGGGAAAGTAAAGCCGACAGTTACAGACTTTGGCAAGCGCTATAACAGAGCAGAAATCGACCAAGCTATTAAGGAATGGTACTAGAAGGGGGGAATACTTATGGAACTACTTGGAACTATTGCACGCTAGGAACACTAGTGTGCATCGGGTGCGGTGGCTACTTTCTAGGATACACAGTGACAGAAGAACAAGAGAAGCGTAAGGCTTAATGGAGGGACTGCACAGCATGAATAACAGAGAATACAGCATGGAAGTGCTTGCATCTATCCACTATTACCAAGATGAATTGCACAAGGTGGTAACCATCCTAGACGGGTCTAAACTGCCATGACGTGAACCCAATCATAAAGAACTATTACTTTCAATGCGACTAGCACAAAATAAAGTAACTAACATACTGACAGACTTGGCCACTGTAGAGGATATTACTAGAGACCACTTAGCTAAACATACAGAAGGGAGAGCAGTAAGAGGCTCTCAAGGCATAAAAAAAGAGTGTCCCTATACTCGCCAAAGTAAACAAGGAACACTCAAACAAAAAACAGCAAAATATCTTATTAGCTTGTTGAAACAGCCCAAGAGAGCCTTTTATATTGCTAATTTAACATGAAAGAACAACAAAACGACGATACTTTACTACTTCTTAGGGACAGCCTTGGCGAGATACATGGGCGTATGTGTATGTTTGCCGATTATATCGATCTATTAACTGATCGACTGGAAGAAGTCACTAAAAACGGGTGGCAAAAAAATATGATCCACAAGATTGAACAAGCTAATGGCGAGCTGACGGGAGAACTACAGGACATGGCTTATATATTGGATAACCCAGACGACCCACAACAGAAGAAACGAGGGGAAGAACATGCCGAGTAATAAAGTACTGTGTTCAAGCTATGAAGAAACTAAGAGGTCAAAAAAATCTTGCTGATACCATCAGCATGGACAATTTAGCAAAGGGTATTCACATATCAAAGTGCCAATGTCATCTTCAAGCTATCAAACGATTAAAGTAGCATCTGGTATACTTAGAGTGTTGGTCAGCTACTATGAAGCTAGCGAGTATAAACACACCTCTGACTTTGTATTTAATACGGATGGGCATTTTGTTCAGCAACACTTCCTAGAAAATGGATGGATGATGCTAAGAGGCGCTTTGATGTTGCCAAAGGCATAACACCACACGGCTTGCGACATACATGGGCTACTTTAGCACTGGAACGTGGTGCAACCGTCAAACGAGCCCAGACCTATTTGGGTCACGCTGATGCTTCAATTACTTTGGACATATACAGCGAAGTAACAAAAGAGGCCAGTGAAAAAACTGGAGATATCCTAGATGGAATTGCTCCAAAAATAGGATAAAAAGACAGAAAAAAGACAGATAAATGCCAAAAGGCTGATAAATCAACGTTATTCGGAGACCCGCTATCTCCTTTAGGATAGAAGAGGGTAGGTGGACGAAAGGTGCTACTTGTCCCCTTTTTCTTTACTGGTAAAATCAATCGAGAAAGGAATGGGAGTATATCGCAATGAAAAAATACTGGAAGATAATACTAGCCTTTATTGTTGTTCTTTACTGGAGTAGTCCGCAAATCGTCTATGCTAGCTTTGGCGGTGGTCATGGCGGAGGTGGCCACAGTGGTGGTTCGAGCTCAACACCAACTGGTAGTGGGGGTGGCCATTCGCGCTACAGCTATATTATCACTGTGGTTAGTATTTTCATTGCCATTCGAGCGATTAAGTGGCTGAACCATCTGGGTAACCGAAAGTTGGCCAAAGAAATCCAGTTTAACCAGTGTTACCGAAGTGATTTAACCGCTTTGTTTATTCGTTTTCAGCGTGCATGGTCAAATGGAAACCTTCAGCCAATTGAAGGTGAAATGACAGACTTCCTTTATGAAAAAAATCTGAAAATCCTGAAAGGTTATGGTGAAAAAGGGATTGAAGCCAGAACAACAGATGTCACGGTTCAAGGTCTTTATCCTGTTTCTAAATTAGGTAATTTACTAACCGTTGAATTCGTTGTGAAAGCGCGCGATTACTTTGTTAGTCACGAAAATCATCAGGTTGTTAACGAACTGGGCGCCAAACTCAGGTGGCAAAGAAAACCGGCGAAGGTTTCCTTTACGGAATCATGGGTGATTGATATTTCAGAGCCCGGTCACTATGTGGTGCGTTCTGTTGAACGAAAATAAGCCTTCTCGATTGATCAGTAATGCTGAGGACGTTGTTTTGATTGTCAATTGGTAACTGGCTTGCATTGTGATATAGCAAGAATATGGTTCGTTTTATGCAAAAAAGAGGATGAGTTAACCGCAGAACGGGTACTTATCCTCTTTTTATTTGTTAATGCCACAAAACTTTTTTCAAAAAAATTTCTGACTGATACCACTAGCTTGGCTTTTACTGTATGATAAACAAATGAGAGGAGACCGGAAATGAGCCAAGAATTTTCTTTTGCCTTTAAGAAGACCCTGCCGATTATGACGGGATTTTTGTTTTTGGGCCTAACTTATGGAATCTATATGAATCAATTGGGCTTCAATTTTCTCTTTCCCACGTTGATGGCGCTGACCATTTTTGGTGGTTCAATCGAGTTCGTGATTGCTAACGCACTCTTGAAGCCCTTTAATCCATGGTTGATTCTTTTTTTAACGTTGGTTATTAATTCGAGGCACCTCTTTTATGGTTTGTCCATGTTGGAAAAATACAAAGCGACCGGCTGGCGGAAGCTTTACCTGATCTTTGGAATGTGTGATGAGTCTTTTTCAATCAATTTTGCCACCAATGTCCCAAAGACGGTGGACAGACAGGGATTCTATTTTTACGTTACGCTACTCAATCATTTTTATTGGGTACTCGGTGCCTTTCTTGGTGGTATCTCTGGTTCTTTCATTACTTTTCGGATTAAAGGGATTGACTTTGTTTTGGTGGCCCTTTTTCTGGTTCTCTTCATCAGTCAGTACCAGGTCAAAGCAAACCGATTGGTTGCGCTACTTGGCGTCATGGTTGGCTTGTTCGCGCTTTTTGTTTTCGGCGCGCAATTCTTTTTACCCCTGGCTTTATTGCTGATGGTGATTATCTTATGGTTCGCCTACCGAAGGGAGAAACAACATGAGCTTAACGAATGAAATCATGACGATCAGCATTGCTGCCATTGCAACTTTTGCAACTCGTTTTCTGCCCTTTATCGTGTTTTCCGGTAAGAAAGAAACACCACCCTTTATTGTGTATCTTGGAGAACGTTTACCATCAGCGATTCTCGGTATTTTGGTCGTGTACTGTTATAAAAGTCAGTTGTTGCAGCCAAGCCAAGAAACGCTTTTTGCTCTAGTTGCAGGGACAATGACGATTGCTATCCAATTTTGGCGTAACAACATGCTGTTGTCGATTTTTGTTGGTACATTAATTTACGTGTTTTTTGGTTATATTTTCTAGGTGACTGTACAGTTAGTTAGCGTTGGTATTTGCCAACTTGTTAAACAGAATACTGAATTGTATTTAGCCATTAAACTGCTAAAATAGGGGTAAGGATTCAGAAATTCAGCAGCAAACCTGCCATTGATAAGGGGGATGTATGAAAATTCAAACACCATTTCAGGGGGCTTTACCGGATAAATATGGTAAGCAAGCACCAGAGAATTTCCGGATAGAAGGAATTCCTGCCTGTTCATTTCCGTTTGAACTAGCCGACTTGCCCAACGGAACGAAGGATTTGGCCATCACGTTTATCGATTATGATGCAGTTCCCGTGACCGGCTTTCCATTTATTCATTGGATTGCCACTGGTTTTGGTCCAGTTACGGTGGTACCGGAAGACATTAGTCAAACGAGTCAAACCCTTTTGCAGGGACAGAATAGCTTTGGTTCAAAGTTTTATCCGGATTATGGAAAAGATATCGTGGAACACTATGGTGGTCCGATGCCGCCTAACAAGGATCACGATTATACGTTAACCGTTTTTGCGCTGGATCGGCCACTAGAATTGGCTAACGGCTTTTATCTAAATGATTTACTCCGTGCCATGAATGGGCACGTCTTGGATCAGGCGCAGATTCAGGTGCTGGCGAAGGCCTAGTACTTAACTCAAACAAATCATAACCCTTGATAATGAATAGGAGATCGAAAATGATCGGTTTAATTGGTTTAGCATTGGTAATTATTGGAATCATCGTGTTGATTTTTGGAAGCACAGCGCCACTCTTGCGTCTCTACTTCGGTGACCGGTCGGTTATTTCACAATTGCTGTGGGGAACGTTTATTTTCGCCATTGGTGCCGTTGTCTTAATTTTCCAAGCCATCCAATAATCAAAATTAATTGGTTCTCTTTCCCGGTTTTTGCTGGTGAAGGGGAACTTTTTTAGTTAATTCGTTCAAAAGTCTTAACTTATGCCTTAGAAAGCGTACAATGAAATTAGAATTTAGCAGGAGGTCATGATGAAGAAAATTGATGGACACTTACACTTGGTTCGGACCATTGCTGGATTGAACGGGAAGGGCCGTTTAAACGCTCTGGGTGGCGGTAAAGCCATCTGGGATGATGGAACGGTCATTCAGTTGATTCCTCAGGGTTCTGGTGAGGACTCCTTTACTGCCGAAGCCGCTCTCCAACTTATGGATGGTGCGGATGTTGAAAAGGCCGTGTTACTCCAAGGTTCATTAAATGGGTACCAGAATTACTATAGCTACCAAATGGTAAAAAAGTACCCTGAACGTTTCATTGCGGCTTTTTCAGTTGATCCTTTTGCAGACAACGCCATGACCATTGTAAAACGCCAGGTGGAAGAACTGGGCTTTCGGGCCATTAAGTTTGAGATTTCGCAGGGGGGTGGCCTCCATGGCTATCACTCTGAAAAACCTTTCCGGCTTGATACCGATGCCAAAGTCGGGGAAATTTTCCACTATTTAGCCGATTACCCAGGTTTCACCGTCACTGTTGATTATGGTTCGTCCGACCAGGTCTCCTACCAGCCAGAGGCGATTGCCAACTTGGCTGCCCGTTATCCATTGATGGATTTCGTTGTCTGCCACTTGTCCTTCCCTTCAGTTGACCACCTAAACCGATTGAAAGCGGCATTGGAATTATTTAAGCCATTTTCAAATATTTATACGGATTTGTCCGCCATTCAAGACATTGTGGGGGAGCGCGACTTTCCATACCCAAATTGCCAGAAAGTGTTGAAGGTAGCCAAGGAAATCCTTGGAACCAAGCGCTTAATCTGGGGAACGGACTCACCTTGGTCAGCAACGTTCAATTCTTACGACGACTTGGCTAGCTGGTTGGCGGCGAGTGGTCGACTCACTGATGAAGAGCTGGCTGATGTCATGTACAATAATGCCGAACGTGTCTATTTTAAAAAGTCAGCAGTACAGGCGGCTGCCGAAGCAGATGACCCCGTCTTGCTGTTTGATGAAGCCCAGAGGGAGGACAAGTGATGTCAATTTTCGATGAAATTAAAGCAGACCCAATGAACAAAGCCTATACCGAGAAGGGCTGGGATCCTATTTTCAATGCGCCGAAAACGGCTAAGATTGTCATTATCGGTCAAGCCCCGGGCTTGAAAGTGCAGAATTCCGGTATTATGTGGAATGATGAATCGGGCGACCGCCTTCGCGAATGGTTGGGTGTTAGTAAGGAAGAATTTTATGATTCCGGTGATATTGGTGTCATTCCAATGGATTTTTACTACCCTGGTAAAGCCAAGTCAGGTGACATGCCCCCAAGAAAAGGGATTGCAGAAAAGTGGCACCCAGCATTACTGAAGCAAATGGCGGACCGACAACTAACCATTTTGGTTGGTTCCTATGCGCAACATTACTATCTGCACTTAAAGTCTTCGGCGAAGATTACCGATACGATTCGTAATTACGAAGAATACTGGCCAAAATATTTCCCAATCGTTCATCCGTCGCCACGTAACAACATCTGGTTGGCGCGCAACCCTTGGTATGAAAAAGACGTTGTGCCCGCCTTACAAAAGCGAGTTCGTGACATTCTTGGTCCACAAAAAACAACCGATTAAACCAAGTAAAAAGATGCCTTCTGACGAGAAGGCATCTTTTTTGTTCATAAAATGAGAAGGATGATCCAAGCGAATACAATCCCGAGGAATAAAAAGAGCAAGTTGTACTTTGTAAAGGAAAAGAAAAAATTACGGTGCAGTGGCGCTTCGGCGTTTGCCTTGATTTGACGGAAGGCCAAGAGATTAGCCAGTGAGGCAACGAGCGTTCCAAAGCCACCAACCGATACAGCCAGATAAAGGGCGGTGAAATGAGTGGTGATTGGGGCAAAGAGTGCCGCAGCAGGAACGTTGGAAATTAACTGACTCGATAGTACGCCGGCAAGTAAGACGTGAGTGGACGAACGACCAACATCGCTCAACCAGCTAGCGACGGCTGGCAAACGGATGAGGACGCTGACCAGCAAGAAGAAGTTGATGATGGAAAGCACCACACCGTAGTCAATTTCTTTAAAGGAGGCTGAATCATAGAAGAAAATCAGCAGACCAATCAGTACGACGGATTCAAGCAGGTTGCTTTGCGTAACCAGTGATAGCAGGATAATGATGCTTCCAAGACCCAGAAAGATTTTTTCAAAAGACGAGAAGGAGCGGAGGGTGCTGCTTTTTTGAATGGGTTTGATGGAAGTTTTAGGAATGGTTTGGCCCAAAAGTAGCATGGAAATCAATCCAAGCAAAAGGAGAAGAAAGGCCGGAACGGCCATCGCCAAAAAATTGAGTCGGTAATGGGCCAATAAATAGATGTTTTGTGGATTACCAATTGGTGACACAGAGGATCCAAGGTTGGCATAAATGGTAATTAGAACAGCGACTTTGATAACCGGCAGCGTGATTTTTTTAGCCAGGGCGAAGGTCAGGGGAAGGAAAGTCAAGATGGCGACGTCGTTGGTGACGACCATGGCGGAGAAGAAGGTGAGTAAAAAGATGGCTAGGATCAGGGAACGGGTTGTTTGGGCTTTTTGAATAAAGTAGTCAGCTAAAGCATCGATGAAGCCCAGTGACTGAAAAAGCGTGACGAGGCCGAGTAAGGCGGAGAGAGAAAGCACCGTTGGCCAAGAGATGCTGTTCCAAGAAACAAGACCGAATACACTAGCCAGCATGACCAGTATCGTTGTCACGATGAAAAGAGTATCGTGACGAAGTTTATGGATGATTTTCTGCATGTTTTGCCTCCCTGATAATCGAATAGAACGGCGTTTGAATACTTTCATTATAACGGAAGCAGGTTGCTATTGACATGCGTTGTTGAACTGCTAAAATGAAGATAACGAATAACCGATGAGTAGGGAAAGAGCGTTTATCCTCGAAGAAGAGACCTGACGGTTGCTGAGAGTCAGGCGAGGACGCGGTCAAGACACCTACACAGGCGCTGTTAACCCAGCCGTCTTCCCGCGTTAAGGGAGATTCAGCGTGTGCATGCACACGAAATTAAGGTGGTACCGCGCCCAAGCGCCCTTAGGAGATGTTGTCAAAGCAGCATTTCTTAGGGGCGCTTTTTTGGTTACTGGTTTGAAATTTGATGGAGGCGACGCAGAGGCGTCGATTAGCAGATATGGCAAAAGCGACTTTTCAAAAGCCTAAGGGAACGGCTGACCTATATGGTCAAAACGTTCTGGCATGGCAAAAAATTGAACAACAGGCACGGTTGATTTTCTCCCGCTATGGATACGGCGAGATTCGGACGCCCATCTTTGAATCTTTTGATCTTTTCTCACGTTCGGCAGGGGATACTTCTGACGTGGTGACGAAGGAAATGTATGACTTCTTTGATAAGGGTGACCGCCACATGGCACTGCGACCAGAGGGAACGGCCGGGGTGGTTCGTGCCTTTGTCGAAAACAAGCTCTTTGGTCCGGAACATGAAAAGCCTTATAAGACTTTTTACATGGGGCCGATGTTCCGTTATGAGCGGCCACAGGCGGGGCGTTTCCGCCAGTTCCACCAAATTGGAGTCGAAGCCTTTGGCTCAACGGAACCAAGCCTTGATGCCGAAGTGATTACAATGGTGGTTAAGTTCCTCGATTCACTTGGTTTGAAGGATTTAAAAGTCGCGTTGAACACCCTGGGTGACCAAGAATCGCGGGCTGCTTATCGACAGGCTTTGATTGATTATTTAAAGCCGCACGAAGCAGAACTGTCCAAGGATTCTCAGGTCCGTTTGGAAAAGAACCCGTTGCGTGTTTTGGATTCAAAGGACAAAAACGACCAGGTCATTGTCCAGGGGGCGCCGACAATCTTTGATTACCTTTCAGAGGAGTCAAAGGCACACTTTGAAGCGGTTAAGGGATTCTTGAATGACTTGGGCATCCAATACGAAATCGACCCGGCCATGGTTCGTGGTCTTGATTACTACAACAACACCATTTTCGAAGTCATGACGACCGACCCACACCTCAAAGGGGCTGCTACCATTGCCGGGGGTGGTCGTTACTCTGGTTTGGTTGAGGAATTTGGTGGACCCGAAACACCAGGGATTGGCTTTGGGCTCGGAGTGGAGCGTTTGATTGCGCTATTAACAGCACAAAACCAGTTGAACCTGGAAGAGAGCGGCCTGGACTTTTACTTGGCCCACATCGGGGATGCTAGTCAAGCACTGACGCTCGAATTGGCGACGAAGTTGCGTGACCTTGGCTTTTCGGCCGATTTGGACTTTGCCGGACGTTCCGTGAAGGCCCAGTTTAAGACGGCGAACCGTCGTCAGGCCCGCTTTGTCATCACGATTGGGGATGAGGAAGTGGCGACGAAGCAGGTCAAAGTCAAGGACATGGTTACCGGTAAACAGGCGGCCATGGACCTTTCCAAGATGGACGAACAAATTGAAGCCGTCATGGCTGAATTAGTGGCAGAGGAGGCAGAATAATGGAACGAACAACGTATGCAGGTTTAGTAGATGAAAAGTACATTGGCCAAACGGTTAAGTTGGCTGGTTGGGTACAGAAGCGCCGTAATTTTGGGGAATTGGTCTTCGTTGACTTGCGGGACCGTGAAGGAATTGTGCAGTTGACTTTTTCAGCTGACCAAGAATCCGCGCTTGAAATTGCCCAAAAAGTTCGTAATGAATACGTGATTGCCATCGAAGGGGAAGTGGTGGCCCGTGCCGAAGGACAACGCAATGAGAAAATTAAGTCCGGGGGTATCGAAGTTAAGGTTACGAAGGCTGAAATCTTGGCTGACTCCAAGACGCCAGTCTTTGATATTGAAGACAACGTGAACGCTGGAGAAGAATTGAAGCTACAGTACCGATACTTGGACCTGCGCCGTCCACAGATGCAACACAATCTGCGCGTACGTTCAAAGATTATGTCTTCAGCCTACCGCTTCATGGAAGAACACGGCTTTATCAACATTGAAACGCCATACTTGGCCAAGTCAACGCCGGAAGGGGCCCGTGATTACTTGGTTCCTTCACGTATCTATCCTGGTTCCTTCTATGCGTTGCCTCAGTCACCACAGCTCTTTAAGCAATTGTTAATGGGGGCCGGTTTTGACCGTTACTTCCAGATTGCCCGTTGTTTCCGTGATGAAGATTTGCGTGGTGATCGCCAGCCCGAATTTACCCAGCTCGATTTGGAGACTTCTTTCTTGAGTGCACCAGAAATTCAAGACTTGGTGGCTCACTGGGTGCAACAAATTATGAAGGATGTCGTCAACTACGACTTGAAGGTGGAAGATATCGAGCGGTTGACTTGGCAGGAGTCAATGGATCGTTTTGGAACGGATAAGCCGGACTTGCGGATTCCGTTTGAAATTAAGGACTTGTCAGACGTTGTTAAGGATTCCGACTTTGGCGTCTTTAAAAACGCCGTCAAGGACGGTGGCGTTGTCAAAGCGTTGGCCGTACCAGGGGCTGCCGATCATTACTCACGTAAGGAAATTGACAAGCTTGGTCAATACATCGAGCGTTTCGGTGCCAAGGGATTGGCCTGGTTGAAGGTTGAGGAAGAAGGGCTGAAGGGACCAATTGCTAAGTTCTTTGACGAAAAAGCGGCTTCCGAATTGATGGAAGCCACTGGTGCCAAAGTCGGTGACCTCATGCTCTTCGGTGCTGGTCGTGCTGATATCGTTGCCGCCTCACTCGATGCCTTGCGTCGTCTGACGGCGAAGGAACTGAACTTGATTGACCAAACGACACCATGGCGCTTTGCCTGGATTGTTGACTGGCCACTCTTCGAGTATTCCGAAGACTTTGACCGTTGGATTGCGGCCCACCACCCATTCACGATGCCAAACGAAGAGGACTTGCACTACTTGAACGAAGGCGAAGACCCACACAAGGCTCACGCACAGTCTTACGACTTGGTTTTGAATGGTTATGAATTGGGTTCCGGTTCTATCCGTATTCACCGAATGGATATTCAAGAGAAGATGTTGCGTGCCCTGGACTTTACACCAGAACAAGCACAGGAAGCCTTCGGCTTCTTGCTTGAAGCCATGGAATACGGCTTCCCACCAATGGGTGGAATCGCTCTTGGTTTGGACCGTTTGGCCATGCTCTTGGCTGGCCAGGACAACATTCGTGAGGTGATTGCCTTCCCTAAGAACTCGAAGGCCACGGAGCCAATGACGGAAGCACCAACACCCGTTGACGCTAAGCAGTTGGCTGAATTGGGATTGGAAACTGATCCAGAAGATACTAAGAAGTAAGTTTACTTATTAATTGATGCAAAAAAGTCGCTTTATACCGATCAGGATGATTGGCAGAGCGACTTTTTTAATGCTGACGAAGTACGCGAGGGGAAAAATTTTGGTTAAATCGGTATTTTTATTCCCAATTTTAATCTAATCTTGTTAGAATATAGAAGTAGTTCACACCTATGGTATGAACCAGCTAAGGACCAGGCTGCTATTTGGTCAAATGATGCTAGGGACTAACGGCTATACGCCCAAGTTAACTTAGCAAAAGACAATGATTGCAAAACTCGAAAAAAAGTTAGATCACTACTATTATCACCAGTTTGCAGGAGCCGTTTTGTACGGCGTCATTTTGGCCATTGCCCTGAATTATTTCTGGAAACCCGGGCACATTTATTCTTCTGGATTTACTGGATTGGCCCAGTTAATCGATACGGTGACCAACGGTCGAATCTCGGTATCCTGGGGAATTGCAGCTGCTAATTTACCACTGCTAGTTATCGCTGCCTTAAAATTATCTAAGCGTTTTGCGATTTTTACCGCACTGGCAGTTTTACTCTCAGCGCTCTTTGTTCCCGTTTTTGCGACTAAAACGGTGCTAACGAGTGACCCTCTTATTTGTGCCATTTTTGGTGGGGGATTAAACGGGATGGCTGTCGGAACAGCCCTTCGCTTTGGCGTTGGAACAGGTGGTTTAGATATCATTGGTATGCTTTTTAAGATGAAGTTTCATACCAAAGTCGGCTCAATCAACTTGGCCTTTAACTCATTAATTATGATCGGGGCCGGTCTCACCTATGGTTGGGAATACGCGCTTTATTCAATCATTGGTGTTGTTGTTTCGGCCCACTTTATCGATGTTTTCTACACACGTCAGCAGCAAATTCAAGAGATTATCGTGACGAACAAGCCCGAGATGATGTGTGAGCACATCCAAAATAAGATGCGGCGCGGGGTTACGATTATTGATTCGGCTCACGGAGGTTACACTGGAAAAGACAAATCTGTCTTGTTGACTGTTGTAACGCAACACGAATTGGGTGATTTACGGGAGGCCATTCATGAAGTGGATCCCCACGCCTTTTATTCCGAATCCAAAGTTGAACACACGGGTGGTCGATTCTTTGAACCCGAACCCTAATTCAATAAAAAGAGGAGGCTAGTTTGTAACTAGCCTCCTCTTTTATTTTTTGATCATTTTTTGATGGGGCGTTCCTTCCAAAATAAAGAGTTCGCCGACAGATTCGAAACCATATTTTTCGTAGAGACCGACCACTTGTTCCTGAGCCTCGATTTCAATTGTTCGTCCAGGCCATTTTTGGTTGCAGAAAGCTAAAATTTGTCGAATGAGTTTGCCACCATATCCTTCGCCACGAACAGAAAGAGCGGTGGCGACACGACCGAAGTGAAGGGTAGCAGCGTTTTCGAAGATTCGAGCATAGGCCAAGCAACGACCATTTTCGAGGTAGGCTAAGTGAAAAGCATTCAAGTCGATGTCGTCTAAATCATGATAGTTCCGTTGCTGTTCGACAACGAAGGTATCGATCCGTAATTGCGCCATGGCGAAGAATTCCTTGGCAGTTAAATCGTTTAATTGCTTGTTAATCCACATGTTTGATTGCCTTTCTTGTATACTAAAAGTTGCAAATACAACTATTGACTGGAGGTAATGATGACCGAATTTGAAATTTTCCGGCAAATGGGGGCCGTCTCGCGTCAGGCAACAATGGCCATGAATGAAGCGGCCCGAAAATACGAACTTGAAAACAACCTTTTTCTATACCTCATTCGAATTGTTGAAAACGAAGGACTAACGCAATCCGATCTGGCTAAGCTAATTCAAGTTGATAAAACAACACTTAGTCGAGCCCTGCGAAAATTGGCTGAACGACAGTACATCGTCAAAGTCGTTGGCGAAGAGAATCGAAAGTCCAAACAGTTATTCCCAACGGAGAAGGGGCGACAAAGCTACCAATTCCTTGAAAAAATCGAGAAGGAATATGTCCATGAGCAGATGGCTGACTTATCAGCAACTGAGCAGACTGAGTTATTGCGGTTGCTAACGAAGGTCGGCCAATAACTGTAAGATTATCCTAACAGCATATAGTTGCAAATGCAACTATATGCTTTATAATTGTTTCAAAAGGATTGGAGAAGACGATTGAAGAACGGGCTGTTGACGCGAAGTATCTTTTTTATTTTGGGCTTACTCTTAGTGACGTTAGGGAATGCTTTAACCATTTTATCAGGTGAGGGGAACGGGATTTGGACGGCTGCTTCCCTGAGCTTAGCGACTTTAACTAAGCTACCCCTGAACTGGGTTATTATTTTAGTTGGCTTATTGGTGATTGTGGCCAACGTTTTGCTGCTGGATCATTTTTCTTGGTACCATCTGGCTGGTTCCGTTTTATTTGTTTTTTTCTTTGGAGAATTTATTCAGTTATTTGTTCATCAACTTGCTTTTCTAAAAGACAGTTTTTCAAGTAATTTTGAAAAAATTTTTCTGGTTGTCTTTGGGATTGTGATTGTCTGCCTAGGGACTTCCTTTTATCAGCGAGCTAACCTATGGATGTATCCAACGGATTATTTAACTGATATCTTGGCCCTTCGTTTTTTTTCAGGAAGTGTTTTTAAGGGACAGCTACTTGCTTTTGTGCCCGCTTTGCTTATTATTTGCTCGGCCTTTTTAGCTACTGGGCACTTGATTGGCATCCAAATTGGAACGGTGCTGGCTTTATTAGCGAATGGTGAACTCATTGGCTTTTTCCATCGTTATGCTTTTCCAGTTTTGAAGCACAACTAAAAACGGGTTGAATTGACCATGCTTTTGGCTAAAAGAGCGGTACAATAGAGGGGAATTTACTTTTGAGAGGAGTTTTAGATGTCAGATAACCAGTCAAACTGGGACCCCAAAACGGGCCTGCATCGTTTTTGGATTCTAGCTGTTTCATTAGTCATCACTTCCGGTACGGCGATTTCGCCTGCTTTGCCAACCATGCAATTGACTTTTTCATCGTACCCAACGACCTTGGTCAACATGGTGGCTACCATTCAACAAGTGCCTGCCTTCATCGTGCTGCTCTTTTCTAGTCAATTGGCTAGTAAGTATGGCATTAAGCGTATTGTTGGCATTGGCATGCTATTAATGGGGATTGCAGGAGTTGCGCCAGCGCTCTTATCCAACATTTGGTTGGTCCTTTTAGCGCGTTTGATTTTTGGCATTGGCATTGGCATGACCAATTCACTTGCCATTACCCTCATTAACCTTTATTACGATGGGGGTGATCAGGCGCAGATGCTCGGGGAGCGATCGGCTTTTGAGCCAATCGGTGTCTGTGTCATTAACCTGCTAGCTGGTCTGCTCCTCAGTATTTCCTGGCAGGCTTCGTTTCTAGCTTACGCGTTCATCTTTGTTGTTCTGGTCGGCTTCTGGAAAGTCGTTCCGGAATATCATTTTTCAAGACAGGAAAAACGGGGCAGTGATCGTGTAAAGCTGTCTTGGCCCATTGTTTGGTCTGCTGTCTTCTGTGGTACGTTGACGGTCGGAATGGCCATTGTGAATGTATTGACTCCTTCAGTGGTGGTCGCTAACCACATGGGCGACGGGACAACCGCTTCCTTTATTATCACCATCTACACCATTGGATCGATGGTGATGGGCTTCCTCTTTGGTGCTATTTTCAAAGCTTTTAAACGGTATGTCTTATTAGCCGGTTTGCTTTGTATGGGATTGGGGACCTTATTGATGAATAGCGCGGATAATGTTTATACCTTGACCATTGCCGTTGTCATCATCGGCTTTGCCTACCCCTTATCGGGAACCTATATTTTCAATACCATTGATAACCGCATTCCAAAGGAAGCAGACGGGTTGGCCAATTCCATTCTGTTGGTTGGCTGTAACGTTGGGACGGCTTTTGCACCGGCAATTGTGTCTTTCTTAGGGATCTTTTCACCATTCAATGGTCAAAATCCTGGAATTGGCATGTATGGTTTATTGATTTTAATCATGACGGTTGTCTTCTTCTTGTTAATGATTGGGCCTAAAAACCACCGCCATTCGAAGTAGTTCTGAATTATCCTTTCTAAAATATCACGGTTTTTCTTGACTTTCTGATTTGCCCTTGAGATAATAACAAGGTTCAAGTGCATATCGTTTCAACGAAATAAAATGCCAGGAAGGAGGGGAATCGACATGGCAAAGGTTATTGTTCGCAAGAATGAATCTTTGGATGATGCATTGCGCCGTTTCAAGCGTGGTGTTTCTAAGGACGGTACTCTCCAAGAATACCGAAAGCGCGAATTTTACGTTAAGCCTTCAGTAGAACGTAAGTTGAAGTCTGAAGCTGCACGTAAGCGCAACAAGAAGAAGAACAAGCGTTAATTCGTTTGTAAAAACGCCAGTTGATGGCGTTTTTTTTGTGCCCTCGTGGTAAACTGTTTACATAGAGAACTTTCAAAAGGAGCGGGAAAATGAGCTTATTAGCGCAAGTACAAGATGACATGAAGACGGCCATGAAGGCAAAGGACAAGAAAACATTGGCGGTGGTCCGTCAAATCAAGTCCGCGGTCATGAACGAACAGATTAACCTTGGTCATGATTTGACTGAGGAAGAAGAATTGAGCGTGTTGTCACGCGAAGTAAAGCAACGTAAGGAATCAATCGCCGAATTCGAAGAGGGCGGCCGTGAGGACTTGGCGAAAGACACACAGGCTGAATTGGATGTTTTGGCAAAGTACTTGCCTGCTCAGCTTTCAGAAGACGAGATCAAGCAAGTGGTTACGGCTGCCATTGAAAAGACAGGGGCCACGTCACCAAAGGACATGGGGAAGGTGATGGGCATTGTCTCAGCTCAAACAAAGGGCCGCGCGGATGGTAAAGTCGTTGCCGATACAGTTAAGAAGGCCCTGGCTAACTAAAAGGCCTTACGGAGTCAGACGGGAAAGCAGGATTAATCTTGCTTTTTTGACTTGAGTATACGAAGAAGTTTGGAGAAAATCATGAATGAACAATTAGGACAAATCATCAAGGCCAAGGTCACGGATGAAAACGGCGACTACTTTTATGCGCAAACGGACGGTGGCCACACCTATGAAATCGATAAGGATGAATTGCAGAAACCATTGAAAATTGGTGGTTTTGTCACTGGTTTTGCTTATCAAAACGAAGACCATCGTTTGCAAATTACAAAGGCCGTACCCGATGTGCAAAAAGATCAGTACGCCTGGGGGAAAGTCGTTCAAGGACGTTCTGACTTGGGCGTTTTCGTCGATATTGGCCTCGCTAATAAGGACTTGGTTGTTTCGCTGGATGATTTGCCAACGATTCATGATCTTTGGCCAAAGAAGGGCGATTGTCTGTTATTGGCGATTAAGGAAGATAATAAGGGTCGTCTTTGGGGGCAGCTTGCGCAGCAAGACATTGTCAAAGCCGTTTCCCGTCAAGCTCGTTTGGGAGCTGGAATTAAGAAGGGCGATAAAATTAAGGCAACGGTCTACCGGAATAAGTTGGTCGGTACCTTGGTCTTAACGGATAATTATTGTCTTGGTTTCATCCATCCTTCTCAACGAGACGTGGAACCACGCCTTGGTGAAGTGGTCGAAGCCCGCGTATTGGGCGTCAATGAACACGGTGTGATTAACCTATCGTTGAAGCCCCTGGCCTACCAGGTCATGGATGAAGATGCGCAGTTCTTGTTGTTGCAATTGCAACGTAAGCCCGAACACTTCTTGCCATTTAACGACAAGTCCGCTCCCGATGCCATTAAAAAACAATTTGGTTTTTCAAAGTCACAGTTTAAGCGTGCCTTGGGCCGCCTTTATAAGGAACGAGTAATTGAACAAGTTGACGATGGCATCCGTTTAACTGCTAAAGGATTGGCCGGCTAATGTTGCCTTCAGAGATGGCCGACTATCTGCGGGTCATTCGAGTTGAGCGAGGCTTGTCAGCCAATACCATCACGGCCTATCGGCAAGATTTAACGACTTTTTCAAAGTTTTTAGATAAGCAAAAAAGGGATTTGGGTTCAGTGGACCACTTGTTGGTCTTGCGTTTTTTGAACCAATTACGGACGGCTGGAAGGGCCAACACGTCCATCGCCCGAATGGTCACGACACTAAGAAAGTGCTTTGCTTATCTAAAAAAAGAGGGTGTCGTTGCTCATGACCCAATGCAAACGATTAAGCCACCGAAAAAAGCACAACACTTACCGGCCGTTTTGACAATCAACGAAGTGGATGATCTTTTGGCAGTGCCCGATGTCGAAAAACCACTTGGGATTCGCAACAAGGCCATGCTTGAGTTAATGTATGCCACCGGTTTACGCGTTTCTGAGTTAGTTCATTTGAAATTAACTGATTTACACCTTGATTTGGCCATGCTTCAAACGATTGGAAAAGGGGATAAGGAACGGATTATCCCGGTTGGGGAAGTGGCGATTGATTGGCTAAAGACCTACCTACGGGATTCCCGACCAAAGCTCTTAAAGGGGCAACAGTCTGAGGCTGTTTTTCTAAATGACCACGGTCGCCCAATCAGCCGACAGGGTGTTTGGTTACTAATTAAGAATTTGGTCAAGGCGGCAGGTATCCAAAAAGATGTGTCGCCCCATACTTTGCGGCATTCATTTGCCACTCATATCTTGGAGAACGGTGCGGATTTGAGAATTGTTCAGGAATTGCTGGGACATTCCGATATTTCGACAACACAAATTTACACTCACATCTCGAAGAAACGCCTCACTGAGGTTTACGATCAGTTCCATCCACGTGCATAGGAGGACGTATGTTAATACAACCGAGAGCAGACGATGAAAAGACCATCATGGGCCTTTTTTCTTTGGTACCTGATTTAAAGGATGTCAATCATCTCAACGCAGCCATGAAAGCTTATAAAAAAGAAAACTACTTTTTGTATTTTTTCCAAGATGAGCCTCATGACCCAATTACTGGCTTACTTGGCTATGAATTGTATCAAAAGCAAGTGATCTTAGTTCGTCGTGTGATTGTGACTCCTGGTTCGCCTAAAAAGGCAACGCAGGCACAAATGCTCACGGACTTGCAAGAACGTTATCCAGAAAAGACCCTTGTTGGGACTTTTGATACGCAAACGGCCATCGATAAATGGAGAAAGCACTATTAATCCGGTCAATCTGACAATCAAAATTACCGACTTTGAAGGGCCGCTCGACCTGCTGCTGCATTTGATCAAAAAACATGAAATGGACATTTTGGCGCTGCCCATTGCCCAAGTGACGGAGCAGTACTTGTCTTTTATTAAGGATCAGCAAGCCATGCAATTGGACGTGGCGGCTGAGTACCTTGTGATGGCAGCCAAGTTGATCCGCTTGAAGTCAAATGACCTGCTCCCGCAACCAGAAATTGAGGATGAGCAGTTAGAAGACGATGGTGAATTGGATCCTAAGCAGGAGTTGATTAATCGTTTGCTCGTTTATCAGCGTTATCAGCAAGCAGCGACTTTTTTCGATGAACGGCAAGAGGTGGGGATGAAGTCCTTTGGACGTCCTGCCATGGTTGAAGATGAGGAACAGACGGACAGTCGCCAACTCACCTTGGCACCGGGCCTTTCATTGGTTGATTTGCAGTTGGCTTTTGACAATGTCATTGCCAGACAGAAAGACTTGGTCCCTCGAAAACGGCAGGTTCGCTCTGAATCGTTCACGATTGGGGATGGCATTCGTACCATCAAAGAAAAGTTAGTGGCGATTCCAAAGAATGAATCGCTCACCTTTACCGCTCTTTTTGATGGGCTATACGATGCTGAGCGGTTAGTAATGACTTTTTTAGGTTTGTTAGAGCTGTCCAAAGAAAAGCAACTGACTATCTGGCAAGCTGAATTACGAGACGAAATTTTAATTAAAGCGGTGGAACATGAACGCGATTTCGCAAATTGAAGCCCTGCTCTTTGTGGCAGGGGAGGACGGCCTTTCGGCTGCCGAACTAGCTAAGTTAACTGATTATGATAAGGGCGCTATTCCAGGCTTGGTTGACGAACTTTGGCAAAAATTAAATGACAACGAGGGGCCACTGACCATTCGATCAGCCGATGGTCGTTATGTTTTGGTGACCAAACCGGCTTTTGGAAAAGTCGTTTCGGCGTACTTTGATTTGCCTGTTAACAGTAAGTTGACGCAACCACAGTTGGAAACGTTAGTGATTATTGCCTACCAGCAACCCATTACCCGTGTGGAAATTGACCAAATTCGTGGCGTGCGGTCAGCTGGTACTATCCAGAAATTACAGTTACATCAATTAATCGAGGCGGTCGGCCGTAAGGAAGAAATTGGTCGACCAATTTTATACGGAACAACGGCTGATTTCTTGGACTACTTTGGTTTAGGTTCATTGGGTGATTTGCCCGAACTTCCCGATATACATGATGTGATTTTGTCTGATGAACAACGAGATGAACTCGCGCTCTTTGATGATATCGATGAAAATGGTGATAAATTAGCTGATGAAAAAGAGTCTGAGCAGAGCCGTGAGTCAGACTAGGCGTTCGGTTTCGAACAGACGAGAGGAAGAAATATGCTTGAAAAAGAAGAACGTTTGCAAAAAGTGATTGCTCAGGCAGGGATTGCTTCGAGACGAGCAGCGGAAAAAATTATTTTAGAAGGACGTGTGGCTGTCAACGGTCAGCAAGTGACCAAGCTTGGAACGAAGGTTCGTCATGGCGATGAAGTGAAGGTAGACGGTGTCCCATTGGATGGTTCAGAGAAAAAAGTCTATTATCTACTGAACAAACCCCGTGGTGTTGTGACAACTGCTTCGGATGACAAGGGGCGACAGACAGTCGTCGATCTGTTAACGGATGTTGATGCCCGGGTCTATCCCGTTGGTCGGTTAGATTACGATACAACGGGTGTCTTGATCATGACAAACGACGGCGACCTGGCCAACCAGTTGATGCACCCTAAGGGCAAGGTTGACAAGGTTTATACGGCTAAGGTAAAGGGGTTAGCGAACATGGCCGACTTGGCTCCGCTTAAGCGTGGAATCATGCTGAACGGTCGCAAAACGGCTCCAGCTCGCGTGGCGATTGAAAAAGTCGATCAGGATCGAAAGGTTTCGTTTATTACCATTACCATTCATGAGGGGCGTAATCACCAAGTGAAGGATATGCTCCAAAAGGTGGGGTATCCAGTTGAGAAGTTGCGTCGTGACCGCTACGCCTTTTTGGATTTAATGGGCTTACAAGCTGGGGATTACCGTGATTTAAGTCACGATGAAGTGAAGCGACTAAAGTCCGGGGACTACCGTTACATGCGTCGGAAGTAGTTAATCGATTCTTATTTGATGAAAAAAAGATGCTAGTTAGCGTCCTTTTTTCATTGATTTTGTCTTGCACTTTTGCAAAGGTATGCTAGACTATTATTTGTTCAACTAAATAGAACTTCGGGGTCGGGTGCAAGTCCCAACCGGCGGTGATGCAGTTATACTGATAAGCCCGTGACCTGCTTTTGCAGTTGATTTGGTGAGAATCCAGAGCCGACCGTACAGTCGGGTATAAAGAAGTTTAAAGACAGTCTTTTTTGGCTGGCCTTTATTTTGCCCCGCGTGAGATCAAGGCCATTTTTTTATGGCTAAAAAAGGAGTATAAAATGAACAATCACGCGACAAAACGGTTAACGATTCTCTCGGTCTTAACGGCGATCTCTTTTGCCTTGACCATTTTCCCCAAGGTGGCAATTCTGCCGGCTGCTTCGTTTTTGAAAATTGACTTTTCAATTGTGCCGGCCTTTCTCGCCTTAACTTGGTATGGGATTGGCTCAGCAACTTTGCTCCTGATTGTCAGGACTTTGCTGAAAGTCATTATTTTTAATGAGGGTGTTAATACTTATATTGGTATGCCAATGAATTTCTTGGTGGCTTGGGCCTTCCTATTGGCCTATGTCATTGTGCTGGCATTGCCCGTCATCAAGGAACAACGCCCAGTTGTTAAGCAAAGTCTTGCCCTACTAGTGGCCATTGTGTTCATGACGTTGATTGCCATTGTGGCTAACATCGTTTGGGGGATTCCACTGTATTCCTCAATGGCCCACTTCGATATTGCAAAGTTTATCGGTATTCCACAGTACCTGTGGGGAATGGTGCTTCCCTTTAATTTGATCGAGGGGCTGGTTTGGGCAGTCGCTAGTTTAGCGGTTGTAAAGGCCTTGTCACCTTTTAAGAAAACGTTTCAACCTTAAGAAAAGGTTATCAATTTCCTTTGAAAATTCGTGTTAGACTAAAAGCACGAATGAAATTGGAGGGATAGCCAATGAATAACGATGGCGCAACGGTTCTATCACGTAAGAACCGCTTTGATGAACCCAAAAAAGAAAAGAAGCCAACAGGAAATAAGAATCATGGAGGACTGTTAGTTTTTCTAGTTTTTCTTTCACTTTTCCTTTTGGCCTCTGCACCAGTCTATGGCATGGTTAAGAACCAGCCAAAGTTAGCGAAGTCAACGACTAGTTCAACAAAGAAAACCGATAAGCAAAACGCTAAGAGCCAGTCTGCCACTAGCCAAGATAATGACCAAGCAGATAGTCAGAGTGCTGTTTCATCGGCTGAATCCTCATCGAGTTCAGCTGCCGAATCATCGTCTGCAGCCGCTGCCTCTTCACAAAGCCAAGAAGCTGCCGCTTCTGCTAATGCCAATACGGCGGTCTTGGGTACGGGCCAAACGCTTTACAACTTTGCCATTACCCATAACACTTCACCGGCTAACATTGTAGCGTTGAACCCAGGTGTGACGACGACGAACTATTCACAGTATGCCGGACAGTCCTTGCGAATTAAGTAATTGAAAGCAGTAAATAATCATGACAAAACCCTCTTTTTTTCAAGTTGCCATTGATGGGCCAGCCTCGGCTGGTAAGTCAACGATTGCTAAAATACTTGCCCAGAATCTCCACTTTGTTTATGTGGATACCGGTGCCATGTATCGAGCAGTCACCGTGGCTGCTAAAAAAACGGGTCTTTCTTATGAAGACGAGGCAGGTATTACCGCTTTGTTGCCTAAAATTACCATTGAATTCAAGCCCGGAACCCCTGTTCAACGCGTTTTCTTGAATGGACAAGAGGTGACCGATGAAATTCGCTCAACGGAAACCACCAATAACGTTTCGCTCGTTTCTTCCTACGCTGCTGTTCGAAAAGACATGGTGAATAAGCAACGTGAAATGACGGAAAAAAATCCAGTCATTATGGATGGCCGTGATATCGGAACGACGGTTTTACCCAATGCTCAAGTTAAGATTTTCCTCGTGGCCTCTGTTGATGAACGAGCCGAGCGCCGCTATAAAGAAAATAAGCAAAAGGGAATGGCAGTTGACCTGAAGACGTTGAAAGAGGAAATTGAAGCACGTGATTATAAGGATTCACACCGTGCCATTTCACCGTTAACGAAGGCTGATGATGCGATTGTTGTTGATACAACTGGTATTGGCATTGATCAAGTTGTTGCTAAAATTAAAACGATTATCGAGGAGCACCAGAGTTGATCTGGTGCTTTTTTATTTGGCAATAGTAGTTGAACCTGCTAGAATAGTAGTAATAAGTGTGTTTGAGGGGAATTGGCTGGAGTCTAAAAAAGGACTTCGAATAATTTTTTCTATTTTTACTAGGAAAAGTTAGCAAGCTCTGATAGAATACCCTTATAAGTGTAAATGTAGGAGGACGTTTGACGTCATGAGTGATACAAACAGCGAATTACTAGCAGCTCTGGAAAGTGCTGATCAAATTAAGGTGGGCGATGTCGTAACTGGTGAAGTTTTGGCCATCGACAACGATAACCAAGCAGTTATCGGCTTGCATACCGGTGAAGAAGGAGTTGTGCCAGCGCGTGAGTACTCTGACGATCGTAGCGTCAACTTGGCCGACGACTTGAAGGTTGGCGACACAATCGAAACGGTTGTCGTTTCAAACGTTACGTCAGACAAGGAAGGGGTTGCTTACCTCTTGTCAAAGAAGCGCTTGGAAGCCCGTAAGGCTTGGGAAAAGCTTTCATTTGGCGAAGGTGACGTTGTTGACGCCACTGTATTGAACGCCGTTCGCGGTGGTTTGATTGTTGATGTTGCTGGAATCCGTGGATTCGTGCCTGCATCAATGGTTGCAGAACGTTTTGTGTCTGACTTGAACCAATTCAAGGGACAAGACATCAAGGCAGAAGTAATCGAAATCGATCCAGCCAAGGCTCGTTTGATTTTGTCACGTAAGGCCGTTGCTGCACAAGAACGTGCTGAAAAGTTGCAAGAAGCCTTCTCACGTTTGACGGTTGGTGAAGTGGTTGAAGGAACAGTTGCTCGTTTGACTGACTTTGGTGCTTTCGTTGACTTGGGCGGCGTGGATGGTTTGGTTCACGTTTCAGAAATCTCACACGACCGTGTGAAGAACCCAGCTGACGTTTTGTCAAAGGGTGAAAAGGTTAATGTTAAGATTTTGGCCTTGGACACTGAACGTGGCCGTATCTCATTGTCAATTAAGGCAACACAACCAGGACCATGGGATGAAGTTGCTGAAAAGGCACCTGCTGGTACTGTTCTTGAAGGAACGGTTAAGCGTGTTAAGGACTTCGGTGCATTCGTTGAAATCTTCCCAGGTATCGAAGGTTTGGTTCACGTTTCACAAATTTCACACAAGCGTGTTGAAAACCCAGCTGACGTTTTGAAGTCAGGTGACAAGGTGAAGGTTCAGGTCTTGGACGTTAAGCCACAAGAAGAACGTATCTCATTGTCAATGAAGGCTTTGGAAGAAAAGCCTGCTAACAAGCGTGAAGATAACGAAGATTCACACGGTGCTTCACGTGCCGATGTTGCTGCTTACCAACAAGAAGACGAAGGCGCCGCTACTTTGGGCGACATCTTTGGCGACAAGTTGTAAGATGACATAAAAAGGCTGGCTTGCCAGTCTTTTTTTATTGAAAAGAAAGGAGCAGATTATGGCAGCACCAGTTGTAGCTGTTGTCGGCCGACCAAACGTCGGTAAGTCAACGCTCTTTAACCGTATTGTCGGGGAACGAATGGCCATTGTTGAAGATAAGCCAGGGGTAACCCGTGACCGTCTGTACGCTCGCGCAGAATGGTTGAACTACGACTTTCGTGTAATTGACACCGGGGGACTAGAGATGGGGAATGCCCCGTTTCTAACGGAGATTCGTGGTCAAGTTGAAGTGGCCATTGATGAAGCGGACGTCATTGTGATGGTCGTTTCTGGACGGGAAGGATTAACAGCGGATGATCAAGCCGTTGCTAACTTGCTATACGGAGCGGATAAGCCCGTGGTATTGGCCGTTAACAAGGTAGATAATCCTGAAATGCGTTCAGATATTTATGACTTTTATTCCTTGGGATTAGGCGATCCTTATCCTGTCTCTGGTTCCCACGGAATTGGATTAGGGGACGTGCTAGATCAGGTTGTTAAAAACTTTCCTGATGAAGCAGCGGTTCAGGATGATGAAGCTGTTCGCTTCTCCATTATTGGACGGCCAAACGTTGGAAAATCATCGATTGTTAACGCTATCCTTGGCGAAGACCGGATGATTGTTTCCAATATCGAGGGAACGACCCGTGACGCCATTGATACCCGTTTCATGACCCCAGAGGGTGATGAATTCGTTATGGTTGACACGGCTGGTATTCGTAAGCGTGGAAAAGTGTACGAAAATACTGAAAAGTACTCCGTAATGCGTGCGATGAAAGCGATTGACGATTCTGAAGTTGTCTTGATGGTTTTGGATGCAGAAACGGGTATTCGCGATCAAGACACGCACGTGGCTGGCAATGCCCATGATGCTGGTAAAGCCATTGTGATTGTCGTCAATAAGTGGGATGCAATTGAAAAAGACACACATACCATGCAAGATTTTGAAAACATGATTCGAGATCGATTCAAGTTTTTGGACTATGCACCGATTGTCTTTGTTTCCGCTAAAACCAAGCAACGTTTGGATCGATTGCCTGATTTGATTTTGTCAGTTAACGATAACCATAATAAGCGAATTTCTTCTTCGATGTTGAATGATGTTTTGATGGATGCCTTGGCAACGAATCCGGCACCAACGGACAACGGACGACGCTTACGTGTATACTATGCTACGCAAGTTGCCGTGGCGCCACCAACCATCGTGGTCTTTGTTAACGATGTGGAATTAATGCATTTTTCATATCAACGTTTCTTGGAAAACCAAATCCGCTCGGCATTTGACTTTTCAGGTACGCCAATTAAGTTAATTATTCGGCAACGAAAGTAAAATCGACCGAAAAGCCTGTTAAATTAACGTTTCAAGTGTTAAATTTATGGGTTTATGCTACACATTTTAATTTAGTTGTGCTAAGCTTGTCATATGGAAGTTGCTACGGTAGCGTTCCCAGCTCGCGGACGATTGTCACGCCGTTGAGTATTCTAAATTAAGTATTTCAAGGAGATTAGGAATGGCAAACAAGCAAGAATTGATCGATTCAGTCGCAATGAAGACTGGTTTAACTAAGAAGGATGCAGACAAGGCTGTTGCCGCTGTCTTGTCATCAATCGAAGACGCTTTGAAGAAGGGCGAAAAGGTTCAATTGATTGGCTTCGGTAACTTCGAAGTTCGTGAACGTGCAGCCCGTAAGGGACGCAACCCACAAACAAAGGAAGAAATCCAAATTCCTGCATCAAAGGTTCCTGCATTCAAGCCTGGTAAGGCATTGAAGGAAGCTGTTAAGTAAAAAATTCTTTTTTCTGAGTACCCATTCCGGGTGCTCTTTTTTTATGCAAAGTTATCTTTGTGAATGCTAGTGAAAACATTGACAAAGTGTTTTCAAATTGTATAATTAATTTAACAAATGTAAAGAATGTAATTCCAAAGGAGTTCGTTATGAAAGTTGCTGTTATTGGTGCCACGCACGCTGGTGTATTTTCTGCTAAGCAGATTAAAGCAGAGCATCCTGATGCTCAGATTGATGTTTTTGAGAAGAATCACACTGTTTCTTTCTTGTCATGTGGCATTGCTCTTTGGATTGGTGACCACGTTTCATCACCAGACAAGATGTTTTACGAATCACCAGAATCACTAACTGCTCAAGGCATTACGATGCACATGGGGACGGAAGTGACGAAGGCTGACTTGGCTGCAAAGCACTTGGTCTACAAGGACTTGGATTCCGGTAAGGAACAGGCTGCTGATTACGATAAAATCGTGATTACGACTGGTTCGAAGGCGATTAAGCCAAACTTACCAGGTATCCATTCTGACAAAGTCTTTGATTCTAAAAACTGGGATAACGCCAACGCTTTGAAGAAGGTGACACCAGGTATTAAGTCCGCAATCGTTATCGGAGCTGGTTACATTGGGGCTGAATTGGCCGAACAGTTGTCCGTTAATGATAAGGACGTGACCTTGATTGATGGGTTGGATCGTGTATTGGCTAAGAACACTTCTTCTGAATTTTCAAACGTCTTTGAATCAGCTTATCAAGAGCACGGTGTGCAGTTGGCTTTGAACCAGATGGTTGAATCGTTTGAAGAAACGGCCAACGGGATTAAGGTAAACACGAACAAGGGTTCATATGAAGCTGATATCGCCATCCTAGGAATTGGTTTCTTGCCAAATACGACTTTGTTCAAGGGCCAGGTCGATATGTTGGGCAACGGTGCGATTGAAACGAACGAATACATGGAGACTTCGGTTCCAGGCGTATTCGCCGCTGGTGACGCTGCAACGGTCTTTTACAACCCAACAGGCAAGTATGACTACATTCCATTGGCAACCAATGCCGTTCGTCAAGGTGTTCTAGTTGGAAAGAACATCGAAAAGAACACGGTGGCTTATCAAGGTACACAAGCAACGTCAGCTGTGGAATTGTATGACTTGGCCTATGCCGCTACTGGATTACCAGCAGAAGCTGCTGAAAAGAAGGGGCTGCAGGCTGATTCGGTTACAATTGAAGAGGACTACCGTCCGGACTTTATGTTGACAACAACCAAAGTGAAGGCTTCCTTGACTTGGGAAAAGGGGACTCGCCGGATTATTGGTGCCGCCTTCCTTTCTGAACACGACATTTCACAGGCAGCGAACGTTGTTTCATTAGCCATTGAGAATAAGATGACGATTGATCAATTAGCAATGACGGATTTCTTCTTCCAACCAAACTTTGATCAACCAATTAACTATGTATCATCCGTTGCTATGGCAGCAGCTGCTAAAGCATCTGAAAACTAATGTTGAACAGTCCCTTTTAGGGACTGTTTTTATTTCTTTTCTAAAGAAGGTTAACAATTTCGACTTTTCGTTCTACAATGAGGGGGTAAAGAAAAAGAATAAGCAGACGAAGTAGTGACTACTTCGAAAGGATTGAGAGGAAGTACCATGCAAAACTATAAGGGTCAACGGAACTGGTGGACAATTGGAGTAGGTGTTCTTTTCATTGTCATGGCGATTGCCATCTATGCGCAACCTCTGTCAACGTTGGTTTCGTTGTCATATCTATTTGGAATTCTGGCTTTAATTCACGCGGCCGTTGTTGGTTATGAAGTCTGGTCAGACCGTAAAATGGCACAGTCAAGTTCAGGCTGGTGGTTAGCAACAGTGATTTTGGATGTTGTCATTGCCGTGCTCTTTATCGGACACGTGGGCGTTGGTGTTTCAGTAATTGGTATCTTCTTTGCCATTTGGTTCATTTGGGATGCCATTTTTGAAATCTACATGGTCCGTGCCGTTCGCGATTTGAGTCGTGGTATGGCCTTTTGGACAACTGTTCTTGGTTGCCTGTCAGTCTTCTTTGGTTTCTTGATGTTGTTTTCACCAGTATTGGCAGCATCAGTGATGGTTTGGTTAATTGCCTTTTACCTTTTCTTCTTTGGTGTACTGACAATTGCCCGTTCACTTTAAAGAAAAAACATACATGTTAAAACGAAAAGAGGAAAGCGCTCGCTTTCCTCTTTTTTTATGCTTGAATATAAGATAAAATTTCTTTCTTCATTCCTTGGACCAGTGGGTCTTCACTGGCGGAATGGTTGGTGATGAGTTCAAGATGGCGGAAGTAGGGGGTTTCGAAAGGGAAAGATTGAACAGCGCCTGAAAGACGTGTTAAGGCCAAATCTGGAAGGATGCCCCAGCCCAATCCTGCTTCTACCATTGCGAGAATGGATTGGTCATCAATGGAATAATTGATGGCCTGAGGCTTCACATCGAGTTCGTCCAGAGCGACTTTTGTATCGGAATCATAATCGGCCCGCTGGAGAATAAAATGTTGATTTTGGAGATCGTCTTTTGAAATGGACTCGCCGTTTTTGGGTATAAAGTCGTTCTCGGTAATGCACTTGATTTCATCATCAATGAGCGGACAGCTATCCAACCGCTCATCAACAGGATAGGCAGAAAAACCGATATCAATTCGCCCGAGGTTAACTCCCTGTTCAATTTCTTTGAAGGAGCCTTGAAAAATGGTAATGGCGACTTCTGGATGCTTTTCCTTAAAACGGTGGATGATAGTGGGGAGCCAGGCAATACAAACCGATGAAATAGCCCCAATCCGAATGGTGCCGCCAGCTAGACCGGAGATCTTAGCAGCACGGGTATGGATTTGACGATCCTCGTTCAGTAACCGTTCCACCATCGGGAGTAGTTCTTTGCCGGATTGGGAAAGAGCCATTTCAGAACGATTGCGAATGAGTAGGGTAATACCCAGTTCGCGCTCCATGTTAGCAAGGGCGTGGGAAACGGCTGAAGGGGTGATGTTGAGGGCTTGAGCTGTCTTTTTAAAAGAACCAGTTTCTGCCACGGAGGCAAAGATTTGGTAGGTAAAAGTTTTCATGGCTGTCGAAATATCCTTTGATGAATGTTTTTCACTTTTGATTGAAAAGGTTTAGTTTTACTTGTTTATGAAGATAGTATAAACTACTAAAGAGGAAATACAAAGGAGTATTTGAATGTCAGAGGAACAACAGGGTTTTGCCCGGACCTTATCCCACCGACACGTGGCCATGATTGCCCTCGGTGGAACCATTGGAACAGGTCTTTTCTTAGGGGCCGGTTCATCAATTTCAAAAGCCGGACCAGCCATCTTATTAATCTATATCGTGACGGGACTCTTTGTTTTTGCCATGATGCGCGCATTGGGTGAACTGCTCATTTCGGATGATTCAAAGCCAGTTTTTATTGACTTTATGACGCAGTACTTGGGGAAGAAGGCCGGTTTTGTACTCGGCTGGACCTACTGGATTGGTTGGATTGTCATCGCCATGACGGAATTGACGGCCATTGGGACCTACATGCATTTTTGGTTCCCAAACATGGCGACTTGGCCATGGGAATTGGCCTTTCTAATCGTTCTTTACCTCGTTAACATCATTGCGGTTCGTGCTTTCGGTGAAGCAGAATTTTGGTTTTCAATGATTAAAATCATTGCGATTTTGGCCATGATTGCGACCGGCTTAATTTTGGCCCTTGGTCAAATTAAGACTCCAATGGGGAAGACAGAATTTTCGACGCTGTGGTCACACGGTCTGGTTGCCAACCACGGGAAGACATTGCTCGCTGCTTTCCAAATGGCCTTTTTCTCCTTCTTAGGGGTTGAATTTGTGGGTGTTACAGCAGCCGAAACGAAGGATCCGCTCCAAACAATTCCAAAGGCCATTAATTCGATTGTCTTTCGAATTTTGGTCTTCTACATCGGTGCCTTGTCAGCCATCATGATTATTCAGCCTTGGACGAACTACCAAGCTGGTGAATCACCATTCGTTCAAGTTTTCTCTGGAATTGGTGTTCAATCTGCTGCGGCTTTGATCAATTTCGTTGTCTTGACAGCGGCAGCATCCGCCATTAATTCGGCTTTCTTTACAACGGGACGAATGCTTTATTCACTTGCTGGACCGAAGTCGCGCTTTGGTCAGCTAGATCATAATCATATTCCACGAGCGGCCATCAACTTGTCAACGTTGATTGTCGGACTGTCAGTGGTAGTGAACTACTTCTTCCCAACGGATGCCTTTAACTTGATTTCATCAACTGCTTCCGCTACGTTCTTGGTTATTTACATGGCTTTGATGGTGACACACTTGGTCTACAAGAAGAAGCAAAAGAAAGGCGCCATTGAAAAAGTCAAGGGCTTCAAATTACCATTTGCTCCATGGTCGAACTATTTGACCATTCTCTTTTTAGCTCTGATTTTTATCTTAATGCTGCTTTCGAGCGGTACGATGTTTACCACTATTTTGGCAATTGTTTGGTTACTCATGATGACCATCGTTGCCTTTGTTAAAAAAATATAAGTTACAAAAGTCCTGGGAAAAACCTAGGACTTTTTTAGTTGAAGTATCTTGGAAATCTTATGCTAAAATGGTGAAAGAAATGGAAACGGAGGTCAGGAAATGAAAATTGGTATTGTGGGGTTAGGGCACATGGGAACGGCCATTGCCAAAGGTTTGGTAAGACAGGAAAGCTTACCCAACCTTACGGTTTGCGCCCTGTCTTCCAATTTGAAAAAGGCTAAAGAACTGTCGATTACTGGCTTTGAGGAGCCCCGTGACTTTTTAGCTGATAACCTCGATTTATTGATTCTAACGGTCCCTGCTAAAGTGACGGTAGCCGTTCTTGAGCAGCTAAAAGCAGCCGGCCTTCGTCATGATACGATCATTTTGTCGGCAGCTGCTGGTGTTTCTCATGCAGATTTGGCGGCTGTGATGAATAAGAGCGCAATTTTTCCGTTTATTCCAAATATTCCGGTTGCCGTCAATGCTGGTACCATTGCGCTGTCAGTGGCAGATGACGTCTTAGAAGGGCAGCTTGCCACGGTGTCAATGGTCCTTAAAAGTCTTGGTGATGTCTTACGGGTACGTGAGGACCAGTTAGGGATTTCGGGTGTTATCGGCGGTTGTGCGCCGGCCTTTATTGATGTCATGATGGATGCGATGGAAGATGCTGCGGTTGCGAAAGGGTTAGACCGAAAAACAGCGGCCGAGGTGATTGCCTCAGTTGTTCGTGGAACAGCCAGCTTGGCTCAGCAATCGCCATTATCCGCCGCTGATTTAAAGGGACAAATTACTTCACCTGGAGGCACGACGATTCAGGGTGTTTTGGCGTTGGACGAGCATGGCTTCCGTCATGCAGTTCAGGCGGCTATTTTAGCCGCAGATCGCTGATTAAATGAATCAATTGATGCTGTCCTGTCACTACGTGAACTTGAATCGAAAAAGAGTAAAAAGCACTTGAGAATTCAAGTGCTTTTTTGTTTAGTTGTTAAGTAAAACACGTTGTCGAGTGAGAAAAGAAACATTTTATTTTAAAATGTATAATATTTAAAGTTAATTTTAAAATATTTGACAAATTCGGCTGAATTCTATAAAATAAACGCAGTTAGGAAACGTGTAAGCGTTTTCATTTAATGTGCTAAGAGGTTAAATTCACTAACAATCGGATTACATCCTCTTGATTTATAGAAAGCAGGTTCGCAATATGTTTGCAACGAATGGGGTTAAAAAAGTACCTAACCAGGAGGCGGAATATCACCGCCGTCAAATTGGTGTGCTTTTAGCAACATCTTTTTCATACATTGGTTATTACGTGATTCGTTTGGTTTTCACAACCGAACAGGTTCGAATCATGAAGGTATACGGTTTTGATATTGGTCAAGTAGGGCTGATTCTGTCGACATTTGGCGTTGGTTATGGCATTGCTAAAATTTTCATGGGCGCTTTAGTCGATCGATTAAACGCTCGGTGGTTCTTAGCGATTGGGCTTTACCTTTCAGCTTTTTTTAACTTGTTAATTGGCTTTACCAAGGATTTCAAGATCATTTTGCTATTAATGCTACTGATTGCGGTGACGCAATCAATGGGGGCACCCGCTTGTCAACGACAGATCTCCCTTTGGTTTTCCAAAAAGAAGCGCGGTACGACTTTTTCAATTTGGGCTTCGGCTCATAACGCCGGTGCCTTCTTCTGCGTTGCCTCGATTCAATTGGCAACTTTTCTTTTCTCTGGGTCGTTAACAATGGTGTTTGTCGTCGCTTCGGCTTTTTCTGCTTTAATTGCGACGTTGATGCTCTTGATTAATACGGACACTCCGGAAAGTGTGGGATTACCAGACATCGGGACTTATTCAGGTTATGTTGAGGTCGATGCAAAGGGAAGGGCCTGTACTGAAAAGAAAACAGAGTTGTCCATTCGTCAGGTTTTCCTCCACAGTATCCTTTTAAACCGTGTTGTCTGGTTGGTGACGCTAACGTCGATGTCGATTTACATTGTTCGTTACGGCATTTTATCTTGGATTCCATCCTATCTACCAACAAAGGGCTTTTCAGTTACCTGGGCAAAATGGTTTGTTGGCATTTTTGAAGTTTCTGCAGTACCCGGTGTGATTGCGCTGGGCGCGTTATCTGACTACCTTGATGGCCGGCGAGCAATGATTTGTTTGGTATCCGTACTCGCCATGTTAGGCTGTTTAGTCATGTATTTTACAACCAGTAATCGTGTCCTTTTAATTGCCGTTCTTTTCTTATTAGGCACACTTATCTACACACCTTTGTCGTTAGTGGGCTTGATGGTTAATGAAGCCGTTCCGAACTATGCCCTGGGATTATCAACTGGGTTTATGGGCTTTTTCCAATATATCTTTGGTGAAACAATCGCAACGGCATTGATTGGCCTTCTGGTAAAGTCATTTGGATGGCAGATGGGAGCTAACGTTATTTATTTAGCCGGATTGATTGCGCTGATTCTTTTGCTTCGTTTGGTTGTTGAGGAACGGCATTTACGGTTAATTGAAAAAACGACCAATCAACAACTTGCGAGGAAAAATAACCGACATTGTGATGAGGGTAATTTCTAATTGTAAATGCTTACATTGTTTATATATAGGCGTTTTAGTTAGAGGGTTTAGTTGACAGTTTCCTTCTTTTTGTCTAGAATAAAAGGTGGCAATTCGAAATGAAAGGTTTCTAGTGGTTGCTAATCCATTTATTTAGAGATGAGGATAAGGATGTTTTCTTTCAAGAGTAAAGGAGCGAATCGCTCACTTTCGCCAGATCAGGTTAAAACTGAATATAAGCGCCGTCAATTAGGTGTCTTACTGGCAACGTCGTTTTCATATATTGGGTACTACATCATTCGTTTGGTATTTACAACCGAACAAGTGTCCATTATGAAGAATTATGGTTTTGACATTGGTCAGGTAGGGCTAATCTTATCGACCTTTGGTGTTGGGTACGGTATCTCAAAAATCTTCATGGGAGCGCTGGTTGACCGGCTAAATGCACGTTGGTTCTTGGCCGCTGGGTTATACCTATCTGCCTTCTTTAACTTATTGATTGGCTTTACGCAATCATTCCCGGTCATTTTGGTATTGATGACGTTGATTGCCATTACGCAAGCAATGGGGGCTCCAGCCTGTCAACGCCAAATTTCTATTTGGTTTTCCAAGAAAAGTCGTGGGACGGCTTATTCCATTTGGTCTTCTGCCCATAACGCCGGTGCCTTTTTCTGTGTCCTATCAATTGAAATGGCGACTTTCTTATTTGCTGGGTCGTTAACGGCCGTCTTTATTGTCGCATCTGTGATTTCAGCTGTTTTAGCGACGTTGATGCTTTTGATTAACACGGATAAGCCTGAAAGCGTGGGCTTGCCAGATATTGGGACTTATTCTGGCTATGTTGAAGTGGACGCAAACGGTGAAAAAGCAACAAAAGATACAGCTTCTGTGCCATTTATGCAGACTTTTGTTCATAGTATTTTGTTGAATAAAGTCGTTTGGCTGGTGACGTTGGCTTCCATGTCCTTTTACATCGTGCGGTATGGGGTCATGTCGTGGATTCCTTCTTACTTACCAACGAAGGGCTTTTCCGTTACATGGGCAAAGTGGTTTGTTGGAATTTTTGAAGTTTCCGCGGTTCCCGGTGTGATTGCACTTGGTGCACTATCTGACTTTTTCAACGGACGGCGTGCCTTAATCTGTTTGATTTCAGCGCTGGGATTGCTAGGCAGCTTAGTTTTGTACTTTACGACTGCTAACCAAGCCGTTTTGGTGGTTGTTCTCTTCTTAATGGGAACGTTGATTTATACACCAATAACCCTTGTTGGTTTGATGATTAATGAAGCGGTGCCTAACTATGCTGTGGGGTTGTCAGCCGGATTCATGGGCTTCTTCCAGTACATTTTTGGTGAAACAATTGCGACGGCATTGATTGGGTCTTTGGTTCGTCAACACGGTTGGTCCATGGCGTCGAACGTCATCTATGGAGCGGCTATCTTTGCAATTGTACTTTTGATTTTCTTGGTTTTCCAAGAACGTAGGGTACGAGCACTCGAAGCGTCGGTTAATCAATAAAAATAAAAAGGCTGAGCGAAAGGCTCAGCTTTTTTACTACAATCGATTTTTAACATCCTGCATTAATGCCCGACGATTGGGGTTTTGGTCTTTCCAATAGTCTTTTTCAAAGTCATGGAGAATTTGGAGAGCTTCTGCTAGTCGTTTTTGACCGTTTTGATTAATCGAGAGGGCTTTTGTTCGCAACTTCTTTTTACCAGGAAAACGATCAAGATAATCTGCCCGAGCTAATTTAGTAATGATGGCAGAGGCCGTCATGGGATCAATGTTGGCAGCCTTGGCAACCATAACCTGCGTCACTTCTTCTTCGTGATTATTGAGGTCCTGCAGGGCGGCTAATACCTGGACCTGTGGATGGGTGAGTCCGATGCGACGGAGTTGTCTTTTAATTTGACGAAACCAGTCCGTATAGAGGGCGAAGAAGACCTGAGAATTGGAGTTTTGAAATGATTGTAATTCATCGTTGAATGTCATTTTAGTAGCACCTTTAAAAGAATAAGTATGCTTATAATATAATGCTTTCCCTTTGACTTTTCAAGCCGTTATGAAAAAATATTTCGTTGGAAAACTTGTTAACGTGGTGGCTTCTTGGTATATTAAGTCTGTATTTAATTGCATACAAGAACTGGGGTACCTTTTTGGTTGAGATAAGACCCATTGAACCTGTTGGTTAATACCAGCGTAGGGAGTTCGCACAAGCTTTTTTGAGATCACTCGTGCTGGATTCCGTCCAGACGAGTGATTTTTTTATTGCATTGCGTTGTCAATGGTCCCCCTGATAAAAAAGGAGGAAAGCATGAAAAATACACAGTGGAAATTACGGGATGCCATCTTATTGGCTTTGATTGGGATTATTTTCTCGGTCATTTACTTTTTGATGGATCCGATGTATCAAATTATCTCCGGCGCATTAACGACCGTCGGCTTACAGGCCTTTGCTGGTGAACTAACCATCGGGGTTTGGATGATGGCTGGTCCCTTGGCGGCCTATGTTTTGAAAAAGCCGGGAACGGCTTTGTTAGCTGAAATGATTGGGGCGGCCGGAGAAATGTTCCTCGGTGGTTACTGGGGTGTTGCGACTTTGCTTGCTGGGTTGATCCAGGGAGCGGGTTCTGAACTTGGTTTCACCCTAACGGCCTATAAGAACTGGAAGCTTGGTCTCTGGTTGTCAACGCTGACGGGAACGGTTGTGACCTTTGGCTGGCAGTATCTTCAGTCAGGTTTCGGTAACTACCACTTCGGAATGCTGCTTTTGCTCTTTGCTGTTCGCTACCTCTCCATCTTCTTCTTTGCAGGTGTTTTGGTGAACTGGATTGAGAAGTTGTTGGATCGTTCAAAGTTTCTGCGTACGGATAACGATTAAGGGGAGAGTGATGACCCTAAAAGTTTCGGATGTTTGTTTTACTTACCGTAAAGAAACGCTTTTTTCAGACTTTTCGATTGAAATGGCTAGTGGGGACTTTATTTTATTGATGGGTCCATCTGGCTGCGGTAAGTCTACGTTGTTAAAAACGATGGCCGGACTGTACCCCCAGTATGGGGGTAAAATTACTGGTCAAGTCACCATCGATGGACAGGCGTTGACCGACATTCCTGCCAATAAGCGGGCCGGTTTGGTCGGACTATTGTTTCAAAACCCACGCGAGCAATTTGCGATGACAACGGTTGAAGAAGAGTTTATCTTCACCATGGAAAACCTGCAGCTGGCTCCTGATACGATGTCCAACAAGATTGATCGGGTACTGACTAAAGTAGGCCTGACTGGTTTTCGCAAACGATTGTTAAGTGAGTTATCAGGTGGTGAGCTTCAAAAAGTCGCGTTAGCGGAGGTCCTTTTAACAGGAGCAAAATACCTCCTGTTGGACGAGCCTTTTGCCGCCATTGATCCACAGGCAAGGGTGGAGCTTCAACAGCTACTGAAATCTTTGACTAACGAAGGCTATGCCATCTTTGTTTCTGATCATGACGATCATGGTTATTTGGATAAAATGACGGCTTTCTATCAATATCAAAAACAGCATTTTACCGAAGTTGCTCAGGCAGATTGGCCAAAGAAAGTGGCCAGTCAAGTTGTTGCCGTCCAAAAGGAAACACTGGGTCGACCAATTTTCCAGCTAAAACAACTGGTATTGGAAAATGATCAGCGCTTGCTCATTGAACAGGCACAGTTAGAAATGAAGTCCGGCGAATGCACGTTAATTACTGGACCCAATGGTTCTGGTAAGTCTTCTTTCCTGAAGGCCTTAGCCCGACTCCAAAAGGCAGAGGGGCAATTAACTTACCTCGGCCAGGACTTTCACCGTTGGAAGAAAAAAGACTATTATCGGCAAGTGACCTTAGCTTTTCAAAGTGCACTTGACCAGTTTTTAGACATTACAGTATCTGAAGAGCTTCAACAGGTGCAAAAAAACACCTACCAAAAGAACTACTGGTCGACGGAAAGAATCGAAAGAAGCCTTCATGCACTCGGCTTAGCGGGACTAGGTAATCGATCGGTTTACACACTTTCCGGTGGGCAACAAAAAAAGCTCCAATTGCTTTTAATGCTCGTGATGGCTAGTCCCGTCTTACTATTGGACGAACCCTTTGCTGGCTTAGACGAACAATCCGTTGGGGTCGTTTTGGCTCTCCTTAAAGAAGTGAGGCGAGACCTAGACGTGACGTTGGTTATTGTTTCACACCAAATCGCTCCGCTAGCTCCGATTGTGAACCGGCACTTAGCGCTTGAAAATGCGGAGTTCGTGGATAAAGAGGGGGTGGCCATATGATGAATGCCAGTCAGCGGTTATTCTTAGCCTTACTACTGTCACTTGAAATTGTGCTAACCAACTCGCTTTCTTTCAATGTGATTCTCTTGCTGTTCTTTAACGGCTTGATTTTGTACCAGGGCTTGCCATTGAAACGCTATTTGTATTGTTGGGCGGTTGGGTTTATTCCGGCCATTGGATCATTCTGGTCCTTTTACCTATACGCACAGGGTGATTTGAGTCATCGATTGCACGTTGGGTTGGTCATGGGGTCCCGTGTCTTCCTGCTCATTTTTGTAGGCGCTTGGTTGGTCAATAAGACAAAAGAGGCGGTTTTACTTCAATCGCTTCAGCAAAACCTCCACTTATCGAATACCTTTATCTACGGATTGATTGCGGCATTGAACTTTATGCCACGATTCAAGCAAGCCTTCCAAAATATTCAAGCGGCCAGCCAAATGCGTGGTGTTAGCCTACACTGGTACCAGCCGACCCTGTATTTCAAGGCGCTCATTCAAGCCATTCAGTGGTCTGAATCGTTGGCAATGGCCATGACAGCCCACGGATTTCAAGAAGGTGCGGAGCGGTCTGTGTATCAGACTTATCCATACAAAAAAGTCGGGTTTGCCTGGTTAGCCTTGGTGCTCATATTGACCATTGGGCTACTTCGACTGCTACCGTATTAGCATATGAAAACATTAATTAATAGCAAGAAATACGTAAGTTCGCTTATTTAATTACACAAGAATATAGGAGAATGAGATGACTTTTATTGAACAGTTTAAGAAGATTATGCAGGACGCCATGCCGGCTTTTTTGGCCAATCCTTTTATCAAGGATTGTGAAGCAGGACGTATCGATGCCCGGGCACTCTATACCTATATCTATCAAGACAACATTTACTTGGATGTCTACTTGCCGCTCTTTTCAAAGGGCTTGGATAACTTTGGTATTGATTCAGAGTCTTTGCGCCAGTTTGAGGGTGACCAAGAAACCGAACCACACTTGATGTTGCAAAAGTTGGCGGATGAAAAGGATCCGGCTGCTAAGGCGACCATCACCAAGGAATGGCTCCCGGCAACGACCGGTTACCTGAAGCATATTCAGGATAGCCAAAAGGAAGGCGACTTTATCTTCCTGTGTTCACTGGCTGCCTGTCCCTATGTATACGGTTACTTAACAGAAAAGATGATTGAGAGTGGGCAGATTAAGAAGGACAATCCGTTTTACCCTTGGTTTGACTTTTACAAAGGGACGGATGGTCAATTAACGGTTGACTTCATGAAGGTCTTGGAAGAAGAAGCTGACAAAGTCGATGAGGAAATGCAATCGCGGGGATTAACCGCCTTTTACCAAGCCGTTCAGTTTGAAAACGATTTCTTCGCACAGTCATTGGAGAAAGAGGGATGAGGGAAGCACAACAATACCCAACTGCTTTGACCATCGCCGGCTCGGACTCTGGTGGCGGTGCTGGCATGCAGGCTGATATTAAGACGATGCAACACTTTTCCGTTTTTTCGACCAACGTGGTGGTTGGTTTGACGGCACAAAACACATTGGGGGTCCAAGGGGCTTATCCAACGGATCCAGTGGCCATTGCCGCCCAGTTTGAGTCGGTGATGTCTGACTTTGATATCAAAGCAGCTAAAACCGGTGCTCTTTTTGACGGTGTCCGTGTGTCCGAGGTCGCCAGGAACGTGGAACGTTTTCACATTAAGCAACTAGTCATTGATCCGGTAATGGTGGCCAAGGGTGGTGCACCGTTATTGGACAAAGAAGGGGTGGCAGCCATGAAAAGAGAACTGCTACCAAAAGCGTTACTTGTGACGCCGAACATCCCCGAAGCCGAATTATTGGCCGGTTTGACAATTCAAACAGAAGCTGACATGGCAGAGGCAGCCCACCGGATTCAAGAACTTGGGGTTCCCAATGTCTTGGTGAAGGGGGGCCACCTCGAAGGTGATGAAGTGTTGAACTATGCTTTGTTGGGCGATGATTCCTTCGTTTTGAAGGGAAAGAAAGTCCACACTGTCCGAAAGCATGGAACCGGTGATACCCTATCGGCAGCCATCACGGCTATGTTGGCACGGGGAATTAGCCTTAAGCGGGCCATCCTGATTGGTAATGACTACATGAACAATATTGTTGCCCAGCCACTTTTCATTGGGCATGGACATGGACCACTTAACCAAGCACTTTGGCCAAATCCCAATCAACGCTTTAACAATACGAACGAGCTGGACTTTTCCTGTCAACTCGTGGTTGGGTTGGAAAACGTTGGTGGGGACCGTGCCAAACTTTTTTCCCTAGTTAAGGAAGCCTGTTTAGCCGGTGTGACGGTTGTCCAGTACCGGGAAAAAGGAGCGGTTCGACCAAGTTTTTTAGAAGAACTTGCCGTGGCTAGAGTCTTGAAAGAAATCTGTCAAGAAACCAAAACATTGCTCTTCATCGACGATAATGTCGATTTAGCGATTGCCGCTGATGCGGATGGTGTCCACGTTGGTCAGGATGACGCGAGCGTCCAGTCCATTGTGAAAAAAGCGCCAGAATTGCTAATCGGACTTTCCATTTCTACAATGGCGGAATTAGAAGCCAGCCAAGCGGCGATGCCGGACTTGGCCTATATTGGCGTTGGACCGGTTTTCAAAACGACAACTAAGAAGGATGCGAAGCCAACCATTGACCTTGAAGGGTTACGGGAAATTAAAGAAGCAGCAACGGTTCCGGTGGTTGCCATTGGAGGCATTAATGAAGAACGGGCTCAGGCCGTTTATCAACACGGAGCGGATGGCTTAGCGGTCATTTCTGCCATTACAAAAAGTACAAACATAGCAAAAACTGTCCAACGACTTAGCAAAGATTAGGAGGAATAGCGCATGTCTCTTTTAGAACAGATGCACCGACAACCAGCAATGGTTATTATGAATGGTAACCACGTCACGGAGCAATTGGTTGCTGACGTGATTTCATACTTAGGTGGTTCGCCATTGGTTGCTGAAGATTTTCGCGATGACGAAGCGCTGGTTCCCCTAGCTTCGGCTGTTGCCTTAAACATGGGAACGGTGTCGGAGGAAAGCCACAAGCGGTTAATTCATCTTGGTCGCTTTGCCAATCAGAATCAAAAACCAGTCGTTTTTGACCCCGTTGGTGCCGGTGCTTCGAAATTACGGAAAGAACAAGCATTGGCCATTATGGAAGCCGTGTCTGTCAAAGTCGTTCGCGGAAACTTAAGTGAAATTGCTGCTCTCTTGTCTGGGGAGCAGTCCCGACTGGGAATCGACTCGACTAGTGAAGCCGATGCCGTCCAAACTGCTTTCGATTATGCTCGTTGCAGCAAGGCTTGGGTTGTGATTTCAGGAGCAGTCGATACAGTTAGTGATGGTCAACGCGTGTTCCAAATTGACAACGGACATCCGTACTTGGCTAAAAACGTGGGGATGGGGGATGCTTTGGATGGCATTTTAGCCCTCGGGTTGGCGCAAACAGTGACTTTCGAAGCGTTCGTTCGAGTTGCAGCTATTTTGCCGGTGGCCGCAGACTTGGCCATGAAGGAAGGAACGGTTGAGGGACCAGCCTCCTTCAAGACTTCCTTACTGGATCACCTCTACCAACTCAATGACGACGAACTAACAAAGACGGCTAAAATTCAAGAAGTTTCGCTCGCTTAGCTGATTTCGTGCGTCAGTTTCCCAACTTTGTGTTAGTCTAGAATTAATTGAAAAGATAAGGGGAATCGCACATGCCATTAATGAAAATTGATATGGTTAAGAACCAATATAAGCCAGAAGAGATTAAGGAATTGATGCAACTATCGTTTGATGTTGCCAAGGAAACCCTTTCACTGCCAGATCGTGATCGTTTTCAAATTGTGACGCAGCACGAAGATTATGAACTGAACTTCCAAGACGTTGGTCTGGGTTACGAACGAACGGCCAAGGCATTGTTCTTTACCATCTTGTCAACGCCACGACCAATGCCAGCAAAGAAAGCCTTCACTAAAAAATTAGTGGCGACTTTGTCAGATAAGGCCGGGGTGCGTCCCGAAGACGTGATTATTACTTTTGCTACCAATCATGCGGAAGATTGGTCATTTGGTTTGGGAAAGAATCACTTCCTAAACGGCGAATTGTAAAAAGAGTTTCATAAAAGCAGGGTTAACCGAAAGGTTAACTCTCTTTTTAATATGAATGATAGTGATGAAGGCGTTACAATAAAAGGGTAAGGAGTAACTATTTTATGAAAAAAACGCATGGCATTATCGGCCTTTTAGTGATTATTTTGTTGGTCTTAATTGGCTACGCGGTCTTCCAATCACTGAATGCGCAACACAAAACGGCGACAAATTCCTCAACTGCTTCTGGTAAAACCGCCACGGTTTTTTTCCATGGTTACGGTTCATCACGCAATGCTGAAAAGTCAATGGCCCAGTATTTGGTTGACCAGGGTTATTCGAATCGGCGCGTGAACGTGACGGTTAAGGACAATGATCAGGTTGAAATGGGTCGGCGCATTCAAAAAGAAGACAAAAACCCGCTCATTTTGGTTCAATTTGATAATAACAAGAACCAAGATTTCACCAAGACGGCCGCTTGGGTGCAGACCATCATGACTAATTTAAAGAAGCAAGGGGTCGACCAGGTTAACTTGGTGGGACACTCCATGGGGAACATGGCCATTGCCTACTATTTGATGGCAACGGCTGATCGTAAGAGCGATTCGTTGCCAGTAGTTAAGAAACAAATTGACTTAGCCGGTACCTATAACGGTTTAATGTTAACGGAGCCTGAATCCGATTCTTCCCTAAAAGACGACGGGCAACCAGTCAATCAGTCTACGTACTACAAACGTTTATTACCCCTGCGTGAGTATTATCAAAAGCACCAGGTTCAGGTGCTGAACATTTATGGTAATTCGCAGGGTTCTGGTAATAACGATACGACGGTTTATAATAATTCGTCTAAGTCCTTAAAGTACTTGGTTCAAAGTCCTTCGACTTATGAGGAAAAACTGATTACCGGTGCGGATGGACAGCATTCCAAGTTGCATGAAAATAAGGCAGTTGATGCGGCTATACTGGCGTTCTTAAAGAAATAAAGAAAAAAGACGGCTTTGCCGTCTTTTTTTGTTGACAGTGTAAAAAGTTGGTGTATATTAGTGAGTGAGTAATCACTCGCTATGCGTAAAAGGAGTCCATTATGGAAAAAGTCATTTCTTTGGAAAAAGTTGCCAAGTCCTTTGGTAGCCTAAAAGTCCTGAAGGACGTTGACCTGTCGTTGGGTCGGGGAGAAATCCTCGGTTTGCTCGGTCCATCCGGAGCTGGTAAGTCAACGGTCATCAACGTGACTTTGGGTGTCGAAAAGGCGGATTCTGGTACCGCTTATGTTTTCGGTAAGGTGATGCCAAATCGCGAACTACTTGGCCAAATGGGATATATGGCACAATCTGATGCGCTGTACGAATCGTTAACGGCTCGTGCTAACCTAAAGTTCTTTGCCGAGATGCGAGGCATCGATAAGGAAGTCTTGGAGCAAGAGATTGAACGAGTGGCGAATGTTGTTTCACTTGGTGACAAGCTCGACCAATATGTGTCTGGCTTTTCAGGGGGAATGAAGCGTCGTTTGTCATTGGCCATTGCCCTACTCGGCAACCCATTACTACTTGTTTTAGACGAACCAACAGTTGGAATTGATCCAGCGTTGCGCCGTCAAATCTGGTCCGAACTTCATAAGATGAAGGAAGCGGGACACGCTATCTTGGTCACCACCCACGTAATGGACGAGGCTGAATTGGTTGACCGGGTTGCCCTACTAATGGGGGGACGGGTCATCGCCAATGATGCACCAAAGAAGTTGGAGGCCGATTACGGCGTACCAAGTATCGAAGACGTCTTCTTGAAGGCAGAGGAGGAATTGTCATGAGCCGAACATTAGCCATTGCAAAGCGAATTTTGATGGAAATGATGCGCGATAAGCGGACTTTAGCATTGATGTTTTTAGCGCCTGTTTTAATCCTGTCGCTCTTGAACTACGTCTTTACCATTAACTCAACACCCTCCGTTGAAATTGGAACGGTCCGTGTGGAACAAGTGGTGAGCCAAACCCTTGATCAAACAAGCCACGTTTCCACCAAAGCTTATTCTTCCGATAGCAAGGCTAAATCAGCTTTGAAGGACAAGGACATTGATGCCGTCCTGACGCAAACGGGGAACAACCAATTTGAAATTCGTTATGCCAACATCGATGCTTCCAAAACAGCAATGATTCGTCAAGTTGTGAACGGCACCTTCAGTAAGATAAAAGTCGGGGCGATGGCCCAGCAAAACGTTGCGTTAGCCACACAAGCTGGGCAGCAACCGGCTACGCAAGTGAACGTGTCCCTTTCTGAAAAGTACAATTATGGCGGTAAGGACACGAGCTTCTTTGACACAATTATGCCGATTTTCATGGGCTTCTTCGTCTTCATGTTCGTCTTCTTAATTTCAGGAATCTCACTGTTGAAGGAACGAACAAAGGGTACGCTTTCCCGGTTGTTAGCAACGCCGGTTCGCCGTTCTGAAATCGTTTTTGGTTACATGTTGTCTTATGCGCTGATTGCGGTTTTGCAGACGGCCGTGATTGTATCCTTTACGATTACACTGCTTCACGTTGAGGTGCTTGGTTTTGTTTGGTTACTCTTCCTCATCAATGTCTTGTTAGCAATGGTTGCCTTGGCGCTGGGGCTCTTAGTTTCAACGCTGGCCGCGTCAGAGTTCCAGATGATTCAATTCATTCCAATCGTTGTTGTGCCACAAATGATTTTCTCAGGAATTATTCCGTTTGATTCCATGGCTTCCTGGGCACAAGCCATTGGCGATATTTTGCCAATGAAGTACGCAGCTGATGCAATGAACACTGTTGTTCTTCAGGGACAGGGTTTCTCAGCCATTTCTGGACAGATTGTCGCCTTGGTTATTTTCTTAGTCGTTTTGACGGCATTGAACATCTTTGGTCTGCGTCGTTATCGTAAGGTATAATGGATTCAGTCTGAAAAAGGGGTGGCAAAATGGATCAAATTGTTCAAGATTTTGTGAAGCTATCTGAAGAAAAAAAGGTGACCCCTTCTCAAAAGAAAGTTCTTCAAGCAGCCATTCAATTGTTTGCGAGCCAAGGGTACGCCAGTACATCGACTGCGGCCATCGCCAAGGAAGCTGGTGTTAGTCAGGCAGTCATCTTCAAGTACTTTAAAAATAAAGAGGGGTTGCTCGACCAGATTTTAAATTTGGCCATTGAAAATCTGTTGCCAAAGTATGGTGATGAATTTGTTGCAAAATTACAGGATGCAGCTGGGCACGAGTCATTTGAAGAATTTTTATCCTTTGTTTTGCATGACCGCTTTCGGTTCATGGATTCCAATCAAGATGTCTTGATTATCTTAGTTGCGCAATTAATGGTGGACGAGACTTTAATGAAAAAACTAGAAAATGCGTTGACGGATAAGTTTTGGTTCATTACTAAAATCATTGAGGAACTAGCTGGCCCGGATGCTAAATTATCAGGGCAGGATATCCTTCGCTTGGTTGCCTCACAGATGTTACTCATCTTTATTGAGGAGCAGCGCATGGGTCTACAGTTGTCGGGATCTGCTATTGAACAGCGACTGGAGCAAACACGTCAAATTATTTTAGCGGGAATTTATCAGATTAATTAGACGGAGTCGGTTGCAAAAGCAACCGACTTTTTTATTGTGTGATGGCTTGTCAAAAGCGCTTGGACCTGGTTATAATGGTGATAACAAATAAATAACGTCCGTTTAGGGGAGCTCTTTGGAGCTGAGAGTGCGCAAGCCGACCCTTCGAACCTGTTGTGTTAAGACACGCGTAGGGAAAACAGAAAAGATTAAGACAACCGTCCGTTCGCTTTTGCTGTTTCGGATGGTTGTTTTTTTGTGGACTGATGCACTAAGAGGAGAAAAAAATGCAGAACACGCAGTCGCAAAATTTACGTTTTATCACGGAATTGGCGCTTTTCATCGCCTTATCCGTTGTCTTGAGTTTCTGGTCAATTCGTCTTTGGGGTGAGGGTGGCTCCATTTCATTTCAAATGGTACCAACGATGATTATGGCGTATCGTTATGGCTATAAGGGTGGTTTAACAGTCGGAATTCTGTTTGGACTCATCAAGTTAATCTTAGGTGCCTATATTTTGACACCTTTTCAGGCGTTCCTGGATTACCCATTGGCTTTCGGGTTGGTCGGTTTCACAGCTGTGACTGTCCCAATGGTTAAGAAGGCCTTTGTGAACAAGGAAATGGGAAAGGGGACGCTCTGGTTGATTGCTGGGGTCTTCGTGGGATCTTTCCTGCGTTTCTTGTCCCATATGCTGTCAGCCGTCATTTTCTTTGGCCAATACGCACCAAAGGGCGAGGGTGTTTGGTTGTATTCCACTCTTTATAACGGATCGTACATGTTACCATCCTTTATTGCCTCAGCAGTTGTCTTGGTCATCATTGCCCGTGTTTATCCAAAGATGATTACGGTTGATTGAGCTTTCATGACTTTAGTAAGCACATTTTCATAAAAAGTCTTGACAAGGCAATCTCATTTTGTTTTAATGTGAGTATCAAATGAAACGAGAAAAATCATGAACAATTTTTTGACTCACAATTCAGCCGTCGTCGTCAGCGTCGTTATCCGTTAGGATAGGGTGCTGATTTTTGGCCTGCCTATCCGACATTAGGATGGGCAGCTGATTGAGTCATTGACGAAGCCAGTTGCTTAACGCAACTGGCTTTTTTGTTTGTTTTGATTAACGAGTTTCAAAAAAATGAGGAGTATTACCATGCAAGAACAACGAGCGAGTAAGCGACAGCTCTTACTAATCACATCACTAATTTTCGGTCTCTTTTTCGGGGCTGGCAACCTAATTTTCCCCGTTCAACTGGGACAGTTGGCGGGTGGCCACGTCTGGCCCGCCATCTCTGGTTTCCTTTTAACCGGGGCTTTGCTACCATTCTTGGCAATGCTCGGGATGGCTTTGACCAAGTCAACGTCGGTTTTTGACATAGCCAAGCCAGTGGCTCCTTGGTTTGCAACCATCATGGTTGTGGCCATTCACTTTTCATTAGGGCCACTCTTTGCCACGCCACGTACGGCGGCCACGGCCTTTGCTATGGGAATTGCGCCATTGATTCCAACGGCCTATCAGCAACTCGCCATGTTGATTTTTTCAGCCATCTTCTTCTTGATGGTTTACCGATTGACTTTGAAAGAGTCGAACTTAACGAAGTGGGTTGGTAAGTACTTGAACCCACTGTTCTTGATTCTGTTGGCAGTGATTTTACTGCTTGCCTTAATCATGCCGATGGGTGGCTTGGACCAGAAGGTGTCTGGTGCCTACAAAGTCGCTCCAGCCTTCCAAGGAATCCTGGAAGGGTATAACACAATGGATTGTTTGGCCCTCCTAGCCTTTGCGGTTTCAGTTGTTTACGCCGTTAAGAACATGGGGTTCTCCGACAAGCAGGTACCAAAGCTTCTGGCTAAGTCAGGATTGCTGGCCATCTTATTAGAGTCACTGATTTACATCGCCACGGCACTCTTAGGAGTAACATCATTGGGCATCATGCCAGTTTCTGATAATGGGGGAACGGCTTTATCGAACGTTATCATTCACTACACGGGAAACGTCGGTATTTTGATGACGGGTCTGATTGTTACATTAGCTGTTTTCACGACGGCGATGGGCTTGTCAGCTTCCTTCTCACAAGATTTGCATAAAGTCTTTCCAAAGATTTCATACAAAAACTGGTTGCGTGTTATCACCATCGGATCGTTTATTACTGCAAATGCTGGTTTGACTAAAATCATTGCCTTTTCAATTCCTGCCTTGATGATTATCTATCCATTCACACTGGCGCTAACCATCTTGGCCGTTTTGAATAAGTGGGTGAAGCAAAGCCCCATCATGTACCGGACGGTGATGGCCTTCATTACCATCCCGGCTTTGCTAGATGGTTTGTTGGCTTCACCCGCCAAGTCAACCAATTGGGCGCTTCAGGTGGCTGATGTTTACCATGCCATCATTCCATTGGCTGCTGAAGGCTTTGGCTGGGTACTACCAGCGATTATTGGTGCTTTGGTAGCCATGGTATGGCAGACCATTCAACGGAAGCAAACCGCCTAAAGAATTGACAAGTTTTTCTCATTATGTTTTAATTGATTTATCAAATTAAGTGAGTAAACAAATGACGAATTCATTCCAAAACAACCAAGCCATTATTATCAGCATTATTATTCCATAGGGATAGGTGCTGATGTTTTGGTCTGCCTATCCAAAAACGGATAGGCGGCTGAGCGAATGAATGTTGACCAGCTGCGTTTTGCGTAGCTGGTCTTTTTATTTGTCAAAAAACTTAAGATGAAAAATTAAAGGAGTTTTTCATAATGGAAAATCAGAAATTAACAACGAAGCAGCTCTTCTTGGTTGCTTCGCTCATCTTCGGTATGTTCTTTGGTGCCGGAAACTTGATCTTCCCAGTTCAATTGGGACAACTCGCCGGTCATAACTGGCTGCCCGCCGTGCTTGGCTTCCTTTTGACAGGTGCCTTGTTGCCATTCCTGGCCATGTTGGCGGTTTCTTTAACGGATTCCAAGTCCGTCTATGACATTGCCAAGCCAGTCGCCCCTTGGTTTGGAACGGTTGTGCTGGTGGCAATCCACTTCACCATCGGTCCACTCTTCGGAACGCCACGTACGGCGGCCACGGCCTTTGCCATGGGTGTCGCACCGTTGGTTCCTGCTCGTTACCAGCAATTGGCCATGCTTGTTTTCTCAGCCGTCTTCTTTGGACTGGCCTACATCTTAACGGTCAAACAGTCCAACTTGATGAAGTGGGTCGGCAAGTATCTAAACCCCATCTTCTTGGTACTTTTGGGCTTGATCTTGGTTTTGGCCCTGGTTTTACCAATGGGGGACTTGAGTCAACGCGTGGCCGCGGCTTATCAGCACCACGCGGCTTTTCAAGGAATCTTGGACGGTTATAACACAATGGATGGTCTAGCGCTCTTAGCCTTGGCCGTTTCCGTTGTCTACGCTGTTCGCGCCCTTGGCTTCACTGGAACAAACGTTTCGAAGGTCTTGGCCAAGTCAGGTCTGGTTGCCATCTTGATGGAATCACTAATCTACGTAGCCACGGTTTTGCTCGGCGTCTCCTCGCTTGGAACAATGAAGGCTGCCGCCAATGGTGGAACGGCCTTTTCTGAAATCATCACGCATTACACGGGAAACGTCGGTGTTCTTTCAACCGGTGTCATCGTGACTCTGGCCGTCTTCACGACCGCCATGGGGCTTTTTGTTTCCTTTGCTCAGGACTTGCACCGCGTCTTTCCAAAGGTTTCTTACCTCTGGTGGTTGCGTCTCATCGCCTTTGGTTCCTTTGTAACGGCCAACGCCGGTTTGACGAACATTATCGCCTGGTCAGCCCCCGTATTGATGCTCTTGTACCCATACGCCCTGACTTTGACTTTGTTGGGAGTGTCGAACAAGTGGGTGAAGCAAGACGGTACGATGTACCGCTTTGTGGTTGCCGCAGTGACGGTGCCCGCCTTCTTGGATGCACTGGCTGCCTCACCATTGGCTAGCCAAGCCTGGGCCGCAAACGTGGTCAAGGGCTATACGACCAACTTGCCGCTGGCTGCCGAAGGCTTCGGTTGGGTATTGCCCGCACTGGCTGGTGTCGTTCTGGCACTGCTCTGGAAGTTCTTGAAGAAAAAGGAGCTTGGAAAGTAAGTTCACTTATAATTGTGGACTATAAAGGTCGGCTCAGATTAGGGTTGGCTTTTTTATTTGTTTGACAGTGAAGAATTTCATGCTAAACTTATAACAAGATAAAACGAAGGGATGATTCACGATGTCAATGAAGCAGATGAACTGCTGCTGTTACGAAAAGTAAGAGCTAGCAATCGAAATCCAATATGAACGATTGATTAGCTCCTGTCCAAGGTGACTTTTTAGCGTTCATATTGCATCAACTTGACTATCTTCGTGGCTATAATGCCCATTAAGTGCCAGTTTTTCAGTATGACGATACTGAAAAACTGGCTTTTTTTATGGAGGAAATGATGTTAACAGAGGAAAAATGGGAAGACTTATACCGCTTCCGTCACAACTTACATAAGCATCCAGAATTGCCGATGCAAGAATTTGAAACAACAGCACGTATCGAAGAACGCCTTAAGACCCTAGGTCTTGAAATCATAACACCCACCTTAATGAAAACCGGAGTAGTAGCTGCTTTTGGCCCAAAAGAGGCACCGGTTATTGTGCTACGAGCCGATATTGACGCCCTGCCCATACAAGAAAAAACAGCGCTTCCGTATTCCTCAGTTGCTCAAGGAATCATGCATGCTTGTGGTCATGACTTTCATACCGTCAGTTTGCTTGCGGCGGCCGAAAGGATAAAGGAAATGGAAGACAGTTTGAACGTACGTGTTCTTTTTGTTTTCCAGCCTGCAGAGGAAACGCATCAAGGTGCCGAAGTGGTGCTTCGTTCTCACATTTTAGATGATGCTCAATTCATCATTGGGTTTCATAATGATCCAGCAATGTCAGTCGGCACCCTTTCGATTGAAGGAGGGGCTCGAAACGCGGCGGTTGACCAATTTAAAGTTAGGCTCCACGGAAGGGGCGGACACGCTGCTCATCCAGATAAAAACGTGGACCCTGTTCTTGGAATGGCCAACATTATCTCGTCTTTGCAAAGCGTCGTGTCACGGAACATCGACCCGCAGCACGCTGCTGTGCTGTCCGTCACCCATGTTGAGGCTGGGTCAACATGGAATGTTATTCCTGATGATTCTTGGTTTGAAGGCACGATTCGAACATTTTCAACCACTGACCAAACGTTGGCCAGAGAGCGATTCGAGCAGATTGTTAAACTGCAAGGCGAAGCATTTGGGCTGTCCTCTGAAATTGATTGGATTTCTGGACCACCTGTTTTATGGAACAACGTTGATTTAGCAAAGCAAGTGCAGGATTCATTGAGGAAGAAGTTGAACATTGTCGAAAACGCACCATCAGCGGGGGGAGAAGATTTTGCTTTTTATAGTCAATCAATTCCAGCGGTGTTTGCTGAAGTTGGGTCAGGAATAAGCACTGGTCTTCATCACTCAGATTTAAAAGTCGATGATGAAGGACTGAAAACGGCAGCCGCTTGGTACGTTGAAACGCTTCAAATCCTGTCAAAAAAATTAAGTGCTTAAAAATTAAGTTGCTAAAGGAGAAGGCAAATGACAAAAAAGAAAATGATTTGGCTGATTGTAGGTTTAGGTATTTTGTTACTGGCTTTTCTTTCATTTGGTCCAAAGCATAAAACGAGTAAAAGCAAAGTGATTACAGTTGCAACGGCCCCCGGGCCTTACAGCGAATTATTCATGAACGGCATTAAACCCATCCTTGAAAAGGAAGGTTATACCGTTAAAAGTAAAAATTTTAGCAACTTATTAAATGCCGACATTGCCCTTGATAACAATGAGGCGGATCTAAGCGTTGACCAACACAGTGCTTATCTCAAAAACTTTGACAAAGAGAAAAAGGGTGAACTGACTGGCATTATTAAGATTCCAACGATTCCGATGGGACTTTATCAAGGTTCGAAGAAGAGTCTGGCAGATCTTCAGGATGGCGATCGAATTGCCGTGCCTGAAGATGTCTCGAACAAGGCACGAGCTTACCGAATCTTGGCTCAGAACGGACTGATTCGTTTGAAAGCTGGTGTTAACGAAGTGACTGTGACGCAAAAAGATATTGCGGATAATCCGAAGAACTTACAGTTCACAGAAATTGATTCATCGACAATTCCACGCGTGAAGGACGAATTCGACTACGTCGTTTTACCCGGTTCAGTTGCTTACGCTGCCAAAGTACCTGTAAAGGAGAATCTATTAAAAGAAAAAGTGATGGATGATTATTACTTGGTCCTCACAGTGAACAAGGTAAACAAGAACAAGAAGTGGGTCCAGAATGTAAAGCGCGCCTATGAATCGGAAGAGTTTAAGAGGTACTTCGAAAGTAAAAACCAGGACAATTCCTGGGTAACGGCTGATAAAAACTGATTTTTACGAAACGAGTAAAAGACTCGTTTTTTTTAATGGTTAACTAGTATGCTTTACAAAGTAGTCAGTATCTTGTAGACTATCGTTATTGAATAAAAAGGGGCCAGGGAAATGGCGCAGACAATTTCCAGTCAACTATTAAAAGGATTTCTTCAGGGAATTCTGTTGAGCATATTAGAAAAACAGCCGAACTATGGCTACGGAATCACTGTTGCTCTTGACGAGATTGGACTTGGACAGGTTCCAAAGGGCACAATTTATCCGTTATTAGCGACCATGGAAAAGAGGGGCTTGCTCACATCGGAGAGCCGCCCTTCGCCTGATGGACCCGACCGGAAGTATTATTTGCCAACGCAGGTGGGAATTGAAGCCAAGCAAGACTTTTACAATCAATGGCACCAGTTGGAGAAATCGATGGGCTTCATGATGACAGGAGAAACAAATGACAATTGATCAATTAATCGAACGAAATAATGAATTACGACAAGGTTTGAACGATGAAAACGAAGCCTTTTACACCGATTTCATGATTTATGCGCGAACAACCAATTGGTTTAAGGATAATCAAGCAATTGAAGAGCAGTTGCTGGCAATTCTCCAAGACATCTTACAAGCTCAAAAGAATGGCCAATCGGCTGCTGATTACTTCGGGGCTGACCCAAAGCGGGTGGCTGATTCATTGCTAAAAAACTTACCAGTTAAAGTATCTTCTTTCTTTAGTTTGATTTTTTATGTCTTCTTTGGTTACTTCGCCATTGCCTTTATTCCAGCCATTTCGGTTCCTGGCAAAGTCATTGACTTAGGTGACTACATGCTGGCGGGGATTTACTTGACTGCTGCTGGTTTTCTGGCGACCTGGCTGATGGGTGAAGTCATCTATCTTTTCAAGAAGAATCCGATGAAAAAGTGGCTGAAGTATCTATGTACTTTCCTTGTTTTTCTGGCTCTTTTGTTCCCAGCACTTGCGATTAACATTTGGGTCAAAACACCATTACGACTGAGTTTTGACGGTTGGGTTGGGATTGCTGCCATTGTGATCATGCTGATTATCCTGGCGATTTACCAAAAAATTTCAGTGACTAGCCAAGTTATTAACCGTCCCATTTATTACTACATTGTTTTCCAAGCAGTGGTTGGCATTGTGACCCGTTTACCATTTCTTGAAGGAGTGATTGCCACAAAGAATGGTAAAATCATTTTGGCAGGCCTATTAGGATTTGGGCTAGTTATCTTTTGGTTTGTGTCTTGGCGGATGTTAAAGAAAATCAAGAATGATGATTAATTAAAAAAACGGACATCCAACGATGTTCGTTTTTTATTTGGCTTTTAAATTGACGGGAACGAATGGCAATGACAAAGCCCCCCGTCAACGAGGTAGTGCTTCTCTTCTTGAACTCGTTCCTGCAATGATTCCGTCGATGTTTGCAATTTATGGTAGACCCGTAAAAAATACAAGCGAATGGCCAAGAGTACCAGGTAATAGGCACCAAAAGCGAGAAACCAGAAAGAAAAGTAAAAGAGGCCAACGCCAATTTTAAGGCAGGAAAAGAAGGTGTTGGGAATCGTGTTGACGGCCGAATAGAGGATAATTCGATCGGATTTTTCTGCAAAGTGTCGTTTAATTAAGTGGAAATGACTGGTTTGTTTGCTAACTATGTTCATCTGTAAGAAAACTTTTTATGAATACGTTTAGTTTAGCAGAAATCATGAAAGAGAAGAATGAAACAAAAATCTCCTTTTTATCCTTGACCTCGAGTACACTTGAGGGTTTAAAATTGTGTTGTTTTAGTTGAACAAGAATGAATTTAAATTAGGAGGCAGATGATGAGTGAAAAAGTAACGGCTGGACGCGATCGCTTGGGTGAGATCGCCCCTGACTTTGCCCGGTATAACGACGATGTTTTGTTTGGCGAGGTTTGGGCGGATGACACGTTGAGCCATAAGACTCGTAGTATTGCAACGGTCTCAGCGCTAATGGCAATGGGTGCCTTCGAACAGTTGGAACACCATATGGCCCGCGCCAAGGACAACGGCGTGAGGGAAAAAGAAATGGCGGCTTTGATTACACAACTGGCCTTCTACACTGGTTGGCCAAAGGGTTGGTCAAGTTTTAATCTTTTGAAGAAAGTCTATGGTGAATAATCATGACAAAATTTAACGAATTGGAAAAAGGTGGCATCTTTGGCAAAGGCATTGCCAACCCTTATGGTAAGTTCTTTGAGGGAGATACTTTTTTAAAGGCACTTGCTACAAGTCCGGACGAAAAAGTTTCGGTTGGCACGGTGACCTTTGAACCGGGTGCCCGAAATAACTGGCACATCCACCACGATGGCTACCAGATTTTACTCGTGACCGATGGTGAAGGTTGGTATCAGGAAGAGGGAAAAGCAGCCCAATCCTTAAAGCAGGGCGATGTCATCGTGACAAAAGACGGTGTCAAGCACTGGCACGGTGCCAAGGCCGACTCCTGGTTCGAACACATTGCCATCACGACCGGGACGCCTGAATGGTTGGAGCCAGTAAGTGACGAAGAATATTCGAAGTTGTAATTTTCTGTTATTTTACAAGAGACAATGAAACGTCCATAATGGATATAAGAAAAGAAGGAGGCAGTATTCATGAAAGCAGCTGTTTTTGTTAAACCTGGACAGGTTGAGATGCAAGAAGTTGAAAAGCCAAAGGTTCAAGGCCCAAAGGATGCCGTGATCAAGACGGTTCGAGCATCCGTTTGTGGTTCCGATTTGTGGTTTTACCGTGGGATTTCAAAGCGCGAATCCGGCTCACAAGTTGGTCACGAAGCGATTGGAATCGTCGAAGAAGTTGGTTCGGAAGTAACGAACGTCAAGCCTGGTGACTTTGTCATTGCGCCGTTTACCCACGGATGTGGAAAGTGTCAAGCCTGCTTGGCCGGCTTTGATGGCGACTGCCTGGATCCAAATAAGGGTGGTTCGACCGGTTATCAAGCCGAGTACATCGGCTTTAAGAATGCTGACTGGGCCTTGGTTAAGATTCCTGGACAACCGGAAGATTATACGGACGACCAATTGAAGTCCTTCATGACTTTGTCAGACATTATGGCCACTGGTTACCACGCCGCAGCCACTGCCGAAGTGAAGGAGGGTGACACAGCGGTTGTTATGGGTGACGGGGCCGTTGGTTTAGCTGGTGTGATTTCAGCTAAGTTGCGTGGTGCCAAGCGAATCATCTTGATGTCCCGCCACGCTGATCGTCAAGCATTGGGTAAGGAATTTGGCGCAACGGATATCGTGGAAGAACGTGACCAAGCGGCCATTGACCACGTCATGGAATTGACTGGTACCGGAGCCGACGCCGTTTTGGAGTGTGTCGGTTCTGAACAGGCGGTTGCCACAGCCGTTCAGTTGGGTCGCCCAGGTGCCGTTGTTGGTCGCGTGGGTATTCCACAAGACCCAATGATGAACACAAATAACCTATTCTGGAAGAACATTGGTCTCCGTGGTGGCATTGCAGCCGTAACGACCTATGACCGAGCATCGCTCTTACAGGCGGTTTTGGATGACAAGATTAACCCCGGTAAAGTCTTCACTAAGCAATTTGATCTGAAAGATATTCAAAAGGCCTATGAAGCAATGGACAAGCGCGAGGCGATTAAGTCCTTGCTGGTCTTCTAATTACGAAATAAAAAAAGGCGCGATAGGGCGCCTTTTTTTATTTAGAAATCAGCACTAGCTGCTAAATCTGCTAGCTTTTCAAAATTAGCCGTTTCTTGTTTCAATGTTGCGGGAATATATTGTCCCGCAGCTTTTCCAAGTGGTAACTGGGTAGGGAGTTTGTCGAAGTTGTTTTCGATTTGATCAAAAATAATCGCTGCTGCCTTCTTTGGATCACCGGGTTCAGAACCAGTGGCTGATTTTCCAGCTGTGATCGTTTGGTTAGCAGCCTTGTAGTTATCAGGGAATTTTGTTGCTACTGATTGAGAAGAAGAACCACTCCAATCAGTTCTAAATGAACTTGGTTCAACAGTCATGACTTTGATATTGTCTTCAACCAATTCCTTTGAAAGGGACGCCATGATTCCTTCAACCGCAAACTTGGTTCCGTTGTAGAACGATAGTCCAGGAATACCTACAATTCCTGCCATTGATGAAATGGACGAAATGACGCCTGATTGTTGCTTACGCATAATGGGTAAAACAGCCTGAGTCATTTCGATCAGGCCCCAAACGTTAACTTCAAACATATTGCGCACAATCTTCTCTTCTGCCTCTTCAAAAGTCGAGAAGTAGCCAAATCCTGCATTGTTTTCAAGTACATCGATTCGTCCAAACTTATCGAACGTCTTGGAAACAGCTTTTTTAATGTCGTCTTGGTTAGCCATATCAACTTTTAATTTTAAGATTTTTTCTTGATTGAATTCGTCTAAGTAAGACAAATCATTGAGATTTCGAGCGGTTGCAGCTAAATTCAAATTAGGGTTTTTGGCAACAAGTAAAGCGAGTTCCTTACCAAAGCCTCTGGACGTCCCTGTAATCAACCATGTTTTGTTAGTCATGAATAATATCTCCTTTTTTATCTGTGGCGAGTATAGTTTTTTTTTTACCAATAGTCAACCTAAAAACACTAAAAATGTTTTTTTAGTATTTTTAATTTTGTTATACTAATAGTGTTTAAAAGAAGGGAGCATGATATGGGGAAGACGGTTGATTCAAAAGCGATTAAGCATTCAGTCTTGAAAGCTGTTGCACCATTAATTCATGAAGCTGAAGAAATTGATAAAATTAATATCGATAAAATCACCAACTCATTAAATATTAGTAAGTCTACTTTATACAAAGTGTTTTCAAGTAAAGAGGAGATTTTTAAAACCTTTGTCAATAATCTACTTGATTATTTTGAGGAGAATAGCTGGCAAGGTAGACCGGAATCATTAGAGGACTTTCAAAAATTTTATAACTATAGTTTTTATCAAGAGGTAGCGCTTGCAATTTATTTACCGGAGCACTTTAGGGATTTTTTAAAAAGGCAGTATCCAAATTTGATGAACCGAATCAATGGCTTTTTATTAGAAAGAGAAAAGCAGCAGAATCATTTTATTCAATCAGGGATTGAGTTGAAAATAATTAAAGATTCATTTGATCCCAGGATTAGTAATTATCGAGATTTTCTATTACTTTCAAGCATTATTTCTGGTAATAAGTTAGTTGATTTAGATTTAACGGCTAAACAGTTTTTGACAAAATTGTATTACATGAATCAGGGGGAAATGTTCATTCATCCCTATACTTTTTCGTCTTTAAATAAAGAAATTATTGACCCTCTACTTAGCAAGTTAAGAGATTTGTAATATAACCTTATTCAAAAAAATCTTTTTAGAAGCCTAAAAAATCAATCTAAGTAAGCAATTAATGTTCAAATGGAAAGTTTTCTTGAATTTTCTTTGGTAATTCATCGAAAGGGATGGCTTGGACTTCTTCTTCGGAACCGCGTTTCATTGCTTCATCGTAATACCAACATTTATAGTTCAGTAAGTTCGAAACACGTTTGAGTTCAGCCATTTGCTGTTCGACCTCAATTTTTTGTTCTTCAAAGAGGGTTTTGCGCTTAGCAAAAGTCTTCGAACCTTCAGTTGTCCAATCCATAAATTGTCGAATTTCGGGAATGGAGAGGCCGGACTTTTTCAGGCATTCAATAACCTCGAGGGCGTTCATTTCCATGTCGGTAAATTGACGAATGCCTGATGTTCGTTGTAAATCAGGAAATAATCCCTCTTTATCATAGTAGCGAATGGTCGAGATGGACAAACCAGATTTTTTGGATACTTCACCAATTGTCATTTTCATCAAATTGCTCCTTTACCTAAAGTCAACTTTAGGGTTTAACATAAAATATGTTAACAGAATAAATTGAGAATGAAAAGAAATGAGGTTTTTAGATGGCAATTAAAAACAAAGTCGTGATTATTATGGGCGCAACTTCCGGAATGGGGCGTGCAACTGCTTTGAAGTTAAATAAAGAAGGAGCAAAAGTCTTTATTTCCGGTCGTCGAAAAGAGCGCTTAGAAGAAATTGCGAAGGAAGTGGCTTACCCAGAAAATCTGAAGTACTTAGCAGCGGATGTTTCACAGCCCCAGGAAGTGCGGGCGGTGATTGACCGGGCAATTGCTGACTTTGGTCGTGTCGATGTTCTCTTTAACAACGCGGGTGTGATGCCGCTTGGACAATTGTCAGATCCAAATTATGATATCTCGGTTTGGAAGCGTATCTTTGACACGAATTTGATTGGTGTACTAAACGGTATCAAAGCTGTGCTACCACAAATGCAAAAGCAGCAGAGTGGCCTGGTTATTTCGACTTCATCCGTTGTTGGACATGTCGTCATGCCCGCTGGTGCCGCCTACTCCGCATCAAAGTTTGGCGTGCGTGCCATTATGGAAACATTGCGGCAAGAAGAAAACCAGAACGGGATTCGTTCGGCCATTATTTCACCAGGTGCAACGAATACAGAACTAATTCATTCAATTGGTAACGAAGCCATTGAATGAAATTTATCTGAGTCATTCGGTAATGATGCGGATTATTCACTACGAGCAGAAGACATTGCCAACGCTGTTGCCTACATGGTTGACCAGCCAGAACATGTCGATGTTAACGAGATGATTATTCGTCCACGAAAGCAAGAGATTTAAAATAATTTCTTTTGGATAAAAATGAAAGGGGATTAAAGTGAATAATTTTCAGACATTAAGGAACGGCGTTAAAATGCCCCTAGTTGGATTTGGCGTTTTTCAAATCAGTGATTTAGATGAGACACAACAGGTAGTTGAGCTGGCGATTAAAAATGGTTATCGATTAATTGATACTGCTTCGTCATATGGAAATGAAGAAGCGGTTGGCCGTGCGATTCAAGAATCTGGCGTCGACCGAAAACAACTATTCATTACAACAAAGGCATTTGTAAATGAAATGGGTTATCGACAGACAGTTCAGGCCTTTTATCAATCACTTGACAAGTTAAAGCTTGATTATATTGATCTCTACCTCATTCATATGCCATTCGGTGATTATTATGGCTCTTACCAAGCAATTATTGATTTATATAAGGCTGGTAAAATCCGCGCTATTGGTGTCAGCAATTTTGATGAGGCAAAATTAATTGATCTAGTTAAAAATGTCGAAATACTACCACATGTTAATCAAATTGAACACCATCCTCACTTTCAACGGCCCGAGTTACTCAAGTTTATGGCAGAAAATAAGATTCAACCAGAAGCTTGGGCACCCTTTGCTGAAGGGATGAATGGGATGTTTACCGATCCGGTTTTGACTGAAATTGCTCAGGCACATGAAAAATCAGTCGCACAAGTGATTCTTCGCTGGAATATTCAGCAAGGGATTATCGTTATACCAAAATCAACACATGAAAACCGAATTCAAGAGAATTTTTCTGTTTTTGACTTTGAGCTAACACAAGACGAAATGACGAGAATCAATCAATTGGATTTGAAGAAACCATCAATGTTAGATGTTAACGACCCGGCTGAAGTTGAGCGTGTTTATCACTATCTCGAAAATCCGGTCGTTACAACGTTAAAATAATAAGGAGAATTTATGATCTGGACAACCGAAACACTGAACCGCATTAACCAAGCCGACGACTTGCACATCGCACCATTCCGTGCAAACGGGATTGCAGGAACCCCAACCTGGATTTGGGAGGTTGTTGTTGACAATCGCTTGTTTGTTCGTGCCTATAACGGCAAGAAGTCATCGTGGTATCAAAGCGCGATAGCAAACAAAACAGGAATTATTCAAGCAGCTGGTCAGGACTTTGACGTGTCTTTCCAGCCAATTGATGATGCGTCCTTGCTAAGCAAAATTGATGATGCTTACCAGGTAAAGTACGCACCATCCCCATACGTTGCCCCGATGATCGCTGAGCAATCACGGCAGGCGACCGTTGAAATTCAACTGAAAGATAAATAATGAAAAAATACAAAAAAGTTCTACTCATCTTGATTCCAATCCTAATTGTGGTGGTTGCTGCCGCGGCCTTTCTTTATCAACGGCAACAGAACCAAACGAAAAGCAATGAGCCCAAGCCAACGGAAGCAACAGTGTTCTTCCACGGGTATGGTTCGTCACGCAATGCTGAAAAGTCAATGAGCAATTATTTGGTTAAGGAAAAAGTCTCCAACCGTAAGATTAATGTCACGGTTTCAAAGAACGGAAAAGTCGACTTTTCAGGCCAGGCCAAGGCGGGTGACAAGAACCCAATTTACCTCGTTCAGTTTAATGATAATAGCAATGTTGACTTTGCCAAGACGAATCAATGGGTGACGACCATCATGACACAACTGCACAAGCAAGGTATCAAATCCGTCAACTTGATTGGTCATTCGATGGGAAACATGGCCATTGTCTATTATCTGAAGAATCATGCGCAGCAGAGTAGCCAGCTGCCAGCGGTTAAGCGCGAAATTGACATTGCTGGTCACTTTAACGGTTTGAACCGTCAAGAGGCGGCTTTCTCGTCATTGAATGAACAGGGACAGCCTAGTCAGGAAACCGACTCCTTCAAGGCCTTAGCTGGATTGGAAAAGTACTATCAGAATAACTCAACGAAGGTGCTAAACATCTACGGGAACAGTACAGGATTGACACAGTCCGATTCGACGGTGCCAAACAATTCTTCCAAGTCGTTGAAGTATTTTGTGCAAACACCAAGCACTTACCAGGAACGGTTAATTTCAGGCAAGAATGCTCAGCATTCGAAGCTTCACGAAAATCAAGAGGTAGATGAGTTATTAGTCAAGTTTTTGACGGATAAACTATCGTAATTCATTTAATAAGGGACAAACATTTATTGTTTGGCCTTTTTTAATTTGCCCTCACACATGACTGATTCAAAGATTCGTGAAAATGCCGAAAAAAACTACGAAGAATATGCGATTTCAGCCGAACGCATTGCATTGGTGGTCACCAATGTATTGGATATGCCAGTCGATGCTGCGTTGAACGATATTACGATTCGTCCAATTAATCAGGTGCAGCAATCAGCCCAAATTCTTATTAACACAAAAAAAAGACGCTCAAACTGAGCGCCTTTTTGTTTGCTTATTTTTCTTATTTGTCACTTGCATCTTCTTCCTTTGTCAGCAATGCAAGTTGTTCATTGATGGAAGCTAGCATCTCCATTTGCATCTTTTGAATTTGCATGCTGTTTGGTTGATCTTGTTGGATGAGGTGGTCGACTTTGGCGTGTAGAAGGCGAATTTCTTCTTCAGACTTCAAGTTCACGTGGTAATCGTTTTTTGATTCCATCCGATCATAGTCAGAAGCACGATTTTGCGCCATCATGATTAAGGGCGCCTGAATGGCAGCGACCATTGACAGGAACAAGTTCAATAGGATGAAGGGGAAGGGATCGAAGTTTGCGCCGAAGACGTGCGTCACGTTGATGATGATCCAACCAAGCATGATAGCGACAAAGGAAATCACGAATGGCCACGAACCACCAAAGTGGGCAACACCGTCCGCAATCTTTTGTCCAAGGGTATAGGTGTTTTCGAGCTTCTTACCAACATCGATAATCTTGTAGTTATCGTTGTCGAGAACACGGTGCATCTTTTGGTGAATTTGCTTGTTCTTTTTCTTATCCTCTTGAATCATCTTATCAAGTTTTTGAAGACGATATTTTACCAAGTGTTCAGAACAGATAAAGCTCTGATCAGAAGCTTTCGGATGATCGGCGATAATTAATTTCTTAGTTTCCGGATCTAATTCGTGTAAGAAAGCACCACCCGCAAAGTCGTATTCCGCGTGGTCAATTAAGCATTGAAAGAGGCTGTCCTGTTCTTCTGCCATGCTAGCTCCTTTAGTTTATATTTATGAAGTATTTAAAACGAATACTCTCATTATAAACGTTCGTTATCTAACTTTGAAGAACTTTCACTAAAAAGGTGAAATTTTTCGAAATGTTCGTGTAAATACTGTGTTGTTAAACTGTCGGATTGCTCAGCTAATTCTTTTGGTTGGCCCATCGCCATGACACGTCCCCCCTGGTCACCACCGCGAGGACCGAGGTCGATTAACCAATCAGCATTGGTCATCATATCAAGATCATGAGTGATAATGACGATAGTTGCGCCCTTTTCTTTAAGTCGGTTCAAGACACCGAGCAGTGTCTGAACATCTAAGGGGTGCAAGCCAATCGTTGGTTCATCAAAGACAAAGAGACTGTTCTTTTGACTTTTGTGTAGATGGGAAACAAGCTTCAGACGTTGTGCTTCACCACCAGAAAGAGAAGGCGTTGCCTGTCCAAGATGGAGGTAGTGAAGCCCAATCTCATCAAGTAGTTTTAGCTCTTGTTCAATCTTTTCTTCACCCTGAAACAGGGGAAGGGCCTCTTTAACTGACAAATTCAAGATGTCGACGATTGAATGTTCCTGCCAGAAAATGGTCTGGATTTTCTCGTTGTAACGACCCCCGTCACAAGTTGGACAGGTCTCAACGATGTCTGGTAGAAACTGCACGTCCTCCGTAATTACGCCTAACCCTTGGCAGGTTGGACAGGCTCCGGACTTGTTATTGTAAGAAAAGTCGCTTTGTGTGAGGCCGGCTTGTTTCGCCGCTGGTTGAGCTGCAAAAAGTTCCCGAAGACCATCCATAATGTTGGTATAGGTCGCCAAAGTCGAGCGGGCATTCCGACCGATTGGTTTGGCATCAATGGCGACCGTGTTCCTAATTGACGTTGTCAGTTCACTTACCGTTTTTGGTAACTCGCCCCCAGCTTTTTTGGCTTGAATGGCCGGTATGAGGTTATCCAAAATCAGGGACGTTTTACCGGCTCCTGAAAAGCCCGTGATTGTCGAAATTTCGTGTTCTGGAATTTTTACCGAAACGTTGTTGAGATTATGAAAATGATCAACCGTGAGCGTTGTCCAGCCCTGACCCTGTGCATTGACTTTTTGATGGAGGATGTCGGCTTTCCCAGTCAGGAAGGGCGCAATGAGTGATGCTGGCTTCTTGGCTAACTCACCTGGTGTTCCGGCATCAATGACGTGACCGCCAGCCTCACCAGAACCTGGACCGATTTCGATAATCCAGTCGGCTGCTGCAATGAGGTCTACCTCGTGGTCGACTACGACGAGCGAGTTGCCTTGTGCAATCAGTTGTCGAAAGACTTTGATAAGGCCCTGAATGTTATCCGGGTGTAGTCCAATGGATGGTTCGTCCAGGACATAAAGAACACCGGTAGTCTGGGCTCGGATTGTTTTAGCCAGTTGTAACCGTTGTAACTCTCCGGTTGAAAGTGATGCACCGGGTCGTGACATGGTTAAATAGTCCAGACCGAGTTCAAGGATTGGGCGCAACGTTCCCGTTAAGTTTTGAAAGAGCGTCTTGGCCAATTTTGTCATGTTTTTAGGTAGGGAAGAAAGGGTCTGTGTTGCCCAGCCTTCTAATTTTCCTAGTGGTAAATTGGACACCTGCACGATGCTTTGCCCGTCGACCGTCTGTTTTAACAAAGCCGGATTTAACCGTGAACCATGACAAGTTGGGCAGATGGAGAAATGGTAGAATTTGTTCAGTTTCTTGAGCGTTGCCTGACTTTTGACGTTGGCGAGTGAATCCGTGACCGCATCATAGGCGTTTTCATAGAGGGAACCGTCCGAGTGGTAGACGCGACCAGTTGAGGTATGAAAGTCAACCGGGTAGAGTTTCTTTTCCCCGTGTAAGACAATCTGCTTTTCTTTGTCCGATAAATCCTTGTAGGGGACATCGATATGAACACCCAAAGTCTGGGCAATTGAGGGCATGAAATTACGACCAGGCAGGTGCCAAGAAGCGACGGCTCCGTCCTTGATGGATAGATTCTCATCCTTAATCAACTTCTGTTCATCTAGTTCACGAACCTGTCCGGTACCGTGACAGGTGGGACAGGCACCCGTGCTATTAAAGGAAAAGTCTTCCGCTGAAAAGGCCGTAAAATGGACGCCACAAACGGGACAGGTGAGTTGCCCTTGGTTATGGTGTTCACCCGGTTTTTCGGCGTCGTTCATGGCTTGAGCAATGGCAAGGGAAGGGGCCATTCGGTGGCCGTTTGGACAAACTGGCGAACCTAAGCGTGAAAAGATTAGCCTAGTGATATTGGCTAGTTCGCTAATGGAGCCCAAAGTCGATCGTTCCCCCGGCGTTGCCGGTCGTTGCTTTAAGGCAATGGCTGCCGGTATGTATTGAACCGAATCGACTTCTGCCGCTACATCCTTGCCCATTCGATTTTGGGTATAGGTGGATAAGGATTCCAAGTAGCGCCTGGACCCTTCTGAAAAGAGGATGCCCATGGCCAGGGAGGATTTACCAGAACCCGAGCGTCCCGAAATGGCCACAAACTGATTGAGTGGAATGTCCACGTTGATGTTTTTTAAATTATGTACTCGGCCGCCACGAACTTCAATTTGACTGGGGATGGATGGATGTTTGGTCATGTTGCCTCCTAATTAGCCTTTTCTTTTCGGATAGTTCAAGTATAGTACAATTAAGTAACTTTTGATTGGGAGTGTGTAGATGATTAAGCGACCGACTTTATTGAACAAAGGGGATGAAATCCGGATTATTTCGCCCAGTTCATCCATCGCCCGTGTTGGTGGATTTAATGAAAATTTACGGGCAAAGAAACGTTTGGCAGCACTGGGCTTTCGGGTCAGCTTTGGACAGCATATTTTGGAAAACGATGTCTTTTACTCAAGCAGCATTGCCTCCCGTGTTGCAGACTTGCACGATGCTTTTCTTGACGAGCAGGTGAAGGCCGTCATGACGACCATTGGAGGTAACAACTCGAACGAGTTATTGCCATACATTGACTATGATTTGCTTGCAAAACATCCTAAGGTCTTTTGTGGTTATTCAGATACGACGAGTTTGCATAATGCCATCCGAGCAAAAACTGGCCTGGCGACTTTCTATGGTCCGGCCTATTCCTCCTTTAAAATGGACGAGTTGCAGGAGTATCAAAGTCAGTCTTTTCTTGAAGCAGTCAGCCACCATTCTTTTGAATTAAAGCCGAGTGCTTCCTGGTCATCCGATGCGTGGTTCGATTCTTCCGTTGCACGACAGCTGAAAGCAGGGGAGTGGAAAGCCTACAATGAGGGTTCGGCTAGGGGCACTTCAACAGGTGGCAATATTCAAACTTACAATTTGCAGGCTGGGACCACTTATTTTCCTGAAGTAGCTAATCCCGTTGTTTTTGTTGAACAAGCAAAAGGGGGCAGTCCGCTTGAGTTTTCGAGTCAACTAGCACAGATTTTGCAACTTCATCCCGATCTTGCTGCTTTGGTCATTGGACGTTTTCCAGTGATAAATCAAATGTCTGAGGAGAATCTGCAATTAATCCTCGACAAATATCCCGTTTTGCAAACCATCCCCGTTCTTTACGACGTGGATTTTGGACACACACAGCCGATTTTTACCCTACCTCTGGGTACTGACTTCTACGTCAAGGCCAGCAAAGACGGCAACAGCAAACTTACTGTTTTGTAAGGTCGTGCTTCTTATCATCCTGACTTAAATGCCTTATAATGAACTTACAAAGATAAAGAACTGAAGGAGCTGTTCATGTCTCGTTTATTTAGCCAGGTGGCTGGTCCATTGATTTTTTCGCTCATTTTGTCGGCCATCCTAACCTATGTTTCCCATCATTTAATTCAAAAAAATCGCTACCGGCTGCTCTGTGGAATTGTTGTCAACATCACCATTCTTGCTTACTTTCTAACGCTGACGCTACTTTTGGTTTCGCTTAATCAGCCAACGCTGCTGAGTGGCTATCTCGTCCTCTTAGTCATTATTGCGATTCCAATTTTCTTGTTATTGGCAACGTCGGCCTACCTATTTATTTTTAACGGCTTGATTGTTTGGCGCCGGGAAAGTCATTCATTGGGGAATGTCTTAACCTTGATTATTGGCTTTCTTTTAATCATTGTGCCAGCCGGCTTCCGTTTGCTAAACAGCTGGTGGCCAAATTCGAAGCCAATCGCCTTTTTACAGAACGTTTCGATTCTTTTTGTTCTCTACCTGCTCTTTTGGGTGCTGACTTTCTTAACCTCTTTTTTCATCACCAAAGTCTTTCGACCAAAAGATGACCAGGAATACGCCATCGTATTGGGCTCTGGCTTGATTGGTGGTACTAAGGTGTCGCCATTACTGGGATCACGAATCCAGGCCGCCATTGATTTGCAAAAGAATCAGTTTGAAAAGACGGGTAAGCTATTGACGATTGTTATGTCTGGTGGACAAGGTGGTGATGAGAAGCTGCCCGAAGGTGTTGCTATGAAAGAATACGCCATTGAACACGGTGTGCCCGCCGACAAGATTTTGGTCGATGACAAGTCCAAAAACTCCTATGAAAACATGCTCTTTTCAAAGCAATTACTGGAAGCACACGGCTTTGATATCAGTAAGGGAATTTTTGCCACAAACGATTACCATGTCTTTCGTGCAGCGGGGTACGCCCGTTTGGTTGGTTTAAATATTAACGGTATTGGTTCGAAGACTTCTTCTTACTTCCTGCCAAACGCGTTGATTCGTGAATACATTGCCATCTTGCTCAATCACAAGCGCTTTCACGTTGTGATGGTGGCGTTGATTGTGGTGATGAGTGCGTTGATTTTTATTTGAAAATGATGATAAGAAAGGTTCTTGGTGATTAATTCCCAAGGCCTTTTTTATTATTTGTCCTAAGTAGCATCAAAAGTAGCTAATAATGAAAGCAGTATGGATAATGAAGGTGAGAATTTAAAAAATAGTCAGGAGGAATTCCATTGAAAAGAGTTTCGTTGATTCAAGCAGAGCAATTATTAATAATTTATATGAACTTAGTTAAACACACTCATCAACCCATTTTAATTGAAGATGGTTCGAATTCCGCCATTTTATTGAACAAAGCTGATTACGAAGAACTGTCTCAAAATGCTCATTGACTTAGCTAAAACATAGCATACAAAAAGCACGCCCAGACTTTTACATCTTGGCGTGCTCTTTTTTATGTGCTTAAGGAAAGCTTAGCACATGTCCATGCCCATCTTCTTGTAAGATTCAAGGCTTGAAATCTTTAATTCGCTGACTTTGCAGCCGCGTTCCTCGGCGAGGGCGTTCATTAACGTGTCCATGGCCATTAGGTCGTACTTCTTTTCAGGTTCTTCCTTGGTCCAAACTTGCATCTGGGCCATCATACCGCCGTCTTCGTGTTCGATGATGTGGCAGTGGTACATGAAGACACCTTCGTAGTTGAACTTCATCTTGATTCGAACCGTTTCACCAGGGTTAACGGAAACCGTGTCCTTGTAGCCTAATTCGTTAGGGTAAGGGGCTTCACCGTTACGCGAAACAATTTGGAAGGAGCCACCGTGCATGTGGTAAGGGTGAAGCATTCCGCCACAGCAGTCGTTGGTGTTGGTAATATCCCAGTACTCGGACTTGCCAAGTTCTTGTCGGTCATCAATCCGCATCATACCGAACTTTTTACCGTTCAACATGACTTCTTCATCCGTTCCAGACATCACCACTTGGTGCACGTGAGCGTTTGGTTCTGGATCAGGGTAGGCTGTATCGGCCAAGTGCTCTGGAATTTCGGTGTCATCCTTGGCGAATTCCTTGATGTTGAAAGTCAAGATTGGCATGTCATCGGAGTACAGGCTGACTTTGTCACCAGGCTTGTAGTCCTTAAAGTCCAAGATAAATTCGGCACGCTCGGCACAGGTAATCATGAACTTCGTCATCTGAACGGGTTCTGGCAAGAGTCCACCATCGGAGGCGATTTGGGTCATGACCAAGTCGTCAGATAGGTGCAAGCGCCATTCGCGACGGTTGGAACCATCCAAGAAACGAACGCGCAGCTTTTGGGTTGTGACATCAAATTCAGGGTTGACGGTTCCGTTTAACATGGCTGTTGGACCGGCGGTTCCATCAGGATCGTAGTCGCCATCATAGTCCCACTGGTTATCCTCATGGAAACGACGGTCTTGTAAGACAACAGGGATGTCATCGACACCATAGTTGTGCGGAATTGGCAAGCTTGCTTCGTGCTCATCCTTGACGTAGGCCATGGCAGCGAGTCCGTGCCAAACGTCCCAGCCAGTCAATGGACATGGGTGGGCGTGCAACCATGTAGTTGACGCGGGTTGGTCGACTTTGAACGTGATTTCCTTTGCTTCACCGGGGTAAACGGGGGCATGACAACCACCATCGATGAAGGGTCCGGGTACGTCCAATCCGTGCCAGTGGAAAGTCGTGAGTTCCGGCAAGGTGTTCTTCAAAGTTACGTGGTAAGTCTTACCACTCTTAAAGACAATCGTCTTACCGAGCAGGCTTTGGTTGTAGCCCCAAGTCTTGGTCTTTGGACCGGGAACAATCTGGGTTTCACCAGGTTGGGCGTGAACGGTCAACCAAACATCGGTATCGGTTTCCTTATCCGGCTTTAGGATTTCTGGAATGTTTAGCGGTACCGTTGGGGAATCATACTTCTCCAAGGGTACATAGCCACCATCGTGGTAATCGTAGGCTGATTCGTTAAAAAAGTAGTCGTTATAGATCGGCTTTTTTGATTCTGTCATCATATTTCCTCCTCTATCTACGGATAGTATACAAGAATAGTTCTAATTTGTGTAATAAATATGTTATGATTTAGTCACACAAGTAGTAATCATCAAAAAAGAGGAGCGGGAGACATGTCATTTAATCGAATTTTCCATTTCATTATGGCCTTAGTTTGGGTTTACACGATTTATCTTTTAGCCAGTATGCAGGGGATGTTAGCCATGTACGTCATGGCTGGCGGTATGCTAGTTGATTCAGTTTACGCCATGATTTCGAATGGGAAGGGCTGCTAACTTCTTAGCCCACTAGTGGACAAACAAAGCCTACAGAATGGGTATTCATGGTCAAAATGAACATGGTTAGTTATTCTGTGGGTTTTTTAACTATAAAGGAGGGTGAAAACGATGCCTAGTCAAAAGCAGAGTTCCGATCAATTGGCACAAATGCCCATCGACCAGTTCTATCAAACAGTAGCAAGTAGTGACAATGGGCTAAATGCCAATCAGGTGAAAACGCAAGAGGCAAAGTATGGGCCGAATGTCATTACTGCCGCAAAGGGTCAAAATAAACTGTGGCAGTTTTTGAAGAACTTCACCAGTTTAATGGCCATTCTACTCTGGGTTTCTGGTTTCATCGCCATCTTTGCCCAAATGTTGGAATTGGGAATCGCCATCTGGGCTGTCAACATGATTAACGGGCTCTTTAGTTTTTGGCAAGAGAACCAGGCCCAGAAGGCTTCGGATGCTTTGAAGAAAATGTTGCCAACCAAGGCAACGGTTATTCGCGACGGCCAGTCACAGCAAATTGACACGGCGGCGATTGTGCCGGGTGATTTATTGGTCATTTCTGCGGGCGATAGTATCTCCGCCGATGCCCGGGTCATTTCTTCCGATTCGTTGCAAGTTGATGAGTCCGCCTTAACCGGTGAGTCTGACCTGACCGACAAAAAAGCAGACTACCACCATGGAGAGGGCAAGTTTGCTGAGCAAAATTTGGTTTATGCTGGAACAGTGGCCTCTGCTGGTTCTGCCAAAGTCATGGCTATCAACACGGGAATGAACACGGAATTTGGACAAATTGCCAAGTTAACTCAGGGACAACAGTCCAAGCCATCCCCACTCGAAATCGAATTGAACCGTTTGACCCGCCAACTGTCCATTATCGCCATTTCAATCGGGGTTGCCTTCTTCATGGCAGCCATCTTCTTTGTTCATTATCCGGTGGCCCAGTCCTTCATCTTCGCCCTTGGAATGGTTGTGGCCTTTATACCCGAGGGCTTGCTCCCCACGGTGACTTTGTCATTGGCGCAGGGGGTCCAGCGAATGGCCAAGAAGCATGCTTTGGTTAAGAACCTAAACAGTGTCGAAACACTGGGTGAAACGACCGTCATCGCTTCGGATAAAACTGGAACGCTCACGCAAAACCAGATGACCATTAACAATGTCTGGCTTCCCGATAAAGTCTATACGGTGTCTGGCGAAGGTTACGTCAATAACGGTCAGGTGATGGATGGGGATCAACCTGTAAAAGTAGGTAAAAATGCTGATTTGGACCTATTGTTAAAGGCAGTGACCTTAAACAACGACACAGCGGTTAAAGCAGCGAACAAGCCCGATGGCCAACCACAAATCGTGGGGACGCCCACCGAAGCCTCACTCGTGATTTTGGCTCAAAAGTATCAGCTGAACAGCGACGAGCTGAACGCTCAAAATCCTCGTCAGAAAACGTTGGTATTCGATTCCGATCGAAAGCGGATGTCGACGATTAACAAAAACGAGAAGGGGCAACTGACCCTCTACACGAAAGGTGCCCTGGACGGTGTCTTGGCCAAGACCAAGTCCATTTTGACGAATGGTCAGGTTCGGGACATTACGGACAATGATGTTCAACAAATTCAAGCGGCCAACGAGTCCTATGCAAAGCAGGGACTCCGTGCTCTAGCGGTTGCTTACCGTGATTTGTCAGACAATGAAAGTCAGGATTTATCGAAAGCCACTGCCGAAAATACTGAACAGAATTTGACTTTTGTCGGCTTGACCATCATGGCCGATCCACCACGTCCTGAAATCTATGCAGCGGTGAAGAAGGCCCACCAAGCCGGTATTCGCATCATCATGGTTACAGGTGATGGACCAATCACTGGAAAGTCAGTGGCCGTCAAAATTGGTTTGGTATCCAATCAGGCCCGCGTGGTTACGGGAGATGAACTAACCAACATGTCCGATGATGACCTACGCGAGGCAGTCAAGGGTGAAGTACTCTTTGCTCGCGTGGCTCCTGAACAGAAATACCGCATTGTGAAGGCTAACCAAGCGAACGGTGAAATTGTGGCGTCGACGGGGGATGGTGTCAATGATGCCCCAGCTTTGAAACAAGCTGATATTGGGATTGCCATGGGCGCTACCGGAACCGACGTCGCCAAGGAAGCGGCCGACATGATTTTGACGGACGATAACTTTGCATCGATTATTGCCGCCATTGAAGAAGGCCGAACGGTGTACAGTAACATTCAAAAGTTCTTGCTTTACATCTTGAACTCGAACGTCCCTGAAGCCTTCCCATCCGTTCTTTTCCTCTTTTCTGGGGGCTTAATCCCATTGCCACTGACAGTTATGCAGATTTTAACCATTGATTTGGGAACGGATATGCTTCCAGCGCTGGGATTGGGCTCTGAAAAGAGTGAACCTGGTGTTATGCAGGAACCCCCACGTTCACGAAAAGCACACCTACTGAATAAGTCCATTATTTGGAAAGCATTCGCGCTCTACGGGTTGGTCGCTTCCTTAATTTCATCGGCTGCCTACTTCTTTGTGAACTACGCCTATGGTTGGCCCAAGCACGCGCTGTCAGCCTCTGGTTCCGTCTATGCCGAAGCAACCACCATTACCTTGGCGGCCATTGTGTTCTGCCAGATCGCTGCGGCCATGAACGCTCGTACCAAGTACACGTCTGTCTTTAAGATTGGCCTCTTCAGTAACCGACACATTATCACGGGAATTATCTTCGAAATCTTCCTGATTTCACTGATTATCTACGTACCATTCTTACAGGGCGTCTTTAACACACACGCCCTAGGTGTGGCTGAATGGCTCTTCTTGATTGCCATTCCAATCCCATTGGTTCTCTTAGAAGAATTACGGAAGTGGTTTGTCCGGAAGTATTTCATGAAGTTGAGTCAATAAGAGAGGTTTAAATGTTAACAAAGCTATTTTCCACACGTTTTAAATCAGATGAATATTTTGAGAGCGAATTGAATAAGGTCTTGGAAGGCCTCCAGAATCACAATCACGAAATCGTGGATGTTAAATTCAATCGCTGGGCTCGTCATTTGTCGGCCTTGATACTATATAAATAAAAGCAAAAGCAGTTCAATTGTGGACTGCTTTTTTCTATTAAGTGGACGTGTACATTTTGACGAATCCAGAAAGAAAAGGCGTTTTGTGCTAGTATTTAGCTAACGAAATGATGAGGAAGTGGAAGGGTTAGGTTACCATGGTAGAGAAAATTAAAGAGTCCAATATTGCGATGATTTACTTCGCCTATCAGGACTTTTCACAAAACATTGATTTGGAGCGTTTTCACATTACCAAAACACAGCACCGGATTCTTTTTTTGGTGAGTCACTTAACAAAGCCGACCATTAAAAAAGTCTTGAAAATCATGGGGATTAGCAAGCAAGGCTTTATCAAGCCCTACAAGGACTTGGAAGAACGAAATCTATTGGAAACGAGGCCATCACAGGATGATCCCAGGATAAAAGACCTGTACTTGACTGACGAAGGACAGGCCATGATTACCGAACTAAACCGCGACCAGAGCAAAAAGATTAATCACTACTTAGAAAAGCACGATGGTGATTGGCAAAAGGCATTAGAAGACATGGTGACTCATTATTTACAAAGTTTTTAAAAATTAAAAATAAAGTCTTTTATTAACAATATTGACAAGAATGTGTTCGGAGGAGTAGACTTTATAGGTAAACTTAGTTGACCAATAAAGATAGGGGTAATACATGAAACCAGTTGTACAATTTGGAACGATGCAAATGTTGGTTGAGAGTCTTCTCGACGGTTTTGTCACGGCTAAAGATGTGTTAGCTTCCGGTAATACTGGAATTGGAACGGGTGCTGGTGTCGATGGTGAGTTGATCATGTTGGACGGTGTGGCCTACCAAGTCGACGTCCACGGACACGTAAACAAGGTTGCTGATGACTTTCCCATCGCTTTCGGTGATGTTCATCAAGCAGATTTCAAGCCACTGAAGCACTTTGACAACATTACGCTTGACGATTTGCAAAAGGAAATTCTGAAGGAAGTTGGCACTGAAAACCTCTTCTTCGCCGTTAAGATGACCGGTGAATTCAAGACGGTTGAGACTCGTGCCGCTGCCAAGTCCGAAAAGCCTTACCCAGGCCTTGGCGAAATTGCCAAGACGCAGGTTATTTTCGACAAAGATGACGTGAAGGGGACGATGGTTGGTTACTTCACACCGCTTGTCTTCCAAGGTGTCGGCGTTCCTGGTTTCCACCAGCACTTCTTATCTGACAATTTGGACTTCGGTGGTCATGTCTTAGGCGCCACGCTCAAGTCCGTTGACGTTTCCATTCAGATTTTGTCTGGTGTCACGATTAACTTGCCAACGAACAACGAAGATTACAAGAAGGCCGACTTAACGGACCTCTCAAGCTTAAACGGTGTCATTGCTGACGCAGAATCATAAGCAAAATCCCTTATAAATTAGAATGTAAATGAAAGGAAACATGGGTTTCGACTTTTCTCTCATCAAAACCCATAGTAAAAACATGTCTGAACAAAAATTTGGTGCTGATATTGTCACCGACAGCCTTGTCAACCACGACGTTGACATTGTCTTTGGTATCCCAGGTGCAAAGATTGACCGTTTGTTTGAAACTTTGGATCACCCAAAGCCAGGGCAAAAGGTGCCCAAGTTGATCGTGACTCGTCACGAACAAAACGCGGCTTTCATGGCGCAAGCTTTCTCACGTATCACTGGTAAGACCGGTGTTGTAGTTGTCACTTCTGGCCCAGGTGTCGGAAACTTGGTTTCTGGTTTGATGACGGCTAGTGCTGAAAACGACTCTGTTTTGGCCATTGGTGGTCAAGTGCCACGTCGTGACTTGAACCGTTTGACTCACCAGTCAACGGATTCTGTGTCACTTTTCAAGTCGATTACAAACTACAGTTCTGAAATTCAAGATCCAAACAACATTTCAGAAATCATCGCCAACGCCTTTGCTGCTGCAAACGGTGCAAAGCGTGGGGCTGCCTTTGTTTCATTGCCACAAGATGTCGATGATTCACCGGTTTCAATCGAAGCTTTACCTGAAGTGCCTGCTGCTAAGCAGGGAGCTGCTTCATTAGAAGACTTGAAGTGGTTGGCTGAACAAATTAAGCAGGCTGAATTGCCAGTTCTTTTGGTCGGTGCTCGTGGTTCTGATGATGACACGGTTGACGCTTTGCACGCTTTGTTGGGTGACACAAAGTTGCCAGTTGTTGAAACTTACCAAGGTGCCGGTGTTATTTCACGTGATCTTGAAAAGGATTCATTCTTTGGTCGTATCGGACTTTTCCGTAACCAAACAGGTGATAAGCTCTTGTCAAAGTCCGACTTGGTTGTGACGGTTGGTTACGATTCCATCGAATACGAACCACGCAACTGGAACAAGGAAAACACCTTGAACATTGTGGCTTTGGATACAACGCCTGTCGAAATCGACAACAACTTTGTGCCAAAGCGTCAATTAATTGGTGATCTTAGTCAAAGCTTGAACCTGTTGGCAGAAGACATCAAGGGATACGAAATTCCAGCAGCCGGACAAGCTGTCTTGAAGGAAATGAAGGAAGATTTGGCTGAAGCAGATAAGCCTACTTACACGCCTGCCTCTGAAAACTTGAGCCATCCGTTGGATGTCGTGGAAGCCATCCAAAACCACGTAACGGATGACATGACGGTTTCAACGGATATCGGTTCCCACTATATCTGGATGGCCCGTCACTTTAAGTCATACGTGCCTCGTCACTTCTTGATCTCAAACGGTATGCAGACACTCGGTGTTGGTTTGCCATGGGCCATCACGGCTGCCATGGTTCGTCCAGGTGCCAAATCTGTTTCCGTTTCTGGTGATGGTGGTTTCTTCTTCTCCGCAATGGAATTGGAGACGGCGGTTCGCTTGAACTTGGATACAGTGCACATCGTTTGGAACGATAACGCTCACTACGACATGGTGAAGTTCCAAGAAGAAATGAAGTACGGCGAATGTGCCGGTGTTGACTTTGGTAACATCGACATCGTTAAGTACGCCGAGGCATTCGGTGCCAAGGGTCTTCGCGTTGATAAGCCTGAAGATTTGAACAAGGTGCTTGACGAAGCCTTCGCTGCCCACGGTCCAGTTGTTGTGGACGTGCCAGTTGACTACACACACAACTACGAACTTGGTTCACAGTTGATTGAATCAGAAGGGTAATGAATTCATAAAGTGATATGACTTCAAAATGAAAACCTATTTTTCTATATTAATGAAGGCAAACGTGTGATGCTTAATCGACGTTTGCCTTTTTAATTTTTTTTAATTTTTTTGAATGTTCTATTTTGTCGTTTTGAACATTTTTTGTAAGTAATATTTTCTATAATTAATTGATTTCCTTGGATTTATTGTTGCTTTTGTATTAAAATTGAAACACGATATTAATATTTTATTAAGGATTAAAGTTAAATGGCAGAAATTGAAATTAAATCTTTAGCTGATTTTGTTGAGAAGGTGAGCGATTTTGGTGAAAATAAAGAGCTATTTTTTCGAGGAGAAAACAGATATTTTAAAGATAGAATTCCCTCAATTTACCGAATAGAGCCTGGCGTGGTGGCCCAACGGAGTAAGGAATACTACGAGAGAATCTTTACTGAAAGTGAAGAAATCCATTTTGATGAATTGCCTCCTTTTAGAAAACTTTCTGAATTACAACATTTTGGAGGATTAACTCGATTTCTAGATATTACAAAAAATTCTCTTGTTGCATTATATTTTGCAGTCGAAAAAATGGATGAAGATGGTTATGTTTACATATATAGAAATTCATCATTGAAAACCGACGTTAATGATACTGCCTATCTCAAAGCCTCTGTTCATTTTATCGATACAAAGGTAGTTAGAGATTTTATAAATATCACCGAGATTAATTCAGCATTGGAGGACCCCAATAAACCCGAGTACAATATGATTGAAACTTTTAAAGAAAAGTTATTTTATGTATTTCCGCAAGGTGGTAGAGATTTTAACAAATTTGAACAAATACAGAATGATTTGAAAGAGGCACAAATTATCATCGCTTCAAAATCTAACAATCGAATTGCTCATCAACAGGGAGCATTCATTACACCAGCTTTTGAAGGAAGTACTGATTATAAGGATACGATTACTGAAGTTGCAGAATCAATTAATAAATTATCCCTTTTAGATGATGATCAAGAACCTATTTTTTTTCGCATCCCTAGACATATCAAGAATGATTTACTGAAAAGTTTAGCTAACATGGGAATTAATGCAGGTACGGTGTATCCTGACATACAGCACCAGTCAACTAATTTAGTTAAAATTTTAACTAACTATCGGTTAAATTTACCTGATGTCGATGTTGTAAACCCTAACATTGAAGATCAGATAGAAGAAAGCATAAAGAGGAATGGTCAAAGATTTTCACCTACTGCAGCGAATTTAATTGACGGTGAAGAACAACAATTTATATCCAAATTTCATACACAAAAAGTATGTATGATTACAAAGAATGATGATTACTTTGCTGGTATGAGAGCAGACAACTTTGTAATTGAAATCGGATATTCGGAAGAGCAATTTGATGAAAATCAGAGTTATATTGATGATAATCGTTTTGCAGTTATAACTGCAAATCATAAAGGTATGAGAACAATCTCGGTTGTTGATTTACATATCAAGGAAACAGTATCTGAAGTGGACAAATTGATTGATTCGTTAAGACAATCACCAAACTTTTCAACAACACATGCTATTATAGGAAGATTAAGTGAATTTTCAACTTTTGAAAATAGTCAAGTTGAGGAACTTGCCGAAATTTTACAGACGAATACTCAAGTAAGATGGTTAAGTAATGATAGTGATGTTTTCGACTTTTATACGAACCTGATTGAGAAAAGTAATAGTACAAATACACATGTTAAAGAAGCTAAAAAAATTCTTCAAGAATGATTGTGTCCAATTTTAAAAAAATATGTTAATACGTTTTTCGACCAGCGACATTAATCTGAATAACTTTTTATAAGCTTATAAAAAGTCTAGCTCTCCAAAACAAAGCTAGACTTTTTATTTAATATTTTATTGAAAGCGCTTTCATTTATAACAAAAGAGTGCTACTATATAGACATAGACAATAGGAGGAAAACAATATGTTGCTTGGAAGTGTTGAAGCTGGTGGAACAAAGTTTGTCTGTGCCGTTGGCGATGAAAATTATAAGGTTATTGATCAGGAAACCTTTCCGTCAAAGGATCCCAAAGAGACGTTACAACGAACGGTCGACTTTTTTAAACGTTTTCCGGAACTGGATGCCATTGGGATTGCGGCATTCGGTCCTGTTGAAGTCCGCCTGAACCATCCCGACTACGGTGTGATTACGAAAAAAACACCGAAAGTCGCCTGGCGGGGGATTAACATTGTTGATAAAATTAAAAATGAAATTAACGTGCCAATCTTTTTGACGTCGGACGTCAATGGCTCGGCCTATGGCGAATATGTTTCGGCAAAAGGTCATGACGAAGGCGTTGAGAGCGTGGTTTACTATACGGTCGGAACCGGTGTGGGTGCTGGAATCGTGATTGATGGCCACTTTATCGGGGCCCTCGGTTTGCAGGAGATGGGCCACGTCAAAGTTAAGCGCCATCCAGCCGACTTGGCCTTCAAGGGCATCTGCCCACACCACGGTGACTGTTTGGAAGGCTTGGCTTCCGGCCCAACTTTTGACGCTCGTCTTGGTAAGAACGGAAAAGAAGTTCCAATTACTGACCCAACCTGGGACATCATGGCTTATTACTTGGCCCAAGCTGCCGTGCAAACAACTTTGACGGTTCGCCCAAACAAGATTGTTTTTGGTGGTGGGGTGATGTCACCGGAGTTCTTGAACATGATTCGCGAGCACTTTGCTGATGAGTTAAACGGTTACGTCGACGTACCACCTTTGGACGAGTACATCACGATGCCAGAGATTGAGAACAATGGTTCGGCTACACTTGGTGACTTTACCTTGGCTAAGAAAGTCGTAAAAGTCGGTGAGGGCCACGCCTTTGCCATCGACCGTTGATGGATTAAGGAAGCGAGGAGAGAAAGAATGTCTTATATTACCTTTAATAGCGACAGTGTGAAAAACTTTGTTGCGGATCATGAATTAGACGAAATCCAGCCATTGGTATCGGTTGCCCACGAGCAACTCGAAAACCGTTCAGGTGCGGGTGCCGACTTTACCGACTGGGTCACGTTACCAACGGATACAAAGCAGGCTGACCTGGACCGCGTCAAGGCTGCTGCTCAGCAGATTCAGTCCGATTCTGACGTCTTGGTGGTCATCGGGATTGGTGGTTCTTACCTCGGTGCCAAGATGGCCATCGATTTCTTGAACCCAATGTTTAACAACGAATTGGCCAAGGAACAGCGCAAGGGTGTCAAAGTCTACTTCGCCGGAAACTCCATGTCGTCTGCTTATTTGATGGACCTCATCCGTACCATCGGCGATCAGGACTTTTCCGTGAACATCATCTCCAAGTCCGGAACGACGACTGAACCCGCCGTTTCCTTCCGTGTCTTCAAGGAATTGTTGGAAAAGAAGTACGGCAAGGAAGGCGCTAAGAAGCGCATTTACGCTACGACTGACGGTCAACGTGGCGCGCTTCATAACGAAGCCGAAGAAGCTGGTTACGAGACTTTTGTCATTCCCGACGGTGTCGGTGGCCGTTTCTCTGTCTTGACACCAGTTGGTCTTTTGCCAATCGCAGCCTCAGGTGCTGACATCGATGCCTTGATGCAAGGGGCTAGGGACAGCGAACGAGAATACGACAATGAGGATTTGAAGAAGAACGACGCTTACCGTTATGCCGCTTTGCGTCGAATCCTCTACGACAAGGGCTACACGAGTGAATTGCTGACAAACTGGGAACCAAGCATGCAATACCTGTCCGAATGGTGGAAGCAGTTGATGGGTGAGTCAGAGGGTAAGAACCAGAAGGGAATCTACCCAACGTCTGCCAACTACTCAACCGACCTTCACTCACTCGGTCAATACATCCAAGAAGGTCGCCGTGACCTCTTCGAAACGGTTGTCAAATTGGATAACCCAATCGTTGATATGCCACTCCCTACCGAAGAGGGTAACAACGACGGGCTTCACTATCTCGAAGGGAAAACCATCGACGAAGTGAACACGAAGGCTTTCCAGGGTGTCGTCCTTGCCCACGTCGACGGGGGTGTGCCAAACCTCGCCGTTCACTTGCCAAAGCAAGACGAGTACACACTTGGTTACTTGATCTACTTCTTCGAAAAAGCCGTGGCCATTTCCGGCTACCTCTTCGCCGTCAACCCATTCAACCAGCCAGGTGTTGAAGCCTACAAGACGGCCATGTTTGCCCTCCTAGGCAAGCCAGGCTATGAGGAAGAAACAAAAGAATACTCAAAGCGCTTGGGAAAGTGAGATAGTAAAGTAAAAGGCAGTCCGTGTTGATAACGGGCTGCCTTTTTCATCTATGATTCTTTTAACAATCTACTTCCTCATCCTCTTCGTTCATAAAGATTACCTGTCCATCTTCAAAAGCCGCAATGCGTGCCAGTGAATGAATATTAGTAAGTCCTGCGTCAAGGACGTTTTGCCGACCCGGTTGGAAGGATTTTTCAATCATGATGCCAGCGCCAACGATGCCGGCATTCGCTTGCTCAGCAATCGTCTTTAATCCTAGAAGAGCCTGACCGTTTGCTAAAAAATCATCGATTAGAAGTACGCGGTCGTCTCCTATTAGAAAGCGCTTATCGACGCGAATCTGGTTTGTCGTCTGCTTGGTGTAGGAGTATACATCAGCCGTAAAGGCGTCATCCGTTAAGATTCGTGATTTACTCTTACGGGCGAAGACAACAGGAACGTTCAGCGCCAGTCCCGCCATGACAGCAGGTGCGATACCAGAAGCCTCAACCGTTAAAATCTTCGTCACCCCCTGGTTGGCGAAAAGGCGAGCAAATTCATTCCCCATATCCTGCATCAACTGGGGATCGATTTGGTGATTTAAAAAGGAATCGACTTTTAAAATATCTTTCCCAAGCACACGACCATCGGCTTGAATTCTCTTTTCTAGTTCTTTCATGGTAACTCCTTCAACTAATTCATGATTTTTTTATTTTATCATTATTGACGATTTGTTTTGTTTTTCTGATTGTTGTCTGGGCAACCATTCAAAAAGATGTTCAATAAAACGGCAATAATCGTTGTCACAACAACACCGTTTGTTAGGATTAACTTGAAAGCCTCAGAAAATTGGTTGAGAAAAGTCGGGACAGCACCAATCCCAAGTCCAGCGCCAATTGAAAGAGCGGCGGTCAACAAATTGCCTTCTTTAGTCAGATCGACTTTTCCGAGAATTTGAACCCCTTGAATCGCAATGGTAGAGAACATGACCATCATGGCGCCACCAAGAACAGCACTTGGAATGATGGTGGCTATCGCGCCGAATTTTGGTAACAGCCCGAGAACGAGTAGGAGGCAGGCTGCGTAGTAAATCGGCTGTTTCGTTTTCACACCAGACAGACGGATAACAGCCACGTTTTGAGAAAAAGTCGAGTAGGGAAAGGTGTTAAAGATACCTGAAAGGATGGCAGCAAGTCCTTCTGCTCGATAGCCTCGGGCGAGATCTTTTTGACTAAGATTTTGCCCAGTGATTTCAGCGAGGGCAAAGTACACGCCGGTTGCTTCAATCATGGCAGTCAGGACGATCACAATCATTGTTAAGGAAGCGGACCATGAAAAAGTCGGCATACCTAGAAAGAAAGGGGTTGGTAAGTGGAACCAAGCGGCATTTCCGACCGGCTTAAGCGAAACAGCGCCGAAAAAGGCCGAAAAAATCGTACCTAAAACAATCCCAAGTAGAATCGAAATGGCTTTCAAAAAACCTTTAGCAAATTTCATCAAGATCAAGGTAATCATGATGGTGATCAGGCCAATCATCAAGTTTTGATAGGAACCGAAACTTCTCGCAGTTGTTGTGCCGCCACCCCAATTTTGAAGAGCAATCGGTGTTAGACTTAACCCAATCACGGTAATCAATGAACCAGTGACGACGGGTGGGAAAAAGCCACGTAAGCGGGAAAAGCTACCAGCAACCAGCATGACAAATAGTCCTGCAACAATCGTCGCGCCGTACATAGCACCGTATCCAAGTGTGGAACCAATGTTAATTAACGGAGAAACGGCTTGGATTGAAGAACCAAGGACGACTGGTAAGGCAATTCCGGTAACCGGCGTTTGTTTTAGTTGAAGCAAAGTTGCCAAACCCGTGCAGAAAATATCAACGGAAATCAAGTAAGCTAACTGAGTGGCGGAAAAGTGCAAAGCTGTTCCAATTAATAAAGGAACTAAAACTGAACCGGCGTACATCGCTAGAACGTGTTGGAGTCCAAGCAGGAGCGCTTGGACTTTAGGAAGTGGTTTTGTTGGGTTTTCCATGATATCTCCTTGAGTTGGTGAAGTCCTGTCATACTCGATTTTAAAAATGACACACCGAGCCCTCTATCGGGAGAAACAAAAAAGCGCGTAAAGAATTCCAAGCGCGCTTTAAAACCCTTGGTGATAGTCGTCCTTTTTGCCGGACGGTAGAAACTCGGTTAGCATTAAAAACCGGATATAACGCCAAAATAGTGAATGTGTTGTAATATGAAAACGAATGTTTTTATTTCAATTTTTAAAAAATAGCAAACGTTAAAAATAATTCCTGTCTTGTTCTTTCTAACAAATATGGGCTTTTTTTCTTACCAAATTTTTGTTAGAACATGTGTTGCTTCACGTTCAGGACCAACGGCAAAGGTGTGAAGGGGGAGACCAACGATTTCAGAAATCCGAATTAAATAATTCTGAGCATTAATTGGTAAGTCCTGAATATTGGTGACACCCGTGATGTCTTCTTCCCAGCCGGGTAGTTCTTCGTAAATTGGGATACAACGGGCAACTTCTCGGTTATTAGCCGGGTAGTGGTCAATGATTTTACCGTCTAAATTATAGGCAACGGCGATTTTAATGGTCTTAAAACCGGTCAAGACATCTAAACAGTTTAAGGAAAGTTGTGTCATTCCAGAAATCCGAACCGCATGGCGAAGAACAACGGTATCCAACCAGCCAATACGACGTGGACGCTTGGTCACGACACCATATTCATGAGCCACTTCGCGAATGGTGTTTGCTATTTCATCGTGAAGTTCGGTCGGAAATGGCCCTTCACCGACACGGGAGGTATATGCTTTGGAAACCCCTACAACCTCGTTAATACGGGTTGGTCCAACTCCCGTGCCAATAGTTGCGCCACCAGCAATGGGATTTGATGAAGTGACAAAGGGGTATGTTCCTTGGTCGATGTCGAGCATGGATCCCTGAGCTCCTTCGAAAAGGACCTTTTTATTTTCATCTAAGGCTTTGTTAATTAAGTAAGATGTATCCGTTACCATGGGCTTCATCCGCTCACCGTAGGACTTATATGTCTCATAAATACTATCAAGATCGAGTGCTTGCTGACCGTACAGCTTCGTTAAGATTTCGTTTTTAGCTGCTAAAGTCGCTTTTAAACGAACTTTTAGAATCTCTGGATCAATCAAATCACAAACACGAATCCCAATCCGCTCGACTTTATCCATGTAAGCAGGACCAATTCCCTTTTGAGTCGTCCCAAGTTTATGACTCTTTTTTTCTTCCTGCAGCCGGTCGAGTAAGCGATGGTAGGGCATAATGACCTGTGCCCGGTCTGAAATTACAAGATTTTTTGTATCGATTTCGTATTTAGCTAGGTAATCGATTTCGTTAAAAAGGGTTTCGGGATTCAAAACCACCCCGTTACCAATGACATTTTGGACATTTTCCAAGAGGATTCCCGACGGAATCAACTGTAAGTGAAGCTTTTGATCGTCGAGTACAAGGGTGTGCCCAGCATTATCACCGCCGGAATAACGGACAACAAAATCAGCTTTTTGGCTAAGAAAGTCCGTGATTTTTCCTTTTCCTTCATCTCCCCATTGACTTCCAACGATAACAGTTGCTGGCATGATTCACTCCTTGCTTTCTTCATTCATTCGATGCAACAGGACCATCATAACGAACGTTAAAATAAAAAACAAGGTTATTATACGAATATTATTCGTTTTATATGATTAAATATTAAAAATATATTGATTTATACGCATTAAAAGCGAACGATAAGGTCCTTTTTGTGATAAAATTTAGTTATTCGAGAAAATGGGGGAATATGATGCTAAATCGTTATGCACGCCCGGCCATGGCACAAATATGGTCGATGGAGAACCAATATAAAGCGTGGCTAAAAGTTGAGATTGCCATTGATCAGGCCTGGGCCGAACAGGGACTCATACCATCTGATGATTTAAAGGCGATAAAGGAAAACGCTTCTTTTAGTTTGGACAGAATCAAAGAAATCGAGAATCAGACGCACCATGACGTTGTCGCCTTTACAAGGGCAGTTTCGGAAACGCTTGGTGCAGAGAAAAAATGGATTCATTACGGTGTCACGAGCACCGATGTCGTTGATACGGCAAACGGGCTACGTTTAAAACAAGCCAACCAAATCATTCTAGAAGATTTAAAGAAACTTCACGCACTGTTAAAAGAGCAGGCCGTTCAATTTAAAGATACGGTGATGATTGGTCGCACGCACGGTGTCCATGCTGAACCGACCTCTTGGGGATTTAAATTAGCACGCTGGTACGACGAAATCGGACGGCATATCAACCGTTTCGAACGGGCTTCTTCCGCAGTAGAAGTTGGTCAAATTTCTGGTGCAGTGGGGACTTTTGCAAACATCCCACCGGTCATCGAAGAATCAGTCTGTGACTTGCTTGGCCTCAAGAACCAACCAATTACCAGTCAGGTTTTACCACGTGATTTACACGCCGATTATCTTTCGACGATTACCTTGATTGGCTCTTCTTTGGAAAACTTTGCCACTGAAATCCGTTCCTTACAACGAACTGAAATTCGTGAAGTTCAGGAATTCTTCGACAAAAAACAAAAGGGTTCGTCCGCCATGCCTCACAAGCGAAACCCAATCGGTTGCGAAAATATCTCTGGTTTGGCACGGGTTCTTCGCGGCTACCTCGTTCCAGCCTATGAAGACATTACACTCTGGCATGAACGGGATATCTCACACTCATCCGTCGAACGCATCGTTCTCCCCGATGCAACAACCTTGATTGACTACATGTTAACCCGTTTTACTAAAATTTTAGCCCAGCTTGAGGTTTACCCAAACCGAATGAAAGAAAACTTAAATAAGACAGGTGGTTTGATCTACAGCCAGCGTGTCTTATTGAAATTAATTGACTCAGGATTGAGCCGTGAAGCAGCTTATGACTTGGTTCAGCCATTAACTGCTAAGGCGTGGGACGAGGGCATTTCATTTGAGAAATTAGTCAAAGAGTCGCCGGAAATTAAGCAAAGGTTGAGCTCAGATAGCTTGGCAGATGCCTTTGATTATAATTACCACCTCAGACGAATTGATGAGGTTTTTAAGCGCCTAAAAATTAACTAGCATCGAATAAAAAGAAGCACCTGCATTAGCGGGTGCTTTCTTGTTTAGTAATCCGTTAAAACGACGTAATCAACCGTTTTGAGGCTGGTCAGACTTTTTCCTCCAGCATATGATATTGCAGAGGATAGGTCTTCCTTCATGGCTTTTAAAGTCTTTTCGAGGGGACCTTTGTATTCGACTAAGAGGCTTTGACCCTCAACATTGTGTTCATTTCCCTTTTGACGAGCTGAAGCAGAACCGTAGTAGGCTTTATAGGCTTTGCCGTTTTTTTCGATAACTTCACCTGGCGTCTCATCATGACCGGCAAACATGGAACCAATCATCACCATGGTTGCACCAAAACGAATCGACTTAGCAATGTCACCGTGATGACGAATACCGCCGTCTGCAATAATCGGTTTCGTCGCAACCTGTGCACACTGAGAAAGGGCAGCAAGCTGCCAACCATTGGTCCCAAAGCCGGTTTTATCCTTTGTGATACATGCTTTCCCTGGGCCAATGCCAACCTTTGTTGCATCGGCTCCAGCCGCTTCTGCTTCGACGATTGCTTCAGGCGTCCCCATGTTACCAACAATTAGGAATGTTTCTGGCAACTTTTTCTTGATGTAAGCAACCATTTGAAAGACATAATCGGAGTGACCATGGGCAACATCAATGGTGATGTATTCCGGTATAATATTCTTTGATTTAAATAAGTCAATTAATTCATATTCTTCCTCTGTAATGCCAAGACTGATTGATGCAATTAATCCTTTTTGTTGCATTGATTGAACGAAGTCAAAGCGCTGGTTCGGATTGAAACGGTGCATAACATAAAAGTAACCACGAGCGGATAACCACTCAGCTAGGTTTTGATCAATGACGGATTCCATATTGGCAGGCATCACTGGAATCCGAAACGTGTGCTGACCGAGTTGAACGCTTGTATCTGCATCTCTTCGACTTTTTAAAATGCTTTTTTTAGGTAAAAGTCGAACTGTGTCATAATCAAATGTCTTCATAATTTCTCCATTCCTTCAGGGAGCTACAACGATCAAAGGGGATTTTCCGTTTAATTAACGCATCACATTGAAAAAAAATATGTTTTTTTAACCTTTTCGGTTACCCCATGTATTAATATACGGTTTTAAACAGATAAAGACAAATAATCCCTCTTAAGTAAGCATTTTTTAGTTGAATATTCTTAATTTAAGATGGATTCAATTGATAATGTTCGTTTTTTTGTTTTATAAAAGCATATATTTAAAATCACTAGAGTATATACCAGTTCTTATCTTAATTTTGGTACTCATATACAATGACTTGCGGGGGGACCGATTAACTATGGCTAGTACAAATGAACTAAAGAAAGTTGGGGCGTCGTTTCTCGTTGACTTTTATTGACATTCAAACAGAGGACTGCTATTCTTTTGGTAACCGAACATCGACAGGAAGAGTAAAAAACGGCGGTTCCACAGCGAGTCAACGTCTGGTGCAAGTTGACGATCCTAAGTTTTTGAACATGGTCCTTGAGTTCTTCGCGCTGGTGAGCAAACCGTTAGCCAGCACCGGGTGCGCCCGTTATCGCGTCAGGGTATCTCTTCATTGACGTACCTATCGAGTAGCCAGTAGTGATACTGGTTAGAATTCAGGGTGGTAACACGATTTTATTCGTCCCGTAGTCTTTTGACTACGGGACTTTTTTATTACCCAAAAACGAAACAAAGCAATCGAAAGGGGTCTCATATGACTATCAAGCAAAACCACAACCGCCATCCATTTGCCGGATACACCATCGGCATCCTTGCACCAAATCTCGATTACGAGAAGACGCTCGGCAACGTTGCTAACGCCGAGACTTTCGACTTTCCCGTTCTTTACGAGGTTGTCGACATCGACCTGGAACTACTTTTTCAGGGCGACGAATCACTAAACGAAACCATTGTCGCTGCCGCTCAAAAACTCGAAGCCAGCGGCGTTCGAGCCATCATCGGCGCTTGTGGTTTCTTTGCCAACTTTCAGAACTTGCTCAAAGAAGCCGTGAACATTCCAGTCTTCACATCAAGTCTGTTACAAGTACCTCTGATTGAAAACTCACTAGCACCCAATCAAAAAATCGCTGTTTTCGCTGCCAACGGTGAAAACATCCAACACGCACTTGCTGCAGCCGGAAACACTAATACCGATCGCTACGTGCTAGTCGACGTTAACCAATTGGAAGAGTTCGCTCCAATCCGCTACGGCAAGAAGCCACTCGACAACGAAGCCCTCGAACGGGCCTTATCTGACTTGGCCAAGGAAACAGTTGACAGCGACCCAAGTATCGGCGCCATCCTACTCGAATGCTCCGATCTGCCCCCTTATGCCAAAGCCGTGCAGGAAAAGACTGATTTGCCAGTCTTTGACTTTCTAACGTTAATCAACTTTGTTCATCAGGCGGTGAAGCAGAGGAAGTATTGAGATTGTTATTAGGTATATTCGTCTGGCTTCTTTAGTAATTCACCATGTTATAATTTGTTCAAGAAGTGAAGGGGAGAAGTGAGTATGTTTTTTAGACGTAAACGAAAAAAAGAAAAAGAAACAGCAGAAGCAGCAGATTACTTAATGGATATGATTAATCGCTATTATCATCGAAATACGATACTCGATCGTTATTGCTTCAAGAATGAGGTTGATAATGGCTGTTTTTTCTCAGATACAGAGAACAACGTACCATACGAACAACGTGGATTACCATATCCTAAGGAAACACAGGAATATCACCAATACCTTGTTAAAGACCTTATTAATAATGAAACAATGAAAAAAGCATATGAACGTCTGTCTGATAAAGAAAAATATGAATTTTCAATTACTGCAAAGCGTTGGCATACAACAGTTGAAGGACTTTTAAATGAGAAAATAGTTGAAGGACGTATTGGTCCCGCATTCGGCTATGATGGTAGTAATCCTGATGCTCGACAAATAGTTACACCAATTAGCGTCAGTTGGTTAGAAGCAATGGGATTTTTAGAAGAAGTAGATGGTACCACTCATCAAATCATGACAAACGCTGGTATTAATCCAGAAAAAGAAGCAGAGGTTGCGGAAATTTTAAAGAAACTTGGCTTAATAAAGGAAATCGAATGAATATTAATGAAGAACGAGAGTGGCTAGAAAAAATTGTTAATGAACGAGGATACAATCACGATAATCTTCATTACAGTATTTTTTCACCTGGTAGAAATATTTATGAGGTTCGGATTGATCTTCTCGACAATAATCAATATTTTGTCAATTGTACAAATGAACGAGCTTGGTTTGTTGATTTTGAAGGATCACAAAAAACTTATGATTCTTTCAAAGATGCTGCTGATGACTTCCTTAACCGTTTGGATGCGGTTGTTGAATATAATCGGCTTGCCGTTAAGCCTAATACAATACCGACTATTGATTATCATTCACCGTTGTGGGATGAGATGGAAGGCTAATTAAGCGTAAGCATTTGTAATAAAATATTTTTAAAAATAAACCCTGGAATTTACTTGGACTTAAATTCCAGGGTTTTATAGTGGAAAATATCAAATGATTAAGAAAACGAATTATATTCATGCAAACAATATTAGATTTTATTGCATTTAGTTTCACATGTCAGGTCTATTCCGTAAACTAATGATAAAATGTAAATAACTATTGTTCTATTTTGAGAAGCAAGTTTATCAAAAGATGCACTACAAATAGAGATGAATGATATCTAACAGTCCCTTTTTACATAGTTAGATTCAGTTAGTAAGCATCAATTAAGGAAACTATTTTATATGAGTGTTCAAAATCAAGAGAAGTTCAAACTGATAATTACAGCTAATGACGTTACATCAACTGATGAAACATTTACAATGGATAATTTAAGCCTGGGTGACCACTACAAGTCTTTAGATGCTATTTATAAAAGAGGGAATGGCGAAAAAATTACTCGAAATCGTGTTAAGTGGGAGCGCAGTGCTTCCAATCAGGCCTTACCTCGTTTGGCTTGTCAGGTATTTGAACAACAACTGACACAGTTATCAGAAGAGGAAAAGAAAAACTTTCCTATTTATCGATATACATTAAATTCGGAGGTTATCCGCGGTATTTTCCCGAGTGAAAAAGCGTTTAAACAGTATAAAAACACGTTTGAATTCGTTAAATATTATTATGGCGAAAATCAACAGTTTGTTCTTTATTGTTGGAATGCTTTTTCAACCATTATTTTCGTACAAGAATGTCTAAAACGTTTCGGTGAATCTGGAGACCAGTTTGTACTTACCTATCGACAGAAAAATAGCAAAGAAGTTAAACAGGATAACGTGCAACAAAAAATGAAAAAATCAAATAACTATTTAAGTCAGTATTCTAACAATCTTATTGAATCTAAAAACATTATTTTCCGTGGCGCTCCTGGAACAGGGAAATCCTATTTGGCAAAAGAAATCGCAGCGGACATCATTAGTGAAGGGCACGTTAACGACTACAATTCACTTACCGACGAGCAGAAGAAACAAGTCGAATTTGTTCAATTTCATCCAAGTTATGATTATTCTGACTTTGTTGAAGGATTACGCCCAAGAACAAATGATAACGGCACCATGAATTTCCAATTGGAAGATGGTATTTTCACTAAGTTTGTCAAAAAAGCGCAGAAAAACATTGATAATGCCACTAAAAATATCGATACGCTGGAAAAAGAAACCTCAGCTAAAGATATTCTAGATGAGTATCTTTCAAGAATAGATTTTGGCGTTGAGCAATTAAAGATTGCCAGTGGTAACAGATTCTATATAACTGCTTTTGACGAAAATTATATTTATCTATCGATTCCTGATAATACAACCATTAACGAGTTGAAGCTTAACAAAGGCGAACTGTTATCGATGCTAGAATCTGGGAAAGATTTTATTAAAAGTAAAGAACTTACTGACTTCTTTGGAAAGACACATGGAACCCAAGCGTACTCTTATGATTTAGCAATTTTTAAAGAAATAAAATCACAGAAAATTTCTTCGCCAAAAACAAAAGTAGAGCAAGAAGGGGAGAAACCCTTTATCTTCATCATCGACGAAATTAATCGTGCTGAAATCTCAAAAGTCCTTGGGGAACTGTTCTTTTCGATTGATCCTGGTTATCGTGGTACAGCCGGCGAGGTCTCTACCCAATATGCCAGCCTACATGAAGATCCAGAAAAGAAGTTTTCAATTCCTAAGAATGTCTATATTATCGGAACCATGAACGATATTGATCGTTCGGTTGATAGTTTTGATTTTGCCATGCGCCGACGATTCCGTTTCATTCAAATTAAGGCCGAAGACCGGTTAGAAATGTTGGATAGCTTGGGTGATAAATTAAAAGAAGAAGCTATTAACCGAATGGAAGCCCTAAATAACGAAATATCAACCGTCGATGATCTAAATGAAAATTACTTCGTTGGTGCCTCCTATTTTTTGAAGTTGAAGACTCTGACTTTCGATCAATTATGGGAAGACTATTTACTTCCTTTACTACAAGACTATGTTCGTGGTATGTACGATGAAGCGGGCATCTTAGCACGGTTTGCACGAGCATACGGCTACCCCTCAATAACAGGTGATGTCTATGAAAACATTGAGGGTTAAAGATAACGCATCATTGTTGAAAGAAGATTTCAATCCAATCTCTGGGCTAGTTAACCGGGTTAGTGATAAAACCTTGGGCCAACTTGAAAAAGAGGGTGTTTTTGTTTTCCCGGATTTGATTAAGGATGCAGAAGACATTACAAGAGAACAAATGATTATCAAAAGTAAGGATAATCGTTATGAAACAAGTAATGTAATGGGTTTTCTTGGATATGGAGACGACCAGCTAATTATTGATTCAAGATTCAGCACTAACGGACAAGATTATTTTTTACAATATATGTTGTAAAAAGTAATGGATTTTCCAAACATACTGGAACTTAATACAAGCGCTAACCAGGAAAATCACCTATTTAACTTACTTGTCTTTTTGTTCCCGTGCTACCTAAAATCAGCAATGAGAAAGGGTGTATTTAAGACATATATCCATAACAACTATAATGATTCGAACATCAAGGGAAAGATTGATATTCCCCGCCATATCAAGGAGAATACACCATTTCTTGGAAAAGTCGCCTATAGCAAACGTGAGTTTTCATACGATAATTATTTGATGGAACTTATCCGTCATACCACTGAATTTATAAAACATCAGGCCTATGGCAAGACTTTGCTGAAAAAAGTTAAAAAAGAAGTTGATTCGATAGTTGAAACAACTAAAAATTATTCTCCTCAAGAAAAAATCAAGATTATTCAGATAAATAAGAAAAAGCCAATCACACATGCTTTTTATCATGAGTATCGATCACTGCAACGACTCTGCATTATGATCTTACAGCATGAAAAACATCAGATTGGCTCCGGTACGAGACAGGTCCATGGCATTCTCTTCGATGGCGCATGGCTATGGGAAGAATATGTCAACTCGCTTATCAAAGATAAGTTCTATCACCCAATGAATAAAGGCGGAAATGGTGCCCAGTGGTTATTCTCTACAAAAAATAGCAAGGCTGGCTTAATTTATCCAGATTTCATCAGTAAAGATACTGTCAATCGAATCATTGCAGACGCTAAATACAAGCCTATTAACAACATCGGAAATCGTGACTATTTGCAAGTCCTAGCTTATATGTTCAGATTTGATGCACGTAAAGGTTATTTCTTATATCCTGATCAGAATGGTAAGGATTCATTACAGTTGAGGTTGAATAAAGGAATGACGTATGAAAATAATATCCATCCAAGCGAAGATATTATAGTGACAAAGTGTGGGCTAACGATACCTGACGATGCGACGTCTTATGAGGATTTTGTGTGGAAGATAAAGATGAAGGAGAGGGAGTTTGTTGATAAGATTGTAAGTTGAAATAACAATCTTGAACTCTCCTTATTTTGGACAAAATAAGGAGAAACGACCTATGTGATTTCTAAGTAGTGAATTAAATTTCACATTAAATATCTCAAATATATTTTTAAATTCGTAGCATGATTTTCTCACTAATAACTAACAGTAGCTAAAAATTTCGAGAAGGTCATTATGTACACTTATAAAATATTTACATTAGGCGATCAATATAATATTCTTTCAGAAGTAATTCAACAATTGTCTAACTTTTCTGAAAGAGAAATGTTTTTGGAATTACTTGGAGAATATACTGAAACAAAAAGAGAGTTAAAAGAAGCATCAATAGATTATTATGAATTAAAAAATGGATTAATACCACCTGATGGTAAAAAACATTTTGATTACTATTTCTTATTTGATATTTCTAAAATAAAAAATAATTATTACGGTGGTGTTATTTACAAGAAAATTTTTGAATTATTGAAGGATAACCTTTTTGACAAAAGCTGTAATAGTGTTTTGTAATAGTGTTTTTAGTGGTGATCTAATTCAAGATTCAAAATCTTATTTAAATATCATCAAAAGCATAAATAGCCAATTAAATGTAAGCATTGAACCATATAAATCTGATTATTTTATATTATTAATTTCAAACATCTCAAAAAACAAAAGGAATATATAGACTATAATTTAAAAAACGAAGAGTTTTATATTGGGGCAATGAATTGGACATTCAGAAATGAATTTTTGAAGTCTGGGTTATTACTTCCTGCTCAATGTTTAAAGTTGAAAAATAATATAATTATGCCATCTGTTGAAAAAGGCTACGTCTCAATGCTGGAGGAATTTTTATCAGAGTATAATTGTCTTTATATTCCTGAATACTTATATTCACGATTTTTAACATATAATTATTTTTTAACAGTTTACAGTATTAATAAAAATTACGCATTGAATTTTATAGATTCTGATAATCCCACACCAATTCCAGAATGTGCGATACGTGTTGATGATGATAAATTTTATAGATATATGCAGACGAAAAAAAATCATGTTCTAAAAATCATGGGAATATCTGACAAGCAAGATTTTATCAACGCTATCAAAAATTCAATATCAAATCATATTTTTAATATTGAGTTGAATTCGAACGTTTTAAAATTCAATACTGTAATCGATGAAAAGAATCAACGGTTTTATTTTTCATTCGAATATTTGAAAAGCACCCATGAAATCAGATTAATAACTGCTTATTAGTACATCTAACGGAACTCTATGATATCAAATTAACATAAGGTTATCGTATCTTGTAATATAAAAGTTAACAAGGGAGCTTTAAACCATTGTCCAGCAACGGTTCTCATCGACTTAGGTGTGATGAATAAGCTACTTTGTTAGCTTATTTTTTTTGCACTTTTTTATCGAAAAATAATTACATTCTAACTAAGGATTACAGGTTATGAAACAACATATTGGGGTATTTGTTAAGGAATATCGTCAGTCTCACGCACTGTCACAAACTGAGTTTGCTAAGAGTGCAGGGACGACGCAGAGTTTAATCTCTGCTATCGAGCAGAACAATTATGGCCGGCATTTAAACATGCGAAATGCTGAGAAATTGGCGAAGGCTATGAATATGACTTTAAGTAAATTACTAGAAAAAGTTGATTTTTAGATCAACAAAGGTCCGTTATGATGCAGCGAATATCGTTAGAACAAGTTAAAACATTTGAACAGTTTTATCGCCTTCCAAAAGTCTTTTTCACTTCTGAAAAATATCAAGATATGAAGCTGGAATCAAAAATAGCCTATGCGATTTTGCGCGACCGATTCGAGTTATCACTCAAAAATGGTTGGATTGACGAAGAACAAAATATCTATTTTGTTTTTACGATTGCTGCTCTTCAAGAAATCTTGGGTTGCGGTAATAAAAAAGTTATTGCAATTAAACGCGACCTGACTAAATTCGGTCTTCTAGAAGAGGTTCGTCAAGGGCTAAATAAACCAAATCGACTCTATCTTGGAGTCGCTAACGATGAAAATCCTCTAATAAAAAGTGGAGAAGCCTTGGGAGAAGCGGAAGTGTCAAAACGACACTTCAAGAAATGTCAAAATGACACTTCAAGAGATGTCAAAACGACACTTCAAGAAGTGTCAAAACGACACTCTAATGATACTGAGTATAGTGATACTGACTTAAATCATACTGAGATTAATTCTATTGATGATGAAGATGATGACTATGTATATACGCAAGCGCACACGGACATGGATTTACTGGTTGATCAATACATCGAAGAAGCTGAGTCTAAAATGTCGCAAGTTAAAAAACGGACGCTTGAACAGCTAAAGAATCAATACGGCGCCCTGCTTGTCAGTGAAGCAATCACAAAAGCGGCTAATAATGATTCGGCAAACATGGTTTATATCCAGCGTTGTTGCGAAACACTTGACCTTGAAATGAAAAAGAACTTCCCGGAGTCGGAGCCATTTGAATAGACCCTGTGATTGAACAAATCAATTATCCATAAAGATAGGTCTTCGGACACATACAAAGCAAAACTTGCAACGATTGATGGGGGAACAGTTATCTTCAGTAATTCGAATCGTAATCATTCAAGAATGATTATTGTTCTGAAGAATGGTGATCAAATAAAGCGCAAAAATGGTGTTATCAATAACACCAAAGAAGATTCAAACGACAATATAACACCGATTATTGTCCCTGGTTAACCTTACAATTTGATAGATTCATGCCCCGGGGAAGGCTTTAAAAGCCGTCCATGAACATTGAAAACTGATAAAAACCATCGTCCTGATTAGTGCTGCTATGGATAAAGTGAATAGGGGAGATGGATGCTGAGCCTAATCGCTCAGTCCAGCAGCCAACACCAAAGAAAATTTGGGGAGTTTGCCGTTACTAGACTATAAAACGGTATGTAAAAAACGCAGTCGCCTTGCTGATAATTATTAGTCAGTCAAGAGCATAGCTAACGCCATAATCATGGCCGTGTATGCCTAAGGAGGTATCAAATGCACGAATTAACCATTAACGATCTTCGTCGTTTAGGACGTATTGGGAACGTGGAAGGAATCTTGAAGAACGGGAAAAAGGGGAAGTTAAAAGCCGATGGCTTTTACTTTATCCGAACAGACGCCGTCATTAATGGCATGTCTGCCTCGGTTGCCTTCAAAATGCCCTTTATCAAGGCACTTTCGCAGCTGTATACATTGACACAAGGCCACAAAATTGTGGCTAAACGTCATGCGGGGCATTTGATTGCCACGAGAAACTATGGTACCCGACGCGCACCTAAAGGAGATTTATGATGAAAATAATTACCGTCAATGTCAATAAGGGTGGTGCTGGTAAGACCACACTAGCTTTTAACTTAGCTGAATACTTAAAAAAAGAACATCGCGTCTTGTTATTAGATTTTGATGACTCCACCAACCTAACCAATCGCTATGGTTCTTACACTAATTTGAATAATACAGTCGTCAATTTATTTGAAAATGGTGACGTCTCACCAATTAACTTATCAAAGAATCTCGATTTAATTGCTGGTCATAGTTCCGTCGAGCAGTTAAAGGAACGTTTAAACTCAAGACGCCGTCGAGAGTATATCTTTGGCAAATGGTTAGCGCTTAACGAAACAGAGTTGACCAAAAAGTATGATTACATTGTGATTGATACTGAGAATGATGAGGGGATTTTAACTCAAAACGCCTTGATTGTTTCGGACCTTGTGCTAGGTGTGGCCGAGGCCTCTAAAGATTCTTTTTTGGCTTTAGTGGCCTTAAAGAAGTTTGTGCATGACTTAAACGATGATTTCCAATCAGAAGCAAAGTTGGCACTGATTGCCAATAAGATTAACTTATCTGAAAATGCTTCAAAAGATCTCTTAGTTGAGTTGCAGAAATACCCAGAGTATCTCGGCTATCTGCCTAGAAGAACAAAAATCGCTGACGATAAAGCAATCTTTGATACGTCCGATGTGAACTTAAAGGACCAGATTCGAGATATTTTTGAAAAAGTGATTGAGGAGGCATAACCATGACAACGACGAATAACAAATTTGGACGCTACTTGGAAGACAAGGTTGACAATGAATCTGAAAGTCGGGCACCCTTTTCGACTAAAAAAGATTCACCAGCCTTTTCTGCGGCAACTGGTACAAAGTCTGTTCGGATTAGCACCCAATCTTACGATCAATTAATGCAATTGAAACGTGAATCTGGTCTGTCCTTAGTACGACTGTTGGATCAAGCCATTAGCCTACTATATGAACAGGAGAAGAATCATGAACAATCAAAATGAGGGGGTCAATAAGACCCTGCGCTTAAAGGATATTCGACAAATTGCCTATACTCAAAACATCACGCCAACCGCTAAATTAAACGATGGTATCATTTATGATCTGAGAGCAGATCGCCTGGTTGGGCCAATTCAAATTGGTATCATTCACGGTAAAGAGCACGAGGTACGGATGGCCTTTAAATTGTCAGAAAAATGGCAAGAGATTCAATCTATCAAGGTTGGCAAGAGGTTAGTTGCTTTAAGAAATGACAGTGGCCAATTAGTTTTGAAGGATTAGCATTGTTCTCTCATAAAGTCGTCAGTTAAATATTTTTGATAAGTACACTATTGACAATGAAGCCAATATATCATATAATCATTATTGAACATATTAACTGAGGTAAAACAATGAGTTCAAAATTAAGACAAGAAGTTGAAAGAGCCTTAAAGAGTGATTTGACTGGTTACGAGCTAGGGAAACGTTCCGCTATGCAACCATCTAGAATCTATCGGTTACGCAACGGTTCCATTAATCTCGACAACTTAACGTTAAAAAACGCAGAGAAACTTGCTTCCGTCATGGAAGAGATTGATAAGCAGCAGCTGAAGGGATAAGACTATGAGCAGTTTAGAGTCACTAAACTACTATGAGCGTTTGGAAGTTTCAAAGAAAGCTAGTCTGGAAATGATTAAGCTCTCGTACCGAAACTTATCCAAACGATTTCACCCTGATCTTAATCAGGAACCGGACGCCGAGCGAAAATACTTGCTCATTCAAGAAGCCTATGAGACCTTGAGTGATGATCAGAAACGAAAGAGTTATGACCAAACGATTAGCTCAGACGATTTTTGGTCCTCAGTTGAAGGAATGCCAAATGATCTCGATCATTGGGACTTCCCGGAAGAAACCCAGCCGACTAAAAAAAGAAAATGGTCGGTTCCTAGTTTTTACTTAGACTGGAGTTGGGATTGGTATGATGTTGTCGGGGCTATTTGGTGGCTGATATGCTTGCCTTTCCGGCTGGTTGTTTGGATTGCCATTGGGATTTATTTGCTCTTTCAGTTCATTTTAGGATTAGCCGCCTTAGCTCTCATGCTTTTCATCGCCGTGCCAATTATCATTTATGTCTTTTGGTTCTGTGTTCACTCAGTCTTTCCAAACTTCATGTAGGGGGTTTCAATGCTTAAAAATAAATTAGGTATTAATAACTCTGCCGAGTTAGCGGAGGCTGAGGAACGTTTAACCAAGCAAAGAGCCATTGAGTTATACGATACTGGCCAAATTGAAAGTATTCCGGTTGGAAGCTATCAAGGCCTTTCCGAAATTCATTATGCTTTGTTCCAAGATATTTATGACTTTGCCGGCCAGTTACGAACGGAAAACTTGGCCAAAGGAAACTTTCGCTTTGCACCCGTTTTATACTTGCCGGAGGCCATTGAAGCCGTCGATAAACTGCCTCAAGATAGTTATCAAGAGATTATTGCTAAGTATGTGGAAATGAACATTCTTCACCCCTTTAGGGAAGGTAATGGTCGCTCGAGTCGTATCTGGCTGGATCAAATGCTAAAAGCTGCTTTAGGCAAGGTGGTCGATTGGTCCAAAATTCCAAAAGATGATTATCTCTTCGCCATGGAGCGTAGCCCAGTTAAAGACCTCGAGATAAAATCCCTCATAGCTGACGCCTTGACCAATCAAACAACGAGTCGAGCCGTCTTTATGAAAGGTCTTGATCAATCTTATGCCTATGAAGGTTATCAGGTTTATTCTTCAACAGAACTTACTAAGTATTCAGAAAAAAGAAAAAGGTTTAAACGATGACATTTGACGTATCAATTCTTACCAAGAAATTATCATTTCTGCTTGCCGGTGCAGCCGCCGCTGCGGTCTTTGCCGGAACAACGGCTAACGCAGCCGATAATCACGCAACCGGCTATGTTTATTCACCAGAAGTCTCAACTGCTAATGGTGGCTGGAACTGGCTTGAAGATGGAAAACCATATACAGGGTTCCGCTATCACGCGGGTACCTTCTATTGGTTTGTTGATGGTGTTCGCCAAAATGAAGGTTGGCGCCAAGCATGGGGCTTGACTTACTACACGGATCAAGATGGCCGTGCTGTTCAAGGAAACCGTATTATAGCAGGCCAACTTTTTAACTTTGGTGATGACAACACTTACTACAAGCGTCCCTTGCAAGGTTATCTTTGGGATAACTCACCACAAAATGGTGGGTATCGTTGGTATGAAGATGGTGAACTCTACACAGGGTTCCGCTACCATACCGGCACTTATTACTGGTTTATTAATGGGGTTCGTCAGAATGCTGGCTGGCGTCAAGCATGGGGGCTGACTTACTACACTGACCAAGATGGTCGTGCGGTGCAAGGTCAAGTAACTATTGACGGCACGAACTATGATTTTGGAAACGATGGTACTTTCTATCTTCGAGTTCCAGGTACTAAGACAGCGACAACCCCTGGTTTTGGTGGTGCACCGGAAGCTGATAAGAGTCCAGCTACGATTGCGGCTACTGTCACAACAGCGCCAGAACCAGAAAAAAAGCAAGAAACAGCGCAACCAGCAGCTACTAACACTAACCAAACAACCGCCCCTACCACTTCAACAACAGCCCGTACCTATACTGGTTGGGTTAAGAATGAAAAGGGTGATGTTATTTGGACAAAAACGGACTTTAACACAATGAAGGACGCTGAGACCACCACCACTGACTATATGAATACCCACATGTGGGATAAAGGTGATATGGAACCTTATAGTTATGGTGCATATTAATAATTAGCTTACTTAAAGACACTCTATGGAGTGTCTTTTTTATTTGAAAGGAATTACTTATGGAAAACGCACAACCACGACAGCACTATAAGCTGTATAAGTCAGGAAAATTTTGGGTAACTGCGATGGTATCCAGTCTTTTCTTGGCAACGATTGGCGCTATTAATGGTGGGCCGACTCATGCCGATGAGTTGCCACAAGATGGCAAGGTCTCCTTTGCCAGCCCGCACCCAATTCAAGGGCATATTCAATTCTCTGATGGACACAATGACCCGGTTTTGAATATTCGAGTGAATGATCAAGTTGTCTTTTGTATCAATCCTTTTGCTCACTTGAAGGGTGGCGAATACGCCTCAAGCGCCCAGGGGCAACAAGATTTAACTGCGAACTATTGGCAATCATTGACCAAGCAACAACAGAACTTGATCAACAACGCTGCCTATTTAGCGCAAGCTCAAGGTGCAGCGCATGACAGTGAGACTTATTTCGCTGGACAATTGGTTGTTTGGTCCATTATCACTGGCCAAAATGGTATTCCAGGTGTAATGGCTGGTTCCGATAAAATTGACTCAGCCGATATGCACAATGCCATTGGCGCGACCATTACTGGTTGGGATTCCAGCGTTGTCGGTGCTGGTGCCATTACTAAGGCCGAACAGATTTTGAACAATGCCGCCGCCATGGGACAACGTCCTAACTTCTCTCCGGCACCATTGAACATCTTAGCCGGTCAGTCCAGTACTGTGACGGATACTAACGGTGTTTTGCAACAGTTTAAGAACATTGATGGATCTAATGGACTTTCTGCTTCCATTAGCGGAAACGACTTAACCGTCAATGCTACTACTGACGCACAGAACGGTTCAATCCGCTTAAAGAATACAGCGCGAGATTTATCCGATCAACCTTATTATGTATATGGAACTTACGTCGGCAACGACTTGTCTAACCCACAACAGCCAGTCTTTGCTGCCAAAGATCCTAGTCGTAATTCTGCAGATCTACAAGTAAATGTAAAAAAAGCCAACTTGAAGATTGATAAGTCAATTCTCAAGAATGGTGGTGTTTCGACTAAGGACCTGACAAATGGTAGCTATTCATTGGCGAACAACGTCTTTGAAGTCCATAAAGACGCGGCTGATGGTGAAGTTGTTTCAACAGTCACCACGGACGCGAACGGGAATGCAGAAACTGGCTCAATTCTTGCGGCTGGGAAGTATGTGGTTACCGAAAAACAAGCTTCTAATGGTTTGGCAAAAACCTTCCAACCTGTCACGGTCAACGTTGACTCAGTGGACAATTTGGAAGTTAAGGCTTCTGGAACGAATGCTGAAGTTACCGGTGGTATCAGCATTCAAAAGAAGGGTGCCGAAACCGGTACGCAATTGTGGAATGACAATTATTCACTAGCTGGCAACGTCTTTAAGATTCATAAGGGCGACATCAATGGTGAAGTGGTGGATACGGTTACTACTGATGAAAACGGCTATGCCAAGACCCGTGAAGACTTGCCGCTTGGTCGTTATGTAGTCGAAGAAGTTCAAGCCTCAAAGGGCTTCCAAAAGACCTTTGAACCAAAGACCGTTGACATCAACTATGAAGGCCAGGACAAGCAAGTTGTTTTGTCGATGACTGATGGAACCAATCAGGAAACGAAGGGTCGTGTTCTGATTGATAAGTCTGGTGAAACAACCGGTAAGAACATGATCAATGAGCACTACACCTTGGCAGGTAACGAATTTGATGTGATTGACACAACTGGAAAAGTTGTGGACCATGTCACGACTGACGCCAATGGTAAAGCTGCCTCAAAGGACTTGCCATTAGGTAAGTACACGGTTGTTGAAACCAAGGCGTCTGAAGGTTTCGCCAAGACGGCGACGCCTAAGGACGTGCAGTTGAAATACAACGGTCAAGATATGCCAGTAGTATTTGATACCGCCTTTGAAACGAACAAGGAAGTAAAGGGTGCTATTCGCATTCAAAAGCAAGGTGCCGAATCCGGTACCTCAATGTGGAATGCCAACTACTCGCTGAAAGATAACGTCTTCCGAATCCATAAGGGCGATATTAATGGTGAAGTCGTTGAAGAAATCTCAACGGACGCCAATGGTTTGGCTCAAACAACCAAGGACTACCCACTTGGACGTTATGTGATCGAAGAAGTAAAAGCGTCTAATGGCTACCTCAAGACCTTTGTGCCACAAACGGTGGACATTAACTATGAGGGGGACCAAAAGGAAATCGTTATTGCTTCAACTGGTGGTACTAACCAGGAAGTGAAGGGTCAGTTGATTATTGATAAGTCCGGCGAGAAGTCAGGCAAGAACATGATCAATGAACACTACACCTTAGCTGGCAATGAGTTCGACATTTTGGACGAACAAAACAACGTCGTTGACCATGTGACAACAGACGCCTCTGGTAAAGCTTACTCAAAGTCTGACTTGAAGTTGGGTAAGTATACAGTTGTTGAAACGAAGGCCTCTGAAGGATTTGCCAAGACGGCAACGCCACAAAAGGTACAACTTACCTACAATGGTGAGCAAACGGCCGTGGTGTTTGATACTGCCTTTGAACAGAACAAGGAAGTCACGGGTAGCATTACCATTCAAAAGACCGGAGCTGAAACCGGTACGCAAATGTGGAATGACAACTACTCACTAGCGGGAAACGTCTTCAAGATTCATAAGGGCGACATCAATGGTGAGGTGGTGGCGGAAGTTACTACCGACGCCAATGGTTATGCGCATACCCGCGAAGATCTCCCATTGGGTACTTATGTAGTTGAAGAAGTACAAGCTTCTAAGGGCTTTGTAAAAAGTTTTGAACCTCGTACGGTTGAAATTAAGTATGCCGGACAGGATAAGCAGGTTGTGCTCTCGATGACTGATGGGACTAACCAAGAAGTGAAGGGGAAGATTGTCGTTGACAAGTCTGGAAAGGAATCAGACAAGAAGCTATGGAATGGGAATTACTCACTAGCTGGCAACGAATTTGACGTTCACGAAAACAATGAACTTGGTAAGGTTGTCGCACACATCACGACTGATGAAAATGGTCATGCTGAAACGGACGCTAACTTGCCACTTGGTGATTACGTTGTCACTGAAAGTAAGGCTTCCAAGGGCTTTGTGAAGACCTTTAAACCACAGAAGGTGACCTTGAAGTATCTGGGACAAACGGTGGCTTTGGTTGCTGACTTGGCTCGCGATACGAACCAAGAAGTAACTGGTTCAACGTCTGTAATTAAGCAAGACAAGCAGACCGGTGATAAAACACAAGGGAAAGCGACCTTTGCTGGGGCAGAGTATACGCTCTATCACGCTGATGGTACGCCGGTTAAGTGGAACGAAGCCGGACAGCCGACCCCTGAAGTATCAGTGGGTAAGAAGGTCAGCCGTGACAATGTTACCTTGCGCATTGATGAGGACTTGAACCAAGCTGGTGTTAAGCACTTAGCACTGGGTGATTATTACTGGCAAGAAACCAAGGCGCCTGAGGGTTATCAAAAAGATAAGGAACAATACAAGTTCTCAATCAACTACCAGGACGAGTACACGCCGGTTGTAACCAACGAGGAAACGTCTAAGGAACAAGTGATTAACTTCTCCTTCGATGGTTTCAAGTACACACAGTCGCCAAGTGGTAAGTCTCAGTCTGGTTATGATGGTATCCAACTTTCTCTGATCCCAATTAACGGCACAAAGGGTGAGAAACAAACAGTTACAACTCATACGGACGCAAATGGCTATGATGGATACTACAAATTCGACAATATCTCTTACGGTGATTACGAATTGTGGGAAGAAAATGCGCCTGAAGGCTACCAGCATATTGATCCGCTCTATGTCCATATTGAGCTAAATGCGGACAAGACGGCTTATGTCTTTACTGTGACGGAAAAGGGACAGTCTACTCCGCTAAAGAAGATGACGGTCCCTGTTTCTAAGATTGATGAAGGCACAGGTAATGTCTACCTGTCAAAGTTGTTCCTCTTCGATAAGTCAGAAGACACGAAGAACTGCAATGGTGGTGGCAACAATCAACCGGTTATTAACATCACCAATAATAACCAGTCGAATGCAACCGCTAACCCAGTGGTGAATAACAACAATAACAATCAGCAACAGCAAGACCAGAAGCAGGATCAAGATCAAAAGCAAGACGGTAAGACTGACCAAACTCAAAAGGGCGGCGATACCAAGGTTGATCAGAACCAGCACCAAGATGGTGGCGACACGAAGGTTGAAACCCACCAGGAACAGCAACAACAGCAACAGCAGCAACTAGAGCCAACTGCTAAGCCTGCCGAAACGAAGCAATCTGTGACAAATCCTGAAACGGGCACTTCAAAGCAGACGCAGACTCAAGATACAACGGGACAAAAGCAAACACAGACCCAGGACACAACAAGTCAAAAGCAAACGCAAGCTCAAGAAACTCCTGCACCATCGCAACCGGTGGTCACACCAACAACACAGGTGGAAACTGCTAAGCCAACAGAAGCCACGCCAGTCAAGACCTCGGTGCAATCGGTAGCTGAGCAACAAACAGCGCCAGCAGCCGAATCAGTGGGCCAGACTGGTAAGTCTACTTACTCAACGCCGGCCACTGCTACAAAGTCAACACGTAGCGCTGCTCTTCCATCAACGGGAAAGAAAGATTCTAACCAGAAGGTTACGCTGCTGGCACTGGCAACGGCTACAGCGGGCGCAATTTTTGTCTCAGGTAACTTTGCCAAAGTTAAAAAGTTGAAGCGTAAGAAAGCACGTTTGGCTATGACTAAAAAAGCTGCCTAAACAAGCCTCACAATATTACTCAAAGCAACGAATAAATTATTCGTTGCTTTTTAATTTGAAAAGAAAGAGAGTTTTAACCTCATGGAACTTGTTACACGTTTAATTGGTATTACCGGAAGTGTCTTGGTTGTTATTGGATTGGCCGGGGTGCTCTTTGGTTACCAAAAATGGTCTGAAGGAAACAAGAACGACGATCCCAATAAGATTGATTCTGGTTTGAAAGGAATGATTAACGGTGGGGTCATGGCCGCTATCTCAACGGGTGTCACGGCAAGTATCATTGCCACACTCAGTTCGATTAGTTTCTAACACATACAAGATACAGGACGGTTCCTTAAAACCCGCACGGGGTGAGAGGCCCGTGCTACATAAGCATGAAGAAAGGAATGAGAATGTATGCTTTTATTTAAATCGACCATCAGTAAAGATGAGTTAAATAACTTAACGTCATCAATGGCTGAATATAACTCAAATACCAATGATTGGGTGCAAGCCATTGCCCACTCGATGATTCCAATTGCCTTGGCCATTTTAGGCGTCTGTTTTTTAGTCGAATTCACTAAAACGAGTGAGCGCTTTCGCGAAACACAGGGGACACCCATTGACTCAGAAATCATTATGCAAATGGCACTCAAGTATGTCTTAACCTTTCTCGCCATCATGTTGGCTTCTCAAATCATTGACGCAGTGCTTTGGGTGACGAATGTGATTGGTAAGAATGTGGCCACAACCGGTGGCTTATCCGGACACAATGGTCCCGAAGAAAATGCCTTGTTTCAAGCGTCGAAAGTGAAAATGAACTGGGCACAAAAGCCCTTGTTCTATACGATTTTTGCCTTGCACACTTGTGCCTTTGTGGGTATTGCTTTGCTGGCGAAGATCCTGATTTTCCTGCGTTTTATTACCCTTTGTATTTTCAAGGCGATCTCGCCGATTATTGTGTCACTGGGTATGACGACGGACTTCAAGTCGGTGGTCATCAACTTCTGGAAACAAATTATGGCCATCTCTTTACAAAGTGTGGTCTTAATTATCGTCTTGAAGCTCTATCCAATGTTTCTATCAGATGACAGCCTTTCGGAAACCGTTACTTTCGGAGAATGGGTTCCGGTTGCCATGGGGGCATTCTTGAAATTGATTGCCGTCGTCTTTGTCATCATTGGATCACAAAATCTTAGTCGCCGACTGTTAGGAGTTTAATCATGGCCCAAAGTGAATTTTATACTGACTTATCGAAATACGAGACGCGTATGTTTAATGGCTTAGTCACCAAGCAACAATTTAAATTAGGGCTGAAGGCCTTGCCAATTTGTGCGGCCATTGTTGTTGACGAAATCTTTGTTCCACCACTTTTGCGTCACTTCACCGCCTTTATTCTGGCCATCTTTTTCCTACTACCCGTCATGTTGAAGTGGGTTGGCTATTGGCCCAAAATCAAACGAAGTCTGGATTTTTACTTCATCGTCAAAGAACGACGCTTTCGATCAACTGAAAAAAATAAAGGAAGGGATTAATCGTGTTTACCAAGAAAAAAAAGAAACAAAATAAGCCCCGCTTATCCGCAAGAGAAGCTCGAAAAAAGGCACGTCTTGAGAAATTAAAGCCCAGTACCCAAGATACCTTGCGTTTTGAACGGCTCTACGATAACGGTCTAATTAAAGTGGCTGAAAATCAATTTTCACGTCAATATCGACTAAACGATGTGGCTTATGAAGCTGCCGGCGAGACTCAACAAGATGGTGTTGTTTTATCTTATGCCAAAGCGCTGAACTCCTTAGATCATCATGACGCTTTTGAACTAACGGTTGTCAACGAACGAGTGGGGGAACGAGCCATTCAAAACCTGCTCATGCCTTTGACTGGTGATGAAAATGACGTTTATCGTTCCGAAATCAATCAAATTATGGCGCAAAAGTTTACGACGTCTGAAAACGAATTCCAAGTTCGCCGGTATATTACGTTGTCCGCTGATTCACGGACTGCTGAAGAGGGCGAAAAAGATATTAACAAGGCCGCTAAGGACTTTACTCAACGCTTTCAAGAAAACGGAATTGATCTTCGTTTTGAAAGTCTCAATGGTAAGCAACGCGCGCATGTTCTGAACTTCATGACTAACCCTGGCGACGAGTTACCAATTCGGTCGCTGGACATGGCCACCAGTAATAAGGACGCGGTTGCCTCTAAGACGATGGACATTGACTCAGGCTATCTGAAGATAAATGAGAAATTTGCCCGAATTATGTATATCCATGATTACCCCAAGCTGATGGAAGATAAGTTAATCCGTGAGTTACTAAGGTTGAACCGTGAAATGGTCATCTCAATTCATGCAGAACCATACAACATGCAAGAAACTAAGCGGAAAGTTAATTCGATTGCCACGCAAAATAAGATTGATATGCGCCGGCAACAAAAAGATAACTTTAAAGACGGAATTGGCGAAGACATGCTTTCGGGCGCTGCTTTGGAAATTAAAGACTCGACGGCAGCCTTGCAGGCCGACTTTAAGGACAATACGCAAAAGCTCTTTTCTGGAACCTTTACAATCATGGTCTTGGCTGATTCCAAAGAAGATTTACGCACCGCAACCACCGATATTAAGGGAGTTGGGCAAGGGCAGGGAGTTAACATTGAAAGTGTATACAACTATCAAGAAGAAGGCTTTAACACCGTCTTGCCTATTGGTCACGCGGTGTTAGACAAGCTGCCAACAAAAGAGTTCATGCGGGACATGACTACCTTGAACGTGGCCACTCAGGTTCCTTTTACCTCTGTGGAATTGCAAAGTCCCCATGGTGAGTTCTTTGGTCAAAACCAAATCTCAAAAAACTTGATTACCATTGACCGAAAGAACCGAGACGAATTGATCACTCCATCTGGATTGATTTTGGGGTCCTCTGGTTCTGGTAAGTCAGTGGCCACCAAGTATCAAATCCTGAACACTTTGCTGAACCACCCCGATGATCGAATTGTTATTGTGGACCCTGAATCCGAGTATCTGCCAATTGGACGTGCTTTAGGCGCCGAGATCTTGGATATTTCGACCGGAACTGATAATCACTTGAATATCTTAGACTTGCCCAACCGTGATGACCTCGATAGTGAAGATCGTAAGTTGGACCTTTACAAGGAAAAGACTAACCTGTTAATCTCGTTGCTCTCTGATGTCATGCCTTTGACTCCTAGTGAACGAGGAATTATTGATCGCGTCACTCAAATGACCTATGAACGCTATCCTAAGCCAACCTTAATGGATTGGCAGGACGTTTTGGACCAGCAACAAGATGAAGCTGCCGGCGAATTATCAAACGCCATGTTTCCTTACACCAAGGGGGCGCAGAACATTTTTGCTTACGAAACGAATATTGACTTGTCCAACCGCTTTATCATTTTCAACACGAAGAGTTTGGACTCGACGATGAAACCCTTTGCTATGAAGGTTATTTTGGATCAGATTTGGAAACAAGTGGTGTCTTACCAAAACAAAGCCACCACTTGGCTTTACTTTGATGAAATTCAAGTTAATTTTGAAACCGACGCCAATGCCCAATGGTTTACAAACCTCTGGGCGCGTGTCCGAAAATATGGTGCCATTCCAACTGGTATCACGCAAAATATCATTACTTTGCTGAGCAAGGACGCTGGTCAGAAGATGGTATCGAACACCGAGTTTATGATTTTGTTACGGCAAAAAGGTCCTGACCTACAAATGATGTCAGAAACCTTAGGCTATGATTCAGTTCTACTAAGCCAATTCTGTGGTGGTCGTCCACCAAAGGGAACGGGCTTAATTCAGGTTGATGGAATCATGATTCCTTTTGAAAATGAGATTCCAAAAAATACACAACTCTTTGAGTTATTAAATACCGATATTCGTGTTTAAGAGAGGGAAGAATAATGTTAGATAAAAAGAAACTCAATTTGAAAGCCAAGGTTAAGACCATTTGTACTTTATTCTTGGGCTTGGTTCTAGGAGTGGCCTTTACCAGTGCGGTGATTACGCCGTCGCATAAGTCTAGTTCTAAAACAACTAGTACGAAAACGACCAGTTCAACAGAGCTTAGCTCTAAGAACGTCAAGAATTTTTTGATGGCTTATTATACGCGGAAGGATTTAGGTGAAAACCGTAGTCGCTATCAAGATTACATGACCAAAAACGCCTATCAGAACGCGGTCAAATCAGAAGACCAGCCAACCAACGCGGTTTATAAAGGATTTGTCGTCGACCAAGAATTTGAAAGTGCTGATATTTTCATTGACGCTGATAAGAATCAAGCCATCGTAACGGTTAATTATGTGAACCAATCATTGACGAAGAAAGATGATCGTTCAACTGGCGTTCGTCAACACAAGACGGCCACGCTACTTTTGACCTATGTTAACGAAAACGGCAAGTTGAAGGTCAATGATATTCGCCCTAAGAAATTGACGGATAACACCGACACGCAGAACCAGCAAAATGTTCAACAAGAACGGAACAATGCGCCGGTCAAAGATGACAACAACGATATAGCAGATTAAGTCAGACTCAATTTGAATTGAGTTTTTTTTATTGGAGGTAAAGATGGCGAAGAAGTCAGGACGCACCTTGTCCAAGAAACAACGAGTTGACAAAGAAGTCGAGCAGTTGGAAGAAAGGCTAGAACTTAAGAAGCAAGAACAAAAAGAACTAAACGAACAGTTGCTGCAAGAAACCATGGCCGAAAACGATATTAAGCCAGAAGACTTGTTAGCGATTATTGAAGAGAAGGCAAAGGAGCGAGCACATGGGGCTGATTAGTTGGCTATTCCCGGGCGTAGGAAGCAAGGGTAAAAAGAGTAAGAAGAACAAGAAGCGTGGCGATGACGTATGGACCTATTCGATTCGCTTTGGACGAACGGTGGAAGATTTTGATTTTCCAAGTCCGGAGGACCTCGCCAATGAAATTGAAAGCTTGAGTCAGCTTCTGGAACGTTCCAACGAGACGGACCAAATCGTGGCCAAGAAAGAAAATCAAGACGGCGTCGTGATGTTTGCCGAACTGTTCAACTTACCGTTAGAAGTGGAAGTTGACGAACTCATGGATGGCTTTTATGGCAAAGAACGTCTGCCTTATGATAAGCGCTTGATTCATGGCATTCCCGATGACAGCAAGATTGACCCTTATGAACCCGAAGAAGTCGATCAAGAGGAAGCGGACCGTAAGTTCAAAGAACTGATCTACTATGCGCAAAAACCAAAGCCCACTGATGACGACGAGCCTGTACAACAGAGTGAACCGAAGTCAAACGCTGATTGGTTACTAGCAAAGAATGAAGAGGAAACACAGGTGGGACAAGACGGACCCTTTGAGGAAGAAATACCACAAAATACCACAAATGTAGCGGAAGTACCACAAAGTGCGACAAATGTAGCCGGCGCTTCTAATAACGATGAAAAAGAATCAGAAATTGAAAGCTTGCGTCGCCAGGTTACCGAGAATGAAGGCAAGGAATTAGAAGCGCTGCGCCGCCGCGTGCGGGAACAAGAAGAAATCATTCGTTCACAGGAACCATTAAAAGCACCACAAAGCGCGACAAAAGTGGAAGAAATACCACAAAGTTCCACAAATGTAGCAGAAGTACCACAAAGCGCGACAAATGTGGAAAGGGGACAAGACCAGATTCTCGATCCTGAAAACGATGTAGTCGCCAATGTGATTAAGTCCCTAAAGGCTGAACAAAATAAGTTGGCCAAAGAGATTGACGTTGATCGTACGGCAGAAATTCGCGAAGCAGTGAAACTGGAATCGGCCGAAGCATTGCAACAGGCCCAACATGAAGCTGAAGCTGAGATTGAACAGGAACGTCAAGAACGAGTATCTAGTGAAAATGCTCGCCACGACAATGCCATCGGTCAAATTGAAGCTGACGCCGAAAAGCGTTTAACAACTTTGAAGAAGAACTTGCCGATTGAGCTTGCTGATAAGGCAGCCATCACGCTAAAACAACGTTTGGCTGATGAAGAAAAGGCACAAGCACAACGTCAGAAGGAAAAGGAAGTGCTTGAACAAAAAATCAAAGACGCACTGGCGTTATTTAGTCATTAAACACAGTAAAAAGGCAGCCTATGGCTGCTTTTTTAATACATAAAAAAGAGGGAGACGAGACCGTGAAATCAGAAAAGGATAATAGGATCAAACGTAAGTTTTCAAGCCGACGCACGCAAAAGCAACGGCTGGAACGACGGTTAAAAGATATTGATGGCGCGAGTCCACGTCAATCTCGATTAGAAGCAAAAGCCGAATTTAAAAAGCGACGTAAAACCCGTAAAGAACGGGAAAAAGAGATTGTCAAACGACATGGTCTTGACGCGGTTAAAAAAAGAAACGTCTTTAGCAATATGGAAACGAAAAATGCTAAGAACGTCAATAAGCGCCTCAAAAAACAAGATGATACCTATTTAGGCAATCGGATTAAAACTAGTATCAAGACGGGGGTGCAACATAAGGTCACCAGCTCTTCTGCGCAAAAGTTAAAAGCCCAATTACGAAACGATGACATCTTAGCTGAAGGAGTCGATACTTACGATAAGGTTCAACAAGGAAAATATTATGGGCGGGTAGCCAAAAGTACCGGAAAGGTGACTGGTAAAGTTGGAAAAAACCTCGTCACGATTCCTTATGATGGGGCTGTTCGAACCAAGAATCTATTACGCGGTCGCGGCTTTCAAAAGACACCTTATGAAAAACAATTTTTTGGCTTGCGCAAGCAGACCAGCCAAGCCCGTCGGAAGTTGCAAGTCAAAATGCGACGACAGGCACGCCGTTTTGCTGGCCGGTACAAGAAGACGACGAAAATTGGACGCTTCTTGGGTCGGCGTTTTAAAAACATTTTTGGCGATCTATTTGGTAAGGGGCTTCTAAAATCTAAAATTGTCTGGGTTTTCATTGGAATTTGTACTTTCTTTTTGATTTTAGCCGGTGCAACTGGTATGCCTGGTCTTAAACAGGATAATCAAGAGATTAACGAAACCTGGTTAGCTCTGACAAAAGAAGACGCTGAACACACTGATAAAACACACCGTTACTTTACCGATTGGCAGCCTTTTATGTTCCAGTTAAACGGTATGTTTGGTGACTTCGATCCAAAGGATACTAACCAGGGCGCGGGTTACCAGAAACTGCGCAAGTTCGATGATAAGGGGACTTACCCGGTTGTCTTAACTAAGCTCTATGAAGAAACACACAAGAAATCGAAAGTGCTGACCTCACAGGAACTGATGGACGGTAAAAATGAGGACGGCGAAAAGGCGGCCGACATTATCCAAAATCCTTGGTTTATCATGAGCTCCGACACTCGTGATGACATCGACGCCTCCCGTCGTATGGGATTTTCGGTTTTGGGACATGAACTGGCAGACATGCAGGATAATCCAGAAGATAAGCCGGTCCAAATTGCTCGTCGTTATGGGTATGAAAAGGTCAACGACAAAACTGAACTCCATGATGGCAACACGATTGTTGTGACTCCTAATCAGGCTGTTAAGGCGCCAGTGGCTGGTAAAGTCTCGGTCTTAAATGACCATGCCATTAAGATATTCCTCGATAAAAGCCATGACTTAGTGGTTGATGGTTTGACCAACTTTAGGGCTTATGAAGGTCAAGAAATTCAAGAGGGCGACTTACTAGGTGACGCTAGCTCCAATCAGCTAGAGCTGCAGTACAAACTTTGGAACGGTTATGAAAAGGAATGGTTCTCAGCCAACGTTGGTTTTTATTTTAGAAACGTTGAGTTCTTGCAGTTTACGTCGGTTGTTGATGATGACTTTGACCCATCTTCCAAGACTGAAGACCGTGCCCTCACTATTTGGCAGCACTTAAAAGATAAGGGCTACTCCATGGAAGGGGTCGCAGCGATGATTGGAAACTTCGCTGTTGAAAGTAACATCAATCCAAAGCGTGCGGAAGGTGATTATCTGAAAGCGCCAGTGGGTTCCAGTGATAATTCTTGGGACGATGATAACTGGTTGAACATGGGGGGCCCTCAAATTTATGATGGCCGTTTCCCAAATATCATTCATCGAGGCCTAGGTCTTGGACAATGGACGGACGTGGCCCCAGGACCTGGTGGCCGAAACACGGCTTTGCGGGAATACGCTAAATCCCAGAACAAGAAATGGTATTCTTTGACCCTACAAATTGACTTCATGCTAGAGGCGGATAGTGGTGCCAACGTTGCTAAGAGTATCCTTTCAACTAAAAACACCGACGTCGGCGCCTTGGCAATCCAGTTCCAACAATCTTGGGAAGGAAACCCAGGAGACAAGACACAAGAACGTGTGCAAGCAGCCTTAAACTGGTTCTCTTACTTGCAGACCCATGGCGATGACAAGACAGAGGCCGACAAGAAGAAGTCTGAAGAAAAGAAAAAGTCTGAAAAGAAGGCAGACGAAACCATTAAGGAAGTCGAAGACGCCGAGAAGGACAATCGAACCGTGTCTTGGTAAGACCTTTATTATAGAAAGGAAATTCTAATGGAACAACAACAAGTAATGAACCGTTTCTTCTCAGTAGGAGAGACCTCGATTAAAGGCATTTTAGAGGCCCTAGCAAAATTGACTAAATTGGAACTTCGGGATCTTACTCGTGTTCTTTGGCTAAAGGCGCGCCCGATGGAAGGTGAACAGAAACTCTATCGTTTTATGGCTGAAAAGTCGATGAAAGATGTGGTAACTTTGCCAGATAGTTTTAACACCTCGGCTAACTTGGAAGAATTGAAGAAATATTTAGCGAAAAAAGGGGTTCCCTTTGCCTATGCCAAGAATGGGGACCGAACAGAGCTCTTCTTTCAAGTACGCAATGAACGAGTAATTCGTTCGGCCCTGGCCGACATGTTAGAAGATATTCAAAATACAGACCACGACTTGTGGGAATGCTTAAATAAAAAGAGTCCAATAACTGCCGCTGATCGTGTCAAGGAAGCACGAGCCGAACGAGCTGCCCAGCCGCACAAACAAGCTGCGCGACCAAAGCAACCCATGCGGCAAACGATGAAAGGAAGATAAGATGGACCCACAACGACCTTATAAAAAACGACTACGACCACACTTGATTTTGGGCGGCTTCCTAGCTGTCCTTTTTTATTGGGCAGGTAATTTTGTCAGTCACATACCAGGGCAAACCTTTGGTGAAAAAGAGATGGCCCTGTTTAGTTACACATTAGAAGTACGAAACATGTTGGCTCATTGGCCCCTTTATCTCATGCCAACACTTGCCGGAATTATCACGGCGATGTTGGGCTTTTTGTTGGGTCTCATGCTCTATGCCCATGGCAATGATCGTGGGATTTATCGAAACGGGGAAGAACATGGTTCGGCCCGTTACGCCACCCAAGCTGAAATGGACCGGCTCAAAGACCCTGTACCAGACAATAATTTGATTTTGTCACAACACGGTCGTATGGGTTTGTTCAATCGAAACCTACCACGACCCGAACAGCGCAACAAAAACATGTTTGTGATTGGTGGGGCTGGTTCGGGAAAGACTTTTACCTTCTTAAAGCCAAACCTAATGCAAATGAATTCGAGCTTTTTGGTCACCGACCCCAAACGTCTCTTAGTCCGTGAGCTTGGAACCATGTTGCGGGAACAGGGCTATCAAATTAAGGTCTTTGATCTTTCTCGTTTAACGGATTCGGACCAATTTAATGTTTTCAACTACATGCCCACTGAACTTGATGTCGATCGGGTTTTGGACAGTATCTCCATTGCAATCCAAGACTCAGACCGTAAGAAGGATTTTTGGCAACTTGCCTCGGATATGTTGGTGCGTTCTTTGATTGCCTTACTTTGGTACGACTCACGGGATAATCACTATCAAGCAGACATCTCCATGGTGACCGAACTTTTGCGTGGCCTGCAAAAAGACGGCGATGATGAGGAACCTAGTGATACGGAATTGTTGTTCGCTGAACTGGAAAAGTCCCACCCTAATAACTATGCGGGAAAACAATTTAAGAACTTTAAGTCGATTGCCGCAGCACCAGAAACACAAGCTGGTGTGATTGGGAATGCCGTTTCGGTCTTTGCTAGTTTCGATCATCAGCAAGTCACCGACATGATCAACAAGGACACCATGGACATTGAGTCTTGGAATGAAAAGAAGACGGCGGTCTTTGTGCATATTCCAGAAATCTCAGCTTCTTATAACTTCTTGGCCTCACTGTTAGTAACCACCTCGATAACGGTTTTGTCTCGAAAGGTTGATGAAGTCAACGAAGGGATTCGGCAGACCAAAGATGATAAGCCATTATTGCATTTTCGTTATTGGCTTGATGAGTTTGCCAACATTGGGAAAATGCCCCATATCGACAAAGCCTTGGCCACCTTACGATCACGTGAGATGTCTTTGGTGATTATTTTGCAGGCCTTAGACCAGTTAAAAACGATGTATCAAAAGGGCTGGGCTGGACTTTTAGCGACCGCCGACACTTTAATTTTCCTAGGTGGTAATGAAAAAGAAACCACTGAGTATCTATCCCAGCGTGCTGGAAAGCAAACCATCAATATCCGAAATCACTCGATTAACAGCGGACGAAATGGTTCCGAAAACCGACAAACGCAAGCCCGTGACCTTTTGACGCCAGATGAAGTAGCCCGGTTAGATAACCGAAAAGCACTGGTCTTTGTCAATGGCCGCAATGTTTATATGGACGATAAATATGACACACTGGAACACCCACGTAAGGACTTATTAGCTAATAGTCCAAAGGATAAAAACTGGTATCGCTACAAGCGCTTTAAAGATGATTATGAGCGTATGAAATATGCCGCTGTAACTGACCCAACCATTGGTTTTGTCGATATGGGTCAGGTCAGTGGAGTTAAATAACAAGGAGATGATATGAATTTTAAAGAACGTAGTGAACTAATTGAACGGGCCAAGACAATGTCCATCATCGACGTCGCCAAGCAGTTAGATATGGAACTCGAAAAGACTGGGCGTTCCTATCAATGGACTGAACATGACTCACTAGTCCTTGTGCCCGACAAGAACAACTTTTATTGGAACTCACGCAGTGATGGCGGCGACGCCTTAAAGCTGGTCCAAATGGTTCGCGACGTTGGCTTCATTGAGGCCACGGAGATTCTGGGTGAGATGGAAGGAATTCCTTCTGCTCAGGCTAACCAAGCAGCAACCCCCCGAGCGCCCTTTGAATACAAACTTAAAGAACACAAGGTCATGAACGCTGGCGAAAAGTACCTGACCGAAGAACGGGGCTTAACGCAAGAAACCATCGACTTCTTCAAGGAACAAGGGGTCTTAGCCCAGGCCTCTTACACAACAGATTTTGAAAAGAAAAAGTCCGAACCGGTGTTGGTCTTTAAAGGACTATCAAATGGAGAAGTGGCTGGTGTTTCCTTGCAAGGCGTTTGGAAGAACGAAGCTTATGGCAAACGAGAACACCTCAAACGCAATCTTGGTAACGGCTATGCTGGTTTTCGCGTCGCCATTGGCTCACCGTCAAAGAACCCTCAAGAGCGACCTTTAAAGGTAAAAGCCTTTGAGTCGCCCATCGACTTGATGAGCTATTATCAACTTCATCGAGCAGACATACAAGATACTTTGTTAGTGTCCACTAATGGCCTCAAGAAAGGCGCAATTAGTTATGCCGTGGCGGACTGGTTGAACCCGTCAATGGCCAATGAACAGAAGAGTCGTTTACTTGATTTTCTTAATGACAAGCAAACCTACGAGAAGGAAGCGATTCAAGTTGACTTGGCCGTTGATAATGATCAAGCTGGCCAGCAATTTACGGAAAATATTGGTTGGAACAATTTGGAAGTATCGGCTGAGGTCCCACAAAACTCAGGACAGGAAAACGTGAAAGACTGGAACGACGTCGTAAAACTAGCGAAGCGGGACAAGAATCCAAAAATCCTTGATTCTGAAGACTCAATAACTGACGAGTATCTTGAATCAAAAGGATTTAATAAAAGTACCTTAGAGGGAAACGTGAATTCTCTTTTTGAGACTACTTTTGAAGACGATGATTATATCGTTTTGCTTAACGAACACCTCGATCTAGATAGGCTGTATAGAGATGTCAGAGCTGAGTTCGTAAAGAGGCTTCCTGATGAACCCGACTTTAACATGGACGTCTACACCGATGAACTATTCGCGGATAGTGCCGCAGTAATCACTAACCACTATGTAAACTTACCAGCAGAAGAATTTCTGCAAAGCGCGACAAATGTAGATGAGTCTGAACAAAACGTACTTAGCGAGGCCATAAAAGCGGGTTTTGACCCAGAATATATGGCCGATGATGGGTATCGTTACACTATTAGCCAACTAAGTGAACTGAACGGCGCTGTCGCAGAAGAATTTTATGATCAAATTGATTGGAAAAAGGTAGCCGAGGCGGACGCGGTCGATTTTATCGAGTATGCTAAAACATTTGATCCCAAGATACAACTTTCATCGGAGGCGTTATCGGAGAATTATACAGACCAACAGAAACTGCTTTTTTCTTTTCATGATCAACAGATTCGTAAAGACAAGCGTTCTGCCTCTATGCTAATCAAAAATTTTGGCGTGAAAGGTTTAGAAGAAGAGTACCAGCAGAAAGTGAGTAATGAACCGATGACAAGAGGAACGAACAAAGAACTCTTTACGGACTACCAGCAAGCCTTTAAGGACGTTCAAAGCTACACCAAGACTGAACAGGCAAAGTGGTTACTCGATTTGGCCAAACAGCCAATGGATCCAGTTGTCTATGAGGACTTTCTTTACTCCGAGGGTATGGTGCCAGAAAATTGGCCTGTGAAAGCTGGGGTGGCTTTTGATGAAGCAGCCAATCAGCAACAGGCCATTTTGAAAGCCATTGATGTGACCGCTGACACGATGGCAGACCCTGAGTTTGTTCAAGGATTAGAACTTGGAAACAGACCTCACCCAGCCACGGCCAGCGAAATCTACCAAGAACCTAGTCAGTTTTTCGATGACAATGGTGATCTCTATAATGATGAAATGGCTATGGGCGACCTCTTAAATGACATGAAGGACTATTTAAACCCACCCGTTGAACTGACTACCCAAGAAGCCGCCATTCTTAGTTCCGTTGACCCTCGTTTGATAAGCAATACTCATCAAGAGACCGTCAGTCCTGAAAAGGTGGCAGGGCATCAAAAGGATTTTGCAATGGATCCACAAAGTCGCAAGGTCTTGAAGAGCATGAAGAAGGCTATTGTTGAAGCCGGCGCCCTGTCTATTGGTTACTTTCAAGGGGTTAAGGCCAAGATGTTAGAACTAGACCCTGACATTTTGAAGAAGACGATGGCCAGCGCCGGTGGCTGGGTTGCCGAAACCTTGACTACAAACGCCGACCTGGCCATGGGGGATAAGCCTAATGAGTTTGATAACGTATTAGTCACGGAAATGGTCCGCAACTTGAACTATCAAGACTTCAAAGAGGTAGCGCCATTTTTCTTTAACTACCAAGTGAGCCAGGAGGATATTTTGGCAACACCAATGGAAGCTAATCCACGTAATAAGATGGCGATTGAGAACGGTGGTTTAACTGACCACATTCGTTTCAACCTACCAGAGAGACTGATACAAGCTAACGAAGGACTGGAACAAGGTGAAAAGAATATTCTTGCTTATAATCCATTAACCGATGATATTTTAGCGATGGAAGGGGGCCGACCTGATCTATTTATCATGAACAGTCAGTGGGAAGAGGAAGGTTCAATTGCACTTAGTGCCAGTGACCTCTTAGAGCACTCGCAAGTGGGTATTCAAGATAAGGCCTTCCAGTTACTTGAGCAACATGGTGATAAGCAATACGCCAATGACTTTATTTCGATGAATGAGGCCTTACAGTTGGAACATTCGGATCTGACATTCTCAGATGACGAAATGAAGACGGCACTACAAGAGGTTGACCGCAACAAGGCCTTTGACGATCTCATTGACGGCAAAAAAGCCCAACAGCAAGTAACACGTAAGCGTGGGCTGAGAATGTAAGTTGTTTTAGTCAATTAGGCAAAAAGTCGATTATTAGGTTCTCAAAAGCTCTCAAAAACAATCAACAATGTATTACATGAAAGGATAGTTATGCCAGAAGAAAAATCACTACAAACTTTGATTAAAGAGAAGGATACAAAAGGAGTTAGTGCACACATAAAGGCAGGTATGGCAGACTACCTAAAGTCTGACCAGTTCGCTTCCTTTCTGCGTTTTTCTAATCGTTTTCCAAACTACTCAAGTCGAAATCGTCTCTTAATTCATCGACAAAATCCAGAGGCCGCTCATGTTGCTTCTTTCAAAAGATGGAAAGAAATGGACAATCCCGTTAAGAAAGGAGCGAAGTCAATTCGCGTTTGGGCACCCGTTCAATATCGGGTGAAAGACAAGAACGGAAAAGTAAAACTCGACGAAAATGGTGAAGCAATTGTTCGTAAGACCTTTCGTTTAGTACCGGTTTTTGACCAAACCCAAGTCCAACACCCCGAAAAGATCGTCAGTCCGGTTAAGGATTTAGAGGGTGATTTGGAAACAGGTAAGTCTTCTTTTGAGTCAATCATGAAAGTACTCGATGAAGAAACTGACGCAAAGATTACCATCGGACAAACGGAGCGTCCGGAGGTAAAAGGCTTCTATCAACCATCGAATAACTTAATTGTTTTACAGGCGGGTATGGGTGAAAAGCAGACCGTCAAAACGGCTATTCATGAGATTGCCCACAGCAAGTTACACAAGAATGATAAGAACCGTTATGGCTCACAAGACTATGCCAAGAATGAGTTTGAAGCAGAAAGTATTGCCTATATGGTGTCGAACAAACTTGGTATTGATTCGTCCGATTATTCATTTGGTTACTTAAAAAACTGGCAACCAAATGAAGAAGATTTGCAATCTTTGTCGGATAGTTTTGAAACAATTACCGCCGTTGCAAGTGAAATGATTGACGATATTGATAGCCGAATTGAGAAAGTTCAAGTCGAATCGGTGCAACATTTTTCGCCACTCAATCGAGTGAGAAATCGTGGAAAGCAATCCAATTCTAATACCAAAAATGAACAAAAGACAGCCCAACCGAACCAAGAAAGTGAGGCAAAACAATCAAAAAGGAAGGGGCCTCAGCGATAAAAAAACAGCAGATTGGTGCTGGGGCCCACTTAAATCGAGCCAATGAAGAACGCAAAAAACAGGTTGCACAAGCCAACAAAAAATCAAAAAATTACACACGAAAAAGAACTTTGGAAGGACTTGATTTAAATGAATAATGCAGAAAAAGAACTCATCATTGGTGTCATTGTTGAAGAGACAACGGTTGATTTTAGTCAAACTGTTTTAGACAAAAACGATGTCAAACCGGATCGAGTTGGCATGTTACATTACCTCGAAAACGCTCTCGAAGGTTACGAAAAAAGTGACATTAATTTTGAAAAAGATGATCTAAAAAAGGTCATTACTTGGTTAAGAAACGAAGAAAAAGAAGCGAACTATGACGAAGTTCTTGCAGAAATTTTCGAAAATTATGAACTAAAAACGTTTTAAAAAATGACGCAGACATTACCGGGGATTGGGGTGAAACCCCAAAATTTAGCAAGCAAAAAGAGGCCGAAGGAAGGCCTTTTTTTGAGCGGTAATGTCGCAAGTGTGCAAACACTTGCTGTACTTGCAAAGATAACTTTACGCTTTTCTGCAATGAAAATCGCCTTGGTTTTTTAGTGTCGAATTTTTTCATTATTCTATTGCTGGAAAAGGAGGAAATAAATGAAAATTGATAAAAAAAGAAGAAGAACTATTAGGAAAGTGATTAGTTTAACCGAAAAAGAAAACGCTGCGTTAGATAAAAAAATCAAGCGGAGTGGTTACGAAACCTTTCAAGCTTTCGCCTTCATGATGTTGTTTGATGGCGAGGTTTTTTTTCAAGATTTTTCGGAACTAAACAATCTAAATTATGAAATTGGAAAGCTCGGAAATAATATTAATCAGTTAGCCAGAGCCGCCAATATTTATAAACAAGTAAGTCCAGATGATGTGCAAGAATTGACGGACGAACTAGAAAAATTACGCGAATTAGTCGAGGAAAAGTTAAACAATCTAACCAGGAGAAAGCGAGAATGAGGAGTGGTTTATACAAAACATAAAGTGATTCATTCGTTCAACCAGTTACACAATACTGATCAATATATCAAAGACGAAGCGAAGGTTACGGTTGAGAAAACAAACCATCTTGAGAACGCTGTTGATTATATTATCAATTCGCATAAAACGAATGAGCAACAATTCGTTAGTGGGCACTTACTTGCCAATCTTGACAAATCAACTGACGAATTTACTCGGACAAAGTTCATTGCCGCATTGGCAAAGGGGCGGGGCATTGAAATAGATCAAAATGACAAAGTTGCCCCCTTTCAATTTAGTGATTTTGAAAAAGAGTACGAACGAGGTAAGACAGCATTAGCCCATCATTTGATTCAATCATTTAGCCCTGATGATAATTTAACACCAGAAGAAGTTCATGAAATAGGACGACAAACCGTCATGGAATTAACGGGTGGCAATCATCAATTTGTTATAGCCACTCACTTAGACAAAGAACACTTACACAATCATATCATTTTCAATTCAACCAACTCAGTAACTAACAAAGCGTTTCGCTGGCAGAAAGGAACGCAACGAGTTTACGAAAATATTAGCAACAAAATTGCCAGTCGTTATGGTGCAAAAATTATTGAAAGGCGACCGGGAAATAATCATGCGCAGTATACAAAGTGGCAAGCCCAAAATATTTTCAAGAAAAAAATTAAGCGCCGACTTGATTTTTTAATTGCTCGATCAAACGCGAAAGAGGACTTTTTGGAAAAAGCCGACTCTCTATCCTTGGAGATTAACGACAAGGGAAAGCACACAAAGTTTCGTTTGAAAGACCGTGATCAACACCAATGGACCCGTGCACGAACCTTAAACAAAAATGACCCAGATTACTACCAACTCGACCACATTGTTAAGTTGGTCGAACAAAATAATCTTGATGTTTCTGTGGACGATGTCTTTGATGAATACATTGATACTGTTCAAGAAACCAGCCAAGATTATACCTGGCGAGTTGAAATTGAACCTTTTCAAATTGACTCATCGAATGAGCATGGTCTTTATTTAAATGTTGACTTTGGTGTTGATCGACGCGGACAGGTGTTTGTACCGGGACGCTATTTGGATCCGCTGGAGAACGGTAACTACCTCTTTTTCTTAAAGGACGATGACTTTTTTGAGCTAACAGAAAACCGAACTGAGAGACCAGAAGCTAGCTTCAACGGACAGAATAAGACGCCACGGTACATGAAAGGAAAGACGCTGGTACGCCAGTTCTCTACCCAGAACGGAAAACAACCGGTCCGGAAAGAACCGGTCTTAAATACCATCAATGATTATTTACGGGCGCTCGACTTCTATGCAAGCCATGGTGACGGGACCTTGCAAAGCGGCCAGGCTAAACAGATTGACCAGAAACTAACAGAATCGCTTAGCGAATCTAAGTCCAAACTCTTTGAACTTGACCAAAAGATTGTGGAATTGAAACAGGAAATTGCTAAAGACCTGACCAATCCAAGTATTGTTGAGGGTTATAAACGAGAATTGGACGCCATCATGGAAAGCCGTGACTTACTCAACACACAATACGAACAAGCGGTTCAAAATCTCGATTACTATCGAGGGATTGAGTCTAAGTATCACAGCGAAAATCCAGAACAAACGCAAAAGACCACGAAGAGTCGTGGCCCAGCATTATAGGAGAATTAACATGAAGCAATCAGGATTAACGACGGCATGCAATGTTTGTAAACAGTTAGGATCATCTTGGTGGCGCTGGGCACAACGTTGTTCCTTTGGAATGGTCCTTCTCTTATTTTGGGGAAGTTTACAAACGGCTTCCATTGAGCAAAATCAGTCGACTCAGTCGGTGGCTCTACCCGCCGAACAGTTAGGCGAATTTTACACCTTATTTAGCTGGTTACTATTAACAGCCTTACTTTGGCTACCCCTTTTGATCGCTTTAATTGAAGTCTTGATCGACTCATTGACGAAAAGAAAGTCAAAAATCAGCAAATAAAAAGCGCCAAAACCGCATGGTTAAGGCGTTTATGGCATAATATTAGCATGCAAACAAGTGAAGATGGTGGCGATCCTGTATGTTCCATTGGTTTCTTTGACATATGACACAGGGCGTTCATACTTGATTTCAAGGTCTACCTCATCATTTTCTTGCAGATTATTAACATGATACGCTTCAACCGCACCAGATAAATCATTCAAGACAACTTGATGTGTAAATATGGGCGTCTTTTTTTTTAACTATATAAATCAATAACACGAAAGGAAATATTCTTATGGCAAAATATTTAATTATTACCGAAAAGCCTTCGGCACGAAAGAATTTTGAAAAAGCACTAGGGGGGCTGACAGGTCACGTTGCAAATTATGACTATGAGCTGACTAATCTACGTGGTCATGTCATGACCTTAAAAGATCCGCAAGAACAGGTTCCAGCTGACCTAAAGGAAAAGTACGGATCTTGGAAACTAAAGGATTTACCGTGGAATCTAAAAGACCTATCATGGAAGCGTACTTACTTAAAATCTTGGAACCCTCGTTCAAAAAAGATGGAGAGCACCAAAAATCTCGTCGATGACTTGAAGAATAAGGCAGCGACTGCCGACGCTTTAGTCATTGCCACCGATACGGACCCATCTGGTGAAGGTGATTTACTGGCCTGGGAAGCCATTGACGCAATCAAATGGACAGGTCCTGTCTACCGAGCAAACTTCGCTGATGAAAGCCCTAAGAGCTTACTGAAGGCCTTAAATAGCCTAAGACCTATCGAGAATAAGGAGAAGCATGGGGCTTATCAAAAGGGCCTGGCCCGCAATAAGTGGGACTTTGCCTCAATGCAATTGACCCGTGCTGCCACAACCCTAACCCGTGGGGAAGGGTATTCACTGGTCTCAAGACAAGGCCGCTTAAAGTCAGCCATGTTACTCAAGATTTACAAACAACTGGAAGCAATCAAAAACTATGTCAAGGTGCCTTACTTTGAGTATCGTTTTAAAGACGAAAACGGCAATGTTTTCGCCCGTAAAGCACCCGACAAGGGGGAAGAGGTTGCCTTTCGTTATGCAACTAAGGAAGCTCTAACAGCCGCTGAGAGCTATCAAGAAAGCAGTGCAGTCCAGCAATTATCTGTCACTGATAAGAAGACCGTACCACCCAAGCTTTTAGATCTGGCCTCATTGTCGGCAATCCTATCCAAAGAAGGTTTTAAGGCAAAGGAAGTCTTAGCGACTTATCAGAAATTGTATGAGGCACAGATTGTTTCTTACCCACGAACGGAAGATAAAACGATTACACCAGAGCAGTTTCAAGACATGTTGCCTTTAGTCAATCAGATTGCCGGCCTGGTTGGAACTGATCAGGCACTGCTTACTCATCGTCAACCACGTCCTAGCCATGTGAAAGAGCAAGGTGCTCACGGCGCTAACCGTCCCGGAACTAAAGTGCCGAAGAATTTAGATAGCCTTAGTTCTTTTGGCGAATCTGCTAAGCGAATTTATGAGGTCTTAGCTAAGAACTTCTTAGCCATGTTCGCTGAGGATTACCATTACCAGCAAGTTAAAGCCGCTTTACAAGATTATCCGGACTTCACCACAACGCTTAATCTGACGACCAAACTGGGCTGGAAGGCCGTCTATCAAGACCAGGATAACGAAGAGGAAGACAAAACCAGTAAAGGACTTGGTACCCTGGGACACTTGTTTGTTCATGAGGGACAAAATAGTAAGCCAACAGCGCCGACCTGGAAATGGCTGAAAACCTTCTTGGAAAAAAACAATATTGGAACCGGTGCCACAAGAACTAGTACCTATGGAGAACTTTCAAGCGGTAAGAACGCCTATATAATTGATAAAAAAGGTAAGATTGACTTAACCAAGGACGGGCAAGCAGTAGCCATTATGGCACAACGTACATGGCTAGCAGATCCTCGTACCACGAAGCGGGTCTTTGAGATTTTTGATCAAGTTGGCCGGTTTGAAGTAAGTGCTGATCAAGCGATACACTCGATTGTCTTGACCGTCAAACATGATATTCCTGTTATGACTGAAAATGCCAAAAAACTAAAAGACAGCCTTGGTGCCCCCCAAAAAACTAGGAAACAATCCAAAAGTCCGGCTAAGGAAAAGGTAACTGGCCTTTGGCGGGACAAAGAAGTGTCCTTCTCAAGCGAATTTTCTGGCCACAAATTTACTGAACAAGAGATTGAAGATTTACTTGATGATCAACGAATTGCTTTCAAGACAAGAAGTAAAAAGGGGAAGTCCTTTGAAGTAGCGGGAAAGCTTGAGGTACAAACATACAAGACCAGTAAGTTTGTTGGTTTCAAACCAGAATTTAAATAGAAAGAGAGATTGATATGAAAAAGATCAGAAAAATGGATATCAATGAAAAGCGTATTTTTAAAATAGTAAATGAAAAACGAATGTCTGAAGATGATCGTTACATTCTCAAGGAAGCTATCCGTGGCTGGATTAAGTCAATTGACCCTTTATTTGTGGAAGAAATACCACAAAATACCACAAATGTAGCGAAAGTTCCACAAAGTGCGACAAATGTAGAAGAAATACCACAAATCATAGTATAATAAACCCCCGGTGGCTTGCTACTCGCTTTAACCGATGACCACCACTTAAAACTATTCTTGTTCTGAGTAGTAAGCTGCCTTTTAGCCTACTGGTCAATCTTTAACCATTGATTGTCTGATACTTCTTGGCCAGTAGGCTAGTCCTTTCCTGTCTTAACGATAAGAGAGGGCTTTTTATTTTTAAACAATTTTTCGATAAAAATGTTAAAGGATTACTTGATTTATTGCGATTCGATCACGTCTTATAACCAATGAACAATTTACTTCTCTCTTTAAATACATGTTCTATCAATAAATCAGAAGTCCTTTACTTATCAAAGTGGGGGCTTTTTCTTTGTCTCTCTTCACACTTTTCTCTTGATAATACGAACATATGTTCGTATACTATTCTTAGGTTTTCAAGAGGTGAACAAGATGAGTGTTGAACAAGTACAAACAGTCTATGAAAAGGAAGCACGACGAGTCTTCTTTCTCATTGACTCAAAGAGTTTTTATGCCAGTGTGGAATGTGTCCAACGAGGTTTGAACCCACTAAAAGCTGAACTAGTCGTCTTGTCAGAACAACGCAATACCAATGGCGGGCTTGTTTTAGCAGCCTCACCAATGGCCAAGAAGCACTTAGGGATTAGTAATGTTACTCGCAAACGAGAACTGCCTAACACCTCATCATTAATAATGGTCAACCCAAGAATGAACCTCTATATTGAAAAGAACCTGGCCTTAAACGAAATCTTTTTGGAGTTTGTTGATCAAGACCACGTTTTACCTTATTCGATTGATGAATCCATTTTAGACATGACTAGTTTCTGGCACTTGTTTGGTCGTAGTCCTGAAGAAGTGGCCTTGAGAATCCAAAAAGAAGCACGTCAACGCATGGGCCTTTATTTGACCGTCGGGATTGGTGACAGTCCTGTTTTAGCTAAACTAGCCTTAGACATTGATGCCAAGCACGCCAAAGATTTAAAAGGGACTTGGCATTATGAAGATGTCGAGGAAAAACTTTGGCCTATCACGAAGCTCACTGATGTCTGGAGTATTGGTAAACGAACGGCTAAAAAGCTAAATAACTGGGGTATCAACTCGATGGGTGATTTAGCCAGCTATGATCCCTATCGTTTGAGAGAAAAAATGGGTTTGATGGGTGAACAGCTATATGCTTTAGCTTGGGGAATTGACCGTACTGAATTAACAGAAAAACTGACAGTCAAAAATAAGTCGTACAGTAATTCGCAAGTTTTGCCCCGTGATTACCGTAAACAAGAAGAAATTGAAGTGGTGCTTAGTGAGTTAGCTGACCAAGTCGCTGCCCGTATTCGGCACCACAAGAAGCAAGCCCGCCTTGTCACCCTGAGTATCGGCTACTCTTATTCGGCTATTGAAGAGGAAGGTACCAATGGTTTTCACCAAACGGTTCGGATAGACCCAAGCAACCACAGCCAAATTTTGATAAAAGCTGTCTTGAGTATTTTCCGCAAGAATTGGCCAGGGGCAACAATCCGAAACATTTATGTGGCTTATGGTGATCTGGTCGATGATAACCAAGAGCAAATTGATTTATTTAGTCCCACCACAGAAGAAGCACCTAATCATGTCGAACAACTACTGGATCAGTTACGAGATCGTTTTGGTAGTACCGCTGTTATGCGAGCCATCTCTTATGAAAAAGGAGGCACTGCCCTAGAACGTGGCAACCTTGTTGGTGGCCATAATGGGGGCAATAGTTATGAATGAGGAAGCGATTCGGCGTGCTAAGGTTTTCTTTGAACAAGATTACCGGGAGCGCGGTAAAATAAAGTGGAACGGCTTCTTTCTTTCGGATCATACTCAGAAAATCAATCATACTAAAGAGGCTGGACAAGAACAGCGCACTTGGTTAGAAGAAACGCCGATTCATGACATGCAGTTGCTCTGTCAGGAAGCTTTCGCTAATCATCGAAGGGTGCTTGTACAGGTTAATAGGACCTCAACAGACCAAGAACCGTCAAAGTACGTCATCGAAGAAGTGACTGCCTTTGATGAACGTGGTTTTTGGTCAGAAAATAAACATTATGATTACGAATTTGTTCGACACTTAGAGGTTATCAAATGACAATGGAATCTATCAAAGCGGAGATTTTAAAAGCCATCACACCACTTTGGCATAAAGCGCCAAATACACTTTATGTTTTGCGGGTTGTTCTACCTCAATTTGATAACCCGGTTGGTCTTTTCTTTGAGTGGAATAAAATTGGACGGGCAACCCACTCACAACCGATTGCTTCTTATCCAGCCGAACAAGCCGAGCAGGTACTGCTAGCAGTTGAAGAGATGAAGAGAGAGCATGGTTTAACAGTCGTAATTTTCAAGTAAGCGCCAGGGTGTGGGCAACGCCCACAAGCGCTGCGAAGCAGCTTCAAAACGGTTTTATTCATAAGGCCGTTTTGGAAGAAATACCACAAAGCGCGACAAATGTAGCGTAAATACCACAAAGCGCGACAAATGTAGCGTAAATACCACAAAGCGCGACAAATGTAGCGTAAATACCACAAAGCGCGACAAATGTAGCGTAAATACCACAAAGCGCGACAAATGTAGCGTAAATACCACAAAGCGCGACAAATGTAGCGTAAATACCACAAAGCGCGACAAATGTAGCGTAAATACCACAAAGCGCGACAAATGTAGCGTAAATACCACAAAGCGCGACAAATGTAGCGTAAATACCACAAAGCGCGACAAATGTAGCGTAAATACCACAAAGCGCGACAAATGTAGCGTAAATACCACAAAGCGCGACAAATGTAGCGTAAATACCACAAAGCGCGACAAATGTAGCGTAAATACCACAAAGCGCGACAAATGTAGCGTAAATACCACAAAGCGCGACAAATGTAGCGTAAATACCACAAAGCGCGACAAATGTAGCGTAAATACCACAAAGCGCGACAAATGTAGCGTAAATACCACAAAGCGCGACAAATGTAGCGTAAATACCACAAAGGTAGCTAAAAGACTACCTTTATGTTACGCGTTTTTTTAGCCTCGTTATCTTGTTTATCATCGTTGTTTTGGCCACTTATTGAAACATTTGATATAATTTTATGGACGTTGCTACCGAGCGTCACTTCCATTTGCGTCTAGCCCCTGGCCAGACGCTTTTTTATTGTGCCATGACTTCCCTACTCGATAGAGTGGGGGACTTACTGTTAGAACTACTGTGAGCCAGAGCGAGGAAACAAACAATGGGCCAAAAGCATTTAAATCTTGGTGATCGTGTTAAAATCGAGACTTTAATCCGTGAACACTATAACCTCAGTGACATTGCTAATCAATTGGGTTATTCAAGAGCAACCATCACAAAAGAGATTCAACGTGCAACAAACCACGCCACCATGGGCATGAAAGTGAGTACGAGGATTTCAAGACGTATGTACAATGCGCTTGAAGCACAAACTTTAGCAGAACAGAAACAAAGGCATAAAAAGCTAGCACCGAGCAAACTGACAAAACGCCGACAAGAGCTGATTAAAGACTACATCATTAACAAAAAATGGTCACCAGAACAAATCGCCAACGGACCGTTACGTGCTGGTGTTTGCTTTAAGACTATCTATAACTGGGTCAACCGTCGAAAAATTAAAGGGTTAGACTATTACGCTTTAAGGACGCGCGGGAAACGTCAACGGTACCACAAGCGAGCGTTAAGCTGGAGTGAACGAAAAAGTATTTATCTCAAGAAAGAAGATAAAAAGCGAATGACGCACCAATATTCCATCGACTTTCGACCAATGGTGATCAATAATCGGAACCGCTTTGGTCACTGGGAAATTGACGGAGTTGAGTCCCGTCAATCCAATCATCTACTGCTAACATTCGTGGAGCGGTTTAGTCGTTATGCTGTCTCAATGGTGATAAAAGATAAGTCCGCTTATACAGTTAGTAATGCTATTGAACAATTCTGCAAAAAATACAAAGGCTGCGTCGATAGCGTTACTTGTGATCGCGGGTCTGAGTTCATCGCTTTACAGACTAGACAGATTCTAAATAAAAATAAAGTCAAATATTACTTTGCCCATGCGTATTCACCATACGAACGTGGATCCAATGAAAACTTTAATAAGCTCTTACGGGAGTATTATCCAAAAAAGACAGACTTCGCTAAAGTAAGCCAGTCTGAGCTTAATGAAAGCGTCATGAGTATCAACAAACGTCCAATGCGTATCCATCGATATATGAGCCGTTTACAGGCTTTTAAGCGTTATTGTCAGTATCGCAACATCAATCTAGCAACGATACTGAGTTAAAGGCATACCAACACCAGTACATAAAGAAAACCCAGTCAAAGATGGCTGGGCTTTTTGCGTTGGTAATCCGAACAGATACTCGATATAATAAGTTATTCCAAGTGATAAAGAATGCTTATATAAAATTCTTTATCGCACCAAATTTTCACTCAGTTACAAAAGAGTGTGACAACAGGCCCATAACACAGGCATTTTAAACGAATAATAAAAGTTGTTAATTTAGGGGTTGCAATTCACCATTAGCAGTTTACTTTACATAATATATATTATCGAAAGTAACATATTTATTGCATTTGGCATCACCTGTTAAGTTTTATATTTTTATTGCACGTAGAGTCTCGATACTTCCATGTGCTTTTTATATAATGTCGTTTCTTTAAATAAAACCCAAATGAAAAAAGCGCTAAATTTTTAGCGCTTTTTTCATTTATCGATTAATTCAAGATATTTTTCTTTCCCAAGCAATCCTTTAGCGCCCAGACCCTTAAATTTTTTGAGCATCTTTTCATATATATTTGCATAAGCAACTGTTTGATGATCTGGTTCATAAAACGTTTTGCCGTCAAAATCAGATATTGCAATTTTCTTCAGTACTTCAACAATTAGTCGGTCATCATCAGTGTAATAATAATCTCCAAGCATATGGAGAAAAGTATCCATAGCTATCTCTGGTATATAAAAAACACCAGCACCTTGTTGTAATAATGGAATATTTGCTGCTAATAAGGCAGTCCGCTTATTAGTATCATTAAATAACTGAGAACGTGATAAAAAACAAAAAATTTTGGCTGCCTTTGATTCTGCATCCAATTCAGTCGTGGTTAATAACTTGTTAAAGGTTTCTCCAGCAACACCAGGATTGACTTCTGGTGGGTAGAATACACCACGAGTAGTGTTAACGCCGCCTTCCCCAGTTCTTAATTGACCTGGATTTGGTGCATCACCATGGCCAGTGATTTCATGAAGTTCTTTTAGATTTTGAAAATTAAAATGTTGATAATGGTCAGACACATAATGTGCACCGAGATGCATTTGGTGGATAGCAATAATGTCTGCTGGTTTAACGTGACTGACTTCTTGATTATTAACGATTTTTTCGGTTTGTAGAATCGTCAGTGCCATTCCTTCAAATTGCGCAGCGTTAAGAAGGATTAGTGGCCAAGCTTTACGGAATAAAAGCTTTTCCGCTTTTTGCTCTAATTTGTACTTATTCATACTATCCCTCACTTAAACTCCGGCTTAAAGCCCACGTACTTACGTTTACGGTAGATCTGGTTCGCCAGTTTTCCTGAGATATTGAGCACCTTTCCTCGCTTGCTTTTGGCGTTGAAAGAAATGGTTTGGTCGTTTAGTAATGCCTGCACCTCTTCTGGCGTGAACTTGTGGCCAGAAAATTCACTGGTAAAGATCACCTCTTGGCCACGCCAGGTACCGCTGACTTTGTCTTTTGGAGCAACCTTTTTACGGGTTCTTTTCTTAGGTTCGCCGAGCACTTGTTTGAGTAACTTGGCGTTTTCAGTCATGACTGGGATGTCGTGGTCAACGGTTTTAACGATGGAATCAAGGGCTTGGTCGGCGGTCATTTCGAACTTGCCGACCTGATCAAAGATGTCAAAGACCCGTTTGGTAGTTTTGGGGTGTGCTAACCAGGTGTTTTGAGCCATGATGGCGACGGCGACGCCATCGTTTGTAAGGGTAATTTTACCCTTTTTGTCTTGGATATAGGCCTTTTGACCACTGGAGAGTTCGCCATAGGTACTGGTTCGAGTGGCACCGGTCCCAATATTGTATTTTTCAAGGAAAGTCTTCAGCCACTTCCAAGTTGGTGTGGCAGGCTTTGGGTTCTGTCCTTCGTATACAAAAAGATGCCCTGTTGTACCTAATTGCTTGGTTGTTGTCTCACTTTCTTGATCAGCATTTTGATCGTCATAAATCTGTTTCCAGCCCATTGCAATCGGCGTGTTAACGGTAGTTTTGAAGGCTGGGTAGTCCACTAATGAGCCGATGACTTGCTGGTAACGGTAATCTTCTGCGAACATGGCTAAGAAGTTCTTACCAAGTACCTGGTAGATTCGTTGAGCCGATGGGCCGTAAGACCGAAGCGAGTCTAGAGACGTCGGTACCTTAGGACCTGGTCGGTTGGCACCGTGGGCACCCTTGTCTTGAACGTGGGTCGGCCGTGGTGTGCGGTGCGTGAGTTGACTACTGTCGGCATGAACAACTGCGGCGATTTTGTCTACTAATGGCAGCATATCGTTAAACTGTTCTTTGGTAATTGTCTTGTCTTCCGTACGGGGATAGGAGACAATCTGTGCCTCGTAGAGCTTTTGATAGGTCGCGAGAACTTCCTTAGCCCTGAAGCCCTCTTTAGCCAGAATGGCCGATAACGAAGACAAATCGAGGAGCTTGGGAGGCCGTGTGACTTTATTCTTACGTGAATCTTCTTGAACGGCTGACTGTTCGTTAAAATGCTCGTTGTCCTTTAACGCGGCTTCACTTGGATAACGAAATGGCACGGTTTCAGCTTTAGCATCCACCTTACGGGCGTAAATATTACCTTTGTCATCCTTAAAGCGATACTCAAAGTATGGCACTTTCACGTAGTTTTGGATGGCCTGCAGTTGCTGATAAATTCGCAAGAGCATCGCTGATTTCAGCCGGCCCTGTCGTGACACGATTGGATAGCCTTCTTTTTTGGTTAAAGTAGTGGCGGCACGGGTGAGCTGCATGGAAGCAAAGTCCCATTTGTTTCGGGCCAGTCCTTTCTGGTAAGCACTGTGGGTGGCTTTACTTTCGATTGGCTGAAGGTGGGTCAGCGCGTTAATCAAACTTTTGGAACTTTCATCTGTAAAAGTCGCACGAAAAACGGGCCCCTGCCACTGAATGGCATCAATGGCTTCCCAGGCAAGCAAGTCCCCCTCCCCCGACGGATCGGTATCGGTCGCGATAATCAGCCCGTCGGCGTTTTTTGCTTGCGACTTTAGTTCATCGATGATTTTCTTGGTGCTTTCAGTCCGTTTACTATGCGAATTATAGGCCTTAATATAAGTACGCTTCCATGATAAATCGCTTAGGTTCCATGGTAGATCCTTTAATTTCCAAGAGGCATACTTATTTTTTAAATCGGCTGATACCTGTTGCTCCGGTTCCTTCAAGGTCATCAGATGACCACGTAAATTTGTCAGTTCAAAGTCGTAATCGGCCAAATGGCCACGTTGCCCGCCGAGTGCCTTCGCAAAATTTTTGCGTGCACTCGGCTTTTCTGTGATGATTAAGTAACGTGGCATGTTGACCTCCTAGGATGAATTTAGTGCTCTTTTGGACTGATGCTATAACCATTATATAAGAAAAGCGGTGCTGCTGAAACAACACCGCTTCTCTAACTTGTTTGCATCATCTGATTATAGCATGGTGTCAGCGAGCATCCCTTTTGATAAAAAAAGCAGTGTTGCCTTCACAACACTGCTTTAATTGGCATCTACCTCAAAGATTTGGTACCCAGCCATGTTCGGTTGGACTCAAGTAGGCACCACCGAATCCTGGATTAAGGGGCTCATTCGTTTGGGGATTACGCATATAGTAAGTATTATCGTTACCAAAGTAATACGTTGTGCCGTGAATATTTTGGTAACCCTGGACTGCGCGGCCATCCTGATCCGTATAGTAGGTCAGTCCCCATGCTTGGCGCCAGCCTTCGTTTTGGCGGACACCGTTAACGAACCAGTAATAGGTTCCTGCATAGTAACGGAAACCAGTAAAGAGCTGACCATTTTCATACCAACGGTAGCCACCGTTTTCAGCAGAACCATCCCAGACATAGCCTTGAACTGGACGTTCGTAGTAGGTATTATCGGTTCCAAAGTTGGCGACTTTACCATCAATAACGCGTGTTCCTTGAACTGCGCGACCATCCTGGTCTGTATAGTAAGTTAAGCCCCACGCCTGGCGCCAACCCTCATTTTGGCGCACACCGTTAACGAACCAGTAGTAGGTTCCAGCATGGTAGCGGAAGCCAGTGTATGGGTGACCGTTCTCCAGCCAATTCCAACCACCGTTAGCTGTCGACACGTTTGGTGAGTAGACGTAACCGCTTCGAGTATCATCGGCGCTGGCTTTTCCAGCAGACAATGTGATAACCAGAGCTGCGAGAGCCAGTAGCCCAATTAGCATTGTCTTAACTGTTTTCTTTTTTCTCAATAACATTTAGTGCCTCTTTCTTTTTTATTTGTTTTAATTATCACAAGCATCTTTTCAAAAAACCTCTACTCCATTGTTATAGCAAATTATTTATGGAAAAAGTGTTCTTTGCGTTCGTTTTAATAGAATAGACAATAACGTTATTTTTTCTTATACATTAACGACGTGTAACTACCTGATCCAGGACACATTCTTTTGTTTTAATAACTACCCCTCCCCTAATGGGTCCAACTAGCGTACAATATACATAAGTCAAAGATATGTTCAGTATTGAACAGGAGGTAGCCCATGATTGAAAAGTTTTTAATCGGTACTTATACCATTAACGATAGTGAAGGAATTTTTGCAGTCGATCTTGATACTGACCGCAAGGTCTTGCAGAACGCCCACTTAGTGGCCAAGATTGATAGTCCAACCTACTTGGCTGAGTCAAAGAAACACATCGTCTATGCCGTTGACCGGAACATGGCAGAACCCGACCTGCGTGGTGGTGTGGCGACTTTTGACTTTAACCAGACACCAGCCGAACTGTTACAAGAAGAAATCGAAACGGGCACGTCGGATGCCTACGTGGCGATTGATGAAGAGCGACAGTTAGTTTTCACGGCCAACTACCACATGGGCTACGTTTCGGTCTACGCAATTCAAGACGATGGTCGCCTTCGTCTAGCTGACCGTGTACAAAGTCTTGGGGACGTTGGACCACGACCACAGCAGGCTGATGGTGCCCACCCCCACTATGCCAACCTAACGCCGGACGGTCGCTTGATTGTTTGTGATTTGGGAACGGACCGCGTGCACGTTTATGATATTTCAGACGAAGGTAAATTAACAGCGGTTTCCGAACTGAAAACAACCCCTGGTTTTGGTCCACGAAACATTTCCTTTGTGAATGAAACGAACCTAGGCTACCTCGTTGGAGAGCTGGCCAGCCAAGTCTCGGTCGTTCGCTACAATCCTCAAGATGGTTCGCTAGCGATTTTAAACACCTATTCCACGATTCCCTCCGATTGGACAGCCCACAACGGCGCTGCGGCAATCAAGATTAGCCACGATCAGCGCTTTGTCTACATCACAAACCGTGGCCACGATTCCATTGCTGTCTTTGCGATTGTTGGGGATGGTGAACTGGCCCTGGTGGAACGGACGTCGAGCGAGGGAGAATTCCCGCGCGACTTTAACTTCAGTGCTGATGAAAGTCTGTTGATTGTCGCCAACCAAAACTCTGATAACATGGCCCTTTTTGAGCGTGATCAAGCCACTGGCCGCCTCACGCTTTGCCAAAAAGATTTCGCCGTTCCTGAAGGCACGTGTGTCATGCGCCGTCTGTAAGCTAGCAAAAGGATTGAATCCTTTTGCTTTTTTTATATTTCTTTTAGTAGAATAGGGATAAATTACCTGAGGGAGAAGACAAATGTTCATTCGAACGGCAAAAGTAACCGACGCGCAAGAACTAGTGGCCATTTATCGACCATATGTTCAACAAAATACAACGAGTTTTGAATATGAAGTCCCTTCGGTTGCTGAATTTGAACGGCGAATTAAACAGACACTCATTGCCTATCCTTACCTTGTGGTGGAGGAAGACGGCCGAATCCTTGGTTACGCCTATGCCCATCCCTATGGTGAACGCGCAGCTTACCAATGGGCAGCTGAAGTGAGTGTCTACGTCGGTCAAGCGACTCAGAAAAAGGGCGTTGGCAAGGCGCTCTATCTCGCCATCGAAGAGCTTTTAAAAAAGCAGCACGTTGACACCGTAACGGCCTGTGTGACTGGCAAGAACCAAAACAGCATTGCCTTTCACCAGCACATGGGGTACGCCATCGTGGCAAACTTTCAGAAAATTGGCTTCAAGGACGGTCAGTGGCTGGACACTTACTGGTTACAAAAACGCTTATCAGAAGATGACAAACCGCAACCCTTCCTCCCCTTTTCAGATCTGTCACAATAAGAAACAAAAAGTCCGGTATTGCATACCGGACTTTTTTAATAGTCAATGTGAAAGTGTCTTTGTTTAGTCGAGAAGATCTCGTCGTGATTTTGAAAATAATTTTCAATCAGTTCACTAATGGTTTGACTGCCTTCCGATAGGACTTTCCCCTCTTTAAAAACTTGGTTACCGGCACCTGTGGCACGGTAGTTATTGACAACGACTCGATAGGTTTTATAAGGATCAAAGGGCTGTTGTTGGATGGATTCAATCGTCACTCGTTGACCGATGGGTTTGGTGAGATCAAAACGGTAGTCCAGTCCTAGCCAAAGATCGTAATTATAGTCTTGTTTCTTTGAAAGGTGGTAGGCCGGGTTGACAGCAATCTGCTGATTGACAAGAGTAAAATAAGCTGCATTGGTTTCAAGTGCTTTCTGGACTTGCTTTCCAGTCATGGCGATTGTAACCAGTGTATTGGGAAAGGGATAATTACCCAAAATGCTACGCCGGGTGATGGTGTGACCGAAACCGGCTACTTCATCATTGAAAAGCGCGGTCGCTGAGAGATCGGCCCCAGTTGCTTCCAGTTGGATGTGATTAATCAAGTCAACAAAGGGATGTCCCGTTTGACGGGCCCGGGGGACTGACTGAATGGTCAGGTCGATTCCGGAATTCGCGAGGACTTGGTCGAGCCAACCATCCAGTTCCTCTTTTAGCGTTTGATACTGTGCCAGTAGTTTGGCATCTTCTGGCCAATTATTCGTGTGAATCAGGTTAGCGACCGCCGGTTGTGTTTGCCCCTTCTGATTTTTTTCATCAGTAAAAGGGATGGTTAGTTGCCCCACGGCTTCAGCACGATAGCCAGGCTGACTAACCGGGACACCGTTGTAGACTCCGGCAATTTGGCGGTGTTGATGCCCCGTGACTAAGGCAGATAATCCAGGAAGCTTCAGTAACTCATTCCCCTGGTTTTCTCCCGTTTCGGGTTCAAGGATGACATCGGTCGTCAAATCTCTGGCAAAGCCACCATGATAGGCAATGACGATGGCATCGACACGACTTTTTAATTGTTTGATTAATCCTTTGGCCACTTGAACAGGATCAACAAATTCGATTCCTCGAATGTTTTCAGGCTTTTCCCAGTTCGGCACGTACTTGGTTGTTAAACCAATGACGGCGACTTTTTTACCTTTTTTTTCAAAGATTTTGTAGGCTTGCCCGATAAATGGTTGACCAGTTTCTTTATCCAGCACATTGGCGTTTAATAGTGTCTGATCGTCTTCAAAAATCCTCTTTAGATAGTCGATTCCAAAGTTGAATTCATGGTTACCTAACGTGCGAACGTCATAGGCGATTTGCTTGGGCAACTCACTGAAAATCGTTGCTTGATCAGGGGCCGATTCAGCAATGTAGTTTCCCAACAAGGGTCCCTGAATGAAGTCGCCATTGTCAATTTTAATTAGAAAATCACCGTTTTTTTCGGCATCTTTCGTTATTGTCGAAAGCACACTTGCTGCCCGGAACAATCCGTATGGTGCCGCAACGTCCTTTGCAATGGTTTCCTCTCCCCACCAAAAAGTATGGCTATCCGATGTCGAAAGAATCTGTAAATTCATCTTGTTCTCCTGTAGAAAGCAACACCTGCTTGCCCTTTTTTATTTCAGTAGGTGCTTTCGAATGGCACCGGATAACCAATCAATGACCGTCACCATTAAGATGATGCCAATCAAAATGATCCCAACGCGTGACCAAGAACGGTTAGACAGGGCGAAAATCAAAGGAGCCCCGACACCACCTGCACCAACAATTCCAAGAATGGACGCTGAACGGACGGCAATCTCAAACCGGTAAAGGGTGAAGTTAATGAATTCCGGTAAGACGGCTGGTAAAGTCGCCCAACTTAATGCATCGAGCCGGTTCCCACCTGCTGAAATGATGGCTTCTTCCGGACCGCGATCAATGTTTTCAATTGCTTCAGAGAAGAGTTTTCCCATCATTCCAATTGAGTGGACCCCCATTGCCAAGACACCGGCAAAGGCTCCTGGCCCAACGGCTTTAATGAACATAATGGCTAAAACAAGTTCAGGAAAAACACGAATCAGTGTTAATAAGAATTTACCAGTGGTTGACCGGACGGAAAATTTCTTACTCGTTTTCGCTGCCCAAAAGGCGAAAGGAACGGCAATGAATGACGAAATAATGGTGCCAAGAAAGGCGATTGCTAGCGTTTCAAACAGTGCCGAGACGAGGTCTTCCCCATGGCCACTGTAAACATAGGACCAATCAGGATTAAAAAGACCAGCAAAAATGGCGCCTAAAATCTGGCCGGCTGAATCCTTCATGCCCTTAAACTCAATTCCTGAAAGGGCCCAAATAACAATGATTAAGGCAATGACTCCTGCCGCATAGGGCTTCAGGCGACTAGATAATGAGCGTTTTTGAACCATCATGAGAGCGCCTCCCTGAGTTTATTTGACAGTGCATCGACCAGGACAATAACCACTAAGATGGCGAGAATCACAACGGATGTTTGATCGTAGCGGAATGTGTCCAAAGTTGTGTTCAAGTATAAGCCAATCCCACCAGCACCCAGATAACCAAGCACGGCCGAAGCGCGAACGTTGATTTCCAGTGTGTAGAGGAAGAAAGACAAGTATTGGTTTAAGACCTGAGGGATGACGGCGAAAACAATGACCTGGGAGCGTTTACCGCCGGCCGCTCGCATGGCTTCGATTGGTCCTTGGTCAACCGTTTCAATGGCCTCGTACAGTAACTTAAACATCATCCCAAACGAGAAAACGGCCAAGGCCAAGACACCAGACAAGGTCCCAATGCCGACAACAGCGACGAATAGCGCAGCTAACAGCATTTGTGGAATGGAGCGAATCAGGTTCATCACAAAGCGAATGATACCCCGAACAAAGGCGTTCCGCACAATGTTACTGGCGGCTAAAAAAGCGAACGGAATGGCGGCAATGCCGCCAATTAAGGTTCCCACGATGGCCATTTGCACGGTTTGAGCTAAGGGAGTCAACACCCTTGGCAGATAAGACCAGTCTGGGTTTGCCATTTTAATCCAAAGATCAGCAAACTGCTCCATTGAAAAGTCCTGCCCGACCTGAGTGGCTTGAGCGGATAGCACCACGGCAATGAAGAGCAGCAAAAAGACCGTGAAACCCGTGACGTGCCACTCCTTCATAAACGGGCGTTTTGGTATCGATTTATTCATTAATCTTCCTCCGCCTCGTCGGCCGCCGTTGCGTGGTCATCCCCCGCTTCCCGGTAGATTTCCTTAAAGTCGCGTTTGTCCACTTCGGCAATTGGCTTGTCGTAAATAATCTGACCATCCTTTAGGCCGACAATGCGACTGGCATACTTCAAGGCCAAGCCGATGGAGTGAACGTTTAGAATGATGGTCATGCCATCTTCTTCATTTAATTTCTTCAAATCGTTCATAACGACTTTTGTCGTCTTCGGATCCAACCCGGAAACGGGTTCGTCCGCCAGAATAACAGAGGGTTCCTGCATGAGCGCTCGGGCAATGCCAACACGCTGTTGCTGACCACCGGATAGGTCCCTTGCCTTGACGTAGTACTTATCGAGCAGGTTGACCCGGGCCAGGTTCGCAGCGGCCATTTCCTGGTCTTCCTTCTTAAAAAGACCAAAAGCGGCTTGCCAGGCTGGATAGTAACCCACTCGTCCCGACATCACGTTACGGTAGACCGAAGAGGTCTTCACTAGGTTGTAATTTTGGAAAATCATGGCAGCAGAGCGACGAATCTTGTGGAGCTTGTCACCCGATGCCTTCGTGATGTCTTGACCATCAATAAGAATCGCACCTTCCGTGACATCGTGAAGCCGGTTGATGGCCCGTAGCAAAGTCGATTTACCAGAACCCGATAAACCAACGATCATGACGAATTCACCATGGCCAATGGTCAGGTTAACGTCCTTTAACCCAACGACCCCGTTTGGATAAACCTTCGATACGTCTTTTAACTCAATGTTTCCCTTTTTGTCTAACATAAGAACCTCTTCAGCGCTGCTACCAGCGTTTTTTTTCATATAAAATGGCTACCAGCCCATCGGCGGTAACCATCTAAGACTTTATTAGTGATTAGCGCAACTTTTCAATCTGTTGATTGTGCTTGCGAACGGTATCAAAATTAGCATCCTTGGAATCGGAAACACCATCCCATGAATAGATGTTATGCAGGATTTGCTTTCCTTCATCCGTCTTGGCGATTTCTTTCATCGCTTCTGCAATCTTTTTTGAATCCGCCGATGAAACGCCCTTCCGAAGGGAAATGGTATCATTTGGAATGTTGTCCGTCGTGTACAGGATGCGTGTCTTATCAAAGACGTCCGGTTGATCCTTCTTCACAACGTTTCGAGCATCCCCAAAGATAAAGGCGGCGTCTGTGTCGCCATTCAAGACGGACAGAACCGCTTGATCATGTCCCTTAATTTGAACGAGTGTTGAATCTTTAATTACGTTGATGCCCTTCTTGTTCAATTCGTCAATTGGATAGACATAGCCAGCAGCCGATGTTGGGCTCTGCACCGCAATCTTCTTACCCTTCAAATCCTTTGCCGACTTGATGTTTGAGTCTTTCTTAACGATAATCATGGACTTATAGTGGTCAACTAACTTACCCGTTGAACCACCAGTGTTATCGTCTTTGATGCCGTAACGTGTCGATTGCAAAATGACTTTGGTACCATACTGCTTATGCGCAGTGACGTAAGCGTCGGGTGACAAGAAGCCCATGTCAATCTTCTTTGAACCCATGGCTTCAATCATGGAGTTTGTATCCGTTGATAGCGAAACGTGAACCGGAATGCCCAGTTGCTTACTCAAAAGTGTTTCCAATGGCTTAGCTTTTGCCAGCAAAGTACCAGAATTAATGGAGGGAGTGAACTGAACGTTCAGTTCCTTTAAGTCCATTTTAGATTCGGTCTTACTAGATGATTGGCTCGAATCTGATTTTTTTCCACCCATGGTAAAGGCGAAGAAACCACCAATCACAATGACGAAAACAGCAGCAGCGACAAGAAATTTTTTCATGTTCCTTTTCTCTCCTAAATAAACAACATCATGTTTATATTGTTCGTGTTTATACTCGAAAACATTTCCCCAAACGTTTTTCGTTCGGTACTTAAACAGTATCACGTATTTTTATCGGACAATCAACCCAATATTTGAAATTTAAATCAAAAATAAACGAACATTAAATTAAAATTTATATAATAATCAGTGAATACCGAACGTTTTCGATTATTGAGCACTAAAAAAGTCGAGCACATTTGCTCGACTTTTTTATCAGTTTTTTAATAGTTTTTCGGCAACCAAACGTTCAGCAATTTCGACCGTATTCCATGCCGCTCCCTTGAGTAGGTTATCCGAAACAACCCAGAGGTGAAAGGCGTTTGGATTCTCTTGATCAGCTCGAACACGTCCAACAAACGTTTCACGCTTTCCCTCAGCTGTTAGCGGCTGCGGGTAGAGCTGCTGACTGGGATCGTCTTGGAGGACCAGGCCCTCCCCTGCAGAAAGAACTGAGCGAATCGCTTGTGCGGTTGCCTTTTCATCGTTCACTTCAATGTAGACGGATTCACCGTGTGAAATAGGCACCGGCACCCGAACACAGGTTGCCGTCACTTTAAGGTCTTCGGCATCCATGTCGTTCAACAAAATCTTCTTTGTCTCATGAATCATCTTCCACTCTTCATGGGTGTAACCATCTTCCTCGAAGACATCAATCTGTGGCAGGAGGTTAAAGGCCAATGGATAGTGTTTTTTGTCACTGGCCGTTGGTAAAATATTGGCCGTCATTTCCTTTCCGGCAAGATAGTCACGGCTTTCTTGGAAGAATTCGTTAAGAGCTGATTGCCCGGCTCCTGAGGCTGCTTGATAAGTAGAAACAATGACCTGCTTTAAGCCAAAACGTTCGAAAATTGGCTTCAAGGCCACGACCATTTGAATGGTCGAACAGTTCGGGTTGGCAATGATTCCCTGGTGATTTCGGAGTTGTTCCGGATTCACCTCTGGGACAACCAGTGGAACCGTTGGGTCCATTCGGAAGGCGGATGTGTTATCAATGCAGACCGCCCCGCGTTTCACTGCTTCCGGTAATAAACGCTTGGAAACGGCGCCTCCTGCAGAGGCCAAGACAATGTCAACACCGTCAAAGGCGTCAGCTGTTGCCTCCTCAATCACAACGGCTTTTCCCTTAAAAGGCAAGGTCTTTCCAGCTGATTGCGCTGAAGCGAGGAGTTTGATGGTTCCGACCGGAATCGTTGATTGCTCGAGCTGTTCGATTAGACGGGTGCCAACGGCGCCTGTTGCGCCAAGAATAGCGACGGTGTATGTTTTCATTTCTCTTCTCCTAGTTTAGTAATCCTGTCGAAAGCGCCGTTCTTATCCTTCTCAACGCCTCCTTGATGTTGGTCATTGAAGCAGCATAGGACAGCCGGACGTACCCGCGGCCCCCTTTCCCAAAGGCAGAGCCAGGAATCAGTCCGACTTTGGCAATCTGGGCCATGTGCAGAGCAAAGGCTTCGTCGTCATTTCCGAACTGTTCGGGGATCTTCACGAACAAGTAGAAAGCTCCGTCAGGATAGAGTGCTTTGAGTCCAATGTCAGTCAAGCCCTGATAAAGAACGTCACGCCGCTCTTGGTATGTCGCAAGCATGGCTTCAATGTCGGCGTCGCCGTTTTCAAAGGCTTCGGCGGCGGCCGCTTGATCAATGGATGATGGGCAGGTCACCATGAAGGCGTGCACTTTTCGAAGTCGGTTAATGAAAGCAGCAGGGGCTGCCACAAAGCCAACCCGCCAGCCGGTCATGGCGTAAGATTTGGAAACGCCCGAAATATAGACGGTTTGCTCCGGCAAGTCCCGGGCAATGGAATAGGGTCGCTGGTCATAAGTCAAATCACTATAAATCTCATCCGTGATAACGAAAAGATCGCGATTCTTCACCACCTGGGCCAGTGCATGCACTTCTTCTTCTGACAAAGTCACACCCGAAGGATTGTTCGGGTAACTGAGCATGACTGCCTTAACCCTTTTATTTTCGGCCAACGTCTTTTCCAAAATGGTGGGATCCAATTTAAAGTCGCTGGTTGAGGTATCGATGTCAATCACTTCCCCACCAAGCAGCGTGATGATGGGCTCGTAAAGGGCAAAGGCGGGTGTTGGAATAATGAACTGATCACCGGGATTGATTAAGGTTTCGAGTACGCCATAAATGGCCTCAGTAGCACCAACCGTAACCAAAATGTCCGTTTCGTCTTGATAATTCAAGCCATGGTTGCGCCTTAGGTATCCAGTGATGGCTGATTGAAGCTGTTTGGTTCCCGCCTGTGCCGTGTAATGGGTTTGGTTTTGGTCCATTGCGGAAACAACGGCTTGTTTGATGTGGGCAGGGGTATCCAAATCGGGTTCCCCAATCGTTAGCTTCACCAATCCAGGAATATTGGAAACTTGGTTATCGAAGGAACGAATCTTGGAAGCCTTGACCAAATCGAGTCGCTGGTTATAACTTTTCTGGAGCGTCTTTAGTAATTCTGGCATATTAGACATTCTCTCCTTTACATGACGTGTTCAAGACCCACGCATAGTTGGTCCAACTGTCCGACTTTTTCAATGGCCAGCACAACACCCTTCATGAATGACGAACGGCTGAAACTATCTTGGCGTATCGTCAGCGCTTCCCCTTCGCCACCAAACAGGACTTGTTCATGAGCAACGTAGCCCGGCAAGCGAACGGCATGAATCCGGATTCCATAGTAATCTGCCCCACGGGCACCGGGAAGTGTCTCTTTTGAGGCACCCTGTTCGTGTGCTCGGCGTACCTGGTCGATTCGTTTGGCCGTCATGAAAGCCGTTCCGGAAGGCGCATCCTTTTTATCCTCATGATGCATTTCAATCACTTCCACTTCGGAGAAGTAATGGGCAGCCTCCTCCGAAAACTTCATTAACAAAACGGCCGACAAAGAGAAGTTGGGGACAATTAAACCAGCGACGCCCTTTTCTTTTGACAACGACAGTAGCTCGTCTTCTTCAGCATCGCTTAAGCCAGTGGTTCCAATGACGGGCTGGATGCCATGCTCAATGGCGAAGCGTGTGTTTTCAAACACGGCCACTGGAGTCGTGAAGTCAAGCCAGACATCAGCCGGCACGTCAATTTCGGACAATTGCTGGTAAACTTGTACGCTTTCGTCCAGACCGTAGGCCGTTGCCTGTTGGTCGGCGTGGGGGGAATAGACCGCCACAACCGTCATGGACTTTTGCTGGGTAATCGTTTGAATGGCTTGCTGGCCCATGGAACCTAAGAAACCGGCGACAATGACTTTAATCATGAAAATGCTCCTTCTGTCTTCAACGCATCAAGTAAGTGTGCTTGTTCATTTTCATCAAGCGGTAGAATTGGTAACCGGCAAGCGCCAACTTGGTAACCGGCTGCATTCAGCATTGCTTTGACGGGCGCTGGGGATGGGTACATGAACAAGGCCGCCATCTTTGGGGTCAGCCAACGCTGCAATCGACCGGCTTCTTGAAAGTTGCCAGCGTAGAAGGCATCATACATGCCCCGCATTTGACTCCCATAAAGATGGGAAGCCACGGAAATAACACCACGTGCGCCAATCACCAGGGCAAAGAGTGCTTGGGCGTCCTCACCAGAGTAGACCGCGAAGTCGTCTTTTACATGGTCAACTAAGTATTCTAAATCCGCCATGCTAGTACACTGCTTAACACCCGCGATGTTTGTGTGGGCAGAGAGTGCGACAATGGTGTCGTTTTGCATCGTCACGGCCGTTCGACCGGGAACGTTATACATCACAACTGGTAACCCTCCCTCTTCGGCAACCGCCAGGTAGTGCGCCATCATCCGCCGCTGATCAGGTTTGTTATAGTAAGGAACCACCACCAAGGCGGCATCTATACCAGAAATTTGACTCACTTCTTTTGTAAAGGCAATGGTTTCGGCCGTGTTGTTCGAACCCGTACCAGCAATGATGGGTACTCGACCGTTCACAATTTCGGCAAAGCCTTGGTAAAGAGCCAACTTTTCTGCGTGACTCAAGGTAGGCGTTTCACCCGTCGTACCACCGATTACAAAGCCACGATGTCCTTCCTCGAGATACCGTTCCGTTAGGGCGGCTAGGCTGGCAAAGTCAATTTGGTTGTTTTCATCAAACGGGGTTACAATAGCGGTCATTAAATCGGCATTTTCAAACATATCATTCTCCTTCTTCCTGCAACATGCGGAACGTTAAAAAGTCGCGAATCGTTGAAACAGCAGGTGCCAGTGCTTCTTCCTTTGGCGAAAAAGCCGCAGAGTGCAATGGATGTTCATCCTCAACCCCCAGCCAAAACATGGTGCCGGGAATTTTTGATAATAAGTACCCAAAGTCCTCACCAGTCATCGCTGGTTCCGTCAGCTTGAATTGCTCAGGATGCTTAGTCTCCATGAAATCGATGAAATTCTTTGTCAGTTCCGGTGTGTTCTCCACGGGAAGATAGCCGCCCTGCGTGAAGGTTGGCACGACCTGACAACCGTAACTCTTCGCAATCCCTTGAGCAATCGCTTTAATCTGTTCCATTAAGTCAACTAACATCGTCTGTTCCAAGCCACGAATGGTGCCTTCCAAGCGGGCAGAGCCAGCAATTACATTTCGAATGCTACCGGCGTTGAAACGGCCAAAGGTGATGACACCAGACCGAATGGGATCAATCCGACGGGCAACAATGCTTTGAATCTGTCCAATAAAGGCTGCAGCGGCCACGACCATGTCGTTGGCATCCTGTGGAAAGGCAGCATGACCACTTTTACCGATAAAGTCGATATCGACTTCGGCTGAACCAGCGAATAAGGTCCCCATCCGGCACCCAATTGTGCCGGCGGGCAAGTTCGGCGTATCGTGGAGGGCGTAAAATTCATTAGGCCGCCATTCTCCTTCAAAGACACCGCGTTCATACGCAAGTAACCCACCGTTTTCTTCTTCCTCTGCTGGTTGAAAAAAGAAGAGAAGATTATCTTCTGGCTGGTTTTCGGCAAAATAAGCGATTAAACCAAGGGCGACTGTCATGTGCATGTCATGACCACAAGCGTGCATCCGCCCTTCATGAGTTGAAGCAAAAGGCAAATCGGTGTCCTCCGTAACAGGCAAAGCATCGATATCGGCACGGTAGCCAATGGTTCGCTTTGGCTTGGAACCAGCAATTCGAACCAATAAAGCAGTCGGAAGTTCTTCAATTTCTCGAATCGTTAGGTGCTCCTGATTAAAAGAGCGCACCTTATCGAATAAATAGGCATGTGTTTCGTGCTCGGCCAAAGCCAATTCGGGAATTTGGTGTAAATCACGGCGAATCTGAATCAGATCGTTTTCGGTTAACATAGCATCACAACTTTCTTAAATCATCTTCCAAAGTCGTCTTTGACTCGGTCTGTGCATCAACGTCCTTGACTTTGCGGGCAGGATTACCAGCTACCACGGTGTGTGGCATAACATCCTTCGTCACGATGGAACCAGCGGCAACAACCGCCCCTTCGCCCACTCGAACTCCCTCAATCACAACGGCATTGGCCCCGATTAAGACATTGTCTTCAATAACGACTGGCTGGGCGGAAGCGGGTTCAATAACCCCTGCCAAGACGGCGCCTGCACCAATGTGAGCGTGCTTACCAACGATGGCACGGCCACCCATGACAACGCCCATGTCAATCATGGAATTTTCGCCGATTTCACAGCCAATGTTGATGACCGCCCCCATCATGATCACTGCATTGTGACCGATTGTGACCTGGTCTCGAATGACCGTCCCTGGTTCAATCCGGGCATTAATGTTCTTTAAATCAAGGAGGGGCACGGCCGAATTACGTGCGTTGTTTTCAATTTCGTAATCGGTAACGCCCTGCTGCTGCAAAACCGCAGCCAGGTCGGCCCAGTCACCAAAAATCGTTGCCACCCGGTCATCACCAAAGACTTTCACCGTATTTGGATAAGTCAACTTACTTAAATCACCCTTAATATATGCCTTTGTCGGTGTTTTCTTCTTTGCGGAACCAATGTATTGGATAATTTCTTCTGCGTTCATTTCTGTCATTGTTCTTCTCTCTTTTTTTCGTTTTCTTCTATAAAAGCTATGCTCGTGAGCTACCATCCAAATTAAAATCAAGTCGTTCAAGATCGTCAATTCGTTCACGGCGTGTGACTAGGGTACTTCGACCGTTTTCGACAAAGACAACCGCTGGCTTAACATTCAAGTTGTAATTGGAGGCCATTGAATAGCCATAGGCTCCGGTATTCAAAATTGCCAAAATGTCGCCGGGCTTCGTTTGCGGCAAGGCTTGTTCCTGAATTAAAACATCTCCTGATTCACAATATTTACCGGCCACTCTAACCGTCTCCATTACTGGTGCCAACGGATTGTTGGCCAAAACAGCTTCATACTTAGCATCATAGAGAGCGGGTCGAATGTTATCGCCCATCCCACCGTCAACGGCGAGGTATGAACGAATTCCCTGCACATCCTTTCGTGCCCCAACCGTGTAAAGACTGTAGCCAGCAGGACCGACAATGGACCGGCCCGGTTCAATCCAAATGGCGGGTGTGGGGATGTTCAACGACCTTGTCCGCTGTTTAACAGTTTGAATAATTAGATTGACAAAGTCTTGTGGAGCAAGTGGTCGATCGGCACTCACATAGCGAATGCCAAAACCGCCCCCAACATTTAAAATTTTGGTTTGATAGCCATAATCCCTTGCCCACCGGGCGGCCAAGTCGACTAACTTTTCGCTTGCCCCTTCAAAACCCGCTAATTCAAAGATTTGTGAACCGATGTGGGCGTGAATCCCAAGCATGGTCATCCTTGGTTCTTGTAAAACTCTTTGTAAGGCTTCATCAGCTTGCCCGGAAGCCAAGTCAAAGCCAAACTTACTATCAATCTGTCCGGTTTGAATGTACTCATGGGTGTGGGCCGAAATCCCTGGTGTGATGCGTAGAATGACGTTAGCCCGTCCTCCTGTTTCCTCTAGTAAACGATGTAACAAGGCAATTTCATGAAAATTGTCTAAGGCAATGAGCCCGATTCCGACTTTTAAAGCCAGTCGCAGCTCCTCTTCGGATTTATTATTGCCATGAAAAGTCATTTTCTTTGCTGGAAAACCTGCATGCAGGGCCATTTGAATCTCGCCTGCTGACACGACATCGACATGCCCATTCATTTGGTTGACGAGTTGGTACATGGCCGTATTGGCAAAGGCCTTACTGGCGTAACAAACGGCGTAATCGACTTCGTTTTCTTCGAAGACCTCTTGGAAAGCTCGAATCTGGTGGCGTATTTTTGCCGTATCGTAGACGAGAACCGGTGTGCCGTACTCGTCTGCTAGAGCCACGGCATCACAGCCGCCAATCGTCAAATGGCCTGAAGCGTTGATTTGATTTCCCTGTATTTGTTCGTTCATCCGTTCTCTCCTTGTCAAAATGGCATAAAAAAAACTCCTGTACGAAGTGGTTAACACTTCATACAAGAGAATCCAATGGTTCACAAAAAATTAACTGGTTTCAAATGTCGAAAGCGCAACACGATTAAATCGTGACAGTCCATCGCCTATTGAACGATGTCCCAGCTTACCCCAGCCTGTGTTGCTGAAGCGCTTCGGCAACCTTGCCTTTCGGTTAGCGTTATCGTCCACACAGGAACTCGACTAACTTACTCATCGCGGTTGCAACCTCTTCGATGTCTCAAATAGTAAACTAATTTTTTAATCTCGTCAACCCTTTTTATTAAAAAGTTTTTAATCATTTTTCTTCATATACTGCCGCAAAAAAAGACGTTTTTTAGGCTTTTTTCTATCTTGTTTTTTCAAAAAGTGCTGATACAATGCAAACAAATTAAAAACAAAAGGAGCACAAGAAAATGACAAGGGTTGTGAAATTTGGGGGTTCTTCCCTGGCAAACGGACCACAGTATGAGAAAGTTACTCAGATTATCATGGCGAATCATGAGCGCCGAATTGTGGTGGTTTCTGCACCAGGTAAACGAGACGAAAATGATCAAAAAGTCACCGATCTCTTAATCCAATATGCGACTTTATCAGAACTAGACCAAAATATTGAAAACATTCAAAAAACACTGGTTGCGAGATACGAAACGATTGCTCAGTATTTTCAGATATCCCCCAGTGATTTCAAAACAATTCGGAAAACAATCATCCAATTGCCTCGTCTCTTTTCTGGACAGGAAAATTACCGTCTTGCTTATTTTAAAGCCCATGGTGAGAAATTAAATGCGATGCTAATGGCCCTTATTTTGCAAAAACTGGGCCAACGGGCTCGTTTTGTGGACCCAGCCGAGCTGGGGTTGGTTGTGACCGGGAAACCCGACAGTGCAACCATTACAGAAGAAAGCTATACCAACATGAAACATTTCAAAAGGAGTGACGATGAAATCTTGGTGATTCCTGGCTTTTACGGCGTGACCAAAAAAGTCGATATGGCCACCTTCGCTCGTGGTGGTTCGGACATTACTGGTTCCATTGTGGCTAGAGGGTTTGGTGTTCATTTGTACGAAAACTTTACGGATGTCTCTTCGGTTTACGCAGCGAATCCGAACATCGTCGACCGGCCAGTCGCCATCGAACAAATGACGTATCGTGAAATGCGAGAGCTTTCCTATGCGGGCTTCTCCGTTTTTAACGATGAAGCCATTATTCCAGCCATTCAAGGACAGGTCACCATCAATGTTAAGAACACCAACCGTCCCAGCGATCCTGGAACACGAATTATTCCCGAACACGACTTTCACCCGAGCCATCCCATCACCGGTGTCAGCAATTCCGATCACTTTTCAGCCTTGTACTTGCACCGCTACTTACTAAACCAAGAGGTCGGTTTGACGCTCAAGTTACTCCAAATTTTTTACCGCTATAACATCTCTTATGAACACATGCCTTCTGGAATTGACGATTTAACCATTATTTTTGATAATCGGCAGTTAACGGAGGATAAAATTCAAGCACTTTGTGCCGATATCGAAGAAACGCTTGAACCGGATGCCATGCAATGGATTGAAGATTACACGATCATCATGATTGTTGGTGAGGGCATGTTTTTAAAGCCAACAACCGTTGCTGAAGCCATTTCGGTCCTAACAATGAATGGCATCGAGGTGAACATGATTAACCAAGGTGCCTCTCAAATTTCAGCCATGATTGGTACGAAGAAAAAGGACGCAAAACGTGCCGTTGCCACAATTTACCAGCATTTCTTTCAGGAGAATAACCATGACTGAACTTATCCATGTCCACGGATCCAATAATTCTTTTTACCTCTTAGACCAGACGTTATTCGAAACACCCTTGTCGCATAAACAGTTAATCCAACTTGCTCAAAAACTTTGTCAGCAAAAAGGCAATTGGCCAGGTGCGGACGGCTTACTCGTCGTCGATGAGCCAACACATGCAGGTCCCTTGGGCAAAATGACAGTCGTTAATGCCGATGGTAGTATCGCTTCGATGTGCGGCAATGGACTACGGACGGTGGCTCGCTACTTATCAGAACGCGAGGGCCAAACGACTTTTACTGTTGAAACGGCTGAAAGTGATTTAAAAGTCCGACAGGAAGCTGACTTTGCGACCGGGGTACCGGCGTTTTCCGTTGAGATTTCACCGATTCGCTTTAACAAGAAAGCTTTCCCATTTGACCATTTGGAAATGGAAAGAATCTTTAATACAAAACTTCCCGTTTTACACGATTATTTGCACTTTACCGCCATTGCCGTCCCCAACCCCCATTTGATTAGTTTTGTTGAAACGGATGAGGACTTAACGGATACCCTCGGTCAACTGGGTCAGCGTTTAAATGCAGAAAATCCCTACTTCCCGGATGGCGTCAATGTCAATTTCGCCAAAATTTTAGACAAAAATATTTTATTCGTTCATACCTATGAACGGGGCGTCGGCTTTACCAACGCCTGTGGTACTGGTATGTCCGCCACTTCCTATGCCTTTTCCATGATTCATCCCGAACTAGTCGATGTAAGTAAGGAACTGACGATTTATAATCCGGGAGGCATGGTAAAGACACGAATTCATCAAGATAAAGAACAACCATGGATTGAATTAATTGGTAATGCAACGTTTATTGATAAAGTCACCATTCCAGAAGAATACCTGTCCAGTGGTCATTTTGATTTAGCCCAGTTGAGGCCTGTTCAAACGGGCGAAGAAACAAATTATAACCGTTTTGTGGCCAATCTACACCACTAAAGTTAAAAGAGCGCCAGTCATCCGTTTTGATGACTGACGCTCTTTTTTCAATTAATTATTTCATTTTCTTGAGGAATTTCTTTTGTGTTTTAACCTCGGTAAAGCCAATATGTCGGTAAAAGTCATGGGTACAAGATATTGCAACGAAACGAATAATCATGTGAAATCCTTTTTTACTCTCTCACTTGTCCGTCACCAAACACTTCATACTTAATGGTGGTTAGTGCAGCAAGTCCCATTGGTCCGCGGGCATGTAGTTTTTGCGTTGAAATACCGATTTCCGCACCGAAGCCAAATTCAAAACCATCCGTGAAACGAGAAGAAACGTTCTGATAAACAACGGCGGCGTCCACTTGATTCATAAAGTTTGTCACATTTTGAACGTTTTCAGATAAAATTGTCTCGGAATGATGGGTTGTGTGCTCGTTAATCCAGTCGATAGCTTGCTCGCAGTCCTCCACTACTTTGATAGCCATAATCAAATCGTTATATTCCGTATCCCAATCCTTTTCATTGGCTGCTAAAATCCGATCATCAATCGTCCGTGACTGCTCATCACCACGCAACTCAACGCCTTTTTCAATCAAGGCTTGCACAACCTTCGGTAAAAAGTCCTTCGCAATTGCCTCATGAACCAGCAACTTTTCGGCTGAATTGCAGACTGCTGGTTTTGACGTTTTAGCGTTTACAATCACAGAAATTGCTTGGTCTTGATCTGCTGATTCATCCACAAAAATATGGGTATTGCCAGCACCCGTTTCAATCACGGGAACGGTTGCATTTTGAACAACAAAGTCAATAAAGGCTTTAGAACCACGTGGAATAAGTACGTCAACGTACTTGCGCATACCTAATAATTGGTTAACGCTCTCATGAGAAGTATCTTCAATTAGTTGAATGATGTTACGATTCAGACCATTGTCAGACAGCACGTTCCGCAAGACTTTTGCTAGTACTTTATTCGTTCGAATGGCCTCCTTGCCACCCCGTAGAATAACTGCGTTACCAGATTTAATGGCCAAGGCGGCGGCATCAACCGTCACATTTGGACGCGCTTCATAAATCATGGCCACCACACCAAGTGGGACCGTTTTCTTGGTTATTTTAAAACCCGTTGAATGCTTCCAGGAATCGTATGAACCAGCTAGTGGATCTGGTAAAGTCGCCACCGCGCGCAGAGACGCGGCGATGCCTTGAATGACTGATTGATTAACGGTTAGTCGATTCCGCATGGGACCAGACAAGTCACTAGCAGCCGCCAAGTCTTCATCATTAGCCCGAATAATTTCTTCCTGTTGGCTAAGCAAAGCCGTTGCCATTGCTTGAAGTAGCTGGTTTCGCTCTTCGTTTCTCAGTTGGGCAGCCGCCTGGCTGGCAGCCTTTGCTTGTTGCCCAATCGTTTCCATCGTCATCATGCTTGTTCTCCTTGAAAATGTGTTCCAATTGCCTTACCTTCAATCACTGCACGAATATTTTCTGGATTGTTTCCGTTGACTAGGACCATTTTCCGACCATGGGTCATCATGTAATCAGCCGCTTTTAACTTGGTTGCCATCCCGCCGGTGCCGAGTCCAGAAGACGATCCAGTGGCTGCTTGCCTGATGGCATCCGTCACTTCATGAACCTTTCGTAAGGGCTTAGCCTGCGGATTGGTGTTCGGATTAGCAGTATACAGCGCATCTACGTCCGATAAGACAATCAGATTAGCACCCATTTCTTCTGCCAATAAGGCAGCCAACCGATCGTTATCACCAAAAGAGTGCTGATGATCAAGCTCATCCACGGCAATGACATCGTTTTCATTAACTATTGGAATCACCTTTTGCATCAGCAACTCATTGATGGCAGCCTTCGTATTAGCTAACATCGCCGGGTTTTCAAAGACATCATACGTCAGTAAGACCTGACCAACGAGTTGCTGGTAGAAAGCAAAAGCCTGATTATAGATAGTCATTAAGTACCCCTGACCAATGGCAGCTAAGGCTTGTTGTTGCGGAATCTCCTTTGGCCGGCTGTCGAGGCCCATTTGATCAATGGCCACCCCAATGGCCCCTGAAGTGACAAAAAGGATTTCGTGTCCATCTTTTTCCAAAGTCGTCAACACCTGCGCTAAGCGGTTAATGACTGGATAGTTTACCTGTCCAGTCGAATCCACAATGGTGCTCGTTCCAACCTTTACAAGAATACGTTGCCAATCTGCCATGAACTTTCCCTCAATTGTTTTTCTTTCAATTATAGCAGTAAATAATTCTTAAATTAATCATTTCAGAAAAAGTCGTTCGACTGCCATTAAAAGGAGTGGCAATCAATCGTTCGTTCCAAAACCAATCAACGGCCTGACGATTCAAGACTATTTTAAAAATTACGTATCGTAAGATGTTAGAAAAGTTATCAAGATTTAATTGGTCTAATAAAAAAAGACGTAAACTAAAAACAATGTTAATCAAGAACTTTCGAAAGGAATTTACTTATGCAGGCTGGAGACATTGCTTTTATATTGATATCATCGCTTTTAGTTTGGTTAATGACCCCTGGACTGGCTTTCTTTTATGCCGGTGCGGCTGATGAAAAGAACCGTTTATACATGTTACGACTCGGTCTAATTATAATTGGTCTAGTCAGTATTCTCTGGTTTGCCTTCGGCTATTCCTTTGCCTTTACCGGTAGCGAGAACTTTTCAAAAGTGTTCAACCAACTTTTCTTTAATGGCGTTTCATTTACTCATTCCACACGTGAGCTAACCATTCCAGACGACCTCTTCGCCTTCTTTCAAGGCACCTTCGCCATGATTACGGTGCTCATTATTGTTGGGTCAGTTCTTGGTCGAATGAAAACAAAGGCCCTTTTGCTCTTTCTCAGCTTCTGGTTGCTCGTTGTTTATGCGCCCTTAGCTCATATGGTTTGGGATAACGGCTTTATCGCACGCCTGGGAGCCATTGACTTTGCCGGCGGGACCGTTGTCCACATCTCGTCAGGTGTGACGGGATTGGTCTTAGCGCTAATGCTTGGCCGTCGTCGCGATATGAAGGTAATCCCCGCTAAAAGTTCATACACCTTTATTGGCGGTCTCCTACTTTGGCTCGGTTGGTTTGGATTCAATGGTGGTTCTGCCTTAGCAGCAAACGGACAGGGAATCCTGGCCATGTTTAACAGTGCCATTGCCTCGGCCGCAGGTCTTCTTGGCTTTTCTTACTGTGCCTATCGAAAGCAAAGCAACATCACAATCAGTGACCTATTCAACGGTGCACTGGCTGGATTGGTTGCCATCACACCAGCAGCCGGATTTGTGGCACCTTGGGCAGCCTTGCTCTTTGGTATGGTTGCAGCGCCCGTTATCTATTGGTCACTTTCAACTTTGAAAACGAAGTGTCAGTATGACGACACGCTCGACGCCTTCGGCATTCACGGTGTGGGCGGCATCCTCGGCGCCTTACTAACCGCTATCTTCGCGGATAAATCCTTCTTCTCCCCCGTCCAAGGTGTCATCCATGGCAATTGGACCTTACTGGGCGAACAAGCTCTGGCTGTCCTGTTGACGGTTGCATTCACCGCCGCTCTTTCCTACCTCCTTGCAAAAGTCGTTGCACTGTTTACCAACGGCTCACTCCGTGTCTCGGCAGCTATTGAAGACCGTGGCTTAAATTAATTAGGTGAAACAAAAATCCTAGTAACGTATCGATTTAAACACGTTACTAGGATTTTTTATTAGTCGATATTCGCTGCACAACACTTGATAAACTCTTTTCGCTGTGCTTCCGTACTTTTCTGAGTATTCATGTTCCCAAGAACCAAAGTTTTGGTGACCTTGATGCCACAGAAGCCAAGGACAAGGTGCTTCCAACGGTAAACAACGCTACCGTAAATGGACTTTGTAAAGAAAGCTGGACCACGACTCGTAATGAAGAGTTTGGCCGTTTTGCCAGTTAGCAGCTTATCAATTTTGGTTGCTGATTGATAGTGATAGGCGAAGTGCGGTGTCAACGTGCGATCCAAAAAGCCCTTTAACATGGCTGGTTCGGCCCCCCACCATGTTGGAAAGAAGAAGACTAGCTGATCGGCTTCTTTAATCAGTTCCTGATAGTGGTTAGGCTTACTTTCATCTTCCATGTGCTGACGGAAGCCGTATTCAAGATTTGGATTAAAGTCCTCTTCTGCTAAATCAATCATTTTGACCTCGTGACCGACCGCTTGTGCTTTTTCGTAATAATTAACGGCGTTAGCGTGGTTAAAGGACTGACTATCAGGATGTCCTTGAATGATTAATAGTTTCATCTAATCTCTCCTTTTTGTGCCACTACCGGTTGCTTAACTAAGTAATCCAGGATTTTAGCTAAGACGACCTCATTTTCTTCAGGCACACCATGTGTCAAGAGGTCATTAGCAGTTTGGCGTAAGTCATTCCCTTCATTAGCATATTGACCGTCGTTTGCCACCATTTCACGAACAGCATCCGCATCCGGCTCAAAGTGAAACTGTAAACCAACAACGTTGCCCATGACAAAACCTTGGTTCGCCACTAAATCAGAAGAGAAAAGTAACTCCGCTTCCTTTGGAATGGCAAACTGATCTTCGTGCCAATGTAAAACGGTCATTTGATCAGGTAAGCCTGGAATTCGATTACTCTGTCGGCGAACTGGCGCCCAGCCAACTTCTTTATGGGCAGCTTTGCTGATGGGATAACCCAGCACTTTGACAATTTGTTGCGCGCCATAGCAGATGCCAAGAACGGGCTTCTCAGCAGCTAACATGTCAGCAATCAATAGTCGTTCGTTTTTGATATAGTCATCCAAATCGTTCGGTGACTGCGGGCTGCCGAGTACGACCAAAAAGTCCGTTTGTTCTTCCTTTGGCAACACACCTAAGAAATGGACCGGATGGTAAACCGTCATTTCGTGACCATTTCGCTTCGACCAATCAGCGATTGTGCCAGGGCCTTCGTCTGGTGTGTGCTGTAAGACATTAATGCGCATAAAAAAACCTTTCCATCGACGGCAATTTGATATGGGTTTCGCCTGCATCTGCCCTTATTTGCCTCTATTATAGCAGAGAACGAAAAAGTGTCTAATTTATTTAGCGATTATTCATGCGACTGTTATAATATCACTAGCCTTTTATAACTTTTGGAGGAAAACATGTCGATAAAAAACCTTATTTTTGACCTCGATGATACCCTACTTGACTTTAAGGGTGGCGAAGTGGCCGACATCAAAGAACTTTTTGCTACTCATTGTCACTTAGAGGGGCCAGCACTAGAAAAAGCCTTAGCAACTTATCAGGGCATTAACAGCCGACTTTGGTATCAGTATGAGATGAAAGAAATTGATCGAGAAGAAATCTTTACTAGCCGCTTCCCCAAAACCTTGGCCGCTCTCGGCCTGACAGAGCAAGCTGACGCTAAACAACTGGAAGAAGACTACGCCTACTTACGTGATCATAACTACCGCATGCTTGACGGGGCAAAGGAGCTTCTCGAAACCCTTAGCAAGCGTTATACGCTCTTTGCAGGGACAAACGGTCAGGAAGAAACCCAATACCGCCGACTGAAGGCAACGGGCTTACTCCCCTATTTTACTAAGGTATACACTTCCGAAGGCTTAGGGGTTGCCAAGCCGGATGCCAGCTTCTTTGAAAAAATTTTTAGTGCCGAAACAGCCGTTCAAAAAGAGGAAACCATTATGATTGGGGATGGCCTCTATTCGGATATATTAGGTGGACAAAATGCTCAGATGGCTACTATCTGGGTGAACTTAAAACATAAGGAGTTACCAACCGATATTCATCCTTCCAAGCAAGTGCATTCACTGAACGAATTAGCAGAAATTCTCTAAAAAAACGACACCCGAAAAGGTGTCGTTTTTTATTTCTTTAAAAGACGGAAGAAATGTTTTCATCACCCTGTTCAAAAGTGATGATTCGGTGCATGGCCTTATCGTCGTGTAAGGCTGCAACAATCATTGCTGCCACGTCGGCGCGGCTGACTGTGCCTGCTCCGGCTTCCTGGTCCGTAATCTGCTTAATCTTACCAGTCCCAGCCTCATCAGTTAGCGTCGTTGGTCTGAGAATGGTGTAGTTCAATCCAGATTGCTGCAAAAGTCGATCGGCATAGTGTTTCATCATAAAGTAAGTGTAAATGCCAGACTTAACCCAGACCGCCCGGTTATCTGCCCCGGCAGCCGACACCATGACGAATTGCTGAACATCCGCTTTCTTAGCAGCTTCCATCGACTTGACAGCACCGTCCAGGTCAATTTCCGTTGTCCGTTCTGCGCCGCCCTTACCGCCAGCACCAGCCGAAAAAACAACCTGATCAATCTGATAATCCGTCATGATTTTGGCCATTTCATCAGCTGACTTCGTCAAGTCGAAGAGTACGGGATTCAACCGATCTTCCGTTGCTAAGTCATCGAACTGGTTAGGGTCCCGAAAACCAGCGTAAACATGATCACCGGTAGCAGCCAAATCAGCGGCTGCCAATGAACCGACTTTTCCGTGTGCACCAATTACTAAAATATTTGCCATAGCAAACTCCCTTCTTTTGTCTTAAATAATCACCTTACTGATTCTTCGGTCAACACCGTTTTTTGACGAATTTGTAAATCATCCGAAAAGTCATAAAGAATCGGCTGACCATTTGGAATCTCCACCTTCGTCACTTCCTCAGCTGTTAAACCTTCAATGAGTTTCGTTAGTGCCCGAATGGAGGTGCCGTGAGCGACAACCAGCACATCCTTTCCCTGTTTCAAATCGGTTAAAATACCACTTTCAAAAATTGGTCGGACACGATTTTCAGTTGTCTGGATGTTTTCACTCTTTGGTAAAAGACCGTATGGTACTTTCGCATAGCGATGATCAAAGGCAGGATAGGTTTGACCATCAATCGTGACCTTGGGGTGGATTCCTTCGGCGTCTGGTGGCAGAACCGAATAGGAACGACGCCAAGTTTGCACTTGGTCCCGACCATATTTTTGTCGCATCTCATCCTTATCCTCGCCTTGAAGAATCCCATAATGGCGTTCATTTAATCGCCAACTCTTTCGTTGCGGAACAAATGATTGCCCTAGCTCCTCAAGAACCCGGTTAATCGTCATAATGGTCCGTGATAAAACGGACGAATAGGCACTCGAAAACTGCAGACCTTGATCTTGCAAAAGGCGGCCAGCGTTTCTCGCCTGTTCCTTTCCCGTTTCTGAAAGCTGCGTATCAATCCACCCATTGAAACGGTTCGATTGGTTCCATTCGCTTTGACCATGACGAATTAAGACAAGTGTTGGCATAAGTAACTCCTTTTATTCTGCCCTATTTTACACTTTGGGAACCCGTAGGGACAAGTCCCTAAATAGAAAAAGACGCCGCAGCGTCTTATTCAATCGGCATTACAACTTAACACCGTATTCTTCAAAGAATTCAGGTAAGGTCTTCAATGACTGGCCGTCGTATGAATCAAGGAAGTCACGAACATTCTTAGCCTTTGGTACATCGAAGTTTGCATTGTAACTTGGGTTAAGCGTTTCAACGTAGTGATCGCCTTCTGGCTTCAACTGAAGCTCTTCAACTGGCAAGGCACGCTTTGGCGAAATCTTGACGTCAATCAAGAATGGCCGACCCGCTTTCGTCACTTCAACCGCCTTGTCAAAGGCAGCTGGCAACTCAGCAGGTTCCGTCACTTGAACTGACTCAACACCCATTCCTTCAGCAATCTTAGCAAAGTTCTGATCTTCCAAATCAATTCCTGAACGGTGCATGGCCACATCATCTTGTTCGGACTTGATAAAGTCAAGTACTTTGTTCGATGTAATGACGTTAATGATTGGCAACTGGTACTTCCGCTCCGTAATGAGGTCTTGCATAATCATCGAGAAGGCACCATCACCGGCAACTTGAATTGCTTGACGGTCAGGGAAAGATAACTTTGCGGCTAGAGCACCTGGAAGTCCCGTACCCATTGATGCAAAGAGTGCTGAAATGACCATCTTTTGCTTCTTTGAAACCTGTAAGTGGCGGAAGGCATTGATAATGTTGTCCCCGACATCGATGGAGAAGATGGCGTCATCTTCAGCAATCCGGTTAATCTGCTTGTAAATAGCGGCTGGATTGATTGGATCAGCCTCACTATTTTCTTGTGCCTTCATGTATTCTTGCCAGTTCTTGTTATCCGCAATGGCCGCCTGCATGAATGGACGTTCAGGAACCTGATTTGCTTTCGCAAGAGCTGCCTCAACGAAGGCCGTTGCATCTGCCCAGATACCAAAGCCAAGGTTGTGGTGACGGCCTAATTCGACACGGTCGTTATCAACCTGGATGAATTTAAATGGATGGGTCGTGTAGATCAAATCAGCAAACGGGAAGTCCGCTCCGATGGTAATCACCAAATCGGCACTTGCCATGATTTCATCGGCTGCCTTGTGAGCAGCACGGTTGGCCATTCCTAAGTTTCCCTCGTAGGCTTCGCTGATGTGCCCCTTAGCCAGTCCAGTCATCACAATTGGAATCTGTAGCTTCTTTGACAATTCGATGATGGCATCACCGCCGTCTTGAATTCCACGACCAACGTGGAAGACGGGGCGCTTTGCTTCAGCGACCATTTCAAGGAACTTGTCGATTTCCTTTTCAGTTGGTTGCACAACCGGTACTTGTTTGTCATCACTAGGTCCATGAGAACCGTATGCCAAATCGGGAATCTGAACATAGCCCAAGTCGTTTGGAATAATTACAACGGCGACACCACGGTGCTTGTAAGCTTCGCGAATCGCTTGATCAACAACGTGTGGCAGGCTTTCAGCAGTCATCACCGTCCGGCAGTAGACGGAGACATCTTCAAAGATGGGATCTTCATTAAACTCCTGGAAGAAGTTCGAGTTCATCACCTTTGTGCCTGTTTGACCAACCAAAGCCAGAACGGGTGCGTGATCTTCACGTGCATCGTATAAACCGGTCAGCAGGTTGGTGGCGCCTGGTCCAGCAGAACCAAAGGCAACACCAATTTTGCCAGTTAACTTGGCATCGGCAGATGCGGCCATCGCGCCAACCTGTTCGTGACGAATCTGAACGTATTGCAAACGTTCTTTTTCATCGGCTAAAGCAGCCATTGTTGAGTTAAAAGAGCCACCAGGATAACCATAAATGTGGTTAACACCCCATTCTTCCAATACCTTTAACATGGCGACGCTTGCAGCTACAGTGTTCTCAGACATTAGACATCTCCTTTTTCCTTTTTTGTTACCCACAGTATAGTCGTTTACTACACATATGTGAAGTAAAGTTTTAAAAAGTTTTGTCAATTTTCATTAGGCCATTAAACAAACTGCTATTCCTAATTGTTTGGCTAATTCTTCCTTTAACTGCACTGCCTGCTTTTCGGTCACATGCTGAACGGACTTAATTTGTCTAGAGACAGTAGCGTGACCAATCCGCCCCCACTCAAAGAAAACGTTTAACTCGTGGGAGAACGGTTGAATAACGAGATGAACTTCGTAAATCACGTTTCGCTTTTTTTCAAATAGCGGATCAATGAGGCGCAAAATATCGGCTACTAGCTTAGTGTTGACCACGTTGCACCTCCGCAAAACGGATATTTGTCCATTCCACTTTTGACTCTCCAAGACAAAAACCACCATCGAAAAAGTCGGTGACGACACCGACCATGGGTAGCGGAATCTGACGATTAGCATCGACCGTATTTTCTTGTAACCGTAATCGCCAACCATATTGAGAAGCGAGCAGTACTTGTTCTCTAATCAGCGTCAGTGGTTGCTTTTCCAACCAACTAGCTCGCTCCTGATTTTCATGAAGCAGACTATCCTTTTTCAATTTTGCCGTATGATCGGATAAAAAGAAGCCGTTCCACTTAATTTTGCCGCGCTCACGATAGTCATTTCGAAAATAGCAATCAACAGTTTGAATCCAATCATCTTCTTCCAAAAAATCACTAGTCATAAGCATTTCCTCCGTTATGTCCACCAACTAATCCCGCTCGCTCAATGGCCCGTGCACCGCGCTCAAGGGATAGGGACCGGACGATGGCAGCCGAGCCAAAGCGTTTTCGTAGTTGATCCACCACTCGATCAATCGGATCCTGTTCTTCTGTTTCAGTGAGCGGTGCTTCCTCAAAGAGGGAAATTAGTTGGACTTTATCGCTAGCCAAATCACTCATCGCTACGCCGATATGTCGGACAGGGCGGCCGTTCCAATACTGATTAAATATTTTTTCTAAGACGCTCATCATGGTTGTGCTTCGATTGCTCGGATCAATTCGAACCGTTTTGTGTAGACCGGTCGAACGGTCGTGACGTTCATCGAAATCAATCTTTTGTTCGGCATAACCAAGGTAGAGCGAAACGAGAGCTGCTTGTACTCCGTGGGCCCTCAAACGCGAAGCCACCTGATCCGCCATTTCTAAAATCACCACCCGAATCGCTTCCCGATCTCGATAGTTGTAAGGTAAAACCTGCGAATTACCGTAGGATTTATTTTTAACTTGAATTTTTTCAGTGAGGTCAGAGCGGTCAATTCCCCAGGATAAGGCGAAGAGTTGTTCACCCATCAGACCTAGCTTCTTCCTTAATTGATAAGGGTTGTAATGGGCAAGGTCGCCCATTGAATTGATTCCCCAACTCTGCAGTTTCTTGGCCGTTTTTCGACCAATCGACCAGACCTTGCCAAAATCCGTAACCGGCCATAGCTTGTCTGGTACGTCTTCATAATGCCATTCTGCCAATAAGTGACGAGCAGATTTCGCCTCCAAATCAAGCGCCAACTTAGCCAGTGCCGGACTGTCTCCAATCCCAATGGACAGGTAAATGCCAGTTTCTTTAAGAACGTGCTTTTGAATCCGTTCAGCCACTGCTTTTGGCGAATCGCCAAAAAGTGGCCAAAAGTTTGTCATATCGAGAATGGATTCGTCAATGGAATACGGAAGCAAATGCGCCTCATCCACATACTGCTGGTAAATGGCGTTAATTTCCAGATTCTTTTTGATGTAAAGATTCATCCGCGGTTCAGCCTTAATCAACTGGGGAATATCCGGGACGTCCTTTTGTCTGGTAACGTTGGAGATTCCTAACATTTTCTTAGCCATGGGAGAAGAGGCCAGTACGAGCCCCCCTTTCAGGTTCTCCTGATGGGACATGACGACAAGCAAGGCTTTCAATGGATTCAGCTTTCGTTCCACGCACTCCACGCTCGCATAAAAGCTCTTCGAATCAATTAGAAAAACGACTCGTCGCTCTTCATTTGCGTAAATCGTTTCAAGCGCTTTGTTGACCATTCTCGTTCACCTCCGTAACTGCTCACTCAATTATACGAACAGATGTTCGTATTTTCAAGCAAAAAAAGGCATCGACCAAAATAATTTAATCGATGCTGATTTATTTATTGTTTTATTGTAAGTGAACTTACTTTTTTGACTATAGCAGGTTCATTTCGACCATTTTTTCGGCAATTTCAACGGTGTTCCAAGCCGCACCCTTCAACAGATTGTCCGAAACAATCCAAAGGTGAAAGGCGCCTGGATTTTCCAAATCGGCCCGAATACGTCCGACGAAAGTCTCCCGCTTTCCTTCCGCTTCAACCGGCTGTGGGTAAACCTGGTGCGCCACATCATCTTCCAAGACAACGCCAGGAAAATCAACCATCAACTGACGAATGTCAGCTACCGTGGCTTGTTCATCCCCCGTCTGCACATAGACACTCTCCCCGTGCCCGATAATGACTGGAACACGTACGGCAGTTCCCGTGACTTTCATTGCCGCGCTATCCTTATCATCCAAGAGGATTTTCTTCGTTTCATGGATCATCTTGTATTCTTCATGCGTGTAGTCCCCGTCCTCAAAGACATCAATCTGAGGCAGTAAGTTAAAGGCCAGTGGATAGTGCTTTTTATCGGACTTAACGGGTAGAATCTTAGCATGTTCAGCCATTGATTGACCGTCCAACCGAGCCTGTGCCTCCGCTTTAACTTCATCAATCGCCGCTTGACCAGCACCAGATGCCGCTTGGTAAGTTGAAATAATCACCTGGTCCAGGCCAAAACGATCATGAATCGGCTTTAACGCCATGACCAGCTGTGTCGTTGAACAGTTGGGGTTGGCAATAATGCCCTTATGATGAAGCAGGGCTTCGGGATTAACTTCCGGCACCACTAAGGGCACGTTGTTATCCATGCGCCAGTAGGAAGAATTATCAATCACAACGGCCCCAGCCTTGACTGCAGCCGGTGCCAAGTTCTTTGAAACCGAGCCGCCAGCCGATGCCAGAACAAGGTCAACCCCTTCAAATGAGGATGGTGTTGCTTCTTCCACCGTAAGAACTTCGTGTCCAAAGGGCACTTTTTCACCAGCAGACTTCGCCGATGCGAGTGCCCGAACAGTCCCATAAGGAATGGTGGACTGCTGTAATTGATCCAAAATGCGGCGACCAACGGCACCAGTGGCACCTAAAACCGCAACGGTTAACTTCTTCTCTGACATGCTTTTTCTCCTTAGTGCTTAAAGGCAGCTTGAATCGTTGCCTTAATTTGCTCCGTCGTAATGACTTGGCGGTGCCGAATTGGCCGTTCATAAAGGTTCGCCATCTGAACGGGAATCGTGGTCTTGGTTGCTTCCGATAGGGCCACCAAACCGGCTTGGCCCGCTACCGCTTCTTTACCCAAAGCAGTTAATACCGTCTGGGCAAACTTATAAGGGCTTGCCGTTGACGCCAGCAACGTGTGTCGACTACCCTCGTTGTACAAGGCCTTCGCAACGGCCGTGTGGGGATCAATGAGGTAATGATCTTTTCCATAGGTTTCTTGTATTGTTTGCAAAACCGTTTCTTGACTAGTCCAACCCGCTGAAAAGTCTTGCAGAGCAGTGCGACTTTCGGCTGGTAAGTGATACTGGCCCTTTTCTTGTAGATCCGTCATTAATTGGCGAACAACGTCGCTATTGCGGTCAGTGGCAAAATACAGCAAGCGTTCTAGGTTTGAAGAAACCAAAATATCCATGGCCGGTGCGTTGGTCACCTTGAAATCCCGTCGCCGGTCATAGACACCTTGATTGAAAAAGTCGGTCAGCACATTGTTTTCATTTGAAGCAACGGTAAAGTGGTGAACTGGTAAACCAACTTGACTAGCATAATAGGCCGCCAGCATATTACCGAAGTTTCCCGTTGGGACAACAATATCAATCGCTTCCCCGGGTGCAATATCTCCCTTAGCAATCAGTTGCCCATAGCCGGCAAAATAGTAAACAATCTGAGGAATGAGTCGCCCGATATTGATGGAATTGGCCGATGACAATTGAATTTGTTCTTTCTCGAGAAAGTCGTGAAAGCCAGCGTCTGACAATAGTTCTTTGACCGCCCGTTGTGCCTGGTCAAAATTACCTTCCAATCCATAAACATAGGTGTTTTTACCAGGCTCGGACTGCATTTGCTGCCGTTGGATGTCGGATATGCCCTTCTTAGGATACAAAACAGCAATTTTTGTCTTAGGAACATCCGCGAATCCGGCCATGGCTGCCGTTCCTGTGTCACCGGACGTTGCCGTTAAGATGGCAATCTCTTTGTCTAATCCTTCTTTTTTAGCCGCTAATTTTACAAGCTGTGGCAAGGCCTGTAGCGCCACATCTTTAAAGGCCATGGTTGGTCCATGAAACAGCTCCAAATAGTGTAAGTGACCAAAATCAGCTAAGGGTACAATTTGCTCGTTTTGCCATTGTGAGCCATAGGCCTTTCGAATGGCTTCGTGAAGGTCTTCTTCCGCAAAATCCGGTAAAAAGGCAGTGAACACCTTCACGGCGATTTCTTGGTAAGACAGACTTTTTAAGTCGGCCAGGGTCAAATCAAGGGTTGGCCAAGCGTCCGGTACGTACAAACCACCATCATCGGCCAAGCCCTTCAAAATTGCTTGAGCAGATGAAACGGCTGGGCTGTTCCCCCGCGTTGAAATATAAGAAATCATACATGCCTCTCAATCTATTTTGATTTCATTTTCTTATCATAATTTAGGTTATTTTATCATAATCGAACGTTTCATTCCATTACCTAGCATGGTAAGCTATGATAAATTAAAAAAACAAGTAAAGGATTAACTTATGACAATTCATGTTGGATTGATTGGCCTTGGCACGGTAGGACAAGGTTTGCTTACCCTACTCGATCGAAACAAAGATTACATCCAAAATAAGCTTGGTGAAGCCATTCAGGTTGACCAAATTTTAGTTCGAAATTTAGAAAAGAAACGTGACAACTTACCCAAAAACGTCTTGCTTACGGATTCCTTTAACGACTTTACTAAAAATTCGAACCTCGATATTATCATTGAAGTGGCCGGTGGCATTCATCCCGCTAAGGAGTGGCTGCAATGGGCACTGGAAAACGGCCGGTCCGTTGTCACGGCAAATAAAGATCTCATTGCCAGCCATGGGAGTGAACTGATTGCCCTTGCCAAGCAAGAAAAAGTCGGCCTTGCCTATGAAGCGGCTGTGGCTGGTGGCATTCCAATTATTGCTAATTTAACGGACTATTATGCCACTGACCAGATTCACTCACTGGCTGGAATCGTCAACGGCACCACGAACTACATGCTTAGCCAAATGAGTCAAAAGGGCTGGGATTACGAGCAGGCCTTGACGAAAGCACAAGAATTGGGCTTTGCTGAAGCCGACCCTAAAAACGACGTCGAGGGAATTGACGCCGCCTATAAGGCCATCATTCTGGCACGCCTCGTCTTTGGCCTTGATTTATCACTCGCAGACTTTCCCATTGAAGGAATCACCGCCGTGCACCCAACTGACCTAGCAACCGCCGAACAGCTTAATGGCAAAATTAAACTCATTTTTGCCATTAACCAAACACAAAACGGTGTGAGTGTTTCGGTTCGCCCCCATTTCTTACATCAAGATAACCTGCTAGCCTCAGTGGAAAATGAAAATAACGCCATCTTAATCAATAGCCAAAGTCTGAACAACACCCTGCTCTTTGGGCCCGGTGCAGGCGCACTGCCAACCGCTCAAGCGGTACTAGCCGACGTATTGGCCACTGCCGAAAGGCGCTTCTATCCGGCACTGCCCCGTCAGGGTGAGTGGCAGTTCCAACATGAAACAAGGCAAAGTCACTTGTTCCTATTGACTACTAAAAACGGCGAAACCCTTTTCAATCAGTTACCAATCAACCAAGTTCTCATTGACCACACCGTTTGGGTACCGGAGCAAAAACAACTGGCCATCTTCACGAAGGTGATTAGCCAACACGACTTTGAAGCGGTTCGTGACCAACTCCAATCAACGAATACTGGCGTAAAGGAGTATCCAATTTACCAATGATTACCATAAAAGTCCCGGCGACATCCGCCAACCTCGGTCCAGGTTTCGATACACTCGGCCTAGCTCTTGACTCCTATTTGGAACTAACGATTGAACAAGAAAGCCCAAACTGGTTCATCAAACACGCCTTTGGTCCCCATATTCCAACAGACGAGCAAAACCTAATTGTCTCTGCAGCTCTTTCGATAGACGCTAACCTACCCGCCCATACCTTACAGGTTCACTCGCCCATCCCCCTTGCCAGAGGGCTGGGCTCTTCTTCATCAGCCATCGTAGCCGGCATTGTTTTGGCCCATGTGCTAAAAAACGAAACCGTGAGTCGACAACAGGTTTTTCAAGAAGCAGCGGCCATCGAAGGCCATCCCGATAACGTAGCGCCCGCTGTTTTTGGTGGCCTACAGCTTTCTTCAGTCACCGAAGAGGGGCGCTTTTCAAGCACGACCCTTCCTTTTCCCGAAGAATTAATCGGGTTGGCACTCATCCCCGACTACGCCGTCTCAACTAAGAAAGCACGGGCCATTTTACCGAAAAAACTCCGCTACAAGCAGGTGGTCCAACAGGGAAATGCTTTGGCTCGCCTGATTGCAGCCTGTTATACCACCGATGCTGAATCAATTCGCCAACTTGTCGAGGAAGATCAAATCCATGAGCAGTACCGAGCACGACTTTGTCCAGCCCTTCCGAAAGTGCGCGAATTGGAAGCCAACATGGGGATTCATGGATCCTATCTTTCGGGAGCTGGTCCAACCATCATGACCCTGGCTACGGCAGACGAAATCAAGCGACTAGAAGCACCATTGGCTGAGCTCCAAAAAGACGCAATCGTTCAAACGATGGCGATTAGTCAGCAAGGTTATCAAATCATTCAATAGTGAAAGGCAGTTAATTGAATATGAAAGTCATTAAATTTGGTGGTTCATCATTGGCCAACGGACAGCAGTTTGAGCGTGTCGTAAACATTATTCGAGAAGACCCCCAAAGGCGGGTTGTCGTCACCTCCGCTCCTGGAAAATCCGCCACCGAATCAGTCAAAGTCACGGACATGCTGTTACAATACGCCGAATCTTGTATTAGCGGTCATCCCGATGAGCAGCTACTCAAAGCGATTAAGGCGCGTTACCGTCAAATTGCCGACAGCTTTGCCGTTAGCGAAGCAGATTTAGCCACGATTACCGACCAATTGGATGCACTGAACCAAGCACACTACCCTAGTTATCGACAACTATGCGAATACTTTGCTGCCCATGGCGAACTGCTCAACGCCCAGCTGTTGGCACTAATTCTTCAATCACAGGGCGTGCCGGCACGCTTCGTTTTACCCACCCAGATTCGTTTCGAATCAAAAAAGAATGATGAAGCCGTCTTTGATGAAGAAAAAAGTTTGGATCGTTTGGCTACCTTCCCTGTGGAAAAAGACGTGGTCTATGTCTTTCCTGGTTTCTTTGGTTTCGACCAGCACAGTCGCATTCGGACTTTTTCACGCGGTGGTTCGGACATCACGGGTGCCATCCTCGCGGAGGGATTGCAGGCTAGTTTATACGAAAACTTCACCGATGTTTCAGCCATTGCGACGGTTGACCCAAACGTTATTGCCAATCCAGAGCCGATTAAGGCCATGTCTTATTCCGAAATGCGGGAACTTTCCTACGCCGGCTTTAACGTCTTTCACGACGAAGCCATTATCCCAGCCATTCATGGTCAGGTACCGATTTGCGTCAAAAACACCAACGATCCAGATGCCTTGGGTACTTGGATTGGGCCGGCCAGTCAACTCAAGGATTCTCGTAACATTACCGGGATTGCCTGCACCAAGCACTTCGCTGCCCTCTACTTGCATCGTTACTTGCTAAATCGTGATAGTCAGTTTACCCGCCGACTCCTTGCACTCATGGCTGACTACAAGATTTCTTATGAGCACATGCCCAGTGGAATTGATGATTTAACGGTTATTTTCAACCGCGAAAACCTCAGCGAAAAACAGCTCCAAGAATTTGTGCAGGCCGTTCGGCAAGAACTGGCTCCCGATATCATCCGTTTACACGACCAACTCGCCATCATTATGGTCGTTGGTCAGGGAATGAAGAACCGGTCCGGTGCTCTTGAACAAATCATTGCCCCACTGGCAAAGGAAAAAATTTCCTTGCAAATGGTCAACCAGGGCGCTTCCGAAATTGCCATTATGCTAGCCGTCGACGAAGAGGATGCAAAACGGGCCATTAAGGCCATTTACGACTCGGAGTTTGTTTAAATTTAACTCCTGATTACTAAAACAGCCGATGCGTTTTAACTAACGCATCGACTGTTTTTTATTCGGCTCATCATCGAAAGATGTTTTCACCACATTTTCTATTGTTTCGGCACAACCCAATACTTCGTATCATTATGTTTTTGAACAAATTCTGCAAATTCTTTTGATTGGTAAGCCTTTTTAACCGCTTTTGCCCATGCCTTATTTTTATCCTTTTGGTTGACCGTTGCCACGAGGTAGTAAGCATCCGCCAACTTCTCTTGATAAAGAATATCTGAGGATGGCACCTTAGCAGGATAGGAATCCGAACCAGGCAAGACCACGTAGGCAAATTCGTTTCGAACGCGTGGAATTGTGTATGATTCCATTTCCTTAAACTTCAATCCATTTGGATTTTCAGCAATATCCTTTTGGGTTAACTTGATTTCGTTAACACCCGACTTTAACTTAATTAAGCCAGCCTGGGCAAGCAATCGGTAAGCACGTGACATGTTGGATGGATCGTTTGGAATGGCGATGGTATCGCCTGCTGCTACATCGTTTAAACTGTGTTTGGCCCCGGTATAAAGTCCCATTGGTACTGTCGGAATTTTGACAATAGCTGTTAAATGACCATGCTTCTCTTTATTAAAATTATCGAGATAGGCAGTGTGTTGATCAACATTTAAATTGGCTTCGCCATTATTTAAAGCAATGTCGGCGTTCAATAGCACACTAAAATTCTTTGAACGAACTTGATACCCCTCTTTCTCAAGGATTGGTTTCACCCCGTCCAAGAACATTTCACTATAGGGACCCGGTGAAGTGGCAACGGTAATGATTTTATCCGCATTTTTTTCGTGCTTAGGTGCAAAAGAAAGGTAGGCCGCCCCAACTAATACGAAAGCAGCAAGGGCACTAAAAATGATTTTTTTCTTACTCATCTCTCCCCCTCCTAATTCTGTGCAACTTGAAAGGCCTGTTCCAAATCGGCAATCAAGTCCTCAGGGTCTTCCAAACCAACGGACAGCCGGACCAAATTCGGCTTAATACCGGCTTTTTCCCGTTCTTCAACGGGTAGTTCGAGATGGGTCATGAAGTATGGCAGCTCAATCAGACTTTCGACTGATCCAAGGCTGACGGCAAGCCAGATTAACTTTGTATTGTTCACCAACTTCTTAGCATCAACCCCTTCCTTTACTTCAAAGGAAATGACACCCCCAAAACCACGCAGTTCCGTCCTAGCAATCTGGTCTGATTCATCACCAGCCTGACCAGGATAATAAAGGTTATCAATGACATCCGTTCTTGTTTCCAAATAGTCCAATACCCGACGTGCATTTGCTAAATGGCGGTCCAAACGCACTGACAACGTCTTGATTCCGCGAATAACAAGGGCCGAGTCTTGCGGTGACAGAATACCCCCAATGGCGTTTTGCGCAAAGTAAAGTTGATCACCGAAATCTTGATCATTTGTCACAACTAATCCAGCAATCACGTCAGAGTGACCAGCCAAGTACTTAGTAGCCGAGTGAATGACCACGTCAGCACCCAGTTGCAGTGGCTGTTGCAAGTATGGCGTCAAGAAGGTATTATCCACGATGACTTTGGCAGAACGGGCGTGGGCAATGTTGGCAATCTGGCGGATACTCGTGACTTTCAAGAAGGGATTGTCAATCGGCTCAAAGTAAACCGCCTTGGTGTTTTCTTGGAATGCATCCGCCACTTCTGCCAGATTCTGCGTATCGACGGCCGTAAAGTCGATGTTCAACTTCGTCAAGTAGTCATAAATTAAACGAAACGTGCCACCATAAATGTGCTTAGCCACGATGATGTGGTCACCGGGCCGAAAAGCTGAAAAAGTCGCGTGAATGGCCGCACTCCCTGAGGCAAAGGCAAACCCCCGGCTAGCCCCTTCGAGAGTGGCAATTTGGTTTTCCAAATATTCTCGCGTGGGATTAAGAGACCGTGAGTAATCATACTTATTCACCGCATCAATATCTTTAAATGCAAAAGTCGATGAATGATAGATGGGAACGTTTACCGCGCCCGTATTGTTATCCGTTAACTTATTCAAACCCTTACCAAAAATGAGCTTCGTGTTAAATCCTGTCATGTTTTTCTTTCCTTTCTAACTAAAAAAGTCCCGTAGTCAAAAGACTACGGGACGACTAAATCGTGTTACCACCCTGATTCTAATTAGCATCACTACTAATCACTCAATGGGTACGTCAAAAAGAGATACCCTAACGCGATAACGGGCGCACCCGGTACAGGCTAGCATTCACGCTCACCCATACAAAACTCGAGGACCATTTTTCAAAGGTTTTCGTTCATCAACTCACACCAACGTTGATTCTCTGGGCAACGGCCACCTTCTACTTTTTCCTGTCGCGGTTTGTTGAGGACAGTCTATCAAGACTTTTTTCATTTTGTCAAGTTAAAAATTAAAATAAAATGATAGTTGACAATTTTAAATTTCATGTATAGAATAACTCACAATTTCATAAAATGAACTTTTTTAGAGAAGATTTCTTTGGAACATTAAGGTTAAAGTGAGCGTCGCAAAGTGAGAAGGCGTCCTTATACTGAAGAATGGATGAACTCAATCATTAAAGGCAGACTGTGCAAGCAGCTGTCCGGTAGGAACCGTTATTTTCCCTGACATGTTTGTGTTGTAGAGGCTCGCACTGCAAAGTGCCAGCGAAATTGGGTGGTACCACGAAAGCATTCGTCCCATGGTTTAAAAATCATGGAATGACTGCTTTTTTTATTTGTACGTAAGGAGAAACAAATGGGACGAATCAACATTTTAAATGGCTATAACAAGAACTCGGATGAACGGGAAAAACGGGCAATTGACCTCGTGATTGTCAATTTAATGCCGACTCGGGCAGAAACCGAACACCAATTTATTTCGGTTTTGAAGTTAACACCCTACAACTTTAACCTGACCTTTGCTGGGATGGCCACTCACCATTACCGACATTTTGAACGAGACATTCGGTCAATTTACACAACTTTGGATCAAATTCGTGACCAAAAGTTCGATGCGCTGATTGTAACCGGTGCGCCCCTCGACCAAATCCCCTTCTCAGAAGTCGATTACTGGGCTGAGTTTCAAGAATGGGTGAATTGGCGGAAAGAACATGTTCGAACGTCCCTCTTTACCTGTTGGGCCGCATGGGCAGCAGGCGAAATTGACCAGCTTTTTAAGGGACAAACGCTTTCACATAAAATTTGCGGTATCTACCAAAGCGACGGCTACACCATCCCCCATTCCCGCTATTTTACAATTGACCAAAATAGTATCGCCCATTCCGCAACGGTACTTGCTGGCACAAAAAAATTGGGTGCGACAATCGTTAAAGAAGAACAAAGTGCCAGTTATTATGTGACTGGACACTTGGAATACAGTACCCAAACCCTGGCCAATGAATTTGCACGGGACCAAAAACGGCAAAAGAACGTCAACGCGCCAGAAAATTATTTCTTGTTACGAGGGCAACCGAAAAATACCTGGCAGCGCTCAACCAGACGCTTTTTTCGTGAATGGCTAGCTCCTTTTCTAGAACTAAAATTAAAATAAATTAATTTTTTGTTGACAAACGGATGATATGCCGGTATATTTTTGGTAAATTATGAAACGTTGATGAGATAAGTAAAGTTCAGCGGCAAGTAAAGAGAGCCAACGTTTGGTGAAAGTTGGCCTTGTCAAGAACTTGAAAATGGTCTTGGAGTTGTGTAATCAGGTGAGTTTTGACATGAGCCTGATTCGGGTGCGCCCGTTATCGCGTTAGGGTATCTCATTTTGACGTACCTATCAAGTAGTTAGTAGTGATGCTAACTAGAACCTGGGTGGTAACACGATTCCGTCGTCCCGTAGTCTTTTGACTACGGGACTTTTTTATTGCAAGTAGTTAGCAGAAAAACTGAAGAAAACCTGAGGAGGTTAGGAAATGGCTACAACAATTATTGGATTCCCCCGCATTGGAGAAAATCGCGAATTGAAGCGTGCCCTCGAAAAATATTGGAAACGAGAAATCAATCAAGCTGAATTGAAGCAAGTGGCGCAGGAATTAAAAGAGAAAAACTGGCATAAGCAAGCGGAGGCCGGCTTATCATACGTTGCCGCTGGTGATTTTTCTTTCTTCGACAACCTGCTCGATTTAGCTAACCTGCTGAATATTGTGCCTAAGCGCTACCAAGAATTGGGTCTGGATGCATTGGACACCTACTTCGCCCAGGCACGTGGTTACCAATCGAAACAAGCATCGGTGAAGGCTTTACCCTTAAAGAAGTGGTTCAACACCAACTACCACTACTTAGTTCCTGAATTTGACGATCAGACGACCATCAAAATTCAAGACAGTTTCTTCTTCGAAGACATCGAACAGGCCCTAGTCCAACACAGTCAGGTGAAGGCTTCACTAATCGGACCATTCACGCTGTTAAAACTTGCCAATTTTACAGGTCAGAAACAGGCAAACGATTTCGTACCAGCAATCATTCAGGCTTATCAAGACATCTTTAAGCGACTCAGCCAAACGAAATTGGCCTGGTTACAGATTGATGAACCAGCATTAGTCTTTGATTTAACAAAAGAAGATCGCCAGTTGTTTAATAAGCTTTACCAGGAATTATTATCCGAACAGCACTCGTTCAAAGTCAATTTGCAAACTTACTTCGGGGACGTCCGCGACGTCTACACGGATTTGTTGGCTTTGGACTTTGACGGTATTGGCTTAGATTTTGTCGAAGGAAAGGAAAGCTTAGCGCTCGTTCAAAAGCACGGTTTCCCGGCAAATAAAACACTCTTTGCCGGTGTCTTGAACGGAAAAAACATTTGGCGCAATCACTATAGCAAAACCGTCAACTTGCTAAAAGAGCTGCCAGTTCGTAATAACTTGATCATCTCCACTTCGTCTTCCTTGCTCCATGTTCCCTACAATGTTGAAAACGAAAGTGAGTTGTCAAAAGACATTAAAGGCCACCTTTCCTTTGCCTACCAAAAAATAACTGAATTACACGATTTAGAAGGCATTTTCTTCCGCGGGGAAACGGAAGCGCAATTCAAAAATGACCAGTTGTTTCAAAACATTAAGCACCCCACTAACCAGAACGTTACAACTCGTCTACAACAATTAACGGAGGCAGACTTTATTCGCCAACCAGAACGTGCCAAACGCGAAGTGGTTCAAAAGAAACGTTTTGGCTTGCCAGAGTTACCAACCACAACGATTGGCTCTTTCCCGCAAACACAAGATGTGCGGACAAACCGTTCTCGTTTCCGTAAGGACGAAATTAGCCAAGCCGATTACCAGACTTTCATTGATGAAAAAATCAAACGCATCATTAATTGGCAAGAAGAGGCTGGCTTTGATGTCTTAGTTCATGGTGAATACGAGCGAAATGACATGGTCGAGTATTTCGGCGAAAACCTCGATGGTTTTGTCTTCACGAAGAAGGCCTGGGTCCAGTCATACGGTAGCCGTGCCGTTAAGCCACCAATTATTTGGGGAGACGTTAGTCGGAAAAAAGCCATTACAGTCGCTACCTCTGTTTACGCACAATCCCTGACGAATAAGCCTGTGAAAGGAATGTTGACTGGACCCGTTACCATCTTCAACTGGTCCTTCCCCCGCGAGGATATTTCTGCCAAAGAATCGGTTACTCAAATTGCGTTGGCCATTCAAGACGAAGTCTTAGACCTGGAAAAAAACGGCATTGCCATCATTCAGATTGATGAAGCCGCCCTTCGTGAGAAGCTACCCTTGCGCAAAACGGATTGGTACAGCCAATACCTCGACTGGGCCATCCCCGCCTTTAAGTTAGTCCACAGCAAGGTCCAGGACAGTACGCAAATCCACACGCACATGTGCTACAGCGAATTTAACGATATCATTCCCGCCATCGATGCACTCGATGCCGACGTCATTTCTTTTGAAGCATCGCGATCTGATTTGTCTATTATTGATGAGCTTAAGAAGCATCATTTTGAGACAGAAGTTGGACCAGGTGTCTATGATATTCACTCGCCCCGTATTCCAAGTGCCGCAGAAATTCATGGTATTATCCAAAACATTCTCGCAAAGTTACCAGTTTCTAAAGTCTGGATCAACCCAGACTGTGGTTTGAAGACCCGTGCCGAGGCCGACGTCTTTACAAGTCTCGAAAACTTAATCACGGCAACACGGGAAACACGGGCGGCCCTCAGAAAGGATTAGCAATGGATGTGTCCGAACTTTTTAAAAACAAGACGGTCTTTTCAATCGAAATTTTCCCACCAAAAACAGCTGTGGGACGCGAAAAATTAATGACTTCTCTTTTAGAAATTAGAGATATTCACCCGGATTTCATTTCAATCACGCAATCAGCGACCGCCTGTTTTAACGAGCAACGGACGCTAGCCATTGCTCAAGCAATCCAGCAAAAACTGGGTATTGCGACCATTGCTCACGTCCCCTGCCTTTACCGAACGAAAGAAGAAGTCAAAGACTACCTAACGGACTTAGAGGCAGCAGGTGTGCAGAATATTCTGGCACTGCGTGGGGATGCCGGCAATCAGCAAATTTGTCCCGGAGACTTTACCTATGCCAGTGATCTCGTCAACTTCATTAACAAGAACGGACACTTTGACATTTCTGCTGCTGCCTACCCGCAAAAGCACCCCGAATCAAGTGACATTGTGTCCGACACACTGCATCTAAAGGAAAAGGTGCAGGCAGGAGCCAAGCACTTAATCACCCAAATGGTTTTTGATAACCAAGATTACTGGGATTTTAAGGAGCGACTGGCCCTTGCTGACATTCATGTTCCAGTTGAAGTGGGCATAATGCCCTGCACCAACTCCAAGCAAATCAAACGAATTACCGAAATGTCTGGCATTAAACTACCCCAAAAATTCCTGGCCATTACCGAGCGTTACGCAGACGACCCCGTCGCCATGCGCGATGCGGGGCTCGCCTACGCAATTGACCAAATTGTTGACTTGATTGCCAATGGCGTTGACGGAATTCACCTCTATACCATGAACAACATGGAAAATACTCGACACATTTGGAATGCTATCAAAAACCTACTTCCCGACCAAAAGGTTAGTCAAAACCAAAGGACTTTTGTTGAAAAAGAACGTGTTCATGGCTAGGTTCAGCATTCCTCGTACAGTTATCACTTGAAAAAATAATAGGAGCACCTATGTCCATTACAACCACAATCATCATCGTCAGTGCGGCCATTCTCATTTTATTTGGGTTGGCCGCTTTACAAAAGAAAGGCGTCAGTTTTAATCGAATCGTACTACTGGGTTTGGTGCTAGGAATCGCCTTTGGCATCGTGACTCAAATCATTTGGGGAACCAAAAATCAAAGTGTCTTGCAAGCTGTCGATTGGATTAACATCGTTGGCAACGGCTACCTAGCCCTCCTGCAAGTACTGGTTGCTCCGTTGATTTTGATATCGATCATTGCTGCTTTTACAAAACTCGACACAAATAAAAATTTCTTGAAGATCACATTAAACGTTCTCTTAGTTTTGTTAGGAACTACGGCCATTGCTGCCCTAATCGGCACCCTTTCGGTCAGTCTCTTCCATTTGAAGGGCTCGTCGTTTATCAGCCACGCGGCAAACTCTGACACACTCGCCGTCCTTAGCCAAAAGCAATCGACTTTAACTGAGCAAACGGTGCCACAAAAAATCGTTTCTTTCCTTCCCAAAAACATTTTTGCAGATCTGTCAGCAAGCCGAGTAACCAGTACCATCGCCATCGTTATTTTTTCCTTTTTGGTTGGCCTTGCTTACCTTCGGTTACGAAAGGAAAACGAAAAGTTAGCGAATTCCTTTGCCTACGGTGTTGAAGTGATTGACGGAATTATAACAAAATTGGTGCGCATCATTATTTCGTTAACACCATACGGTATCTTTGCGTTAATGACCAAAACCGTAGCAATTAGTAGCCTGAAAACGATTACTAGCCTTGGTATTTTCATCATTACGGTTTACTTCGCCCTAGTCCTTGTTTTGGTTGTGCATACCGTGCTCCTCATCTTGAACCACATTAACCCAATCATTTACTATCAGAAAGTCTGGCCAGCACTAATTTTTGCCTTCACCTCACGTAGTTCGGCCGGCGTCCTCCCATTAAATATCGATATTCAAAAGAATCAACTCGGCGTGAATCCCGGCATTGCCGACTTTTCAGCCAGTTTCGGCTTGTCAATCGGTCAAAACGGTTGCGCTGGTATCTATCCAGCTATTCTGGCTGCCATTTCCGCCACCCTTTCTGGAACGAACATTCTCTCCCCACAATTTGTGATCACGTTGGTTGCTGTCGTAACCGTCGCCTCCTTTGGTGTTGCTGGTTCAGGGGGTGGTGCTACCTTCGCCAGTCTGATTGTCCTAGGAACACTGAATCTTCCTCTCAGCATCATGGCATTGGTCATCGCTGTTGATCCAATTGTCGACATGGGTCGGACCTTAGTGAACGTAAACGATAGCATCATCGCTGGTTTATTAACCGCCAAACACAACCACTTACTTGATACGAAAGTATTAGAAGAGGCCCAATCCAAGTCAACACTTATCATCGATTAATGTCACTGAAAAAAGCCACCGTCGTGGTGGTTTTTTTGTTATTGCAAAAAGTCTGTCTCAACCCTTCTAAAAAACAGTCGACAAAACCATCTTGAATATGCTATCTTAATGGAGTAGCAAAGCTACAAAATAAAAAATGTCCACTGGGGTGCCAATACGGCTGAGATGATACCCATTGAACCTGATTCTAGTTAATACTAGCGTAGGAACGTGGTCACTTGATCTTTTTTGAATGGATTCAGTGTCAGCACTTTCTGCCAAGCGTGGAAAGTGCTTTTTTGCGGCTACCCGTTGGACAGACGGAGGAAACATGAAATTTTCAGAACAACTACAGGCACAGGCCAAGCCGATTATGGATGCCATCAACAAGCATCCTTTCGTCGAAGGATTGGCTAAGGGCGACCTTCCAAAGGAAGCGTTGATTAGCTACGTCCAACAGGACTATCTCTTCTTAAAGAAGTTGCGCGAAGTTTGGGCTTCGGCCATTCGAATGAGCAAAACTGACGAACAAGTTCGCTTTTTCTGGGGAATTATTGAAGTCATTTTGGACGCCGAGTGTGATGCGTACGATACGTTCTGTGAGCAAGCGGGCGTCAAGATGGAAGACATGAAAAACGCCATCCCTTCTCCCAAAGCCTATTTGTATGAAGCCCATTTAGATCAAGCCGTTCTTTCAGGAAACATGTTCTACTTGTTGGCTGCCTTTGCCCCAACACCATGGACCTATCTTGAGTTTACGAGACACATTTTGGATTCAGATGCCGACATGACCGACAATCCATTCAAGCCTGTCTTGGACTTTTACCTGAATGAAGAAAACTATGCTGGTCCGACGTTCAAGTTTATCGATGAAATGGCTGAAACGGCAACTAAGGAAGAATTAGCCGAAGCTAGCCAATTCTTTTTGAAGACTTGCGAATTAGAGTGGCAATTCTGGGAACAGGCCTATTACCAACAAGACTGGCACTTCAAAGAAGTATTAGAGGCTAGTCGTCTAGAAATGACTAAATAACGAATTCAGTCAAAAAGAGCAGAAACATTGATATGTTTCTGCTCTTTTTGTCTACTTAATTAAATACTGGACTGCCTGATCATGCTGGTTAATCGGCCAAGTCAAGCCGCTTTGTTCCTCAAGAACTAATCCAACAGAAGCCCCCTCGTAATCAGATAGGAAGCAATCATAATAACCGCCACCGAAGCCTAACCGATGGTGGCTAACAATGTCAAAGGCCAGTGCCGGCACAATGACTAAATCCAGATTATCTTTAGCAATGGTCACTTCGCTAGCCGGTTCCCATAAGCCAAGCTTTCCTGATTGAACCAATGGCGTTTCCCTTGTCACTAAGCGAAATGACAAGACTCGGTTTGCTTCGACTTTGGCAAGGTAGACAAACTTTCCCTCTTGCCAAGCCCTCTGAATAATTGGTTCTGTTGCGACTTCAAAAGCCATGGCGTGCGTCAAAGCGACGTGGTGGGCCTGCTGCCAGAACGAACTGGCGAAGAGTTTTTGGTGCAGTTGCTTTTCTTCTGCCGCCTTTTTGTCAGGATGATCAGCTACCAGTTTTTTTAAACGGTTTTGCTGATGTCGCCTGGCTAATCCTTTTGATTCAAACATTTTAATCAGTTCACTTATGGCATACCGTGCATCATGGCAAGTTTTTCAGCATCTTGCTTAATTCCCTTCAATACCTTTTGGTCTTCAGGGTTTTCCAGAGCGCCGACAATTAAACGGGCGACCTTTCGAGCAGCTGCCTCGTCAAAGCCACGTGTCGTAATGGCCGCAGTTCCGATTCGAATACCAGACGTCACGAATGGTGACCGCTGTTCGTTTGGCAAGGCTTCCTTATTCGTTGTAATGGCGACCGAATCAAGTAGCTCTTGCGCTTCCTTCCCCGTCAAACCCGTTGCTGTCAAATCCAGGTTGAAGAGGTGGTTATCCGTACCACCAGCAACCACTCGGATAGTTGGGGCTTCGTGAAAGACTTCAACCATTGCCTGAGCATTTTTAATGACCTGTTCTGCATAGGTCTTAAAAGCCGGCTGCATGGCCTCCCCAAAAGCAACGGCTTTGGCTGCAATCACGTGCTCCAAAGGTCCACCCTGAGAACCAGGGAAAATGGCGGAATTTAACTTCTTGGCATACTTTTCCTGCGACAAGATGACCCCACCTCGTGGTCCACGAAGGGTCTTGTGTGTCGTGGAAGTCACCACGTCCGCAATGCCCACCGGGTTTTGGTGCAAGCCTGCAGCAACCAAACCAGCAATGTGCGCCATATCAACCATTAGGTAGGCACCGACTTCATCTGCAATATCTCGGAACTTTTTAAAGTCAATGGCCCGTGAGTAAGCCGAAGCGCCAGCCACAATCAGTTTAGGCTGAACCGCCTTGGCCTTGGCCAAAATGGCTTCATAATCTAATAACTCGGTTTCGGGATCCAAACCGTACGTTTCTGAATGATAGACTTTACCAGAAAAAGAAACCTTTGCGCCATGTGTTAAATGACCGCCTGCGTCCAAATCCATTCCAAGAATCGTATCACCCGGATTCAAAAAGGCCATGTAAGCTGCCGCATTGGCTTGTGAACCAGAATGTGGTTGTACGTTTGCGTATTCAGCACCGAAAAGCGCCTTCAAGCGGTCAATGGCTGCCTGTTCAATCACATCGACGTATTCCGTTCCACCGTAGTAGCGCTTGTAGGGATAACCCTCCGCATACTTGTTGGTTAGCACAGAGCCTTGTGCTGCTCGTACAGCTGGTGAGGCAAAGTTTTCAGAAGCAATCAATTCAATCGTTCGATTCTGGCGTGCTGCTTCCTGTTCAATTCCCGAAAAAATCAAGGGATCTTGTTCCATAAATGTCATTTACTTTTCTCCTACGTGTATGTGGTCCGGACAAAATGACTGAACACGATTGTTCAATCCTTTAAAAACATATGTTTAGTATACGATATTTATCCATTTACCAGGGTCTTTTTGAAAAATAAATTCGCTGCTAATTCACTGTTGAAAGGCAATCAGATGGTTAAAATTCATGCAAAAAGTTGGTTAATGCCGACGCAGACAAACCGTTCTCTAATCCAATCAACAATTTCAATCGAGCCTTTTGACCGTTGACCGCTCGTGCAAAAATAGCACCTGCCTTTTCTAATTGAATTCCACCACCTAGGTAGTCATAGACGGGTTCGGCAATGCCGTTATAAGAACGAGAAACAATAACAACTGGAATATCAGCGTCTAATAACTTCTGCACCCCACGGGCCGCGTCCTCCCCTAAATTACCAGCACCCAAGGCTTCAATAATGATGCCATCGATATGTTCACTTTCAGCAAAAAGCGAGAGAATTTGACCATCCATTCCCGCGTATGCCTTCATGACCGGAATTTTCTTGCTAACATCAGCAATCGGATAGGTCATCGTCTTTGGCAGATCGTAGAAGAAGATAATTTGACGCTTCGTAATCATCCCCATTGGTCCCGAAATGGGTGATGCAAAAGTCGCCACGTTCGTGGCATGCGTCTTGGTGACGAAGCGGGCCGCATGGATTTCATCATTCAACACGACCATGACCCCACGGTTGGCCGCTTCGCTATCAATCGCAACCCGAAGCGCTGATTGAAAATTATAAAGACCGTCTGAGCCAAGTTCATTCGAGGAACGCATGGCACCGGTCATCACAATGGGAATGGACAAGTCGAGTGTTTTATCCAGGAAAAAAGACGTTTCCTCGAGCGTGTCCGTTCCATGTGTAATCACAACGCCGTCATAGTCCTTGTCAGCATCCTTTAGACGGTTATAGAGCTGCAACATGTGCTGGGGCGTAATGTGCTCTGAGGGTAAATTAAAGATGTTTTCAATATCAAGGTCGACAGCGGGCAAATCAAATTGTGCTTGATTCAATGGGTTCTCAACCCCAACTTCAACATCGCCGTCTTCATCAGCGTGCATGGCAATGGTCCCACCAGTATGCAAAACTAGAATTTTTTTCATGATTCGTTCTCCTTTGGACGTGGTTTAAGCGTTAATTGCCCTTCAAAAGCAGCCATTTTCTGAATAAAACGCTTTTCTTTTGGTTGAAAGCCAAGCTGTCGGTCATATAAATAGTCCACAACTCGTTGAATGCCACGCTTGGTAACCGGTGACAAATTGACTTTTCCCATCTTTGCAAGATCAATTGTTGAAAAAAGTCGCAAGTAATAAACTGTTTTTTGGTCTAAATGAAGGCGGTGGTCATCCATGTCAAAATGGGCCTTCTCAATAATCCCATTGTATTTTTCTGAATAATCAAAATCGCCGGTCTGTGCTCCAGACAATGGATCCCGCTGCCAATTTGGTGAAATGCCAAAAACCGGCAATAGTTGCAACTCCACAACGTTGGCAATCACCTGGGGATCCTTTTTTGCATTTAGTTGGTCAAAGGCGGCCAACGTCTTAGCATACCATTCTGGCTGCGGCACGTTTTCTTCGAACGCCACGGTCAAATCCTTTGCAATCAGAGCCGCGTAGGCCGCAGTGGTGAGGTCCACTACCACGTTTTTATAAATACGACTTTCCTGAACAGAATTAATGAAGGCCAAGCCCTGTTGATTTTTAGGGTAAGCCCCATCTACCACCAACCAGGTGAAGGGCTGACTCACTGCCGCCAACTGCGATTTTTGTTTTTTGGCACCACGTGCCATGGCCGTGATGATTCCCTGCTCCTTTGAGAAAATTTTGACTAGCAGATCATTTTCTCGATATGGCATAGTGTTTAGAATAAGTCCTTCAATCAGTGCCATGGCTGTCCCCCCCTTCAAAAATGATAATGTACGAAAAAGCGGCCAGTGTGCGACCAGCCGCAATGTCTTATTTAATTTAAAAGTCGTCCTTGCGATAACCAAGTGACTGCAAGGCCTGTGGACGGTCACGCCAGCGTTCTTCAACCTTCACCCAGGTTTCCAAAAAGACACGTGAACCGAGCAAACGCTCGATATCCTTACGAGCACGGGTTCCGATTTGTTTAATCATCTTCCCCTGCTTACCAATCACGATGTTCTTTTGCGTTGGTCGCTCCACGATAATGGAGGCTTGAATGTGGACAATCCCATCGGCTTCCGTCGCAATTTTGTCAATGACCACGGCCACCGAATGAGGCACTTCTTGTTGCGTTAATTGCAAGACTTTTTCACGAATCAATTCCGAAATAACGAACCGCTCTGGGTGATCCGTCAACTGATCAGAATCAAAGTACTGTGGACCTTCGTCCAGGTCCTTGATGACCGTTTCTAGCAATTCAGGAACGTTGTCACCCTCAGTTGCTGAAATAGGGAAAATTTCCGTCCATTCAGGAGCATCTTCTTGGTAAGTCTTAATGACTTCAAAAAGGTCTTCCTTCTTTAACAAGTCAACCTTGTTCACCAAAAGAAAGATTGGCGTATTCTTCACTTCTTTCAAGCGATTAATAATAAAGTTATCACCCGCCCCACGCTTCTTTGAAGCATCGACCACAAACCAAATGGCATCGGCTTCATGAAGGGCAGAAAAGGCAGACTTCACCATGTAATCACCCAATGAATTTTGTGGCTTATGAACACCGGGTGTATCAATAAAGACAACTTGGGCGTCATCTGTCGTGTAGATTCCCTGAATTTTATTACGAGTGGTTTGCGCCTTGTTCGACATGATGGCAATCTTTTCACCAACAATGCGATTTAGAAGCGTTGATTTACCAACGTTTGGCCGACCAATGATGGCCACGAAACCGGATTTAAATCCTTCTTTTGTCATGAATTATCCTTTCAAACGATGAATGAAACGTGAAAAATCAGTTTGGATACCGAAGAAATGCCAGAGATGGGGCTGGAAAATGATGAAGAGAATCACCATTTCGGCAGCAACCGAAACCACGACCATTCCTGCGGAGACATCTTTCACCAAACCAGCGAGGGGATGGTAGCGTTTATCAACCATGAGGTCAATCACTGCTTCCACAACCGTGTTAACAAATTCGCCGTAAATGGCCAGAAAAACGCCTATGACCACCCACAACCATTCAGAACGGTTTAACCCAAGGTAGAGGCCACCAGCCAAGACAACGAGGGCAAAGCCGACGTGAAAGCGCATGTTGCGCTCCCGTACAAGAACGAGGAAAATCCCCTTTAGTGCATTAAAAAGCGATTTAAAAAAGTTACGATTACGACCAGTTTCACGCCCATGCTCCGAAGAAACCTCCACTTGTTGGCTCTTCTGTTGAACCTTGTTTGCTGAGTCCAGTTCGTCTTGGAAAGTCGCAAGTTCGTCACGTTGGAGGTTATTCCCCCGCTTAGCGTCGGAGTCCATAGTCATCTAAAATATTCCTTTGCAAATCAAACATTTCTTTCTCTTCTTTTTCACCCAACATATGGTCATAACCATTAAGGTGTAAGAACCCATGAACGACAAGGAAACCCAATTCCCGCTCAAAGGAATGGCCGAGGTATTCAGCCTGACTCTCAATAATGTCAACGGAAACTAAAATATCGCCAATGTTCTTAGCAATTTCTTCATCCATTTCTTCGTCGTCCAAAATTGGGCTATCATCGCCGTCTTCTTCAATGGCGAAGGAAATGACATCTGTTGGCTTATCAAGTCCGCGATAATCGCGGTTATATGCCTGAATGGCATCGTTATTCATAAACGTCACGGACATTTCAGTATTGTCAGGCAATTTTAAATATCGACCGGCATAGTCTAAAACATAAGTCACCAAGTCTCTATGGTACTGCGTGACCCCGTCTTTGGTTTGATCAATTAACGCTAAATCCATTATGCTTTTCCTTCTTCACGTGCTTGTTTTAAAGCTTTGATTTTTTCATCTGCTTCGTCGTAGGCAGAAACTATCTGGCCAACCACTGGGTGTCGAACGACATCTTGACTGTCAAAGTGGACAAAGTCAACCCGATTCAATCCTTGCAAGATTTTTTGGGCTGCTAACAAGCCGGACTTCACGCCCTTTGGTAAATCAATCTGCGATGGATCGCCATTGACAACCATTTTAGATTGGAATCCTAAACGAGTCAGCACCATCTTCATTTGGGCGTTCGTGGTGTTTTGCGCTTCATCAACAATAATAAAAGCATCATCGAGCGTTCGACCACGCATGTATGCCAGTGGCGCAATTTCTAAGACGCCTCTCTCAATTAAGCGCTCCACATGTTCGGCACCAATTAAGGTATTCATCGCATCATAGATTGGCCGCATGTATGGGTCAACTTTTTCTTTTAAATCACCTGGCAAAAAGCCAAGTGACTCACCCGCCTCGACAGCCGGTCGAGCAATAATAATTCGCTCGACGTCGCCTTTTTTAAGCGCGGCCACGGCCATTGCCACGGCCAAGAACGTCTTACCAGTACCAGCAGCCCCAATCCCAAAGGTTAAGTCATTGTGCTTGATGGCCGAAACATACTGCCGCTGACCATAGTTTTTCACACGAATGGCACGGCCACGTCGGTCTTTTAGAATGGATTCTTGGTAAAAGTCCAAGAAGTACTCCAACGTTCCCTTCTTAGCCATTGTTGTAGCAGAAACAACATCAGCCGGGCCAACCAACACCTGCTTTTTTACTAATTGTGTTAACACGTTCAAAACAGAAAGCGCCTTCGATACAGCCTCCTCATCACCTTCAATGGCGACTTGGGTACCACGAGTGTGCAGGGAAACTGCTAATGCTTCCTCAATCAGGATGAGCAGTTGATCGTTAGCACCAGTTAAGGCGCTTTGCTGTTCAACGTTTTGAAAGGTAAAAATCTTTTCGTTTTGTTTTGTCAAAAATCATATCCCTCATTTGCTTGGAACTTTCTTCATTTTAACACAAAAAAAGCCCGACAGAGTCGGACTTTTCGTGATTTTTACAGCTTTAATTAGAGTGTTTCAACAGAAACGTTGTTAGCTGACTTTGTCTTGTCAAGTGGGGCAACTGTCATCACAACAATCTTGTCACCTGATTCGGCCAAACCTTGGTCCTTTGCAACTTGCTTAGCTTCAACAATCAAGTCATCAACTGACTTTGGTGTTTCGGCCAAGATAGGAAGAACGCCGTTGTTCAAAGTCAAACCACGTTGTACGCGTTCTTCAGCAGTCAAGGCAACGATTGGTGCCAATGGACGGTGCTTTGAAACCATACGTGCTTCGTAACCAGTGTCAGTCAAAACAACAACGGCCTTGGCTGAAACTGAATCAGCCAAACGAGCAGCTGCTGAAGCAACTGATTCAACTGAATCGTTGTGGTAGAACGTGTCTTGGTGACGTGAGTAAAGAGGCAAAACAGTTTCTGCCTTTTCATCCAACTTAGCCATCATTGTAACAGCTTCAACTGGGTATTCACCGTTAGCTGATTCACCAGACAACATCGTTGCATCAGTACCATCCCAAACAGCGTTGGCAACGTCAGATGCTTCGGCACGTGTAGGACGTGGGTTGTCTTCCATTGAGTCAAGCATTTGAGTGGCAGTGATAACTGGCAAACCACGCTTGTTCATGTTAGCCATCATTTCCTTTTGAATCAAAGGAACGTTTTCGGCAGGAATTTCAACACCCATGTCTCCACGAGGAATCATCAAACCGTCAGATACGTCCAAGACAGCATCCAAGTTGTCGATACCTTCTTGTGACTCAATCTTAGGAATGATTTGAACATGTTCCATGTTCTTTTCCTTCAACAAAGCACGGATTTCCAAAACATCTTCAGGCTTACGAACGAATGAAGCCGCGATGTAGTTGATTTCGTGATCCAAACCGAAACGAATGTCATCAGCATCCTTTTCAGTGATACCTGGCAAGTTGATTGATACGCCAGGGGCGTTAACACCCTTACGTGAACCAAGCAAACCATGGTTATCAGCCTTTACGACCAATTCCTTGTTAGCTTCGTCCTTTTCCATGATAGTCGTTCCAAGCAAACCATCATCAAAGAGAACCTTTCCGCCAACCTTTACATCATCGAACAAACCTGGGTAAGTAACGGCGATCTTGTCGTGTGTACCTTCCAAGCTTGCGTCCATTGAGATGCGGAATACATCACCAGTGGCGAATTGAATCTTACCATCTGCTTGCTTCGTGGTACGGATTTCCGCACCCTTCGTGTCAAGCAAACGTCCAACAGTCTTACCAGTAATCTTTTCGGCTTCAGCCACCTTTTGCATGCGGCCCAAGTGTTCTTCATGATCACCGTGGGAGAAGTTGAAACGGAATACGTTAGCACCAGCTTCAATTAACTTCACAATGGTTTCGACATCATTTGATGACGGACCAAGCGTTGAGACGATTTTCGTCTTTTTCATGGGTATATTGCTCCTTTGATATCTTGGTGAGTTGCGACAAACAACTTCCTACAGACATTGTAATACACTAGGCAACCATTTCACAAGCTAGAATCTAACCTTTTTCTTTAAAAAGGACATTTTTCTCGCCAAAGATGCTTTTTAGTTGGTTAAAAACCATGCTGTCATTTGATAGTGCATATTGACTTGGTAAATTTTGTCGCTTACGAGTACTTGGCCAGTAAAGAGTAACCAGATGATGACCAGCATGGCGCTTCATTAATTCCCAAAGCGCTGCCTTCTGCTTTTCTTCGACCGTTTCATCAGTCAAACGCAGAAACCAAGTGCCCCCTTTTCCGGAAGTTTCCGCCTTTTTTACAAGGTCATCCGAACTTCGTTTAGCGTTCCCCTCATCAGGATTAGCAACTTGTATTTGATTCGCAATCAAGGAAAGTCCCTGCCGTTGCTCAGTCTTTCCGGCAACTTTCAGAACACGACCGACTTTTAATTGTTCCGCCAAACGCTCGTACATTTTCGGAAAGACCGTGACATCGATGGAACCCGTCATATCAGAAACGGAAAGGAAGGCCATTTGGTCCCCTTTCTTCGTTTTAATCACCTTAACTTGTTTAACCAAGCCGTAGATTTTAACTTGCTGATTCGACTGCAAGTCAGCGATAACCTGCACTTCATTTCGATCATAGTCACTTTGAAAGGCTTCCGTCGGGTGTCCCGATAAATTAAAGCCAAGCACCTCTTTTTCCTTTTGCAAGCGTTCAACCAAACCAAAGTCCGGTAAAAGTTTCATCTTGGTTTCTTGCAAAACCTGATCACCAAAGGCAGCGGCAGTCAACAAATCCTGCCAATTACCAATTAATTCAGCCCGATTAAAACCAAAGTGATCGAAGGCACCGGCGTAGGTTAGCAGATTAAGAATTTTTTCTTTCCGCCATTTTTCAGGAAGAGCCAGCAAAAAGGCATGCAAAGTCTTAAATGGTCCTAACTGCTCACGAATTTGCAGAATATCTTGAACAAAAGGTGACGGCAGTCCAGCAATATTACCTAGCCCCATTTGTAAGGATTGGTCATCAATGGACCAGTCCGCTTGCGAACGATTGATGTCCGGGCCGAGGACCTTGATTTGACGTCGCCTTGCTTCTTGAAGATATCCCTGCGCTTTCGCTGCTCCTCCCTGATGGGCATTTAGAAGAGCGGTGTAGAAAGCCAAGGGTGCATGGGCTTTTAAGTAGGCAAGGGAAAAGGATAATTCCGAATAAGCAACGGCATGGGACTTGTTAAAGCCATAGTTAGCAAACTGATCAATATAGGCAAAAAGTCGTTCCGCCTCCTGCTCACTATGTCCTTTCTGCTTGGCCCCCGCTAAAAAGCTTTCCTTTGCTTGCGCCATTTGCTTCAGCTTCTTTTTTGACATAGCCGACCTTAAAAAGTCCGCCTGGGATAAGCTAAACCCTGCATAAGCTTCGGCAACCTGCATCACTTGTTCTTGATAGACCAAAATACCGTAGGTATCGGCCAAAATTCGGTCCACAACAGGATCCGACTTTGGCACCGCCTCTTGACCCAGCCGGCGCTTAATAAAGGTTTCGATGTGCTGACTAGGACCCGGACGATACAGTGCAGTCGAGGCCGTAATCAAGGAAAAACGGTCAATTTTTAAACGGCGTAACATTCGCTGCATTCCGGGCGATTCAAATTGGAAGACGCCGTTTGTTTGACCCGACGCAAATAAGGCCAATGTTTCTTTATCCTCAAAGGAAATCTTTTTAATATCAAAGTCTTGACCAAGCACCGGTGCGGCCAACGCCACGCCCTTCGCCAATATCTTCAAAGTCGTCAGACCAAGTACATCAATCTTTAACAGACCAAGCTCTTCAACCGGCCCCTTCGGTAACTGGGTCATTAAATAGCCATCATTTCCGCGTTGAACTGGTAGCGTATCCACTAATGGCGAATCAGACAACACGACACCGGCAGCGTGCGTCGAGTAGTTACGCGGCAGATTTTCCATCTTAATGGCTGTCTTTAACAGCAAGTCGCCAAATTCAAACTTTCGTAATTCAGGTTCAAGTCGGTTTTTGGGATCTGACAGGGTCTCATTTAACGAGACTTTTCGACCATTTTTACCAGCTGGTATGGTGTCCGTTAGTCTTTTTTGCGCTTTAGCGTCGAGTCCAAAAACACGGCCCACATCACGAAGAACTTGCTTTGCTGCCAAAGTACCAAAGGTGATAATTTGGGCAAAGTCTTCTTGACCGTACTTATCATGCAGGTAAGCCAACAATTCATCCCGCCGATCGTCTGGCCAATCAATATCAATGTCTGGCATTTGTGCACGTTCAGGATTCAAAAAACGTTCAAAAAGCAACCCAGAGCGAATCGGGTCAACATTGGTAATTCCCAAGCAATAGGCAACGAGTGAGCCAGCGGCAGAACCACGACCGGAACCGGTTTGTACGTGTTGGTTTCTGGCGAACTTTAAAATATCCCAGACAATTAAGAAATAGTCAGCAAAGCCCAAGTCAATAATGGCTGATAATTCCCGCTCTAAACGAGCTAAATAGGGTTGTGCATCTGAAATACTATCCAAGGCCATCCGCCTTTTCAAACCAGCTTGTGCTAGTTCCCGTAAAAAGTCAGCAGAAGACAAGGTGGAATCCTGCTGATAATGAGGTAAGGCAGGTTTTTTAAAGGTCAAAGAAACCGCCACCGAAGCAACAAAAGCCTCGTTGTTCTCGTATGCTTTTTTTAGGTGAAGGGTTTGTTGATACTCCTGTGCCAGTGTTGCTTGGTCTTTTAAGTAAAAAGCGCCTTTTTCGTGTGATAAACTGGGTAAGTTTTCAAGCTTTGTTCCGGTATCAACGGCCCGAAGTACCTGAGTCGTAAAGGCATCTTCTGGGTTCAAATAATCAACACGGTCCCAGGCAATCAGTGGCAACTTCTTTTTATCTGAATAAGCCGTCAAAGACTTTTGCTGAACGAAGGAAAGTTGCGGATTAATACCAAGGTACTGTTTTTCGACTGAACCAATCTGGCTGGTCAACTGTTCCAAATAACGGTCAGCAGCGGGATCGGACGAAGTAATGAGTTGCCCTAATTCTGATTCAGGCGTCAAAATGAGCGCCACCCCTTCGAGGTGCTTGGCCAACATCGACCAAGTCATAGGCTGGTCATCAAGGGTCATCCTTGTTGAGGATAGATACAGTAAGTTTTGGTACCCCTTTTGGTTGTAGGCCGACAACAAAACCGGAAAGGTCGTTGCCAAGTTCACGAGACCGTTCACCATCAATTGGACAGAAAAAATGGGGAGCACGTCCCGTTTCTTGGCTTCCTTGTAAAAGTCAACGAGCGAATACATGACGTTCTTTTCGGCCAATGAAACTGCTTGGTACCCACGTGCCTTGGCCGTTTCAACGATTTGGTTGACACTACTAGGACTTTGCAGTAATGAATAGGCGCTTTTTACCTGAAGCGGTGCGTACATGGGAACCTCCAATAAAAATAGACAATTAGCTATGTTTATTATACCGAAATTTTGTTCTCATCGTCGGTCAATCTCTGGTCAGTGCACTTGAAATCAATTGTTTTTCACCCTCTTTTTGACAAAACAACTTGACCAATTCTAAAAGAGGCGTAAGATTGTCAGTAAATAAAAAAGGTGGTGAAAAAATGCGCTATATCGTAACCGCAATCTGGTCGGCACTCTTTGGATTGCTGCTCGGCTACTTAATTGCTCAGATGACCAGTGTTGCTTATAATCCGGCAATGTCTGCACTCGTTACCATTATTATTGGTGAATTGGCAACGGTTGTAGTTCCCGCCATTTCAAAAGAAAAGAAGACAGCAAAATAAACTATTTAATTTAAAAAGGACTTTTTGAGAAAATAATCTCGAAAAGTCCTTTTTTGTGTTTCAAATCACGGTGATTTTATTGAACGGCCTGCTGAACAATTTCTAACAAAACAGCTGTTGCTTGTTCCATTACTTGTTCAGAAACAAATTCAAAGCGACCGTGCATGTTTTCACCACCAGCAAAGAGGTTGGGGGTTGGTAAGCCGAGGTAAGTAATCTTTGAACCATCGGTTCCACCACGAACTGGTTCAATCTTTGGTTCGATGCCGAGCGCCTTCATCGCGCTCTCAGCTAACGCGACGACTTCTTGATGATCTTTCAGTACATCCCCCATGTTATAGTACTGATCTTGTATGTCCACATGCACTCGTTCGGTTTCAAAACGTGTATTGAGTTCATCGACAATCAAGCGTAGCCCTTCTTTTTTGGCTTCAAACGCTTTTTTATCGTGGTCACGAATGATGTAGGCCATCGTTGCTTCATCTGGTGTACCATCTAGTGAGCAAAGATGGTAAAAGCCTTGACGCCCTTCCGTCTTTTCAGGTCGCTCATCTACAGGTAATTCATTGTGCAAATCAATGGCCAATTGCAAGGCATTAACCATGGTATCTTTGGCCGTACCTGGATGAACGTTGCGACCCGTAATATTAATCTTGGCACCCGCAGCGTTAAAGGTTTCCCATTCCAGTTCACCAAGTGGACCACCATCCACTGTATAGGCAAAATCAGCGCCAAAACGCTCCACATCAAACTGGTTAGCTCCCCGACCGATTTCTTCATCCGGACCAAAGGCAAAGGCCAAAGGCCCGTGCTTGACTTCTGGGTGGGCCATCAAGTAATCAATTAATGCAAAAATTTCAGCGACACCCGCTTTATCGTCGGCGCCAAGTAACGTCCGGCCATCAGTCGTAATTAAATCGTGTCCCTTATAGTTTTTCAAATTAGGAAAATCTTTTGGATCAAGAACATATCCAGAATCGCTCAATGAAATAATCGAAGCTCCGTCATAATTCTTTACTTCTTGTGGCTGAACGTTCCGGCTTTCAAAGTCGGCTGTATCAACGTGTGAAATGAAGCCGATGGTTGGCACGGCAGCACTGTCGACATTTGCCGGTAATTTTGCAAAGACGTAGCCGTCAGCCATGGTTTGCACATCGCTTAACCCAAGGACCCGCAATTCATCGGCTAGCTCTTTCAAAAAAGCCACTTCTTTAGGATCAGATGGCGTACTCGTCGACTCCTCGTTCGAGCGAGTATCCACCTTAACAAAACGCTTAAATCGTTCAATTAACTTCGGAAACTTTTCAGGCATCATAACCTCCTACAGGTATCGATATGGGTCAGTGTTTACTTGGCTAGTCACAACAGACAAATCCTGGGAAAACCACTCACGGACTTTTTCTGCCATGGGTTCTTTGGCAATGGCTTCCATGTGGTGGTCCGGGTCCAAAACGGCAAAGTCCTCAGCCAAGACATCATGGCCAACGTGATAATACAAATCAGCCGTGACGTATAGGTCAGCACCCGCTGCCTGTGCTTGAGGCCAAAACTTGCCTCCGTCCCCACCAAGAACGGCGACCCTTTGAATCATTCGGTTAGGATCATTGGCGATTAATCGAACGGCCGCTACCCCACACTTACTTTTGACTTGCCGTGAATAATCCGCCATCGAAAGCGGCTTTTTTAAGGTCCCGATTCGACCTAAGCCTGCTTTTGGATTCCGCTCATCGACTACTAGTGGTGTTGCATCCTCAATTTCAAAAGCCGTACAAAGCCAATCATTCAATCCACCAGCTGCCGCATCTAAGTTGGTATGGGAAGAATAAACCACAATGTTTTGTTTGATTAATTCAGCGTACATCTTGTTTTGCGGATTCGACAAATCCAGATTTTTGGCCGGAAAAAACATTGGTTCATGGTGCGCCCAAATAAAATCGACTTGCTGCTCAATCGCCTCCTGAACCGTTTCCGGCCGTACATCCAAAGTCGTCATCACACGGTGAATGGCTTGTTTGGGATCCCCAATCTGTAAACCAGTTGGGTCCCCCTCTTCCGCCAGCTCTTTCGGTGCGAAAGATTCGATTTTTTGAATTAAATCGCTCGCTAAAATCATTAATCAAGCTCCTTTTCAATCTGACCAACCGCCCGTTTTACTTCCGCGTATTTCATACTGTTGGTCTGCTGGGCTTCTTCGAGTCTGTTCAAAACCAACGCTAATCTGTCTCGCTCATGCTGCCACTTGGCCACAAAAACCGGTCCCTTTTCCTTTCTCAAAAAAGGACCAAAAGTCAAATCTTCAGCAGATAGTTTCTGTTGTCCAGGATGCGCCACGATGATTTCATAGCGATGGACACCCTCAGCCACCATTTTTTCTTGAGAAATCCGGTACCCATTCTGAACTAACCAAGCCCGCAGAGCATCCTGATCAGTGTTTGGTTGGAGAACAAGTTGCTGAAACGGTCCGAGTGCCCGACCATCTTCTAGAATTTTTTTAATTAACAAGCCACCCATGCCGGCAATGACAACCGTTTCCACCTCGTCTGTTTTCGACAGAGCCGCTAGCCCATCGGCTAAACGACAATCGATTGAGCCAGTCAGTCTCTGTGACGAAACAGTGGATTTAGCGTTTTGTAAAGGACCCGCCGCCACTTCACCAACGATGGCCTTGGCGACTTTTCCTTGTTCGACCAATGCACTGGCTAAATAGGCGTGGTCCGAACCAATATCGGCCATCTTTTGCTTCGCTTCGACCAATTGGGCGACCGCTGCTAGACGCGGGCTCAACTTAATGTGGGACATGGATATTCTCCTTTAATTATTCACTTTATTATACTGTTTACCTAGGCAAACGACAAGGTAAATGAGAAACAAATTAAAAAACCGCTTACGCGGTTTTTTAAGACAATAAATTCTTAACGGGTGCAAAAGTCTTTCGATGAATCGGGGTTGGTCCTAGTGTTTTTAGGGCCAGCAAATGCTTTTTTGTTCCATAACCATCGTTGTTAGCAAAGTCGTACCCCGGATACTCTTTATCGTAGGCCACCATGATGGCATCACGCGTAACCTTCGCTAAGATTGAGGCTGCACCAATTGTATTGGAGCGCGCATCGCCCTTAATTAGCTTCAATTGCGGAAGAGGGACATCCACAACCATGGCATCAACCAGCAAATAATCAGCCGGAACCGCCAAAGCTTCCACCGCCTGCTTCATTGCTTCACGACTCGCCTCATAAATGTTAATTTCATCAATCCGTTCAGCAGAAACGATACCCACACCGTAGGCAATCGCCTTTTCTTTGATTTCGTTGACAAGAAGATTCCGCACCTTCTCGGATAGCTGCTTTGAATCAATAACACCGTAAACATCAAAGTCCCTTGGCAAAATAACGGCCGCCGCTACCACTGGACCTGCAAGCGGCCCCCGTCCCACTTCATCGGTACCTGCCACTGCTTGGTAGCCCTGCTCCCAAAGTTCGGATTCAAAGGAAAACCGAGTCATGAAATCACCTTTTTGTTTGGCTGATCTTTCAATCCGCCGGTCAAAAGAGCGGAGTGCCGATTGAACCCCTGCACGCGGATCCAAACGCCAAGCGGTCAATCGTGGATCATCATGTTGGGCAGTTTTTAAAGCCGTTCGAATTGTCGTAATGGTTTCAGTCATGTTCGCGATCCAATGTATAGCGCCCTAATTTCCCTGAGCGAAGGTCGTTTAACATCCGGACAGCGGCCTTATCATAGTCGTCCTTAAAGCCGAGCTTCTCCGTGATGGTCAACAAAAGATCAACATCCGATAAATCAAAGGCGTCGGCATTCAAATGATAACGGTCAATGATGGCCTGTTGATTGTAATTTCGAAAATAGGCCAGCATCGAAAGCGCTGCATCATCTTTTGCAAAAATTGTATCCTTGACCGCACCAGTCAAGGCCAACCGTTGCCCAATCTTTTGATCTTCAAACTTCGGCCAAAGAACACCTGGGGAATCCAAAATTTCGAGACCCGTTGCCGTTTTTAACCAAGCGACTTTTTTGGTTACCCCCGGTTTATTGGCCGTAATGGCGACGTTCTTTTGCACGAGGTGGTTTAACAAAGTCGATTTACCGACATTTGGAATACCAGCCAGCATGACACGAATTGGCCGGTTCTTAATGCCTTTGGCTTCTTGTGCGGCCAACTGTTCTTTCAACACCTGCTTGGCGGCCTTTGTCATCACCTGAGCTGTTTTTGGACCACGAGTATCTAGTACAACAACGGCTAAGCCCTGTCGTTCAAAGTACGCTTTCCAAACACTGGTCTCCTTTGGATCGGCCAAGTCAGCTTTCGTTAAAACAAGCAAACGTGGTTTCTTTTCAATGAGTTTATCCACTTCGGGATTACGTGAGGAAAGCGGTAAACGGGCGTCAACAAGTTCAAAAACAATATCGACCAGTGAAAGGTTTTCACGCATTAAACGAAAAGCTTTGGCCATGTGGCCAGGATACCATTGAATATTTTGTCCCATAATTCCCCCAAAACTAACGAGAAGCCTGGTACTCCGACCAGGCTTCATCAAAAATCGTCATTGACATTAGGTAAGGTGCATCCGTTTCCAAATAGTTCGAAATTTCATCAAAATCGGTTGATTGTTTTGGAAAAGAAGCATCCAAAAAGGCGTTATTTGCAAACTGTTGAATTTCAGTCGCAGCCACTGAATTACGGTTTGTCATCAACCAACCGTAAAAGCTTCGCGAACGACTAGGCATTTTGCATCACCCCAGTGAAGGTAAAGCGGTTGCCCTTTACGTCCAATTGATCAGCACGAACGGTCCAACCATTCTTCTTCGTCAATTGGTTCAAATCCAGGGCAATTTGCTGCTGATCAGGCTGAATCGTCACGCCCTTTGGACCAGAATACATGGACTTGATGTAGCCCATTGCCACGTTAACCGGCAAGTCCAACTTGCCTAACTCGACCTTCTTAACCGCCATTACGACGTTGCCATCAGCCGTTGTTTGAGGATCCATCGTTAACTTAGCATCCATCTTTTGACCAAAAATCGTTACGGTTGTCTGAGCCAAAACATCCTGGTCCGTTACTGTGACCGTGTACTTACCATTCGTTTCGTCTGTCAAATAAGTTTTTGACAAAGCGTTAATTTGATCGCGATTTAGCGTCAAATCAATATTCGTTGTCTTGTTATTGGTAACTGCCGTGTAATTAGCACGGGTTGGCACCAACGCCAAGTAGGCCGTGTAGGCACTCCCTGCTAAAATTGCTAGAACTAATAACCAAAAGAACCAAAACCATACGGAACGGCGCTTCTTCATAATCAAATACTCCTTCTTTTCCTTACTTATTCTGCTTCGAACAAAATGGCCAAAGCACCCAAACCAGTGTGTGTTGAAATGAGCGGAGTGGCGACCGAAACTAAGATATCAATATCCGGCCAAATTGCGTTTAACCGTTCAGCCATGGCTTGGGCTTCTTCAGGAATTCCGGCATGGGTTACACCAATGCCCTTCATCTGTTTGAAACCCTTCATCTTTTCAATCACGTCGTCGTTAAACTTGTTCAAAGTCTTCATCCCGCGGCCCTTAACAGCCACATCGACTTTTCCTTCCTTGTCAACAAAAGCACCGACCTTGATATTCAACAAATTACCAATTAAGCCCTGTGTTTTAGACAAACGACCACCGGCCACCATGTTATCAAGATTTCGGAAAGATAAGTAAATGTATGCATTGGCGCGGGCTTTTTCGGCAGCAGCCAACACTTCTTCCATGCTTCCACCGGCCTGGGCTACCCGGGCAGCAGCCAATACGACAAAGCCTTGTGAACGGTCCGCCGAATACGTATCAAAAGTCACGACTTCGTTCTTAACCATCGTGGCTGCCTGGTGCGCCGCATTCACGGTCCCGGACAATCCGGAAGAAATGTGCATGGACAGGATTTGAACGCTGTCATCACCGTCAGCTGCTTGCTCGTAAGCTTCTTGAAAAGCACCGATTGGAGGTTGAGAAGTCCTAGGAATCTCCTTACTCTTGGCCATCTCATCCAAAAATTCCTCGGGTGTTATCGTTACACCATCCTGGTAGATCGTACCATCAATTTCCACAGATAATGGAATAACCGGAATGTCAAAGTCTTTTAATTCTTGTTTTGTCAGTTTTGCGCCTGAATCAGTTACAATCTTAACCTTCGTCATTGCTGCCTCCTAGGCTTTCCGTTTATAAGTCAAAAATTTGATTTCATGTCCATTATCCTGCATCTCAACCTGATTAACCAGTGTGAAATCAGCAAAATTAATGGGCTCCATAAAAGTGTCTCCATCAAAGTCGCCCGCGACTTTGGTGATGGAAAGTTCCGTTGCCATGGGCAGCAACGCTTTGTAAAGCTGTGCCCCACCAGCAACGGTTACTAGGTGATCCTTTGCCCACTCAGCGCGAATCAATCGTTGCAATTCTTCAAGAGAATGGACAACTGTCACTTCATCAAAACCAGGATCAAAATCCTGCTGTCTCGTTAACACAACGGTATGGCGGTCCTTCAATGGACGACCGATGCTATCCCAAGTCGCCCTCCCCATCAACATTGTTGAATGAAGTGTTTCGTTTTTAAAGTGTTTCAAATCAGCGGGAATCCGCCAAGGTAATTGACCATCTTTCCCGATGGCATGTCGATCATCTTCGGCCCAGACCATCCGCAATACTGGCATTCTACTGCTCCTTCACAAAGTCAAAAATGGCTTCTTGTTCGTTTTCTAGTCGACCCTCCACAACGGCCAGCTCGATGGCAGACAGTTGCTTGCCCAACAGAGGACCAGGCGTGGCAAGACCAGCTTTGATCAACTGTCCGCCGTTCACAGCCAAGTCCTTTGCCGACCGAATGGGAAGATTGAAAAACAGCTCCTCAATTTGTCGGAGGAGTGTTGAAGAAAATGACAAAATCTTCAAAACAGCCAACAAAGTCTCAGCTAAATCATTGATTTGATAGACGTCCCAAATGGTTAACGAATCAGCCTTTTGAATAGCCGGTGCTAACCGTCCAACCGTCGCCATGATTTCTCGTGAGAGCTTCCAAGAACGGAGTTCCTTCTGCAAGTCCACAGCGGGTCGCACTATCGTCGCTAAATAAAGAGTCCAGACTTGGGCAAGCGATTGAGGCTGCCTGTTTTGTAAATGGGAAGCTAGGTACAATAAGTGTTCATTTGTAACGAATTCCGCTTGACCAGGCAAATATGGCAACAGGTCAACTTCTACCATCGTTAATAAGGCCTGACCTGCTGCCTGCCCCATTAACATTTTTTCAAATTCAACTTGGATCCGCTCGACAGCAATCTTTTCGAGATTGGGCGCTAATGCTTCCAGAGCCTCCAGCGTTTTCTCCTCGATGGTAAAGTCAAGTTTCGAGGCGAAACGCAGCGCCCGCATCATGCGCAAGGCATCTTCTGTAAACCGCTCCTTGGCATCCCCAACGGCCCGAATCTGCTTTTTTTCCAAATCTCCCAAGCCATTGAACAGGTCAATGACCTGACCATCCGCGTCCAAGGCAAAGGCGTTAATGGTAAAGTCGCGCCGTTTCAAGTCCTCTTCAAGTGAACGAACGAACGTCACCGAATCCGGTCGTCTAAAGTCCGTATAGGTGGATTCAGTTCGAAAAGTCGTGATTTCATACCCTTCGCCGTGATCTAAGACCATCACCGTCCCGTGTTGGATACCGGTGTCAACGGTTTTGTCAAAAATTTGTTTAATCTCTTCAGGGTAGGCCGAACTGGCGATATCAACATCATGGAGTTCTTGGCCTAAAATCATGTCGCGAACACAGCCGCCAACAAAATAGGCCTCATAGCCGGCCTGATTGATTTTTTCTAAGATCGGTTTGGCTGCCACTAACTGACTAGGTAATTCATCAAAATGCATACGCCACCTCAACTGTTCATTCTTACCAATATCTTAGCAAGAATTCAAGACAAATGCACGATTACCACTCGATTACTCAGGGAAAAATGCTTAGTAATCAGCTTCTAACTCTGCTAATCGATTAGCCAGTTCCATTTCCTCAGGATTTAGTCGAACCGCTTCGGCCAAGGTTTCTCGCTCAGCCTGAACCTGACCACTTTCATGGTACCAATCGGCTAAATCATGCAAAAAGTCAACATCCTCAGGGTAATCATTCTTTGCCTGCTCAAAGTAGCCTGCAGCCTTATCATCCTCTTCCTTAGCATGGTAGGCACGCGCCAAATCCCAGTTAAATTTGGGGTCAACCAGATCTTTCTCGTTCGCTTCTTCAATTGTCTTAATGACGGCATCGTAATCGTGTTGGGCCAAGTAAAAGTCGGCAAGTGCTGCAATACTGGTCAAATCCAAGTCGTCTAACGCCAGTGCTTTTTGGTAAGAAGACTCGGCCAATTGATCATCACCCGTTTGAAAAGCTAAGTTACCAGTTAAACGGTACAAGATTGGGTTCGTTTGATCGTAGGACAAGCCAGCTTGATAGGTCTGTAAAGCAGCCTTTTGTTCCCCTGACTTTTCCTGTGCTTGACCAAGCAATGGATATACGGACGTGTAATGCGGATCCTGTTCGAGGATTTCCTCATACAACTTAATGGCCTGATCAATGTCACCCTTCTCTTGATAAAGGAAAGCCAATTGAAACTTTGTATCAGTTGTCAAATCAATCGGTTTAATTTGTTCCAAATAGGCAATCGCATGGTCGACATTGCCCACGGCGGCGTAGGCGGTTCCAATCCGTGCCGCCATATCAACTTGTGCGATCCGACGTTGACCTTGTAGAAGCAGTTCACGGTAAAGCGCAATGGCTTTGTTATATTCACTCATGGCAAAATAAAATTCGGCTAGAGCAAAGGTAACGACTGGCTCATCAGGCGCAAGTTGGCGCGCTTGCTTTAAGGCAAACTCGGCGGATTCTTGTAACCCTTCTTGTTGGTACAAGTCAGCCTTAACCAACAGTGCCTGAAGATAAGCGGGTGAATCAGTCGGAATTTGCGCCAAATATTCTTGCGCCTCCTCCAACTGATCTTCTTCAATTGCAAGCTCGGCAAGAGCGGATTTCAACTGGTCCTCTTCTGGATGCTTTTCTAAAAGCTGTTGGTAGGCCCGTTTTGATTCTTCGACAAAGCCCATCGCATACAAATCTTCGGCGAGTGAAAACACCAAATCATCGGCATCCTCTTTCAAGGATTGTTCGAAGGCACGGTGGGCGCGATCAACCTGCCCAAGGTTTAAAGCACTCATCATTTCCTCTGCATTGCTTGTCATGTGCGCTTTCCTCTTTTCATTTTTAAACAAAAGTCTACAACCATTATAGCCTGTCAATCGTTAAGTATAAAGCATGGATTGCCACAATCCTTCCACCTAGACAAGGGACCAATTACCAAATAGACCAATTCATGTTAAACTATAAATGAACGTGCTGTGGCTTTTGTTAGCACCAAGCATTATTGAAAGGAGATGCCATGTACTCACTAACCAAAAAACGTTGGCAAGCAATCAACGATCGAGATGGCGATTATGATGGCCGTTTTATCTACGGTGTCATGACCGACCACCGGGTATGTTGCCCATCTTGTCAACGTGAAAAAGACTGTTCACCTGAAGATATTCGTATTTTTAAAACAAGTGATGAGGCGCTCTTTGAGGGATTCATCCCCTGTCCGGATTGTCATCCTTTCGGGGATTTGTCCGAAAAGGCTGAATTGGTCAATCAGGTGAAAGTTTACTTAGCCCATCATTACCAAGATCGAATCACCCTTGAATCATTGGCTGAAGCGTTTCAGGTTTCGACCGGCGTTCTTCACCGTGCCTTTATGACCCTTACTGATGAGAGCCCCCAAGCGTACCTTGTCCGTCTTAGGATGTACCACGCTAAGAAAATGCTACGTGATGGAAACGAAGCCGTCGCACTCATTGGCCTAAAAGTGGGCATTCCGAACCTCTCCTACTTTAACACCGTGTTCAAGCAACAGGTTGGGCAAACGGCGGTTCAATATCGAAAAAAAAATAACTAAGCAAAAAGCGACTCACCTGTTCGGTGAGTCGCTTTTTAGTCATCATTTGCTAGTGACCAGTTAGGAAAGACATTGCCCTCCTCACGGTCTGAAGAAATCGTGTAACCATGTAGAATCGATTGTCTTGCAAAGTCAATCGACGTTTTCGCAGCATCTTTCAGTTCTTCATTTTGGGCCAGTCGAGCCGTTAACATGGCAGCCAGTGTGCAACCCGCACCATCCCGATAGTCGGATTGAATGAGCTTGTGACGGATAACAGCGGGATGCCCCTCTTCATCAACTAATAAGTCAACGAATTGGTCAGCCAAGACCTCGTCGCCAGCCTTAAACAAAATGGCACAACGCGCGGACAAACTTAACTGCTTCGTAAAATTCAAAGCCGCTCCCTTGGACTTAGGAATTTCGTCTTCTCCTAGAAGAGACATGGCCTCTCGCAAATTGGGAGTTGCGACCGTTGCTAACGGAAATAGCTGCTCAATATAGGCCTTAATGATGGAACGTTCCAAAGTCAAATTACCCTCTTTAAAGAAAAGAACGGGATCAACAACCACTGGACCAATGTAATCTTTTAAGAAACGAACAACCGAATGGATTTGTTCCAGCGAACAGAGTAAGCCGACTTTGATGGCATCAAAGTGATCCACTTGTCCAACCGAAGCCAATTGGGCATCAAAAGTCGACTGATCCACCGGCTTAATCCGAACGCCATCTTTTTCAATAATCGCTAAGGATGAAATAACGGAGAAGCCAGCCACGCCTTGCGTCGCAAAAGTCGCTAAATCAGCTTGGAGCCCACCCCCTGAAAGGGAATCAGACCCTGCAATTGTCAAGACTTTTTTGACCATACTTACCTTCATCCTCCGATAAAAAACGAGCTAAAGGGCCCGAAACTGTTGATTCACTACCGCCAACCAGCAACATTATTGCTTGCTGGTTTCTTTCTTAGACGGCTTGTCACCGTTTTTCTGATCATCGCTATCTGCCTTCGGCTTTTCCCATGAGACAAAGTCACAGTCAGGGTAACGGGAACAACCATAGAACTTTCGACCACGTTTGGTCTTACGTTCAACGACCTGACCCTTGTGGCACTTCGGACATTCAATGCCAATTTCTTGGACAATGGCTTTGGTATTCCGGCAGTCAGGGAAACGGGAACAGGCGTAGAACTTGCCATACCGTCCCATCTTAACGACCATCGGTGCGCCGCAGACTTCACAATCCATTCCAGCCAGTTCATCATGCATGGTGATTTTTTCAAGCGTTTTCTCGGCCGATTCGACTTCCTTTGAAAACGGCTTGTAGAACTCATCGACAACCGGTACCCATTTTTTATCGCCCACTTCAATCTCGTCAAGTGAGTGTTCAACTTGGGCAGTAAACTTGGTATCCGTAATGTCTGGGAACTTATCATCCACAATGTTTTGAACGATTTCACCCAGTTCCGTGGGAACAAATTTACGGGCATCAACTCGAACATAGTTCCTTCGCTGAATCGTATCAAGCGTTGGCGCATAAGTTGATGGACGACCAACCCCGTTTTCTTCTAAGGCTTTAATCAAAGCCGCTTCCGAATAACGAGCTGGTGGCATCGTAAAGTGTTGCTCCGGGTCCGTCTTCGCCAAATCAACAACGTCCCCCTCTGCCAAATCCGGCAGTAAGTTATCTTTCTCCTTAGCAGCAGGATACGCTTTGGTGAAACCAGGGAACTTCGTCTTTGAGCCATTGGCGTGGAAAAGCACCCCGTTTTGCTCAACCGTGACGGCCATTGTATCAAGAATTTCAGGTGTCATCAAGGAGGCAACAAAACGAGACCAGATCAGGGAATAGAGCTTGAATTGATCCGGGGTCAGCTTGTCCTTAATCGATGACGGTGTCTTGGTCACATCCGTAGGTCGGATGGCTTCGTGGGCATCCTGGGCCCCTTCCTGTGGGGTCCCCGCAACGGGTTTATGGCTTGAATACGCCTCACCCCATTCATCATGAATGTACTGCGCTGCTGCGTTTTTTGCCACGGCAGACAGACGGGTCGAATCAGTACGCATATAGGTAATCAGTCCAACCTGGCCCAAACCACGGCCGAGGTTAATTCCTTCATACAGTTGCTGCGCCGTCATCATGGTTTTCCGTGTTCGAAACTTCAACTGCGTGTTAGCCGCTTGTTGCATCGTTGAGGTTGTGAACGGTGGTTGTGGTGAACGCTTTCGTTCCTTAGCCTTAACGGCCGAAATCGTAAAGGGCTTTTCTTGATCAAGCTGTTTCATCACGCTCTGAACGGCTGCATTGTCGGGCAAGGGTTGTTTCTTGCCAGCAAAGCCGTAGAAGTTGGCTTTGAACTTGGAACGGCCCTTCTTAAATTCGGAATCCAAGGTCCAATACTCTTCCGGTCGGAAGGCCTGAATCTCTTTCTCACGAGCAATAATCAAGCCCAAAGCAACTGATTGAACGCGTCCTGCAGAAAGGCCTCGCTTCACCGTCTTCCATAGCACGGGTGAAATGGAATACCCAACCAGTCGGTCAATAATTCGACGTGCCTGCTGCGCATCCACGAGGTCTTGGTTAATCGTCCGTGGTTCCTTAAAGGCGTTTTTAACGGTGTCTTTTGTAATTTCATTAAAAACAACCCGGTTGGCCTGTTCAGGATCCAAGCCAAGGATGTACTGCAAGTGCCAAGCAATGGCTTCCCCCTCACGATCCGGATCGGATGCGAGGTAAACTTGCTTTGCATTCTTGGCAGCCTTCTTTAGGTCCTTAATGACAGGACCCTTTCCCCGAATATTAATGTACTTTGGTTGGTAGTTATCTAGAACGTCAACGCCTAAAGTTGACTTTGGTAAGTCACGGACGTGACCGATTGAAGCAACCACTTGATAAGTCGACCCAAGGTACTTTTCAATGGTTTTTGCCTTCGAAGGTGACTCAACAATCACCAGTTTTTTATTCTTAGCAGTCCTTGTTTTTTTGGCTGCTGTTTTCTTACGAGTCGTCGTCTTGCTCGTTTTCTTTTCTGCCACGACAGATCCTCACAGTTCTTCAAATTATCTGCATTATAGCATAGAAAGCGCAGAAACAAAGGCTCTTTCATCAGAATATTATAAAATAAAGGAGCAAAATTGCCAATTAAGCTCAGCATTTTACCCCTTTCCTTTTAATTGATGACGAGGGTGCTCAAGGAACACCTCGTCCATTTTTATTTAATAATTAATTCGTTGAACCATCGGTTGCTTTTCGACCAGGCACCGACCCTTTCGAAATGAATACAGCATCGTTCGGCGTTCGTTCAAAACATCGTAAAAGTTTTCGGCGTCGTAGACCAAGAAGCTGGCCTCCTTACCGACTGCGAGTCCATAGCCTTCCGCCCGATGCAAAGTCTTAGCCCCGTTGATTCCAATCAATTCGTAGGAAGAAAGAATTTGTTGATAGCCCATTAAGCCACTGGCTAAAATACCAACGTACAAGCTATCCAGTAAATTACCATCCCCCATTGGATACCAGGGGTCCTTAACATCATCTTCCCCAAACGAAACATTAATGTGGTTTTCGAGCAACTCCTTCACCCGCGTTAAGCCCCGGCGCTTTGGATACGTATCAAAACGGCCACCCAAGTGCAGGTTAACTAGTGGATTGGCCACCATATTAATTTCTGAAAGTCGTAATAGGCGCATCAATTTATAGGCGTAAGCATCGTTAACAGAACCCAGCGAAACGGTATGGCTTGCGGTCACCTTATCCTTCAACCCACTTTCAAGAGCTAGAGTTGCCAAAACTTCTAAGTGCCTTGAGTTCGGATCATCAATTTCGTCACAGTGAACATCCACCAGTAAGTTGTTCTTCTCCGCTAAGTCAACAAGGTAGGCCAACGAATCGTTACCGTATTGCTGATTAAATTCGTAATGCGGGATGCCGCCAATACCGTCGACACCAAGTGCAACGGCTTTTTCCATCAATTCTTTGCCGTTTGGAAAGGACAAAATGCCTTCTTGTGGAAAGGCAATTAACTGTAAATCAATGAAGGGCGCCACTTCTTCTCGAACTTCGATTAGTGCACGCAGAGCGGTTAGCGATGGATCCGTCACGTCCACGTGACTCCGGACATATTGAATGCCGTGACTAGCCATTTTTTTGAGTGTCTCGGTCGCTCGTGTTTTCACGTCATCTCGATTTAGACTTTTCTTCCGTTCCGACCAAATCCGGATGCCATCAAAGAGCGTTCCGGTTTCATTCCACTCCGGCTGCCCAGCTGTTAACGTCGAATCAAGATGAACGTGTGAGTCAACAAAGGGTGGAATCACTAACTTTCCTTTTAAATCAATGACTTGATCGGCACCTGCAGACAACGTTGGCGCCATCTCGATAATCCGACCATCTTTAATCCGAAAGTCGGTCGTTGTCTTGGCATTTTCAATCCGTGCGTTCTTAATAATCATTGCTTTGCCTTTCGCTTACTTTGATATTGGAGCAGGCCATAGTACAGTAAGGCCACAATGGCCATAACAATAAAGGTGGCACCCGTTGTTTCCTTCAAAAAGGCAACGTTTGACAAAATGAGGTACAGAAGAACGCCGAAGGCAAAGAGAATAATAACCGGGTAATTGAAGCCCCCCTTGTACCAGAAGGCGCCCCGCTCTTGTTCGAAGTTTGGCTGAACGTACGTTTCTTTGTCATAAAAATAGTCCACCACCATGATTGCAATAATTGGTCCAAGCAACATCCCAATGTAGTCCAAAAACGCGGTAAAGACGGCAAGAAAATCCCCATTAATTAGTGGGATAAAAGTCAGCAACGTCGCAATGACCGTCGCAATTAACAATGATGAACGGAGTGACAACCGACTAAAGAGGTTGTTCAGAGCCGATCCAGAAGCTTGCAGGTTCACGGCGTTTGACGTCATGCTCGTCAACACAATCACCACCATGGCCACTGTTCCCAACCCTAGTTCATTGGCAACGGTACTGGGATCAGAATTATCAGGGTTATAAATTCCGGATGTGAGTGCAATACTAATGGCCGTACTCATGCCCATGGCTGCAAAGGAAACAACCCCCACAAGCGCTCCCCAAAAAGCAGGAACTGTGGAAACGCTTTTCGTCTTTGCAAACCTTGAAAAGTCCGCTGCCGACGTAACCCATGCTAAGTTAAACGCCGCCAAAATATCAAGCGCCGCCCCAAATGGCATCCGGTCCTTAACCGGTACCGTCCAGTTAAGTAATTCATGGAAGGACACATGCCGGAAGACAACGATTCCTTCCCATAGGACAAAGAAAATTACCAGAATGATGCCGACACGTTCGATAATGCGGACGGACTTTTGACCAGAAATAATACTCAAGATGTGCAAAACACTCATAATCAAAATTCCGACAATCAATCCCTTGTTACCGCCACTTTGACCAAAAAGTGGCCAACCAAAGAAACTGTGGAAAATAAAAGATAACGAGGTGGCAGCAATAAACGTGTTCACCGCCGTCCAGCCCATGAACATGATGAAGTTAATGACCGAAGGAATCACACTGCCACGAATACCGAAACTAGCTCGACTCAAGGTTGTCGTAGACAATCCGGTTTCATAACCCATCAATGAAACTAAGCTCAAAAATAAGTATGAAATTACGGAGGCAATCAGCATTGCCCAGAAACCACCGACTAAGCCACAAGCCGCAATAATTCCCCCAATATACCAAGTACCGTTATTTGCGTTAGCCCCAAACCAGGTCGCAAACATATCCCAACGACCTAAGTTTCGTTGACCTTTTCCAACAGGATTTACCTGAAACCGCTTTTCTGCCATTTTAACCCCTTTCTTCTCCATCAAAAAAACACCCCAAACAATAATTGCTCAGTGTGTCATCAAAAAGCAGGGAATAAGCCCCTATTCATCCAATTTATGACAACTTTTGATTTCTCTGAACCAATTAAAGTTTAATCAAGGATAACATAATTAATGTTACAAATAAAAAAAAATTTATTCAGGTTAGAAACCTGAAAGATTAGCGAGAATATCACTGGTTGATTGAACAACGGTTGCCCCGGCTTGAATCAGTTCATGACAACCACTGGATTCATCAGAAAAGATTGACCCTGGAACCGCGAGCACGTTCCGGTTATTTTGCAACGCACTATTGGCCGTAATTAACGAACCAGAATGTTGCTTTGCTTCCACCACCATGGTTGCAGAGGCCAAACCAGCAATAATTCGATTTCGTTCTGGAAAATGTCCCCTATGGGAGGGCACGTCATCAGGGTATTCAGACAAAAGGAGTCCCTGTAGCGCGACCTCCTCTTGTAGCTGACGGTTTCGAACCGGATAGGCATGGTTTAGGCCACTACCAATAACAGCAACCGGAACCCCTCGGTTTGAAAAAGTCACCTGATGGGCCATCACGTCGATTCCCCTTGCCAAACCTGAAACGATGGCAACACCGTGCTCAATCACTCCAGGAAGTAGTCGGCGCAGGCAGGAAAAGCCGTAAGGCGTTGCCGTTCTAGTACCAACAACGGCAAGCGCTGGAAGACGCAAAGCGCGCAGGTCCCCGCGATAAAACAAAATCAATGGTGGCTGAAAGATTTGCCGTAATTGTTCGGGGTAGGCATCATCAAAATAAGTAACATAGGAGAACACCTCCCGCTGCTCCTCGACACGTCGAAGGGCCGCCCGGTAGGCGCCTGCAATTCGAGCAAAAATCTGACTCGTCGGATCAAGACCAACGATGACGGCTAAAGTCATTTCAGACCATGGATAACCAGTTGGTGCCCGTTTTTCTTCAATTCCCTTAATGATTTGTGCCTTACGAGCCAAACCTAAGCCTGTGGTGAGCTGTATTGCCAATAAAAAATCTCTTTCTTCCATACCGCCCTCCTTCATAAAGTATCACGAAGGACAACGGTAAAAATCAAACAAAAAAGGATAGAAAATTCTATCCTTCAACAATCTCAGACAACTCAGCCCAACGATCCATTTTTTGTTCGAGGACTTGTTGCTTTTCTTCCAACTCCGACTGGAGACTCACGACTTTTTCGTAGTCAGAACCATTGTCAGCCATGGCTTGATTCAATTTCTCAACCGCCGCTTCCAGTTCAGCAATTTCATCCTCAATTGTTGACCATTCCTGTTTCTCTTTATAAGTCAACTTACGTTTCTTGCTTCCCGGCTTTGGTTTTTCCGCTTTCTGATCATTGGTCGTCTTCACCTTCTTATCGGTCGTCTCCTTGGGTAAGATTACATCTGTCAAATAATCAGAAAAGGCACCGTTATAGCGATCAACTTGACCGTGGCCCGATAAGTAATAACCATAGTCAGCGACTGAATCAAGAAAGTAACGATCGTGTGACACCGTGACGATGGTACCGGAAAACCGGGCTAAAAATTGCTCCAAAACAGTCAGTGTTCCAATGTCCAAATCGTTTGTCGGCTCATCAAGGAGCAAAACATTGGGCGCTTGCATTAGAATCTTCAACAGGTAAAGTCGCCGCCGTTCGCCACCCGATAGCTTTCGAACCAATGTGCCGTGCATGAAGGAAGGAAAAAGGAACTGTTCCAACAAGTCTTTAGCAGAGACGGATTGACCATTTTCGTCTTGAATTGTTGACGCAACGTCAGTTAAGTATTCAATGACCCGTTTATCATCCGGAATCTCTTCCGTAACCTGAGTGTAGTAGCCGATTTTAACCGTCTGACCGATTTCATAAGTACCATCAGTCAGTGGTAGTCGACCAGCCAAAACATTCAGTAAGGAAGACTTTCCCACGCCATTCGGACCGGTGATACCGATTCGGTCACGCTGGCCAAGTAGCATGGACAAATCCTTGAAAATCAGTCGATCGCCAAAGGAAAGCGTGGCATGGTCTAATTTCAAAACCTTTTTCCCAAGGCGCGATTGGCCAAGTGAGAGCTCGATGTCTTCGTCTTGTTTGACCTGTCCCATGGACTCTTCTAACTTCGCGAAGGCTTTTTCACGTCCCTTTTGTTTCGTTGTTCGGGCACGAGCGGACTTATTCATCCAGATTTTCTCTTGCTCGTACTTCTTTTCTCGTTTGTGTTCAGCGAGTGCTTCGTCAGCCTGTCGTTCAGATTTACCACTTAAGTAGTCTTGGTAATTGCCTTCGTACTCGTATAGTTTCCCAAACGAGAGCTCAAAAATACGATTCGTCACCCGATCCAAGAAATAGCGGTCGTGCGTCACGGTTAACAGGGCGCCCTTGTACTTGGCCAAATACTGCTCCAACCAAGCGATGGAATCAAAGTCTAGGTGGTTGGTTGGCTCGTCCAAAATCAGTAAATCAGGCTCTTGAATCAACACTTGCGCCATGCCGACGCGTTTTTTTTGACCACCGGACAAGTTTTTCACTTCGGCCTTCAAATCGGTTAAATGCAATTGTGTCAAAATCGTTTTAATCTGCGATTCAATTGTCCATGCATCATCACGATCCATGGCTGCCTGCGCCTTTTCGAAGCGGTCGGCCGCCTTTTCATCCTCTGGATGTAACGAAAAGAAATCCAGTGCCTCTTGATAATGACGAACCGTTTGAAAAATGGGCTGGTCACCAGAATAGACGGCATCAAGGACGGTTAAATGACCGTCTAGGTTTGGTTCTTGCTCCAAATAGCCAATTCGATAGTCGTTTTGTGTCGTAATGGTTCCCTTGTCTGCGGGATGTTTTCCAGACAAAGCGTTGAGCAGTGTGGTCTTCCCAGAGCCATTCACGCCAACTAATCCAACCCGATCACCGGAAGAAATCAAAAAAGAAAGGTCGTCAAACAAGACCTTTTCGCCATAAACTGATGTTAAGTTATCAACTCGAAATTGTTTCATACTCTTATTATACTGAAAACCAACTAGTTTTGCCGATTATCGTGGTAAACTATTGAAAGAAAAGTTCACCAAAAACGGGACAGATTATGATTAATAGTATCCAAAAAAATAAAATCGGCTTATCCGTTCTCGCCTTGATTAGCCTAGCGACTTTCCTGCTAGTTCTTTCTTTAGCTCAACAGAACCAGCTAACCACTAGACCAGACGACGTGCCTTTAAGAAATGAACCAAATCGAACCAGTAAAAAAATTGTATCCTTAAAGTCCGGCACCAAACTAACCGTTTTGAAGCGCCAGAACGGTTGGTGGTACGTACGCGATTCCAAGGATGACACTAAGGGATGGGTGGCTTCCTGGGTAGCCAACAACACCTTCTTAAAAAAGCCAACGCCCCTTTCAGAAGCGACCATCGTCTTGGATCCGGGCCATGGTGGTAGTGACACCGGTGCCCTATCCTACAACAATAAGTATTACGAAAAAACCTACACACTCAAAACAGCCCTCGCCACCCGTAAAGAATTAGAAAAGACAGGGGCCCGGGTATTCATGACTAGAACCACCGATGTTGTTGTTCCCCTTCTATACATCCCCCGACAAGCTGAAAAGTATCAGGCAGACGCCCAAATTTCCTTCCACTTTGATGCTTCCGGCACTCATAACTCAGCTTCTGGCATTTCACAGTATTACTACAACAGTAACTCCCTCGCCTTGGTTAAAAGTCTTTCCTCGTCGTTAAACAACCTTCCCTTAGAAAACCGCGGCTATGATTCAACCCCCTACCTAGTGATTAAGGACGTCAGTCGTCCAGCCGTACTTCTTGAACTCGGTTTTATTGATTCCGACAAGGATCTTTCCTACATCAGATCAAGCACCTATCAAGAAAAGGTCGCAAAGGACATCCGGAGTGGTTTAATGAACTACATTCAAAGCAACTAAAAAAGTCAGTCGAATCAATCGACCGACTTTTATTATGCTCATGGTTGTAAGACAGTGGCTTGCTTTTCTTCGACCGAACGATCGAGATAAAAAAGTAAGAACAAGGAAAGGATAACGGACGGTAAAAAGGATACTAACATCTCCGTCCAGCTACCGACAACGAGGGGTTGCACGATGTTATCTTGCAAATCAAAGAGAAAGTGGGCTATTGCAAGTGGCCAAATTTGGTTGCTAACAATCCGGAGTGTTACAAAAATCATCCCAATGGCGAAAGTATACACAACCTGCTGTGCCACGGCTTCGGCCGGTTCATCAGCCAAATTCGCTAAGTGTAGCAAACAAAAGAGGAAGCTAGTGACCACCGCAATAATGGTTAAGCGATGCTGCTTCACTTGGTAGCGATTCAACATTCGCTGAACTAAGTTGAAAAGATAGCCCCGGACAAAGTACTCCTCAAAGCAGCCGGCCCCAATGGCAATAAAGACACAACTCAAAAGAATTTTCATGGGCGATCGAAAGACATTTAGACCACTCTGAATGTTGCCATTCATCAGATAAAGAAAAAGAAAGTACAAGACCAGAACGACTGCGAGTCCCCTTTCTTTTCGATCCAGTGAAAGGCGGGTAGCAAAAACCTTTTCATGGTTTGTCACTCGCCGAACTAACCAGATAAATAGCACAAGAATAACGGACAAGATAACGCACAAGAAAACGGTTCCCTGTAATGATATTACTGTCGGGTAATTTGGATAAAAGGTTAACCCCAAAATGAACAAAAATAAAATGAGCACACCGTGGTGCTTTTTATTGCTTTTCCGTTTTTTAAATAACGACATCGTACTGCTTTCTCCCTTACTGTTTTTCGATAAGTAGATTGTCTAGGACACTGACTTTTACAGTATAGCAAAATCATTTACCATCCGCTGCATGCTCTCCAATCCATTTAGAAGTAAAAAAGCCATCAGTTTTTCACTGATGGCTTTTTTGCTCTTTATTTATCTTTTAACTTCGTTCTTCACAACAAGTTGCTTCAGCTTCATTCTTGGTTGATGTTCAATAAAGAGAGGCACGACCTCCTCAATGGTATCCGAACGGCGCAGACGGTAGAAATAGCGCAGGTGAACCGAATGGATTGTAACCAAATCCGGCCGCCGATTAGGAAGCGGTCCCAAGAAGAGATTTGGGAAACCGTCTTCAAGTCTGTGTAGTAGTTATTGGTCAATACGTACTTAAAATCACCGATGGCCCGGTTTTTGTCCAAACCATAACGAACTTTTTGCGGTTCCAAGTATCCTTGTTTCATCAGTGATTTGGCAATTTGCCGAATGTAGTATTCCACTTGGGGATCGACTTTAAAACCAAGATTCAAGACAACTCGAACCATGTTTGTACTGCCCATAAAATCAACAGAATAAGATTTTTCGTATGGGTTAATCGATTCCTTAATGGTGACAAACCAGTAAAGTTTTGCCCGCTTTGGCCGAGCGCCTAACAAGGAATAAATCACTGATTTTTTAATCCGATAATCATCATGAACATTCACGATGTAGACCAGATTATTAGCCATTAACGGCTCTTCTGGATCGGTCGATAGCTGCATCAATTGACGACGATAGTCCTTTAGGGAAAGGTAATCGTTATTAAAGGACAAGGCCTCCCGCCGCTTATTACCGTAGTACCAAAAGACCATCACTGAAAGAATGACAAGCATCAAAATGATTGTGAAATAGCCGCCATGAATAAACTTCGTTAAGCTAGCGAACAGGAAAAGACTTTCGATTGAGGCAAAGACAACGGCGAACAAAACGGCGTACACTAACTTTGTCTTCGAACGAATGAATTCAAACAGGAGCAGCGTCGTCATTAACATGGTCACTGTAATGGCCAAACCGTATGCCGACTCCATGTTGTGGGAGGTTTGAAAGAGCAAAACCACAGCACAACCTGCTAAAAAGAGCAGCCAATTGACAAATGAAATGTACATTTGTCCACGAAACGCATTGGGGTATGCAATTCGGAGGCGGGGCATCATTTTGAGCGAAATGGCCTCCGATACCAAAGTGAAAGCCCCAGTAATCAAAGCCTGAGATGCAATCACAGCAGCAATCGTACTTAAGACGACGCCGACTAAGCGCCAGTTATTGGGCAGAATATCAAAGAAAAGGTTGAGGTTTGTCCCACTGGCTTGATGCAAGACGACCCAGGCCCCCTGCCCCATGTAATTGAGGACCAACATGGTGTAGACGAAGGGCCAGCTAAAGTAAATGTTTTTCTTTCCCACGTGCCCCATATCTGAGTAAAGGGCTTCGGCCCCCGTCGTTGCCAAGAACACATTACCAAGAATCAATAGTCCCAACTGGTTATCAGGTGAAAAGAGAATTTCAAGCGCATAGACCGGTGAGAGCGCCTTTAAAATTTCAGGGTATTGGATGACCTGTAAAAGTCCAAAAAAGCCGATGAAGGTGAACCAAATCAGCATCAAGGGGCCAAACAACTTACCAATTTTGGTTGTCCCCTTTCGCTGTAAGGCAAAGACGACGAGTAAGATGATCAAAACAACTGGCACAACAAAGTCAACACCAGTCGGAAAAACGAGGTCACCAAAGCGCTGGCCAGCCAATCCCTCAACTGCCGAGGTAACGGTCACGGCCGGCGTCAACGCTCCGTCAGCTAGTAAGGCCGCCCCACCAATCATCGCTGGCAGGATAAGCCACTTTAATCGACTAGTTCGAACCTTGCTATATAGCGAAAAGATGCCACCTTCGCCGTGGTTATCTGCTCGTAAGGCGATGAGAACGTACTTAACCGTCGTAATCAGCATTAACGTCCAAAAAACCAGTGAAATGGAACCAATGACAAGGGCCTTTAAATCGGCAGTGTGGGCATTCCCGGCAATAATGGCATTCATCGTATAGAGGGGCGATGTTCCGATATCACCATAGACAATTCCAAGTGCAATTAGGAAGGCGGCGTATTGAAAGCCTGTTTTCTTCTCTTTGACCATGTTTGCTTCTCCAGAATCCAATTAAATCGTTCGATAAAAATGAGTCAGTTTTGATTTGACTTTTTTGATTCGAGATTCAGTCTAACGCTAGTTATCACAGAAAACAATCATTTCAAACAAAAAAGAATAAAAAAAACGGCACCCATACGGGTGCCGGGTAGGTAGATAGATACTACCCAGTTGGTCAAGAACTAGTATACCACATTTTTAGCAAAACGCCCTTAATCCCAGCCCAATTCTTTAATCGTTGATTTAATTTTTGGCGTTTGGTAATTCGCTGAGAGGGCCAATGTGACAAGCGCCGATGGTAAAATCAACCAGGTTTCAATCTGATCCTTCGACAACTGCCCCGTCAGGGTTAACATAACGTGTAACTGATCAGCAGCAGGCCGGTTCATCAAGTCGACCAAAGCGGCATCCAAATCAGCCGGGTCAATTTCAGATACAGAAGCAGCCGCCATTTCAAGGTTTAAGAGATTCGCCCTCTTATCAGCAGCGCCGTCAAAGGCCTTTGTTAATTCCGCTTCCGTCAACTCCTGAAGCGTCGTTGTCCGGATTACTAAAGTTCCCTGTTTCTGAGCGGCTTCTTGTACTTTTTCTTGCAGGTTTTCGTCCAATAATTCTGGGATAAAGACGGCGGAAAAGGGACCCTTACTCTCATTCAGAGCCGTTGTTAAAAAGAAAGCCTGATCAGCAGGGCCCATTTCACCAAGCCCCCCCTCCGCCTTAGTTGAATAGGCAAGAAAAAGGGAGCGTTCTCCAGCAGTTTCCTTGGCATTTTGCACTAATTCCTGCACAATTTGCTTTTGAATACCTGGCCAATTCGCGAGAAATTCCTGGTGTGCCTGGTCCAACTCGGACTTTAACGCCGCCTTTTTCATCGCTGATAAATCACCTTCGTCAACGGCTTGGGCGCCCCCCTGCTTGACCTGGTCCCAAATGACCTCTTTGGAAAAGTCGTCCGCAATGGCATCGGCTTGCCAGATTACCACATCAGGATTTTCCTCGTTTAACAAGTTCTTATAGGGGGTAAACTTGTCATTTGGTCCCAGAGCCATCGGTACGGCCAAGGCCGCTTGGTTAATTGTTTTCTTCTCGTTTAGTAAAGTCAAAAAATCCATTTTTATCACACAAAAGCCAGGTGCAAAGCGCCTGGCTTTCCTTTTTTAAAAGAAGTTCATTGAATAGGTACCATTGAATGTGTCGCCGGCGGCTAACACATTGTTACCGAACTTTTCCTTGAAATTACCTGTGGCATCAACCGTGTCCGCGATTCCCCACCAAGGTTCAACGGCGATGAACGGTGCATCTTTCCCAGCGGGCGTCCAAATTCCGAGGTATTGAGCGTTGTCGACCGTCATTTCCATGCCGTGCTGATTGGCCAGACGGGCTAATAGAAAAGTCGTCTTTTGTCGATCGAGCTTCAAAATAATGGCATCGTCATGGTAGTCTTCCTGCCGCAGGCGCAGTGGGATATCTGCGTTAAACGGTGTCGGCATGTTCGGGTTTGAAAACGGACCAACTAAGCGAAGACGGTCATACACCTTCTCGGGCTTAACCGACAAATAGTAATCTGAGAACTTCCCACCGTCTAGCGGCAAGTTAAAGGCGGGATGTCCCCCGACGGAAAAGAAAAGCGATTTCTGCTTGTCAGGGTTATGTACCTCATAGTCAACAAACAGTTCCGTTCCCTTTAACCGGAAAATAACATCAAACCGAAAAGCAAAGGGATAGATTCGCCAAGTTTGTTCAGAATCAGAAAGCGAAAAACGAACGTAATCAACGTCGTGGTCAACAATTTCGAAATCCATGTTTCGAGCAAAACCGTGTTGGTTCATGTAATAAGTTTGACCGGCGAGATGGTATTGATCGCCCTGGAGTCGGCCAACAATTGGAAAGAGATTCGGCGCGTGCCGACCCCAGTACATGGGGTCGCCATACCAAATGTACTCGAGCTTGGCCTCTTTATTCCAGGCTGAAACAAGCTCAGCACCGTGCTGGTTAATTTTTACGATTAATTGGTCGTTTTCTAGAGTTATCATAATTCTATTTTACTACCTCTACTGAGTTCTGACAATAATAATCAACGCCTTTAGATAGGAATTGAAAGCGGTTACTCTGAATCTCGTTTTGCTCGTGGAAAATAGCTTTGATAGGAGGATTGCAACATGGCTTTTGACACGTGGGTGTAGATTTGTGTCGTTGATAAATTGGCATGCCCCAATAGCTCTTGAACCGTTCGCATATCAGCTCCTCGATTGAGCAAAGTCGTGGCAAAGGTGTGCCGCAACATATGGGGATGAATTTTGGCCGTTAGCGCCGTTTTGTTCATCAACTCTTGAAGAATATAGGTGATGCCAGCTGGCGTTAACGCCCCACCGTGTACATTTAGAAAAACCTCTTCTGGTGGCTCGGCTGTTTTATTTTTGGCCAATAACGCGGGTCGGTCGTTTTCCAGATAATTTTTTAAAGCCTTTTTGGCCATTGTGCCAAAGGGAACGTAGCGATCCTTGTCCCCTTTCCCATGAATTAAAACAAGCTGATTGTTTAGGTTCAATTGCGCAATGGTTAAATTGGCTAACTCTGAAACACGGACCCCAGTAGCAAAAAGAAATTCTAACAGTGCAGCATCTCGAAGATATTGGGGATGGTCAGCTTGATCGTAAGCAACCTTGAAGAGCGCTTTCAATTCATTATCGTACAGAAATTCCGGTAAGTGAGCCTGGTGTTTGCGAAGCGTCACACCCTCAAAAGGATTATCTGTTGCGAGGTCCTCCTTGACCAAGTACGAATAGAAGTTTTTCAGACTCGAAACCTTCCGTGCAATGGTTGTTCTCGCCAGGTTTTGTTCATAAAGACTGCTTAAATAAACCCGGACATCGAGCGGCTGAATGTTTTGAAAAGTCGTAAAGCCACCGTTGTCATTTAAATAGGCCACAAAAGCCAGAATATCCTTTATATAGGCCTTAATGGTCAACGGCGAATAGCCTCGTTCGGCTGATAAATAAGATTGGTATTGTGTGACTTCCTCTTGCATAACTTCATTATACGCTAAAGTAATTCTTAAGAAGAAGTAAAGACCCTTACGATTCATCAAAAGCACAACATAACGAGTAAATCACGCGGTATAGTGAACATAGTTTAACAAGTGCTAGGAGGCAAAAACATGAACTTACCAATGAATTCAAACACGGACTACTTGCGTCACAATCTCGAAATGAAGCGGGTTAAGTTTTCTGCCTTCTTCCTCCGTTTTCGTGACAATATCCTAAACAACCGTGACAAACGTGTTGCTCTTGAAGCTGGCCGGCAATACGAAGCGAAGCATCACCAAGCAGATGACTTGCTCACAAAGCGCGTGATTGCGGCAAACGATCGTTACGCTTATGGTTCACGTGCCACACGCCGTCATTAAGATTACAAAGCCCCTTTATCGGGGCTTTTTTATTTGCAAATTCATATACAAATAAAAACGATTCGTTTAAGATAAACGAATCGTTTTTTATAGTCACTATTTAGTTCTTAAAGGAATGAATTGGCGCTGGTACGTGTCCCCCACGGTTGATAAATGCAGCAGAAGACTTTTCCACCACGGGCATAACCGGTGCAGTACCAAGTAAACCACCATAGTCAACCATGTCGCCGACCTTGGTACCGTTTGTTGGCAAAATACGAACAGCCGTAGTCTTATTGTTTTGAATACCAATGGCTGCTTCATCCGCAATCATCGCAGAAATGGTCGTGGCTGGTGTTTCACCAGGAATAGCAATCATATCCAACCCAACCGAACAAACGGAAGTCATCGCTTCCAATTTCGCTAACGAAAGTGTTCCGGCCTTCACGGCGTCAATCATGCCGGCATCTTCGGAAACTGGAATGAAAGCACCAGACAAGCCACCAACACCCTGAGCAGCCATCACGCCACCCTTCTTAACGGCATCGTTTAGAAGCATCAATGCAGCCGTAGTACCATGCGCACCAACTTGTTCCAATCCAATGGCTTCCAAGACTTCGGCAACCGAATCCCCACGGGCCGGTGTTGGCGCCAAGGAAAGATCAACGATGCCAAATTCAACCCCGAGGCGTTCGGCGGCTAAGGAACCAACCAATTGGCCAACTCGAGTAATCTTGAAAGCCGTCTTCTTGATGGTTTCGGCCACCGTTGTAATGGACTGTCCCTTGACTTTATCCAAGGCACGCTTAACAACACCGGGACCTGAAACCCCAACATTAATCACAACATCTGGTTCCGTTACACCATGAAAGGCACCAGCCATGAAGGGATTGTCTTCCACGGCATTGGCAAAAATAACCATTTTAGCGTTAGCTGTATCCGAAAGGTCGGTAGTCTTCTTGACCGTTTCGCCCATCAACTTTACCGCATCAAGGTTCATTCCAGCCTTAGAAGAACCAATGTTCACCGATGACATGACCAAATCCGTTTCAGTCAAAGCCCTTGGCAACGACTTGATTAACGCCAAGTCCCCGTGTGAAAAGCCTTTTTGAACAAGGGCTGAGTAGCCACCAACATAATCAACACCAACGGTCTTAGCTGCATCGTCAAGTGCGTGCGCAAGGAGCAAAATCTCTTCCTCGTTAGCAGAACCAGCCACCAAGGAAATTGGCGTGACCGAAATTCGCTTATTCGTGATGGGCACACCGTACTCACGTTCAATTTGTTCGGCAACCGCCACTAAATCTTTAGCGTAAGTGGTAATTTTTTTGTAAATGTTTTGAGCCGTTTCTTGGACAGATCCGCCGACAGTGTCAAGGAGAGAAATCCCCATCGTCACCGTTCGAATATCAAAATTGTCCTCTTCGACCATCTTAATGGTTTCTTCAATTTGCGTCGTTTCCATGACAGTTATCCTTTAGTTTGCTTCGCCGACTTAGATATGGGCCATTGCGTCAAAAATTTCTTCTCGCTGAACGTGAACTGACACGCCCATGGCCGTTCCCTTTTCCTTCAAAGCAGCGTGAATTTCGTTAAAGGAATCCTCACCCGCAATTTCCACCAACATGGACATTGTGAAGGTTGACGACATAATTGTCTGGGATAAATCCAAAATATTCACGCCATGGGTAGCTAGCTCAGTGGCAATTCCGGCCACGATTCCGGCCTTATCTTGTCCAACAACGGTTACAACAGCTTTCATTCTTTCTCCGCCTTTCGGTCGTATGTAATTAATGGGTAGCAAACAGGTCGTTTGATTAGACGACTGCTCCATCGTAAGGAATTTTTTCGAGTTTTTCAAAGTCATAGTCGGCCACGTCTTCGACTGAGTGCAAATAAGCCGTTAACGCCTGGGCAATCATGAGGTTCAACGTTACGTCGTCTTCTTTAATGACAATCACCGGGATTTTCTTGGCATAGGCATAGCCTAATTCCCAGGCCGTTCCAGAATCAGCATCGGCACCGTCAAAGTCAGACAAGGCAACAACCAAATCGCAATCATCAATTGCCTGAACGTCTGAAGCGTAAGTCACCTTCTGCCATTCCGGTGAAAACATTTCGTACTCCTCGTGTTGATGCTTACGTGGAGAGAAAACATCACCGATTTGGGGATGTTCAGCTAACACTTTTTCCAAACGCTCGACCTGTGCGACCTGCGTTTTTGAAAAAAAGGGACCAGCTAGATAAACTCGTTTTGCCATGATAAACTCCTTCTTTCTGTCTTGAAACTAGTTTATCAAAAAAAACGATGTCAAGGCGATGACTTTCGCAAAAAATTGTAACAAAAAAGTCGGCAAACCCGACTTTTTTACTTACCCTATTTTTTGTATTGGTACTGACGGTAATGCCCCTGCCAGCCCAGAAACTCACAACGACCCGTCTGACCAGGTGCTTCTGATCGGACATCCTCACTTGAATCAAAGAGCTGACTTGTAAACATGGTTTCGTATTCAAAAAGCGATAACTGTCGCCGCTTATCCAGCATTTCTTGGACATTCTGCTGCGACAACACTTTCTGATAGCCAATCGTCAACGTTAGGGAGAAGAGTTCCGCTTCGGCACCAGAGCCAAAGGAGAAGAGTCCAATCCGATCACCGGCTGCCAGCTCCTCCGAACGGTCCAAGAGAGACAAAAGCGATAGATACAAGGAACCAGTGTAAAGATTTCCCACCAAACGGTTGTAGTACTGGGATTCCGTCAATCGCTTTCGTAATGCCACTTGTCGCTCCTCATCCACTTCTGGCAGGATTTGTTCGAGGGCTTTCTTCCCCATCTTGGTATAGGGCAAATGGAAAGCAAAACCGGCAAAATCGGACAAAGAACGCTGGTTTTGTACTTTATAGCGTTGCCAAAGAGCCAAAAACATGTCCTTATAAACATCGGTTGACTGATGACCATCCACTAGGGCAATGCCAGAGTCAATTGGTCGCCAAAAGTCAGGTTCGTCTTGCACCATATAAACGCTGTCATCGTTAATTTCCGCAATCTTTGGATCAGTCGAAATCAGCATGGCCACCGCCCCAGCTCCCTGGGTAACTTCGCCCGGTGTGTGTAAGCCATAACGCGCGACGTCCGCCGCAATCACCAGGACTTTTTTATCGGGATGAAGCGAAACAAAGTCTTTCGCCTGCATCAGGGCAAAAGTACCGCCGTAACAGGCCTGTTTGACCTCAATCGCCCGGATGTCATCCTTTAGACCGAGAAAATTTTTCGCAAAGATAGCAGCCGACTTGGAATTATCGACGCCCGATTCCGTTCCAAAGAGGAGCATCTCGATGTCAGCGGTTGAAACCGTTTTTAACAAAGTCGCTGCCGCATTGACCCCCATCGTCACCACGTCTTCATAGTTTGGTAAAACGGACTGTTGACTTTGCCCGATACCGATTGTGTACTTATCGGGTTCTTCTCCCCGGGCTTTCGCTAACTCAACCATGTCGAGCGAAAAGCCTGGCGTATAAAACGTCATTTGTTCGATTCCAACAGTCATTTTAACAATCCTTTCAATACAAAAAGGGCTCATGAGCCCTTGCCGTATTTTTTAATCGTAAAGTGCTTTAACCTTTGCTTGGATAGCATCAGAAGATATAAATTCATCATAAGTGGTATCCAAACGATCCACCACGCCCTTGTTCGAAACTTCAACAATGTGGTTAGCCGTCGTTTCCAAGAATTCGTGATCGTGTGACGTCATGATGACGGAGCCCTTGAAGGCTGTTACGGCTTCGTTCAACGACTGGATGGATTCCAAATCCAAGTGGTTCGTTGGGTCATCCAGTAGCAAGACATTGGCCTTCAAAAGCATCAACTTGGCTAAGACGATGCGGACCTTCTCACCTCCGGATAATACCTTGATTTGCTTCAAGGCATCGTCACCCTTGAAGAGCATTTGACCAAGCATACCGCGCAGCGAGGTGTTGTCCTTTTGTTCTTCTTCGGCAAAGTCGCGCAACCAATCCAAGATGACCTTTTCCTGATCATCAAAGTTGTCATTCAAATCTTTAGCAAGGTAGGACTGGGACGTCGTCACACCCCAGGTAACCGAACCAGTATCCGGTTCCATTGTACCGGCAAGAATTTGCATCAAGGTCGTCGTGGCCAAATCCGAACGGGACAAAATGGCAATCTTATCACCAGGACGGCCGGTAAAGCTGATGTTGTCCAAGACTTTTTCGCCATCGATGGACTTTGAAATGCCTTCGACTTTAACCAAATCGTTTCCCATTTCTCGGTTAATTGGGAAAGAAATGTAAGGATACTTACGTGATGAAGGCTTGATATCATCCAAAGTAATCTTATCCAGCTGCTTCTTACGAGCCGTGGCTTGCTTGGACTTCGACGCGTTAGCAGAAAAACGGGCCACGAATTCTTGCAACTGCTTAATTTGCTCTTCCTTCTTGGCGTTTTGCTGTGAAGCCAAACGTTGGGCCAGCTCAGCAGACTCACGCCAAAAGTCATAGTTTCCAACGAATGGCGTAATCTTGCCATAGTCAACATCCAGGATGTTTGTTGAAACCACGTTCAAGAAGTGTCGATCGTGGGAAACAACAATAACCAGGTTTTCAAAGTCAGCTAGGAAGTTCTCTAACCAGGCAATGGTTTGCACGTCCAATCCGTTAGTCGGCTCATCAAGAACCAGAATGTCTGGATTGCCAAACAAAGCTTGTGCCAACAGCACCTTCACCTTGTCGTTTTCAGTCAACTCGCCCATCAACGTGTAGTGCATGGATTCATCGATGCCCAGTTTCGTGAGCAGCTGAGCTGCTTCCGCTTCGGCATTCCAACCATCCAACTCTTCGAATTCGGCTGACAAGTCTCCGACGCGAACACCATCTTCATCCGAAAAATCGGGCTTTGCATAAATGGCATCCATCTCCGTCTTCACTTCGTGAAGGCGCTTGTGCCCCTGAATGACAGTATCCAATACCGTATATTCATCAAAGGCAAAGTGGTCCTGTTGCAAGGACGACATACGAGAACCCGCAGTAATGTTAATCGAGCCCTCGGTTGGTTCCAACTCACCCTGCAAGAGCTTTAGAAAAGTCGACTTACCAGCACCATTGGCACCGATAATGCCATAAGTGTGGCCCGGAACTAATTTTAAGTTCACGTCCTGATAGAGCTTCTTACCAGAAAATGAAAAAGACATATCTGAAACTGTAATCACGGTGTTTCCCTCCGTATTCAATAAATGTGATATTAACCTTATAATAGTCTAACAGAAAAGCGCCCTTAATTGGGCGCTTTTCTCAATCGAATCATTAAATATCGCGGTAGCCACCATCGACGGGTAGCTCGTTTTCGTCAGGATCATCACTCGTGTTTGCCAAATAGGTAAAGAAAGTGAGTACCAGATACAAAAAGGCCAAATAATAGCCATAAGTGTCGTTAACTAAACTAAAGAACCAATTTGACAAAAGAGCAAAAACCAATGGCTGGACAAAGACATAGTAAAAGCGAAAGCCGCGTTTACGAATGGCGTAGCCAAAGGCTAATGCAAAGCCACCATTTAGAAAAAAGTACACAAAAGTGACCTTTGTCAGGGTTGACCAATCAAAATAGGAAGCAATGAAAGGCAGAACGAGCGTCACAACGAGAAGCCCCAACAGCCAATTCCCTACCTTATTTCGAAATAACTTGTTCATGTTCATTTGCATCAACTGTCCCCGTTTACTCTTGTTTATTCGTTCTCCATTATATGTGCTTTCAACTGACGGGGCAAGCAAATCATGAAATCAACAGTTAATCTGCTAACTCCCAAACCACGGATAACGCACTCAGTGTATACAATGGTGCCGTTTCTGCCCGAAGAATTCGCGGACCAAGCCCTGCCGGCTGAAAGCCCTCCTGTTGGAGTTGCGCCACTTCCACTTCCGAAAGACCACCTTCCGGACCAAATAGAACCGCCAATCGCTGACCGGCTTGGGCCAACTCAGCGACTTTTAAAAGCGTCGCCTTCTCCCCTTCCTTCGCTGATTCTTCCCAGGCGACTAAGCCCAGGTCTTTGTCAGTTTGCAAAGCGTCCTCATAGGACATAAAGAGAATGTCAGGAACCACGAGCCGGTGCGATTGTTCGGCAGCGTTCAAAGCGATTTTTTGTAGTCGTGCCAGCTTTTTTTCCTGCTGCTTGCCCCAATCCACGACCGTCCGCGCCATCTTGGTTAAAACAATTCGGTTAACGCCCAATTCCGTCGCCTTTTGAACAAACCAGTCCGTTCGGTCGTTTTTGACCGGTGAAACAATGAGGGTCACATCAACCGGTAGTTCGACCGACTGCTCTTTCTCTTCGAGTACCGTTACCTCGGCTTCATCGCCTGACAAAGTCGTTAATTCAGCAATCACTAATCGCTGGTTACTATCCACAAATTCAGCCTTCGTTCCGACTTTGGCACGGCGCACTCGGACCAAATGATGGAAAACCGGCTGGTTTTTATTCAAATGAATGACTTGTTCAATTGGTTCATCTAAGAAATATCGGTGCATCTGTTTCTCCTAGGCCATCACGTCTTCTGGCAACCGGCAAATGAAGGCGTGCCAAGTGGCGGACTGCATCTTTTGTTCAATCGCGAAACCGGCGTCTTGCAGCGCTTGTTCAATCGCCTCTTCGACATCGTCATAAATCCCAGAAACCAAGAACAAGCCGCCCTTTTTGATGACCTGACGAACTTGCGGAATTAAAGGCAAAATGACGTCCGCTAAAATATTCGCCAACACCAAATCGATGCCGGTATTAATAAAGTCGGTTGGAACGTCTTGCATCAAATCCGAGGCAACCACTTGAACATCTTTTGCCACTGGATTGAGTGCCAAATTTTCCTCAGCCGTTTGGACCGCCGCCGCATCGATATCGGTTGCCAATAACTCACCAACGCCAAGGTACTTGGCGGCCACGGCCAGAACGCCAGACCCAGTCCCCACATCAATGGTTTTTTCACCACCGCGAACGACCGTTTCCAAGGCTTGCAACATCAGTGCCGTCGTTGGGTGCGTACCAGTCCCGAAGGCTTGGTCTGGATCCATGACAATCAGTTGTTCGCTCGCTTGTTCTGGTTGATATTCTTCCCATTTGGGCACCACCGTGAAACGATTAGTTACCCGACTGGCATGGTAATAATTCTTCCATTCGTTTTCAAAAGTCGTCGACGACAGCGCTTCATTGACCACTGGCTTTGATTGAACAGCCAAGCCCTGCTCTTCCAATAACCGTAAGCCAATTTGGTAGGCCTGTACACGCTCCTGCCAACCTTCTTTACTCTGATCCTCGTAAATCGTCAGCTTTTGCTCGTCCTGTTGTACCCCATCGGCACCTAAATCAATTAACACGGAGACAACAAAATCCTGTAACTCCGCCGGCACTTTCCAAGTAACTTCTTGATACGTGGCCATTAAGGTCCTCCTTGACTGAAAAAAGGGACCAACTGTCCCTTCTTCGTTTTGCATCCTAGTCTTTGTTTCTTTCTTTAGCTTCTACACCATCCGTTGCCACATCGATAACGACTTTGCCCAGACTATGGTGACTGGCCACGTCTTGGAAGGCCAAACGAACGTTATTGACTGATAAGCCAGCGTACACCTTCGTCACCGTTGAATGGAGAACGCCCTGATCAAAGAGCGTCGCCATTTGTTGCAGCATTTGTCCCTGTTCGGACAAAAAGAGGTCGTTATTACCGCGAGCCAACATGAAGACCCAGGTAAAACTAGCGGACTTAGGTTTCAACTCCCCCAATTCCAATGGCAAAGTCGATCCCACAATGGCCGCAATCCGACCGTAAGGACGAATCAACTGCACCATGGCGTCCCAATAGGTCATGGTGTCTTGTAGATTAGCAATGTAATCAACCTGGTGGAAACCAGCATCAGCCAGTTGTGTTGGCAAATCGTCATGATAATTAACGACAAAGTCGGCTCCCATTTGCCGCACCCATTGCGTTGATTCCTTTTGACCAGCCGTCGCAATGACCGTTAAGCCCGTGTATTTAGCTAGTTGAATCAAGATTGAACCAACACCGCCGGCTCCGTTGATCACAAGCAACGACTGTCCCTTGGCCGCGTCTTTTTCCACTGGAAGACTAAAGCCATGGTGCAAAATATCATGGGCCGTAATCGCCGTCAAAGGCATCGCAGCGGCCTCACTGTCCGACAAGCTCTCGGGGGCCTTGGCGACCATTTGGTAATCAATCACTTGATACTCAGCATCAGCGCCCTGCTTTTGCTGCTTACCAGCGTAGTAGACGCGGTCACCAATGGTAAAGCCGCTTACATCCTGCCCCATTGCCACGACACGGCCAACGACATCCAAACCGAAAATGCGGAAGTCGCCCTTTTCCTTATAACCCGACCGCATTTTAACGTCGACCGGGTTCACTGAGGTGGCCAAAACCTGAACGAGTAGCTCATTGCTCTTCGGGTCTGGTACGGGTAGTGTTCGTTCACTAAATGATTCCTCATCAGAAAGTGGACTTACGTGGGTAATCCCAACAGCTCGCATCTTTTGGTGAAAGCCACCCATTATTGTATTCATAACATTTTTAAAAGGCATGGTTCACTCCTTTAAAATATTCATCCAGATTGGTCAATTTTAACCCAGTTCCCAGTCTTTCTTGTTTTCCTTTTGCCAAAGTCAACGCCGTTTGCTCACGTTGCCAGCAATCCGCTTAGTTTCCTTTGGCGTACTTTTCATCATCTTCCGTCTTCAAAACTGCCATGAAGGCTTCTTGTGGAACGGAAACCGTTCCAACATCCTTCATTCGGGCCTTACCTCGCTTCTGCTTGTTCAAGAGCTTGGCACGACGGTCGGGATCCCCCGTGTGAATCTTCGATGTGACGTCCTTACGATAAGCCTTGATGTTCGTTCGGGCCAAAATCTTGTTACCAATGGCAGCCTGTACTGGAATTTCAAAGTTCTGCCGAGGAATAATTTCCTTTAACTTTGACGTAATGATTCGACCACGCTCAGCAGCAAAGTCGCGATGAACGATAAAGGACAAAGCATCCACTCGGTCCCCATTCAACAGAATATCAATCTTGACCAAATCAGCTGCTCGATAGCCAGACAGTTCATAGTCCAACGACGCGAAACCGCGGGTTGAGGACTTCAACTTGTCGAAGAAATTAAAGATAATTTCAGACAATGGCAGGTAATACTTCACGTTCACCCGGCTATCATCAAGGTATTCCATGGTGTCAAATTCACCACGCTTCCGTTGTGCCAACTCCATGACGGCACCGACATAATCGTTTGGCACCATAATCTGGGCGTGCACATAGGGCTCTTCAATCTGACGAATGTTTTGCGATTCGGGTAACTCTGATGGGTTTTCTATCATCAAAGTCTCGCCGTCCACCGTTTCGACTTTATAAGTCACGGAAGGCGCCGTCGTCACGAGGTCCAAATCGAACTCTCGCTCGAGTCGTTCCTGAATGACGTCCATGTGCAACAGCCCAAGGAAACCAACACGGAAACCAAAGCCCAATGCCTGTGACGTTTCCGGTTCAAAGGTCAAAGCCGCATCGTTTAGTTGCAACTTTTCCAAGGCCTCACGTAAATCACCGTACTTGGCGTTATCAGCTGGATAAAGTCCAGAGTACACCATTGGCGTCATAGGCTTATAACCGGGAAGCGGTTCACTTGCCGGATTATTGACCAAGGTCACCGTATCCCCAGAATGCGTCGTCGAAATATCCTTAATGGCAGCTGTCAGATAGCCAACATCCCCCGCCATCAGATAATTACGCTTTTGGGCGTTTGGCGACATCACTCCGACCTCGGTTACTTCGTACTCCGCACCGGTATTCATCATGCGTACCTTATCGCCGGGCTTAACCACCCCTTCGCGAACACGAAGGTTAATCACAACCCCACGGTAAGGGTCATATTGTGAATCAAAAATCAACGCACGTAAGGGGGCATCCAGGTCTCCATCAGGTGCGGGAAAGTCAGAAACAATTCGTTCCAACAGTTCGGGAATCCCAATGCCCTTTTTGGCTGAGACCAAGACAGCATCTTCAGCATCCAGTCCAATCATGTCTTCAATTTCTTTTTTAACCTTTGGAACATCGGCTGATGGCAAATCAATTTTGTTTAAGACCGGCAGGATTTCCAAGTCGTTATCAATGGCCAAATAAACGTTAGCCAAAGTTTGCGCCTCGACCCCCTGTGCCGCATCCACAACCAAAATGGCCCCTTCGGCAGCGGCCAACGAACGCGACACTTCGTATGAAAAGTCGACGTGTCCCGGCGTATCAATTAAGTGGAAAATATATTCCTGCTCATCATTGGCCTTGTAGTTCACCTCAACGGCATTCAACTTGATGGTAATTCCACGTTCACGTTCGAGTTCCATGGTATCCAACAACTGATTTTGCATATCGCGTTCGGCAACCGTTTGCGTCTGTTCCAAAATTCGATCAGCAATCGTGGACTTCCCATGGTCGATATGGGCCACAATCGAAAAATTACGAATACGCTTCTGTCGTTCTTTTAATTGGTCAATTGTAAAATCAGCCATGTTTACCTGCTTTTTAAAGAGTTTTAGTCCTTTTTATTTTACACGAAAAAGGCCGTCAAAAAAAGAGCTTACGGCGGAAGTATGGATTTTAATCATCCTTGAATTTCTCTCATTATTTTCACATAAAACGCCGTTACTTTGTTAAAATAGGACAAAGAATTCAAGAAGAAAGCGAGTAACGACATGACAGCTATCCAAATCACCGATCTCTACAAGCTCAAAAGTTTCAGTCAGCCTTTTGGGACGCCCGACCGTACCTTCTTTGTTCAAACCCAGATGAATAAAGAAAAAAACGACTACCAAGCAAACATCTTGGCAATTGAAGAAAATGGTACAGTTCAGCCCTACACCAACGGTGGAAAGAATCTGCAACCCATCGTTGTTGGCAACAGCCTTTACTACCGCCATCAAGATAATCAGGGCCACTACCAGCTGATGAAAATGCCTGTGGACGGCGGTGTTGCCACACCAGTCACAAAGGAAAACGGCTCTGTCGACGACCTACGTTTTAGTCCAGATGGAACGTTAGCTTTCTTAAAAGTCACACTCAGTCCGGAAAAAGATGAAGAAAAAGACCAAGGTTTAACGCCCCGGCATCTCACCAAAGTTCAAAACAAGGCCGACGGGATTGGCTGGTTACCAACTGAAAACGTATACGAATTGAAGAGCTTTGATTCCGAAACCGGTGAAACAAAACTAATTAAGAGTTTTTCCCATGACTTTCACCTACAGGACGTTTCAGCCGACACCCAAGAGGTTGCCTACCTTGCGGCTGAGCACCCCGACTGGACCGACAAATTTGATACCAGTCAGGCCGTTTACGCATACAACCGCCAGACGGATCAAACCACCTGGGTAACTGCAAGCATCCCCAACGGTGTTTTCACCGATGCCGCCTTTTCGCCTGACCAAAGTCGGATGGCCATCATCGGTTCGGATTACCACGCCTATTCAGCGACGGTTAACCAGCTCTATGTCTATGACACCAAGAGCAACGAACTGACAAAACCGGCACAAGACGAACAGGTCAACGTTGGTTATGGTAATCCAATTGCAGACGATTGGACCCAGAACCCTAGCCATGTCTCCGGTTTCTGGGTGGATAACGATACCTATCTCTATACAGCCGTTCACCATGGCCATAGCCAGCTCTATCGATATCACGCCCAAGAAAATACCACAGAAAAGGTTCATGAAGCCGACCGCCACATTGTTGACTTTGCCATGATTGATAACCAAAACATTGTTTTCGTTCATTCGACAGCCGAAAAAGCCGGCGAAATTCGGGCCCTGAACATTGAAACAAAAGCCGAACGGGTACTAGCCAATCCAAACGCCGACTATGAATCAACGCACCAGTATGCCCCAACCGAATCCTTCTACTACAAAACGGCGGATGGCAAAGCCGAGGTTCAGGGGTGGTTTACCAAGGCACAGACGAACAATGACACCGCACCACTCATTCTCTACATTCACGGTGGCCCACACGCTGCCTTCGCCAACACCTTCTTTCAGGAGTTCCAAGCACTTGCTGGAGAAGGCTTCAACGTGCTCTATGTTAACCCTCGTGGTTCGACATCCTATGGAGAAGACTTTGCCACCGATGTCATGGGCCATTATGGCGAAAACGACTATGCCGATGTTATGACCGCTGTGGACTACGCCCTCACCCACTTTAAGGGAATCAACCCAGACAAAGTCTTCGTCGCCGGCGGTTCTTACGGTGGCTTCTTATCAACCTGGATCATTGGTCATACCGACCGCTTCCAGGCAGCCATTGTGCAGCGCCCCGCCATCGACTGGTTCAACCTCTACCACAATTCTGACATTGGCGTTCCCTTCGTCACCATGGAACTCGGTGCCGACCTTTACAAGGATAAGGCTTATCAACTCTACTGGGAAAAGTCGCCCTTGGCCTATGCCGACAAAATCACCACGCCAGTCCGTATTCAACACGGTGAAGCTGACCGACGCTGTCCTCCTAGCCAAAGTGAAGCGCTCTTCACCGCCATTAAGCGTACAGGGACTGAATGTGACTATATCCGTTACCCCAAGTCTTTCCACGGCTTCTCGCGTAACGGAAAGCCTTCCCTCCGTGTCCAGCGGATGCAAGACATTGTGGATTGGTTTAAGAAGTTTTAATCAGATTGACTTGACCACAAACAGTCAAAAAGCCCTCATCAAATTGATGAAGGCTTTTTTCATACTCAAATCATTTTTTTGATGGGTCGGTCTCATTAACAATGAGGTCAAATAAAAAAGACCTTTACGGTCAATTAGAACAATTATTTCAAATTTACTTGATAAGCTGCAGGTGTGAGATTAAGTTCATGTTCAATATTTTGTCCTTGAATCTTGTAGAACTTGACTTGGTCAATATTTTTCTTTGCAAGATCTGTGAACCGATAAAGTCGATAAATAACGTAGTCCTCTTTGTTTTCCAACGCAAACGCATACTCGTTTTGACTCATAAAGAAAGGAGTCGTTGCCCCATGATTCGTGGTCTTCACCTCAATATAGAGCGGACTACCGTCGAAATTAAAGGAAAAGATATCGTAACCATCTCCGTCCCCTTCTTTTGAAACACGCTTCACCTTATCTTGTAACTCAGGATAATTAACGAGCCGTTCTTTTTCATACTCAAGAACTAACTTCTCACCGCTCAAACCTAACTTTTGGTTTCTTTCTTGTTCTGCTAGGTAATCTATCTTTCGTACTGTTCTCTTCTTATTCTTTGTAGGCTTTAACTTTTCCCGGAGGGTAGGGCGCTCCTTTTCAATAAGTGACGCGTGCTCCAGCTTGTCCGTGATCGCTTCAGCTTCTTCAGCATTATCCGTATAAGTGGTAGTGCATTGGTAATTTAAAATATAGGTCGCGCTTTTTTCAAGATCCTTCGTGTCTTGCATCATGGCCTTAACACTCATGAGCTTTGACCACATCAACTCAATATCTTTCACAAGTTCGGTATTTGTGGGAAGTTGATTGGCGTCATATTCAATACTATAGATCTCTCCCGCCTCATAACCAAAGGCCAGGTTGTTGTGTTTCGAGTCATCTGATGAAAGCTTCATTGGAAGCGCAGTATTTCTGATTGATAATTCATTTTGAAAATACAAAGCAACTGTCCTTGCTTTTTCTTCAGCAGTCATATCAATCGTTTCATTTTTAAATTCTTTTTCCCAGAAGGTCCAGCCTTGGTTAAGTGAAAGATAAACACGTTTCATATCTTCAGAGAAGAGATAAACCACGAAGAAGCCACGTTGAACTGATTTCGTAATATCGGTATCACAAACTGCAATCCAAGGGGCTGCTGCCCACAGGCCTGTTCCACCTGATCCATATATCTTTACGTTATCTGCATTAAAGAACAACTCATCTGCATCAAATCCTTGCCGCAAAGTTGCTGCTAACCAGTTGGCCTTAAACGGCTTCTCCTTTTCTGCCAAATAATTATTAAATACCGTTTCCAGCGTATCGTGTATGTTCATCTTCTGCTTCCTCTTATACTTTTCTAGAATTATTGTATAACAAATAATGAATTCTAGAATAAAAGAAGTTGATTAATTGACCAGGGATACCCCATTTTGATTAGTCTATTTTATTAGTTGCTTCATATTTTGATCAACAAAAAGTCGGACTCTTTCGAGTCCGACTTTTTTCACAGATAGATAAAATTACTTAATCACAATTTCCTCAATATCACCCAGACCATCAATTAAGGTTTTGATGGCACCCAATTGGGCGTAACGGTTGTTTTTGATGGTTTCATCATCATCATTCACCATGGTGTTATCGAAGTAGGCAGCGATTGGTGCCTGCAAGGCGGCCAAAACTTCATAGAGGGCTTCGGCACCTTGGGCTTTCAGAGCTTGCAAGGATAGATTCTTAGTATCTTCGTACAAGGCTTTTTCCTGATTGTTGGCCAACAAGCTTGGGTTAACCGGTGTCATGACGGGCACCTTCTTAGCCAAGCGAGTGACACGTGACAGGGACTCCATCACGTCACGGAAGTTCGCATCCGTTGAATGGGCAGCCAAGACTTTGGTCCGGTCAGCGACATAGACGTAATCGCCGATGACAACGTTTGCTGTTCCAGCAGAAACGATATCCTTACGGATACCGGCATCAAGTGCTTGCTTGCGGACACGGTCCGTTAAGAAGGCCAAAACAAGGTCCAAGTTTGCATCAGCAACTTGACCGTTCTTTTGCTTAAAGCTCGTCAGAATGTCCAAGAGGTTGAAGTGCCAGTCAAAGGCTTCCAAAGTCCGAACAACCCCTGTGGCTGCACGGCGCAAACCGTAAGGGTCATTGGCCCCTGAAGGCATCATGTCGTGGGCAAAGAACGTCACGATGGAATCAAGCTTGTCGGCGATGGCCAAAACGGCACCGACCTTCGTTTGCGCAACTGCCCCATCGGCAGAGGTTGGCAGGTAGTGCTCGTAAATGGCTTTGGCAACGGCATCGTTTTCCCCAAAGAGCTTGGCGTAATGTTCACCCATGACACCCTGGAGTTCGTCGAACTCACCGACCATTCCCGTCATCAAATCAAACTTGTAAATTTGGGCTGCCCGGTTCAAGTCCGCTTGCTCGTCCTTTGACAAGCCCAAGGCCTGTGCCAACTGTGCAGACAAGCCCTGAACACGTTCCATGTGCTCGTATACCGTTCCGATCTTCTCGTGGAAGACCAACTTCTTAACACGGTCCATGTAGTCGTTGATGGACTTTTCTTGGTCCTCCTTGTAGAAGAAGGCCGCATCTTCCAAACGAGCAACCAAGACTTTTTCGTTTCCACGAGCCACGTTTTCAATGTGGTCGGCGTTTCCATTACGAACGGAAAGGAAGTGTGGCAAGAGGTCACCCTCCTTGTTCGTGACGAAGAAGAAGCGCTGGTGGTCACGCATGGAAGTAATCAAGACTTCCTTTGGCAATGCCAGGTACTTCTTATCAAAGTCACCGGAGAAGGCCGTTGGCCATTCAACGATGTTGTTAACTTCTTCTAGAAGGTCCTTGGCCATCTCGGATTGCAAATCCAACTGCCAGTCGTGATCTTTGGCAATGGTGGTCAATTGGTCTTTAATGGTTGCCTTTCGCTTGCCGGCATCGGCCATCACGAAGGCATCCATTAACGTCTGTTCATAATCCTTTGCGGCTGGTATGACCACGTGGTCCGTTGACAAGAAACGGTGACCGCGTGTTGTCTGTCCGGCTTTGACATCAAGCACCGAAAATGGCACCACTTCGTTATCCAAAATTGAAACCAGCCAACGAATCGGACGGATGTAGTGAAAGGAATGGTTACCCCACTTCATGTAAGTGGTAAAAGTCATTTGCTCAACCACTTCTTGACCAATCTTAGACAAGATTTCCTTGGCGGGCACGCCAGGAATCTCCTTTTTAGCCCAGAGGTAACCATCCTTTTCGGTCAGTGCTTCTGGGGTTGTGCCCTGGCCGCGGGCAAAGCCCTGCGCCGCCTTTGACCAGTTTCCTTCATCATCCTTGGCCCGGTCAACGGCCGGTCCACGTTTTACTTCGGAAACGGATTCTGATCCATCCGCTAGTCCAGAGAGTTCAACGGCCAACCGACGTGGTGTTGAAAAAGGCTTAATTTCTTGAACAGCTAGACGATGTTCGTCCAAAAAGTCCTTTACGCGCTTGACCAACTGCTTTTCAGAAGAGGTTACCAAGTGTGCGGGCATCTCTTCCAATCCAATTTCTAAAATATAGTCTGCCATTAGTCCTGGTCCTCCTTCTTCGCGTACTTTCCCTTTTCACCAAGGTACTTTTCACGCAGTGCATCATCCTTCAACAGTGGGAAACCGAGCTTTGCTCGTTCCTCAATAAAGACTTTGGAAACCTGACGGGCCATCGTCCGGATACGGTGCAGGTAACCAGCACGCTCCGTTACGGAAACCGTTCCACGAGCGTCCAAAAGGTTGAAAGTGTGCGATGACTTGAGAATGTAGTCATAGGCTGGGTGCACAAGTCCGAGTTCCAAGCAGTGCTTGGCTTCGGCTTCGTAATCATCGAAATGGCGGAGCAACATTTCTTGGTTTGATTCCTCAAAGGCATACTTTGAGTGTTCGTATTCCGGTTCCTTAAAGATGTCACCATACAAGACACCGTGTCCCCATTCGAGGTCGTAAACCGTTGGAACGTCTTGGATATAAGAAGCTAAACGTTCCAAACCGTAAGTGATTTCTGAGGTAACTGAATCAACCTCAATCCCACCAACTTGTTGGAAGTAAGTAAACTGCGTCACTTCCATACCGTCTAACCAGACTTCCCAACCGATACCGGCGGCTCCCATTGAAGGGTTTTCCCAGTTATCTTCCACAAAACGAATATCGTGTTCCAAGGGATCAATTCCCAAGGCTTCCAAGGAAGCCAGGTAAAGTTCCTGAATGTTGTCAGGTGAAGGCTTCATCACCACTTGGAACTGGTGGTGTTGGAAGAGTCGGTTGGGATTATCCCCATAACGGCCATCGGCGGGGCGACGAGATGGTTGTACATAGGCAGCCGCCCATGGCTCCGGACCATTAGCACGTAAGAATGTGTACGGACTTTGCGTTCCGGCACCCACTTCATTATCATAGGCCTGCATGAGGTTAGCACCCTTTGCTGCCCAGAATTCTTGCAAAGTCAGGATAATATCCTGTAATGAAAGTTTTTTATCAGTCATAATTACTTCGTTAATCCTTTTCTTTTTTTAATTCGTCAAACTTAGCTTTCATGGTTGGATTACCACGGGTCAATTTCTTGACGGAAAGATCATCCAGCTTATTGTTAGCCAAGCGCAGCTGGTTTTCGGAGGTCGTCAACTTCTTCTTGACCTCCTCCATCCGCCGAATGGCTTTATCAATTTCATCGATTGCCTGCTGGAAGTTGTTTGAGTATGACAGGTAGTTCTTAGCAAACTTGTCCTTAAAAGTGCTGATATTATCCTCGAAATTGGTAATATCGACGTTTTGCTCCTTCGCCTCTTCCAGCTGTTTCTTATACTGAACAGAATCTAAAGCAGCGTTTCGTAACAACCCAATGAAATGCACAAAGAACTGCGGTCGAATGACGTACATCTTTGGGTAATCCGGTACTTGCACAATCCCGGTGTTATAGTAGTCATTATCGCTTTCAAGTAAGGAAACCAAGACAGCATATTCTGTCTCTTTTTCACGACGATCCTTATCAAGTTCCTTGAAAAAATCGGCGTTCTTGTGCTTTTTCTCGGTTGTGTCCGCTTCGTTTTTCATGTCAAACATGATGGAAATAAACTCAATGCCATCATCGTAATCGCGGAAGATAAAGTCTCCCTTCGAACCTGTTTGCTTCGAAACTTCGTTATCCTTTTCAAAGTAGGCGTTTGGAAAGGCGTAGGGCCGAATCTTATTGAACTCTTGATGAGCGTAGACTTCGAGTGACTCCCCAATTTCTTTGGTGGACTGCTTGGCTTTAAAATCCTTCCAGAACTCAACCTTTTCTTCTGCCGCTTTCAGTTGAACCTCATACTCCGATTTGGTTTGAGCCAATGCCAACTCTTTGTCACGGTCTTGGTTCTGTACCTGATTTTCGAGTGCCAGCTTTTGCTTTTCAAGCGCTTGCTTTTCCTGATTTGCCTTTTCCTTTTGTTCAGCTAAATCCCTTTGCAGTTGCGCTTGAACGTCCTGCAGTTCCTTTTGCAGTTGTTCCTTTTCAGTGGCCTGCTTTTGAACCAGTTCTTCCCGCTGCTTTGAAAGTGCTAGCTCCTGCTGGTTTCTTTGCTGCGCCTGTTGACTCTTCAACGCTGCCTTTAGCTCGGCTAATTCCTCTTGCAGCTTACTCTGCTCTTGCCGTGTCTTCTCGGCAACCGCCTGTTTTTCCTTTTCCAAAGTCAAACTGGCTCGCTGCTTTTCTTCCGCTAATTTCGAATCAAGGAGAGCCGCATGACTCTTTTCCCAGTCATCCTTCTCTTTTTTCAATCGCTCATCGAGACTGTCTTGAAGTGCCCTGGAGAGTGTATTCGTATCGACTTCTTGCTTATCCTTCAGATCAATCAGGTCGCCGACCTGACCAGCTTCTTGAAGTTCCAAGACCGTCTCAGACTTGACACTGTACTTTAGCTTCTTTGCCATCGTCCCTCCTTTATGCGACAAAAAACCGCGCCAAACGGTCCAATGCCAAATTTTCTTGACATCAGGACGCTTGCGCGCGGTTCCACCTGATTTCCAGGGTATTTTTACCCTGACACTTTCGTTTTCCTTCATCACTCACCGGGTGCCAAACCGGGTCATTGCAATCAAGTTGCTTACCCATATTATGCTATTTTAAAGAAAAAAAGGCAAGTAAAAAAGGATACTAACCAATCAAATGTTAGCATCCCTTTTACTTAGGCATGACGATAAACGTAGAAGTATGGATAATCATTTGCCGCAGCATAGTAATTATAATCATGTTCGGAAACCGCGGAATTATAACCACCGTTGGTCCAGTAATCAACCGAAATTTCGCGAGCACCAGAACCATTGCTGTTGTCAGCTTGATTAATCACCATGATGTGTCCGTTTGCACCACCTGAATTACCGCGCTTACCCCAGACCACAATGTCGCCGACCTCTTTATTGACTTTGGTATTTTCTGCTACTAACTGGTAGCCATTCGCCTTTAAGTAGTCATGAATACTGTCCGTGTTGTAGATATAGGCTGGCTTCGTGGCTCCGGCCTCAACGAGCGCCTGAACCATGGCCCCGGAACAGTCCGCCGTGCCGTCAGATCCAGTACGAGAACCATACATGGAGTAGGTAATTTTACCGTAATTTTTATAGAACCAATTGGCCACTTCACTCGAGGCAAAACGACGGTAGTAAGTACCGTCATCACCGAAGAAATACCACTGGCCATCAATGTATTGCGAACCTTGAACAGCACGACCATCGTTATCCGTATAATAAGTCAGACCCCAAGCTTGTCGCCAGCCAGCGTTTTGTCGAACACCGTCGATGAACCAGTAATATGTGCCGGTATAGTAACGGAAGCCGGTGTAGAGCTTTCCATCTTCGTACCAACGGTAACCACCGTTTTGGGATGAACCATCGTAGATGTAACCTGTCCAGGGTACGGATTGACCATTTTGATCAGTGTGATAGACTTTGCCATCAACCGTGTAAGAAGCGTCTTCGCGGAGGTAGAAAGTGTTGTCATCACCAAAGTTATACTGCTTGCCGTCAATGGTTTGAATGCCTTGGACGGCTCGGCCATCGGCATCCGTGTAGTATTTATGACCCCAGGCTTCACGCCAACCAGCGTTTTGCCGAACGCCATCAACAAACCAATAGTAAGTGCCTGTGTAATAACGGAAACCCGTAAAGAGTTGGCCATTTTCATACCAACGGTAACCACCATTTTGGTCCGAGCCATCGTAAAGATAGCCTGAGGTACGCAAATAGAAGGTGTCGTCATCACCAAAGTCGAACACCTGACCATTGATTGTCTGCTTTCCTTGCACAGCACGACCATCATTATCCGTGTAGTACTTATTTCCCCAGGCTTCACGCCAACCTGCATTTTGCCGAACACCGTTCACGAACCAGTAGTAACTACCTGCGTGAAAGCGAAAACCAGTAAAAAGTTGGCCGTCTTCAAACCAGTTGTAACCACCGTTTTCAGTGGAAACTTCTGGTGAGTAAACATAGCCGGAGGTGTGTTCAGCAGCAAACTTAGCTAGTGCTGCATCACGTTGACTCTGTTGATTGGCGACTTCCCCATTTTGATTCGTGTTGTCATCGGCCGAAGCTTGTTGTTGGTTAAAAGCAGAAAGACTAGTAGCGGCAACTGCCAGACCAAACCAGGCTTTCCCATTTAGATTATTTTTATTTGTCATAAGAAAATGCCTACTTTTCCTTGTCATTCTTTGTATCCATTAAAGATACTTTCAAGAATAAATATAACACAAACAGAAGAAATCGGCTAAATTCAACAACTACTTTTGCCAGTCTTAATGGCTTTTACGTTATTTTAATAATTAAAACAACTAAAAAAAGATGGATAGAATCCATCTTTTTTTCGGAAATTAAATCGTCATCAATTCTTTTTCCTTATCTTCAGCAATCTCGTCAATTGCCTTGATGTTGTCATCCGTTAACTTCTGAACCTTGTCTTCTGATTCGTGAACTTGGTCTTCCGTTAGTTCCTTGTCCTTCTTGATGGCGTCCATTGCATCACGACGAACGTTACGAACCGCAACCTTGGACTTTTCAGCTTCGGCCTTAACTTCCTTAACCAATTCCTTCCGTCGCTCTTCCGTCATTTGCGGGATAGCCAAACGAACGATATTCCCATCAGAAGCTGGGTTCAAGCCCAAATCTGAAACGTTAATCGCCGTCACGATTGCTTCCAAAGCGCCCTTATCAAAAGGTGTGATCAACAGCAAACGCGCTTCTGGTACTGAAATAGAGGCCACCTGGTTTAATGGCACCATGGCACCGTAATATTCAACCTGCACACGGTCCAAAATACGTGGGTTGGCACGGCCAGTACGGATTTCACCCAATTCACGACGAAGCGCGTCTTGCGCCCCCTTCATCTTTTCAGTTGCTTGATTAAAATCAATCGCCATGTTTATTCTTCTCCCGTTACAGTGGTTCCGATATTCTCACCGGCAATCACCTTTTGAATGTTGCCAGGTTGGTTCAAATTAAAGACAACCAGTGGCATGTTATTATCCATGGACATCGTTGAAGCCGTAGCGTCCATCACCTTCAATCCCTTTTGGATAATATCCAAATGAGTCAAATGACTGAATTTCTTAGCTTCTGGGTTTGTCTTTGGATCAGCATCGTAGACACCATCGACACCGTTCTTTGCCATCAAAATGGCATCGGCATTGGTTTCGTTTGCACGAAGTGCAGCCGTTGTATCCGTTGAAAAGTATGGTGAACCAATTCCAGCAGCAAAGATAACAATGCGTCCTTTTTCAAGATGACGAATCGCACGACCACGAATGTATGGTTCTGCAATTTGTTGCATCGTAATGGCTGTTTGGACACGAGTCTGCACACCAGCACGTTCCAAGGCATCCTGCAAAACCAAGGCGTTCATGGTCGTCCCAAGCATTCCGGTATAGTCTGCTCGTGAACGTTCCATTCCAACCTTAGAAGCCGGTTCGCCACGCCACAAGTTACCACCACCAACAACGATGGCAATTTCCGTTCCCATGTCGTGAACGGCTTTAATCTCGTTGGCAATGGACGAAACTGTCTCCAAATCGATGCCCTGTCCCTTTGAACCCGCCAAGGCTTCCCCGGACAACTTCATTAGAACACGTTTGTATTTCTTTTCAGTCATGGTGTCTCCTTTTTCTTACCATCCATTATAGCAAAGGATTGGCCTTCCGTCCTCAAAAAAAGTGCCCAAAACGGACACTTTTTGTTTGGTCTTATTGACCGATTTGCTTGGCAACTTCATCAGCCAAGTTTGTTTGTTGCTTTTCGATTCCTTCACCAACTTGGTAGCGAACGAATTCCTTGACCGTCAAACCGTTTTCCTTTGCATACTGAGCAACCTTTTGGTCACCGTTCTTCACAAATGGTTGGTCCAACAATGAGATTTCAGCCAAGAACTTCTTGATACGGCCTTCAACCATCTTTTCCTTGATGTTGTCAGGCTTACCGTTCAAGTCTTCAGAAGCCAATTGAACTTCCTTTTCCTTTGACACAACTTCGGCAGGAACATCTGCATCGGAAACGTATTGTGGTGCAATGGCCGCAATGTGCATGGCGATGTCACGAGCAGCTTCAGCGTTCGTACCATCAAACAATGCCAAGGCAGAGATTGAACCACCCATGTGTGAGTAGGCACCAAAGACTTGGTCATCGTTCTTTTCCATCGTTTCAAAACGACGCAACGTAATCTTTTCACCAGTAATCTGGGAAACGTTGATGATCATGTCGTTAACCGTACGACCATCTTCGCCAGGCAAAGCCAAAGCAGCTTCAACATCCTTTGGTTGTGCTTCCAAAATGATCTTCGTCACAGCAGCCAACAAGTCGTTAAATTCCTTGTTACCGGCAACGAAATCCGTTTCAGAGTTCAATTCGATGATGGCTGCCTTGTTGCCTTCTTCCATGACATAAGTCATTCCTTCAGCAGCGACACGGTCACCCTTCTTAGCGGCCTTTGCCATTCCCTTTTCACGCAACAAGTCGATTGCCTTTTCGATGTCACCTTCAGCTTCAACCAAAGCCTTCTTGGCATCCATCATTCCAACAGACGTCTTGTCACGTAATTCCTTAACCATCTTTGCTGTAACAGCCATAAATGTGTGCTCCTTTTTTCAAATAAAAATGCCGTACCAGCGTCCCAAGCAGGTCCACCGGAACGGCAAATCAGATAACAAATCGCTTAGTTGTTCTTTTCAACAATTTCAGTGATTTCTTCAATTGATTCTGTGTTTTCGTCGCCTTCGATGAAAGCATCTTCAGCTGCTTGGTCTTGACCTTGACGGCCTTCGATCACAGCGTCAGCCATCTTTGACGTAATCAAACGGATGGCACGGATTGCATCGTCGTTTGCAGGAATCTTCACGTCAACAACATCTGGGTTGGCGTTCGTGTCAATCATGGCAACAACAGGGATGTTGAGCATGTTGGCTTCCTTAACAGCGATTTCTTCCTTCTTAGGGTCAACAACGAAGAGCACGTCAGGCAAGTCCTGCATGTCTTCGATTCCACCCAAGAACTTTTCCAACTTGGCTTGTTGCTTCTTCAACAAAACAACTTCCTTCTTTGGAAGACGATCAAAAGTGCCATCTTCGGCCATCTTCTTCAAGTCCTTCAAACGACGGACACGAGTCTTGATTGTGTTCCAGTTGGTCAACGTTCCACCCAACCAACGGTGGTTGATGTAGAATTGACCGGCACGCGTTGCTTCTTCAGCGATTGCGTCTGAAGCTTGCTTCTTCGTTCCAACAAACAAGATGTTTGCGCCATCAGCTGATGCGTTACGCATAAAGTTGTAGGCTTCATCAACCATCTTCACCGTCTTTTGCAAGTCGATGATGTGGATGCCGTTACGTTCCGTAAAGATGTATGGTGCCATCTTTGGGTTCCAACGACGTGTTTGGTGTCCGAAGTGAACTCCTGCTTCGAGGAGTTCTTTCATTGAAATAACTGCCATTATAGGCCTCCTAGGTTATCCTCCGACCGATTCAAGGTTCGCATGAACATTGCTGCACCTCTGCGTTCTCCTCGGTCGTGTGTATTTTTGTTGCTCACACAACGGTTATTAGTTTACAGGATAGTCACCTATCTGACAAGCTTTTTACAGGAATTCTTTAAGAAAAAAGCCCGCCAATGTTGTTGGCGGGTTTCCGTTAATCTTCTTGCTTCATTTCTTTGGCTAGTAACTTTGCCAAAGTCGCGTTTTGACCAGTCTTGTCCAAATCATTCCCGTTAGTAACAATCAGGTTTGTGTCGGAACTAGCTAAGGTTTCAAAGGCGTTGATTGATTGGTTATTAAAGTAGTTTTGGTCGGCATTTTTTAGAGCCGTTTGTACTTTATCAATCCGGTAAGCTTCGGCATCGGCACGGGTTTTCGTCGCTTCGGCATTGGCCTTTGCGGTTGCCACTAAGGCATCGTTGTTGGCCTTAGCCCGTAATTCGATGGACTTGGCCTCCCCTTCCGCTTGTGAAATGGCAGCCACTCGTTCACGATCCGCCTTTAACTGCGTATCCATGGATGACTGGATGGCAGCTGAAGGCTTCAACTCGTCAATGTTAATCCGATCAACGTTAATCCCATAGGTGTTTGTTAAATCGCCAATGGCATCGGCCAAGTCCTTGTTAATTTTTGACGTTGAACCAAGCGCTTCGTTCAATTCCATTCGTCCGATGATATCACGAAGGTGCCCACGAACCAACTGCTGCATGGACTCAATGGAATTCGTGTTTTCGTAAAGATACTTTACTGGATCGGTCACGTGGAAGTTTAGGGTGACCGTGGCACCAATGTCGGCGTTATCCTTGGTAATCACGGAATAACCTGCCAACTTCAAAGGTTGCAAAGCCAGTGACACAACCCTGATTTTTTGAATCACGGGCAAGCGGAAGTTCAACCCAGTTGAACGGGTCGATGAATACTTCCCCAACGTTTCCAAAAGGCCCACCGTGTTTTGGGGAACAATCCGAAAACACGTGAACATAATCAAGATGATAATAACAATAATCGAAACAATTACGAGCATGTTTATCCTTTCGCTTCTACTTTTTCGACGACCAGCTGGTTGCCATCTGCTGCTTTTATCCGGTAGTCCGCATTCGGTTGCCAGTTTTGGCCAGCCACCAAGCGGTAGTGATAAAAGTTGCCGATGACCTCAACGAGTCCCTCACGCGAGTCAAAGGAACTTGCCGGCAGTACCTGACCGACAATGTTTTGTTTTTCAAAGTTTGCAAGCATGCACAAATTCCTCCCTCACCATTAGTTTACCAAGAATTCCACAAACTCGTCGACTCATTTCTCCCATACCGTTGCCGGAACCCCTCGTTCGACTAAAAAGACTTCCTTTTTCTCACGACTTAGCCTTTTAAAAGTCGCCTCCGCATGCATCGCATCGTGCTTGCTTTCAAAAGTCGCATAGTAAATCAATTGCAGGGGGTGCCGTGACTTTACCCGGGTGAACTTCGCACCCTTCCCGGATTCGTGGACGTGAAAACGACGGATGGCATCGTCAGAATAACCACCATAAAAATAGCCATCCGCCGTGTAGAGTACGTAAAAATCATAGGTTTTACTTTTTTTGTCCGTCATAAAAAGCACTCCTATTCAATTGTCCAGGGTTGTCCATAGAGAATCTCTTCCACCTGCTTGGTGTAATCATTGGTTGCCGTGTAGGCGACGATGGGTGGTAGTACACGTACGCCACCAGCACGCCCCTGTTTAATCGCTTCAACCAGCACCATGTTTGCTTCTCGATCAGCTTTGCCGTAGACGAACTGAATGTGTTTGACTTCTAATCCCCTGGCAGTCAGTGCAGCAAAAATATCGGCCAGTCGTTCCGGTCGGTGCACCATGAAAAACTTCCCCTTGTTCTTCAGCAACTTATTGGCGGTTTGTGCTAACTTCGGCAAATCAATGGCCACCTCGTGCCTGGCAATCTGGTAGTGCTCATCCTGATTTTGCTTGGTCGTTTCCTTGACCGGAAAATAAGGTGGGTTACAGAGCACGGTGTCAACGGAACCAGGCTTAATCTGGTCAAAAACTTCTTGCATATCCGAATGAATCACGGAAACCCGGTCGTCAAGCTGGTTCAACTTCACCGACCGTTCGGCCATTTTAGCCAAATCGGCTTGTATTTCGACCAACATGACCCGTCCCGTGACTTTCTTGGCATAGAAAAGGCCCACGGCACCCGTTCCCGCTCCGAGGTCCACCGTCACCCCTCTTCCCTTCTTATTCGGCTTAGCAAAGTGGGCTAAAAGGACTGCATCCAACGAATAGGAGAACATGTCGGGGTTTTGAATCACGTTCACTTGCTGCGATGGTAGACCATCGAGCCGTTCGCCAGCCTGTAAATTCGCTTCTGTCATTTGCCTTTGTCCCCTTTTATAGTAAAATTAAACAGTTAAATCATATTGAAAGGACAAGCTTATGCTTTATCGCTTTATCCGGGTCTTCGTTGTGACCTTGGTTTCCATTATAAACGGACGTACTTATTATTTGAACAAAAATCGCTTGCCGAAAGAAGACAATTACATCCTCGTGGCGCCCCATCGTACCTGGTGGGATCCCGTTTGGTATGCCATGGCGGCCTACCCCAAACGTTTTATCTTTATGGCTAAGAAGGAATTGTTCAAGAACTTTTTCCTGCGCAAGCTAATCGTTTCGTTGGGTGCCTTCCCGGTCGACCGTAAGAACGTCGGTCCCGATGTGATTCGCAAACCCGTCAGTGAATTAAAGACGGGTGACCGTTCCCTCATCATGTTTCCCTCCGGTTCAAGGCACTCACAGAAACTCAAGTCTGGTTCCATCTTGATTGCCAAACTGTCTAAAAAGCCAATCGTACCCGCCGTTTACCAGGGACCTGTCAAGTTTTCCCACCTTTTCTTGCGTAAGCGCGTCACAATGAACTTCGGTGAACCCATCGTTATCGATCCGAAAGTGAAATTAACTGACGACGTGATTGCGGAATACAACGAAAAGATTGAAGCAGCCTTTGCCCAGCTCGATGATGAAATCGACCCAAATTGGGTCTACGTCGATCCAAAAGCCAAGCAATAATAAAAAGTCCCGAAGAATTCATCTTCGGGACTTTTTTAGATGAGCAAAATTACTTCTTTTGTGCCTTTTGGCTTTGTGCCTTCATCTGGCTCATCATTTGATTCAACTTCTTCTGTGATGGCTTTTGACCCATCGACATCATCATTGACTTCATCATCTCTTCTGAGATTGGTGGGTTCTTGGCCAAATATGACTTCATCGTGAAGCGCGCCAAGAAGAATCCACCAACCAGCCCAACAACCAGGGCCAAAAGTCCTACTAGTACAAGCATAGTGGTCTCCTTTACCTCTAAAAATCTAATGATAAGTATACCACAAGCAATCACCATCCGTTTCGACTTTTTAATCTTCATTTCAAAATACTTAAGAGTGAGGGTCAAGCTTAAGAAAATCTTACGAACATGCGTTTGCTTTTTCGCCTTATTTTCGCTAGAATAATAGCAGATTTAATGAAATGGGAAGAACACTATGGAATCGGATTCAAAACAAATTCAGGTACTCCGCTTCATTCACGAGTACCAATCAAAAAACGGCTTTCCGCCGACCATCCGTGAGATTGGTGAGTCAGTTGGCCTTTCGTCTTCTTCAACCATCCACGGTCACATTTCCCGTCTGATTAAAAATGGTTATCTCTTAAAGAAGGGTGAGAAAACGAAGGCCCGTGCCATCGAAGTAACCGCTAAGGGATTTGAAATGCTTGGGATTTCATCTAACGCTGGTAAGATTCCAGTGCTTGGTTTGGTCACCGCTGGTCAACCTATTTTGGCAGTTGAACAGGAAGCAACGGAATTCTTCCCTATTCCCGAAGATTTAATTCCCTACGACGGTGATCTCTTCATGCTAAACGTTCGCGGTGAATCCATGATTAACATCGGGATTCTTGATGGCGACAAAGTGATTGTCCGCCGTCAACAAACCGCCGACAACGGCGATATCGTCGTGGCGATGAACGAGGACAACGAAGCAACCGTCAAGCGTTTCTTCCGCGAAGCTGGCCACTACCGCCTGCAACCGGAAAACGATACCATGGCCCCCATTATTTTGGACCAGGTATCCATCCTCGGTAAGGTGGTATCACTCTATCGCGATGCCATCTACTAAAAACTACTAAAAGATCAGCATTTTGCTGGTCTTTTTCTTTTGCCATTACACAAAAAAAGACGACACTTCTGTGTCGTCTTTTTCATTTTCTACTGCTTATGCCTTATGAGCTGCTGCATAGCTTTCTGAAACAGGCTTTGTCACGATGTCGTTAATTTCACCAAGCAACGTGTTCAAAACTTGTTCAGCAGCCATCAAGGCCTTGATCTTTTCGTCAGCTTGAACATCCTTCGCAATGGCGTCCCATTCCTTCTCCTGTTCAGGAGTTGGTGTCTTTTGGGCCTGCATCATTTGTTGCACCGTCATTTGAATCGTTTGGAATTGCTTGAAGAGTTCCTTTGACTTGTCATCGCCTTGAACATCCTTGAAAGCCTTTTCCCATGATTGGTATTGCTCAGTTTGCGTCAATACCTTTGCCATCTCGTTTGCGTTATCGTAAATATTTACTGCCATTTATGTCAGTCCTTTCTTATCTAAACAACTTCAACTACTTTTACTAGTTGAACCATCCTGTTACAGTATCCCATACTTTATTAGCACCAGCAACCGTTGTGTCCACCCCGTTCTGAATGTTCTTCTTCGCGTTATCCGCCCATGAATTACCATCAGATGATGAACTGGCTGAACTCGTGGTCTTATTAGCGTCCGATACCGTAAAGGAGCTTTCTTCGGTGTTTGGTAAAATCTGCCCCATCGAAGTTTTGACCAGGTTTCCAATTGTTGACATTAAGCCAATTGGGAGTGAACTTGAACTATTGCCTTCAATTCCTTCCCATGAAACTTGGACCACATCGTTGGTATAGGCAACTGCCCATGAATCCTTTGATGAGTTCGAATTATTGGTCGAATTAGGGTTTTCCGTTGTTCCGGTCTTTCCAGCAATCGTATAGCCAGTTGGTGTGGCCCCCTTACCAGTACCGTTGGTATAGGTACCAAGCATCATCTTGGTCATCTTGTCGGCAATCGACTTGGAAATTAATTGTGTTTGCTTAGCCTTTGGTTTAGCCACGATTGTCTTACCCGAAGCATCCACAATCTTAGTGATGTAATGGGCCTCTGACATCTTTCCGCCGTTTGCAAAAGTCGTGTAGGCAGCAGCCATTTGCTGTGGTGAAACACCCTTTGTCAAACCACCAAGTGCCAGAGCGTAATTCTTATCGGAAGAAACCAAGTTCAAACCAAACTTCTTACCCCAAGTATAACCAGTATCCACCCCTAACTTATCAAGCAAGTAAACCGCAGGAATGTTGTACGAATGCTCGAGGGCTTCGTACATCTTCACATTACCCGTTTCAACGTTCAAGGCGTTGTTTGGCGAGTAGTTATTCGTACCGAAACTCATCTTTTTGTTTGGTAACTCGGTATTAATGGAATAGCCATTGACTAAGGCCGGCGTGTAGACAACCAATGGCTTAATAATCGATCCTGGTTGGAGCTGTGACTGGTTGGCGCGGTTAAAGCCACGGTATGTGTGGGTCGTTTCCCGACCACCAACGACTGCACGAACACCACCTGTTTTGGCATTTAAGACGACCGTAGCGGCCTGTGCCTCCGACTGATTACCGAAGAGCGAGCCCTTCTCGTAATCGTTTTGTAGGTTTTCCTGATCCTTTTGGTTCAGCGTTGTATAAATCTTATAGCCCTTATTCATGATGTCTTTTTCGGTCAAGCCATAAGTATTAATCGCTTCATTAATGACCGAATCAAAGTACCAAGGGTAACGATAAGATTCATCGCCCGTGTAATTATCAGAAAGCGTGATGTTCGTTGCCTTTGCAGCAGTAGCTTCCGACTTGGTGATCTTCTTATTTTCAACCATTGTTTCGATAACTAGGTTTCGACGAGCCTTTGACCGGCCTGGGTTATCAATTGGATTAAAGCCAGAAGGATTGGTGAGCATTCCCGCCAGCGTTGCCGCTTGTTCGGTATTCAACTCCGAAGCATGAACACCAAAGTATTTTTCAGAAGCATCCTCAACACCCCAGACACCATGACCAAACCACGCGTTGTTCAGATACATGGTCAAAATGTCGTTTTTCGAGTAAGTTTTCTCAACCTGAACAGCTAGGAAGATTTCCTTAAACTTACGCGTAAACGTCTGTTCCTGCGTCAAGTACGCATTCTTCACCAATTGTTGCGTCAAAGTCGATCCACCACCAGAAATGGTTTCGGAACCCGTCAACTTATTCTTAACTAGCAAGAAGGCTGCGCGGGCCAAGCCCTTGATTGAAAAACCAGGTTCCTTATAGAAGTTACGATCCTCAATCGAGAGCACCGCGTTTTTCATCGAAGGAGCAATTTGATTATATTTGACGTAGGTTCCCTTTTGCGAATAGAGTGAACCGGCTTTATCACCCGAATTATCGTAAACGTCAGTCGTCTGTGAAAGCGACTGCTGCAAAGATGAAACGTGGGCCGTCTTCGCGTTCACAATGCCATAGGCAGAACCCGCCAAGAAAAGGGTCATGACCATTAAAATCAACAAACGACCAATCTGATAGCGATTCCACACTGGTGCAATTTTTTGCCAACCAGCCGTCTTTTTAATTGAAAATTTTCTGTCCATTTCGTTTCCTAGAGCTAGTTGCTCGACTCAGCATGAAGCATGTTTCGCTGTCTGCTTTCTTACATTTCCTTTGGTGCCTTTACCCCAAGAATGGACAAAGCCACTGTCAATGTTTCGGAGACGGCAGCCACCAAAGCAAGGCGGCCATTCTTGTTATCGTCGTCAGTCAAAATCTTAGAGTTGGCGTAGTACTTATTAAAAGCACGGGCCAAACCAAGGGCGTATTTAGCCACCACAGATGGTTCGCGATTCAAAAAGGCACGACGCACCGTTTCAGGGAAGGCATTCAAGGCCGTAATAATTTCCCAAGTGGCGGGATCGTCCAAGTGAATCTTGTCCTGATCGACCGTTACCCCAGCCTTACGCAAAATGGACTGCGCACGCGCGTTGGTATACTGCACGTAGGGACCGGTATCGCCTTCAAAACGCACCACTTCGTCAATCTTAAAGTCAAAGTTATTCGTCCGATCGTTCATCAGATCGTGGAAGACAACGGCACCAGCACCGACTTCTTCTGCAACCTGGTCCTTGTTGGCCAAGGTAGGATTCTTTTCTTCAATTTGCTTCAAAGCCAACTCATGGGCATCGTCCAAGACGTCCTTCAACAAAACCACGTCACCCTTACGAGTCGACATTTTTTTACCGTTAAAGGTAATCAACCCAAATGGAATGTGTTCAACGTCATCTGCCCATGGCAAATCGAGGAGTGACAAAACGGCCTTCAATTGCTGGAAGTGCTCGCGCTGTTCACCACCAACGACATAGAGAGACTTGGCGAAATGATAGGTATCCTTACGGTACATGGCCGCTGCCAAATCACGGGTCATGTAGAGCGTGGCCCCATCGGAACGCTTAATCATGGCAGGCGTCAGGTTTTCGTTAACCGGTGACAAATCAACGATTTGTGCCCCTTCCGACTCCTTCAAGAGATGCTTATCTTCCAATGCCTTGACAACGCGGTCCATCTTATCGTTATAGAAGGCTTCCCCGTTATATGAATCAAAGGTGATGCCCAAACGATCGTAAATTTCAGTAAATTCCTTTAATGATTCTTCACGGAACCATGACCAAAGTTTGTGTGCTTCTGGATCACCATCTTCCAACTTCTTAAACCAAGCGCGCCCTTCGTCGTCCAACGCTGGGTTTTCCTTGGCTTTTTCGTGGAACTCCACGTAATACTTCAGCAATGTCCCGATGGGATCTGCCTTCACTTCCGCTTCGGAACCCCAAGTCTTGTAGGCATAAATCAGCTTTCCGAACTGCGTTCCCCAATCACCCAGGTGGTTGATTTTAACTGGCTTGTAACCATTTTTAGCGGACAAGTTGGCCAGTGCATTCCCAATAACCGTTGAACGAAGGTGACCCATCGACATTGGCTTGGCAATGTTAGGCGATGACATGTCGAGCGCAATCGTCTGCCCCTTCCCATCGCTGTTTTCACCGTAGTTCATGCCGGCTTTCAAAACCTTTGTCAACGTTTCGGCCGTTACCTGCTTCTTATCCAAGAAGAAGTTAATGTAGGGACCCGTTGCCACGACTTTTTCAAAGGCGGACTGGTCGATTTGTTCGACCAAATCAGCCGCAATCATTTGGGGCGCTTTTTTCAATACCTTTGCCAACGTAAAAGTCGGAAAGGCTAAATCTCCCATTTTATGGTCTTTTGGTGCTTCCACCTTATTGGAAATTTCTTCCGTTGTTAAATCCGGTAGAACCGCCTGTAAGGCGGTTACTACTGCCGTTTTTTCTGCCATTGTTTTGTCCCTTTCAATGTTTAAAAGCAGGACCCATCTCGACATATCTGAAGAGACGAGCCCTGCCCGCGGTACCACTCTAATAGTTAGCTTGGCCAACCACTTTTGTTTATCAAATTGTTTCAGAAAAAGTGGCGCGGGTCAGGGGCAAGCCTTGACTCACACTACCGCCAAGGTCACTGGATGCTAGCCATCCTGCCTTCTTCTTTTTCTATTCTTCTTCAGCCGGTGCTTCCTGAATCACTTCCACATCAGCCATCCGAACGACTCCCCGGTGATTCATTTCGTTAACCGTGGGTTGGTCTGCTGGATCGTTTTCAATGATTTCGACAAGCAGTGCGTTGTCGTAAACCTTCTCGACTTTGCCAGTAAAGGGCTTTTCCAAGTTTCCGTAGGCTGGTGCCAAAAGCACATCCCCCACGTGATACTTAGCTGCTTGTTCTTCGTCTGTCTTTGCCATGAAAGCCTCCGATTCCTTATTAGAAACTAATTATACCACAATTCTTATCTATCTAGTATGGTAACCAAATGGGCAACGATGTCTTGGGCAACCGCTTGCTTCGACTTTGGACCAATCGATACCGGTTCCTGTCCTTCTTGAATAAGCGTTACCTGGTTACTATCCTTATCAAAGCCGGCTTGCGGAGCCGTTACATCGTTGGCGACAATCATGTCCGCATGCTTGGAAGCCAACTTCTTTTCAGCGTTTGCCAAAAGATTTTGGGTCTCGGCAGCAAAGCCAATAACCACCTGTCCGGCTTTCTTTTCTTGACCAACTGTCTTTAGGATGTCCGGATTTTGAATCAAATCAAGCACAAGGTGCTCATCTGGTTGGCTCTTTTTCACCTTTTGTTCAAAGGGATTGGCCAATGCATAATCCGACACAGCCGCTGCCCCAATAAAGGCATCAGCCGTCGGCATGGCCTTCTGAACCGCTGAAAGCATCTCTTTTGCAGAAGGTGCATAAACGAAATGAATGGCTGGTGAGTAAGGTCGTTTCGTCGCAGCAACTAACGTTACCTCTGCTCCTGCTGCAAGCGCTGCTTCAGCTAAGGCGTAGCCCATCTTTCCAGACGAACGATTCGTTAAATAACGGACTGGATCAATGGCTTCCTTTGTCCCACCGGCTGTTACCACAACTTGTCGACCAGCAAGTGGCCGCTTGTGAACTAGCGCCTGCTCGGCACTTAGTTCCTCCAGGGCCTGTGTAGTGGCCGTCATAATTTCTGACAATGCAGCCAAACGGCCCTTGGCCGCATACCCTTCCGCTAGAAAACCAGTTTCGGGGCCCACCACTTGCCACCCGTCTTTTCGGAGCGTTTCCAAATTGCGCTGGGTGGCTGGGTTGGCATACATCTGGTCGTTCATGGCGGGTGCCAGTACTTTGACCGGGGCGGTGGCAGCCATGATGGTTTCGGTCAAGACATTATCAGCCAGACCATTCGCGACTTTGGCCAGCGTGTTAGCAGTGGCTGGTGCCAGTACCAACGCATCCGCCCAGCGTCCCAAGGCAACGTGCTCAACGGCGGAAGATTCACCCTGTTTGGCGTCAGTCAGCACGGCTTCTTTTGATAAAATGGCCAGGGTTTTTGCCGATATAAAGGTTTCAGCCGTCTTAGTCATCAAGACTTTCACAGTCGCCCCAGCCTTAACGTAGAGACGAACCAGTTCGGCAGCCTTATAGGCAGCAATGCCACCCGTCACCGCAAGTAAGATTTTTTTATTTGTCAAAGGCTGTTCCATACTAGGCATGAAAAGTTCCTTCTTTAAGTTCTTGTTGGCAGTTTTTGACGACCGCAAAATCGCCAATATAGGGAGTGTCAACGCCATTTACCTTCTGATATGGGTCTTCTCCCTTACCCGCAACGACGACCAGGTCATTCGGTCCTGCTAGCGCAACCGCCTCATGGATGGCCTGAATCCGATCCATTTGATAGTGGATGGTCACAGCTGGATTGGTAATGGCCGAGGCAATTGTCTGACAAATGTCTTCTGGCTTTTCAAAGGCCGGGTCATCGGCTGTCAAGACCACCTGGTCCGCTTGCTTCGATAAGACTTTGGCAAAGTCTAACCGACGGGAAACACCCTTGTTACCGGGTGCGCCCAAGACCACAATGACTTGTCCTTCTGGCGACTGCCCCTTGGCAAAAGCCAAAAGGGCGTTCAAGGAAGCAAAGTTATGGGCGTAGTCAACAAAGGCCACCCCGTGCCCAGGCAAAACCATGGAGAGCATTCGACCAGGAATCGTGACCTCATCGAGCCCCTTTTTCATATCGTCGTACTTGGCACCGGCTAAAGCGGTCATCATCAACGCCGCCGTTGCGTTCTCCTCGTTAAAGTCACCAGGCAGGTTCAAACGATACGAACCGTTCAATTCAACTAAAGCCGGTTCTTTCACCAGGACCTCAGCCGTAAAATACGAATCATGTAATTCAGATTTGTCGGAATGAAAGGCAACCGTTGGAGTTAAGTCAGGTAACTGGCTGTCCGCCCCCTGTCGATTAAAAGTCAACACTTGATTGTGCTTCCGAGCAGCCCGCTGATGGATTTCGGCAAAATAATCCATGCCAGCGTTTAAAATCACCTGATTGGAGTGGTCCAATAGCATTTCTTTATGGGCTAGGTAGTCCTCAAAAGTCGGATGCTCGTTCGGACCAATGTGGTCTGGCGAAATATTGAGAAAAGCACCAACGTTGTAGCGCAACCCGTACACCCGGTTCTTCAGGTAAGCTTGCGAGGAAACCTCCATCACCAAGTGGGTCATCCCCTTTTTAACAGCCCGAGCCATGTCCTTGTATAGTTCGTAGGATTCGGGGGTCGTTAAATCGGATTTCTTACTATCTTCGGGGTTGGGTCCAACAATCCGGTTCACGGTCGAAAAGAGTGCGGTCTTCCCGTCAGTGGCTTCCTTCAAAATATTATAGGCAAAATAAGCCGCCGTTGTTTTCCCCTTGGTCCCGGTAAAGGCACCAATCCAGAGCTTTTGATTAGGATAGTCGAAAAACGCAGCCGAAAGAACCGCTAAGGCTTTTTGCGTATCCGTCACTAGCCAAAGAGGCACGTCCAGTCCGAGGTCTTCCGTTGCCACCAGTCCGGTCACACCCTGGACGCCGTCTAAATAGGCTGCCTTAAAGGCTCCTTTGGCAACAAAGAGGGTGTTTCCCTTTACTCGCCTCGAATCATAGTGTAAAAAGTCAAAAACCTGTTCCGAAACCGGTTCTTGAACCAATAAATTCTGTTCCTCTAAGAGGGTCGTTACTTGTTTTGAAGATAATTTCATAATACCTTGATTATAGCATAGGATGGTCATCCTCATTGCAAACACTCAACCAAAAAAGGCCCAGTCACTGACTGGGCCTCACAGCCGTTTATCAAAAGTTCAATCAACGCTTGAGCATTGGCTTTAAGGCAATCGGTGTAAAAATGGTGGTCAATAAGATCACCAGTACCATTGCCGCGTAAACATCAGCTTTCAACAAATGAGCCGCTAATGCCAAGTTAGCAATCACTAAAGCCATTTCCCCACGAGAAACCATGCCAACGCCAACAATGTGAGCAGGTCTTTTGGCCATTCCCGTGAGTCGAGCACCCAACACCGGGCCAACAAACTTTGTCACAATGGCTAATACGGTGAGCAAAATGATCAACCAAAGGTGTTTTTCTTGACCGGTCCAACTGACTTTCAACCCGATATTGACAAAGAAAATGGGGATAAATAAAACGTTGCCGAGGATCGTGATACCGTGTTCAACTCCCTCATGGACTGGTAAACGAGAAAAAAGCAGTCCTAGCAGGAAGGCCACGATGGCACCGGAAAGTCCTAGTTCTTCTGCAAAGTATGCGGAAAAGAGAATCAGAGAAAACACAACCGTCACCACCATGGCCGGATGAGCCACCTTGGTTAAAACAGCGATGACTTTTGGCAAAGCCCAGTAAAGGAAAAGTAACAAAGTGGCGAGATAAGCGAGCATCAAAAAGACCGTCAGTCCCAAGCCCATGTGTTGGCCGCCCCCTAAACCAAAAGTCGTCTCGAAGACCGTCCACATCAGCACTGCCAGCAAATCATCAATCACCGCCGCCCCAAGAATGGTTGTGCCCGCTTCTGATTTAATCTGCTTATACTCAGTTAAAATTTGTGCCGTTATGGAGACCGAGGTTGCCGAAAACAAGACACCCCAAAGTAGCGCCTGCTCGTTACCATAGCCGAGTAAATGTCCAAAAACAAAGAAAACGGTAAAGGGTGTCACCACGCCCGCTAAAGCGACGGAAAAGGACTGCTTAAAGTGCTTCTTTAGCAAGTCAACGTCCGATTCAATTCCCGCTAAGAACATCAGCAACAAAACCCCAATTTCGGCCCAGTGATCCGTTACCTGACTCGCTGAAAGGAAGGCAAAACCGGCTGGTCCAATCAATAGTCCTGCTCCAATTTGACCAACGACACCTGGTAGGCCGATTCTTTCGGCCAACCAGCCACAGAACAATGCGGCAAAAAGCATGCTTGCAAGCGTCACTTCAGACATCATTTCCTCCTTTTAACCAATTAAAAAAGTCGTACCAAAAACTTACCTAACTCCCCCGTTAGGTAAATCCTTGAGTACGACCTCAACCAAAGTTCAATTCAATTAATTTCAGTATACCATAAACCCTTTTAGCGGTCCTCGTTCTTCACTAGGCTGCCCACATGTTCGGCCAAAATCGCCCGTACTTCCTCGGTCGAGTGCGTCGTCATTAGTAGTTGACGTAACTGTGAAGCGTGGGCAAAACCACGGAGATAAATCTTAAAGTAACGCTTGAGGGCTTCAAAGTGTTTAGGCGTCACGGTTTTGGTGACCTCATCAAACAAATCCAGTTGCAACTCGAGCAAGGCGATGGACTCAGACAATTGGTGCTCTTTTGGTTCATGATTGAAGGCGTATGGATCTTCTAAGACACCCCTTCCAATCATAATGCCGTCAACACCCGGGTGCTCAGCGGCCAGTTCCAGTCCTTGTTGATAGTTCTTAATATCCCCATTAATTTGCAACAGGGTATTTGGTGCCAGTTCATCCCGCATTGCAATAATATCGTCAATTAATTCGAAGTGGGCATCCGCCTTGGACATTTCCTTCCGTGTACGCAAATGAATCGTCAAAACCTGAACGTCGGCCTTCAGAATGGTCTCAAGCCACTCATGGTACTCGTCGACTTTGTAAAAGCCTAGACGTGTCTTAACAGAAACGGGTAATCCCGATTCCTTCGCTGCTTCAATCAATTCCAGGGCGCGATCGGGATGACGAATCAAATCCGAACCAGAGGAATTCTTAATCACCGTACCATCCGGACAACCCATGTTGATGTCGACGGCTTCATAACCCATTTCAGGTAGCAACTTCGCAGCCCCAGCAATGGCTTCAGGAGTCGATCCCCAAATTTGCGCAATGGGCATCTGCTCTCCTGGCGCTACCGCCAAACGGCCTTGAATGGAAAACTTAGCTTCCGGATGAACCATTGAGGCTGCGTTCGTAAACTCCGTGTAGTAGACATCCGGTCCCCCTGCTTTCGCAACAACTCGGCGAAAAATGGTATCGGTGACCGCTTCCATGGGCGCCATGGAAAAGAACGGACGAGGATTCCCCTTTTCATCCACTGCATCATCAACAATTTTTTGCCAGTAAGCTGACTTTGCCTGTCGCATAAGCACTCCTTCGTGGCCATTAGCCAAACGTAAAATTAACCTTTATATTTTAGCACGCTTTCAAGTTCCCGACAAAGTCACTGCCTAGACCGATACAAAAAAGCCCACAAAAATTGTGGACTTTCTGATTTTAGCGTTGCAATTGTTGGACCAAGGCAGTTAACGTACGTGCCCGATCGTGATAATGAACGGCCTCTGTCAGTGGCATCTCGGATAACGTTTTGCCGTTTTCAGCCAACAGAAGATCCGTCAAGCCACCCAGGTCCGGGCCGCCAACCGGAGTCTGAGTCAGCGCGACCCCACCCCGACAAGCAGCCACGGTGATTTCGCCAGTGGGCGAACAAGCCGCCATGGTTGATAAGAGATAGGCTCCTCGTTTTTCAGCTGGGATATTTGCATAAAGATCGAGTAAATAGGCATTTTCTTCCTGAATCCCCTTCAGACCCAGCGCTTTAAATTCGCGGGCCGCCTTTACACCAAAACGTTCCGGAAAGGCCTCCAGAAAAAAAGCCGTGTCATCGGCCAAAATCCAGTCATTGGGCAAGAACTGGTGGATAAAAGCAGCCTTCCCCCGGGCATTGCTCTCCTGGTCCGTTTCGCTCTCTGGTGGAAAAGTCAATTTCTCACCCAAAACAGTCCGATAAGAAACGATTTCGTGCCCCAAAACCTTGGCTAACTTTGTTAATTCCCGAGTTTTGGCTTCGTTATTTGATGCAAAGATAAAACGCATATTGACCATCTCCTAAAGATTCAGGTTCTCATACAATTTTACCTTGGTCACCTCACCAGCGTAAAGCGTTTTTTTCTCGCCATTGTCTAACAAGAGTTCCAAACCGGCCTGGTTCGAAATGCCTGTCACTTCTCCTGACAGGATTTCTTGTCCCACTTGAATCGACACTCGCTGACCAATCAGAAAAGAGCGCTTGCGATAATCAGCCAAGAAAGTACCATCTTGGTAGCCATTATTCATGTCAATTAATGCCAACGTTATGCGTGCCAGCAAGAAGTTCAAATCAATTGTTGTTGAAGGATCGTCAAGAACAGCCATGGCCTTTTGCTGGATCTCTTCAGGATAATCAGCCGGTAAAATGTTCACAAAGAAGCCCAACACCAAGGCGTTATATTGTTGCCGCTCCATGTCAAAGACTGCTTCGGTAATGATTCCACCGACTTTATGCCCCTTCACAATTAAATCGTTCACCCACTTTAATTGGACATTCAGTCCAGGAAAAGTCTCTTCCAGCACCTGTGCAATGACGGCCGCCGCCGACGTTGTCAGCAAACTAGCAATCATTGGCTTTTCAGGGTTGACCGGTAACGACAACGAAATGTAAAGGCCCCTGTCCTTGGGGGCAAAGAAAGCACGACCCCGTCGTCCGTATCCGGCACCCATTGTACGGGCGGTGAAAATCGAAGGGTTTTGTCCGGGGTGCTTCGCCAGATAATCTTTGGCGTAAGTTTGTGTTGATCCGACCTCATCAAAGACACGAATGACATCAAAAGCCTGCTGTCCCTGACTCAGCTTTCCCAAGTACTTTTGCACAACCTGTTCGCTCACATGGTCAGAAGAAAGGTAGGCGTAACCAGTTTTTTTCTTGGAGACGATTCGGTGCCCCTCTTTTTGCAAGGTCTTAATGGCCTTCCAAACCGATTCTCGAGACACACCCAAATCACTTGCCAACTGGTCACCAGAAACGTAACGGCCGACATGGTCCAAAAGATCATCAAGAACCAAGTATTTAGTGGCTGTTTTTTTCTTTTCTTGATCCATAAAACCCTCCGTTAATAAGTATACTTATTTGAAAACCTTTTGAGGCAATGCCTGCACGACAATCGTTGCCAGCGCCACCTTCAGCAAATCACCAGGAATGAAAATCATGTTCGCCCAATAGGTTTTAACAAAGTCCAGGTGGGCCGTCCATGAAAGCCAGCCGGCACCAAATCCATAAACCAAAATCAAATCAAGCAGGAAAATCAAGACAAAAGACTGAACAATCCCTGGGCGAACCTGCCCCTTTTTCTTTGGCCAAAAGACGGATAGTAGTCCAAAGAGTGCAGGTTGGAATAGCCAGGCCCAAATGTAACCCGCAGTGGGACCAACCAAGACGGCTACACCACCGTGCCCACCTGTCAATACTGGTAGACCCAGTGCAATCATGATGATAAAGACGGCCATTACCGCGGAACCACGACGGGCACCTAAAACCAACGTAATCAGCATGACGCCCAAATTTTGGACAACAACCGGAACCGGTAAGAACCCAAGGGTCATGCCGGGAATCATGGCAAACACAATCAAGAGGGCCAAGAACACGGCCTCCAAGGTTAAATCACGTACTCTCGTACCTTGCATAAAAAATCTCCTTGTTTTTTAAGTAAACCAATTATAAATAACAAGTTCACTTAAAGTCAAGTTGCGAACATAAAAAAAGGGCCGAAGCCCAATTTTGTCTTTTATTCGCGCTCTTTAATTGTAAAAGAACGTGCCGTTTTTTTACGCTTATCAGTCGACTTTTGCTGCTGACCAGTCCTTTTTTTCTTCGAAGTGGACTGGCTGCCTTGTCGTTTTGGCTTCGCCGTCTGTTTAGCTGAAGCGTTTTTAACCATTTTAGACGATGCGTCTGGCTGCCCTTCGCGCTTCTTCTCAGTAAAACGGTGACGTCGCTTCTTCCGTTGATTTTGTTGACCATTGGTCGGCTTTTTGCCTGTTCGTTTCTGCTTTGGCCTTGTTTCTTCGCTGCTCTTAGCAGAATTCTTACCATTTTTGGCTTTTTGATTCTTAGCCTTTGGCTTCCCCTGACTCGCCTTTTTACGCTGTTCGTGCTCCCATTCACTTAGGTAATCACGAACCTTTACAGGACGAAAGGCGACACTTTCATTCTTTAAAATAAAATATGGCGCACCAAAGTTAACGGTTTCATACAGGTAATCAGCTAATGTATTGATTTTTTGATCAGCACTCACTTCGCGTTCTTCATGGTAAAAGCCGCGCAGACGAAGCTGCCCCGCCGATAAATCACCAACAATGTAATCGTATTGCTTCAACAACGGGGTATAACGCAAGGCCAGGCCTTCGTTTGAAAAGGCTTCCTTAAAATCATCCAAAAGGACGAATTTCAGTCCGTCCACTGTGATTTCATCACCAAAGCGTGTCACTTCGTACTCCTGCTGACGACGAAGTTGCTGCTCAATTGTTCGTTCTTTTAATGTCGCGTGATCCATTGATATCGTTCGTTAGACAGTGATGGTCACTGCCCCTTCCTCTTGTTTTTGATAGTAATCGGCCATCATTTCACGAAGAAAGACGTCCAGAGCAATCTTAGCTGGCGCTTCATCCAACATACTAAAGAAGTCTAGCCAGCGATAATGATCAAGGGTAGCGACTTGGTAGTCTTCGTCATCGACAATATCGCGCCCCATATAAGTGTACTGATTAAATTCATCCTTAGATAAACCAGTCATTTTCATTTCACCAAAGACAGAACCCCGAAAACCAGATCCCTTGATTCGCTCCGTCCGTAGCTTTTCAGCCTTCTGATCGTACTCGGTCAACCAGGCCTTTAAATCACGCCCCTTTATCGTCAGCAGCATTGGCTGAATGGTATGGGGCATGTCCTTCAAAAAGTCGTAACGACTCTTCGGACCAGCCGGTAAATTCATCAAAAAGAGGCCCGAAGAACAAACCGCAACCGGAATCTGGTAAAAGTCTTGCAAAGCCTTCAAACAGTCGTCTGTCTGCTGTTCTGGTGAAATTTCAGCCGGATAGGTGGTCACCATTTCGGTTGACTCCATCTCAATGCCTTCTTGGGCAATGTTTTCCGTTATCTCGGCGTCACCAGGTTCAGCCGGTAGTTCGGCCGTTTTATGAGCAACGACCGACACCTCTTGGACTTGGTGTTGGTCGTCGACTTCCAGGGTTACCTCGCCAACGTAATCACCATAACGACCGGCAGCAGCAAGCCAGGTACCGTTATCCAGTTCACCATTTGGTAAGACGTGGTGAGTGTGCGCACCTAAAATAACATCGATTGGATATTTCTTAGCCAAGTCCTGATCAACTGGCAACCCAAGGTGGGAAAGTAGCACGGTAATATCGGCCTTTTGCCGCATCTCAGGTAAGTAATGATCCAGCATCTCTTCTGGATCTTCAGGGTACCAATCAAGTGTTTGGTACGTTTCTTGGTATGGAGCGGTCATACCCAAAACGGCAATTTTTGTGCCGGCTTGACTTTCAAAAATCTGGTAGGGTTTTGCCCACGCTGGTAAAGTCTTGGTTTTGCCATCGACCATGTTGGCCAATAACACCGAAAAGTCAGCCTGGTCATATAAATGGTTAAGATCTTGATGGGGCATGACCAAACCTTCATTGTTACCAATGGTGACTGCGTCATACTTGGCTTCGTTCATGATGGCCACATTGGCCTTCCCCAACGTGGCGTCGGTCAGCGGATGTAAACGATCAATGGCATCACCAATATCAAAACGAAAAACAGTCGTATTAGCCGGTGCCTTCCGTAGTAAAAAGCGCTTAATTTTTGGCCAAGGACCAAAGTGTGAGTGCATATCGTTGGTGTGTCGTAATTGAATCGTTTCCATTGCCAACCCCCTTTTCTTTATCTTAACATGATTTAGCGGACTTTCCCTCAAAAATCAAAAAAGTCCCCACACTAGTGGGAACCTCCTTGTCTTTTCTTAATCAATGGTAATCAAATCCTTTGGAATACCAGCAGTCAAGACTTCATGACCGTTTTCGGTAACCAAGACGTCGTCTTCAATTCGAACGCCCCCCTTACCAGCGAGGTAAATTCCTGGCTCAATCGTCAACAAGTTGCCCGCTTGGACCTCATCTGATGAACGTGCTGACAAATAAGGACCTTCGTGGATATCTAGGCCGGCACCATGTCCAGTGCTGTGGATGTAGTAATCACCGTAACCTTCACCCGTGATGTAATCACGAACGACTTTATCAACTTCAGCCGTTGAAAGGCCAGGCTTGATGACGTCAATTCCATCTTCGTTCGCTTGCTTGACAATGGCATAAATCTTTGCCAATTCCGGATCAATTTCACCAATGGCAAAGGTCCGGGTAACGTCCGACGTATAACCATCAACATAGTAGCCAAAGTCGATGGTTACCAAATCGCCCTTTTCCAGCTTCTTATCCGTTGCAGTTCCGTGCGCCATTGCCGAACGGGCACCAGAGGCAACAATCGTGTCGAAGGAAGGCTTCTCACCACCATACTGCTTTTGCAAAACGTCCAAACGGTCAGCCACTTGCTTTTCGGTCCAGCCGGCCTTGATTTCAGTCATCAATTGGTTGAAGGCCTTCGTGGAGGCTTCCGCTGCTTTACGCAAAGCCGCAACTTCCGCCTCGTCCTTTACCTCACGGAGTGCTTCAACGGCCCCAGGAACGGCATCAAAACTAATGTTTGCAGGTAACAAGTCATCGAGCAATTCGTAGTTTGCAAAAGGCAAATCCGCTTCGAACCCTAACTTTTCGATACCAAAAGCCACGGCTTGCTTGACTGCTTCGCCATAGTAATCACGGGTCACTTGGAAAGAAACGCCTTCTGGCAAGGCATCCACGTATTCGTTTTCGTAACGAGCATCCGTAATCAACGCGGCATCAGCCAAGGAAACCAAAACAAGGCCATCACCAGTGCCACCGGTGAAGCCAGTCAGGTAGCGCATGTTCGAACCATTTGCCACGACCAAGCCTTGCAAGTCCAACTTCTTCAACAATGCCTGTAACTTCTTGATTCTTTTTTCGTAATATCCCATGAAAGTCCTCCTGCTTACTTACTTGTGTTCTCTTGTCGCCATTGTATCACAGATTTGCTTTAAAAAAATAATTTATCCCGATTAAAATAGGAAATGAGCGACTTTTATGATGACTTTTTAATTAAATAATGGCAATAAAAAAAGCAGGCAATGCCTGCTTTTTCCAACAATTTAGGCCTGAGCCAACTTGTTGTATTCTTCCCGAGTATAAACGGAAACTTGACGCTTGTCGCGACCCTTACGTTCGAACTTTACAACGCCGTCAGTCAACGCGAAGAGCGTATCGTCGTTACCACGCTTAACGTTCACACCTGGGTAGATGTGCGTTCCGCGTTGGCGGTAGATGATTGAACCGGCAGTCAAACCTTGACCGTCAGCAACCTTCGTACCAAGACGACGACCGGCTGAGTCACGTCCGTTGGCAGATGATCCACCACCCTTGTGGTGGGCAAAGAGTTGTAAGTTATCTTGATTCATCAACATAAGTCTATTCTCCTTTAACAGTGATGATTACGCGATGGAATCAATCGTCACGCGCGTGTATGGTTGGCGGTGTCCCTGCTTCGTGTGGGAATGCTTCTTAGGACGGTACTTGAAAGTCACAACCTTCTTTTCCTTACCTTGCTTTTCCACAGTAGCAGTAACCTTAGCACCTTCAACGAAAGGTGTACCGATCTTTGAGTCAGTCAAGACCACTTGGTCGAAGACAACCTTGTCGCCTTCTTGTGCGTCCAACTTTTCAACAAAGATGGTGTCGCCTTCAGCGACCTTGTATTGCTTGCCGCCAGTTACAATAATTGCATAGGCCATTATTGAATTCTCCTTTTATACTTAGACTCACCGATGCGAGGCGGTTCAATGAACTTACTTAAACCTACATCGTGTGGTTGTAGCTGCGCTAACAACTGTTTAAGTATAGCAAACAATCGTCAAGCTTGCAATCATTGGCCTAACAAGGGCTTTTGATTGATTCATTGCGTCATCAACACACGGTTTTTCTCAATTACTTTGCCACTTTCTGCCCGTTCAAAGTCGACCGTAAAATCAAAAAGGGCTTGCGCTGATTTCTTAGTGCGACCAGAGGTCCCCTTCCACAGTGATTTAAACTCCATCACTAAATCAGCTGCTGAAAACGGCATCCCCTCTTCCAACCACAGTGAAATGGCGGCAAAAAAGGCAGCAACCATCATTTCCCACTGGAAGATAATGCGTGTTTTCAAGGCACTGGAACGAAGGTTTTTCAACGCTTCATCTCGCCTTCTCCGCAGTTCAATCATCAACTCAAAAAGAAGCGAGGTGTTTTTCTTATGATTAAACACTTCGTGGTAAAACTCAGCCTGATCGGCAATTTGCTGAATAACACCGTAACAAACAAAACGCTCATTGTTATGCTTAAGCAACTGGGCCACCAAGTAGCCATTCACATCGTGAATCAAATCCGCTTTGTTGCTATAGTGCCGGTAAAAGGTTCCCCGAGTCACGTGGGCAGAAGCCAACAGTTCGGAAATGGAAAACCGGTCTGATTCGGCAAGTAATGCCATGGCTGCTTGTCGCATCACAAAGCGTGAACGTAAGATACGTGCATCAATTGTTTTGGTCATTATCTTATTCCTCCTGGCATGTTAAATGGACAATTCAGTCCACTTTTTTCACCATGAGTATAGCAAGGGGCCAAAACAAAGTCCGTGATTCCGTCCCGAAATAACAAAAGAGGTTGAAAATTTGTCCTAACTGACAAAATTTCAACCTCTTTCTTGATTTTTAAAAAAGATGCTTAATACTGACTGAACGTTATTTATTCATTTCAGCCTTAATGGCACGTGCCCATGGTGAGAAGAACAAGCCAAGCACATCGTTACCCAAGTATAGGATGTAAGTGGCGAAGAGAACCCAGTTGGCATCCCCTTGCAAGGCCGTCAATCCCCAGAGGGTCACTGACATAATTCCTTGTAATGTCCACATCCAGTATTGGGAACGGTACTTTGAAACCGTCAAAACAGCACCCGTGATTCCAATCGTGGCAGACAAGGCATCAATAACTGGACGAGGTGAAATTAAGAGGTGAGTGTCCATCAAGTACAACAGGATGAAGGCCACAACAGCCGTCAACGATGCCAGTATCCAACCATGGTTATCCATGGCCTTAATCTTACGGTTTTGCCAAGCATTTCCGAAGAACATGAAGTTCAGATCCAACGTGACCAAGTAGATCATCTGCATCACGATATCGGAGTAATTCTTTGAATGGAAAGCCACAATCGAAATCAAGACGGCTGAGATGAAGCCCAGCAAGCCGTTAATTCGACGGTTAGCCGTAATGGCCAAGGTACAAGTAAAACCAATGGCACCACCTAGCATGGACATCACGGACAAATAGTTGAGTCCGTGGGCCAAACCAGTCGTGACAATGACAAGTAGACCAATTACCAACCAGACGTATGATGAGCGGTCCCATCCCGAGAATCCTTCCTTGTAATAAGACCAAGTAAAGATTTGCTTCATGTTTTCCTTGACCTCCGGCCAAGAAAAACCATTTGTTGTTTCGTTTTCTGCCATGTTTCCTCCTCTATTGCCTCGGGGACAGGCTTCCCCGAGATTTATTCATGTACGTGCCCAAAGAGATTGACCAAGACGACGCCGACAATTAACAAGGCTAGCCCCAAGACTGTTTGCCAATTTAAACTTGCTTTGAAGACAACCACACTTAAGCTCGTGATGATTAGTATACCACTGGCCGACCAGATGGCATAGGCGAGGTGAACCGGTATCGTCTTCACAACAATGGCAAGTAAATAGAACGAAAGCCCATAACAAGCCAAAGTCAAAATTGTCGGTAACAATTTTGTAAAACCGTTTGTTTGGCCGATCAACGCTGTCCCAGTGGTTTCAGCGATTACGGCCAACGCAAGATAAAAATACGCTAACATTTTAATCTCCTTTGCTACCAAATGATTATCAAGGAATTACAGGAAAATAACAAGGTCAATAAGCGTCCTCCTATCACATGCAAAACATTTGCCCCCGATTTTATCTAAAAAGTCGGCTATGTACCGGCCGGATAGCTTTCTTTTATGCCCGACTTTTGCTAAACTAAGATTTGTTCATCTTTAAGCGTTGGTAGCTCAGCTGGATAGAGCAGCCGGTTTCTACCCGGCAGGTCGAGGGTTCGACTCCCCCTCAACGCATAATGAGTGTTAATATAAAAGCGTTTATAACTGTTTTGAAGCAATATTGATACCATCAACAAAAAAGCACCCCCAACCAATTAAGGTCAGGGTGTTTTTTTAGTCAGTAAAATCTTTTTAACTCCCCCATTTGCAATTTTTCCTCAGTCCAATACAATAAGGGTGTCTTCCTTTACTTTAGGAAATGCTCATTACAAATCAAATTGCAATTGAAAGGGTCCATAATGGTTCAATATAATTTTATTGTCGCGTCTGCCCGGGTGGAGACCGACATTTCGTTACCAGTTCGTCCTCAGATGGGAGATGTGATTTCTCTAACAACTGGTGTCAATACGCCGCACTACTTGGTGCAACGGGTGGAGCTCTTTGCCAATTCCGAGATTGTCAATCTTCACGTCCAACGTTTTCCAGATCAGTTATCCGCCAAATTAGCCATTGATGGCTTTCGAAACACGCGCGACTTTGTCCGAAGCGACGAAGGCAGCAATTAAAAGCAAAAGAAAACCTCCACGAACAATGTGGAGGTTTTCTTTTTAAAAGTGGGCTTTCACTTTGTAGATTGGTTGTCCCTTTGCTAGGAACTTTTCTTCGTATTCGGTCTTAACGTTACCCTCGACTTTGTCAGGATCGGCGTGCAAATCCATGGTGTAGTCTTCGGCTGTCCAACGCATGCCAAAATTCATGAAAGAAACCAACGAGTACTCGAACAAGTGGCGGTTATCCGTCTTAAATTCCACTTCCCCACCTTCCGGCAAAACCGCCTTGTAGGAAGCCAAGAATGACCGATAAGTCAAGCGACGCGCTTCATGCCGCGTCTTTGGCCATGGATCAGAGAAGTTCAGATAAATCTTTTGGATTTCACCCTTTTCAAAGTATGTTTCGACCCCCGAACCGTTACCGTAGAGGTAGCGCAGGTTGGGCAAAACCCCTTCTTGATCGAATGATTTGCGGGCCGCAATGGCGACAGCCGTCTCTTGAATCTCCATGGCGATATAGTTAATGTCAGGATGGGCCAAGGCCATTCCCAAAATGAACTGTCCCTTACCGGAACCAATCTCAACATGAATGGGCTGTTCTTTATCAAAGATTTCCTGCCAATGCCCCTTCATTTCCTGGGCACGGTCCTGATCGATAACCAAATCTTGATGAGCTTCTAGCCACGGCTTAGCCCATGGTTTTGAACGTAAATGCATTTATTTGTCTCCTTTTAACTTGTCGGATTTGAGAATAATTTGAAAATGAAGGACTAACAACGTGATGAAGCCGGCGAACATCAGAACGAGTCCGTCAACCAGCGTGAACAAGCAGCAAGCCAACAGCCCGATTAAAATGATCAATGGGCACAAAAGGGTAAAAATGGCTTGGCTAAAAGCACGCATCTGATATTGAACTCTTGGGAATAAAAGTTTATTCCATAACTGATGACGATTTCGTTGGAAGATTGGCCAGAGCTGGCGTACAGCCAAGTAAGTAAACGCAACGACCAGTATAACGGCGATGTACAGTGGCTGTTTTCTGAGGATAAACAAAAGAAAAACCGTTAGACCAAATTGACGTAGAACCAACGTTAAGCCTGATTCATTTCGAATTAGTTGTCGAAGGGCTAACTGCCTGGCTGGCGCTTTTGAAAAGGAAAAATGGGCCAGAAAGCGGTCCAGATAAGCCCGTCGTTTAATCGCCATCCCCTGTTTCGGAACCTCCGCAAAAAGGGAGAAAAAGGCGTAGCGACGAGCCGCCATCTTTTCTGACTGTGCCACTGCCACTGGCCAATTAATCTGATGCACGCCAGCTGACGAAGCTGGAAAAAGTGTCTGAAATTCACGTTGTACATGCCAGACTTTTACCAGAACCATCAATAGCAATAACAAGACCAGCGTCCATGGTCCATGAAGACCAGCCCGAACGAAAAGGGGCAACCCAAGGACGAAAAAAATCACTTCAATCATCACAACGGTTAAAAAAGAACGCCTTTTGGCTCGTTTAAGGTAGTCTTGTAAAAGGAATCCTTCGGCTGCCAGCAAAAAAAGGCGATCCGCTTTTTCTAGTTGACTTTGAAAGTGGCCGAAAAACATGGCCACGATGACCCAGAGTGTTGCCAATACCTGCCAAAGAGTGACGCCCGTCCCATAAATGGCAAGCGACTGCCCACTCAACTGTCGAAAGGCCAAAACAAGGGCGCCAAACGCAAAAGTCAAAAACAGTAGAAAGTGGTCATTAAACAGTAATTTTAAATAACGCTTTGTCTCAACCTGTTTGCGCTGGAGACGGTCTTGATAGAGCGCATCCAATTGTACACGATTTTCAGATTGCCTCATGAGAACAACTCATCCAGTTGATTGGTGGCCAAATGACGTGAAGCGGCTAGTTCTTCTGCTGAACCAAAAAAGGCCAACTGTCCCTGTTCCAAAAGGGCAAAGTCGTCGACGTAATCGGCTGCTTGACTCAATAAATGGGTGGTCAGCAGCACGGCCATCCCCTGCTCTGCTCGCTCTTTCATTAACCGAATCAGCTGCTTCTGCGCTAAGACATCGAGTCCCAAAAAGGGTTCATCGATAACCAGCAAATGAGCATCCAGCGAGAAAACAGCCACAATCATTACTTTTTGCTGCATCCCCTTTGAGAAATGCTTGGGCAGCCAATGTCCCTTCCCGTCCAAGCGGAAAAGCGACAAGAGGCCCTCCACGCGTTCCCAATGTTCGGCGTCATCTTGCCCATGGGCAGCCAACATCAAGTGGAGATGTTCGTCCAAGGTCAATTCGTCGTATAGAACGGGTTGCTCAGGAATGTAGGCCAGGTTTTGCTTATACAAGGCCGGCTCGTCCTCGAGACGTTGCCCATCCAAGGTTAAGGAGCCGTTCAAGGGACGGCCAACCCCAATCACCTGTTTAAGCGTCGTGGATTTCCCAGCGCCGTTTAACCCAATTAAAGCGACAATCTGCCCGGAGGCAACGGAAAAAGTCAAATTGGAGACGACTGGTTGCCCAGCATAGCCGGCTGAAAGATTGTGTATTTCTAATCCCATTCCTTTATTATACCAGGACGGGTCTGCTTTGCTATAATATTAGTAGAAAAACGATAAAGGAGCACAGCAGATGGCAGATATTTTTGACAAAATCATTCAAGGTGAAATTCCTTCCTATAAAGTTTACGAGGACGATGATGTGTTGGCTTTTCTAGACATTTCACAGGTCACGCCTGGTCACACCCTCTTGGTGCCAAAAAAGCACGTCGATAACATTTTTGATTACGATGACGAAACAGCCAAAAAAGTCCTATTGACTTTACCAAAGCTAGCCCGGGCCATTAAAGCCACAAACCCCAAGATTACCGGGATGAACATCTCATCAAACAACGGGGTTTCGGCTGGACAAACCGTCATGCACTCGCACTGGCACCTCATTCCCCGCTACGACGATGACAACTTAAACGAAACGCTAGTGCCAACCATCGACCATTCGTCAGAATATACGCCTGCCCGTTACGAAGACATTGCCAACAAAATCAAAAAGGAGCTATCTTAATGGCTTTTGAACGTATCAAACAAAAGATTGAACATCTCCAAGAGATTAACCAGTTAAGAAAAAAAGCGCAGCAACAAGCCGACGTCCTGAAGGCTGATTTACAAGCCAACCAGCAAGATATCGAGGACATTAAACGCGACGTTGCCCGTTACAATTTCAAAAACGCCGCTCCCCTTGCCCGCATCAATGACAAGTTGTCCAAGTATAAGGGATAAGTTTTCGGTTGTTGCTATGGTAAAATGACAACCATTAGATAAAAGAAGAAAGGATTCACGATCCATGCGACGTAAATTTATTTGGGGGGTCATACTAGTCATTTTTGTTGCCGGTGTGACCTACCTAGCCGTTAGTGGTTCAAAGACTTTGGCCACGACCGATAACGGAAAAATTACCCAAGCTGACTACTACGACGAGGTCAAGCAATCATCTGCCGGCCGCCAAGTGTTCGCACAAATGGTCATCAACAAAGTATTGGACAAGAAGTATGGCAAGGAAGTCACCACTGCCGATGTTGATAAACAATACGCCACCCTCCGTGCGCAATATGGTGACAGCAAATTTAAGCAATACCTCTCACAAGCAGGAATGACTGAAAAGCAGTACAAGGAATCACTGCGCGATAAGCAAGTCATGCAGGCTGCGGTGAAGGCAAACTATAAAATCTCAGCCGACAAGCTGAAGGAAGCCTACGATAACTACGTACCTGACACGACCATCTCTTTGATTACGGCAAAGGATGAGGATTCCGCTCAAGCGGCCATCGATGCCTTGGACTCCGGCGAGTCATGGGATGACGTCTACAAGCAATACTCGCAAGCTAACTCAGCTGTTTCAGGGACTGGTCAAATGGCTGCCTTTGATTCAACCAACACCAACGTTGATTCCGAAATCCGCAAGGCCGCCTTTAACCAGGATGCCGGTGTTTACTCAGCTTCGCCAGTTAAGGGAACCAACGGTACTTTCTACGTGGTTCGCACCGATGCCATGGCCGAAAAGCCAGCGCAATCAAAGATTGAGTCAAAGTTGAAGGATAAGATCACGAACGACTTTATCAATGACACGAAAAACCAGGACGAAATGAAGAAGATTATTGGCAAGTTGCTGAACAAGTCAAACGTCAACATTAAGGATTCTGATTTGAAGTCCGCACTGACGGGTTATTTAACCGCTAATTAAAATTAAAAACAGTGGCTCTTACGAGTCACTGTTTTTTTGTCTTTTAAATTAAGTGAGACGAATCCCGGACGGTCCCAGTAATCCTTCATCAAAAGTCCAAAACAATACCTGTTGTTCGGTCGCCAACTCCTGCAATAACACCAGTGCTGCCTGTCGCCGCTGGTGATCAAGATGAACCAGGGCATCATCAATCAAAAGTGGCAATGGTTCCTCCCGGTGTACACTCGTTGAAAGAGCAAGCCGAATCGCCAGGAAGAGCAAATCTCTTGTTCCAGAGGATAGCTCGATTGCCCGAAAAAGTTGCCCCGCCGAATCAAACACGTTAATCGAACCATCATTCAACAGAATTCGCTGGTAAGCGCCTTCTGTTAATTGCGCTAAGTATGCACCAGCCTGTTCAAAAACCTGTTGGGCCAGTGAATCTTCTTTTCCAACAAACGCTCGCTTGACAACGTCAACCGCCAGCACCTGAGCAAGATAATGAACATAATCCTCTTTTAGATCACTTTCAAAATTCGCTAATTCCTGAGAAATGCTTGTTAAACTACCCTTTTCAACGAGCTGTGTTAACTGCGCACTCACGTCCGCAATCAGCTGTTGCTGTTGGTTTTTGGATTGACGTAGGCTGGCTAACTTGTTCTGGTACTCGGCAAGTTGGGCCTGCAAATGATTGGCTACGTTTTCTTGACCAAGCGTGTCGACTAATTTTGAAAACGTCGCCAAGCGCCCCTGACCCAACTGCTTGGTAGCCATTCGTTGCGCTACAAGCAATTGCTCCTGCTTCTGCTGCTGGTTGATGCGTTCATAAAAGTCATCAATGTTTGCCAACCCATAGGGCGCCAACTGTTCCTGAAGACGTTCGGCCAGTTGCTCTTTTTGCTTGGCAATGGCCGCTTGCTGCCTGAGGGCCTCTTGCAAACGATGGTTCAATCCCGTTTTGCCCGTGTGACGACCATCGAGAAGCTCTTCTTTGACCCAGTCTTGAACTTGTTCATCAGACCAAGCGGCCAAAGTCGCTTCATCCAATCGGCCGGATTGCAGAAGAGCTTTCTTTAATGCTTGTAAGGCCTGCTGACGCTGTTTGTCAATCAAGGGAAGCTGACTTTGCTCCCGATAGATTGCTCGTAATCGGTCCTGATAGGCCAATATCGCCGCCTGATTGAGCGGAGCAAAACGATCCAGAAGTGCCCTCTTCTTAAACTTTTGCTGCCAGAAAAAGCCCAGTAGGGCAAGGGAAACTACCAACAAAAGGCCTGCTTCAAGGCCCGGCAATAACAAAGCTGCCAGCAAGCTAGCGCCAAGAAGAAGGAATGCAACGGTCCAAGGTAGTCTCGCACTTTTTTGTAACAATTTTTCTTCTGTTTGATTCAAAGGCTGTGGCAGGCCACGGGTAAAGCCATGCCCTGCGTGGGCAATTGCCTGAACAATCCGCTCTTCCTCACTTTGGTAAGCAGCCAAAGAAGCCATGGTATCTCGAATCACACTTTCAGAAGGAGGCACTTGGTTTTGGTCACTCAACTCCTGTTGAATTGACGTCAAGGCCTCTTGCTGTTCCTGTGCTTTCTTCTCCAGCCAACGCTTTTCCTGTTCCAGTTCCTGGATGGCTTGTCGACGATTTTCGTCCGGCAACTCAACCAATTCCTTTGATACGTTTTCCTTTGTCGACACATCCTGATAGAGGGGCCAATCAGCCAATTCACTTTGCTTATCATGCAGTGCTTCTTGCAGCTTTGTTTCCTCATCAGTTAATTGCGCTAACGTCGCCTCTAATTCGAGCCGCTTGGTTAGCAAATTCTGGTATTGCCCCTCCTGTTGGCTAGCGAGCGCCTGTTTCTCCTGTAAGGCCCGATAGGCCTTGTTCGCCATGTTAAGTGGCCGCTTCCCGTTTTTACCTTGCGCAAATTGTTGTTGCCCCAATTGATGATGTTGATCAGCCCAGGATAAAAACTGCTGAGTCTGTGGCTTCGCATAGGTCAATAACGCCTGCTCAAAATCGTCACCCGTCAGATTCGTCACTTGGTCGAGTTCGGCTTCATCAAAGGAAAAAATATGACAATAGTCTTTTTCAGTGAGGGGTGCAAAAAGTCGCTGTAGCCACTTTTCGGAATCGGGCATTGTTAAACCGGAGTCCAGCGAGCGAACCGTGAGCACTGACTGCGTACGGTCAAGGCGCTCAATGGTAAAGCGACCTTTCTGGGTCGCAATCGTTACCCGCCCCCCATACCGGGCACCAGAACGAGGTTCATAAAGCTGCTGATCCGCTCTTCGTCCCCGCGGAAAGCCAAAGAAAACACCAATAATAAAAGCCTTTAGACTGGTTTTTCCGGCTTCGTTAGGCCCGGCGATAATCTGAAAGTCATTGGAAAAGCGGAAGGTCACATCCGTCCATTTGCCAAAGCCAACGATATGGAGTTCCTCAATCTTCATCACTTGACCTCCGTTCCGAAAAGAGTTGTTCCAATGATTTGCGCAGGGCCGCCTGACCCTCCGGCTGATTTAAGTATTCCCGAACAACTAGGGGAACGTCGTCTGAAAGCTTTTTAGCCCCTACTCCCTCTTGAATGACCGCCTCAATGGCGGTCGAAAAATCATGAGTCGCTGACAAAGCATCCCCTACGGTCCTTTGCTCTTGCACCGTCAGTTCAATTGGCCAAACATTGCTCGACTTTGGTAAGGATTGCTGAATCACTTCTAGCAAGTGTCCCTCATCATAGGTTTGACGCAATGCTGGTTGAAGTGATCCGTCGATGCTTAACGTCAAAAAAGTCGGCAAGGAATAATTCGACTGAAGCAACGCATCCACGACAGCCAGCGGGTCAGCCACGTTGGTTAGCGTCAACGCTTCAAAGCGAACAGGTGCCAAATCAATAAACCGTTCGACCAAACCATGCGAACCCGACTGCACCAGTAGGACCCCTTTTGCTCCTACTTCCGTTCGATTCAGCCCCTGCAAATTTCCTGAATAAGCGATAGTGGGCTGTTCATGTAGCGTTGCCCGTTGGTGAATGTGCCCTAGAGCCCAGTAATCGTAGTTTTTTGCGAGCATTTCATCGACTGAAAACGCGGCATAGTCATCCCCCAGCTTGCCCACCGAACCGTGATACAAACCAATTTCGTAGTCAACATTTGGATTTCGGCTTGGAAAATCAGCCAGACGCTGTCGCCGTTCCGAACGGTCGGCATAGGAAAATCCGGTGAACGCCACGCGTTCACCAGAGCGACTGGTCAAAACTTTTTCTTGAACGGCGTGATCAAAGACAAGAACGTTTTCAGGCCAAAACCTTGGCTGACTGTCAAAAGCCTGGTAATCATGATTACCAAAAGAAACGATGGCGGTAATCCCCGCCTCTTTTAACTGGCGAAAGCCCGACATGAGCGTGGCCTGAACTCGAGCAGAAACGCCACTTCCGTTCAATAAGTCGCCAGGAAACAAAACAAAATCCACTTTTTCGGTTACCGCTAAATCGATGAGTCCTTGAAAGGCGATAAACGACGCTTCCTGAATCTCTTTTTGAAATTTTTCCGGTAGTTGCCGAGACAATCCCTTGAAAGGGTTACCCAGGTGAACGTCGCCGGCGTGGATAAACGACAGCATTTAAAGCTCCTTTAATTCAGCAAACAGATGTTCGTATAATCATTATACAAAACGACTCTTACTTTCCAAAGCATTCTGAACAAAAAAGTCTCAGCTTGTGCTGAGACTTTTTTACCTAATGATGATCGACCAACAGGTCATGCTGAACTTCCTTTGTAAAGCGACCGATAGGCTGAAAGTCATGCCGGTCTTTAAAGGATAGCGGCATCACCCTCGTCAACAAAACCTTCTGATTCTTCTCCGTTAAAAAGATTTGTCCAGGACCAAGTAACTGACCCTTGGTATGCTTACCAATCCGCCAATCGTGTTCCTGCTGCCGGTCTTTAACCAAGAGGTGCCCAGAAGCATCTTCCTCCAGCAAACACCCTGTCAAGATAGCCGTTTCATACTTGCCCTTTGCCATGCTAGTCCTCCTGCAGGCGAACAATCTTCGCCCCCATTTCGAAACGCGTCGAGTCGATTGGCGCGTCAGGCTGTAGATGCAAGTGAAAGTCGGTTCGATCAGAAACCATGGCAAAGTCAGACCCTCTTAGATCAGGCATGTGCGCCACCAGTGCTCCTAGATCATTTTCGGTTAGTCCTCCCTTCCAGGATCGAACAACCAACCGAATTAAGGAAATTTTTAGCAGCTTCGATAGAAAGGCGATTTGTCCAAATGGCATTGGTCGCAGCCAACTATCAACGGAAAAGTCTGGTAAGTCAACGTGTCTTACCCAGTTCAGGCCCTTTTTCCGCCAAATCAACTGGTAAACACCCGAATGGTCTAAATGAATGCCCGCTAAATCAGTTCCAGAAACATCTTGATCAACCAGACGAATTTCACCAGCTTGGTGCTGCGTCAAAACCAACGGATAGGCCCGCTGCCCGTCGTAAAACAGGTTCAAGGCAAATTCGGATTCATCCGCTTCTGGACCGAACGGCTGATGCTTCTCCTTTGGTAACACAATCACCCGCTGACCGAGAGCCAGTAATGAAGCAATTAGCTTTCGGCGATTACCCGGTACTAGAATCGCTTCAGGATTTTCCTGATCAACGACCGCCATGACATCCGATGTTTCCAGTGGTTCCAAATACTGTTTATCCGACAAATGCGGCAATAAGGAGGCATCGGCAGCGTTATTGTTCATAATCACTGTGTGGTAGCCCAACTTCCGCAATTCTGAAAGAGCGACCGAGGTCACATAACCAGCCGCTGCGCCATCCCCCATCCGAAAGGCCCCTGATCCGACTAAGAGAATGGTATGTTTTGAAACCGCAACCGATTCATTTTCCTCTTCAAAAGTCGCGAAAAACTGGTGAGCGTTTTCGGGAAATTCACCTGCTGAAGGTTCCAGCGCCTTATAGGTTGGAATGACACCAGCTTCCTTTGCCAGCGCTCGGATGTTTTGAAAATTACTATTCCAAAAGCGAGCCAGCAACCCGTCAGACAAACCAGACTGCTTCGCCTCCGCCAACTGTTCATGACTAGGACCACTGTCTAAGATTCGTTCCTCGGTCACCAGTAACTGCTTCAGTTGGTAGAAGTAAAACTCATCAATCTTTGTTAACTCAGCCAATTCATCGACTTCGTAACCACGACGCAAAGCCTCTAAGAGCAGAAGCACTCGGTTATCATGGGGGTGAATCAACTGCTGAATCATTTCATCGTCCGAAACATTCTTCATGTACTTCGGCGAAAAAGAGCGGTTGTTAAAGTGAGCAGCCCGAATGGCTTTTTCCATCGCTTCAATGAAAGTCCGACCGAATCCCAAAGCTGAACCGACTGACTTTTGAATTGAGTTTAATTGACGGTTCACGTGGATGCCGGATGCTTTCAAATCACCAAACGAAAAAACGGGTAATTTAACCACAATGTGATCCATCACCGGTTCCATCATGGCCGTCTTTTCATGGTAGGAATCGGCTGGCAACTCGACATCCATGATTCGACGACCAGTGGCTAGCTGGGCTGCCACTAACATGACGGGATAACCCGTCATCAAGGCCATGCGGTTACTCAATTGATCCAGGTATGGCGATACCTTAATAATATACAGTTGACCCGTCCGTTCGTTAAGCGCTAACTGTACATGGACCGGTCCCTGCACGTTTAAAATGTCAGCAACCAGAAAGGCTTGCGCCCGCATTTCTTGCACTATTTGGTCCGAAATGGTCAGAATTGGCGCAACCGAAAGCGAATCCGCAGTATGAATCCCAATCGGATCCATGTCTTCAGAAGCCCCCACTTGCAAGCAGTTCCCCGCCTTATCACGTAAGACAAGGAACGAAACTTCTTTTAGACCGTTAATCGCCTTCGAAATCACGGCTTCTTTCGTCAATGACTGCGAAAGAACTTGATTAACGGCTTCTTCGAAATCATCCAACCGTCGCACAATGCGCCTGGTCGTCCCCTGCGCTGGGTTATGGGCACGAACAAGCAGCGGTAGTTCTAAATCACGCAGTAACTCATTCGCCTCACTCTGGCTACACACGATGGTTGCCTCTGGCATCGCCAGTCCTGCCGCAGAAAGTGTCTCGAAGAGGGCCGTCGAATCATTCAGCAGGTCTAAGGTCTTATCCGAAATACCAAGACCGACTGGCCGTGCGCCATCCTCTTCCCGCCATTCAGCAATCACCTGATGCCACAGGCGTAACCCACGTAAACCAGCAAAGCCAGGAACAACAGCATCAATTTGTTTTTCCTTAATAATTGACTTGATACTTTGCACCGTCAACGTCGCCACGATGGTTTCGGCTTCTGACGATTCAAGGGCCAAAGAATAGGGATTATCATCCACAATAAAAAGTCGGTAACCCTGCGACTTTAGAATTGGCAGCACTTGATAAATGGCCGCATCGTTTTCGCCCTGCATGCCAAAGTCAGTCTCGCCGGAGCCAAGAAAGAGAATCCGTTTTAAATTTTCATCAGTTGTTCTTTTGTACATAGTCTACTACCGTTTCGAAAAAGTCCGCAAAAACACGTTTCGCTTCGAGTGGGCCCGGAGCCCCATCTGGGAAGAACTGTACCGAAAAAGCTGGAAAGTCACGGTGACGAAGTCCCTGAATTGACTGGTCAACCAAGTCACGATGCGTGACAAAGAGACGCTTACTGTCTAACATCTCAGGATCAACCACGTAACCGCGTCCCTGCCGGGCATAGAGAATTTCCTGTGAAATGATTTCCTGAATTGGGTGGTTCATCCCGTGGTATTCGGCTGGCAAAACCGTCAATGCCGAATGGTTGGCCAAGGCGAAGAGTTCATGCCCCAAGCCAATACCGAGCATAGGCACCTTACTTTGCAAAACTCGAATCAAAGTGAGTACGGATTCCGGTAAATCCTCTGGGTTTCCAGGTCCCGTCGACAAAATAATGCCATCGGGATCTAGGGTCAGTACCTCGTCAACCGAAGTTGTATAGGGTAATACCGTCACATTCGCATCGTAGTCCCCAAGAGCAAGTAAAATACCGTTCTTCAGTCCAAAGTCGATGACGATAATGTGGAACCCGCGACCCGGATTCGAATAAGCCTTATCGGTCGCCGTATTCTGAACCTGTTTATTCGTTAAGACCGTTGCCTGCAACTGGTCACGGGCGTGGTCATCCACCACATCAACAATGGTTGCTTTTTGAGAACCAGTTTCACGTAAGTGGCGAATTAACTTTCGGGTATCGACTTGGTAAAGACCGGGAATATTGTACTGTTTCAAAAATCGGTCCAAATTCATTCGCCGCTGCCGGTTTGTGGAGACCTCTGCTAGGTCGTGCACAATCATGCCTCGAATTTTAGGACTAATAGATTCATAGGCCTCGGCATGGATCCCATCAGCACCAACTACAGGCATGGCAAAAACAATCATCTGCCCGTCATAAATGGGATTTGTGATGGTTTCTTGATAGCCAGACGTGGCCGTGTCAAAGATAATTTCGCCAAAAGTCGTTGCTGGCGCACCAAATCCCTCGCCTGAAAAAACTGTACCATCTTCTAAAATCAGGTGCCGTTCCATGGAATCCTCCTATTCGAGTAACTTCGTACGAAAAAACAGGATGCCTAGTGGACAATCTCCACTTCGTCTGTTCCATCGATTTCTTTCACATGAACTTGAATCTTTTCGTTTTGAGCAGTTGGAATGTTTTTCCCAACAAAGTCAGCTCGAATCGGCAGTTCACGGTGCCCACGGTCAATCAAAACAGCGAGTGAAATGGTCTTTGGCCGGCCGATTTGAATCAGTGCATCCAACGCCGCACGAGTTGTCCGGCCCGTGAACAAAACATCATCAACTAAGACAATATTTTTATCGATGATGTTCACCCGGTCGCCTTCATTCAATCCAAGCTTCGTATGTTGGCCCAAACGATCATCACGATAATTCGAAATATCAATGGCCATCACGGGAATCTGGACACCTTCAAGTTGCTCCAAGCGATCCGCAATCCGATGTGCTAAGTATTCACCACGTGTTTTTACCCCGACCAAAATTAAATTTTGGCCACCCTTATTATGCTCCAAAATTTCATACGTAATCCGCGTTAACGCCCGTTGCATGGAGGCTTGGTCAAGTACAATTTTATTCGCCATTTGTTGTTCCTTATCTATGTATACTTACAGTTTTGATTGTTCGTTCAAAACTTTTAATACTCGTTCAAAAGTCGAAGGTAACGACGAATCGAACGTCATCTTCTCACCAGTTGTCGGCTGTGTCAGCACCAACGTTTTGGCATGAAGTAATTGTCCCTTTAAGGGAATGCCTAGTATTTCTTGCTGATGTCCATAAGTTGCATCCCCAACCACCGGATGTCCAATATATTGCATATGAACTCGAATTTGATGGGTTCGTCCTGTTTCCAAAGCTAACCGTAGGAGTGTGTAGCCGTGAAATCGTTCGAGCACTTCAAAATGAGTGACGGCTTCCCGCCCACCAGCAACCACTGCCTGCTTCTTACGATCCTTTGGATGCCGACCAATTGGCGCGTCCACTGTTCCATGGTCTTCCTTAAATCCTCCTTTCACCAGGGCGTAATAGTACCGCTCCGTCTTATGGGCCTTTAATTCGGCTGCTAAGGCTTTGTGAGCCTGATCGTTTTTAGCTACGATTAAAAGGCCAGAGGTGTCTCGGTCAATTCGATGAACAATTCCAGGACGAAATTCCCCATTAATTGTCGAGAGCGGGGCATGAAACAACAAGGCGTTCACTAGGGTTCCGCTAGTATGTCCAACGGCAGGGTGCACGACCATCCCTTGCTCCTTATTAACGACCAGCAAGTCACCATCTTCATATATAATGTCCAATGAGATATCCTCTGGCTGAATCGAAACCGATTTGGTATTCGGTACAATGATGAGAACTTGGTCCCCTGTTTTCACCTTGTAGGAACTTTTGACGGGCTGACCATTCACGAGCACCTGTCCATCCTTAATCCGACTTGCCAAATTCGAACGTGAATGCTCTAAACAGGTATTGGCTAGTGCCGTATCAATTCGCTTTCCGCCTTCTTTAATCGTCACTTCTGTTGTTTTAGGCATTGATTTTTTCCTCTAGACGTTGGCTCTCCTGCTTACTGAGTACAAACCGCATTTCTTTTTCTTCTGCTTGTCTGATGATAAGGATTCGCCCTTCAATCGACAGATTGGCAGTTGAATTCGTGAGATTTACCGATCTCTTTTTCCAAAAAATCACACGATGGATAACCAGTTTTTGATTCTCAACAACCATGAAACGGCGGCCAATACGAATCAAAAAAATAACTAAAATGATAACGGTGTATAGCATCCAAAAAACATTGACAGAATAAAAGAGTTCCGATGCCCAAATGGGGCTGACTAAGATTAAACAAACCCAAAGTAACCAGCTGATTTTCGACCAGTCACTTGATGGTTGATAGTGTATTTTCAATTTAGCCATGGCAACTCCTTTATTGAATCCAACTCTCTATATTTTACCATTTTATTACCTATTCTGTTATTGTAAGACTGTTAAAAAAAAGGAGAACGACAGATGATTCAAATTCAAACAGACGCTGCCTACCGACCAAGCAGCCATGAATCAGCGGCAGGGATTGTCTTTGTTAAAAATAAAAAACAAACACAACTGAACGGCAAACTAAACCCCTGCCAAAACAATCATGAGGCTGAATTTCAAGCCTTGATTTGGGGCTTAACCCGAGTTCAAACGAAACTTGATACTCAGCAGGTAATTGAAATTCAATCTGACTCCAAACTTTTAATTTCTTCCTTACAAAAAGGCTACGCGAAACACTTCCAAGAATATGTCGACCAAATTATTTATTTGCTGCCAAATCCAGAATTAACCTTGTATGTTTGGGTCAAAGATCGTGAAAATAAGGGTCCTCACCAATTAGCTTGGCAAATACTAAATAAGTAAACTTACAAAAAAACACCTTAAAAAAATTCCAAGGTGTTTTTCAATTAATCATCATCTTCAATTAACAATTGGTAAGCCCAACGAGCCGTTGAAATATGAGGGGCCTCTTGCATGTGAACCGTTCCACGCTGCTCAAAACCATTATTGGCAATAACTTTTTGCATTGGGAGATTACCTGGATGCGTATCAATCCTGAAATCACGTGCTCCCTGCGCATAAAAATATGAAATCAATGCAGTGATAAAGCGCGGAGTCAAACGCTGTCCACGGAACTTATCGGACATGGCAACGCGGTGAAGAGAAGCATAATCATGTCCATCCTTCAACCAAGAACCATCTTCTAAAGCCGTATACAATGGGTCTTCCCCTTCAAAGGCAGCGGCATAACCAGCTACTTGGTTCCCAACCATCAAAACAAAGGCGTGGTGCTTGTCCAAATCCCTTTCAATCGTTCCAGCATTGGGATAATCCCCCTGCCATTGGTCAAGTCCCTGTTCCTTCAAAAAATTCTTGGCCGTTTGTAAAATCTCGACAATTTCGTCAATGTCGCGAGCCTTGGCCCGTCGCATATATACTGCTGGCATATTTGATTAGCACCCGAATTTCTCCAGTGTGCAGCTCCTTTCTTCTCAATTACAAGAAGCAATTATATCACTACAAATCGGAATGCACCACCGTTATTCCAGAGATATTGTTAAAATACCTGACAATAAGAAGGAAACCTTCACAACACCTAAATGCGTTCAGGATTTCCTTTCAAATAATCCTACTTTTTTCAATAATTCCGACGTGACCATCCGCTAATAAAAGCCAGCATGGAGAGCAAGACAGAAAAGGAAGTCATTCTCACTTGCTCATGCTGATCACTTTTCTCAACATTGCCGATAAGGGACACTAATTTTCCTGGTCGTTTTGACTTGGTTGATTCACAGAGAACGTAGTGTTCCTACCATATTGTTACTTAATGTTTCCTATTCCCCTGATAACCATCATGGAACGGTTATCAGAACTGGACGCAATATAATTTTCAGCAGGTTGAATTGCTTGTTCATTAGAGCTGTTATTGCTCGTATGCTAATAGAGTGGACAGATTTTATGCATCTATCCACTTTATAATAATCAAGAAAAGATAAAGAATTTAGCATATGACAAAAATAACCACATTAATCAAAAAAATAAAAAATTAAATTATTACTCTTTACCAGGAGGAACGCTTTGCTAGGTTCCTTTAATAAGAATTCGAAATAGTCTCAACGACTGTTTCAAAATGGTCCCAAGTAAAAAAACAGATGATTGGCGATAAAATTGACATGAATAATGAGATTAAAAAAATCAAAAAGCAAAATGATAGTCTTCGAGAGGAAATGATATTTTAAAGCGAACGTCGGTATTACTGGCAAAAAGTTAAAGCGTGGTACCACATTACCAGCTGTCCAAGTCAATGTAATCACTGGCCATCGAATGACAACGGTACACCGTGCTTTAAAGAATTCACGGAGTACTTTTTACAATTTGCCGAACCATGTTCCTAGTATGCGTGAACAAGAAAACCAATTGATTCAAGAAAAGACCAAAGGAATCTGGCCATCCAGTGACCGTGTTTATGGTTATAAACGAATAAAAATCGTCTTAAACCGACAAGGAGTCAATGTTGGTGTAAGAAGATTATGGCGCTTATGAAGAAAGGCAAACTGTCAATCAGTGATGACCAAAAAATACCGTAAGCTAGTTACTGAAGTTCTTTATACACAGCGCCCGAATTAATTAAGCAACTCTATGATAGGTACAGGGTTTTGTCTGCAGATATCACCTATATTCGGGTCCCAAGTGGTCAATATATATATTTAGGAACGGTGTATGATCCAGACAATCGAAAAGCACTCACTCACAAACTGAGTTCAATCCGAAATGTCATTTTGTCGCCGACATTTTGTTAAATGCACTGAGCCAATTTCAAAATTTAACATGTTTGCATCGAGATATAGGAAGTGAGTATACCAGTGGTATCTTTGAAAATTTGTTAGAAACAAATAATATTCGCCACTCATATTCTGAGAAGAGACATCTCGATGACAATACGAGAATCGAAGCATTTCATTAAATTTTGAAAAAAGAATTCATTTATATCAATCGGTTTAGGAAAAAAATTTGAGCTGATAGGACAAATTTCTCGCTATATTCATCGATATAATCACGAACGGATTCATACGTATAAATCAAACCCGACGATGTAAAAAGCGTCTAACTTATTAACCTACAAGCAACCAATTTATTTTTCCAAGAAAAAACTACATATTTTAAAATATTAACCAATGAATCAGTATTGATGTGGTTTTAAGAGGAAATGTTATTATTTATTTTTTCATAAATTCATTAAACTTGCTTGAGAACGAACGACCGCTGTTTCATGAGACTTCTTGTGTTCAATCTGAATAGGTTACTTCATGTATAACAGCCTCAGCCGTTGCGCCAAACATAAACTTGTAAAATTTTGCACCGCAAGAACCTTCGTTAAGTAATTAATTTTAGCTTTACAGTTTCAATATAAACTTTTTCGCTTTATTCCAATGAGAAATACGATGTTTAGATTAAGTAAAAAGGACAAATAACTCAATGAACTAGTTATTCATCCTTAACTTTTTTAGCAATATATCCTCACCCCAAGGCAGATTACAATTTTAATTCCAACAACCCTGAAAAAATTCAATTGATATCCAATAATTATTGTTATTTCATGGTCCGCTTGTTATCAACTTGGGCATTTCATAAAGCTACTGCCCATTGGCGCCTCTAAAATAGGTAAAGTTTCAATTAAAAAATTTAACTGGCCTTCCAATCTGAGCTTAAAACATCTCTCAGACCCTCCTAGGTTGCTACGCCCAAGAGCCATCACTTTACCAAACACTTGCTTGGCGAGCAAATTCATAGCCAATTATTTATTGCCCAGTTACATGCTACGGCAATCTTTGGACGTGTTTTGAACGGAAACTACTGCCACCCTCCTTATGGATACACGCCTATCCCGTATCAGCGTTTTGGGGTAACGGCCCTAAGGAAATCAAAGGTTCGCAGATAGCTCGCTTTTTTGGGAGTAAGCGCATTGCGCGAATTCCGCTGGACAAGATAAAACATCGTAACAAAAAACGTCCTCGCTACTTACAAAAGTAACGAAGACGCCTTCTATTGATTCATCATGGGCATTAATGCATGATGGAATAACCAACTTATTGATTCTTATTTTTCTTTAATTTACCAAAAGTGACAAAGCCAATTAGAGAAAGAAACAATCCACTAATTAAAGAAACACGTACAGATCCTGATTTATCAGTTTTACCTGTTTCTGGTTGAATATTTTCCTTCGTTGAGTGCATTGGGTGACTAACCTGGTTTAATGGAGTGGAAACGATTGATGGGTTCTTTTTAATTGTTGTATCCGTTGATTCGGCTGGCGCATTCTTCGTGTACTTGACCGTGAAGTCCAAGTCACTTGAATTACCATTAACCGTTTGAGCCGCAATCTCACTCTTGTCGGCTGTATAACCCTTCAAGCTTGGGCTGGTTACAGCAACGAAGCTTTGATCGGCACTCCATGGACCATATGTGACGTCACCCGTTACCGCATCCTTATAAGCTGTGCGAGTAAAGGTCACGTCCTTCATGTAAGTACTTGCCGCTTCCGTTCCATCAGCGTACTCGTAATGGATAGTTTCCTTAACCGTCTTACTTTCCGTTGATTCGGCTGGCGCATTCTTCGTGTACTTGACCGTGAAGTCCAAGTCACTTGAATTACCATTAACCGTTTGAGCCGCAATCTCACTCTTGTCGGCTGTATAACCCTTCAAGCTTGGGCTGGTTACAGCAACGAAGCTTTGATCGGCACTCCATGGACCATATGTGACGTCACCCGTTACCGCATCCTTATAAGCTGTGCGAGTAAAGGTCACGTCCTTCGTGTAAGTACTTGCCGCTTCCGTTCCATCAGCGTACTCGTAATGGATAGTTTCCTTAACCGTCTTACTTTCCGTTGATTCGGCTGGCGCATTCTTCGTGTACTTGACCGTGAAGTCCAAGTCACTTGAATTACCATTAACCGTTTGAGCCGCAATCTCACTCTTGTCGGCTGTATAACCCTTCAAGCTTGGGCTGGTTACAGCAACGAAGCTTTGATCGGCACTCCATGGACCATATGTGACGTCACCCGTTACCGCATCCTTATAAGCTGTGCGAGTAAAGGTCACGTCCTTCGTGTAAGTACTTGCCGCTTCCGTTCCATCAGCGTACTCGTAATGGATAGTTTCCTTAACCGTCTTACTTTCCGTTGATTCGGCTGGCGCATTCTTCGTGTACTTGACCGTGAAGTCCAAGTCACTTGAATTACCATTAACCGTTTGAGCCGCAATCTCACTCTTGTCGGCTGTATAACCCTTCAAGCTTGGGCTGGTTACAGCAACGAAGCTTTGATCGGCACTCCATGGACCATATGTGACGTCACCCGTTACCGCATCCTTATAAGCTGTGCGAGTAAAGGTCACGTCCTTCGTGTAAGTACTTGCCGCTTCCGTTCCATCAGCGTACTCGTAATGGATAGTTTCCTTAACCGTCTTACTTTCCGTTGATTCGGCTGGCGCATTCTTCGTGTACTTGACCGTGAAGTCCAAGTCACTTGAATCACCATTAACCGTTTGAGCCGCAATCTCACTCTTGTCGGCTGTATAACCCTTCAAGCTTGGGCTGGTTACAGCAACGAAGCTTTGATCGGCACTCCATGGACCATATGTGACGTCACCCGTTACCGCATCCTTATAAGCTGTGCGAGTAAAGGTCACGTCCTTCATGTAAGTACTTGCCGCTTCCGTTCCATCAGCGTACTCGTAATGGATAGTTTCCTTAACCGTCTTACTTTCCGTTGATTCGGCTGGCGCATTCTTCGTGTACTTGACCGTGAAGTCCAAGTCACTTGAATTACCATTAACCGTTTGAGCCGCAATCTCACTCTTGTCGGCTGTATAACCCTTCAAGCTTGGGCTGGTTACAGCAACGAAGCTTTGATCGGCACTCCATGGACCATATGTGACGTCACCCGTTACCGCATCCTTATAAGCTGTGCGAGTAAAGGTCACGTCCTTCGTGTAAGTACTTGCCGCTTCCGTTCCATCAGCGTACTCGTAATGGATAGTTTCCTTAACCGTCTTACTTTCCGTTGATTCGGCTGGCGCATTCTTCGTGTACTTGACCGTGAAGTCCAAGTCACTTGAATTACCATTAACCGTTTGAGCCGCAATCTCACTCTTGTCGGCTGTATAACCCTTCAAGCTTGGGCTGGTTACAGCAACGAAGCTTTGATCGGCACTCCATGGACCATATGTGACGTCACCCGTTACCGCATCCTTATAAGCTGTGCGAGTAAAGGTCACGTCCTTCATGTAAGTACTTGCCGCTTCCGTTCCATCAGCGTACTCGTAATGGATAGTTTCCTTAACCGTCTTACTTTCCGTTGATTCGGCTGGCGCATTCTTCGTGTACTTGACCGTGAAGTCCAAGTCACTTGAATTACCATTAACCGTTTGAGCCGCAATCTCACTCTTGTCGGCTGTATAACCCTTCAAGCTTGGGCTGGTTACAGCAACGAAGCTTTGATCGGCACTCCATGGACCATATGTGACGTCACCCGTTACCGCATCCTTATAAGCTGTGCGAGTAAAGGTCACGTCCTTCGTGTAAGTACTTGCCGCTTCCGTTCCATCAGCGTACTCGTAATGGATAGTTTCCTTAACCGTCTTACTTTCCGTTGATTCGGCTGGCGCATTCTTCGTGTACTTGACCGTGAAGTCCAAGTCACTTGAATTACCATTAACCGTTTGAGCCGCAATCTCACTCTTGTCGGCTGTATAACCCTTCAAGCTTGGGCTGGTTACAGCAACGAAGCTTTGATCGGCACTCCATGGACCATATGTGACGTCACCCGTTACCGCATCCTTATAAGCTGTGCGAGTAAAGGTCACGTCCTTCGTGTAAGTACTTGCCGCTTCCGTTCCATCAGCGTACTCGTAATGGATAGTTTCCTTAACCGTCTTACTTTCCGTTGATTCGGCTGGCGCATTCTTCGTGTACTTGACCGTGAAGTCCAAGTCACTTGAATTACCATTAACCGTTTGAGCCGCAATCTCACTCTTGTCGGCTGTATAACCCTTCAAGCTTGGGCTGGTTACAGCAACGAAGCTTTGATCGGCACTCCATGGACCATATGTGACGTCACCCGTTACCGCATCCTTATAAGCTGTGCGAGTAAAGGTCACGTCCTTCGTGTAAGTACTTGCCGCTTCCGTTCCATCAGCGTACTCGTAATGGATAGTTTCCTTAACCGTCTTACTTTCCGTTGATTCGGCTGGCGCATTCTTCGTGTACTTGACCGTGAAGTCCAAGTCACTTGAATTACCATTAACCGTTTGAGCCGCAATCTCACTCTTGTCGGCTGTATAACCCTTCAAGCTTGGGCTGGTTACAGCAACGAAGCTTTGATCGGCACTCCATGGACCATATGTGACGTCACCCGTTACCGCATCCTTATAAGCTGTGCGAGTAAAGGTCACGTCCTTCGTGTAAGTACTTGCCGCTTCCGTTCCATCAGCGTACTCGTAATGGATAGTTTCCTTAACCGTCTTACTTTCCGTTGATTCGGCTGGCGCATTCTTCGTGTACTTGACCGTGAAGTCCAAGTCACTTGAATTACCATTAACCGTTTGAGCCGCAATTTCACTCTTGTCGGCTGTATAACCCTTCAAGCTTGGGCTGGTTACAGCAACGAAGCTTTGATCGGCACTCCATGGACCATATGTGACGTCACCCGTTACCGCATCCTTATAAGCTGTGCGAGTAAAGGTCACGTCCTTCGTGTAAGTACTTGCCGCTTCCGTTCCATCAGCGTACTCGTAATGGATAGTTTCCTTAACCGTCTTACTTTCCGTTGATTCTGTCGTCATATGCTTCAAGTGAATTTCGAATGTCTGATCATGACTATCATCAGTATCAAATTGAACCCCATTTGTAGGATAATCGTTTGATACTAACTCATAGCCACTATTTTCATATAAATTAATTTGTGATTGGGGGCGATAATTAGACAGTGTTTTTGAAGGCCCCTCAAGATTTTCTTCTGCTAATACTTTTTTGGTAGTGTCATCAATAAAAGTTACTTTTGCCTTTTGAGTATCACCTTTATAGATTACATAGTAGTTAACTGTAGTATCGGCAGATGGAAAATCCACTTCGGTTGCATTTGTTATGATTTTTGAGCCCTCAGGTGCATTAGCATTTGAAGGGATCGTCGTTGCGCTTGTATCAACTGAAAAGCCTGGAATGCTAGCTGGTTTAATGGCGGCTTGCTTTTGAGAACTTGAAGTTGGGAAGCCCCAAGTAGTGTCGATGAAGGAAAGGTTTCTACCATCTTGATCAATATAATGAACCTTTACTGCTGATTGACCTGCGAGGTGACTTGAGTTTGGTTGAGTTTGTGTTGTTGCAGTACCAATAACTTTTCCGTTTGCGTCCAGTTGCTCAACATCTACCGTTGCAACAATTGTCTTATCAAACACAGTGATACCAGTACCTGTTTGTACTCGTCCTGCCCCACCATTCATGTGTAGTTGGTGTGCATAAAAATCAATAGTTGCATTTTTTGAATCCATTGCATTAGACGATGGATCAGTTACGTTCAACTCATCTGCATCGACGCCTGCTTTAATTTGATCCGTTGTTAATATCAGGTCAGACTTGTCTACATATTTAATAACATATGCAGACCCATCAGACTGAATTGAGTAGTATAAGCCAGTACCCTTAACAGCTTTTTTTAGATCATCAAGGCTCAAACCTTCCCCAGCGTTAGTAGTAGAAAGTTTAATTTCTTTGGCATAATCATACCCGCCGTAATGGGCATATATATTATGATTCTTATCCAGTGCTTGAACCTTTTTAGTATCAGGATTTACAAAGAAAGTAATGATTCCTACACTACCACTAGTAACATCAAATTTTTGGCTACTGGTGATTTTTTCGTAACTAATAACTGGATTAGTTAAATCAACAGTCCCACTTGTCCCGTTACTATTTTGTAAATTCATAAACTCAGTATCGTTAGGAATAACGGTATGGTCTAAATACTCACGAATAGTAGCGCCACTATCTTGCGCACCAATTGTAGGAGCTGCACCAACACCATCCGGTTCAATCTTTTGAGCATCTACGGTTTTAATCTGAGAAGGTGTGATTTGAATTGGACTTGTGTTGCTGCTTCCCCCAAAACCCTTAACAGTAAAATCGGCCTTAAACGGAGCCTTGCTATAATTAGTTCTTCCTAATCCTAAGTTAAGAGTGTAGAACCATTTTGATGACATAGTGAAATTGGTAACCCCACCCTCAGTAAGATTATTTGACTGAGTTACTGTATAGGTTAAAGTACCACCAGTACCTTGATCATTACCAACATACTTTATGATTCCATAAACGTGCTTGTCAGAATCAACAACTTCGATATCTGATCCTTGCTTGACAATATTACTCATTGCGTCACTTGATGAAGTTGGGTTACTGACTGAGACATCCGCAAGCTTAATAGTATTTCCGCTGACTAATTCACTGTTCTCAATTGTGAAACTTCCTTGAAGTCCAACACGTGCCCAGTTATCTTCCTCTAACGTTGCTGGAACGTTAGTCATATAAATATTTGACTTAAGTGCCTCTAGCTGTTGAGTGCTATCGCCACTACGAAGAGCGACAGTATTATTTTCAGTAGATGATGACTTTTTAGCACTAATATCATCAGAAGTTGAATCGGATGACTTTTTAGCACTAATATCATCAGAAGTTGAATCAGATGACTTTTTAGCACTAATATCATCAGAAGTTGAATCGGATGACTTTGTTACACTATTAGTTCCCTCAGAAGTTGAATTATCTTTTAATTCTGAAGAAACCGTACTGGAGCTTTCAGACTTCGATGATGTCTGACTAGAATTAGCTTCTGAACCAGTAGTAGTTTGAGAGGCATCACTAGCGTGGGCTGTATTATCAGCAATACCTGAATACCCCACACCCAATACAGCAAAGGCAGCGATGGATACAACAACCCACTGCTTTTTTACTTTTTTCATCACTTTTTTGCTATTCTCTTTACTAAGTTTCCTCTTGTTATAAATCATTAATACACATACCTTCCTTTTTAATACTAATGCAACAATTATAATATTAAAGTAACAGTAATATGCTCGTATGTCAATAAGTTAGACAGTTTTTTACATCGCCGAGCTTGTTCCGTATGTGTGAACGCGTTCATGATTATATCAGTGAATATACCGCGAAATTCGAGTCACTAGCTTAAATTTACTCTTAAATCGATTTGGATAAATCAATTCTCTCTTTAAAATTAAATGAACGGCCTCGATTCTCGCATTGTCATAAGGGTGCCCTTTCTTCGAATAAGAGTGGCGAATGCGATTTGTCTCCAGTACATTTTCAAAGACACTACTCGTGTACTCGCTCCCCATATCACGGTGCAGATAAGCCGGTTTTGGATATTGCCTTAATGTTTCTAACAAAATATCAGAGACAAAACGGCCATTTTGAACTGAACTTAGCTGATGCGCTAATCCTTTTCGATTTTCCGGATCATAGACCGTTCCTAGATACATGTATTGGCCACTTGGAACCCGAATATAGGTGACATCTGCCGACCAAACACCAGACTTGATCATCAAGCTGCTTAATCAAGTTCGGACCTTGTGCATACCAAACTTCAGTAACTGGCTTACGGTATTTTTTGGTCATCACTGATGGACAGTTTGCCTCTTTTAATAATTGCCATAATCGTCTTACACCAACATTAATTTCTTGTCGGTTTAAGGCGATTGTTATTCGTTTATAACCATAAACGCGATCACTGGATAGCCAGATTCCTTTGGCCATTTCTTGAATTATTTGATTCTCCTACTCGCGCTTACTAGGTACATGGTTTGCCTAGCAACTACCCTTGTAAAGAATTCTTTGGTTTTTTGTTTTTCAATTGTCGTTCAAATTAATTATAGAATCTGCCAAAAACATTGAATAATTTATTTTTTTATTGGTTTTGCCCAATATTGGAAATAATCGACACGTAACTGACCATTATAGAGCTTGCGTTTCTTCGTCGCCTTCTGTCCGTAGAATTTTTCAAAAGACACGTTAGAAGTCAAAATATACTTTGACCAATGAACAAATGACCGGTAAAGGTTCCCCATAGTCCTGTAAAGAGCTTCAGCGGCATCGAGTTCGCCCAACCGCTCCCCGTATGGTGGGTTCGCCACCAGGACGCCTTGCTCACTCTCTGGCTGCCAATCAGCCAAATCCATGGTTTCAAACGTGATGTCTTGCGATAGACCCGCGTGCTTGGCGTTTTCTCGGGCAATTCGCACCATTCGAGAATCAATATCGTAACCGTGAATGTCCAATACGGTATCATAATCGGCTTTCTCTTCTGCTTCATCGCGAATGGTGTCGGACAAGTCAGTGTCAAACCAATCCATCTTTTCGATTGCAAAAGTCCGGGTTAGACCAGGGGCCAAGTTTCGACCAATTAAGGCAGCCTCAATGGCAATTGTCCCCGAGCCACACGTTGGATCAACAAAGGGCAAGTCCTTCCGCCAATTCGTTAATAAGACCAAAGCGGCTGCAAAATTTTCTTTCAAAGGAGCCGCTCCCTTTTCGACACGATAACCACGTTTAAAGAGCGAGGGACCAGTGGTGTCTAAGGTCAACATCACTTTGTCCTTTGTAATCATCACCTCCAATTGGGCAAAAAAACCGTTTTCAGGCAGGCGCGTCCGAACATGATAGGCCTCTTGCAGTTTTTCAACAATGGCTTTTTTGGTAATGGATTGCACATCGGGAACCGAGTGCAGGATCGACTTTTGGGAACGACCAGCCACTGGGAATTCAGTATCGTAGTTCAAGTAATCCTCAACGGGCAGTGCTTTAATTCCCTGAAAGAGTTCTTCAAAAGTACGAGCCTCAAAAGAACCAATCACGATTTTTACACGGTCGGCCGTTCGCAACCAAAGGTTGGCACGCATAATGTCAGCCTGTGTTCCTTCAAAAAAAAACCGGTAATTGTCGATACGAACATCGTACCCCATGTTTTTTAATTCTTGGCCAACTACTGATTCCAAACCAGCAGCAACCGTTACCATGATTGTGTATTTCTTTTCCATTTTTTTCCTTTATAATGTAGCTATTATGAATGTTTTCGACTTCTTTTCTCTCACAACTTATTGCGATCCTAAGACACTGCTTTACGGGCAAATTGATGAAAAACGTCAGGATATCCAACCCATCACGGCCCTACGGTTTTTGGACGATGATAGTCAGGTTGGCCTTGTCCTCAGCAAAACTGGACGCCCGCTCTCTCTGGAACAAGTCCAAACCAGACTTTCCCAAGTTGGGGACAGAGCCAGCCTATTCACTGTTTTAAATGAACAAACCACCCCTGTTTTGGGTTTCCACCAGGACGAGGATGGCAAAATCGTTGTTAAATAGTCTCACAAATCATCAAATTTAAAGATTGGAACCGTCGGCTGTCTCTTTTCAGATTGGTTGCCCTTCGCCTTGGAAGATTGACCAGCATCGTACACCACACCACGACGGCGCTCCTTAGCAATTTGAACTGCCTGAGGCGACGTTAGGTTGGCTTTCTTCCAATTAATTAGGATACTCTCAATGTAGCGCAACGAGCGGGCGTTGTTAGCAATCGCTTCTTGAATGGCAAGAATCATCATGTTCGGATCAAAATGTTCGATCTCAAACCATTGATTCACCGTTTGAAGTTCCATCGGGGAAAGTTGGCGGCCAAACTCTCCCTGCAAGGTTCGAACAACTTGTCGGCGACTTTGTTGGCCAGTTGAAACAACCTGGTTATCCTGATTGACCTGCTTGCCATTGAGTAACTGATCGAAAAGCGGACTAAAATCAAAGTATTCCTGTCGATTGCCCAAATTTTGGACCGTCACCAAATCCTGTTGAACAAAACGTTGAATTCGTTTTGAAACAGCTTGTTCCGTTACCCGCATGGTTTTAGCCAGCGCAGCTAATGTTGCTTGATCCCCTTGACTTTGCAAGTGATGAATTTGCATGTAAATCACCAGGTCATCATTATCCATGCCAATATCACGGTAATGAGCCAATAGGTAGTTATAAACCGTGGTTTGCCCGGCGTTAATTAAGGTTTTGACGTTCTCTTCCATCGCACATCCCCTCATTTTCGTAGAAAAGCGCCCAAGTCGAACTTGGGCGCTTTTTAAGGCTGCATTAAGGACGCAAACGGTGCGTCATCCGTGGGAATGGAATGGCTTCACGGATGTGCTCTTCGCCCGTGACAAAGGTCACCATTCGTTCCAAACCAAGTCCAAAGCCAGAATGAGGAACAGAACCGTACTTGCGCAAATCCAAGTACCAGCTATATTCTTCTAGTCCCAGACCATCTTCTTCAATCCGTTGCTTCAAATAATCGTAGTCCGTATCACGCTCGGACCCTCCAATGATCTCACCGTACCCTTCTGGTGCCAAGAGGTCCGCTGAAATCACGACATCCTCACGCTCGGGGTGTCGCTTCATGTAGAAAGCTTTGATTGCCTTCGGGAAGTTCACGATAAAGACGGGCTTTGAAAAGTGGTTAGCCAAGAAAGTTTCTTCGGGCGAACCAAAGTCAACGCCCCATTCGACGTCAAAACCGTTGTCCTGCAAAAGCGTAATGGCGTCATCATATGAAACACGTGGGAATGGCAATTGCGTATAAGAACGCAAGAGTTCCTTATCACGGCCCAGCATGTCTAATTCTTGATCGTTTTGTTCGAGAACTTTTTCAATCAAGAAAGCCACATAACGTTCTTGTAATGCCATGGAAGCGTCTTGATCATAGAAAGCCATTTCCGGCTCAATCATCCAGAATTCAGTCAGATGCCGACGAGTCTTTGACTTTTCGGCACGGAAGGCTGGTCCGAAAGTGAAGACCTTTGAAAAGGCCATTGCTCCGGCTTCGGCGTAGAGCTGTCCTGTTTGCGACAGGTAGGCATCTTGACCAAAGTAATCGGTTTCAAATAATTCCGTCGTTCCCTCAGGAGCCGACCCCGTCAACAAAGGCGCATCCAACTTAATGAAGCCTTCCTTGTTGAAAAACTCATAGGTTGCGGCAATTAGCGTGTTCCGAATCTTCAGGGTGGCGTATGGCTTCAAGTGACGAAGGTACAGATGACGTTCATCAAAAAGGAATTCGGTACCGTGTTCCTTTGGCGTGATTGGATAGTCGTGGGACTCACCGATGATGTCAATGTGATCGACTTTCATTTCGTAACCAAAAGCCGAACGAGCATCCTCATGAATCACGCCGTATACATACATCGACGTTTCTTGCTTCAACTCTTTGGCAGTTTCAAACACTTCTTCAGAGACGTCTGCTTTTGCAACAACCCCCTGGAAGAAGCCAGAACCATCACGTAGTTGTAGGAAAACCATCTTTCCAGAACCACGCTTTTGGCGTAACCAGGCCCCGATTTTTACTCGTTGACCAACGTAGTCTGGCGCATCTTTGATTTGAATTGTCGGCATCGTTTGCTCTGTCATTTTCTTGTGGGGGCAAGCCCCTCCTCCTTCGATATTATTCCAGCCAAACATGGCTTGTCAGTGACTATTCTTGGATAAAACGCTTAATTCGTGCAATGGCCTCATCAATGGAGGCTTGGTCCTGTGCATAAGAAAGCCGCAGGTAACCTGGCATACCGAAACCCTCACCGGCCGGCAGCGCGACTTTTTCAACTTCGAGTAGCTTTTCAGCGAAAGCAGCCGAAGAATTAAGTCCGAGGCGGTCAAGAACGGGCTGATCGATTTTGATAAAGAAATAAAACGCCCCTTCAGGCTTTGCGGCGAGCGTCAAGCCATCGATGGCCTCCAGTTGATCATAGGTCCAGTTGAGTCTCTCTTGGAAAGTCAAGCGGATGGCCTCAACAACCCCTTGATCCCCGGTGACGGCCGCTTCAGCAGCTGCCTGAGCGGCGGCCGTTGGACCTGAAGTCATGTGCCCAAGCACCTTGTTCAGCTGCCGAATGATGGTTTCATCGGCCAAAGCCCAACCGATTCGCCAACCGGTCATGGAGTAGGACTTCGAAACGCCATCAACAACAATGACCTTTGAGTTCGTCAGTGCCTTCAAGGAAAGCACGGAAGTAAAGGTGGCCCCGTTGTACACCAAGCGACCGTAAATCTCATCCACAATCAAAAAGACAGCGTGCTTTTCCGTCCACTCCAGCAAGGCAAGTAGCTCTTCTCGACTGTACAAAATGCCGGATGGATTCGTTGGGTTATTCAAAATAATGAGCTTTGGAACCCGATCAAGTTCTTCCAAGGCTTCAACCGTCAACTTTCCAGTTTGAGCATCCCCAATCGCCTGGAATTCCCCCTCTGCGAGATGAACTTGTTCCGCATAAGACACCCAATAAGGCTTAGCAGACACAACTAAATCGCCAGGATTAATTAGAATCTGATTCAGCGCATAAAGGGCCATTTTAGCCCCGGTTGCAACGGTAACTTGATTAACATTGAGCGACTGACCAGTCAGCTCTTTGGTTAGTTGCGTAATACCAGTTCGAAGACCCAACGTCCCTCCAACAGGTGTGTAAAAGGAGGTTTTTCCTGACCGGATTGCTTTGATAGCCGCTTCAGCGATTGGTTCTGGGGTTTCAAAGTCAGGTTCCCCCATCCCAAGGTTAATCACCGCTTCACCAGCTGCTTTTAGCTCTTTCGCTTTCTTGGAAACGGCTAACGTAGCCGAAGGCAGAACAGCTTGTGAGCGTTTCGAAAATTCACTATCTGATAACATGTTCCCTCTAAATTCCATTGACGGCACGGTAGACCGTTCCGTTTTGATAGTCCAACGTTAGGTAATTTAAGCTACCATCCTTAGACTGATAAGAAACTTCCCAGACCAACGTGTTTTGGTATTCGGAAAGGTTAGCTGAGTAAATACGCTTTGCAGCGTACTGATCTTGCAACTTATTTTTCAAGGACTTTTTGGAAAGTCCCTTTCCATAATCAAAAACCTTCACCTGGCCGTTCTTTCCATGCATCACGGCAACTTTTTGCTTACCATCTTGTGTCCCCAACACGGCGTAAGTCGTACCATCCCGGTAGTCAACCGTTAAATCATGTAGGTTGGTTAACGATGTTTTATCTTTCACTACCCGTTGAACAGTGCTTTCAGCCTTTGCCATTGGCCGTAAAGCCATATAGGCATACAGGCCAAAGGCAGCGGCCAGTAGGATAAGAGCGGCAAGAATCACTACCACGAACTTTGACCAAGAAAACCGCTTTGGCCGGGTCATCTGAACCCGAAAATTGTCATGTCTTTCCATGCAAACCTCTTTAAAATCGCTCTACTGTTAAATATTATAGCAAAAATGCCCCACATAAGCCGGAAAATCCAAGTAAATTTCAACTATTTTTTCAAAGAAAAAAGACGGTTTCCCCGTCTTTTTACTTATTTTTTTCGTAGTACCGATACCTTGGCTACCCGACGCCCACCGTTTAATACGTGTAAGTGGTTTGCCACGGTTTGTTCCTGCTTTTGACTCAACGAAGCCATTAACAACGACTGCGTATTCTTCATCATGGCCGTCACTAAGAGAAGAAGGTCCTCTTGACTGAGCCAACGATTGGCTCGAGGCAAAACAACCACTTCTGGCAGTGGCAAACTTTGCTCATAGAGATCCTTTAGAAAGGCCGGTGTTGTCACAAGGATTGATTGTTCTTCACCCGAAGCCTGCCAGGCAGCCTTTTTCAAGGGAGCTGACAGGTCTTGACCGTAAACCATGTAATCATCACCGTACTTATTGGAAAGCTTGTAATACCAATGTTTCACGGCTGAAAAGTCATCAACCACGAAAAGAAAGTGTTTCCGATTGGATTCAAAAAGTGCCTGAATTTGCTTATCTTCGTTTCGTTCAGCGGATAGCACCGCTTTTAGTTGGCGTGTTGGCGCATCATCCGACGCATCATCATCAAAATCACTTGTTTTTATACCAGCTGGAAGTGTCGCTAAGAACTGGCGCAATTCACTAGGGTAAAAGGCCGATACCGTCACCAACTGGCTCAGTTGCTTGACAAAATACTTTTGGTAAAGGAGTGATTCATCCACTTCGAAAGTCAGGTTTTGCTGAGCCCGTTCGTCATCAATTGTCCAATAGGTCTTCTTGACGCATTCTTGATGGGCAGCTAGCCAAGCCAGTTTACTGCGCTTTTCCAAAAGATCTTCGACCCGTAATCGACAGTGAAAATCGACTTTTTTAGCCAGGTCAAGAATGGTAATGAGCCGATCTAAAATGGCCTTAGACGCCTTCAAAGCCTCTTTTTCGCTCAAATTTTGATCAATCTTTTGACATGCAACCGACCAGTTGTGCAAATTAACCTGCCAAACACCCCTTTTCTTGGCTGGCAGCTGTGCCGCTTGGTCTGCTAAACGAGCGACCTGGTCTTGGTAATAACCAAGCGTCAGAGCTAGTCCCTGACTCTCCTGAATGGCCTGCTGCAATCCAATCGGTTTCTCCAGAATAACGGCTGGTTTTTCTTTTCGCTGCTGGTCATCATTGATGGCCTTACCATAAGAAAAGAACGTTTGGTATGGAGCCAAAAGGATATCTGCTTGCTTGGCCTCCGCATAAGCCTGACGGAATACTGCCGATTCTTCGTCAGCAGCCACCTGTAGTAAATCGGGATGCGAACGAATACCCCGGGGTAACTCAGCAAAAGCCGCTGTCGGGCTCTCTGATAACCAAACCAGGACTTGAGCCTGCCACAGCATCCCCCCCTTTTCCTTTGCCTTCTTGATGGCTGAACGAAATTTTTGTTCATCCAAGTAGTCAGATGGTTGGTAAAGAGAAGCAAACCGAATGCCGACCGCTGGTAAATGGTCGGTTAATGATGCTAATAACTGCTTCTGATGATGAATTAAGGACAAATCATCAGTTAATAGCCACTTTGTCTTTCTCTTTTTAGTGAAAAGCAATGGTAAAAGATAGGCCAGCGTTTTCTTCAATTGCGGTTCAGTCTGCATAATGGCCAGCTCATGCTGATTCCCATTGATAAGACGGAAAACCCGATTCATAAAGCTATTCCGTTGCTCATCAATTTCAAGGTCGGGTCCAAAGAAGCGCTTCTTTTCTTCAACTGTTTGGGGATAAGGCAGGACATTGCCCTTTGTCCCCACTGTTTTTTTCTCAGGCTGACGGCGTCCTGCCTGCATGCTTTCTCGTACGCGAGCAACCAGTTGCCTTTTCTCAAAAGTCCCCCGGGACTTGGCAGCCATTTTAAGAAAGTCTTGGCTTTGCCGAATCAATCCCCAATCAACAGAAAGCATCGTTCGCTTCGTTTTTTCGGGTAGGCTTTGCGCTTTTTGCCATAGCGCTAACATGAGGTAGGCCGTGGCTTCGGCATCAGCGTTAGCTCGGTGTGCCTGAGTCAATGGCAAATCCAGGTAAGTAGTTAAATCCGACAGACGGTACCCAGGAGCCGTTGGGAAAAGAATTTGGGCCAATTGAACGGTGTCGATGGCCTGTAAGTCCAACTCCGGTAACCCAACACGCGCAAATTCTGCGTTCAAATAAGGCAAATCGAAGTTAACATTGTGGGCCACAAAAACCTGTCCCTGCAGCAGCGCCTGTAGGGATGGTGCTAGTTCTTCAAAGAATGGCGCGTCCTGCACGTCCGAAGGACTAATGTGGGTAAGCTGTTGAATCTTTCGGTCAATCGGTTGCGCTGGATTCACAAAAGAGTCAAAGTGTTCCACGATTTTTTTGTTTTTTACGAAAGTCATGCCAATTTGGATAATTCGGCCACCATTCTCTACGGAAGGTGACGTTGTCTCTAAATCGACAATAACAAAGGCGGCTGATTCTTTCATCAGGTCTCCTTTCACTTGTGATTTTATGCTCCTCACCCCTATAGATATCACGTAATTTAATCTGTTTTATCTAAAATGACAAAAAGCACTTTCCGTTGCCATTTTACACTACTTAGGGCGGTGCGGTACAATATGTTTAATTATTGGAGTCTTTACATATGAAAAAAAATCAAATTGGAACTGGAAAAGCACATGCCAAAGCCATTCTCATTGGCGACCACGCCGTTGTTTACAACCAACCCGCCGTGGCCATTCCCCTTCTCGATTTAGTTGTTAGCGCCAGCTTCCAACACTTAGAAAAAGGGCAAACCATTATCTTAACTGGCCGTGCACACGAACTATCAGAATTAGGTGCCGACTTGGAGGGCATTCGTCAGTTAATCGTTGCCCTGTTGAAAGATGACGACAAGGCTGATACCGGTTTCTTGCTGGAAATTGAATCAAACATTCCACAGGAACGGGGATTTGGGGCCTCGGCTGCATTGGCAACCGCTATCACGAGAGCCTTTTTTAAATGGCAAGATAAATCGTTATCGAACAAAACACTGGCCCACTATACTTCGTTAGCTGAAAACATTTCACACGGTTCCCCCTCAGGTATTGATGCGGCAACCGTTTCATCTGAAGAACCGGTTTGGTTCAAGGACCGGATTAGCGCGACTTTTGAAACAACGCTTGATGCCACATTGGTCCTGGCCGATACGGGTGTGCGAGGGCAAACCGTAAGGGCGGTTAACATTGTAAAGGAACAACTAAAACAACATTACGACGACAGTTGGGGAGCTATTCAGCATCTGGGCGAGTTGGCCTACGGGGTCAAAAAAGCGCTCCAAGAAAACGATGCCATCGCCCTCGGACAGCTCTTTACATCTGCCCACCATGACTTACAGGCCTTGCAGGTTTCCCATCCCAAACTCGATCAACTCGTTGCTGCCGCTATCGACGCAGGGGCACTCGGTGCCAAGTTGACCGGATCCGGCATCGGCGGAGCCATGATTGCCCTTGTCGAAACGGATGAAGATGCCGAAAAAGTCGTGCTGGCACTCAAAAAAGCAGGTGCCCAAGAGACCTGGATTCAACCACTCTAAATTTTTCCTAACATAATACGTCATGAACTGACCAAAGGAGTTTTCCATGACCCAACAAGCAGGAGCAACGACTGTCGCCCACACCAACATTGCCTTAATTAAATATTGGGGAAAGGCCGACCCCGTTTTGAACCTTCCCACCACATCGTCGCTTTCACTCACGTTGAAGGAATACTACACCAAGACACAGGTGGAAGAAGCTGACGTTGATTCGCTACTCATCAACGAGCTCCCTCAGGATGCAAAGCGCGTCCATGAATTTCTGAATATTTTACGAGAGGAAGTTCAAGATTTTCCACCACTTCGTGTCATTTCAACGAATAAAGTCCCCATTTCGGCCGGACTTGCCTCGTCTGCTTCTTCGTTTGCAGCCCTAACGGCAGCTGTTGCCAAGTTCAACAACTGGCAACTTTCACTCGAAGATTTATCACGTTTGGCTCGACGGGGCTCAGGATCGGCGACTCGTTCTTTTTTCCCCGACTTTGCCATCTGGGAAAAAGGTCACGATGACGCCAGTTCGTATGCAACGCATTTTGATACGCCCGATATGCCGATTGCATTGGTTGTTTGCAAGATTTCTGGTCTTGTTAAGAAGGTTTCGTCAACTGAAGGCATGCGGCGCGCCCAAACATCACCCAATTACGCTGCCTGGGTTGAGGAATCTGCTCGCCAATTAGTTGATATGGAGGATGCGTTAAAAAAAGCCGATATCAAACGGGTTGGTGAAATTGCGGAGGCAAATGCATTGGGAATGCATAACTTAAACCTAACGGCTAAGGATCAGCGTTTCACTTATTTCAATGCTCAAACCATGCAAATTTTAGACGAAGTGAAGGCCCTTCGCCAGGCCGGTTACACCGCTTACGCCACGATGGATGCCGGTCCAAACGTCAAGATTATCACGACTTTGAACGAAGCCAATGCAATCAAAGAATCCCTCGCTAAGCGTTTCCTCAAGATTCAGTTTGATATTGCGACTCCGGGTCCAGGTATTTCTTATGAATAAACATGAACGGATTCACGCACCGGGCAAGCTCTTTTTAGCTGGTGAGTACGCTGTCACAGTCCCAGGTCAACCAGCCCTCATCACCGTCATTAATCGGGGCATTACCATCGATTTTACCGTTTCAAAGTCAACGGCAAAAGGACAGATAACGCTTTCTTCGTCCGAATACCAATCGACTTTTCAGACGGATTGGGCAACAGTTTCTAACTATAATCGTCAATCCCTGCAGACTGGGTCTTGGACTTTTATTAAGGCAGCGTTAGCTGTTTTTAAGCAAGCACACCCTTCCCTTGATTTTGGAACTCTGCCAAACGTCGAGCTAGACATCAGTTCGACGATGAAAAACAGTACCGGTAAGTTAGGACTTGGTTCTTCAGCCGCAGTCACGGTGGCAATCGTGAAAGCCATGCACACTGCTTTCTTAACAACGGTCGACCCGCTGGCAGTCTTCAAAGAAGCCGCCTTTGCCCACTACCTGGTTCAGGATTCAGGTTCTCTTGGTGATATTGCAGTCTCTGCCTTTGCCGCGCTCATCTACTATCAGTCGCCAGCCTGGATAGCCTTAGAGAAAGAATGGCTGCTCACAGACTTTACCAGTCTTGATTGGCAACATCTGAAGATTGAAAAAATTAACTGGCCAAGCGGTTGGTCTTTTGCAATTATTGCCAGTTCGGAGCCCGCCTCAACCAGAAAAGCACTGGCTAACCATAACGATTTAAAGGGACTGTTGGAACCATCAAGAAAGGCGGTACAATCCGCCTTTCATTCCTTGCAAGAACAGGATTATGCTGCCTTTCGTCTAGCGCTCGCACAAAACCAATCCGCCCTAATCCAACAGCTACCTGAGGGTTACCAAACGGCCAAACTCGCTGCTTTTCTTCACATTATTGAACGACTCAATATTGCAGGAAAAATTTCAGGAGCTGGTTTCGGTGACAACGGCTTTGTCGTTGGAAATGACCAACACTCCCTCTTCCCCGTTCGAACGGCGATTCGTTTAGCGGGCCTCCATCTTATTGAATCAGATAACTAGAAAGACATTGACCATGAACCACGCCCAATCAAATCGAAAAAATGAGCACCTCTCCCTAGCAACCAAGTTTTGGCGTGAGGAGAAGAACCCAGTCATCGGGCCAACCTTTGATGATGTGCGTTGGGTACCAGGTCCTCTAAACAATCAATCCGTTGCGACGGTGGACCACTCCGTTGAACTATTCGGTCAGCACTTTGACTGGCCTTTTTATATTGAAGCCATGACGGGCGGTTCGGCTTCAACGATGCGTGTCAACGCTGATTTAGCAACCGTTGCTTCGAAAAAGAACTTGGCCATGGCCGTTGGTTCACAATCAGTGGCACTAAAAGATGCTGCCCAAGCCGCTTCCTTTCAGATTGTTCGTGAGAAACATCCAAATGGTTTCTTATTTGCCAATTTAGGTGCCGATCATCCCATTGAGAACGTGCGTGCAGCCGTGAACATGATTGAAGCCAACGCCATTGAGCTCCATGTCAATTTGGCACAAGAACTCGCCATGGCTGAGGGTGATCGGCGCTTTTACTGGCTTGATAATTTAGCATCAGTTATCGCCAAATCACCAGTGCCCGTCATTATTAAAGAAGTCGGTTTTGGAATGGGACCTGATTTAATTAAACAGTTAGCAGCTTTAAAGCCCGCAGCCATTAACATTGGCGGTGCTAACGGAACATCCTTTGCTAAAATTGAACAAGCACGCGACCGTCAAAATGAGAATCCCATCGATTTTTCTGCCTTTGGATTGTCAACGGTCGAATCGCTTTTGGCTGCTGAAAAAAGCGAAGCAAAGACGCCAATAATTGCAACGGGCGGGATCCAATCGGCAAAAAATGTCACCATTTCACTCATGCTTGGCGCTTCCTTAACATCATCGGCTGGCTACTTCCTAAAAACGTTAATGGCCGATGGTCCAGCAGGATTGGAAGCAGAAATCAGTCTTTGGCAGCAACAACTGCCCCTCTACATGACACTTCTTGGTGCCCAAAGGGTTGAAAACTTAGTTCAAGCAAAACGTCTCTACTCCCCTAATTTAACAAACAGTTTAAAACAATTATAAAAAAGCCTGCAGAAAATATTCTGCAAGCTTTTTTTAGTAACACTTCACTTTAATAGACAACTTCTTTGTTAAGGTACTCATCAGTATCATCCCAGTATGAGACAGAATCCTTCACACCGGTCTCTTCTGAGCCCTTGTGCCAAGCAAAATCCTCGTGCCAAATTGAATGCTTTTCCTTATTCATGGCTTGAATTTGCGCCATTTCCTCATCCGTTAAGGTAAAGTCATCAATTTGTGCATTGGCCACAATGCGTTCTTCGTGAGCTGACTTTGGAATGGTAATGGCTCCCATCTGATAATCAAAACGAAGAATCGTCTGAGCTGTTGTCTTACCATGCTTATCAGCGATTGCCTTAATCGTTGCATCGTTTAAGGCTTCACCACCACCGAGTGGTCCCCAGGCTTCCATCGCGATGCCAAGTCCATTCATCTTGTTAAAGAGGTGTTTCTCTTGGACCAGTGGGTTAAATTCCATTTGGTTAACTTGAGGCATCAACCGGTTCAAGTTTTGAATGTCTTGCAAATTGGCTTCATCAAAGTTTGAAACACCAATCGCACGAACCTTGCCTTCATGATAGAGCTTTTCAAGGGCAGTCCAAGTGTCCAAGTACTTACCTTCAACTGGCCAGTGAATGAGCAACAGGTCAACGTACGTTAGGCGAAGACGCTTCAGCTGCTCATCAAAGTTTCGCAGGGTAGATAGGTAACCCTGATCACCATTGAAAATCTTTGTCGTGACGAACAAATCCTTACGGTTCAAATGGTTATCGACCAAGGCTTTCTGAATACCGTAACCAACACCCGCTTCGTTACCGTACTGCTTGGCGGTATCAATCATGCGATAACCATGTTTAATTGCCGCTTGAACAGATTCTGCCGCTTCCTTATTGGAAGACTTCCAGACACCGAGACCAAAGACCGGCATCTCAACACCGTTTGCCAAAGTCGTCCGTTCTTGCAAAATTGTTTCTGCCATGAATTGCCTCCTTTATTTCTTCACCACCATTGTAGAACACTGGGTCCACTTTTTTCAAACCCAATTTAGAAAAAGTCACAACAGTTTAACCTTTTCCGCCATTATTCTGGTCACCATCAGCCTTGGCAACTTTTTCACTTTCAGATTTTTCTTGCGCAGCCTTATCCTTTGTATCTGACTGAGAAGTGGGCTGATTGACCCGCACTTCAGAATGAACCTGGGCACTCTGCTGTCCGAGAACAAAGGCACCAACTACGACGACAACTAGTGCAATAAACAGCCCGACAATATAATACTGGCGCTTTCTTGAAAAATGTTCTTTTAGAAACTGCATGAGCAAACCCTCCTATAAGGTTAGAATAGTCCTAAAGAGGCTACCGGTCAAGCATAATGGGTAGACAAATCATTCGATAGCCGCCTTTAAGCCGGTCTAAATTGGCTTTTCTGCCTTATAATAAAAAAAGCCCTCTCATTTTGAGAGGACCCTAATCTAGGTTAAATGCAGCATTCATAACCAATAAATAAGAATAGGAAACTTATTTTTCTTTCTTATTCTCTTTGCTAAACATCATCGTAGCCATTGCAGAAACGAGCATAAGGAAACCGACAAGGCTTGTCCAAGTACTTGAGAGTACTTTGGCAGCCTTTGGTAATGCTGCACTGTCATTTTCGACCTTTTTCTGTTCGGGCAAATTCGTTTGTTGAACAGTGCGCTTCTCACTTTTCACGGAGTCATTAATGGCCTTTGGCTCTTTAATATCAACAGTGATTGTTTGGGCACCAGCAGTAACAGCTCCGCTAATTCCGTCAACGTCAGCCGTCTTATCAATAGTGGCATTGGCTGCTCTTGCATCCTGATTGACTTTGGCAAGAGCGTCGGCTTTCTGCTCAGACGTCAAGTTCTTCATACTGTTAATCTGATCCTTCGCCTTCTTTGTTGCTTCGGCAATGGATTGATGAGCCGTTGTCTTTGTGTCGTTCAAGATGTTTGCGTCGCCAGCAGCTCCAGCCTGGTTGGCATCATCAGAATTAGCCGAATTGTCAACGGTCTCCTTTGCCTGATTAGCATCGCTCTTAACCTTATCGATTGCTTGCTGTTTTTGTTCTGACGTTAAATCAGGCATCTTGTTAATTTTTTCAATCGCCTTGGCAGCATTGTTATCGATACTGTTTTTAACGTCTTCTTTCACATCCGAATGAATGCTTGTTTGACCATCTGCCATCTTTTGGTTCACGCCATTTGCATCCCCAGCAGTATCAATGTTCTTCTTAGCTGTGTCAGCGTCAGAATCGATTTTAGCCTTAGCGGCTGACTTTTGTGCTGTCGTTAGGTTGGATAGACCGTCGACTTTGTTCTTAGCATCAGTAGCTGCCTGGTCGATACCGGCCTTAGCTGCGTTTTTAGCACCATTTGTGCTATTAGTAGCTATTTCGGCTTGAGAATCCTTATTGATGGCAGCAATACCGTCATTTTTGGCCTTGTTAACGCCGTTTGCATCGGTGGCGTTGTCAACGTTCTTCTTGGCAGCGTCGGCATCAGCGTCAATCTTAGCCTTAGCAGCTGACTTTTGCTCTGGCGTTAGGTTGGATAATCCATCAATCTTGTTCTTGGCATCGGTAGCGGCTTGATCGATGTCGGAGGTAGCAGCGTTCTTGTCACCATTTGAATTGTTAATAGCTGTATCTGTCTTAATTTCTTTGTTAATGGCATCGATACCATCGTTCTTTGCCTTGTTAACGCCGTCTGCGTCGGTCGCATTATCAATGTTCTTCTTGGCAGCGTCAGCATCGGAGTCAATCTTGGCCTTAGCAGCTGACTTTTGCTCTGGCGTTATATTGGACAAACCATCAATCTTATTCTTGGCATCAGTAGCAGCTTGGTCGATATCCGACTTGGCACCGGCTTTGGCATTATCCAAAGTGGCAGCAGTCACATCGTTGTTAATGTTGCTGTTACCTTCTGTAGCTGCCTTATTGACATCATCACTATCCTTGGCGTTGTCAACGTTCTTCTTGGCAGCTTCGGCATCCGCATCAATCTTGGCCTTAGCAGCTGATTTTTGTTCTGGTGTTAAATTGGACAAACCATCAATCTTGTTCTTTGCATCCGTTGCTGCTTGGTCAATACCAGCCTTAGCAGCGTTTTTAGCACCATTCGTATTATCGGTATCCGTGTTGGCTTGAGAATCATTATTGATGGCATCGATACCATCGCTCTTTGCCTTGTTAACGCCGTTTGCGTCGGTGGCGTTGTCAATGTTCTTCTTGGCAGCGTCGGCATCCGCGTCAATCTTGGCTTTGGCTGCGGACTTTTGCTCTGGCGTTAGGTTGGATAATCCATCAATCTTAGCCTTAGCATCCGTTGCTGCTTGGTCGATGTCAGACTTTGCCCCGGCTTTGGCATTATCCAAAGTCGCAGCGTTCACATCGTTATCGATGCTGTTGTTGGCATCACTCTTTGCCTTATTAACAGTATCTGTATCCGTAGCGTTGTCCACGTTCTTCTTGGCAGCATCTGCATCAGCATCAATCTTCGCCTTGGCTGCGGATTTTTGCTCTGGCGTTAGGTTGGATAAGCCATCTATCTTAGCCTTAGCATCCGTTGCTGCTTGATCGATACCGTCCTTAGCAGTGTTTTTGGCACCATTCGCATCATTAACATCCGTATCTGTCTTAATTTCTTTGTTAATGGCATCGATACCATCGCTCTTTGCCTTGTTAACGCCGTCCGCATCCGTGGCGTTGTCAACGTTCTTCTTAGCGGCAGCGGCGTCAGCGTCAATCTTAGCTTTAGCATCTGATTTCTGTTCTGGTGTTAAGTTAGACAAACCATCAATCTTGTTCTTGGCATCGGTCGCTGCTTGGTCGATGTCCGACTTCGCCCCAGCTTTTTCATTATCCAAAGTGGCAGCGTTCACATCATTATTGACACTGTTGTTACCATCACTCTTTGCTTTATTAACGCCGTCTGCATCAGTCGCGTTATCCACGTTCTTCATAGCGGCAGCAGCGTCAGCGTCAATCATAGCCTTAGCAGCTGACTTCTGTTCTGGCGTTAGATTGGACAAACCATCAATCTTGTTCTTGGCATCGGTCGCTGCTTGGTCGATGTCCGACTTCGCCCCGGCTTTATCATTATCCAAAGTCGCAGCGTTCACATCGTTATTGATGCTGTTATTGGCATCACTCTTTGCCTTATTAACAGTATCTGTATCCGTAGCGTTATCCACGTTCTTCTTGGCAGCGTCGGCATCGGCGTCAATCTTGGCTTTGGCTGCGGATTTCTGTTCTGGTGTTAAGTTGGACAAACCGTCAATCTTGTTCTTGGCATCGGTAGCAGCTTGGTCGATACTTAACTTCGCAGCGTTTTTGGCACCATTCGCGTCATTAACATCCGTATCTGTCTTAATTTCTTTGTTAATGGCATCGATACCATCACTCTTTGCCTTGTTAACACCGTCTGCATCCGTAGCATTATCCACGTTCTTCTTGGCAGCGTCGGCATCCGCATCAATCTTAGCCTTAGCAGCTGACTTTTGCTCTGGCGTTAGGTTGGATAAGCCATCAATCTTGTTCTTCGCATCCGTTGCTGCTTGGTCGATGTCCGACTTTGCCCCGGCTTTATCATTATCCAAAGTCGCAGCGTTCACATCATTATCGATGCTGTTGTTACCATCACTCTTTGCTTTGTTGATAGCATCTGTGTCAGTGGCGTTATCCACGTTCTTCTTGGCAGCGTCGGCATCGGCGTCAATCTTAGCCTTAGCAGCTGACTTTTGCTCTGGCGTTAGGTTAGATAAGCCATCAATCTTGTTCTTTGCATCAGTAGCGACTTGGTCGATGTCTGACTTGGCACCGGCTTTATCATTATCCAAAGTCGCAGCGTTCACATCGTTATCGATGTTGTCATTACCATCGCTCTTTGCTTTGTTGATAGCATCTGTATCCGTGGCGTTATCCACGTTCTTCTTGGCAGCGTCGGCGTCCGCATCAATCTTGGCCTTAGCGGCTGACTTTTGTTCGGGTGTTAGGTTGGACAAACCATCAATCTTGGACTTAGCATCAGTAGCAGCTTGGTCAATACTTGATTTCGCATTCGCCTTAGCCTCTCCCTGACCGGCGGCATTGTCAGCATCCTTTTTAATCGCTGCTTGTCCTGCCGTTTTGGCAGCATCGATTCCCTTACTGTCCACTGCGTTATCAATATTTGTTTTGGCACTTGTAGCGTCTTGATCAACCTTATTTTCAGCATTTGTCTTGTCTGCGTCAGAAAGGTCAGACATGGAAGCAATTCGTTTTTTAGCATCGGTTACTGACTGATCGATGGCTGACTTAGCTGTCGCCTTTTCTGCGGCATTATCAGCTTCATTATTGATGGTAGTGATGCCATCGTTTTTTGCCTTGGTAATGGCATCACTATCCGTTGCGTTGTCGATGTTATTGTTAGCGTTTGTAACATCTGCATCAATCTTTGCTTTTGCTTCATTTTTCTGGTCTGAGGTTAAACCAGCTGTGCCATCAATTTTATTCTTTGCAGTGGTGGCAGCTTGTTTCACAGCATCTTTTGCGTCATTTTTTACACTAACTAAACCGGCTGCAGTAGCATCAGCACTATTCACACTATTATCAATGTTATTCATATCAGTAACAAAATCATTGTCAGTGCTTTCGCCATTGATTTTATCGTGGAAGGTATTCTTTTGATTTTGTGTCAAATTAGTTTTTTTATCAACGTTAACATTTGAATTTTTCTTCATTTGTGCAAGCAACGCATCGTTAAACTTTTGTCCAAAGTCGTCATAGCCCAGCGTGCGCACCGTTGAAAAAATTGGGTGGTATCCCGTTGTTCCCGTATCAGAAGAGAACATTCCCGTCACTTTATCGCTTTGCGTAATCTTAACAGGGTCAATGACCAAGGACATCTTTGACGTTCCACCAACGGTCGATCCAGCGTTAAAACTGTTACTATACACATTGTTAGTAAAATTCAAATCCGCGTGACTACCTGAGGCTGCGGTAAAACTAGGCGTACTCTTGATTTTTGATGTCATTGACTGTGAAAAAGCCAGATCAAAATAAGACGAACGAGATGACCCGTTCGTTGCTAAGATAGGCACCTTAAAAGTCAAGGACATGGTGTACTTGTTAGTACTTGCGTCATAAGTCAACGAATCAAACGTAAAACTCGTATCATTCTTCAAACTTGTGATTTCGTTCGCTGTCTTACCAGTCTGCCAAGTGGCTTGCTTCGCTTCGGGAACAGAGGTTGATTGAGGGGTTTCCTTATAATGCTTGAAATAATTCGCATTCTGCCCGAACCAGTATGGCCTTGTTCCATCATCCGCTGATGCTTTAATTGCTGGTGCATAACCAGGAAGACTGATGCCATTAATCGAACTAACGGCGCCAACTCCAATGGTTAATGTAACAATTCCTGCAAACAACCAGTTTTTGCCGGATTTATACATTTTGATATGCTCTTTGACATTTTTATCTTTTAAATACTTCATCGATGATCTCCCTTCACCTCTGCTGAATAACAAGTTACCATTGCTCGTTAGTATGATTGCCAGTAACAGTCCTAAAAAATTGCTTCACTATCGAACTCAACCCAGCTTTTTGTATCACACTTTTGAATCAATCATCTCGCAGTATAACGCATAAAATTGCCATTTTTGAAAAATGAAACATTAAAATTACAAAAAAGTAATCGGAATGAAATATAAACCCATTTTTTTATTAAAAAAACAAAAATAACTAAAATTAATACAAAAAGACTGTCCCTTTTTGCAAAGAGACAGTCTTTGATTTTATTTCAATAGTTAGAAATTCTATTCCCACTCGACCGTTGCAGGTGGCTTAGCCGTAATGTCGTAGACGACGCGGTTGATGTGGTCCACTTCGTTTACGATACGTGAGGAAACCTTTTGCAAAAGATCCCATGGCAGACGGGCAAAGTCGGCCGTCATGCCATCGATTGATGTAATGGCACGAATGGCAATCGTGTACTCGTAAGTACGGAAATCACCCATGACCCCAACGGACTTGTTGTTTGTTAGGACCGTAAAGTACTGCCAAACATCGTTTTCAAGACCAGCCTTCGCAATTTCATCACGAAGAATCCAGTCGGATTCACGGACGATTTCTAGGCGATCTTCAGTGATGGCCCCCATCACACGAATACCCAAACCAGGGCCTGGGAATGGCTGACGCCAAACGAGTTCGTGGTCCATGTTGAGCTGCTCCCCAAGTTCACGAACTTCGTCCTTGAAGAGCGTGTTCAGCGGTTCAATCAACTTGAATTGCATGTCTTCTGGCAAGCCACCCACGTTGTGGTGGGACTTGATTGTCTGGGCCGTGTCCGTTCCAGACTCGATGACGTCGGTGTAAAGCGTTCCCTGGGCTAGGTAATCGATGCCCTTCAACTTGGTTGCTTCATCGTTGAACACTTCGATAAACTCATTACCGATAATCTTACGCTTTTGTTCAGGATCTGTCACGCCATCAAGCTTGGACAAGAAGCGGTCCTGAGCGTCTACCTTGATAATGTTCAAACCGAACTTACCACCAAGCATGTGCATCACTTGGTCAGCTTCGTTTTTACGAAGCAAGCCATGGTCAACAAAGATACAAGTTAACTGGTCGCCAATGGCTTTTTGCAACAAAACACCAACAACGGAGGAGTCAACACCACCTGAGAGACCAAGGAGGACTTTCTTATCGCCCACTTCGGCACGAATCTTTTCAATTTGTTCATCAATGAATTTGGCCATTGACCATGTTGGCTTGGCCCCAGACACATCCATCACGAAGTTTTTAATAATTTCCTTACCATGCTCTGACAAAGTCGTTTCCGAGTGGAATTGGACCCCGTAGATACCTGCTTCATCGTTGGCAATCGCAGCGATCGGCGTTTTTTCTGAGGCAGCAGCCACCTTGAAGCCATCTGGCAACTTCGTCACGTTGTCTGAATGAGACATCAAAACGATTTGCTTTTCGGGCGTGCCGGCAAAGAGCTTGGACGGTGCGGTCAAAGTAATTTCTGTCTGACCGAATTCCCCGTTTCCAGGGTTCGCTTCGACTTTACCACCCAGGTGCCAGGCAATTAACTGCATTCCGTAACAGACACCAAGGATCGGAATCCCTAATTCAAAAATTTCGGGATCAATGGTAAAGGCGTCATCATCATAAACGGACTTAGGACCACCCGAAAGGATAATTCCCTTTGGATTGTATTCTTTAATCTCCTCAACCGTCATCTTGTTCGACTTCAGTTCAGAATAAACACCGAGTTCACGAACACGGCGAGTAATGAGTTGGTTGTACTGAGAACCGTAATCCAGCACTAAGATTTTGTCATTTGAAATGGCCATCGTTACTTTCTTTCCTGTTCAACGTAGTTCGGTGCTTTTTTCGTAATTTCAACATCGTGAGGGTGTGATTCTTTCAATCCATTGTCAGTGATTTGAACAAACTGAGCGTTTGCCTTCAATTCCGAAACGTCATGAGAACCGGTATACCCCATTCCAGCTCGCAAGCCACCATCAATTTGGAAGATGGCGTCGGCTGGCACTTCTTCTTTGACCAAATAATCAGAAACCATCACGGCATCCGCACCCGCAGCAATGGCTTTTACGACGTCACCTGAGTAATGAATACCACCTTGAGCGATGACCGCTGTCTTCGTATCAGCCAAAGCCTCGGCCAAAGTCATGACCGTTGTCAAGAATGGGTAGTGCGCATCATCAGGCCATGCTGAATCGTTTGCTCGACCAGCGATGATACCATCTGCACCGGCTTCGGCCATTTTCTTGGCAATCGCTGGGTCTTCAACAGCACCAACAATCAGTGTTTTACCAGCAAGTAGCTTCTTAGCCGTTTTAATATCAACCAACACGGATTCATCAAACGCTTCTGGCAAATACAAGACAACGGCATCGGCATCACTATCTGCCAAAGCAGAGATGCGGTCAATGTGATCCCCTGCCAACCAAACTTCAGCCGCCAAGTTCTTCACTTCTTTATTAGCCCGGATATCTTCGATAGCAGCAACTTGGTCACTAACAAATTCCATGGCAGTGACAATACCCAAACCACCGGATTGACTCATGGCCGTTGCTACTTCAACGACTTTGTTATCCGTCAAGTCACTGGCCAACAGTGGATTCGTTAACTTCATTTGGCCAATTGTTGTATCAAGGTTAACCTTGTGTGGCAAAACATTCGAGGCAGCTGGTACCAACAACGTCTCATCATAACCGAGACCATGCTGCTTAAGATCCGCAGCGCCCTTGACGAGCGCTTCTTGATAATCATAAGTTTTCGTTGTTTTATGAATGGATGACGCATGGGCAATGGCTTCTTGAACGGTATGAACACCCATCTTAGCAAAGCCGGCTACCAAGTGACTCAAAATTGGTTGCAAGACGTCCTTGAGTTCTCCCTTGTAGGCAACTCGAGCCTCAATCCCTTCTGGCACCATCTTCTTCGCTTCGTTCACTTCTCCTTGGAAGTAGCGATCTTTCGAACCATTTTCCATGGCTGCGATTGAACCCATACCACGGTAGAACTTGAATTGCTGGCCATTTTCCTCAAAGACCTCACCCGGCGTTTCCTTAGTACCAGAAAACATCGAACCGAGCATAACGGCATTACCACCCATTGTGATGGCTTTCAAAATATCGTCTGGCGTTTTTGCACCACCATCAGCGATAATTGTCTTACCACGCCGCTTTGCTTCCTTGGCAGCATCGCGAATGGCCGATAACTGTGGTACTCCGATTCCGGCCACCACACGTGTTGTACAAATTGAACCAGGTCCGATTCCGATTTTAACAACGTCGGCTCCAGCATCGTAAAGAGCAGCAGCACCGGATTCCGTTGCAATGTTACCAGCAATAATGTTCAACTTTGGAAAGGCGGCACGAACCTCAGAGACCTTTCTCAAAACACCCTCAGAGTGTCCATGAGCAGAATCCAAAATAATGGCATCGACACCAGCATCAACCATGGCCTTTGCACGGTCAACCGTATCGTTCGTCACTCCAACAGCACCCGCTACTAACAGGCGCCCCTTGTCATCAACGGCAGCCGACGGTGTCTTCGTTAAATCAACCGGTGTCTGCTTCACTTTAGCCACTTCTTCGGCCTGTGCCGCAATTGTCATGTTCTTATGGATGACGCCAAGACCACCAAATTGCGCGATGGCAACGGCAAACTTTGCCTCAGTCACTGTATCCATGGCTGCAGACAAAAGCGGGATGTTCAGCTTCAACGAATCAGTCAAAGCAGTTTGCAGTGACACTTCAGCGGGCTGAATCGCCTGGGAATTGTCATCAGACATTGCCATGTCATCAAAAGTCAGGCCCATTGGCACAAACTTATCTTTAATTTGAAATGCTGCCATGATTCTCCTTCATTATTTTACGGTTTTCGCAAAAAAAGGCACACTGCAAACCTTGCTCCAGATCCGCAGAATGCCACTCAAAAAGCGTACATTCACGGATAGTCACGACTTTTGGGGCGCGGTAGAGACTGCTGGCCATTTTCCAGCGATATATCTGTAAAATTTCTTAATTTATTTCCTTAATTATACAAAATAAGGGGCTCTTACGCAAGCTGGCCTCCTTCTCTAAAAAGACAAACCCCTTGCCTTTATTCTCATTTTGTTTTAATATTCTAGTAACCCATCACTTTGTGTCCAATGGAGATCATTCATGATTGAATTCACCACAAAAGTAGGAAGAGTCCAAGTGCTCCCCATCCAAACAAAATATGCGGCGGCCATTTACCAAAAAATTGCTGAAGGCCGAGAGGAAATTGGCCGTTTTTTGCCCTGGGCAAAGGGATTGACCCTTCGCGATGAGAAGGATTTCCTGTATCAGGAAAAAAATCGGACTTACCGAAAACATCCCCTTGTTTTTACCATGACTGTCAATAGCCAGCCGGTTGGTATGATTGATTTACACGAACTTGACGAACAGAAAAAAACAGCCGAGCTTGGCTACTGGCTCGCCGTCGATTACCAACGACAGGGAATTACCAGTCAAGCAACAAAGAGTATCCTTCATTACGCATACAAAACGCTGGGTCTAGAAAAAGTTCGGGTCTGTATTCACCCAAAGAACGTTGCCAGTCAGCGAGTGGCGACCCATAATCACTTTCAAGTAATCGGACAGAAAAAAGAGCTAACCTGCTTTGAACATCCAGGCCCTTCCTTTCTGTAAATAAAAATAAAAGAGACGCTCTTAAAAGCGTCTCTTTTATTTTTGATCTTCATTTTGTTGTCGTTGTTCTTTCAGCTGAGCAAGCTGTTCTTCGAGCTGTTGCTCCGCTTCAAGCTGAGCATCGATTGTCACAGCCTTTGGACCCATGGACTTCTTCATTTGGAGCTGTCGGTCAGCATCCCAGAATTCACCGGCAACCGAAACCGTTGACAGCAGGTCAATGAAAGCACCTGGATCAACCGAACGGACGGCTTCCTGCATTTCGAATAATTCAAAACGCGAAATGACCATCATCAACGTTGTTGACTCACGCTTTGTGTAGGCCCCGGATGACGGGAAAATCGTAATCCCACGAATCAAGTCGCGGTGAAGCACATCGATGACTTCTTCGCCCTTCGACGTCACAATCATGGCCGTCAGCTTTTGATAACCCGTGTAAAGGGTATCAACGACCTGACCCGTTGCGTAAATACCAATGAGTGTATACATGGCATTCTGCCAACCAATAAAGAAACCGGCAATCAGCACGATAATCCCGTTCGCCACGTTCATAAAGGCACCGATGGCCTTCCCCGTTCGTTTCTGCACGATTAACGAAATAATATCAAAGCCACCCGTTGAAAAGCCGTAACGCATCGCAACTCCGATTGAAGCACCAACTAGCAAACCACCGAATAACGAGGCCAAAAGTGGTTGCGTTGTGAAGGGCTCAGCCGGCACGACAATCAACATAATCGAAACGACCACGGCATTCAAAAACGAGAGAATGGTGAACTTACCACCAATCATTTTAAAGCCGATAATTCCGATGGGGATGTTAAAAAGTAAGAAGAACACACCAGTTTGAATGTGCAAATGCAGGAATTGGGCAGACGACAAAGACATCAACTGGGAAATACCATTTAACCCAACGGAAAAGATGTTATTTGGAATTAAAAAGTAATTCAGTCCCGCCACCTGTAGAGCAACAGAAAGGAAGAAAAAGACGACGGTTAAGGCGATTTTACGCCATTTCTTTCTTTGGTTTGCCATGAAAAGCCCCCTGTTTCGCGTTTTGTTTACTTTTTCCATCATATCATAGAATCACCCATCTCATAAGGGGACAGGGCTTAATTTAATTCAAAATAAAAAGCCCGGTTTAAGTAAACCGGACTCATGATTAGATTAATTGACTTTCCCCCGATTGAGTACTTGGCGAAGCAAGCCAAAGCGCTTATAAAGGAAAAGCAGAACAACCGCCCCGACACCGACGGATAGGAAAGTCGCGAGGCCAGCGCCCAACTTCGAACTATCCCCAAGGAGAAAATGAACAGAAAACTTTCCTGTTAGGTAGGCAATCAGCGCCATGACACCAGAAGAAAGGTAAGCTAACAGGAGCGTTTTGTTCATCTTGGCAAACGATAGGTCATAGGCCTTAAAGAGATAGGACAACATCTGGTAGAGCGACCAACCAAGACCGAGTCCTGTGGCAATTAACGCACCCATTCCTTGGAAGAGGTAAATCAGTGGTATTTGGGTCACCAGCTTAATTAACAATCCGTAGCCAAAGGCCCGCATGACGACTCTTCCTTGGGACAGCGCCTGTAAGACAAAGGCTAGTAGCATGAAAAGAGCCATGACGATTGTTAGCAAGGCAGAAAACTGAAGTAAGTAAATACCCGCTTCTGCCGTATCATCAATCGGGTAGAAGAATTTATAAAGAACATCGGCGATGGCATACATCCCCAAAGCCGATGGCAACAACACCAAGGCAGTTAGCTGAAGCGTGGCCATTAGTTGTTGTTTCAAACCAGCCAAATCCCCCGCTGCCTTCTTTGCTGCCAAGATGGGTAATGCCGTTGCGGCAATGGAAGTGGCAAAGGAGATGACAATCATGACCAACTTGTTGGGGTTGGCGGAAAACAAAGCAAACTGCACCTGTAGATTATCCCCTGAGCTGTGGAAAAAGGCTTTCATCAAAGGGAAAAACGAGTACTGATCCACAGCCAAGAAAAGATTAGTGGAAGCACCAATGATCACGAAAGGCCATGATTCCTTCAAAATGGATAACACCATTGATTGGGCTTTATCAGGGGTAAAGAGTGAGAAGAATCCTCTACCGGACTTCTTTTCACGATGGTAAACGAGACTACCGGTGAGTGGCTTTCGAGGATGAATCAACTTCTTATAACGCACCCAACCATATGCTAAGACAGTAATGGCAAACAGTGCCCCAACAAAGGCCGCAAAAGTCGCCTGAACGACAGCTCCCGTCCAATTACTGCCATCATGACTCAGCACAACCCAGGTTGCTACCAGCAGATAGATGATTCGTCCCACCTGCTCCACGATTTCAGAAAGAGCCGAGATGTGCATCAACTGGTGCCCCTGGAAGACACCCCGCACCATCGACATCGCTGGAAAAACGAGGACGGCTGGTGCAAGTGAATGCAAGACAGGAACAACGTTTGGGTTACCATTTGAAAGGACGGGTGCCGCTACGTAGAGTAATACAGCAAAGCAAATTCCCAGTAAAGTGCCAATCTGCAGGGATTGCTTTGTTAGCGACCACAAACCATCGTCATCTTCTTTGGCAATCAACTGCGCCATGACTTTAGAAATTGCGGAAGGGAAACCAAACGTCGCCACGGACAAGAGAATCCCGTAAATATTGTAACCCTGTGAGAAAAGAGCGTTCGCTTGGTTGGCAGCCGCCCCAAACATGGCTAACCAAGGCAAAATAAAGGCTGCACCGAGCAAACGTGACACAATGTTTCCCAGTGATAACCAGAATGAGCCACGAACTAAGGCCTGGTTGTCATTCTTGGCTTTCGTTGCCGGTTGTCCAGCTAACTCTGATTCGCTTTCCGTGTTTAAGCCTTCGGCGACCGTTTGCTGAATAGCAGCGGAATCAGAAGGCGTCTGCCCGAATGATTTCAGTGATTGATCAGCCAAATCATCTGTTTCGCCTTCGGCTGCCATTTCGTGATGGTTTTTTTCGAACCAGCCTTTGGTTCGGTCCCCCTCTTTCTCCAGCAATGCTTTATCATCTTGAAAGGAATCGCCAAGAAAGGAGGATTTCTTTTTTGGATTTTTGTTAGACAAAAATCCTTTAAAAAATCCCTTCTGTTCTTCAGATTTTCTTTTACTTAAGGCTTTTTTACCTCGTTCTTGCCGTCTTGGTCCCAAATTTTCTTCCAACTTTGCCAAGAGCTCTTCAGCAGTTAACGACTGATCGTCCTGAGTGTTGTTATTCATCTGTTTGAAAACATCCTTGTGATCTTTTTGAGTCATTATAAGCCAGATACTCCTTTAATATGTACCCCGAAGAAACGATTCCTCGGGTTATGGCTAATTGACTTACTTAGCCACAATGTTAACAAACTTGCCAGGAATGGCAATGACTTTCTTGATAGACAAACCATCCAAGTACTTCTGTACCTTTTCGTCAGCCTTCGCAGCTGCTTCCATTTCTTCCTTGGATGCATCAACTGACATTACCTGCTTCGAACGCACCTTACCATTAACCTGGAAAATGATTTCCTTTTGGTCGTCGATCAGCGCCTTTTCATCGTAAGTTGGCCAAGCAACAAAGGCAATGGATTCCGTTGAACCAGTCAACTTTGACCAGAGTTCCTCGGCCAAGTGTGGTGCAAACGGTGCGAGCAACTGAACGAACCCTTCCATGTAGGCGGCTGGACGTTGGTCTTGCTTATAAACTTCGTTAACGAAAACCATCAACTGTGAAATGGCAGTATTGAAGTGCAGATTCTCCAAATCATCCGTTACCTTCTTGACCGTTTCGTTGTAGACCTTTTCCAGTTCCTTTGATGTACCATCCGTTAACTTATCCGTCAGCGAACCATCTTCGTTGACGAGCATACGCCAAACACGGTCCAACCAACGACGAGAACCCGTCACTCCGTCTTCGGACCATGGCTTGTTTTGCGTCAATGGACCCATGAACATTTCGTAAATGCGAAGCGTGTCAGCTCCGTATTCGTTAACGATGTCATCCGGGTTCACAACGTTCCCCTTAGATTTGGACATCTTCTCGTGGTTACCACCAAGAATCATTCCTTGGTTGACCAACTTGTGGAACGGCTCCTTGTTTGGTACCAAGCCAAGATCGTACAAAACCTTGTTCCAGAAACGTGCGTAGAGCAAGTGCAACACGGCGTGTTCGGCCCCACCAACATAGAGGTCAACGTTTTGCCAATAATCCAAGGCCTTCTTTCCAGCCAAAGCATCTGGGTTCTTTGGATCCATGTAACGCAAGAAGTACCAAGATGATCCGGCCCACTGTGGCATCGTGTTGGTCTCGCGACGGCCCTTCACGCCGTCTTCACGCGTCACTTCCAACCAATCCTTAGCGTTAGCCAATGGCGACTCACCAGTACCGGAAGGCTTCATCTCATCCTTAGTTAAACGAGGCAAGCGGAGTGGCAATTCGTCTTCTGGAACCAACGACATCGTGCCGTCTTCCCAATGAATAACTGGGATTGGTTCACCCCAGTAACGTTGGCGGGAGAAGATCCAATCGCGGAGACGGTAGTTGACTTTCTTAGCGCCGGCATCGTGTTCTTCCAACCAGGCGATCATCTTGTCGATGGCTTCCTGCTTGTTCATGCCGTCCAAGAAGCCGGAGTTGATGTGGACACCTTCGCCCGTGTAGGCTTCCTTGGTCACATCGCCACCTTCAATGACCGGCTTGATTGGCAAGTCAAACTTCGTGGCAAAGTCCCAGTCACGTTGGTCGTGTGCTGGCACACCCATGACCATTCCAGTTCCGTATGAAGCCAAAACGTAGTCGGCAATCCAGATTGGCAACTTGTCGCCATTAACTGGGTTAATGGCATAGGCACCAGTGAAGACACCGGACTTGTCCTTGTTCAAGTCCGTTCGTTCCAAATCGGACTTCAAAGCAATTTGCTTTTGGTAGGCCGTCACGGCTTCACGTTGGTCAGCCGTGGTAATCTTGTCAACCAAGTCGTGTTCAGGTGCCAAAACGATGTAAGAGGCACCAAAGAGCGTGTCGGCACGGGTTGAGAAGACCTCGATTTGGTCTTCAGGGTCGTTTTCAATGGCGAAACGAATCGTTGCACCAACCGAACGACCAATCCAGTTTCGTTGCTGTTCCTTGATGGCTTCTGGCCAATCCAAGTCGTCCAGGTCATCGATCAAGCGGTCGGCGTAGGCCGTAATCTTCAAGACCCACTGCTTCATTGGCTTGCGGTATACGGGGTAACCACCACGCTCCGTCTTGCCATCAATCACTTCTTCGTTGGCAACAACCAAACCACCGCCTGGAAAGTCGGGAGCCCAGTTCACCATCATTTCATCTTCGTAAGCCAAGCCCTTCTTGTAAAGCTGCTCAAAGATCCACTGTGACCACTTGTAGTATTCTGGGTCGGTCGTGTTAATTTCACGATCCCAGTCGTAAGAGAAGCCAAGTGATTGAATTTGGTTTTTAAAGGTCTGAATGTTTTCGTTGGTGAAGGTTGCGGGATCATGGCCTGTCTTCAAAGCGTACTGTTCGGCTGGCAAACCAAAGGCATCCCAACCCATTGGATGCAAAACGTTGAAGCCCTTAGCACGCTTGTAGCGGGCAACGATATCCGTTGCCGTATAACCTTCTGGGTGACCGACGTGCAAGCCCTGCCCAGATGGGTAAGGAAACATGTCCAAGACATAGTACTTGTCCTTAGAAGGGTCTTCAGTTGCCTTAAAAGTCTTATTGCCTTGCCAGTAATGCTGCCATTTCTTTTCAATATTTTGGTGATCGTATCCCATTTTATCTCCTCTTTTTCTAAATAAAAAAGCCCTACATCAGCCCAAAAAAGCTGACGTAGGGCGGTTGAAACCGCGGTCCCACCTACATTTTACCAAAGATTTCTTTGGCCTCAGCGCCTTAACGCGGCATGACGGATTGACTACTTCGGTTCACCAATCACGCTTTCAACCGAGTTCATAACGTTGGTTGGTAAGCTTTCAGCCCCGCTCACTTTCTGATGCTCCGTCGTTACTACTAGTGTTGAAAAGTACTATTATTATAACACAAGATTCGCTATACTATCAGTATAATTCCTGGAGGTTGCCAATGACTTTTTCAAACGAACGCTTCTTACAAAACTTTTTAGAAAATGAAGTACAGACGGACATGTTAGTCGTCGATGGGCATGCCGGTAATGGACAAAAAACCCGATTTCTCGCCTCTCGCGTTGGTAAAAACGGCATGGTGCTTTCCTTCCACGATGACCGTGAAGCAGCCAATAAAACCGCTGCTTCCCTCTTTATGGCCGGTCTGCAAGAGCGAGCAACCATTGAAAACGGTGGTCTATCGGAAGAAGGACTCCAGAAAGAATTAGGGCGCTTAACCAAAGCCGATCTCATGATTTTGGACTACTCATCTTCTGAAACGATCAACCATCATCAGATCAATGCTGACTGTGATGTTGCCTGGGAATTTTTAAAAGAAAGTAGGCAATTACTCGTTCTTATCAGTGCCAACGATGACTTTTCTACTGTGCGAAAAGTGATTCTGACTGACCTAGCCGACTGTGCTTCATCTGCCCTTTTTGCCGCAGACGATGGCTCAACCCTTATTTTTGAAAAGAAAGCAACCGAAGAATAGCATCTTTTATCTTGGCTTAACCATGCATGCGTTATACTAATAGCAAGCAAACGAAAAAGGAGTAAACGAATGGCACGAATTGTAAATCAAGAAGAGCACCTCAACAACCCCATGAAGGATTTCATCGTCCTTCCAAACCCCGCCTCTGATAAGGAAAAAGAAGAACGCGCTAAGGCCTTGGGCCAAATTAAAAAGAATTAAGCGACTATACACAAAAACAGCGACTCCATTAAATGGAATCGCTGTTTTTTTATTTTGTCATTCAGACTTACTTATCGGACTTTTTGAAACAAAAGGCCAAAGAAAGACTTGATAACGTAGCAGCTGAGAACAAAGCAAGTGCCGCATTCTTATGTGATTGCTGTGCCGTTTCAGGCAATTCAGCCGCTGTTTCCTTCACATTGTCATGCTTAACTTCGTTTGGCAGATTGTCAGTTCCTGGCTTAACTGGTGTCGTTTCACCAGCTCCAGTATTTGGCAATGCCTCATTTTCCTTGTTATCAGCAAGCACAACAGTTGCTGCTGACTGACCATTATTAGTCGATTCAGGCTTTACTGTTGGTGCTGGCGTCGGTGTTGGATCAACTGGCGTTGGCGCTGGTGCCGGTGTTGGGTCAACTGGCGTTGGTGTTGGCGCCGGTGTTGGGTCAACTGGCGTTGGTGTTGGTGCCGGTGTTGGATCAACTGGCGTTGGCGCTGGTGCCGGTGTTGGGTCAACTGGCGTTGGCGTTGGTGCCGGCGTTGGTTCAACTGGCGTTGGCACTGGTGCCGGCGTTGGTTCAACTGGTGTTGGCGCTGGTGCCGGTGTTGGGTCAACTGGTGTTGGCGTTGGGTCAACTGGTGTTGGCGTTGGTGCCGGTGTTGGGTCAACTGGCGTTGGCGTCGGTACTGGCGTTGGCGCATTCTTGGTATAAGTCACCGTCACCACTTGATCCTGTGCATCGGCATTGACCGTTGTCTCTGCCGCCACATTCTTTTGATCAGCCGTCATGCCATCAACAGCTGGACTTTCAACTGCATTAAAAGCATCACCAGACTTGGCTTGCCATTCATCGGCTGACAAAACCTTACCATTCACAGCATCAACTGTTGCATTTCGCTCAAAGCGAATAGACTGAGTCACACTCGGAGCAACCGTCTTTCCTTCAGAATCCACGTAGTTAACGGTACGGGTAACGCTCTTCGTCGTCACACCATCGATGTTATCGGCAGGTGTTACATTCTTGCTAGCGTGTGTAAAGTCCATAACCCAAACAATACGTATATCATTTCCTGTACCTTCAAACTCGCTAGTACTTAACTTTTGGAAGATATATCCACGAGTTCCGAGTTGCTTTATTTCAGAACGGATTTCTTCAATGAATTTCTTATCCATTGATGGGAAAACATTATTTGACTCTTCTTCAAAGGTTTCTCCGTTGTTATCCAAATCTTTGTACTTAATGATAAAGTGCGAACGGTCTAATGGCAAATAATAAACATTCACAATCACATCTTTCTGACCAGGATGCGTGAATGCAAAATCTGTATCCTCAGTTGAAAACATTCCTGTAATTTTTGGTGCTGAAATAGCTGCAAACTTATTATTATCAGTTTTCCAATCAGTTGCAGACTTAATTTGTCCTGTAACTACGTCGATTGTTACTTCTCGAGTATAGGTCACCGTTTGAACTACGCTAGGGGCCAATGTATGACCTTCTCGATCAACAAAATTAAAGGTACGAGTGATGTTCTGAACAGTCTCCACGCCATCCTTTGGGTTTTCAGGTGTGACCACTTCAGTTGCATGATGTACGTAAATCGTTTGGTCATCATAGCTAACAGCCTTGCCATCAACATAAGAGATTGTCTTGGAGCTGTTCTTGTATGCTTCAACATACTTATTCTCAAGCAAAGAAGCGGCGGTGTTTTCGACTTCATCAACAAAGTGAGAAGAACTTTCAGCTGAATCATCACTGCGATGAGAAAGATCCATCAAAACGGTATTCGTATCCAAATCAACGATTGCCCGTCGTTCGATATACAGAGCAGGATCATCATAGGTCACCGTAACCGTTTGGTTATCCGTGTTGGCATCGACCGTTTCTGCAGCAACTGTCGTTTGCTTAGTAATGCGATCTTCAAGAGTTGGGCTCGTAACTGCTTCAAAGTTAGCATCCGTTGATTGCCAAGCAGTGGCTGACTTTTCAGCCTTTGTTACGGCATCAATCGTCACGTTACGAGTGAAATGAGCTGTTTGTGTCACGCTTGGTGCAACGGTCTTTCCCTTCGTATCAACGTAGTTAATGGTACGGGTCACCGTTTTTGAAGTTTCCACGCCATCCTCAGGGTTTTCCGGCGTTACAGTTTTCATCTTGTGATGGAAGTATAGCTTATTAATTTGCGAAGAAACGGTCCGTCCGTTAACCACTTCGGTTGAATCTGAGAAGACATGCTTATCGTCTTCATTTTCATAACCGGATGCTTCCAAAGCGGCACCAGCATTCTCAGTATTGTCAACAAACGCATCGAAACCACTCATACTCTTTGGATCTAAATACGTTCCCAACAGTTTGTCGTGATAAAGAATTTTATCATTATCATCAACGTCATACATTGTCACTTCATAATAAAGATCTGTCGTACTTTGGTACTGAATTGTTTCAGCTTGATCACCAGTAGTTGCCGTCACCGTTTCACCGTCAACTGTCTTTTTTGGTGCAATCCAGCCATTCACTTCTGGCAATGCTACAGCAGTAAAAGTCGCATCCGTTGATTGCCAATCAGTAGCTGAAATTTCTTTACCAGTTACCTTATCAACCGTCACTTCACGTGTGAAATGAGCAGTTTGTGTGACAGAAGGCGCAATGGTTCTATTTAGGCTATCCACGAAGTTAACCGTACGAGTAACCGTCTTTGAAGTTTCCACCCCATCCTTAGGCTTTTCAGGCGTTACGACCTCAGTACCGTGCTTCAAGTAGACGTAAAGATTACGGCCACCCTTCGGAATCTCCATTCCGAGTCCCTCAATCACCCCATCAGGATGCTTAACCACTGGGCCATCAAAGTCAAGTGGAGTATCCAATTCAACTAGTTCTTTGTCCTTACTTTGAACTTCATAGCCTTGTGCTAACAGGTCATTCTGTTTGTCATTATATTCGACCATTCCAGTGAAATCATAGGCGTGTTTTCCATCTGAAGTGACAGCAACTTCTTTGTTGCTATCATCAACATCAATGAAATGAACGACATTCGAAGCATCCGTCGTTTTTACATAGTAATGAACAAGCGCTGCTGGCTGTTGGTCAAGCTTAAAAGCCGGCCAAATATTTGACACATCCTGAGCTGTGTAGCCACCAGTTTCCTGTTGATGATACATATAACTTGAGCGAAGCGTATAGCCAAGGGAAGAAAGATCATCGCTACCAACCGTATACTGATCAGTAAAATTACCGTGTTCCCCCAACAAAGTCATTGGTGAAATTTGATCACCAGTGTCTTGGTCAACATAGAATTCTTTGATTACTTGTGGGCTGTATGAACCATAGACAGGTTGGGCAAAGCCACGGACAACGTGTTGAGTGGCAACAAAGTTATCAAAGTTCTTGGCGTCCCACGAAATGGCTAAGACATAGGTAGCGGAAGCACCAGATTGGTTCAAATCGACTTTGTCATTAACACCAGCATCGGCACCCTTTCCATCAGTGAAAAGTGAGTAATTTTGGTCATTAGGGTGCACATAGTAAGCAAGCTCAACGGCATCGTTAAAGTCCGTTACCTGCTAGCCCGCTGCGTTCAGATAGTATCCCAGCTTAACGTGGGCTGTGGTACCGTTTGGATAAGTGTAAACAGCATCCTTTAACTGGCTGGTATCGGTAATCCCAAGGTCAGTCAACTTGGCTAAGGTGCCATCTTGCTTATAAACACCGACTCCAACTGCCTTCAAGATACCATTGGCAGCCGTGTCTCCCTGAGCAGTTGCCGTCACCGTCATGGCAACTTTCATACCTTCGGCAGAAATATCCGAGGCGTTGGCCGTTGGTGTGAATTGGTAAGTACGGTTTTCTTGCCAGTTATCCCAGTTAATGGTTTGCGTCGTCGCATCTGTTCCAAAAGTCTGGGTGTTTTTGTTTGCCTTAGCAGAACCAGTTGTGGCATCTAGTGATTGGCCGTCCCCCACTCGGTTGTCAAGTGATTCCTGGTTAGCATTCGTTTCTTCAGACTGAGTGGTCACATTCTTGGTAGCATTTGATGATTCTGAAGAATCAGCAGACACAGTGGTCGTCTCCTTCTTATTCGAAGAATTGTCTTCCTGCGTATTATCAGTCGCCGTCTTATTAGAATCATTCGTCGTATTCTTCTGATCCTGAGTCGTCGTATCAGTTGTTGACTTTGTCGTTGCCGCACTCTGATCAGTATCCTTGTTGCTAGTGGAATTCGTCGTGCTTGACTGGTCTTGAACAACCGTTTGTGCTGGTGTTTCGTCAGCATTGGCACGGTCAACTTGCGCAAAAGCAGCCATTCCAAAAAAAGCGATACCAGCAAAAAGCCATTGCTTACCGGACTTATACATCTTAAAATGCTTTCGTTCTTGAGGCTTTAATTCATTCATTTAGTTTATCCTTTTCCTCATTTCAGATTACTGAAATGTCATAATCAAATGACAACCATTACAGTTACATTAATTATCCTTTAAATGAAGATTAAATTCAATACAAAAAGGAAATAAAGCGTCTAGTTTAGAATGAAAAGAAACAAAGAAATTAAAGGCAAAAGAAAAAAGCCTGCCTAAGCAGACTTTTTAAAAACTAATGAATTAGTCTTCGATTTCAGTAACCGTTCCGGCACCAACAGTGTGGCCACCTTCACGAACAGTAAACTTCAATCCCTTTTCAATGGCAACTGGGGCGATCAATTCAACGTCGAACGTTACTTGGTCACCAGGCATAACCATTTCAACACCTTCAGGCAATTCTACGACACCAGTAACATCAGTCGTGTGGAAGTAGAACTGTGGACGGTAGTTAGTGAAGAATGGCGTGTGACGGCCTCCTTCTTCCTTAGTCAAGACATAAACTTCGGCCTTGAACTTCTTGTGAGTCTTGATTGAGCCAGGGGCTGCCAAAACTTGTCCACGTTCGATTTGGTCACGGTCGATACCACGGAGCAATGCACCGATGTTGTCACCAGCTTGTGCTTCGTCCAAAGTCTTACGGAACATTTCGATTCCAGTAACCGTCGTCTTTTGGATTTCATCCTTCAAACCAACGATTTCAACTTCAGTACCAGTAGTCAAAACACCACGGTCAACACGACCAGAAGCAACAGTACCACGACCAGTGATCGTAAATACGTCTTCGACAGGCATCAAGAATGGCTTGTCATCTTCACGTGCAGGAGTTGGGATGTATTCGTCAACGGCCTTCATCAAGTCCAAGATAACTTGTTCTTGTTCCTTGTCGCCTTCCAATGCCTTCAAAGCTGATCCCTTAATAACAGGAATGTCATCGCCTGGGAAGTCATATTCTGACAACAATTCACGAACTTCCATTTCAACCAAGTCAACCAATTCTTCATCGTCAACAAGGTCAGTCTTGTTCAAGAAGACAACCAAGTGTTCAACACCAACCTGGCGGGCAAGCAAGATGTGCTCACGAGTCTGTGGCATAGGACCATCAGTTGCGGCAACAACAAGGATGGCACCATCCATTTGTGCGGCACCAGTGATCATGTTCTTAACGTAATCGGCGTGACCTGGGGCATCGATGTGGGCGTAGTGACGTGCGTCCGTTTCGTATTCGATGTGGGACGTGTTGATCGTGATACCACGTTCCTTTTCTTCAGGGGCGTTATCGATTTCGGCAAAGTCCGTAGCGGTCTTTCCTTCTTTTTCAGCCAATACCTTTGAGATAGCGGCAGTCAAAGTCGTCTTTCCGTGATCGACGTGACCGATAGTACCAATGTTAACGTGGGGCTTGTTACGAACGTATGTTTCCTTAGCCAATGTAGTTTCCTCCAAAATTTTATTTCTCGGGGTAACCCCCAAGAAAATCGTATGATTATATTTTACAACGCTTGACGGATAAAAACAACCATTACAAACGCTTTTTCTGGCCGATGAGCCGAATTCAATTATACTAAGTTCTTAATTTTTTGTAAATACTTTTCCAAATAAAAAAGTATCCTGTTTTTTTGGTGATTTTTTTCTTTTATGCTGTGTAGTCCAGCCTTTTAAACTTCCAGAATGGATAAAAAGTGATAAACGAGTTCGTGTAGTTTGGCTTGATCAGACGATTCATTTCTCTCGTCATTATCCGGTATGGATTGAAAACGTTGAATATCTTTTTGCATCCAGGCGATTGGATCAGTCACCCGATCGATTTGTGGAAACAGCGCGTTGAATTCAAGCTTCAACTGCTCATGCAACAGTTCAGAGCTAACGGGATCTTCCTGCCCAATGACTTCTTGCAAATAATCCCTTGCCGCTTCATAAACTGGGTGCGTTAATGGATTGCCCGCATGATTAATTTTTGTCGTGTAGTTTTTCCCATCAATGTAGCGATAAGTCAGTTCCTCATCCACCATCAACGACTGCATATCGATTAAAATAGTCATTCGAATTAGGGGCAAGCAGTCGGGGTCAATTAGTACCTGCTTTGCCGCGTCAAAGTATTCTTCAAAAGGCAGCAATTGCGCATCTTGATAAATTTGTTGTTGCGTAAAGGCGTCGAAGGCTGCTAAATGTTTAAGCTCCCGTGCCCTTTTTTTAATTAGTTCACCATTTTCTTTTCGGGCTTTTTCCTCTGCTTCTTTCAGCCGTTCCAAACGGTTCTCCTGCTTTTCGAAGTCAATCGACCCGAGTGCCAATCGACGGGCGGCAACAAAGGAGCTAGCGGCTAAGCAAAGATCGAAATAAAACTCATAACCCTCTGTGGTCCACATGTATTCCCCAACGAATTCGCGGGCGATTGTCAACGCTGTTTCGGCCTGCCCATTCTGATACAACGCCTTTGAAAAAAGCCAGTTATTTTCAAAGGATCGTTCGTCACCATACACCTCCCCAAGCAGTTCCACTGCCCTTGCAAATTCGTCATCCGCCAACGCTTGCTTTCCTTGGACGATTAATTGATCAAGTCTTGTCATGGTTTCCTTTCACACCGATTGATTGGGATATAAAAAAGACCTAAACGGCCTTTTAAGATTAGTCAGCGACTTTCGTAGCCTGACCATCATCAGTTTTCTTACCTTGGTTTTTTGCTTTTTTAGCTTTTCCTTGGTTCTTTTGATTTTGCTTGTTAGCAGGCTTTTTGCCCTTCTTATCGGTGTCGTTCTTATGGTGGGGACGACGATTCTGGTTCACTTCCATCACAACAGGCATCACCATTGGACGGCGCCTTGTTTCATTGAAGAGGAAACGTGACAACTTTTCGCGAACACCGTTTTTAAGTTCGTTCCAATCAAATGCCTTCGCATTTTTTAGGTATTCCTCAATGGCATCAATCGTTATCTTACCAGACTCTTTCATCAAATCCCGGTTAGCCTTCACGTAAACAAAACCACGGGAGGTCATCTTAGGTTTTGAAACCACCTTTCGCTTTTTACGGTCAATGGTTACCACGGTGACAAAGACGCCGTCTTCTGACAGAATGCGACGGTCACGCAAGACAACGTTTCCGATATCTTTCAATGAATCGCCATCAATCATGGTTTCTTCGACGGAAACGGCTCCGACTTTTTCAAAAGTCTCACCATTGTAAGCAATCTGATCACCACGCTTTGCCATGATAATCCGTTCCGTCGCCATGCCAACTTCTTCAGCCGCTTGCTTGGCTGTTACCATCACCCGGAATTCAGCCGAGACAGGAAGAAGTACTTCAGGCTTCAGAATGTTCAGCAAAAGTTGAAGATTTTCCTTCGATGCATGACCAGAAGAGCGAAGGTCTGAAGAAATCTGCTTGACGTTTGCCCCCTTCTTAAAGAGCATGTTACGTGTTTGAGCAACGTAGGACTCAACCGCAAAAGCCGGGTTCGTCGTGATAAAGACCAAATCGTTGGCACCGATGTTGACAACGGGGTCTTCCCCCTTTGCCATCTTATGCAAGGCTTTAACAGGTTCCCCTAGCTTACCAGTTTCCAAAACAACGGTTTGAGCATCGGGCAATTGGTCCAATTCCTTGACACTTGCAAACAATTTTTTGTTGTCTTCTGGAAGCTTCAAAAGGCCAAGATCAAGCGCTGTCTTCACAATTTTATCGGCATCGTACCCAGTCAAGACTAAACGGCGCTTTGTCTTAGCCGCCGCATCAATCACCTGTTGCACGCGCTGGATGTTGGACGCCACCGCAGCAACCACGATTCGCTTGCCCTTCGCCTCTTCAAAAGTCTCTTGAATATAAGCGTGAATCTGCCGTTCCGAAGCTGGTGCTTTAACGGATTCTTCCGTTCCCTCTGAGTCAGCTAGCAAAGCCAAGACAGGCTTTTGACCAATTTCAGCTAGGCGCTGATAGTTCGTCTGGTAGGCGGCTTCGACCGTCTGATCAAACTTGAAGTGACCAGTGTACACCACCTGTCCTTCATCAACCGTCATCACGATTCCCAAGGCCTCTGGAATTGTGTGTGTGGTGTTAAAAAAGGATAACTTCACATCACCAAAGTCGATTTCCGTCTTTTCGTTCACGACATGAAAGTCGTCAAATTGATCAATCGCTTTTTCTTCGTTGATGGCAATTTTAGCCAAGGCAATCGTTAGCTCTGAGCCAAAGACCGGTGCCTGAATTTGCTGCAACAAATAAGGCAAAGCGCCAATGGCATCGGAGTGTCCGTGTGATAAGAAAATCCCAGCAATCTTATCTTGGTTCTGAATCAAGTATTCAAAATCAGGAATTACAACGTCAATTCCTAATTGCTCCGTATCCGGATACTTTAGTCCAGCATCCAAAATAAAAATTTCATCGTTAACGGAGACGGCGTACATGTTCTTACCGTTTTCTCGAACACCCCCAAGGGGCAAAATATTCAAATCTGTCATATTGTTTCCTTTGTTTCGTGTTAATTTTTATCACTTGAGTTTTACCATGTTAGTCAAAACTCTTGTCTCGAATTATCAATTACTAATATTCTAGCATACTTCCAGCTTTTGAGCCTAAGACATTCACACGAAAGAAAAGGATTTATTGAGTGATTACCCAACATTTAACTAAAAAGTGACACAAAAAAAGCCACCCGAATTGGGTGACTTTTGTTTTATTAAGATTAACGAGAAACCTTAACCGTCTTGTCAGTTGTCGCAGCGTTGCGTTCCTTAACCAAAACGTTTTCCTTCTTCAAAGCTTCCTTTGCTTGGTCAGCAACCTTTGAGAAAGTGTCAAAGTCAGATACGGCCAAATCAGCCAACATCTTACGGTTCAATTGAACACCTGCCAAAGTCAAACCGTGCATCAACTTTGAGTATGACAAACCGTTCATGCGGGCTGCCGCGTTGATACGGGCAATCCACAACTTACGGAAGTCGCGCTTGCGGTTCTTACGATCGCGGTATGCGTACAAGTATGACTTGTAAACTTGTTGCTTAGCAACCTTGTAGTTGATACGACGTTGTCCACGGTAACCCTTGGCCAACTTAATAAACTTCTTACGACGTGCGCGTGAAACTGTTCCACCCTTAACTCGCATGGGAAAATCCTCCTAGAAAATTACTTACTTTACAGACACCCTGAAATTAAAGGGTAGACAACATCTTGGCGTACTTCTTAACCGTTGTCTTGTTCATCATGCGTGTACCACGCAATTGACGACGTTGCTTCTTCGTCTTACCGTGGAAACGGTGTGACGTATAAGCTGAGGCTGACTTGAAGCCACCCTTTGCAGTCTTCTTGAAGCGCTTCGCAGCAGCGCGGTGAGTCTTCATCTTGGGCATGTGTCCATTCTCCTATCGTTTTTCAAGTATCTAAAAGTCGTGTTCTGCTTTAGCCCTTCTTAGGTGCCAAAACTAAGAACATCTGCCGACCATCCATCTTAGCGCGTTGCTCAACCTTGGCAATGTCTTCCAATTCGTTGGCCATCCGTTCTAAGACTTCCCGACCAATATCTTGGTGGGTAATCATCCGGCCACGGAAACGCAAGTTCAACTTCACCTTGTCCCCTTTTTCAAGGAACTTAATGGCAGCCTTCTTACGTGTTTCGAAGTCACCTGAATCAATCACTGGTGACATACGAACTTCCTTAACCTGAACAATCTTTTGGTTTTTGCGTTGTTCTTTTTGACGCTTTTGCGCTTCGAACTTGGCTTTACCCCAATCCATGATTTTGGCAACTGGTGGTTGTGCATTTGCTTGCACAAGAACCAAATCTTGGCCCATGTCATCGGCACGCTGCTGTGCGTCACGCGTTGACATCTCTTCCTGCTTACCATCGTGAATCAGTAAAACCCGACTTGCACGGATATTATCGTTGACTAGATCAACTTGTCTTGGTTGACGTGCTATGGCTCGATACCTCCAAAATATTTTTGTGTGAACAACGAAGAAAAAAGTGGACGAACCGAAGTTCGCCCACCTTACCTGTCTGTACATTGAAGTACAACGTGTATCTGCCTGGCAACGCGAGTCACGAGGCGAGAAGCGGGCGCTTCTACTTGTTCAACGTCATTAAGTATAGACGATAGACGCGACCCTGTCAAACAATTTTAATTCTTTTTTTCTTCTGAGAAGTTCTTTGGCGTCTGCTCGTCATCCGTTACTTGCTGCCCCAAAACAAAGAGTAGCCGACCACCATAATGGTAGATAACTAAGATGGCGAACTGAGCGAGGGCGAAAAGCCCAACGAAGGCAAACATATGCCGGGAAATGGAATTTTGAATACTGCTAATCACCAGGTCATAGTTCGTAAAAACATCCCAGGAGTTCAACCGTAAGAAACGGCCGAGGTAAATCCCAAACGATGAGATCCAGGACACAACGCCCAGTGTAAACAAGGCAACCAAACCACGACGGTTTTTAAGGAAGTGTCGCATCATAATCTCAAGTGACAAAATCCCCAAGAAGACCCCAATAAAGATACCGGCCGCTAAAACGGAGTAGTTAAAGTATTGGTAACGAACATCCAAAGCGGTCGAAATGTACTGTAAGTGGATAAAATCCGTAATCATGTACATAGTGTTCGGAAAGAAAAGCAACCAAAGAACGGAGAAAACCAGTTGACTAATCTTCAACCGTGACACGATGACTAGCAAAGCAAAGTCCAGGGGCAAGAGTGCCAAGAAAACATTCCACATCAAAAAGTCGAAGTGGGTTGGCGTTAAGTACACAAAGGCAATGAACAAAAATACAACCAAGTGAACCATGAGGATATTGTTACGGTTTTTCATTGTCATAGGACGGACCTTTTACTAGTAGATTTTTTGTTTTTATCAAAAGGATAACAGTACTATTTTAACAGAATTAAGCCCTCTGGTTAAGGGCTTTCACCCCTTTTCTCTTTTTCTTTTCAGTACTTTTTCATATAATGAACAAAAAGAAAGACAGCAAACAAGGAGGAGCTAATGAACGAAGCAACCGAAAGAGAAGCCCTTACCCTTTTAGAAAAGAGTGGGGCCTCTATAAACGCTACACTCACCCCGCCCTTCACCATTTAAACGACACAACGGCACCAAAAGAATTTCTTCCACTGAAGAATCTCTTAATCAGAACGAAGAAAACGGCGCAATTCTATCTCTACATGACCATGCAGGAAAGAATCGACTTTGGCCGCCTAGCAAAGGCATTAGGAAGTACGAAAAGCCAATTACGCTTTGCTTCCGAAGAGGAGCTTTTTGACTTAATGGCTGTTCACCCAGGAACGGTTACCCCACTCGCTCTAGAAAAAGACAAAGATAAAAAAATCCACCTTGTGATCGATCAAGCGATTATTGATGCTGACCAAGTCGCCGTCCATCCGAATCAAAACGAAGCAACCGTTGTGATGACTTGGGCCGAATTTACCAAAGTCCTCGATGAACTTGGTGAGGAATATCAGGTTCTAACGGATTCCCCTGCAGTTTAATAAGACTTTTTCACAGTTTTTTTCTAATGACTTTCGTATCACTTATTGACAAGTATCAAAATCTTAGATAAACTTAAACAGTTGATAAATTGAACCGAAAGGAGGTGCCGGAATGGCTACCCCATCAAACAAGAATTCTAAGTCTCACAAGCGTAACCGCCGCGGACACATCGGTTTGAACGTGCCAAACATTACTTTGGACAAGACCACTGGTGAATACCGCGTTGCTCACCGCGTTTCTCCTTCTGGAATGTATAACGGTAAGCAAGTTACTGATAAGAAGTAATTTTGTTATCGAGTCCCTATTCTGTTAAACAGAATAGGGACTTTTTTTCTTTTGTTTTTCTTAAAAGGACGCCCTTTTGCTCTTTTTAGTCCATTCATGTCTTATAATGATAGTAAGTTAATCAATAAAGGAGGAGCTTATGCCCTTAGACGGCCTTTTTGTCCATGCCCTTGCGCATGAATTAAATCAAACGTTGGCTGGTGGCCGCATTACAAAAGTCCACCAGCCCTACCCGAATGAAGTCATTTTAGTCGTTCGTAATAACAGTACCAATTACCCCGTCTTACTTTCAGCTCATCCGGCCTATGCTCGAGCCCAAGTCACTCGGATCCCCTACCAAAATCCAAAGACGCCAACTAACTTTGCCATGTTTTTAAGGCGTAATCTTGAGGGTGCTCGTTTGGAATCGGTTACACAAGTCGAAAACGACCGTATCCTCCACTTTGCAGTCAAGACACACGATGAATTAGGTGATGAGCAAACACTCTTACTAACCCTTGAAATGATGGGCCGCCATTCAAACCTCTTTTTAGTGCGCGAAAAGGATCAACGAATCCTGGAACTAATCAAGCATGTTCCTGCTGATCAGAACCGTGTCCGTTCGTTGATTCCGGGTGCCACTTACGTGCTGCCACCTGCACAACATAAGGAAAACCCCTTCGCTTCAGATTTAGGCGCACTGGCCAAGTTGCTGTTGGACCAAACCAAATCTGACTGGCCGAAAGCCATCCAGCAACAATTCCAAGGATTTTCGAGTCAATCTGCCAAAAACTTAGCCGAGCATCTGGAGGCAGGCAGTGATGCCATGGGCGTGGCAAAGGACTGGCTGAACCATTTCAATCATCCAGAACCGACTTTGTTCCGGTCTGAAAAAGGAAAGCTTTCATACGCCGCCTTTAACTGGAATGAGCCCAATACCCAGGCCGAATCATTTGATACACTTGGCGCGCTCTTAGATGCCTACTTCTCCGGTCAAGCAGAAGCAGACCGTGTGAATCAACAGGCCGCCTCGTTGGTTCGTCTCGTTAAAAACGAGCTTAAGAAGAACCAAACAAAGGAAAAGAAGCTAAATCAGACCCTGATTGACTCAGAAAACGCGGAAGAGTTAAAGGTGAAGGGTGATTTACTCATCACCTATCCCCACCTCGTTAAAAAGGGAATGACCAGCGTTCAAATCGAAAACTACTACGATGAGAATCGCCTGCTCACCATTGCCTTGGATCCCCGTTTTGATGGCATGCAAAATGCCAACCGTTACTTCCATAAGTACCGGAAACTTCGGCTGGCGAAGGACCACGTACTTGGCCAGCTTCAAGAAACCCAAGCCGAAATCGACTACTTCTTGCAAATCCAGACGCAACTCGCGGTGGCCTCACCAAAAGACGTCGCCGATATCAAAGTCGAACTCATTGATCAGGGTTACTTGAGAGAAAAAACCAAGGTCAAGACGAGGGGCAAGCAAACGCGCAAACCCAAACACGTCATGGGTCAACCAGATCGTTTTACTGCCACCGATGGTACCCTCATCGAAGTTGGAAAAAACAACTTGCAAAACGATCAGTTATCGATGAAAAAGACGAATCGTCAGCGCATTTGGCTTCACGTGCAAAAGTTGCCAGGATCGCACGTGTTAATCGACTCGGATCACCCCTCTGAGCAAACTTTGAAAGAAGCCGCTGAACTAGCCGCCTATTTCTCAAAGGCCCGCGATTCTGCCAATGTGCCCGTTGATTACCTGCCGGCCGGCAAATTACGCAAGCCAAACGGTGCAAAACCAGGCTTCGTTATTTTTGAAGGCCAGCAAACCATTTACGTCACACCGGACCCAACGTTAGTACAAAAATTAAAGAAAGCGAAGTAATAAACAATGAAAGTATTGAAAGAATTTAAGGCATTTATTAACCGTGGCAATATCGTCGACATGGCTATTGGTGTCATTATTGGTGGTGCGTTTACGACTTTGGTCAAGTCCTTCACGAAAAACTTAATCAACCCGTTGATTGGTTTTTTCACCGGTTCCAACCACTCCCTGTCTGAACTAGAATTACGTCTGTCATCAAAATTAGTTTTTACCTACGGTGAATTCTTAAACGACGTCATTAACTTCTTGATTACCGCCTTCGTCGTCTTCTTACTCGTCAAGTTCCTTTACAAGACGGTGATGAAGCCAAAGCAAGCTGCGGCCAAGACGCCATCCGACGAGCTAGTTACCTTGCGCGAGATCAAGGATTTGTTGGCTTCGCAACAGGGTGTTCAAACAAAAATTGCAGACCAAACAGAAACAAAACAATCAAAATAAGGTCAATAAAAAAGCCATCGTTACGATGGCTTTTTTATTGCTCTTTTAAAGGATTAACGAATCTTTTTCAACGCCTCATCGATTTGTCCCAAAACAATCTCTCGATTTTTAGGGTCTTCCAAATCGTACTTTTGAAGGTCCACCCGAATCTTTGGTGATTTATCGTAGGAGTCAAACCAGCCTTGATAGGCCTTCCACATTTTATGGTAGTACTGGTAAAGCTCGTCATTGTCTTCGAACTGCTCGTAATCGCGACCACGCTTTTTAATACGGTGTAGAATCGTTTCAAAGTCCGCATCGGCATAAACCATTAAATCAGGTGCCTTCTTGGGCAAAGCATCCAATTCGGCCATCATTCGTGAAATCAGGTTATGGTAAACGTCCATTTCCATGTCCGAAATATTGCCGTCCTTGTGGTTCTCCTCGGTGAACAATTCATCTTCATAGATTGAACGGTCAAGCACGTTATTGTCATCAGCCAAGGCCTTTTTAATCATCGAAAAGCGACGGTTTAAAAAGAAAATCTGTAGTAAGAAACCATACTGCTTCGGATCTTTATAGTAAAGTGGCAAAACAGGATTGTCCCCAACCGGCTCAAAAAAAGCTTGGGTTCCAAAATGCTCTGCAATCAACTCTGTTAAGGTCGTCTTACCGACACCAATCATCCCCGCTGTAATTATCACCATATCTACTCCATTTCCATTTCATTTCGCCTATCACGGGCGATCGTTAACCCTGAACCAGCAGTTTCAAACCTTTCGAAACTAGTTCAGAAGTGGTGCCACTTTCACCAACCAAATTCTTTTTAACCTTAGTCAAGTCACGGCTAGCATACCCCAACGCCTCGAGGGCCGCCAGTGCATCTTCAAGATTCGAACGGTTGGCAGCCGTTTCGCTTGCCTCTGCAAAAGTCGTGGTCGACTGCTCGGCCAAGGTTGAAAAATCAGCCATTTTGCCAGCCAAATCCAAGACAATTTGCTGAGCAGTCTTCTTCCCAACACCGGGAAACTGCGTTAAATAATCAACCTGGCTATTTTCAATGGCCGCCACCAAGTCAGCCGGCTGAGCACCGGCCAAAATGGCAAGGGCCGACTTTGGTCCAATCCCAGACACATTTAACAATTTAACGAACAATTGTTTTTCAACAACCGTCGCAAAGCCGTAAAGTGACAGCTCCGTTTCCCGCACGATTTGTTCAACGAAGACTTGGGCTTCCTGGTTCACTTCAAAATGGTAGGGGTTCGCCGGATAAATGCGATAACCCACCCCGTCCTTAGTTTCCAGGACAATGGCTCCGGGAGCAATTTGCGTAATCCGCCCCTTTAGATATTCGTACATGTTCCCATCCTTTTAAGGTAAGACGTTTGTCTTTTGCTTCTGCAGGTCAAAGTAACCTAATTCGTCACTTTTCGCCTTGTCCCAACTAACAAAGTCACTGTACTTAGCGTTCGTGATAATTCGTTTTGTGGTATCTGGGAACAGACAAGTCACGATGGTTAGCTTGGCCTTTCCGTCAATCCGGTCTTCGGGATTTAGGACAGACCCATCGTTTTGATCAACGGTCGTTTGTCCCGTGACTTTGTAAGTGTAAATACCATTTTGGTTAGCGAGGTATATCTTAGTTCCGTTCAACCAATCCGAAGTACCAAGCTTACCGTTGGAATCCTCGTACGGCTCGTTTTGCTTTAATTTCTGTTGCAGGGCGGAAAAACCAGTGTATCCGTTATCCCAGTTATGGGCGGCAAACGTATAGTTTCCCTGCCCCATCACGGGAACCGGGCCATCCTTTTGAACCGTGTTCGCCCCCTTGTCTAAGGCGACTTTAGAATAAGCGTTGTCATAAATGGGCAAGAGAATGGAAAGCTTTGGAATCGCGACGTAGCCTTGTTTCGATAGGTTCAGCCCCTGCTGATCCTGTTTGGCAACGGCTGCCTTCAATTCCTGCCGTTCTTTTTTCGAGTACTTTCCCTGCTTTTGGGTTAGGACCTTGTTTGTGGTTTGCTTGACTTTTGAAGTGGCTGGCTGGCTTTGAATCCATTGCCAGGCGAGTACCAGAATCAAAACAATGGTTAGCAGCCCAAAAAAACGATGCAGAAACTTGCGGACTTTTTCATTCATTCCCTTACTCCCCCTTTTGCCTCACCCCCAGTGTACAAGAAAAAGATGACAGCAAAAGAACTTTTATAACAATTTTTGTAAAATAGTTTTCAAGACACCGTCGTGATTATTATCAGCAACGGCCTCGTTAAAGTGTCGGCCAAATAGTAGCGGATCCGCGTTTGGCATGATGTAGGGATGACCCACGTAGTTCAACATTTCCAAGTCGTTCAAGCCATCCCCAAAAGCCGCCATCGCTTCTTTGGGAACTGACAAACGCTTCCCTAAATCAGCCAGTGCCACGCCCTTGTTAACGTTTGGGGCTACCAAATCAATGGCACCATATCCTGAAGTCGTCACGTGAACCGGCAGCTCCATCCCTTCAATTTCTTGAATGAAGGGAAGCTCGTAATCCGGGATATTCACCGTCATCTTTAGAATTGCTTCGTCAATTTCGGCTAAATCGTCAATGATGGTCAGCGACTTGAAGTAACTAGCCGCTTTATCATGACCCAGCCCCCAAGTGGCTTGGTGACGTAACATAAAGGCTTTTTCGGTGCCCGTGAAGACCAAGCCCATCGCGACTCGGTCTTCAAGAGCGTTAACGGCGTTCACCACCGGGGCAAACGCTTCTGGTTGAATGGCATAGGTGGCGAGAACTTGCCCCGTGGCCGTCACAACCTCAGCCCCATTATTGGCAATGAGGGTGTAACCCTGGTCAACACTGTCGAAATAGTGTTGCACTTTGGCCGGGTGATTACCGGTTGCCACCACGAAGGTCACGCCAGCGGCTTTGGCCTTTTTCACCATTTCTTCATACAGCCTTTTATCAAAGCCTTTTTCGTCATTTAAAAAAGTCGCATCTAAATCCGTCGCAATTAACTGAATGGCCATGACTTTCTCCTAGTAATTCCACTAAACGATTTGCCGAAAATAGTTTATTTCTTACCGCGCTTTTTCTTCATCTTTTTCATTCGACGAGCAGCCTGCTTCATGGCAAAGTTTTGAACCTTTTGGCCAAAGTTGCCACCCGGCATCCCGGCGCCCCCCATCATGGAGGACATGTCCATACCAGCACCACCCATCATCTGTTCCATACCAGAGAAGTTTCCCTTCGTGGCCTGGTTCATCATCTTTTTCATTTGGTCAAACTGCTTTAGCATCTTGTTGACCTCGACGATGGGGCGACCAGCTCCAGCCGCTAAACGACGGCGACGAGACGGGTTCAACAAATCAGGATTTTCCCGTTCCGCCTTGGTCATGGAAGACACAATGGCTTCCATGTGGGTAAAGGTCTTCGGATCGATGTTCAGATTCTGCAAAGCAGGGTTGCCGGCCATTCCAGGAATCATCTTGATCAAATCTTCCATTGGTCCCATGTTTTGAACTTGACGCAACTGGTCAACAAAGTCGTTGAAGTCGAAGGTGTTTTGACGCATCTTCTCCAACTGTTCGGCCTGCTTCTTTTCATCGACGTCACGCTGTGCCTTTTCAATAAAGGTCAGCATATCCCCCATGCCAAGAATACGGGAAGCCATTCGGTCTGGGTAAAAGACATCCAAATCGGTTGGCTTTTCCCCTTGTCCAACGAACTTAATTGGCTTACCGGTCACATCGCGGATTGAAAGGGCGGCACCACCACGGGTATCGCCATCCAACTTGGTCAAAACAACACCGGTCAAATCCAAAGCGTTGGCAAAGCCTTCGGCCGTTTCCGTTGCGTTTTGTCCGGTCATGGCGTCGACTGTCAGCAGGATTTCATCTGGCTGGGCAATCGTTGCAATGTCCTTTAATTCAGTCATCAACGTTTCGTCAATTTGCAGACGACCGGCCGTATCAATAAAGACGTAATCGTTCTTATTTGCTTCGGCCTGCTTTAAACCATGCTTTACAATCTCACGTGGGTCAGCGTCCGTTCCTTCAGAAAAGACCGGAATATCCAGGTCTTTCCCCAAGACTTCCAACTGATCGATGGCGGCTGGACGGTAAACATCGGCCGCTATCAAGAGTGGACGGGCCTTGTTTTCCTTCTTCAACTTATAGGCCAATTTAGCGACCGTTGTCGTCTTACCAGCTCCCTGCAAACCAGCCATCATGATGACCGTTGGAATCTTATCCGACTTATTGAGGGGAACAGCTTCCTCACCCATTAGGGCCGTCAATTCATCGTTAACAATCTTAACGACTTGTTGGGGAGCGTTCAAACCATCAAGAATTTCGGCACCCTTCGCCTTTTCCCGAATGGCCGCGATGAATTTCTTAACCGTTGGATAAGAAACATCGGCTTCAAGGAGGGCCAGACGGATTTCCTTCAAAGAGGCTTGCAAATCCTCCTCATGAATCTTGCCCTTACCCGTTAAGTTTTTCAACGCCTTTGACAAGCGTTCCGTTAAATTTTCAAAAGCCATTGTCTGCTGACTGAGCCAAGCGCTCAGCTGCCTCCTTCTTAATTAATTTCTTGGTTCACCATTTGATCAAGCAACGCTTTTAGATGGCTATCCTTTTCATAGTGATTGCCAACGTAGGCGAGCAGGTCTTCTTCCAACGCCTGTCGTTTTAACGAATCATGGTACAGTGACAAAACCGCTTCGTAGTGCTCAAGCACTTCGCAACCCTTCTTCAGGTTGTCGGAAACGGCCTGCCTTGAGACATGCTCTTCTTCGGCAATTTCAATGATGGAAAAGTCGTCTTCATAATAATAACGCAAGTACGCTAATTGCTTTTTTGCCAATAACTCACCATAAAATGAGAGTAGGGCGTTGATTTTGTTTTTATATTCGATATCCATTAGGATTTCACCAGGTCTTTAAAAAGACCATAAACAAAGTCCTCTGCTGAAAAGACACGCAAATCGCTCGCCTTTTCCCCAAAGCCAATCCACTTCACGGGTAGATGCAGTTGGTCACGAATAGCAAAAACGATCCCGCCCTTTGCCGTTCCGTCCATCTTAGTGAGGACAAGACCCGTCACTTCGGAAGAATCCTTGAATAGCTTTGCTTGCTGCAAAGCATTCTGACCGGTTGTTGCATCCAAAACGAGCAACACTTCTTGCGGAGCATCTGGCAAGACTTTTTTAACCACACGGTTCATCTTAGCCAATTCTTGCATCAAGTTAACGTTGTTTTGTAAACGGCCAGCAGTGTCCACAAAGAGCATGTCGACCTGTTCTGCCTTAGCTCGCTCAACCGCTTGATAGACAACGGAAGAAGGGTCCGCCTTTTCAGGTCCGGTAACCACCGGTACCTGCGCACGTTCTCCCCATTCCTGAAGTTGTTTGACTGCGCCAGCACGGAAAGTGTCGGCAGCCGCCAACATAATTTTCTTTCCTTGATTCTTATATCGCTGCGCCATCTTTCCCACCGTCGTGGTCTTTCCGACACCGTTAACACCGACAAAGAGAACCACCGTTGGTTGACCAGCTGGAGCGAAGTGCATGTTTTGGTCCTCGCCCTTGCCTTGTTCCTCATATGATTCCACCATCAACCGAATAATCAGTTCACGAATGTCTTCCTTGCTTTTTAGGTTTTCCAACTTGGCTTCTTCACGAACTTGGTCAGAAATTTTAATTGCCAAATCGAAACCTAAATCAGCCCCAATCAGGGTATCTTCAAGATCTTCAAAGAATTCTTCATCGACTGAACGGAAATTAGCCAAGAACTTGTTAAAGCGACTAGCGAAACCCTTCCGAGACTGTGTCAAGCCCTTTTCGTAGACGGCTTGTTCATTATCATCGGTAGCTGATTCCGTTTTATCTTCAGCCGCTTCCGTATGCTTAACTTCATCGTCAACGACTGTTTCATTCGGCTCAACCACTTCGCTCTCAGCATAACGCTCGGTTTCATCAATTGATTGCTCGTTCGTTTGATTTTTTTCTGCAACCTGATTCCCATCAGTGTTGTCTTCTGGTAGCGTAAGGCTGTCTTCTTCATCAGCCACCGCTTCTTCTGCGCCATCGGTTCCTTGCTCAACCACCGCTTGATTGACAGTCACCGTTTCGTCAGCAGCGGCTGACGCCTCTGGCTCTTGGTTAGCCGAACCGTCCGTCTTTGCCGTTGCATCTTCTGGCTGAGCAGATTGTGGTGTTTCCTCCTCAACCGGTTCTTCCTGCTTCTTCTTTTTAAAGATATCAAAAAGTCCCATACGAGCCCTCCTTTAGGCGAGTTTCTCTTCCGCTTGTTCCAGACTAACCGCCACCATCTTGGACACACCGGCCTCTTGCATGGTTACGCCATAGAGGACGGATGCCGCTACCATTGTTCCCTTTCGGTGCGTAATGGTAATAAATTGTGTGCTGCCTCCGAAATTCTTTAAGTAAGCAGCAAAACGATCAACGTTGGCCTCATCCAAGGCAGCCTCGGCCTCATCCAAAACAGCAAACGGCACCGGACGAACCTGCAAAATCGCAAAGAGCAACGAAATGGCCGTCAACGCCTTTTCGCCTCCGGAAAGAAGTGACATCTGCTGAAACTTCTTGCCAGGTGGCTGGGCCTTAATGTCGATACCAGTGGTGAGCAGGTGTTCTGGATCGGTCAGTTCAATTTGAGCCTGACCGCCGGCAAACATCTTGGTAAAGACGTCCTTAAAGTGTTCCGCCACTTGGTCAAAGGTCTGCTTAAAGCGAACCTGGACTTCCTGATCCATTTCATCAATCGTTGCTTGCAAAGTCGCTTTTGCTTGGTTCAAATCCTCTGCCTGCTGCGTCAAGAATTCGTGACGTTCCTTAATCTCATCATACTCTTGTATGGCGGCAACGTTAACGGGTCCAAGCGCGTTCAATGCACGTTTTGTCTCAGCTAATTCTTGATTGATCTGCGCATCAGTCAGCTCCGATTGCTTCACATCCTCTTTGCTTTCAACCGTTAAGCCATAGGTTTGCTTAAGACTCGCCGCTTGCTTTTCCAACTTTTCTTGACTCGTCTGTAAGCGATGGCTAGCATCGGCCTGCTCAACCGTTTGTTGGTTAACGGCCTCTTGCTCTTTTTCTAACTGTTCTTCTAGGATGGTTACCTGCTGTCCCAGAGCTAACAGGCGATCGGCCAATTCTTGGGAGCGGGTTTGATTCATTGTCAGTTCCGCTTCCAAGACTTGGAGCTGTTCGGACAAAGCTGGCCCGTTTGCTGCTTGCTCTAAGCGCTGGCTAATTTCTTCCTGACGCTGCTCCAATTCGTTTTGCTGACGCTGCAACTCCTGCACCAGGGCTTGCAAGCGTTTCTTATTTTCTGAAGCCGCTTCTAATTTAGCTGAAACCGTCGCTGCCTCTGTCTGAAAGCCAGCCTTTTCCTCTTGGTAAGCGGCTTGCTCTTTCTCAAGCCGTTCGATTTGTTCTGACAAATCTGCCGTTGTCTCTTCTAATGCTCGTTGCTTCTTTTCCTGCGTCAACAAAGCCTGCTTTGATTCAACCAGTATTTTTTGTCCATCTTCTTCCTCAGCCTTTAAATCAGCCAGGTCCAGGGTCAGCGTTTGCAGCTTGGTTTCCGCCTGTGCAAGTGCATCTTTCAAAGTCGTCAGTTGGTAATCAACCTGATTCCCCTGATTCTCGAAGTCATAAAAAGCCGTTTGCTGCTCTTGCAGTTCGTCGGTCAACTGGTCCACTTTCGCTTGCCATTGACGACGCTTTTCTGACAGTTCCTGCAGAATCGCTTCCTTTTTGACCAAGGCGGCTTCTTTTTCCTTTAATTCGGCCTGCCGAGACAAAACCGACGGCCCCTGCCGGTGGTTGGCACCACCAGTAATCGAACCGCCAGCGTTGACCAACTGTCCATCGAGAGACACGACCCGCAACCGATTCTGGCAAGCCTTTGCCACGCGGGTGGCGGCATCTAAATCGGTCACAACCAACGTCGTTCCCAGTAAGTTCGACAGGATATTTTCCATACCTTTTGGCATGGCAACCAAATCACTGGCCACGCCCAGATAGCCGTTTTCCTGTTCAGCTCGGTATGTATCGCGAGCGCTACGGGCCCGAATGCTTTCTTCAGGTAACAGCGTCACACGACCCTTTCGGTTCTTAGTCAAATAGGCAACGATTGCCTTGGCCGTCCGTGTCGAATCAACCACAACGTTTTGCAAAGCACCGCCGAGAACGGTCTCAATCGCTTTGGTATAACGACTTGGTACGTCAATCAGTTCAGCGACAACCCCTCGAACACCCGGAAAATTCCGCTTGACGGCAGGCGCCATCAAGTTTTTAACACCCTGATAGAAGCCAGCGTATTCATCCAAAGAGGACTCCGCCTGGTAAAGCGAGCGGACTTTATCCAAGTCATAGGCTGCTTGTTGCCATGACTTTTGTGATTCTTGGTAACCTTCCTTCGCCATGCGCAACTGTTGTTTACAAGTCTCAATTTTTTCAGCGTATGGATTTTCGTCGGCTTTTTTTTCTGGATGTTCAAGCTGGTAGTCTGCAAGCGCCTGCTTGGCATTCGAAAAGACGCTTTGCGCCTCTTGCAGAGCAGCCTGCTTCCGCTCGGTCTGTTCCGCGTTTTGTGCCAAGGACTTTTTTTCAAAGGTCTGCTTATTGTGCAAGGTCGCTAATTCTTGCATCACTTGCACATATTCTTGCCGTTTGGAGGCAAGCGCTTCTTTGACCCGGTCGATTGATTTCTGACCATGTTCTTGGTCAATTCGTTGGATGGTTTTCTTTAATTCCATCCGTTTATCGGCGAGCTGCCGTTCCTGTGCATCCGCTTCGGACAAATTGCCAGCGGCCTCTTCCCCCTGACGCTGCAAGTTCGTCAGTTGTTCGGCCAAAGTTTGGCTTTCATGGCGTAGCGTTTCCGCTTCCTGAGAAGCCAACTTTTGATTCCCAATCAGCTGTTCTTTTTGCTGTGTCTTGGTCAAGATGGCCTGTGCCAACTGGTCCTTTTCCTCTTGCACCGCTGTCAAAGTCGTCCGAGCATCAGACAATTCAGTTCGCTTATAGCCCAAGTCACGTTGCTTGTCTTGTAAGGTTTGGTTTACCTCTTCGAGTGAGCTTTTCTGGTTAACCACATCTGCCTGCAGGGAAAGAATGGACCGCGTGAGGCGTACCTGATCAAGCTTCTCAAAATTCTCACGCTTTTCAAGGTATTTTCTTGCCGTTTGAGCCTGCTTCTCCAAGGGGAGCAAACGCCCTTCTACTTCGTGAACAATGTCGGCCACACGGGCTAAGTTGTCGTCCGTTACCGCCAAGTCTTTTTCCGCTTGGTTTTTATTTTGTTTGTATTTATACACACCGGCAACTTCTTCAATGATTCCCCGTCGTTCTTCCGGCTTGGCGGAAAAAATTTTTTCCACCTGTCCTTGGGAAATAATGGAAAAGCCATCGCGACCCAAACCAGTATCCATAAAGATTTCATGAATATCTTTCAGGCGACACTCTGCACCGTTCAGTTGATAAGACGATTCACCAGAACGATAGAGCCGCCGAGTGATGCGCAATTCTGAAAAATCCGACTGAATATAGTGATCAGAGTTATCAAAGGTAATCGAAACCTCTGCTCGGTTAAGGGCCTTCCGGTCTTTTGTTCCAGCAAAAATAACGTCCGCCATTTTGTTACCGCGCAAGTCCTTTGCGGACTGCTCACCCATAACCCAGCGGATCGCCTCGATAATATTTGATTTACCGGAACCATTGGGTCCAACGATTCCGGTCATCCCGTTTTGAAAGTCAATCACGGTCTTATTGGCGAATGATTTAAAGCCAACAATCTCCAGCGTTTTTAATTTCATACACTTCTACTCAATTTATTCAGCTAAATCGACCAATGCCTGTTGCGCCGCGGCTTTTTCAGCATCCTTGATGGAAGAACCAAATCCATAGGCTAAAATACGACCATCAAGCGCAACCGACACCTTAAAGAGTTGACTATTGTCTTCGTTTCGTTCTTCCTCTTCGATTTGGTAGGTGATATCAACGGTTCCCTTTGCCTGCAACTTTTCCTGCAAACGGGATTTAAAGTCAATGAACTGGTCGAAGAAATTTTCATCAATGGCGGCAAAAACAGTCTGGTTCAATAGGGAGACAACCGCTGCTTGCCCTTGATCAAGAAACAGAGCACCAATAAAGGCTTCCCAAATATCTTCAAGTAATGAAGGACGTTGACGCGCCCCATTCATTTCCTCTCCTTTACCAAGACGGATGGCCTCGTTCAAGTGAATTACCTGTGCGAAGTGAGCAAATGACTTGGTTTGAACCATGGTGATTCGCATTTCGGTCAGCTGTCCTTCATCCCAATCTGGATAACGCTTAAAGAGATATTCGGTAACGGACGCCTGCATAATGGCATCCCCTAAAAATTCGAGTCGTTGATAATCGCGCCCCGTCTCTTTTGGGTTTTCATTTAAAAAATTACGTTGGGTTAAGGCTTCTTTGAGCAAATTGAGGTCATTAAAACCAATCTGATAATGCTCGCCTAAATAAGATTTAAATTCTTCTGGTGACAATTTTGTCTTCCTCTCCTGTTTCAATTACTTCATATTATACCAGATTTAAGCCGCTATCTTTCCGTGACTCCATTGAAAAAAGCCAAGAAAACATCCGCTTTCCTGGCTTCATTTCTTTATTAATTAGCTAATTCCTGAACAGTTTGAACAAGTTGTTCAACATAACCATCAACAAGGTCCGGTGTTTTGGCTTCCGCCATCACCCGGACGAGGTTTTCTGTCCCAGAAGGTCGAACAAGCACACGACCGTCCCCAGCCATTTGCTTTTCAACTTCTTCAATCTTTTCCTGTAGAGCTGGGGCAGCCATGACGGCGTTCTTATCCGCAACTTCCACATTCACCAGCTTCTGTGGATAAATGGTTACTGGTTCGGCGAGCTCTTGAAGGGAACGACCCGTTTCTTTCATTACTTGCAACAGCTGCAAAGCTGTGAGCAACCCATCGCCAGTCTTTGCCCAGTCCCGGAAAATAATGTGACCAGACTGTTCACCACCAAGGTTATCATCGTCTTCCAGCATTTTTTCCATGACGTAGCGGTCACCAACCTTCGTTTTCACTGAAGACATTCCCTCAGCTTCCAAGGCCTTATAGAATCCGATGTTCGACATGACCGTTGACACAACCGTCTGGTGCTTCAAACGTCCTTGGTCGTTCATAAACTTGGCGGTGATGTACATGATCTTATCACCATCCACAATGTTTCCTTCGGCATCGACAGCAATCAACCGATCACCATCGCCATCGAAGGCCAGTCCGGCATCAAAGTTTCCTTCCTGAACCATCTGAACAAGGGCTTCTGGATGAGTAGAACCAACGTGGTCGTTGATGTTCAACCCATCGGGTTCAGTTCCCATCGTTTCAAAGTCCATTCCCAAGTCAGCAAAGAGACGCGGAAGCAAATCCGAAGTGGCACCATTGGCACCATCCAAGGCAATCTTGAATCCTGAAAGATCAGATGAAATCGTCTTTTGCAAAAAGGCCAAGTATTTTTGAGCACCTTCTTGATAGTGCGAAACCGTTCCTAAACCTTCTGCTGAAGGACGTGGCAATTGATCACCATCGTGACCATCGAGAATGGCTTCGATTTCAGCTTCCAAATCGTCCGAGAGTTTGAAGCCATCCTGTCCAAAGAACTTAATCCCATTATCCTTTGCAGGATTGTGAGACGCTGTGATTTGAATCCCGGCATCGGCTTCGAGTGCTTCAACTAAATAGGCAACGGCGGGTGTGGTAATGACCCCTAGATTCAAGACGTCAACACCAACGGATAGGAGTCCGGAAATCAAGGCTTCCTGAAGCATTTCAGAAGAAATTCGGGTGTCTTGTCCGACAATTACAACCGGCTTCTTATCAGGGTTGTCATTGTGGCGGGTCAAAATCGCCCCACCAGCCCGACCGAGTGAAAGCGCCAACTCAGGAGTTAACCCCTGATTAGCGACCCCTCTCACCCCATCGGTCCCAAAATATTTTAACTGCTTTTCTGTCATTGCTTTATCTCCAAATAGGTTTCACTGTCGTTTTATTCAATAAAGTCTTAGTTTTTATTCGAGCTGCTAGAAGAACTCGAGCTGCTTGACGACTTGGGTGTAATCGTAACCGATACCTTCTGTTCCGATAATTGGTCAACTCCGGTCGGCTTATCTAAGGTTACACTCTTTGTCGTTTTGCTTGAAATATTCGACAAATCTAAACTAACAGGCAAAGAATTAATGCTACTTAGTGTATCACTTGTCCCGTAAATTGTCACGGATGAAGGGTCGAAGCTAATCTCATAATCACTGGCAGTACCAGCACTAGCCTGGGCTTCCAAACTGACTTTTTTGCTGGACTGACTTTGCGAAACCGTTAGCTTGACGTTCGCTTTCGTTTGCGAAAGCGATGCCTGAACAACGTTTCCGTCCTTGTCATAAGGTGTTAACTTCACTGACTGTGTCACATTGGCCTTTGTGTTCTTATCGAGACTAACATCAGCGCCGACGTAGGAAACGGCATCAACATTGGTCTTCGGTCCAGTGACCGTTACGGACTTAACATCCGTGCTGGTATCCGTGACCGAATAGCCATTAGCCAGTTTTGATTCATCATAATCGACTTGCACGTTCTTTTTAGCCGAATTCTTTTCAGCCAAAGTCACAGTCACTGTCTGAGGCGAAGCTGCAGCCGTTAATGAACTATTCACCCCAGAAAGGGCAACGTTCACCGTGTGCTGTCCCGCTCCCAAACCACGAAGGTCGGCAGACGCCGTAATGTCATTATGATTCTTAGCAGCCGTTACCAATGCAGAAGATCCCTGCACATTCACTGAAACAGATGAACTACCGCCAACGATAACATAATCATCTGAATTGTATTGGAAAGTCAAAGGAACGGTGAGCGTGGCCTTTTTTTGTGGCACCAATGATGAATAAGAATTAGATGAATTTGAGTTTGAATAGTTCTTAATCGAAAGGACGTAGGCAGCCAATAGCAGGGCCAACAAAAGCGAGAAAATCACGTTAATGATTTTTGAAGAGGCTAATTTTTTCATGACTTCCTCCCTTTTAATAAGAACTGGAGCCAGTTATGCTTATTCTTCTTTTGTACAGGGTCAATCCACTGCTTTTCAAAGAAGTTCAAGTAGGATTCCTGATCCATGTTCCGGAGTAGGTCCCCGCGCTGCGTGATGGAAATTTCACCTGTTTCTTCAGAAACCACAACCGTAACGGCATCCGTTGCCTCTGAAATTCCAACTGCGGCACGGTGACGAGTTCCCAATTCCTTTGGAATACGTGTTGATTCCGACAGTGGTAAGTAAGCAGCCGCAACAGCAATTTGATCGTCATTAATGATGACCGCCCCATCGTGTAGGGGCGTGTTTGGAATAAAAATGTTAATCAAAAGTTGTCCCGTAATAGTTGCGTTCAACGGAATACCAGTTTTAATGTACTCTTCCAACGTATCCTTACCGTTAATCGTAATTAACGCACCAATCCTTCGCTTCGACATGTACTGCAAAGCCATATCAAGTCCCCGGATTAATTCACGTGCCTGTTCATTATCCAGGTGTTGCTTGCGAACCGTAATGCGCCGTCCGAGGCTCTCTAGTCCGCGGCGAATCTCCTGTTGAAAGATAACCACCAATGCAATCGGTGCCCATGTGATGATTTGGTCCATCAACCAGGAAAGCACCACAAGGCCCAATCGCCAAGCGATGACTTTGATCAACACAATGGCGCCAACCCCAAACAAAATTTGCAGGGCACGGGTGCCTTCTACAAAAGTGATGACCTTATATAAAATGAACCAGATGATCAAAACATCGACCAGGTGGGCCAAATTACTGGAGGTCATGTAAGCCCAAATTCCCATTTTTTACTCCTCATTGCGGCCAACCAGCGCCCTGGTTTCCGCGTAATTAATGTATTGTCGCAAATTAATACTCGTTTGCCGACTAATCCGCTTCTGATCGTATAGCTGCTGAACCATCTCACGTTCAGCCGACAGCGTCTTTAGCTCAAGCTCCAAGCGCTTCCGATCGTCTTGTTCTTGTTGGTCAAAAGACGGTACGTGTTTCGTCTTTTCAATTTGATAGCGGTAAATCACAATCAAGTTGTAAGCCGTCTGCCGAATGATTCGGTGGGTAACGGTGTCCCCAACTTGACGAGAAACGTAATCTGATAAAGCTTTAATGGCTGCCTTAGCCATCTCTCGAATCGCTAAACCGGATTCTTCATAGACCCTGTCCGATTCCTGATCGGACAGCCAGATACGAAAGTCAGCCCGTAACCGGCGATACAGCCACTTCATTCGCTTCAAACCAACCAGTTCACGGTCCGAGCCCAAATCCGCTTCAAATTGATCAAGCCGCTTGGCTTGCAAACTGTAAGTGATGGGGGAAATGTGTTCCTCAACCAACAGCTGTTGCAAGCGATTGCGTTGTGCTTGCAAAGCTAACTCTTGCAACTCCAACTCTTTTTCAGCAGCAAAGTCCGACTGATCTTGATCGTCATGAATGCGATGACGCAAAGAACGGGCTGACTTTTGCCGCCTGGAAATCAACTCATGGATAATTCGTCGATTCGATTCCGTCTGCATGTCACGTAGCTTTTGAATACCAACTCGCAGAAGCCAAAGTTGTGCGCGCCGTTCCGAAATGTCAGCCTTTGGTTGATCGGCAGCGTCTTCAACCGACATCGTCGATTCGGGCTGGGTAAAGTCGCGCTGACTCACCTCTTTGGTCACCAGCGGCAGCATAATGGAAGCCACAATTAATGACAAGACCACCACGACGGCCGCTATAAAAATGACCAAATCCCGCCCAACAAAGGCTGATCCCGCATCCGTAACGGTCGGTACCGTCAAAACAGCGGCCATCGTAACGGCTCCACGAACGCCCGTCAAGCCAGAAACAATGGCTGAACGGAAGGAGACCTTTGTCTTCCGGTGGTGCCAGTGCTGGCCCAACTGAATGCTGTATGCCCAAATCACTCGAATGAAAAAGACAATCAGCCAGACGAGAAAGCCATAGGCAAAGGCCTGCCAATTGGCAATTTCTGTATTCTTCAAAATACTGTGCAACGCATTGGGAAGAGTAATCCCTAACAGAACGAAAATCAAGCCGTTCAACACGTAAACGACCACTTCCCAAGAATGAACGGAAACGATAGTTGCCTCAGCTGATAAGAGGTTGGAACGGCGATCAGACAAAATTTTCGCCGCAATGCCCCCGGTAACAACGGCGATTAAACCAGAGGCATGTAACCAGCCTTCAGCCACCCAATAAATGATGAAAGGCATCAAAAGAGTGAAAATTGTATAAAAAACCACATCTGCTAAACCGGAACGAGAAACCCAATTTCGAAAGGCAATCATGCTTGAACCAAGCAGAATACCGACCAACACCCCGATAACGGTCATCCAGGCGAAGTTTAAGAGGGCATCCCCCAACACAAAGGTTCCAACAACCGTTGCTTTCACGGCGGTGTTAAACGAAACCAATCCCGTTGCATCGTTAACCAGACTCTCGCCGGTCACCACATGCAAGAGGTTCTCAGGTAGCTTCACCCGTTTGGCAATGGCCTGCACCGCCACCGGATCAGTGGGTGAAAGGACAGCCGCCAGAGCCAAGGCAACCGACAGTGGTAGCTGAGGGATTAGCCAATGAATGGCATAGCCACCCGCAATAGTGGTGACCAAAACGAGCAGAATGGCATTTCCAAGGATGGGAGCCCGTAATTCCCACAGTTCTCGTTTTGGAAAACGCCAGGAATCATTGAACAGGATGGGCGCGACGAACAGCATCATGAACCAATGCGAATCGACTTCGACATTGATGTTGCCCATGATTGCTAAAGTCACCCCAATGACAATTTGAAATAGGGAAATCGGGATGGCCGGAACAAAGTGCGAGATAATGCTTGAAAGCGCAACCCCCGTCACTAAGACGACCATTAACTCAATTAAGGTCATGGTTAGCGGTCTCCTATAATTCTTACTTCAGGTTCCAAATGGACTTGGTAGTTCTTGTAAACCTCTTGTTGGACAAGGTGAATCAAATCTTCATAGTCGTTTCCAGAACCATGGTCAACGTTGACCATGAAGCCGGCGTGCTTGGTTGATACCATGACACCCCCGACTGACGTTCCTTGTAACCCTGAATCCATGATTAACTTCCCAGCAAAGTAACCTTCCGGACGTTTAAAAACCGACCCGTTCGATGGCCAGGAAAGGGGTTGCTTTAAGGCACGAGCGTAGTTATTTTCATCCATTCTGTCCTGAATCTTTTGACGATTTCCCTTTTTCAAAGCAAAGGTTGCCTGGACAATAATCCCGCCATTGTCTTGAAAGACAGAGTGTCGGTAGGCAAAGGCCAGTTCCTTCCGTGAAAAAGTCTGAAAGGTCATGTCCGGCATCAAAGCCGTGACCGACTCAACCACCATGTCAGCTTGCCCACCATAGGCACCAGCATTCATGAAAACGGCCCCGCCAACAGAGCCCGGAATACCGGCTGCCCATTCAAGACCAGCTAAGCCCTTCTCCTGTGCCACGGCCGCCAGCCAAATGATGTCGCAACCAGCACCAGCGCTCAGTTCGTTTCCTTTCTGTTCCACCGTTTTCAATTCCGTCATTAAAATCACCAAACCGCGTAGTCCACCAGAACGAACCACTAAGTTGGATAGCCGGCCAAAAACGTGGATAGGAAAACCCTGTTCTTTTGCCCAAGCAACCAAGTGCTGAAGTTCTTCAAGCGAGTGAGGAATGGCTAAATAATCAGCTTTCCCTCCAGCCTGGGTATAGGCGTAAGGAGCAATTTCCGTGTTTGTTAAAAGGTTTAAACCGTTCTTTGGCATGGTAGTCTCCATTTGTGTTCTATCTCTTCTATCATAACAAATTTTACCCCTTACATATGAAAAAACTAATGAATTCAACTCGGCAGAAAGAAAGCAGGACTACGGAAAACCATTCTCATTAAAAACGACCAAACAAAAACAGCCCTGCGCTTGCAAGGACTGTTTTAATCAAATAATTGTCTCAACTATGAGGCATTATCCCCGGTACTTTTTACTCATACCGGCTAAGAGTTTACGCACGTAGCGGTCCCCGGCTTCCCGATAATTTCGGTGATCAGGGCGACGTAAAATCGCCGAGAGTTCGCCGTTCGAGATATGATCCCCCGCTAACTTCAGCAACTCCTGAATATCGTCAGAAGTATAGGCCATGGCAATTTTAATCTTTTTAATCGTCACGTTATTAACAAGCTTGGCGTTTCGCATATCAAAGGTTGCGGGCACAACTTGTCCATTTTTATCCTTACGGTGGCCCCGCTTCTTAATCACTAATCCGTTTAAGAAGGCTTCCAAATCGTGATTTGACAAGGCAGCGTCGTGGCTCTGGTCCTTTTCTTGACGAGTCAAAATTCGGTCAAGATCACTATCCGACACCGTGACACCACCAAGTTTAAACATTTCTTCAATCTCTTGGTTACTAAGTGATAAGGCGTAGCGCAAACGAATGACCACGTCGTTATTATTCATCATGGTGCTGCTCTCCTGTCTTTTTAAAATGGGTGGCGATCATAGTTTTGCCAAGACTCGTGTGAGTCCTGAATCCGTTTAAACATTCGTTCCATTTCAGTCAATGTGAATGCCGTTAGCACCGGTCGACCATGTGGGCAGTTATAGGGATTTTTAGCCTTTGCTAAATCAACCAATAAACGCCTGGCTTCATCGGGCGAAAGATGCCAGTTGGCCTTAATCGCTCGCTTACAAGACATCATAATCGCGGCTTTTTCACGGAAGGCTGCCACCGTCAGTTCTTCACCGGATAAGACCCAATCAATCATTTCTCGTACGGTATCTTCTACCTGGTCTGCTTTCATCCAAGTTGGGTGTTCATATAAAGCTAAGGTATTGGGGCCAAATTCCTCAACGGACAGCCCGACCTGCGCTAACACGTCGCGATGGTCCATGATCTTCAAAATATCGGCTGTCGAATAGGTCAAAGTCAATGGCTGCAGCAGTACCTGCTGGTTGTCGGATACCTCGCCCACTTGCTTTCGGTAGAACTCATAATTCAGACGCTCCTGTGCGGCGTGCTGATCAATCAGGTAAAACTTGTCTTGGTCTTGGGCAAAGAGGAAGGTCCCGTGCATCTGGCCAATGTAATCCAAATTGGGGAAGCCCTGCGGATTATCAGTCACATCTTGTACGTCAACATCAAGGTCAACGTTTTCCACCTTGGCTTGCTTTGAAACTGCTGCCGTTGGCTGATCTGGCATGGTTAAATGATGGGAAAAGTCTTGATTCTGATAAACGGCGATTGGTTCAGCGACCCGGTTTTCTAGTGGTTCGGCCATTTTGGCGTCATCTGCTACTAGAGGAGTTTTCTGTCCAAATGGCTCGACGTAGGCTTCTGCTTGATAGCGACTCATAAAACTAACCACCGCTGCATCATGCAAGTAGGCTTTATCCGTCAGCTGAATCACGGCATTTTTACGCACGGTAATGGCCGGCAAAGTCGTTAGCTTAACCGAACGTTGGGCTGAATTTAATAGCTCTCCCCCGCTACTTTTAGCGGTCTGCACTTCGACCGTGGCCGGTTTTTTTGGAGCAACCAAACCGGGATGGTTCACTTCAACTTCTTCTTTTCCTAGGTTTTCCAAAGCATCCGGAATCAAATTTTCTTGTGCCAGACGCTCAGCAATAACCTCTGTGAGTAAATCGGTTAATTCCCCTTGTTCGGACAAACGAATTTCAGCCTTTTGCGGGTGCACATTCACATCAACCATCAATGGATCGAGTTCAATCGAAACGGCTCCGATTGGGAAACGACCAACCATCAGTTTAGAACCGTAACCCTTAATGATGGCGTTGGAAACGGAAAAATTCTTCACAAAACGGTGGTTGACCAAAACCGCCAAGTAAGAACGAGAAGCCCGTGTTTGCTCCGGTAAAGTCAGATAGCCGGATACCTTAAAATGCTCCGACTGTCCGGAAAAGGCAACCATTTTCTCTGCGGTCTTACGATCGTAGATGGCCGCCAGAACCTGACGTAAATCGCCATTCCCAGCGGTCTTAACCAGGACCTTGCCGTTATGCGTTAACGTCAGCGCCCGTTCAGGGTGTGCTAAGGCCAAGTGGTTCATGACATCCGTCATGAGCGATAGTTCCGTTTGTGGTTTTTTTAAGTACTTTAGCCGTGCTGGTGTATTGTAAAAAAGATTACGAACCGAGACAATGGTGCCGTAACGACCAGCCGCCGGACTTTCTTGCACCACTTGGCCACCCTTTACTTGGTAGGTCATCCCGTTTTCAGAAGTCGCTGTTCGCGTTTGTAGCGTAACGTCCGCCACGGAGGCGATGGAGGGCAAGGCTTCACCACGAAAGCCCAGGGTCATGACTTTGAAAAGATCATGACGGTTTTCAATCTTGGACGTTGCATGGCGAACGAAGGCCAGGGGAACATCCTCGGTTGCGATTCCCTCCCCATTATCAATGACCTTAATCAAATCAAGGCCAGCGTTATCGACGACAACATCAATTTGTTGCGCGTTAGCATCAATGGCGTTTTCCACCAACTCCTTTACCACGGAGGCTGGCCGCTCAATGACCTCACCGGCAGCAATTTGGTTCGCTAATAGGTCGGAAAGTTCATGAATTTTCGCCATGGTTTTCCTCCATTTCCTGCAACTGATACAGCAGGTTCAGCGCATCAAGAGGCGTTAGTTTGTTCAAATTCGTTTGCTGTAACTTATCCAAAATGGCTTTTTGATCAGCCGTTAACGACTGGCCTTCTGGCTTGGCTTCGGCAATTTCAAAAAGTGGCAGGTCCTGCGCCATTCCGGTAAAGGCACGTTTTTCCGAGTGGTTAGCCACCTGATTGCTTTCTTCTGCAATCGTTTCGGCCACTTCGACTTGTCCAGCACCTGACTTTTCTAATTCCGCCAGAATCCCTTCCGCGTTTTTCAAGAGCGGACTAGGCAAACCGGCTAGCGCGGCAACTTGGATTCCGTAAGAACGATCAGCCGCACCGGGTTGTACCTGGTGCAAGAAATGCAAGCGACCGTCTTCAGACAATTTAGCGCCAACGTGCACGTTTTCGATGGCCGGATAGGCTTCAGACAGGGCCGTTAATTCATGGTAATGCGTGGCAAAAACCGTCGTCGCATGCAGGTGCTTGGCCAGGTATTCAATGATTGCCTGTGCCAAAGCCATCCCATCATAGGTAGCCGTTCCCCGGCCCAATTCGTCAAAAAGGATGAGCGACTGGGCCGTGGCGTTTTGTAGCGCCAGATTGGCTTCCGCCATTTCCACCATAAAAGTCGAACGACCGGCCACCAAGTCATCGTTAGCCCCAATTCGGGTAAAGATTTGATCAAAGATGGGCAGTTCCGCACTTTCTGCCGGAACAAAAGCGCCCATTTGTGCCAGAATCACGATGATGGCAATTTGGCGCATGTATGTAGACTTTCCAGCCATGTTTGGACCAGTCACCAATTGAATGAATTGGTCCTGTGGAAAAGTCACGTCGTTGGCCACGTATTCCCCAGCCCCGAGTAAGGATTCCACGACCGGATGCCGTCCCTGTACGATTCGAACAGCGCGAGAACCATCCTGATGGAAACGGGGACGCACAAAGTGCCGCTCTTCGGCAACATCGGCTAAAGCAGCGAGCACATCAATTTTGGCCAAATCATGGGCGAGGTGTTGCAACCGGTGCATCTGTTCCTTCACCTGTCGGCGAATGGCTAAAAAGAGTTCGTACTCACGGTCATAACGCTTCGTTTGGGCAGCAAAAATCAGGTCCTCATGCTCCTTTAACGCCACCGTTGTGAATCGCTCGGCGTTAGTTAGCGTTTGTTTGCGGGTATAACGACCCTCTTCTAACTTGCCCAGGTTGGCTTTGGTGACCTCAATAAAGTAGCCAAAGTTCTTGTTGTACTTGACTTTCAAAGTCGGAATCCCAGTGGCTTGCCGTTCTTCTTCCTGATAATTAGCTAACCAGTCCTGATTATCAGTCAACGCCTGCTTATAAGAGTCCACCAGATCATCGTAGCCGGTCTTAATTAACTCACCATCCCGAACGGAAACGGGTGGGTCCTCGACCAAGGCCTTTTCAATCAAATCCGCCAAATCCGAAACGGGATCGAGGTCTTCCCCCAAGGCTTGCAAGATTGGGTCCGCTGACGTTCCCATGAGTGCAGCTTGCAAAGCCGGCACGGCCTGGAGAGACTTTTTTAGCTGGACCATGTCCTTGGCGTTCAAAGTTCCCAAGGCAGCCTTGGCTGCCAAGCGTTCCAAGTCATAGACGTACTTCAGTTGGTCCTGAACGGTTCCCCGGGTGAAAAAGTCATCGGTAAAAGCCGCCAACACATCCTGTCGGGCTTGAATGTCCTTTAAGTTTTTCAGCGGCTTAATCAGCCATTGCTTGAGCAACCGCCCACCCATCGCCGTCTTGGTTTCGTCTAAGAGTGCAAAGAGCGACCCTGCCTTTTGCTTTGTTCTGGCGTTTTCGACCAAATCCAAGTTCACGCGACTAACTTGATTAAAAACCAAATAGGCCTGTCGCTCGTATGACTGAACGGGCATGATGTGGTCGAGTGACCGCTTCTGCGTGTCAAAAAGGTACTGCAACAACAGTCCCGTGACGGCTTGGCCCAAGACATCCTTCAAATCCTTCGTTAAATAAGTCAACGTGGCGGAAGGTTGTGCAGGCCCCTGGAAAGAAACCACGAGGCCCTTCTCACCAACGAGTTTGGCCAGCTCAGCAGCTTTCAAATCGTCTTCCTTGGCCAAGACAACTTCCTTGACCTCCAAGGCTCCCAGTTCGTCCATCACCTCTGCCGCCGTCTCTAGAAAAGTCGCTTTCAGCTCACCAGTCGACAAATCGATGTAGGCTAATGCATAGGGACGGGGAGCCGCCCCCTTCTTAACGGGTGCTAACCCAGAATTATCATGGACAACGGCTGCCAAAAAGTTGTTCGTTTTGCCATCGCCCTTTTGCCCAGCCAGTTTGGTCCCGGGCGTGATTAACTGAACCACGTCTCGCTTGACCATCCCCTTGGCTGTGGCTGGATCTTCCATCTGCTCCACGATCGCAACTTTGTAGCCCGCGTCCACCAAAATATCGATGTAGTTGGAGGCGGCGTGGTAGGGAATCCCGGCCATTGGAACCGGATTTTCGGAGTTCTTGTTTCGCGAAGTCAGCGTCAACTCCAGAATTTTGGCGCCCTTAATGGCGTCTTCTTCGAACAATTCGTAAAAGTCGCCCAGGCGGTAAAACAAGAAGGCATCGGGATAGAGGTCTTTGATTTGATGGTACTGCACCATCATTGGAGTATCAGTTGCTTTGGCCATGGTCGGTCCCTCCTTTTTTAGGTAAAACTATGTACAAAAGTCATCAAAAGATTGGCTTATTTACAAATCTTTCAAGACTTTTTTAGGTAACAAATTCTTTATTTAGCTCGAACCAACTTCACCACCGCTTCCACGTGCATGGTCTGTGGGAACTGGTCAACTGGCTGAACTCGACCAGCCACTTCATACCCCTGCTCAATCAAATCCTTGACGTCGCGGGCCAAGGTGGCTGGGTTACAAGAGACGTAAATCAAGCGATCCGGTTTCATGACCCCAACGGATTCAATGAAGTCCTTGGTGAGTCCCTTGCGGGGAGGATCAACGAAGACAACGTCGGCCGTCTTCCCTTCGCTGGCCCATTTGTGCATTTGTTCAGGGGCGTCGGCAACGACAAAGTCGGCGTTCCAAACGCCGTTTAACTTGGCGTTCTTACGAGCATCTTCAATGGCCGGTTCCACCACTTCCACACCGAGCACCTTCTTAACACGGTCGGCTACAGTCAAGGCAATGGTTCCAATGCCGCAATAGGCATCGATCACGGTATCAGTTGCTTTCAAATCCGCCATATCACGGGCCAAGCTGTATAGCTTGGCCGTTGTTGCTGGATTGACCTGGTAGAAAGAATTTGGGCCAATTAAGTAGGCTTTGCCAAGCAATTGATCCTCAATTTCAGGTTGCCCCCATAATAAGTGGTTTTCCTGGCCCATAATGACGTTGGTCTTTTGGGCATTCACGTTTTGAACCAACGAAACCATCTTTGGTAGCCGTGCACGGAGAGCCTCGATGATGCCCTCTTTTTCAGGGATGCGCTCCTTGGCCGTCACAAGCACCACCATTAGCTGGCCTGTTGCCTTTCCATAACGGGCCATGACGTGCCGCATCAATCCCTTGCCACTTTCTTCGTCATAGGCCGTGACACCGAATTCCTGCAAGACATCACGAGTCACACGAATCGCTTCATCGACGTTTTCATCCTGAATATAAAAGGAATCCGTTGGAATTAACTTGTGGGAGCCACGGCGGTAAAAACCAGTCTCCAAGCGACCGTTGACCATTTGAGTGGGCACTTGAGCCTTATTCCGGTAGTGAGTGGGGTCATCCATTCCGATGGTTGGTGCTACCGCGACCCGCAGCTGGGCTTTTTTGAATAACTCACGGACCTGTCGTTGCTTCCAGGCCAACTGTGCTGGGTAAGAAAGGTTAGCCATTGGGGCAATGCCCGTTGTCAACGCCAACTGGTCCTTTAACGGAACACGGTCCGGTGACGGCTTTACCAGTGTTTTAATCCGAGCAAAGCCATAGTTTTTCAACACCTTCGTCACAATCAAAACCGCCTGCTCGCCCGGCAAACCGTTCGCCACAAAAAGTGGAAAACCAGCCACTTTAGCCACGCCCATCCCCTGGTAAGTCAAGTCAATGATGTCGGCCTTAACCTGGTCGTTTTTGGAAACCGGTGCCTTTTGCTTGTATACTCGATTGGCTTTTGCCATGTTTGTCCTCGTTTCACCTACTTGTTATAACGCAAAATTGGCAGCACCAAGTGCCGCCAGTTCGCTTACTGATCAGCCTGTTCGGCCGGTTCCTCGGGTAGGTCGTCATGACCACCTTTGGCTTCTAATTTTTCAACTTGCTCGACAAACTGTTCCTGAATCTTAGTCGTCGTCACATCCGTGTTCATCTCATCAATGTTAGCCACGAACTCAATGTGTTGCTTCAAGTTTTCAAAAGTCATTGGGGCATCGCCACCGTATTCCCCATCCAGATTTACCTTAATCGGATCATCGTTCAGCGGTTCAATGTTCACCTTGGATGTCTTTTTGTAAATTAATTGGGGATTGTGGACGTGGGCGCCGCCCTTTAAGACCTGGGAAACCAACTGAGCAATCTGCCACAAGTTGGACTTTTTGACAATCAAAAGGGTGAACTGCCCATCGTCTAACTTGGCATCTGGCACGATGGTTTCGAAGCCAGCAACGGAGTTCGTTAATGCCAAGAAAATCATCGAAATGTCGCCTTCGTAGACGCCATCGTCATAGGTTACCTTGGCGGACACTGGCTTCAAGCGCGTGAGTAGTTCCGCGCCCTTTACCAAGTAAGCCAAGTAACCATAGAGAGACTTCATCGCGGATGGCACCGCATAGGTCAATTCGGACAACGTTCCCAGAGCCGCGATATTCATGAAATAACGGACGGGCTGTTTAACAAGCTGCCCTTCCTTTTCACCAGTCTTAAAGGCCTGGATTTTACCGATATCCATCTTAACGGTTTGCTTCTTCAAAATCACCTTGGCGGCTTCCAAAGGGTCATCACGAGAAACCTTTAACGCCCGGGCATAATCATTCGTGGTTCCCGCCGGGATGATAGCCATCATGGGCCGCTTTTCAAGGGACGCAATCCCATTGACCACTTCATTGATGGTCCCGTCACCACCCGCTGCCACGATGAGATCAAAGCCAGCCTTTGCAGCACGAGTGGCTTCGTTTTGGGCGGACATGGGTGCTGGTGTGGTCGCAAAAGTCGACGTTTCGTAGCCCGCCTGTTCATAAACGTTTAAAATGTCCAACATATCCCGCTTGACCATTTCACGTCCGGAACTTGGGTTATAAATTATACGTGCACGCTTCATTTTACTAGTCGAAACAGTGAAAACACTCTTTCTTCCTCCTCAATTCTATGTACACGGAGCATGCTCCGTTTAAAATGACCAGCGATTAGCGCTTGTTCAGTTCCTCTAGGAGTAACTTGTTCAACACGCCGGGGTTGGCCTGCCCCTTTGACTTTTTCATTAATTGACCAATCAAGAAGCCAGTGGCACGGTCCTTACCACCCTTAAAGTCTTCAATCGACTGTGGGTTGGCGTCCAAGACCTCCGTAATCCATGGCAACAACGTTGCGGGATCCGAAATCTGCACAAGGCCTTTGGCCTTTGCGTAGGCTTCTGGTTCTTCACCATCCATGATGGCTTCAAAGACTTTCTTGGCCTGCTTCGTTGAAATGGTGCCATCTTCAACCAACTTAACCAGACCAGCCAAGTGTTCTGGCGTCAACTTGGTTTCTTGCAACTCCACCTGATTCTTGTTCAAGAAAGCGTTGACGTCCCCAATCAAATAGTTGGCGGCGCGCTTGGCAGCGGCCTTTGACTCAGCACCAGCCTTGACGGTGTTGTCAAAGAAGTTCGACATAGCCAAAGTCTGGGTCAGCACTTCGGCATCATATGGTTCCAAACCAAGCTGGTCAACGTAGTCCTTTTGACGGTCGGCCGCGGACTTTGGTAATTCGTCAGCCACACGGTTGATCCAGTCTTGGTCAATGTGGATGGGTGACAAGTCCGGTTCAGGGAAGTAACGGTAATCATCAGCCGTTTCCTTGACACGCATCAAGATGGTTGACTTGGTTGGTTCATCGTAACGACGCGTTTCCTGACGAACTTGTCCACCAGAACGGATAATCTTGGCTTGACGCTTTTCTTCATAGGCCAAAGCCGCTTCCACGTAACGGAAGGAAGACACGTTCTTCATTTCAACACGGGTACCGTATTGCTTTGAACCGTGTGGGCGCAAGGAAACGTTGACATCGGCACGCATCTGCCCCTCTTGCATCTTGGCTTCTGAAACGCCAGTAAAGAGAATCACTCGGCGCAGTTGTTCCAAATAAGCGTAGGCTTCTTCTGGTGACGAAAGCTCGGCTTTGGAAACGATTTCGACCAAAGGCGTTCCCTGACGGTTCAAATCGACATAGGAATAACCATCGGTCCCGTGGGTGTTCTTTCCGGCATCTTCTTCAACGTGCAGCTCTTCGATGCCGATGCGCTTAACACGACCATCGGGCATCGTCACGTCCAAGTAACCATTCCGGCCGATTGGCGTGTGGAGCTGGGTTGTTTGATAAGACTTGGGGTTATCGGGATAAACGTAGTTTTTACGGTCCCAACGAATGTCTTCTGTAATGTCGGCGTGCAAGGCCATAGCCACACGCATCCCGTAATCAACGGCCCCCTTGTTCACGACTGGCAAAACCCCTGGATAGGCCCAGTCAATGACGTTGGTGTTTTCGTTTGGTGAATCCCCGTAATGAACGGGGGAGGGTGACAGCAGCTTTGATTTGGTCTGCATTTCAACGTGGACTTCGAGTCCAATCACTGTTTCAAAATTTTCATTTCCCATCAGCTGGCCTCCTTAGAAATCCTTCCCGATTGCGGGAATGTTGTCAGTAAAGTGATTTTCCTGTTCAAAGGCGTAAGCCAATTGGTAAATCGTTTGTTCATCAAAGGCCTGACCGATGATTTGCAAACCGATTGGCAAGCCACCGTTAAAGCCGGCGTTCACGGACATGGCAGGCAAACCAGCCAGGTTGACGGGGATGGTTAACACATCGCCCATGTACATGGCCTTCGGATCGTCAATTTCAGAACCCATCTTGTAGGCCTGCGTTGGCGTCGTTGGTGCCACAATCAAATCGTAGTCTTCAAAGACTTTGTTAAAGTCGTCAATGATCAAGGTCCGAATCTGCGCTGCCTTCTTGAAGAAGGCGTCGTAGGCACCAGCCGACAACGAGTAGGTTCCCAGCATGATTCGCCGCTTAACTTCGGAACCGAAACCTTCCGAACGCGTCTCCTTGTAAACTTCTTCCAGGCTCTTAGCTTCTGGGGCGCGGAAACCGTAACGGATACCATCGTAGCGCTGCAAGTTTGAGGAAGCCTCTGACGACATCAAGACGTAGTAAGCAGCCACACCATACTGAGTGTGTGGCAGCGATACTTCAGAAACTTCGGCACCCATCGCCTTCAACTGCGCAATGGCGGCGTTGATCTGGGCCTTCACTTCCTCAGAAATTCCTTCTTCGAAGTATTCCTTAGGCACAGCAACCTTCATCCCCTTGATGGACTGCCCCATCTTTTCAGTAAAGTCGGGAACGGGCAAATCACCCGACGTTGAATCACGTTGATCAAATCCAGCAATGGCGTTCAAAACCAAGGCGTTATCACGCACCGTCCGGGTCAACGGACCAATCTGGTCCAATGAGGAAGCCATGGCGAAGAGTCCAAAACGGGACACACGACCGTAGGTTGGCTTCATCCCAGCCAAGCCGTTAAAGGCAGCCGGCTGACGAATCGAACCACCGGTATCAGAACCAAGGGCGTAGGCCACTTGGCCGGCAGCAACCGCTGCCGCTGACCCACCGGAGGAACCACCAGGCACGCGGGACAAGTCCCAAGCGTTCTTCGTTTGTTTGTAGGCTGAGGTTTCAGAAGAACCACCCATGGCAAACTCATCCATGTTGGCTTTTCCGACAATGACAGCGCCGGCATCCTTCAGTTTCTTCGTGACCGTGGCGTCGTAAACTGGCTTAAAACCAGCTAAGATACGGGAAGCCCCAGTCGTTTCAAGACCTTCTGTTGAGATGTTGTCCTTCATGGCCATCGGAATACCGGCCAAAAGGTTCTCAAAGTCGCCCTCTTCGTCAGCAACACGCGCCGCTTCGATGGCGGCCTCTTCGTGCAAACGAACAAAGGCTTCCAGCTGGTCGTCAGATTGCTTAATGTTTTCCAGCGTGTCGGCCGTCAACTTCGTTGCCGTGATATCCCCCGCCTGTAAAGCGGCGTGGATGTCTTCCAGTGAGTGTTCGAAGTAGTTATACGTCATTAGGCTTCTTCCCCTCCCTGCAAAATTGCCGGCACCTTAATCAAATCAGCGGCCTCTTCTGGTGCCTGCTTCAAGAGTGCCTTCTTCTCGTGCCAGTTTTCCGCTTTGTCTTCACGCAAGTGGTTGACGTTTCTGGTCACTGAAAAAGTCGGTGCCACCCCGTCCGTGTCAACTTCGGCCATCTTGTCAACCAAGGAAACGATGTCCTGTAGTTGGCTTGTGTAGGCTTCAAGTTCTTCATCGGTAAAAGTCAACTTAGCCAAGTCGGCGACGTGGGCGACTTCTTCTTTCGAAATTGATGTTGCCATGTATTCACCTGCATGGCAGGCCGTAAGGGCGCTACCATGGCTTTCCTTTCAAGATTAATTACGATTCTATTTTACCATTAAACGACTGGGCTTGCCCCTTGATTTTCTAAGAAAAGTCCGTATAATTAAGACTGTTGTCAAAACAACTGACCAAATTCTTAGATTAACGTCTCACCGTCGTTTTTCTCAGACTTTGGCGACATTATAGAAAGGTGGAAATGATTATGGCCCTTACACAAGAACGTAAGAACGAAATCATGAAAGAATATGCCCGCCATGAAGGCGATACTGGTTCAGTGGAAGTTCAAGTTGCAGTTTTGACTGCTGACATTAACGAATTGAACGGTCACATGGAAACGCACAAGCATGATTTTCATTCACAACGTGGTCTTTTGAAGAAGATCGGTCGTCGTCGTAACTTGCTTCGTTACCTCCGTGGTACTGATGTTCCTCGTTACCGTGAATTGATTAAGCGCTTAGGTTTGCGTCGTTAAGCTTTCGCTTTTCAAAAACCAGCATCAAATTTAAGGAGACAGACATATGCCGATTATTGAATCATCTATTCAACGCGTACGCTTGACAAAGAAGCAACACGATCGCAACGAACCACAACGTTCTGCTTACCGCACTGCCGTTAAGCGTTTCGTTAAGGCTGCTAAGGCCGGTTCAGACGATACTGCTGAATTGTACAAGCAAGTTTCTTCTGCTATCGATCGCGCCCACTCAAAGGGCTTGATCAAGAAGAACAAGGCTTCACGTCAAAAGTCACGTTTGGCTAAGTACGTAAAGTAATTCATTTTAATGAATGACCCCCTCACCTAACAAGGCCGAGGGGGTTTTTACTTGGATTTAAAAAAGGTTGGTGTGACTACCCGTCTTAATGAACTCAACGTATTCACCATCATAGCGATAAATTAAGACCCAATCAGGCTTAATGTGCAATTCGCGATCGAGTCCTTGATTAATTAGCTGATGGTCTTCATAGGAAGCAGGAATTGGTAAATCTCGTAAAAGAATTTCAACGATTCGATCAAAATCTTCTTTTCGATATCTCCCTCCCTTCATTAATTTTCGATATTGCTTCTTAAAGCCATTAACTGAACGAACACGATATTTATACTCATTCATCTTCGTCATTATTTAAGTACTCCAAAAAGTCATCTAGATTTTCAAACGTCTTATAGTCACGACTCGCCATTGCTTCCCTCAACCGCTCATTCGGCACATCAATCTTAAATGGAATACCACCCGTATCTAAACTTTTAATCACAAAGTTCTGTACGGCATCCTGAACCGTTGTTCCTAATCGAGTACAAAGCTTTTCAAAAGACGCTTCATCCCGACTGTCTAACTCAATTTGTATTTGTGTGGTCATTTTTTCTCCTTTATTGAATCGTTTTCTGTCACCATCATAACAGCCAAAAACCCCTGTCACAACAGGCTTTTTCGATGTTATACAAAAAGGAATCAATCGTCTGATTGATTCCTTTTAACTGTTTAATTGACTAACTTAAAGTTCAACCGCTCGACGACGGCACGGCCGCCCTGTGCATTGACAAAGTCCACTACGTCTTCAACGGAAGCCCGGTATTTCTTCGCATCGTTTTTACTAAAACAGAGCGGTTTATCCTGAACTTCCGTATCATTTGATGACATTACGTAACGATAATAGGCAGCGCCCTTACCAGACTGGCCATTCGTGACCAAAAAGGTCGGAATCGTATCCGATTGGCGGGTCATCGTTAACGAACTGGCGGACTTCAAGGCCTTCCACGAAGCATCCCCGTTCACCAAACCATAAAGGGTAATCATCCGGTAGGCTAACTCATCACTCGACCGGAAATCATCTTCGGTCAAGGTATTCGCCGTGCTTGTCCCCTTCTGACTGTGGCCGGTACTCGAGCTAGCGCTTGCTGAGGCATCCCCCTTTACCTCACTGCTACTCGAAGAAGAGGCGGTTGCAGAAGAAGAGGACGCAACAGTCGAATCATCAGCGACCACCCCCTCTGCTTGAGCGTTTTTCTCCCAGTCCTGTTTACCAGAAGAAGAGGAAGAGCTGCTAGCCCCCTTCTTGCTCCCACTACTTGTTCGACCCCGGTCTGAAGCCGAAGAATCAATATCCTTCACAATAATTGTCACCGCGCCAGCAGCCAAAATGACCGTACTGAGCAACGTGACCAGTAATTTCTTTTGCTTTACCACACTGGTCAATCTCCTAAAACCTAATTCTAAACGTGAAAATATCAACACATTTATTCACCCCTTATCTTAAGGGCATTCTAGGAACTTTGCAATCATAAACTGAACAATTTTTTATACTTTTTCATCATAACAATTCAACTAAAAAAGCCGACCACTTCCCATCCAGAAAGTGCGTCGACTTTTTTAGTAAATTAAATCACGGCAACGTTCATCGAAGCCGGTGCTCCGTAGCCAACAGGCTGAACATTAGCGTTCAAGTAGGCCCAATCAGACGTTGACAACCAGTAGTTAGCACCACGGGCAATCGTCAACGGATCCGCAATCAAGAAGCCACCATCACGGTAACCGTAAATCAGCTGAACGTGGAAATTGTTCGATGCGTTGTTCAACTGTAAGTTCCAAGGCAAATAAGTAATGACAAGGTTATTGGCCATTAACTGAGAAAGCACGTCACCGACGCCTGCTCCCGTAATGTCCTTTGTTTCGACACCGTATGCGCCATTCAACTTAGCGGCTAATGGTGCAGCCAAAACGGTCTGCGTGTACCACTGACCGTAACCAAATGGATTCCCGTGGAAACCATCGTTTGGTGAAACGCCGAAACCATAACCAATTCGGTTATAGATGTCGTGGATGTCTGGAACGGACTTGCCCTTAGCCGACAAAGCCATTTGGAAGGAAACCCCTTCACAACCCTCGGGTGCACCGAGTGCTCGTTGATCTAACGACCAGTGTCCAAAGTCAATGTTGACCGAATCAGTATCCAAACGACCGTCCGCCCAGAAGTGGACGCTGCGTCCGTCGATGGTTTGCCAGTCGGTCACGATGTTACCATCACCGTTGGCGTAGTAGATGTTGCCGCCATCGGTGAAGAAAGTCGAACGACGTTCGTAATAGGTATTGTCGTTACCAAAGAAGTGCTCGGCGCCATCAATCCATTGACGGCCAGAAACGGCCCGACCATCACCATCGGTGTAGTAAGTGTAACCCCAGGCTTCACGCCAACCGGCGTTTTGGCGAACCCCGTCGATGAACCAGTAGTAAGTGCCCGTGTAGAAACGGAAACCAGTAAAGAGTTCACCATTTTCGTACCAACGGTAGCCACCGTTCTGTGACGAACCATCCCAAATGTAGCCCTGCAATGGTCGTTCGTAGAAGGTGTTGTCGTCACCGAAATAATGGGCGCGGCCATCAATGATTTGAGTGCCTTGCACCGCTCGACCATCGTTGTCGGTGTAGTACTTGTAACCCCAGGCCTCACGCCAACCAGCGTTTTGGCGAACGCCGTCGATAAACCAGTAGTAAGTATTGGCATAGTACCGGAACCCAGTGTAGAGCTTGCCGTCTTCGTACCAACGGTAACCCCCGTTTTGAGAAGAGCCATCAAAGAGATAACCCGTCGAACGCAAGTAGTAGGTGCCGTCGTTTCCAAAGTTAAAGGCTTGACCATTAATCGTTTGGTTTCCCTGGACGGCACGGCCATCGTTATCCGTGTAGTAAGTGTAACCCCAAGCCTGACGCCAGCCGGCGTTTTGGCGGACACCGTTCACAAACCAGTAGTAGGTACCCGTGTAGTAACGGAAACCGGTGAACAACTGCCCGTCCTCAAACCAGTTATACCCACCGTTTGCGGTCGAAACGTCTGGCGAATAAATGTAGCCCGATACGTGTTCGGATGCAAACTTGTCGAGGGCCTTTTGACGAGGGTCTTCCGTTTGCACTTGGTTATTCTGTTGGTTTTGCTTGTTTTGGTCAGCTGTGTTGGCCTGGTTGTTATCAGTCGCGGCGGATTGCTGATCGGTTGGTGCGTTGGCGGCCTTCACATCACTTGAAGACGATGAGGCAGTAGCAGACTGCGCACTAGCATTCGACTGACTGGCCGCTTGCTGCTTGGCTTGGTCAGTTACCGTATCATGATCAGTTGCTGCGCTTTGGCTAACTGCTTGATTCGTCGTTGTTTGCGACGTCTCGTCGGCATGGGCCAATCCCTGCCCAGCTCCTAAGCTCAGCGCCATGGCAATGGCTGCGGATGCCAAGTAAATGGTTCCGCGTGTTTTTTTCATTTCAAAAGACATGTATTTCTCCACATAAATCGGGTTTGAACACAACAGGTTCATTATACACGTTTTTTAATCTTCATTGAATGTCCAATTAAAAAGTCCCTATCGCAACCAACGATAAGGACTTTCATTTAGACTTTTTCTTTGAAAATGTATAACTTGCTTAACACATAATTGGCTAAAATCACGAAAATGTTTTGAATGCCATTCCAGAGCAAATCATTTTGATGAAGGATTCGGACCCCAAAAGCTAAAATCAACCAACCGAGCACACCGGTCACAATGCGGGCCAGATAAAACTGCCAGACTTCGCGAAAGACCCCAGCCATGTCCGTGACTTTTGACCGGAAAACCCAGATTCGATTGGTCAAGTAGGCAAACAAGACGGCGAGGAACCAGGAAGCAACGTAGGCCAGCGTGTATTCCCAGTGTAAAGCGGCTGAGAAGAGCGCGTAAGTGACGACCGATACCACAAAAGTCGCCCCACCAAAGAACAGGTAAAGGATACTTTCTTCGTACTGTTTGTATAGTTTCATTATTTTTTGCATGGGCATACCTGCTAGAAAAGTTTCTTAAATACTATAGCGAACAAATAAAAGGAAGATTAAGACGAAAAGCATCCCTACCTACTTAGTCGACACATCCTGATCATAATAGTGCTGTGTCTGACTATCTTGCGAAATCGCGTCCAGGTTATCAACACCCTGGACTTTCTCGCTACCAGAATACGTAAAGCTGTAGTTCTTATCCGTTGGCTTGGCAGTGAAGACCTCGTAGGCGCCACTTCCAATGTCGGCCACCACGACCTTCTGCAACTTGCCATCAATGGTCAACTTACTGCGCCAGAACGTAATGCCGTTTTGGAAAGCCGCATTGCTGTCTTCCTTCGAAGCAGCTTTAATCGTTCCAGCCGTCATGGGCAGTCCAACCGACTGCTGCTTGATATAGGCTTGGATACTCTTTACCTTGCTATCCGTGCGCTTCTTCAAATCAGTAATTTGCTGGGAATCGCCCGTTGGATAGACATCGAAACCATAGTCCGTCGACGTTGGCTTAACTACCTGTTGTTTCTGGGAAGTCTTACTATTTTGAGAGCTCTCCCCCTTAGCCAGCAGGGACTGTTGCTGACTCGTGAGCTGCGTGTTCTTACTCTTTTGCTTGGGACGGGAAATCGTAAGTACAGCCCCGACAGCTACTAAGAGAACCAGTACAATGAACGCTATCCAGAATACATGGTGTTTCTTGCCAGTATTTGGAATTTTCTTATTTTTCTTTGACATAATTAAATACTTCTCCTTTTTAACGCACCCTTCATTATAATCACTGGACATTGGTGAAGACAACCCAATTTATCAGCATTAAGAAAACCATAACAAAAAGAAACCGACGAATCGGTTTCTTTCAAAAAATATGCACCTATTCTTGAGAGTTTGTACAACTAATAGAGACAAATTCCAAAGAATTGAACGATTAACGCAAGTAGAATGTGTTGTCATCACCGAAGTAATAGTCAACGCCATCAATCTTTTGCCAACCTTGTACGGCACGACCATCGCCGTCCGTGTAGTACTTGTAGCCCCAAGCTTCACGCCATCCGGCGTTCTGACGAACACCATCAATGAACCAGTAGTAAGTACCAGTGTAGTAACGGAAGCCAGTGAAGAGCTCACCGTTTTCGTACCAACGGTAACCACCGTTGGCAGGTGATCCGTCCCATAGGTATCCCGTCAATGGACGAGAGAAGTAGGTGCCATCATTACCAAAGTAGTACAACTTTCCATCAATGAAGCGGCTACCCTGAACGGCACGACCATCACCATCGGTATAGTACTTGTATCCCCAAGCTTCACGCCATCCAGCATTCTGGCGAACGCCATCAACAAACCAGTAGTAAGTACCGGCATAGTAACGGAAACCGGTATAAAGCTGACCATCTTCGTACCAACGGTAACCACCGTTTTCGGCAGAACCATCCCAAAGGTAACCGGATGAACGGAGGTAATAGGTATCGTCATCACCGAAATCTAACGTGATTCCGTTAACAACTTGTTTTCCTTGCACAGCACGACCATCTGCACCGGTATAGTATGTCTTCCCCCAAGCTTCGTGGAAAGAATTATCCTGACGGACACCATCTTGGAACCAGTAATAGGCACCAGTATAGAACTTAAATCCAGTAAACACGCGGTTATTTTCGTACCAACGCCAATCGCCATTGTAATCCTGAATATAACCATTTAGTTCTAAGTTATCTTGAGCCCGGGCTGGGTAATAATGACCATTGTCGACCAGAGCACCTTGGTCAAGGACTCGATCGTTAATAATACGAGTGTTGTCACCATCAATTTCTAGGATATAACTTGGTGCAAATGTTTTAAAAGTCAGGTAGGCAGTCACCACAAAACGGTTGTTATTGGCATCACCATTGTTAATTGGGTAGAAAGAATAAGTTTCTGTTCCGCCCTTAAAGTCGCTACTCAAAACAATGCCGTTTCCGTTCAACTTTTTATAGTGTCCTTGAATCCCATCATCCGATACATAACCCAGCAAAAATGACTGATATTGAGCATCTGATCCCCAGGCAATCCGGGGGTTATCAGTCGCAAAATGCCAACCGCGGGTTACTACGAATAGGTACCAACGACCCGCGTGTTCAAACAAGACTGGCCGTTCGATTTCATCATTCACAGCGTTGGCAACCATCAAGGGTTTTTCAATCGATGCGACCGTATAATCCGAATTCAACTTCACCAAACCAACCGAAGCGTTTGAAAGATAGCCCATGTCATACTCACGGTTATCTTTGTGACTCAAAAGACGGGCTTGTTCTTTCTTGTAATCTTCAAAGGACATGCCATAGTTTGCTTGGTTAAAGAAATTATTGATTCCTTGGAAACCGACTTTGTAGCCTGTATTCGCTTCAAAGGCAACGTACATCTGGTCACCATCAAACACAAGATGAGGATCACGCATGGCGTTACAGTCGTCAAACTTTGGCAACTTATCAACGTTGGTGTAATTAATTTGATTGATATCGCCATCGCCAGCAAAAATGGTCTTATGATCCGTTGCTTTCGCATGGTTGATGGTCAAACCACTATTCCAATCATTCCCATCCTTTGGCTCAACTGACACTTGTGCAGTGGTCAGCGTTTGTTGCAACGGTTCCCAGTGGTAGAGGTTTGAATAAATAAAACGAATTGTTGTGTCTTCGGGGTGCAACATTACGGTTGAACCAGACCACTCTTGCTGCATCCTATCCAAGTACTGGTCTTGTACTTTTGGATCGCGCCCTTCACCAAATGAATTGAAGACATAACCTAAGTATTGCCAAGTGGAAATATCTTGGTTGTTGGCATCGATACGTTGAGCAAACAAGCCCATTTTACCTTGCCAATCATCACCGAAAACCAAACAAACAGCTAAATGATAACCGTGATAATTCGCCGGTGTGCCATCCGGGTTAGTGACTGGCCAAGAATCGCCCATGTGCTGCTTAACCATCTCCCCTGTCTTTTGGTCAGGTTCGTATACATTGGCAACATCCTTGCTTAAAGAGCTGAACTCAAACTGAGGGGCCCGCTTGGTTGAATCGTCAAGTGAATCCACGATGGTATTCATATCATGACGGGTAAAGTGTAATAAACCGTCATCATCATTGACATCTTGCGGCTGGCTCTGAACATCAGATTGTTGAACATAAGCAACCGTATTTGACTGACGCATCTTTACAAGAACACGACCGTTGACAACATTTGCTTGAACAGATGACACAACGTTGTTATCAGCCACCGTATCAACTAAGGTTTCGCCGGTTACGTCTGCGTAGAGCTTCGTCCCCTTCATCAAATAACCTGTTGCGGTCCCATTATCGTTAAAGTCGATTTGCAGACCCTGACGTGGTTGCTCATAAGTGTTTGTTGGCAACTTAGCTGCTTCTGTTTTAGTCCCATTATTGGAAGCATTCTGGTCAGCATTCGTTGATTGGTTAACTTGATTATTAACCGTATCCTTCTGCTGATCAGTTTGTTTATTATCAGCGCTTACCGTTTGATTAGTCCCGCTCACAGATTGTGCAGTGGTTGACTGTGTATCAGCATTTGACTGCTGCTGTTCAGTACCCTGTAAACTTTGGCTCTGTTGCCCAGCTTGATTCGTTTGCTGACCATCATCCGCACTGGCTGCCATTCCCGAAGCAGCGACAATTGATAAAGCGGTAACAGTAGCAATACACCACTTCTTACCAGCTTTATACATTTTGACATGTTTCTTCATTCCCTAACCTCAAAATACTCTCTCTAATTTACAAGTGAATTATTAGACATACAATAAAAATTATACAGGTTATTTTTTTATTTTCAATTAATATTCATTTTATCTAAAGCTACCCTTTTATCTTTTAAATAAATTGACAGTCTTTTCTTTGTACAAAAAAAGATCTAGGAAATTTCCTAGATCTTTAAGGTTAATTAACGCAAATAGTAGGTATTGTCATCACCAAAGTAACAGTTCTGACCATCGATGTTCTGCCATCCTTGAACGGCACGACCATCACCATCAGTGTAGTACTTGTAGCCCCAAGCTTCACGCCAACCGGCGTTCTGACGAACACCGTCGATGAACCAGTAGTAAGTACCGGTGTAGTAACGGAAACCAGTGAAGAGTTCACCATTTTCGTACCAACGGTAACCACCGTTAGCAGCGGAACCATCCCAGAGATAACCTGTCAAAGGACGTTCAAAGAACGTGTTGTCATCACCGAAGTTATAGAGCTTACCATCGATAAAGCGTGTACCTTGTACAGCACGTCCATCGTTATCCGTGTAGTAAGTGTAGCCCCATGCTTGACGCCAACCGGCATTTTGACGAACACCATCGATGAACCAGTAGAAGGTTCCGGCATAGTAACGGAAGCCAGTGTATAGTTGTCCATCTTCGTACCAACGATAACCACCATTTTCAGCTGAACCATCCCAGAGGTAGCCAGTTGAACGCAAGTAGTACGTACCATCATTACCAAAGTCTAGTTCTTGACCGTTGATATTCTGGATGCCTTGTACGGCTCGTCCGTCTGCTCCAGTATAGTACGTCTTCCCCCAGGCTTCGTGGAAGGCGTTATCTTGACGGGCACCATCTTGGAACCAGTAGTAAGTATCGGCATAATAGCGGAAACCAGTGTAAAGTTGCCCATCTTCGAACCAACGCCAACCATTTACATCATCATCGTAAAGATATCCATTCCAACCAGCATGCTTAGCTGCTTCGTCTGCGGCCTTCTTGGCGGCTGCTTCATCTGCGGCCTTCTTGGCAGCGGCTTCGTCTGCAGCTTTCTTGGCGGCTGCTTCGTCTGCGGCTTTCTTTGCAGCAGCTTCATCTGCAGCCTTCTTTGCGGCTGCTTCATCTGCAGCCTTCTTTGCGGCTGCTTCGTCTGCGGCTTTCTTTGCAGCTGCTTCATCTGCAGCCTTCTTTGCGGCTGCTTCGTCTGCGGCTTTCTTTGCAGCTGCTTCGTCTGCGGCTTTCTTTGCAGCTGCTTCATCTGCGGCCTTCTTTGCGGCTGCTTCGTCTGCGGCTTTCTTTGCAGCTGCTTCATCTGCGGCTTTCTTGGCGGCCGCAGCATCATCAGCTGAATAAAGGGAATCTGGCAAGAAGAATGTTGATCCATCGGATATATTTAGGTACCTACCTGATGATTTCTCCATCAAAGCATAGAAAGCACCCTTTCCTTGGATATTCGTTCCATTAAGATACTTTGCTTTCCATTGTGTGATTGGTTCATCTGTTGGCAAAGTTTTCCCATTTGAAATTTGAGCACGTGTAAACAACTGTGGATACTTTTCTTGAAGTTCCTTCAAGTATTTACCACCATAAACAGACTGAAAGTCTGATCCACTACTCATGGAATTAGCAATATAAACGCCATGAAGTAATTCTGAACCAGCAATTGGTTGTCCAAATGAATTAACTTTTGATGCTGTAACAGCCTCTTGCTTAGGAAGGGCATATAACTGATTAGGAACAAAATCAGCCATTGCCTGAATTCCCTGCGCATGTACTGCCTTTATTGCCTGACGTAATTGATCGATTGTTCCATACTTTGTTGGATTTGGTGTACCATCTGCATTATCAAATCCTAAGTCATATCGATCAGTAAAAGAATAACCGTTTTGTATCGTTGAGTCTATAAAACTATCATCATTAGCAGAACGATATTGTGGTGCAAATTCAAAACTAGTTACACCTAATTCCTTGAATAAACCAGCATTTTTGGCAATTTGTGCATTAGATGCTTCTTCGGTAGTTGTTGGAACAGGTTGGAAATTAGAAAAGCCTTCGAAAATTAAATTTGAATCAAAAGCAGCGTTTGAATGACTTGATCGCCCATCTGCGTTTCTCTCATCCGATAGTTTATCAAAAGAACGTACATCCTGATTAGATGGTGCTCCGCAGGGGACCCATACTGCTAAATAGCCAGAAACTTGAGGATCTGTTACGCCATATATCCATGAATTATCAAAATGAAGATCACCGTTTGCATCTGTTTGCATTGTTGGTGCACCTTCGTCAGAAGAGTAAATTTTCAACCCATCTCGTGTAGTTAATAATGATGCCCGAAACATTTGGTTTTTATGAGAAGCACCCATATGTAGCACAACTTCTTCACCATCTGCTAAAGCAAAATTTTGATTGTTACTTACAATGGTTCCAATCCCATCAGTACGCTGAGAATTATTTGATGAATCCTGATCCGAAGCATTCATTAATCCCTTCCCATAGCGAACTGAAGTTAACATATCCCAAGCGCGGCTTTGGACTTCTCCAGTTTTTACATTCTGAGTATCACTTTGAATAGCCTGACCACCAGATACATACTTCACACGATCCTTCATTAACTGAGTGATTGCATCAAAATATGGCGATTTTTCAGACATGTACTGAGCATTATCTACATATAAGTCACCATAATAAACACGAGGAACTGTATCTTTATTGGTTAAAAGTAATGAATAAGCCGATGGAACATTATATTTAGAATATTTCTTATCAGCTAATGTACGATCCTTATTATAAATTTCAAATGCCTTATCAAACTGTTCTCTCGTTGCCTTTAGTGTTTCAGTTCCCGGATAAAGATCCTTTAAAATATCATTAATCATCCATTGAATATCAGAATCATGGGCTGCTACAAATGAATAGTTTGGTTCAGCAACATTTTCTGTATTATTATTTTGACGATCAATGTACGTTTTCTTATAGAAATCATCTAGCTTCTCACGTTGGTTAGGTTTATTTTCCAACCCATTAACTAGATTATGAAGAACTGTTTGGTCCATGGATAATTGATTGTTACCCTGATCATTAACATATCTAAAATCATTGATATTCCAGTCTTCAAGAATTGAAAAATGATTATTGGCATTTTTTTCACTCTGATCAATTCCAAAATGGGCTTTCATATAATCTGTGGCAATATTTAACAAATCAGCATCAACATTATCAACTGCATCAAAACGATAACTATCAAAATTTGCATCAGCATCATTAGCAGTTATACTACCAAGGTTCATCAAAAAATGAAGCCAATTTAATTGTTCTGCTTGTACTGCTGGGTTGGAATTATCAACATCATTTGCCAATAAGAATTCAGATCCGCCATATTCCCATGGATCATCAAAATACTTCTGTGTCCCATCTTGTCGTGTGGGTGTTCGATTCATTTCACGATAATCAGAATTAGTATTAGGAGTTTTGTCACTATTTTCATAGCCGATGAATCCACCCTGAAAACCGTCGCTATTAGGGTTTTCACTTGTGGAATTCCAGTCTGATTGAGAACTTTTGAATTGGCTAAATAGTGGTTTTAACCAATCAGTTGAATTTTCACTACTAATTCTTTTTTCTATAGATACTTGAATAGCTTGAGAACGTGAATTCAAGTTACTTTGATCGGCGTTCGCATCAACATGGGCACCATCTACTATATGATTATCGACCATAAAATTAATATATGCGGCTTGGGTAGCCTTATTTGGCCACCATGCCATCAAAATTGGGCGACGATCGTTAGTCGTACTTGCTCCCAGTTTTGGCCATTTTTTAAAATATCTTTTGGTTGGTACCAGGCATCAGCAGTTATATATCCATCTACATTGTCAACTGAGGTAGCGTCTTTTGACACAAAATGATTATGGTTTGCAAAGTCATTTTGTTCGTTAGTACTGCTAACTGTTGAGTTATTTGTTGCAGTTGTTTCTATATTTGATGATTCTGCAGTTTGAGTAGTACTATTTGTCTCTACTTGACCTTGTTGGCTGTTATCAGCCTGATTATCCTTATTTTTATCATCTGACGATTGTTTGTTATCAGATTGTGTTGATGTTGATTCATCTTTATTTGATTGATTATCAGTTAGCTGATTGTCATTCTGAGCTTGTACAGCTACCGGAGTATTGGCTGAATTGTTATTAGTTCCCTGAGAACTATCATCAGCTTGTACTGTGGTCATCCCAGACACAGCTACTACTGCTACTGTAACTGCGGCCATACACCATGTTTTTCCAGCTTTGTACATTTTTACATGTCGTTTATGTTCTTGCATTTACTTGCCTTTCCCTACTTCATTTAAAATAAAAAACTTAATCAGTTTTTCCTAATTTAGTTCACTGTAAGATTATATCAAAATTAAAAAGAAAAAACTTTCTTATACATAACAAAAAAGTCTGACTAAAAAAGTCAGACTTTTCAAATTAACGAATGTAGTAAGTATAATCATCACCAAAGTAGTAATTTTGTCCGTCAATATTTTGCCAACCTTGAACGGCACGACCATCATTATCCGTGTAATACTTATAACCCCATGCTTCACGCCAACCAGCATTCTGTCGAACACCGTCGATGAACCAGTAGAAAGTTCCAGTATAGAATCGGAAACCAGTGAACAACTGTCCATTTTCATACCAACGATAACCACCGTTTTGGGAAGAACCATCCCAAATATAGCCTGTCAATGGACGTTCATAGAACGTATTGTCATCACCGAAGTTATAGAGAATACCATCGATAAAGCGTGTTCCTTGTACGGCTCGTCCATCGTTATCTGTATAGTAAGTGTAGCCCCATGCTTGGCGCCAACCAGCATTCTGTCGAACACCATCGATAAACCAGTAGTATGTGCCGGCGTAATATCGGAAGCCAGTGAATAACTGACCATTTTCGTACCAACGGTACCCACCGTTTTCAGCCGATCCATCCCAAAGATAACCAGATGAACGTAGGTAGAACGTACCATCATTTCCAAAGTCTAGTTCTTGACCATGGATGTTTTGAATTCCTTGAACGGCTCGTCCTTCACCATCCGTATAGTAAGTCTTACCCCAGGCTTCGTGGAATGCGTTATCTTGACGCTTACCATCTTGGAACCAATAGTAAGTACCTGTATAGTATTGGAAACCGGTAAACAATTGACCATTTTCGAACCAACGCCAATCATTGACATCTTCATCAAATAGATAGCCATTCCAGCCGGTATGATCTTGATGTGGAGCCGGTGTTGGCTCGGGTGTTGGAGTTGGGGTTGGCTCAGGGTTTGGAGTAGGTGTTGGGTCAGGAGTTGGTGTGGGTGTTGGGTCAGGAGTTGGAGTTGGGTCAGGAGTTGGGGTTACTGGCGTCGCAACACCATTCCCATCAACCCAAACTTCCTGTCCATTCAACGTCAACTTTTGATTAGTAAGCAATTCATAATTGGAATTAAAGCAGTAGTTTTTTCCATCGATGTTGGTCCAACCAGTAACAAAACTACCATTGTCGGAAGCATAGTACTTTTGACCGTCAAAGTTAATCCATGAATTTGTCTTAGCACTTCCCTTGTCGAAGTAATATTCATGATTTTCAAATGAACGGACTCCGGTATATAGCTCACCATTTTCGTACCATGAAGATGGGAAACCATCTAATGGCGCTTCCTTATACAGACCAGTTACATCACCCTTTTTCTGAGCAACCGTTTGATAGATCTTTGAGTCCATGGTAAGAGCACCCTGTGACAAGAGAATGTCATTAATCACCTGCGTTTGGTCCCCATTGATTTCAAGCACATAGCTTGGTGCAAAGGTCTTACTGTCCAAGTAACTGGTTACCACAAAACGATTACTACCATCCGTATTTGGCATAACCAAAAAGGAATACGTGTAGCCAGGTGTCTTTGGATTAACATCACTAGTCAAGACAAGGCCGTTACCATTTAGGGGCTTATAGTGACCAAGGATTCCATCTTCAGAAACAAAACCAAACAGGTACTCAGCACTACCGTTTGCTCCGTGGGTAATATAACCATTGGTAGAAGCAAGGTGCCAACCGTGGGCAGCAGTGAACAAATACCACTTTCCATCATGTTCGAATACGGTTGGTCGTTCCAATTCATCGGTTACTGCATTCGCAGTAATCAACGGCTTTTCAATGGACTTGACAGTAAAGTCATCGTTCAACTTGACAGCCCCTAGTGCGGCATTAGCCAAATAAGCTTTATTGAAAGCTAACTTATTACCTTCCAATGATAACTTGTCATTTTGATAAGTTGTTCCTTCGCTACCAAAATAGGCTTCGTTATTAAGATTATTGGCCCCCTGAAAACCAGTATCTGGGCCAGTATTTGACTCAAAAATGAGGTAGGCTTGCCCATTATCAACAACGAAATGTGGGTCACGAAGAGCAACTTCATCACTAAAGTTATCCATGGTAGCACCGGCTTGCGAGTCGTTCTGGTAAACTTTACCGTCTGCCACGAAAATACTCTTGTGATCCGTCGTCTTGCTGTGATCGATGGTCAAACCATTATTCCAGCTACCGTCTTTCCCTTCAACAAACACCTTAGCAGTTGTTAGAATTTGACCTTCAGCTGTAAAGTTTGTGTAGAAAAAGCGCAATGAATCATCATTAGCATTCATCATGACCGTTGAACCAGACCATTCTGATAATGTTTCTTCTAAGTAACGATCACTTCCATCAAACTTGTAACCTTCAGCCTTTTTATTGAAAACATAGCCAAGGTATTGCCAACTAGCAATATCATCAGTGTTATCAGTCAGTTTTTGGGCAAACAACCCCATTTTGGCATCGTACCAATGTTCGGTACCAGCTGCATCCGCAACTAATCCCACTGCCAAATGATACCCATGGTAGTCTGCCGCTGCACCGTTAACGTCTTGCACAGGCCATGAATCCCATACACGTAGTTTGGTCTGGCTACCGTCAGCATTCGTTTGGTAGGCCGAAGGAATTTCCTTCTTTAAATCATCACTACTAATTTTGGGTGCCCAATACTTTGAATCGTTGGTGGCATCCGGAATGGCGTTCATGTCCGCACGAGTAAAATGCGACTCACCATAACTATCATTTGTTGTAATCACATTTGCTGAAAGGGCATCCTTGTCAACAAAAGCAATAACTTGACTTTGACGGAACTTTACCAGTACACGGTTTCCATAGCTGTTCTGTGAAATGTAGTCAATCTCAACATTATCATCTTTAACTGTGTCAACAGCATCATTAGTCGTAGCGTTGGCATATAACTTAGTCCCTTTATTGACGTGACTAAATTGCGTATTCAATCCATCAAAAGTCTCATCCGTTTTATTCAATGGGTCTTTTTTAGTTGTATTGATACTATTATTAACCGTTGAGTTCGAAGAAGCATTCGTTCCTTGACTCTGTACTACTGAAGCATTCACTCCCTGACTGTCTGTTTTTTCGTCAGTTGTGGCAGCAGCTGCTTGATTAGAACCATCTTGATTCTTAGCTGCCGTCTGGTTCGATACGCTATTGCCAGTTTGATAACTAGATGTGTTAGTCGTACCACCAGTAGTCGTCTTATTAGCACTGTCCTGTGCTGTGTTACTTGTTGTGCCAGAAACACTTGTTGAAGCGTTATCACTAACGGAACTGCCCACACCATCTGCAGAGGCAGTCATCGTCATTCCAACAGCAAGACCGGCAATAGCCACCATCATAGTGCACCATTTTTTACCGGATTTAAACATTTTTATACGCATTTATATTACCTTCATAACACTATTTATATCTATAAGTCAAACAATGTAATTATCACATATTGAACAAACCAATGCAAAATTATTTAATATAGGGTTAATCTTATTGTTTATAAAGCGCTATAAAAAAGTCTTTAAAACTTTCGTTTTAAAGACTTTTAAGTTTAATTATCTCAAATAGTAAGTGTTATTATCGCCGAAGTAATAATCAACACCATCTATATTTTGCCATCCTTGAACAGCACGACCGTCTTGATCAGTGTAGTACTTGTAGCCCCATGCTTCACGCCAACCGGCGTTCTGACGAACACCGTCGATGAACCAGTAGTAAGTACCGGTGTAGTAACGGAAACCAGTGAAAAGTTCACCGTTTTCATACCAACGGTAGCCACCATTGGCTGGAGAACCATCCCAGATATACCCTTCTAGAGGACGTACATAGAAAGTATTATCCGTTCCAAAATTATAGAGTTTGCCATCAATCCACTGCAAGCCCTGAACAGCACGACCATCACCGTCCGTATAATACGTCAATCCCCAAGCCTGACGCCAACCTGCGTTTTGACGAACACCGTCAATGAACCAATAGAAGGTACCGGTGTAAAAACGGAAACCAGTAAATAGTTGGCCATTTTCATACCAACGATAGCCACCATTGGCAGGTGAACCATCGTAAAGATAGCCAGAAGACCGCATGTAGTAGGTATTATCATTTCCAAAGTCGAAGGTTTGACCGTTGATGTTTTGGATACCCTGAACAGCACGACCATCATCCCCGGTATAGTACCACTTACCCCAGGCTTCGTGCCATGAATTATTTTGTCGAACCCCATCCTCAAACCAGTAGTAAGCACCGGTGTAGTATTGGAATCCGGTAAACGGCTGGTTGTTTTCATACCAGCGGTAGCCACCGTTCTTTGGTGAACCATCATAAATGTAACCAGAGAATTGGTGATTTGTTTGCGGTGACACCGCGTAGGTAGGCCCATCAGCAGTCAACGCACCTTGGTTATAAACCCGGTCATTAATGATACGTGTTTGGTCGCCATTAATCTCCATTTCGAATGAAGCACCAAATGTACGCACATCCAAATAAGAGGTCACGATAAAGCGATTGCTATTATCAGAATTAGGAACAACAAGGAATGAATACGTATAATCCTTACCCGTGTTATCACTGGCAAGAACTAAGCCATTACCATTTAACGGCTTGTAATGTCCCAAGATACCATCTTCTGAAACGAAGCCAAACATGTAATTCATTTGGCCATTTTCCCCCAGAGTGATGCGAACATTGTCGGTTGACATGTGCCAACCGTGAGCAGTCACGAAGAGATACCACTTACCATCCCGTTCAAACAAGTTAGGACGCTCGACCTCATCGGTGATTCCGTTGAAAGCTACGATTGGCTTTTCAATTTGTGAAACCGTATAATCATCCTTCAATTTAACGATTCCAATGGCGGCGTTCCCAAGAACAGCCTTATCATAGGCGGCACTTCCCTTGTTATTTAGGAAGTATTGGAGTGACTTTTGAAAGTCAGTATCAGACATGCCGTAGTAAGCCTTGTTGTAAATGTTGTTCACACCTTGGTAGCCATCATCCAAACCGGTAGCGCCTTCAAAGGCCAAATAAGCTTCTCCACCACTGTACACAACGTGCGGATCACGCAACGCAATGGCATCCCCAAAACTCGTCAAAAAACCACCGTCTTGGGCAGCCGTTTGATAGGTCGAACCATCACCAGCAAAAATGGACTTGTGGTCGGTCGTCTTGCTGTGATCAATGATTAGGCCAGAGTTCCAGTCAAATGAATCTTTGGGTTCAACATAGACTTTCGCAGTGGTTAAAATTTGTCCCTTCGTTCCATAATTCGTGTAGAAGAAACGAAGCGAGTCATCATTGGCATTCACCATTACAGTCGAACCAGACCATTCAGCTTCCATGTACTTTAGGTACTGGTCATTGGTTAGATCTGCTCCTTCACCGAACGTGTTAAAAACATTTCCCAAATATTGCCAAGAAGAAATGTCATCACTGCCACCAATTTTTTGTGCAAACAGTCCCATTTTGCCGTAGTACCAATCCGTACTATTGTCAGCTGGCGCTGTTAACCCAACTACTAGACGATAGCCATGATAGTCAGCAACTGTTCCGTCCTGATTTTCGACAGGCCATGAATCCCAGACTTTTAATTTGACGTCTTCACCTGTTTGGTTATTATGTAACGCCAAACCGGTAATGTCTGAGTTTAAGGTTCCAGATTCCACCTTTGGTGCCCAAACATTCGAATTGTTTAACGAGTCAATAATTGAGTCAAGATCTGCACGCGTGTAGTGCGTCACACCATTATCATCGTTGACAACTTGAGGCGTTGACTGAATAGCAGCCGCATCAACGTAGCCAATAACCTTGCTATCCTTCAGCTCAACAAAAACACGGCCATCGGTACTATCAGCTTGTCGTAAAATTTGAATGTTATTATCTGTTGTAACTTGCTTGACAGTGGTTCCGGTCGTTGCATCATAGACATTAACACCCTTCATCAAATAAGCGGTGCTTGCCGTTGATTCGTTAAAATTAGCACTTGCTTGTTGCTGGCTAACGTTCGTGCTTGACGAATTACCAGCATTTGCGGCTTGTTTAGCGGGATCCTTCGTCGTTGTCTTCGCTGCATCTGTTGTTGATCCCGAAACGGATTGCTGGTTCGTGTTCGTAACGGTTTGAGAAGCAGCTAAAGTCGAGCTGTTCGAATCAGTATTCTTACTCGTATCAACGTTGGACGATCCATTTGTCGTCATTGACGTACTAGAATCGGTTGCATTTGATGTCGTATTATTTGTCGTTGCTTGTTGTGTTGTTTGTTGACTTGCAGTAGTGCTATCAGCATTCGCCTGCACCCCGTGCATTAAAATAATCGAAATGACTGTACTAGTAACAGTCATTGTCATCTTTACGCGATTCAAAGATGATGAATGGTTATGATTTACTAACATTATGTTCTCCGTTTAAAAATAAGCCCTAATATTTTTACTCTGACCATATTAAACCAATATTAATTACAAACAAATTACAAAATAAGGTAACGCAATTCTAATTCCTGTACTTTTATGGACGAGTTTTAATATATTTCTACCAACTTAAAATTGTAAAACAATTAGGAGAAAAAAGCACATTTTGACGACTTTCTTATGAAAGTCATAAAAAAAGGAACACAGTGACGCCTTTTAGGCACCTTTGTGTTCCTTTTGTATTGATAAATTTACCGCAAGTAATACGTGTTGTCATCCCCGAAGTAATAGTTCTGACCATCAATGTTTTGCCAACCTTGAACGGCACGACCATCGTTATCGGTGTAGTACTTGTAGCCCCATGCTTCACGCCAGCCAGCGTTCTGACGAACACCATCAATGAACCAGTAGAAGGTTCCAGTGTAGAAGCGGAAACCGGTGAAGAGTTCACCATTTTCGTACCAACGGTAACCACCGTTGGCAGCGGAACCATCCCAGAGGTAACCCGTCAAAGGACGTTCGAAGAAGGTGTTGTCATCCCCAAAGTTATAGAGCTTACCATCGATGATGCGGCTCCCCTGCACGGCACGGCCATCTTGATCCGTGTAGTAAGTGTAGCCCCAGGCTTGACGCCAACCGGCATTCTGACGAACGCCGTCGATGAACCAGTAGAAAGTTCCGGCATAGTAACGGAACCCAGTGAAGAGCTCACCGTTCTCATACCAACGGTAACCACCGTTGGTATAGGAGTTGTCCCAAAGGTAACCGGATGAACGCAAGTAGAACGTGCCGTCGTTACCAAAGTCTAATTCCTGACCATGGATGTTTTGGATGCCCTGCACTGCGCGACCATCCCCATCTGTATAATAAGTTCTTCCCCATGCTTGGTGGAAGGAGTTATCTTGACGGACACCGTTTTCAAACCAGTAGTAAGTACCGGCGTAGTATTGGAAACCAGTGAATAATCGGCCATTTTCATACCAACGGTAACCGTTAGCGTCTGAGTCATAGATATAGCCGTTATCGTGGAAGTGAACCGTCGTGCCATTGTCAAAAGTCATGTCGGAATGGTTATCCTGACCGGCAGTTGAGCCTGGTTGGTTGCCGTTATTCTGGTTGTTCGCTGAAGCATTGGCATTCGCTGTGGCATTCGCTGTGGCTTTCGCCTTGGCCTCGGCATCAGACTTTTGGTTGCGATCATTCACCGCGTTGTTGTATGCCGTTTGGGCAGCTGACTGCGCTTGTTCGGCTTTCTTAACCTGTGCATCGGCATCGTTCAAGATCGCCTGCTTCTTAGTCTGCGTTCCCTTAACAATCTTCAGGTTTTCCTTTTCACTCAATGAGTGCGCAATCGCGGTATTCAACTGAACGTTCTTAGCGTTTTGATCATCCTTCGCTGCATTAATGTCCTGTTCAGCCTTTTGAACGTCGGCCGCCGTTGGTAGTTGCTTGCTGTCATCGTACAACTTAAAGTTGTAGCTGTAGTCCCCCTTGGAAGTTTTGACAGTGACACGGTAGGCGTTGTTGGCTTGGATAGCGATTTGCTTGGCATCCACGTCGAAGGCAACAGCAGAATAACCGTTGCGTGAGAATAGGCTAGTATCGTAAATATCAGCATTTGCCACATTCAAAGTCTGACCTGTCGTTGTGTTTTGCACAGTGACAGCTAACTCTGAATGGTTGTTTGAAATTTTGTAACCGAGTCCATAGCCGAAATCAACGGACCAAAGAACGCCAGACCCTTTCGCCATGCTTGCAGGGAAGAGGTTCACAGCTGGATAGCTGATAATCGTTTTTGACTGCTTATCCATCTGCATCGAGGCATCGTTATTCATCGTTAATGCCGAACTTCCAGAAGCCGTTCCAAAGCCAACCGCCGTTGAGCTTGGGTTCAAAGCCGTTTGACGATGACCAACAGCAGCAGAGCCGCCCATTACGTTGCTGTCATCTCTTAGCCAACCCGCCATCGTTTCCTTCAACCAGTATGAAGTACCACCAGTGCTAAATAAGTTCGAGCTATCCGCACCCTTCGCGGCTTTATTCCAATCCGCATCTGAAACATTGGCAGGTTTCGTTGCGTCAGATTGCAATTCATGGGTCATGACCCTTGCTGCAGTTTCGACCGCTGCTGTCACCTGGTTTTGGTCAGTCAAAGTCGCATCCGATTGAACCGATGATAAACCAAACAATGACCGGTAGTAGTTCAACCAATCAATGGCGTTCTGCAATGCCTCGTTGGTCAGCTTACCAGCAACAAAATTGCCATTGGCATCAGTTTGTGGCTGAACGGCATAGATGTTCCCCAGTGACTTAGTCGTTGCAGCCAAACGGGCATATGTCGCGTTTTGATCGTTAATCTGCTTCTTTTCAGCATCCGTGTAAAAGTTGGCAGCTTGCTTGACTTTGTCCAAGTCAGCCGTCAACTGATCAGCCTTTTGCTTAGCCGCATTGTAGTTGCTTTGAGCAGCCTTCAACGCCGCTTCAGCGTTGTTAACCACCTGCTCCTGCTGATCCACATCGTTCGTCGCTGCATCAGCATTTCCCTTTGCAGTATCGAATGCATTCTTAGCATCTTGCAAAGTCTTGTTCGCTGCATCAAGTTCGCTTTGCTTAGCGGTAACTTGCTGATTAGCGTCGTTCACCTGTTGGCTCAAGTTCGCCTGATTGTTGTCATCTGCGTTAACCTTCTGGTTCGCAAACGCTGCCAAACCAGTTGCCGCAGCAATAGTCAAGGCAGTCGTATAAATTCTCTTTGACATTCCTTCTCTCCTTAAAAACTGAGGGAAATCTTCCAGTTCTACTTCTTATTTAAAGGTCGTTGAAAATTAAATCAACATTAAAATTGTAACATAGGTTGGCAATGGAATTGTGGGTAAAAGAAAAAACAGCCAGGGGTGGCTGTTAGAAAAATTTAAAACTAAAATTATTAATTTGTTTCATTACTTAAATATGCTAAATGAGTCAAATAAAGTGTTGGATTAATTCCTTTCCAGTTTTTAAGTAATTCTTCAACAACTTTACTCATATTATCATTTTCAGAATTGTCGTTGTTTATATTTCTTAATGTTTCAAGAATACCTTTATAATACTTATTATCAGATTTTAATTTCCTTCCACTGAATCGAACACGGCCGTCAACTATTTTATGTTTATTTACTTTAATTATTTCACCAAATTCTTTTGGCTGATTAACATATCCAGAAACACCAATTAGATATTTAATATTTTTGGCTTTATCAAAATTAATAAGCCAGTTGCCCAAATAGTCAGGTTTTTTTGAAGTTGGTATAGTTCTAACAATTAATACTTCACTAGATTTTATAACTACTTTTTGTCCACTATCGCTACCACAATTATTAAGTTTATTTTTAATAAATTTACATATCTTCATATACCCCCCCTTCGTCAACTCAATTTTCCGATTCATTTGTATCATCATTCCCTGTAAATTCTTGAACCATAACTTGTAATCGTGAATCACTTTCGAATAATTCTTGTTTTTTTTCTTTCTCAGTCCGCTGATCATTTTTTACAAGTTCGCCACCATCATAACGTAATTCAACTAGTTCTACTAACAAAGGTGCTATTACTTCTAAATTTTCTAATTCACCTTTATACTTATTCCGAGTTTTAATGGCATGAATTTTATTTTTATCATAATACAGACTATATAGTTGTCGCAATATTGCTTGACCTCTATGTATTGCTGAAATCCTCATCATTTGAAATTTCTCTAAACCTTCATTATCAGAAGCAATCTTTTTTAGATACTTTGTTTTTTCATACAAAGCTAGAAATTTAGGAATTTCATCATCAAATAATAAATTACTTCTTTTCTTATCCTCACGCCTTATAGATAGTAAATATGTTATTAATGCTAAAGGTACTGCAAGTGCCCCAATGCATGTCCAGATATCATTCCATCTTGCAATTAAATTATGATCTTTCCCTATATTATATAAGTCAATCACAAAACGAATGACAATATATAACAAAAATAATATAGCAATCACAGTTCCAAATTTTTTTAATCCGAATGACCTTTTTTTCATAAATTGTCTCCCCACAAAAAAACAGCCTCACGGCTGTCAAACGACAATGTTGAAATAGGATAGAATTCAACTTAGTCAGTATAGCATAAGTATTGCAGTAATGTTACATGAAAACTAAATGAAGATTAAAATACTTTATTTAGCTTTCTTGTCTTGGGCAAATTCAACGGATGGGTTGAATTTGAAGCCGGCCTTGACACCTTTACGGATGATGGCAAGCTTTTCTTTTTTGTTATCGGTGTTAGAGAAGAAAATGTCGATGTAGTCCAACCAAGGGCGGGCTTCAGCACGAAGCTTACGGTAAAGGCCACGTTGGCGGGCGTAGTACATCTTGTTTCGGTAGTGGTAGAAGTAACGGGGCGTCCGGTCGGCGGAGTCGGACTTCAAAGAGGAGCCGACGTTGGCCTTGGTAGCGTGGGTTACCTTTGAGGCTGGCACGAAGTATCCGGGACGAATACGGGCGAGACGTTCTGTATATTCGATGTCGTCACCCCAAATGAAGAAGTCCACGATTGGCAATCCGACTTTGGCAACACAGTCACGGGCAACCAAGAGGGAAACGAAAGTAGCGTTCCGTGTTTGAACGACATTGGTTTCGGAATCGGGAATGCGACGACCGTTCATGTACCCCATGACGTTCATCTTAGCCAAGCCACCGTCTTTCCACAAAACCTTTGATGACAGGAATGAGAAATCATCGTTCGTTGAGGCGTAATCCATCAAGGCCTTCAATGAATCAGGATGGGCCATCGTGTCGTCATCCATGATCCACATGTAGTCGTCTTCCGTTTCTTCCATGAAGTAACGGATTCCCTTGTTAAAGCCACCAGCGCCCCCGATGTTTTCAGGCAAGCGGAGGTAATCAATCTTATCCCCAAGTGATTCCAAGTATTCCTTGGTGTCGTTTTCACTGTTGTTATCAACAACAATGATGTGGGACAACTTATATTCTTGGTTAAGCAAGGCCTCGATGCTTTGCTTCAAAAGATCCAAACGGTTATAGGTAACAACAATTGCTGAAACCTTCTTTTGTTCAGTCATGGTATACAATTCCTCTTAATCAATATAATTCCAAATTATTGGCAATAAAATTATAGCATAAAGAAAGAGCAGCCGGACGATTGTTCGGCTGCTCCTAGAAAAGTTACTAAATTTTTAATAAATCACAGATTACTTATTTGTAGGCGTATCATCCTGGGCGGTTGCCTTATAAGTCTTGCCATCAAGATTCAAAGCCCCCTGGTCCAAGACCTTGTTGGTAATCATCTTGGTCTTGTGTCCCTTGATTTGCATAATGTAGCTTGGGGCAAAGGTGTGACTTTGTTGGAAAGCCGTGACGACGAACTGGTCATTGACCACCTTTTCTGGTCGAACGACTAGGTAGGCGTAGCTATAAGCCGGATCGGATTCCGCCAGATTTCCCTGCAAAACCAAACCGTTGCCGTTCAATGGCTTGTACGTTCCGTTAATGCCGTTATCTGATACATAACCAAACATGTAGTTCTTGTTAATCAAATATGGATCGTTCGTTGATAAGCTCTTTCCCGTGAAGCAAGTAAAGAGGTACCACTTGCCCTTGTACTCAAAGAGGTTTGGTCGCTCCATGATATCAAGGGTAGCGTTAGCCGTCACCATCGGTTTCATGACTTTCTTCACCGTAAAGTCCTTGTTCAGCTCAAGCTTTCCAAGAGCAGCGTTGGCTTGATAAGCGCGGTCGTACTCGTTGGAATTCACGTTGGACTTGATTCGATTCAGGTCCTTCTTGTAGAAGGAATAGTTACCGAAGTAACTATAGTTCTTAAAGTTCGCTGCCCCCTGTTCACCGGAATCACGAGCGGTGTTTCCTTCAAAGGTCAGGTAGTACTTGTCACCATCAACAACGAAGTGTGGGTCACGCATGGCAAAGGAATCTTCCACCTTGCCCTTGTTCTTGGCAGCTTGGTCGTACGTTTCGTAAATCTTGCCATCCCCCACAAAGACCGTCTTGTGGTCGCTGGCCTTCTCGTGGTTGATTGTCAAACCGGAGTTCCAGTCCGAACCATCGGCTGGGTCCAGTTGAACCTTCGCGGTGGTCAAAGCCTGCGCCTGGTTACCATTCACAATGGCGTTCGTGTAAAAGACACGGAGTGTTGTATCGTTTTCGTGCATCATGGTTGTGGAACCAGACCACTCACTCTTCAGCATATCGAGGTACTCATCCTTCTTGCCGCTGTGCCCTTCACCAGAAGCTTCAAAGACGTCCCCCAGGTACTGCCAAGAACTGATATCGGATTCATTATCTGAAATTTTTTGGGCGTACAGACCAATCTTCACTCCGTTGACATCGACTCGTTGCCCCTTGGAGGTCAACCCCATTACCAATCGATAGCCATGGAAGTTCGCGACCGTGCCATCAGGCTTGGTCACTGGCCAAGAATCCCAGACAGCCACTTTATCCCACTGACCAGTCTTGGTGTCGTAATACCGACTACTTGGTACGTCACTCAATAATTTATTCTCGGTAAACTGTGGTGACCGTTGATCATTGCTCTTCGTCATTGACGACTGAACGGACGTCATATCAGCACGGGTAAACTTGGCGACGCCAAGTTGGTTATAGGCCACCCGAATACGGTGACGGTGTTGGTAACCAAAACCAGCAGCTGCGGCAATCAACAAAAAGAGAACAAAAAGAATCCAAAAGTTTCGCTTGCTTAAGTGAAACTTCTTTTTTGTTGTGTGGCGATGTTGCATTTTTTTAACTCCCTTATCCAAAAGAAAAGTAGGCCTCAGAGTAAGACCTACTAGTATCAGATAATATTATAACGAGAATTAAATAAAATAACTAGGAAAAACTGACAGACTGGTTATTTTCGTTTAATCTTTATAAAAACGCAAGAAAAAGCAAGCGGGAAAACAAAGAGCACGAACAAGCTAGCGTAAGCAAGCGGGCTGACCCGATCGGCTTTTTTCACCGTTCCAAAGTCATAGACAAAGTTCAAGCCAGTCACCTTCTGACCGTTATCTTTCACAGCTGGTCCTTGCAGATTCGTTGTGCCTAACTGTTGTAGGAAAGTCGTCTTGATGGCTTGCTTGCCTTCGTTGACAAGGTCGAGTCGATAATTTCCCTTGGCGAAGGTTTCATCAAGGCTATTCAAGCCGATTTTTGGCTGAATTGAATAAACTTGGTTCGTGGCTAAGTTGGTTAAGGTCAGGGACAAATCCTTGGCCTCTGCCTCAGTGACGTCCCCCAGCGTGAAAGCAAAGTTCGTGGCCGTATCTTCCAATTTGAATGAACTGGTTTGGTAGTGGTGGCCAGGCTGCACCGTAGCCTCTTGCCGACCGTCTTCCGTATAGAAATCAAAGCCGGACGCGTAGACGTTTCCAATCTTCGTTTCAGTGGCCGTAAATTGTCGGAACCCGGTCCCGAAGCCAAGCAACAGGCAGAGCAGGCTGACGGTTGCTAAGCCAGGCAGAACGACCTGTTTTCTTGGTTGATCGGCTGACTTTTGTTCCTTAAAGGCCAGCCAGGCAATGACGGCAAGCATCAGTAAGAACGGCACTGCTGGTAGTGCGTAGCGGTCACGCACCTCCCACAAGAAGACGTGGAAAGTGAAGACGCCCAAAATACTCAAGTCCACAAAGAGAACGAGCGCGGTCATGAGTTCACTCAAAACCTTCTTTTTCCTCAAGAGCAGCCAGTTGACATAAAGAGCTGCCACCATCATCAGAATGTAAACCGGTTGAAAGAGGTTGCCCAGATAGCCCAAAAGGCTTGGCACCTGCCACTCATGCTTGACCAGTCCCGTTACCTGCATCTTTGCCATGTCCTGGTTTGAATAGGCCAAGGCAAATTGGAAGGTTTCCTTTTTCAGCAAGTGCTTCGCAATCCCATTAACCCCAAGCGTTTTCAAGCGTTGCTTGAACTCCGCCGTGATTTTCTTAGCACGTTCATCCTTTGGCAAATCGCCATACATGCCAGAATCCGGTCCGTTAATTTCACCACTCGTTTGTGGGTTCCAAGACATGTTGACATAGCGGATTGACGGCGTTACCAAACTAGGCTGACTGACGTAGCCCACCTGATGCTGCACAGACTTCATGCCAACGGTCCCAAGCAACGTTAGGGAAAGTCCCAGGACAACCGCTAACGCCTTCATTTTACGGCTAATTTTAGAGACAAAAAGCAGTGTCAATAATAGGGCAATGAGAATAATCACTGAATTTTGGCGTACCACAATCCCTGCCGCCATCAACAGCATCATCACCACTAATTGACCAGTTTGTCCCTTCCGGGTCTTGGCTAAGGACAAGCGAATAAAGGATCCGATCACAGCAAAGATTGTTGCAACAGCGATTAAATCATTATAGGGAAAGACGATGTAGGTCAGTAATGGCAAGTAGAACAAGGACAGGATGACCACGAGCCACCCGGCGTTTTGCTTGACTTTGTTAAACGAAGTGCCGAAATAAAAGAGGGCGAGGTCCAAGAAGAGCAACTGCAGTAAGCGGACCAGGAAGAAAAACTTCGTCACACCCAACCACTTGAAGGGCGCTAAGCACATGGCCCAAAACAAGGTAACGTTAACGTTGTTGGGATAAAAGTAAAAATATTGGTACCAATGATGCTGCCCATCTAACAAGCGCCCCACCATGGTCATCACATAGCCAGTGTCTGAATAGACCGACCGCGAGAAAGTCAGTAAAAAGACCAATTGGCAGAGCAAGCCCAAGGTGATGAAGAGAATAATCCCCCTTCTCGAAAGCTTTGCCCGCCGTTCCCGGAGTCCAAACAAAAGAACAATGAGCGAAAGAACGGCACCAATTCGAAAAGTCGCCGGTAAGAAACTTGATTGTCCGATCTGAAAGCCCGTTTCCGGGTAACGAAAACAAGCCACGAAGATCAAAGACAAAAACATGGCAATGGCGACACCAATCACTGGCCATGTAAAGAATTTTCGATTCAATAAACGGTGCATCTTTCTTCCTTTTTGTGTTATTACTAGCAGACAATTGATTTAAGAAAGTCTCTTTGGCCGGTACCGACGGTAGAAAAGGACAAACAGAATGAGCAAAATTGACAGGAACGAAATGCTCAACAGCACGGGATGAACTGAACTCTTCGCTTGAACCGACACCGTGTAAGTTCCGGCTGCCAACGCCAGTCGGGGTTGGTTCTCCGACTGGCTCGCAACGACTTTACCATTGACTAAAATCGCATAGTTAAAGTGGCGGTAGGTGACCACGGGCAGGTTCACCGCAGCCAGACCGTTGGTCTGCACTTTGAAGGTAATGCTGTTATAAGTGCGTTTTGTCTCTTTTAGCTGGGCATTTTCAGGTGAATTTGTCTCGTAATCGACTTTTTTCGTTTGCTTATCAACCGGTAGGTAATCTGAAAACGAATAGCGATTCGTCAACTGTTCATCATACGTTTTCGCTTCCAAGCGATCGTGGTAAACGCTACTACCTAAGAACTGCTGATGAATGTGGTAGGTCCCTGACAAGGACAAGGCGCAAACCAGGGCTTCGACAAGCAGGATTTTCCACTTGCCCCTAACTGGCCGTTGCGCGAAGTAAAGCACGGTCGCCACGATGATGCAAAGAACAATCAACGAATTTAAACGACCCAAAAACTGGATTAAGGAAATCGCTGAGTTCGAGAACTTGTCCCAGGGCCACCAATTAAAGAGCGCAATCGTTAACGCATCCCCCGCGATAATCCAAGCACCCCACTGCTTGAGACGTGCCGATTTAAAGACCGCCACCGTGAGCACCACTTGGAGCAGCAAGAGAGGCAAGCCATAGGCCCAATAAGCCGTGTCCCGCATATCATTTTGAACAAAAGCCTGTAAGAATGACCAGGGGTCGACCACAAATAAGTAACGGTCAGGTTCCACAAACTTGGCGTTCGCATACAGACTGACCAGGTTGACAATGGAATATAGCCCCACTAACAAGGCTAACCCTGCTGCTTGAAGCAGCGCCCACAGTTTTTGTAGCGATAACTGCTTTTTGAAACACACGATGATTTCATAAAGCGCGACAAAGCCCAAGGCAAAGAGCAACGTGAGCACGTGACTATTGATAATCATGCCCATGCCCAAGCCCAGCCAGTACTTACCGGATGGACGCTTTTCGTTAATCTGAATCACTCCGGCAACGACCAAAGGCAGCCAGGCATAGGCAAAACTCTCACCAAAAGCAGAACGGGTGTAAAGGTCAACAAAATGGAAATTGTTGAACTGGTACAGGATAATTCCAAACCAAATCAACCAATTATGCTGGGTCAGCGTCTTCATTAAGACACGTGCACTCAGCATGGTCAACAAATTTAAAATAACGAATCCAACGGCCAAGGCAACGATTGGATCAGCAATCAGAAAACGAGGTAAGACAAAAATTAGTCCAGGAATCCAAGGATAAATCGCATTAATGGCCACCCCAACCCGACTATTACTTGGTGAATAGGCGAAGTTGAATAAGGAGGGCAAGTGACCGGACTTGAGGGCTTGATAGATATTCTCAAAGCGGTCTAAGTGATAGAAAGCATCCGATGAGGCGTTGTAGTAGTGGCCGGTAAATGCAGGAATAACCGCCACCACCGCCAACAGCAGCATCAAGAACACATCCAGTAAAAGGTGAACTTTAGCGGATTCTTCGTATTTTAACCGAATTTTTGTTAGCATGACTTTTTCCAATCGATGTTTTGAGAATGTAATCCTAAATAAGATACAAAGGCAGACTGAAGCGTCTTATAACACTCCAAGTCTGCCAGCAACGACTACTTTTCTTCTTTTGCAATGAAAATGGGGCGACGCTTTGTCTCCAAGAAAATGGCCGCAATGTAGCGCCCAATAATCCCTAAGGACAACATCTGAATTCCCCCAATAAAGAGAATGATCGTGACCATGGATGGCCAACCAGCGACTGAGGTGTTCGAGACCAGCGCTCGAATAACGATGAAAATCCCAGCCAACAGTGAAGCCCCAAAAGTCAAAATACCTAGCAGGGTCACCACCGTCAGTGGCACCGTTGAAAAGGAAACAATTCCCTCAATGGCATACTTCGTCAAGGACCAAAAAGACCAGGAAGTATTGCCAGCCACCCGTTCACGGTTTTCAAAAGGAATGTACTTCGTTTTGAAGCCCACCCAGGTAAAGATTCCCTTTGAGAAACGTTGGTTCTCAGACATGGAAAGGATGGCGTTCACCATTTGGCGCGACATCACCCGGTAATCACGGGCCCCATCAACCAAATGAGTCTGAGACATCTTGTTCATCCACTTGTAGAACTGTGAAGAGAACCACGAACGGAGAGGGGCCTCCCCCTTACGATCCGCACGACGGGTGCCAACGGCATCGTATTCGCCTGTTTCCACACCCGCAAGCATTTCTGGCAACAATTCCGGTGGATCCTGCAAATCGACATCCATCACGGCAACGTAGTCACCCTTAGACTGTTCGAGGCCAGCGTAGAGGCCCGCCTCCTTTCCAAAGTTACGGGAAAAGGACACGTAATGGACGCTCGAATCTGTCTTTGAAAGTTCACGCAAGATGGGCAAGGTCCGGTCCGTTGAGCCATCATCAATGAAGTGGTAGTCGACCCGAGCGTTAAGCTTTGGGAGAATTTCTTGGATAGCATCATAGAAAATTTGGATGGTTGCCTCTTCGTTGTGAACGGGGACAACAATGGATAACGTTGGCACTTGTCCGTCTGTCATTGGCTTCTCTCCTTTTTTAAGTAAATGCTTATGTACGTCACCAGCTGGTGACTTTTAAATTTAAAAACGGATTACTTCACTTCGTCGTGAGCAAAGTTAAAGTCGTCATCGATCCCAAATTCTTGGCGAACCGTGTTCAAGGCATCGTTGAAGACCTGATCCATGTCGAAGTAACGGTACTTACCCAAACGACCACCAAACATCACTTCAGGGGCGTTTTCACGAGCTTCCTGGACGTACTTCTTGTACAATTCCGTGTTCTTCTCGTTGTTAACTGGGTAGTAAGCTTCCTTCGTGCGGTCCCAATCTTGTGGGTATTCACGCGTGATGATGGTCTTTCCTTCGTCGGCCAAGCCATCAAAGTGACGCCATTCCATTTGACGGGTAAATGGTGTTTCCGCATCCGTGTAGTTAATAACGGCGTTTCCTTGGTAGTTATCAGAATCAATGGTTTCAGATTCAAAGCGCAATGAACGGTATTCCAATTCACCGTGCTTGTAATCGAAGAACTGATCAATCATTCCCGTGTACAAAACCTTCGGGAATTCCGCCAAGAATTCATCCTTGTGGTCAAAGAAATCCGTATTCGTCATGACGTCAATCAAGCCGTCGGCCCGCTCAACCATGTGCTCAAAGATTTGCGTGTATCCACCGACAGGAATTCCCTGGTAGCGGTGGTTAAAGTAGTTGTTGTCGTAAATAAAACGAACTGGCAAACGCTTGATGATGAAGGCTGGCAATTCCGTTGCCTTACGGCCCCACTGCTTTTCCGTGTAGCCCTTAATCAAGGCCTTGTAGATGTCTGTACCAATCAATGAAATGGCTTGTTCTTCCAAGTTACGTGGTTGACGATCGCCCAATTCCTTCAAAGCGGCAGCCTTTTGTTCTTCAATCTTGGCCTTGGCCTCGTCAGGCGTCTTCGTTCCCCACATTTGGTAGAACGTGTTCATGTTAAATGGCAAGTTGTAAAGCTTACCGTTGTAGTTGGCAATCACCTGGTTTTGGAAGCCGTTGAATTCAGCGAACTGACGAACGTAGTCCCAAACCATCTTGTTGTCCGTGTGGAAGATGTGCGCACCAAAGTCGTGCACCGTGATACCGTCTTCCACGTGCGTGTGCGTGTTTCCACCGATGAAGGCTCGCTTTTCAACAACCAATGAACGCTTACCGCGCTTAGCTGCTTCGTAGGCAAAAGTCATACCGAAAGGTCCGGCACCGACAATCAAGTAATCGTAGTTCTTTGTGTTAAATTTGTTAGTCATTAGAAATGCACCTTTTTCTTTGCGTTAGGGAAAAACTTTCGCTTCAGGAACTGGGTTCCCTTATCCAACCAATTCGTCTTGTCCAACGAGATGACTGGCTCTTCCACGTAGGAATAACCCCGTGTATGGAGCCAGGTATCCATCAAACGTTCCGAGAGGAAGCCGAAGACCCGCAGGTCCTGCCCCTCGAGTGTGGATAAGTCGACCTGTTGCTCGACTTTTTCCAAAACACCAAAGAGGAAGGTTGCGTAATCATCAAAGACCGCGCGCTTCATCACAAACATGTTGAAGAGGTGGGCCTTGGTCGACTTTTCCATTTCCTGAAAGGCTGGATAAAAGCCTGGGTAGTCATCACGAATCACCTTTTCCATGATGAAGTAAGGTTCGTTGGCATGGGCATGCAGGTAGTGATTGCGCTGATTTTCAATGAAGTAATTACGGGCTTTGGGTAAAATCACGTCGTACTTTCGTAAGAGCGCTTCCATCTGTGCCTTCGTCAAACGATCAGCTGGAAGATGGGATTTCTTCAACCCCAAGTACCGGCGGTAATGCATCAGCCCGACGATGTCCGACTGACTGTTCTTCCAGGCCCAATAAATGGCCGTCAGTTCGTTGAAATTCGGATTCTTTTTGGAAATATTCTCCCCACTATCATCACGGAGATAATTCGCGGGAATGGACTCTCGCAATGCTGACCCAACCATGATTGGTTGGTAGCAGCCATCCGATGGAATGTCATAAACTTTATGAGTTGCTACGTAAACCGTCATTTTTGTATCTCCTGTTCAAGACGCAGTATGTGCTTACGGTAGAAGAAAAACATCAACAGGTAAGGCCAAAGAAAGACCTGAATCACGAAAATTGATGAGAAGGCTGCCAACACGATCATCGTCAGAAAGGCAATGATCAGAGCGCGACTCCACGACTTTTCCTCATCCGACAAAGCCAAGTAGGCCAGGCGGTACTTAACAAAGTACGTACGGGCTACCAGGCGGAAAAGTAGGAAGAAGGCGGGAACCATGATAATTAAACCAAAGGCGGCAAACCAACCCAAGAAGTCCGAAAGGTTTGGGTAACCATACTGTGAGTATACCTGTTGAAATTCAAAGTTGTGCGTCGTTGCTTCTGGCACATTTTGAATAATGTAATACGAAGTAAAGCCATAACCAACGCCCACCAAGGGATGGGTAACGAAGGTCAACAAGAGACCAATTGTTCCACCTAAGCGGTTATCAGTTCCCCCCTTTGCAAAAAGGAACTGGTTGAGCAAGTTGTGGATCGTTGGGACTTTCAAGTAGGCCAAGGCCAGCACGGCGACACCAGTAAACGCCATCGCGACCAGGAAGTAACGCTGTCCGCCCTTTGCCCAAACAATCCAGAGCAAGTAGGCAATGACCGCGGTCAAAATGCCAGTGGTCGTCTTCGCCAATAACAGCACCACGAAGAGAACGAAGGCAAAGAAAACGTTCAACGACACAGCGGCCCAACGGGTCTTTGTCCAGTTCCAAATCTTTTGCTTGGTGGTCGTTAACCCGATCAAAATGGGCAAATAAGTCACGCCCAATAAATTGGCAAGAAAGGCCGCTTCAGGTTCAAAGCCGTTCACACGGTTTTCCGTCGTAGCATAAGAACCATTGGCATAAAAGTTATAGCCCTGCCCGTGCATCTTCCAATGCCGTTCAAAGACTTTGGCAATGACGTTCACGTAGTGGTCCAAGCGGTGAAGACCGATGGTCACCATCACCTGCGGTAGGACCACAAGGAGAAGGTAGAAAAAGAGTGCAATCAACCCAGATTTAATAAAGACCTTCTCATCACGTTCGCTAATGACCGTTACTTGAATAACGGCCCAGGCAACGTAAACCGTTGCCGTCCAACCAGCCAAAACGATGACCGTGTGCAAAAGCCCAGACGTTAACTGGCTTTCACCTGTTTGTCCGTAGGAACGGAGCATGACCAGCAGCTGAACAGCCCAAACGAAAATGCCCATGTAGAGTGCGCTTTTCGAAGGACGAATGCTCGCTAACCGATTGGGAAATCGGTACAGCTGTAAGAGAATAATCAGAATAAATACAGGAAAAGCCACCATTGCGGTGGTCTCTGCCAAAGAATTGGTATAATTCTTCGAAAAAAATGTAATTGGAAGAAGAAAATTAACCATGTGGCAAACTTATCCCTGCTTCTTTGCTTGACGGTAGTTAGCGTGAATACCAGCCACCATGATACCAAAGGCTGACAAAACAAGACCGAGCACGGCACCAAAGAGCGTCAACTTCTTGGCTGACTTAAAGGCTGACTTGGTTACATCGGAACCAGTTGCCTTTGACATCAATTCAGGCTGTGCCATATCAGGGTAAAGCTTTGGTCCCATTTCGGCAAAAGTCTGGGCATAAACGTTAACCAACGTTTTGGCCTTGTAAGTGCTTGCGCCCGTTGCCTTAAAGGATAGCATCAACGTGTCTGTTGGGTTATCAACTTTGACAGCAGTGGAAATATCAGACTTGGACAACTTGTATGGTAAGGCATCCTTGACAGCCGAAACGATGGCGTCGTCTTGAGCAATCTTTTCATAGGTGGCAATCATGGACTTGTCAGCCAGGAAACGGGAATTTGGATCCTTGACGTTCGTGTTGTCCTTGGCCACTAAGACATCACGCGAAGCCGAATAGTTCGTAATGGTCTTACCAGACTTGGCGTAGGCAAACCCCGCCCCCGCAAAGATAATCATCATCAAAGCGATGACCCAGCTGTAGCGGATAAAACGCTTTAACAAGTTCGTTAACGAAAATTCCATTTTGTATCTCCTATTTCTAGACACTTTAGTAAGCGCCGTCCCCTTTAAAAATGGCAATGACTGTCAAAAACATAATCTTAAAGTCCAAACCAAGGTTCGCCCGATCAACGTAATCCAGCTCAATTTGAGCACGTTCAGGGTAGCCAATGTTTGACCGACCGGATGCTTGCCAAAGACCAAAGACACCAGGCTTGACCGATAGAAACTTTTTAATCCGTTCCGGACTACCATATTCAACCAGTTCTTTTTCCACGACTGGTCGAGGACCAATAATGGACATATTACCTATCAATGTATTAACAAATTGAGGAAGTTCATCCAACGAAGTTCGCCGCAGGATTGCTCCAATTTTGGTAATTCGTGGGTCTTCCTTTGTCGGCAACTTATAGCCGTTATCGACAAATTTTTGATAAAGTTCAGGATTTGATTTCAAAATCTCATCCGCATTATCGACCATTGATTGAAATTTGTATATTTTAAAATGTTTCCCACCTTGACCAACGCGGTCTTGGCTATAGAAAACATGCGACGTCCCCTCTGAAAACTTAATCCAGAGCGCGATTATAAGAAAAATCGGTGAAAGAACCACCAATGCGACGATGGACACCACAATATCTAATAAACGTTTGGGAAGACGATAGAACAAGAGCTTCTTCACTGCCCCATCCTCCGTTTAATTATTTTTGTTCACAACCGCTAATTATACCAGAAAGGGAGAATTAGCGGAAGATTGTGCGTTTTAAGAGCTGATTAAGAATTGGCGCCCGGAGCAAGAGCAAGACCAGGAGGTATACCAAGATTCCAATCAGACTTTCAACGGCTGTTGAGACAATGCCAATGCCATGTGTTGAGACAAAGGCAGTGACAACACCATACATGATGGCCGATGCCAACAAGTAGCGCCAAATACCGGTAAAGTGCGCCCAGACGGCCATGTCATGTCGGGTGACCACAAGCTGGTAGCCAATCACCGCCAATTCAGACAAAGCCGTTGCAATCGCGGCCCCGGCCACTCCCCACAAATAAATGAAGAAGAAGTTTAACAAAATGTTCAGCAAGGCGCCAAATGTCACGGACCAAGTGTAGTCATTTAAACGCTTGGTTGGGATCAAGAATTGGTTGCCAATCACGTTTGACCAGCCAATAAAGACGATGATTGGTGTCAGCAAGACCAAAGCCGTTCCCACTTCGCCCCAGGACTTTCCCAAGAACCAGAGCATGGCCGTTGGCCCCACGGCAGCAATCCCCGCTGCCAGTGGGATGGCGATGGCCGACACAAAGTCCATGGACGAATGAATGGCTTTTTTCATTTGATCGTGTTCGCCAGCGGCAAAGTGAGCCGACATCCGGGGCAGCATCACCATCCCCACCGAAGTGACCAGTGCCAGACAGACTTTAATAATCTTGTCGGCGTTATCGTAAATTCCGGACGACGCTGTTGAACCCGTGATGAAGGGCAGCATCGTTTTGTTTAGTTGCAGGTAAATCTGTGTGGCAATGGTTGGCAAGAACATGAGAAAGACCGGCTTCCAATGAATGTTCAAGTCAAGTGAAGACAGTTTTGGTAGCTTAAACTTACCAATCAGGTAGAACCACATGGACAGGTTCCCGACAACCTGCGAAATGGCCAACAGCAAAATATAAGCCCCAACGTCGTTTGGCGTCTTCACCATAATGAAAATTAACGCCGTCATCAACAGCTTAATCAACATGTTTCGCAGAACGGTCTTCTTAAAGTCTTCCAAGCCCATGAAGTACCAGGAAATGTCAAAGATTCCGGAGAAAATCACCCAAATTTGATACCAAAGAAAGAGCTGGTAATGCTCAATCCGACTGTTCATTGCCCCACCGGCATAGATAAAGACAATGTAGAGAATGATTGCAAGACCACCAGCCAAAAAATGAATGGTCTGGATTTCCCAAAATTTCTTTTGGCGAAGGGCTTCGTCCTCGTGGACATAGGCAATTTCACGTGATCCATAGGTCACGATTCCTAATGACGCAATCAACAAAAAATACGTAACCAGCGAATTTGTCCAGGAAGCAATTCCCACACCATCCTTACCAAGCACACGTGCCAAATAAGGTAAGGTAATGATGGGAACGATAATGTTTAGCAGCTGATAAGCCGCGTTGTAAAGATAGTTTTTAGCAACTTGCATGAAAATTTCACCTATTATTTTGGGTAGACAGTGCTACTTTATGACTTTTCATTAGTCGTAACAAAAATTACTTTACACCGTTTCTTTTAAAAGCGGTATCTTTTTAATCAGCAAAACCAGGAGCACAGATAGTAACCAGACGAGCACTGGCATGCCATAGAATTGTTCTGGTGAACCATTTTTAAGGAAGCCTTGTCGACTAATAGTGTCGATAAAAAAGTCATGAATGACATAGACACCGAGTGAGGCACCCGCCACGTTCTTCAATAGGCGAGCCAAGCGTGGCTTCGGTTGGAAATTAATCAACCAACGCTGGAATAAATTATAGACCGCAACGGACCAAGTGATACCAAAGATTCCCCAAATTGTGTAAACCTGATGCTGGTATTGTCCCCGTCGATCAGAGAGAACAATCGTTGCCACAATCATGATGACAACGGAAAGCAAGCCCGCAATGGTCAGCAGGTGCGTCTGACGTTTAGCCAAAGGAAAATGTTTGAGATACCAACCAATCGCAAAGAAAACGATGGAGCCTGATAACCCAATACTGAACCCACCGATGAGGGCAAAGTCGTCTTGCTGTTTCACCTGGTAGTAATAGCTAATCACCCCATTAATGATCAGGTTTAGCACAATCAGGTACTGCACGAGCGCCTTATTATCAACCGTGAAAATCTTCGTTAACAAGGGAGCCGATAAGTAGAAGCCAATGATAATGTAAAAGAACCAAAAAATTGGCTGGACGGAATTATGCATCAAGCCATTGAACAGCCGAGCATAAGTATGCCAGCTCGACCAGGGATGGTGCCATTCCTGCATGTTTTGATAGATAAACCAAACGATTGTCCAAAAAAGAAAGGGAATGGCTATCCGGTGCAGACGCTTCCTAAAAAAGGATGACGTTTCTTCTTTTAACCGGTAATCCAATAAGTTGGCACCCGAAATCATGAAGAAAACCGGCACCGCAAAGATAAAGAGAACCTGTAGCACAACCGCTTCACGCCATGGTGCATCCCCCACGTTCCAAAAAGCATAGCCAGTCGAATGAAGCATCACCACTGCGAAAGTAGCGAAAATATTCAAAACATCCATATAGTAATAGCGTTTCATGATGACATTTAATCCTAACATTTCAAATAAAAATTGTCCGATACTTGTATTTTACCCTATTTTACAAGGAAAGATTAAAAAGGAAGGCCTTCTCAGAGAGAAACCCTTCCTTTTTAAATAAATCTTTATTTTTAACGAAGATAGTACGTGTAGTCATTACCGAAGTAATAATGCTTGCCATCAATCGTTTGTTCACCCTGAACCGCACGACCGTCGATGTCTGTCCAATAAGTGTAGCCCCAGGCTTGGCGCCAACCTTCATTTTGACGAACACCGTTAATGAACCAGTAGAAAGTCCCCGTATAGAAACGGAAACCTGTAAAGAGTTGACCATCTTCATACCAGCGGTAACCACCGTTTTGTGACGAACCATCCCAAATGTAGCCCGTCCATGGCATCATGGCACCCCGATCATCGTCAGCCTTATAGGTTTGACCGTCAATGGTTTCGAGCTGCCCCTTACGAGAGTAATACGTGCCGTCATCGCCGAAGTAGTACTTCTGACCATCAATTGTCTGCCATCCTTGCACAGCACGACCATCAATGTTCGTCCAGTACGTGTAACCCCAGGCCTGACGCCAACCCTCGTTTTGGCGAACCCCGTTAATGAACCAGTAGTAAGTCCCGGCATAGTAGCGGAATCCCGTGTATAGCTGGCCATCTTCGTACCAACGGTAACCACCGTTTTGCGATGAACCATCAAAAATATAGCCAGCCCATGGCTTTAATTCGCCCTGATCATCCGTCTTATACTTCTGACCATCAATGGTTACTTCCATGTTTTTACGAACTTCGAAGGTATTATCGTCACCAAAGTAGTAACGCTTTCCGTCAATGGTTTGCCATCCTTGCACGGCCCGACCATCGCTACCCGTGTAGTAACGGTTTCCCCATGCTTCGTGCCAAGCATTTTCTGACCGAATCCCGTTTTGGAACCAGTAGTAAGTGCCTGTATAGAATTGGAAGCCAGTGTACGCACGGCCGTTTTGGAGCCAGCGCCAACCACTCATCGTGTTCACATAACCGGAAACGTTTCCTAAGTCATAGTTATTATTGTTTGTCCGGAAGTTGTTTGACTGGTTATTCGTCATTGAATCGGCAATCTTTTGACCGATTTCTTGATAAACAACGTTTGTTGGGTGAACACCATCAGGCAAAGTCGTGCTGTGGTTGGCATCATTAACGATGCCAGCATCAATCACGACAGCCCCCATGTCCTGGGCCACTTGACGTTCGGCAGCACGCAGGTCATTCAATGAATAGCCACCGTTTCCAGGCGTATCACTCGTCTTACCATTCAAATAGTTTCCCTGTGGCAAAAGAACGAAAATTCGCGCATTAGGATTGGCCATGTGCAGACGTTCAATATTACGCTTAAAAATAGCCATGACCGTGTTCAACACACGGTCGTCACCGTTGTTCACGTCATTGACACCCATCCCAATCACAATATCGGTGGCGTTTTTGAACTGGGCCAAGTTAATGGCTTCGTCCGTCATCCAATCCATATCGTTTTCAATTAAGGTACCAGAGTGGGCAGAAACGTTAATGAAAAGCTTATCCGTATCCTTAGCGGCGTAGTGATCATAAGACTGACTACCATCGTTGTAAGGATTCCAACCTGCCGTTGTTGAATCACCAAATCCCCAGAGGACACCATTCTTGGGGTTGGCAACGCCGTATTGGTTCGAATGATAAGTCACACCATCGTACTGGTGGTCACTATTAATAGCCAAGACGTGATCGTTTCCGAAGAAGTAAAGATTCCCATTGGTGTTTAACCAGCCGGTAGCGGCTTTTCCATCGGCCCCAAAGTAGAAGGTCTTGTCTTCCTGGGTTGCCCATGTGTTGGTCTGCTTCACTCCTTCAATGAACCAGTAACGGTCGGCACCGTCATCGACCAAGCCATCGACTTTTTCGGCCACACCATTTTGGTCGATGTGGTAACGAACATTTTGCCAGTCAATGTCTTGATTAACTCGCTTTGTGTAGGTATCATCATCCCCAAAATAAAACAGCTTTTGACCAATTGTCTGCCAACCTGAAACGGCATTACCATCGGACCCAAAGTAGTAGGCCTGACCTTGTGCATCGGTATACCAGCTATTCTTCTGTTGAACACCATTGACAAAGTATTGGTAGCGTTGGCCATCCTTAATTAAGCCATTCTTAACCGTTTCGTTTGTCTTGTTTTCTTGGTTAGTTGAATCGGCTGCTTGGTTCTGATCAACTGAATTGGTCGTTTGCTGGTTAGAGCCAGTGTTTTGATTATTGGATGCCTGTGTCGTTTGCTGGTCGGAGATAGCCGATTGATTGCTCGTTGCCTGCGTCGTTTGTCCCTGGTTACCAGCCTGATCAGCGTGAACTGCCGTTGTGGATAACGTCATGGTCAAAGCGACTGCTGCTGCGGAAGCAATTAGCCAGCTTTTACCACTTTTGTACATTTTAAGTCTCATTGTCTCTTCTCTTTTCAATAAAAAGTCGTCCGGAAAAAGACGACTCACCGAACTTAACGGAGGTAATACGTTCCGTCATTTCCGAAGTAGTAGGACTGTCCATCAATCGTCTGATGTCCCTGTACGGCACGACCATCGTTATCCGTGTAGTACTTGTAACCCCATGCTTCACGCCAACCAGCGTTTTGACGAACCCCGTCAATGAACCAGTAGTAAGTTCCTGTGTAGTAACGGAAACCAGTAAAGAGCTGACCGTTTTCATACCAACGGTAGCCACCGTTTTCTGCGGAGCCATCCCAAACGTATCCTTGAACCGGACGTTCGTAGAAGGTGTCATCGTTACCAAAGTTGTAAACCTTACCATCGATCACCTGGTTACCCTGTACGGCACGGCCATCGTTATCCGTGTAATAAGTGTAACCCCAGGCCTGACGCCAACCAGCGTTTTGGCGGACACCATCGATGAACCAGTAGTAGGTTCCTGTGTAGAAACGGAAACCAGTGTAGAGTTCACCATTTTCGTACCAACGGTAGCCACCGTTTTGTGAGGAACCGTCATAGATGTAGCCACTCCAGTTCGTAATCACGCCGTTTGCATCCGAGTGATACTGCTGACCGTTAACGGTAAAGGTCTGATTCTTACGAAGCGTAAAGCTGTTATCATCACCGAAGTAATAACGCTTATCACCGATTGTTTGTAGTCCTTGAACAGCACGACCATCGGCATCGGTGTAGTAAGTGTTCCCCCAAGCCTCGTGCCAAGCATTGTTCGAACGAACACCGTTTTCAAACCAGTAGAACGTGTCGGCATACCATTTGAAGCCAGTGAATAACTGACCATTTTCAAACCAGCGCCAACCATTCGAAGATTCATCAAAGAGATAACCGGACTTCTTGTCCACCGTCGCAGCCGTTGGTGTTGCCACGGCTGATTGATTGACCGTTGTTCCTGATCCGGCAGAAGCGAGCTTGGTAAAGTCCATCGAAACATCAAAGGTTCCAGAAACACCAGGAATCTTCACGTTTGATGACCACTGCCACATCCCGTATTCTGTGTTCCAGATATGGTCAGCTGATGGTTCGAAAGGATACTGGGCCATCCAAATATGCTGGTTATCCACAAAGGATGTATCCAAATTCAATTCGTTTTTATACGAAACATAGGTATAAAGGGATGGATTGGTAAAGCCACGGGACTGTAACTGGTTGTTAAAGGCCCGGGCGTTGGATGAAACAGAGGCGACTTTCGTTCCGGAAGCTTCCAAATCATCAATCAAAACATCAGATGAAGCAAAACCAAGGTTCTTGGCTGCATCGGCAAAGTAGTTTGCTTCTGCGCGAGCTTGATCTTCGTTAGCATAGCGGGAGAAATGGTAAGCGGAAACCTTCATCCCAGCTGCCCGTGCATTGGCCACCTGCGTAGCGGCAAATGGGTTGGTGTAGGTCGTGCTTTCCGTTAACTTCACGATTACCCCGGTAATTCCAAGGTCCTTCATCTTCTTAAAGTCATCAACCGTCAAATTTCCCTGGTAGGAAGCAATGTCAACGGCGTCCATCCGTGGCAAGCCAGACTGTCCAGCAGTCACTTGCTCAACATCTGCAGCTGAAACCAAATGTTGTGATTGGGCTTGTCCAGCGGCCAAACCAAAGGCCGAAACGGCCGTTAATGTTAATAGTGCGTGTTTCACATTCATTTATCTAAAATCCTTTTTACTGGTGGTAATTTTGCTTCGCATAGTCAACAACAGACACACCCTGTTGCTTGGCTTCCGAAACAATTTTTTCAATATCTGATGGGGCCCACTGATCGACCGGGAAACCAGCGTTACGCAACTGCGTTGTTGCATCGTTCACCTGATCTTGGCTTGGCGTACTTGGTTGGGCAGCACCCTGTCCACCAAAAGCCGTGTGCTTTTCACTCGAACTAGAGGAGGCAGTTGAAGACTGTGCGCTCGCACTTGATGACGAACTAGCTGAGGAACTAGCAGACGAACTCGTGGATTTCTTTGTTTTTTTACTTGAAACGACCTTTGAAGAGCTCGAAGAATCGTTGCTCTTGCTTGAATCATGGTTCGTTCCTAGTGCAAACGCACCCCAGACAACCAATCCAGCAGCTACCAATGCTGCTAAGGAAATAATGATTTTTTTCATGTGTTTCTCCAATCTTCTGTGTGTTCATTTATGACGGACTGCACCAGATTAAATACACCTTAATTTTACAGGAAATATTCGGATTTTTCATGTTTTTCAGTCGATTAGGACAAATTTTCAAATTGCTTTATATTATTTTCGGTTTACTTAGAAATTGGGTACAAAAAAAGAACAGGCCTCAACATCCTGTTCTTTATATTTGGAAAATTAATTTTTGATTTTTTAACGTGAATACAATTATCTCTTACCGAATTTCCTTCTGGCTTTACTTGCTTGTTTTTCAAAATTAATTTTATATTTTGAGGCATATCCTTGTTTTTCACTAAATATTTTAGTCGCCAACTTTACATATGATCCAAATGACTCTCTCGGGTTCGACCTATCTGTATTCCAAAGATATCTTATCTGACTCTTTTTTACCTCTGGTAATCCCATCCCCTTATCAGCACGCTGAGCAATGTGCCAGACCCTATTTTGGTCTGCTTCCTGCTTTTTCTTATTAGAATCAAAAATTTTTTGAGCAGATTGCTTTTTACGAACAAATTCCCATAAATTTGTTTTACCCAACGATAAAAGAGACCCATTAGTTCTTTTCTTTAATTGTCTTAAAATTTCATAAGTTTCTTGAGCAATTTGCGCAGAAAGCACAAATCGCTTCCCACGATAGAGAAACTTATAAATACTTTTAGGACGAAATGAAACCGTATTATTATACAGAGTGAAACCCAAGTAATCCAAACTCGTTTCTTTACCATTCAATTTTTGAACGTTATTATTAGAAACATAAATTTTTTTAGTCTTATGATCTTCAATGGTAAGATGGACCAGATTTTCACTCATTTCAACTATTTGTGATGCTAATTGAGTGAATTCATTCTTACATATATATTTTTTAGGAATTACTATGATAAAGTCATCCGAATACCTTCTGTATACTCCCCCCACCCTGCTAACTATCTGAGTAACTTCGTTGTCAAAATTAATCATATAAACATTTGCAGCTACTCCGCTAATTGGTGTCCCTTGCGGTATACCTCTTTTACTATTTCTAAAAACTAACTCTTCATTCTTTTTGATGAATTTTCCATATGATTTTAAATCAGGAAAAAAGGCGCTCTGTCCCCCACGCCGAACCAGCTTATAACCTTGAGAATAATAACATGATAAGAAATTTGCTTCGTCAATATATTCGAAGCTACATAATTTCATTATCATTTTTCTCCAAGCTAATAATTCTTCAGAACTTTTACAGGAACCAATCACCTTATTGAAATTCTGTTTCAAAACGACATGATTCAGATTATCAAAAAAACCCTTGAAATCTCCTTTAAACACCCAACTTTCTTCTTGCTGATCAATATATCGAAACATTTCATTAGCAACGGTTATATTAGATTTTCCACCAACAGTCCTATAGGCAACAGAAACATCATCAATCCCGTTATTTTTCATAAATTGATTATATCTATCATTCAAAAGCTCTGCAAAGAGTGCGTATACACCCGTATCGTGGTGGGAAACTAGTGAAATTGTTCTAGTCTTAACTTTTTTCTTTTTTCCATCAGGGTATTTTTCAATATGGTTATCATATTGTAGTACTGGTAAGTATCTGTGAGCACCTATATTATTCCATTCTTTCAAAGATAATTGAAATTTTTTAGCTTCTTCTTTTGACAGAGGAAAATCGATATGATGATAATTCTTACTTACCTTATGATAAAACACATCTTCAATCATTTTCTCTCCAAATACAAAAAGCACCAGACATACGTCAATAGCCAGTAACAGACCTCAGTATCGGTGCTATAATCCTTAGCCGAAATTACCGCCAGAAGTATAATCGGACAATTAAAAGATTTCTTGTATTAAATTTCTAGAGCATAAGCTCCGGTTACTATTAGTATAATGGTATTGACAAGGCAATTAACCTATCAATATTCATGACAACAGCAAACCGTACAACCATTATGGTATTTGTCTCACTGATAATCATATCCATCTTTATTACTCACACGAAAGGATTAATTGCATCCATGCGAGAACAGGTGTATCAATATGTCTAGAGCCTTTTACCTGGCGACTCTAGGTGAACAAATTGTACAATATTTTTTTTACTTTATCAATTCATTTTACTTTCCCACAAATTGTGACAACATGGCCGTGGCAATGCTGAAATAAATTAAAATGGATGCCCAATCACAGACCGTGGCAACCAAGGGACCGTTCACGATGGCCGGATCGACGTTGACCCGGTTCAAAAGAGCGGGTACTAAGTGAGCCAGAACGGAAGAGGCCAAGATTGAGAGGGCCAAAGACAGACCAACAGCCATGGCTAGGCTTTGGTTCCCTTGCCAGAACAAGGTGACGGCATAAAGAACAACACCACCAATAAGGGCCAAAACAATGGCTGAAATGAATTCAGACAACAGGTTCTTGAAACCTGAACGGTCGGAACCGTTTCCGAAATGACGGATAGCCAGGGCCAACGACTGGGTACCGGCGTTACCCGCAGTACCAGCAATAATGGTGATGAAAGCCGCTAGGATTGGCGCCTGACGAATGGTGTGCTCAAAGAGGCCAACCAGGACGGTTGAGGCCAAACCAAGAACCAACAAAGTCAACAACCACGGAATTCGCTTAACCGCGGAGTGCCAAGCCGAATCATCCGTATCCGAAACATCCACGGCTGCTAGGCCGGAATAATCACCAACGGCTTCTTCATCAATAACGTCAACGATGTCATCAACGGTAATGATGCCGAGCAGGTGCTTCTCGTCATCAATGACGGGTACGGAAAAGAAGTTATAATCCGCAACAACCTGGGCCACGTCTTTTTGGTCGCTATCGGCCTTAACGGAAATGACACGGGTATTGGTGATGGAATCAATGGTCATGTCGTCCGGATGTGTTAGCAAATCACGCAGTGACACCACCCCAATCAACCGGTGTTCTTCGTCAACAACATACACGTAAATGATTGATTCGGCCTCTTCGGCCTGCTTCTTAACCTGAATCAAAACATCCTTGACTTTTTCGGACTTTTTAACGGCCAAATACTCCGTGGCCATCAAGGCCCCGGCCGTTTCATCGTCGTAGTTGATGAGCTGCTTGACTTCCTTCACTTCGTCCGCTGGCATCAAGGCTAAGTAATTGGCCACCTTACGGGCTGGCATGGCCTGCAACAAGTCGGCTTCGTTATCGGCAAACATGGCAACGAGAATATCCGCACCCTTTTGTGCGGGCATCTCTTCCAGAAGCTCCACGATTTCTTCTGGATCCACTTCCAAATTATCAAAAACCGTTGCCAGCGTTTCATCATCCATAATGCGCCAAGCGACTTCACGAATGTTTTCGGGCATGGCGGCATAAACCTGCCCCTTTTCAAAGTCGTGCAAGTTCGTAAAGCGATTCATGAATTCGTCATCTTGACCGGAATTGATTAAATTCACTAAATCATGAACCGTTTCCTTTAATTGCTGGTCATTATCTTGTTCCATCGTTTCGTTGTTCCTTTCAAGGTTGCCCTTCTCGCAACCTTTCCACTCATTTCTTTTTTATCTCGAAGAATCAATCTTCGACTCCCTTTAACGCCACCAAGTCCTCCGGCAGATCAGTCTGCAGGTGCCTTGTTTCTTCGGCAAAAGGATCATAGAAAGCCATCTGATAAGCATGTAAAGCTTGGCGCTTCAAGCCGTACCAGAGCGGCCCCCCGTAAAGATCATCGCCCACCAAGGGGAAACCAATGTGCTTGAAATGCACACGAATCTGGTGTGTTCGTCCGGTATGCAGCTGGACTTTAACACGGGTCATGGGATGCTCGGGGTCTTTTTCGTAGCGCTGCTCCACCCAGTATTCCGTCTTCGATGGTTTGCCGTCCTCGGTTACCGTTCGCTTAATAAAGTCACCCTCGAGACGACCGATTGGTGCCTCGATGATACCATGGTCATCTGGCAAAATTCCCGAGACATAGGCCGTGTAAAACTTTTCAACCGAATGGTCTTGGAGCTGCTGGTCCAAGACTGCATGGGCAAAGCGGTGCTTAGCCAGTAAGACGATACCCGAGGTATCCCGATCCAAACGAGTGACAACGTGTGGCACCAAATCCTCTGCTTCCTCGTCAATGAGGTGGCCTTTGACTTTGTTAACCAAAGTATGCAATCGGTCGGCGTGCCCCGGTACGGTGGTCACCCCGTAGGGCTTATCCACGGCTAAAAAGTGGTCGTCTTCATAAATCACCTGGATGGGGTCAAAGTCTGGCACCACCAGATCGTTGCCCTGTTCTACCGGCATGATGATGGTGGCAACATCCCCCTTCTTAATATAATCGGACGTGTAGACCTGCTTGTCGTTTACTAAGATGGCGCCGCCGTTGTGTTTCATCTGTGAAAACATGCGGTGGGAAACACCATGACTTTGGAGAAAAGAACGAACCTTACGGTCCTCATCCCCTTCATAGGTCCAAGAAAATTTCATGCTTTGCTACTCGACCAGCCGGATTAGCGGCACTGGCCCTTCCTTTCAAAAATTAATGGTACGGCGATTGGGCAGCTAGCCATCACTCGTCCAAAGCGTTGTCGGCAATGAAGGCTTCCTGCACCCGGCACCAAAAGTCCAAATGGCGGTAGGAAGCAAAGTGAATCATCGTTTCGGCCACTTCGAAGGTAACCGAAACCACGTCTTCTGCCAGAATTTCTAATTGGTCGCAGGTAATCAAGAACGACTGGTGCTTTGGCTTCACGGTAATTGTCTGACCAGTCGGCACGATGAGGGGTGACCCCAAGGTACGAAAGACCCGGTTATTGATTGAAGCAATTTCTGACATCTGAATGGCTTTGATGGAGGGGTGCAAAACCGCCCCGCCGTTCGCCTTGTTGTAGGCTGTGGAACCTGTCGGTGTCGCAATGGCCACGCCGTCGCCTCGAAAGCCCTCAAACAAATGATCGCCCAGGTAAATATCGGCCACTAGCGTGCCAATCGGCTGCTTAATCGTGGCTTCGTTCAAAGCCAAGTACTCCGTCTGACGGCCATCCGCTTGGGTCGTTGTCATCTTTAACAGGGGGTACGAAACCCGTTCCCCGGAGTCCTTCACCAAGGAAGCCACGAGTTCTCTCACCTCACTCCCGAGCCAATCGGTATAAAAGCCAAGATGCCCCGTGTGCAGCCCCACAAAACGAAGGTCGGGATTGACCCCAATGTATTCATGAAAGGCACCCAAGAGCGTCCCGTCTCCCCCAACTGTAATCACGAGGTCAGGGTGGGCATCATCGCGTTCGATGCCTTGCTGGGCCAACTCTTTTTTCAATTCTTTCACAATTTTTAATGACCGCTGTTGGTCGTTGTGATAGAGTGCGACTTTCATAGAACTTCTTTCTTTGATATGAATCAACGGTGGAAAACCCCATTAATCCATTTCTTTAATTTCGGATAATTCCTGTTCAAGAGCAAAGGTTTGCTCAGAAATGTCAGCCAGTTTCGCGGCCATTTCGGGTTTAATCTCACCATGCTTATAGTTCAAATCATGTTCAATCGTCGCCCAAAAATTCATGGCCATCGTTCGAATCTGAATCTCGGCCAGCACCTTGGTTTCCCCAGAATACAGTGAAACGGGGTACTCAATCACCATGTGGTAAGAACGGTAACCGGATGGTTTTGCGTTCATCACGTAGTCACGTTCTTCCAAGATGGTAAAGTCGGTGCGCTTCCGGAGTAATTCGACGACCTTATAGATGTCATCAATGTACTTCGTCATGATGCGCAAACCGGCAATATCTTGCAAGTCCAAGGCCAACCGATCCTCGTGCAGGTGCCGACGCACGATTTTTTCTTCAATGGAGGCCTGCGACTTGACACGGCCGGTGACGGACTCAACGGGACGTGTACCGCTTTTTACTTGGCCAGTCGTCAAATAATCGAGCTTGACTTTTAACTCGGCTACCGCCTGTTCATAAGGCTCAAAAAACTTCTCCCATTCCACGAATCGGCCTCCTTCTCTCCTTTTGGCAAAATAAAGCCACAATACTTTTATATTTTACCATATCTTTTCATTAACTAGGCTAAGACAGAAAAAGAGTAGCCAACTGGCTACTCTTTTGGGCTCATAAAAGAGCCAATCATTCGTTTTAAACTTTATTTTGCCAACGAAGCGGCACCGATAACACCGGCATCGTTTCCAAGTTCAGCCAACTTAACACGTGTTGACGTCCGAACCGTTGGGAAGGCAAAGACCGACCAGTTCTTCTCGACACGTTCGCGCAAGAATTCACCGGCAGCGGCCACCCCACCACCAATGACAATGGCGGATGGATTCAAGATGTTTGAAATCGTTGCAGCGGCATAACCTAGGTAGTAAGCCAACTTGTCAACCGTTTCGTTTGCCAAGAAGTCGCCTTCCTTAGCCAAGTCAAAGATAATCTTTGAGGTTACTTCGTCCCCGTTATCGATCATCTTCTTCAAACGGGATTCACCAACGTATTGTTCGGCAAAATCCTGAGCCAAGTGGACAACCCCAGTTGCGGAAGCATATTGCTCCAAGCAACCGTGGTTACCACAAGTACACAAGTAACCGTTTGGTTCAACAATGATGTGGCCAACTTCACCACCGGCACCGGCAACGCCGTGAATCAATTCATTGTTTGCAACCAAACCACCACCAACACCCGTTCCAAGCGTGATGAAGGAAACGTCGGCGTCGTTGTTACCGGCACCCTTCCAGGCTTCCCCGAGGGCAGCAACGTTCGCATCGTTATCAATGGTCAATTCGAAACCAGTTCCTGCTTGGATTGGTTCCTTAACGGCTTCTTCTTTCGCCCAACCAAGGTTATAGGCACCCTTAACCGTTCCGTTCACACGGTCAACCGTTCCAGGAGTACCCATTCCAATTCCAATGATGCGTTCGCGATCCAATTGGTACAAGTTCAAGTGATGATTGATTGAATCGATGATGTCCGGCACGATGTACTTACCATCGCCCAAAATGTTCGTTTGGATTGACCACTTCTGTTGGACCTCACCTTGGTCAGTCAAAATTGCAAACTTGATAGTCGTTCCACCAAGGTCAACACCAATTAATTTATCTTTTGTCATGATGATCGTTAGCCCCACCGGCCAAGGCAAGTTGGGGTTCGCCTCCTATATTCATTAATTACAACTTTATTTTAACAAAGGACGGGAAAGCTTTGCAAGCGTTTACAAAAACTTTCTGACGGGGCTTTACCCTCGTACGCCCTGCTCAGAAAGGGTTGTCTTCAAGCCCTCTTTGGCATCAAAACCAGTGGCGTTCGTGCTGCGAGCCAACTCGTCCTTGTGTTCCTTCGCCAAAATAATCTTCATTGTTTGATAATCCGCTGTGGACAACACCTTGGCTTTGTATAAATTATCCACTTCGAGTGCCGCCACTTCGATATCCCAAAGTCGTTTCCCGACATGGATGTAGACATCGTAGCGCTTTAAATACTGCAAAATATCGTAGAAATTCTTCACCGCTTGCTCCTTTTGTTCTGCAAAACACGAGCTTCTTTCGATACGTTTCGGCTATTATAGGCGCATTTCAGCAAAAGTGCAACACCGTTGACTAGTCCAACGTGAGGACAAGATTGGCTGATAGCGAAACAATTCGCCCCGGCAAAACCTGGTAATCCGGGTACTCATCCTGCAGGGCCTGACGATAGAGATTTAACTGACCACGGTAATTTCGTTGTAAGCGCCGAATGGCCTGCTTTTGTCGGTCGCCGGCACGCTTGGGGACGAAATCAGTTTTGTAATCGAAAAGAGTAATTGTTTTCTGACTTTCATCGATAAAATACCCATCGATAATTCCATGAACCAAAATCGGCTGCTCATCCTGCAAATTTGGGTAAACCTTTTTTGCCGGAATGACCATCGCAAAGGCCGCCTCACGCTTTAGACTCTTTTGGTGGCGTGCAATCGTCTGGGCAAAGTCCGATCGTGTAAAGTCGATGATTTGACTCAAATTCACGAGCGGTGCGACTTCAGCTGCGATTTTCCCGCTCGCCACCAACTGTGCCAACAGCTTTTCTAAGTCCGCTTCTTCCAGCCACTGGTTAAAGTCCAAAAGCTGCAACATCAAGTGCGTGGCCGTTCCGACCGCCGTTGGTGACGGCTTGACTTTGCCATCAGACATGAAAGCAGGCATTGGCAATTCCTGCTTCAACAAGTTCTGGCTCTGTTTCGTTTCATCGCTTTTTTCGTCAACAGGTTGTTTAGCTAAAGCATCGTTTGCGGACATGGCCAGCCCCTCTTCATCCAGATAAAGATCGGTTAAGTAGGGGCGGTCGGGGTCTTCAAAGAGCTGCTTAATTTCTGATACCGATTGGTAAGCGGCCGTCTGGGTCGCCTGCTCGTATGGATAACGATAACTCAATTTTTCAACCAGGAGCGCCTGGTCGATAGGCTGTTCAGCGGCCGATTCATGCGGCTCTTCTTGTCGGTTCATTTGAGCAGCAGGGCTTACCAAGCCATTCTTATTTGGCAGCGTTTCTTCCGGCACATAGCGGACTTGGACTTGGCCCTTGCGGTTCGTCTCTGCTCCTAGCCACTGACGCTCGCGACTTTTGTCCGCTAAGAACAGGACATCCAAATCGGCATTTTCCAAACGGGCAAAGGATTGCAAGGTCCAGTCCAGATAGGACTGGGCAGTCAACCGGTCGGCTGCTGGCAGGAATTGTGCAGTTGATTGTAACGCGTTTTGATACAATCTCTGCTCTCTCGTTGCCTTGTCCTGCAAGGGATCGATTCGGCCAATCAAATAAAGCTGTTGCTTAGCACGGGTAAGGGCCACGTAGTATAACCGCATTTCTTCTGACCAGGCCTGCTTTTTCAAGGCCTGCTTTACGGCATACTTACCAATCGTTGGTATTTTAACCTGGGCGTTTTCTTCCAGGTAGTTCAGACCAATTCCCGCATCCTTATGCAGGATAAAATCACCCGAACTGTCCATTTTATTAAAGGGCTTATCCAAATCTGGTAGTAAGACAATTGGAAATTCCAAGCCCTTAGACTTGTGAATGGTCATCAAGGATACCGCCGATTGCGATGATTCCTGCGCCACTTCACCAACGTCGCCACCGGAATTCTGCACTTCTTCGATGTAGCGCGTAAAAGCGAAGAGTCCAGATTGACCGTTTTCTTGAAAAGTCGCCGCTCGCTGGTACAGGGCGTGGAGGTTTGCTTGCCGCTGTGGACCACCGGGTAGTCCCGCGACGTAATCGAGCCAACCCGTGTCTTGATAAATCGCCCAGATGAGGCCGACCAAATCATTTTGGCGAGCAAAAATCCGCCAGTTCGCCAGTTGTTCTAAGACTTTAGCGGCTTTGCTTTTTTCCTTGGCGACCGCTTGAAGTGCGCTGTAAAAATCGTGCCGTTCGTCGGCCAGACGAATCTCGGCGAGCTCGTTTTCCTTAAAGCTGAAAATGGGCGAACGCAGGACTGCTGCCAAGGGAATATCTTGGTGCGGGTTGTCAATCACCCGTAAGAGATCCAGCACCAAATACACTTCCATCGTCTGGTAATAGTTACCGACGGATTCGGATTGAACGGGAATGCCAGCCTCCTTGGCTAATCGAAGCAAATCAGGATAAGTCGTTTTCGAACGGGTCAAAATCGCAATGTCACCATAATTAACGGGACGCATCACGCCCTGTTTTTGATCGTAGACCTGCCCCTCACGCACCAAGTTCTGCACCCGCTGCAAGAGGTAGGTCAACGTCTTTTCACGGGTATCGCGGTCGTCCTCTTCGGATTCATCCTCGTCATCATTGGCCGCTTCAGATCGTTTCACCTTCGGTAGTGCCAATAAATCGAGGTTGAAAATAGCCGGCACCTCTTCTGGAAAGGCCGCCTTGGCAACTAACTTAGCCGACCCTTGGTAGGCCACATCCCCCAACTCCTCATCCATAATCTGAGTGAAGATCTGGTTGATGACCTCGGTCACGTTATTTTCGGAACGAAAGTTATCAGCCAACTCAATTCGTTCGTCCTCGTTATCGACTTTGGCAAAGGCTTCGTACTTACCAGCAAAAAGCTGTGGTGCCGCTTGCCGGAAACCGTAAATGGACTGCTTAATATCACCGACCATGTACATGTTTTGGCCGTTCGACATGTCCTTTAAGAAGGCTTCCTGCAGGCGGTTAACATCCTGGTACTCGTCCACCATAACTTCGGCAAACTGCGACTGCACGAGCCGCTGAATGTCCTTGTCCTGCAAAATCTGACGAGCCAGCACGACCAAATCTGAAAAATGGAGGACGTTTTCAGCCGTCTTTGCTTCTTTTAATGCCGACAAATAATCCTTGGTTAGCGCGACCAAATCCGTTATGATGCGCTGCCCACGGGCGTTAACCGTTTGCCACTGCGCTTCGCTGAGACGGAAAAAGCCGTCCGCCATACTTTGCAAAGGGGCCGTCTTACCGGAAAAGTGCCGGTCCTTATAGGCGAGGGCCAACTCGAGTTGCGCTGCCTTTTCAGGACCATTTTCGTCCTTTTCCAACATCTTTGCGGTGTACCTGCTAGGAAATTTGTCTGTGAAATCCTGCTGGATTGCCGCTCGTAAATCCTCATAAGGGGCGTCATTGTCCAACAAAGTCAACAAGTTCTTCAAATAGACTTCCCGCTCCAAAAGGGCGGTCGCGGCCTGTTGGAACTTTTTCTCATCGCCTTCTCCTTCGACAGCGGAAAGCGCTTCCGGTAACTCCGTCAGCGCCCCAACGACGGCTGGCCGAACCTGATCGGTTAAATAGCTTTGATAAGCTTGCTGTTGATTGAGGGGCTGATTTTCATCCGCACCCGCCGCAAGGGAGTCCAGCCAGTTATCCTCTTTGGGCCGTGCAGCGTCAAAGTCAGCCAGCTTTAAAATGATGTCTTTCAACTTTTGATCGCGCGAAACGGAAGCAAAGTTGTTAACAGCCGCCATGAGTGCTAAGTGATCAGGATGCTTGTCATCGTATAGTTCGTCAAAAAGCGAATCTAAAACCTGCTGTTTAAAGAGCGTCACCTCCGCGTTATCGGCAACCAAGCGAAAGGCCGGATCCAAATCAATCGTATAGTAATAGGATTCGATAAGCTTCAAAGCAAACCCATCAATGGTGGTCACCGCTGCCGTGGGCAACAAGGCCAACTGTTCCTGCAGGTAGGCACGCATCGTTGCGTCATCCGTATCCTGTAAACGGGCGGTCAGCGCCTTTTCCAACCGTTCCTTCATTTCACCAGCCGCCGCCCTGGTAAAAGTCACGATAAGAAACTGGTCAACGGCAGTCCCAGCCATAATTCGCTGAATCAGCCGTTCAATTAGGACGGTCGTCTTTCCCGAACCTGCCGAAGCAGAAACCAGAATATTATGTCCCTGATGTGTGATGGCTTTCTTCTGATTGTCTGTAAATTCAGGCATCGGTCTTTCCTCCCCTTTGCTGTTCTGGTTTCTGCTGCCCCTCGTCGGTCAAACCATCCGATGGAGCCATCGCTTCGTTTTCTTGCCGGAGTCGTTCCAGAATCTGTTTCTTCCCGCCCGTGTAATCCGGCTCTTGGTAGCGGTCCCCTAGGGCCCGGTCAAAGCGCATCACGTCTTGGTATGGTGAATACTGCAAACTTTGTTGGACCGGCGAAAGAGCGAAATGACCGGTGGCAATTTTGCTAGCCGCCGCTAAGATCAACCGCTGATTATGGGCCATCAATAACTCAAGGTCGCCCTTGTCAATGGTGTCCGATGCAGCCGTAAGCTGACCGTCTTTTTTGCGCGCCAAATTGTAGGCGGTTGACTTATCAGAGGCCTCCAGTCGGTCCAAGTCGTCTAAGTACTCGTCATCAGCCAGGGCCAAGCCGGCTAGCTGTTGCTTTTGAGCAGGCAACTGCCCCGCCAAGAGCTCAGCAACGGCCCCATGGAAATCAGCAAAGTTAATCTTTTGCTGGTTGATGGGGGCAAAGAACGCGCCCCCCACTTGTCCGTTTTCTGCCAAGCCCATTTTTTTGGCGTTTTCGTTAACTGCTTGCCAATAGGTTAACAGTTGCAATTCCAAGCCATTGGCAGCATCACGGTAATCAAACTTCTTACCGTTCAACTTATAGTCGACAATCGTTCCAAAGTCACCCGAATCCTCTTGACAATCGAAGCGATCGACTTTTCCACGAAGATGAACCGCAGCTGGCCCATGACCAACCGTCACCATTGGTAGGTCCGATCCTGGAAAGCCGAAGGGCGCCTCCACACGCGTTGGTCGGGATTGGTTGTTGAGGCGGGCAACGTCACGTAATTGTTGCAAGACCTTGACGGCTCGTTCCTTCATGAAGCGCGCCTGACTTTGTCCCTGGCCTTCTTCGGTTAATTCTGAAAAGGCCACTTCCGCCGTCAAGGCATCGAGGCTGGCCTCAACTTGTCGTTCAATACTGCCATCATCCAAATCAGCCAGACGGCCGTTTTGTTGGATGACCTGGTCCACCGCTTTTTCAAACAACGCGTGGTAAACCGTCCCTTCAATTCGAGCATCGATTTCAACCGTTGGCTTCTCCTTCAAACGAAGGCCATAACGTAAGAAGTATTCGTAGGGATTTCGGTAAAAGGATTCCACTTGTGAAATCGACAAGACGAGCGGTCCATGAAAAAGGCGCTTGGCCATCTCAATGGTCAACCTTTCCGGCTGGTTGGCATAATGACGACTGGCCAAGACGCGGTCAGCCTGTTCTTGAAAGCCTGCGTCATTAAGCGCCTGTCGAATCTGGGCAAAATCAACCCCCTCTTGTTCAATTTCTGGTAACTTCACTAACTGTGACAAAGTCGCTTGAGCAGTACCAGCGTAGCGGGTCGCCAGCTCCGCCTCGTTCTTCGCTGAAGCGGCCACCGGTTCAATCTCCTGGTCAAAGGCATTGGTTAACCTGGTCAGGTATGGAGAGGCTTCGTTCACGTTCCCGTCTTGGTCAAGTAAGGGATAGGAAATGGTCACGCCGTCACTCGCCGCTTGCAGGGCGTTGTAAAAGACTAGGTTTTCTGTCCCCATTTGTTGCTTCGCCGTTTCTTGCAAGTAGCGTGGTTCCTCTTGTTCAGCCAAAGCAGGTTGGACAAGTAGCCGGTCCTGGTCAGAAAGCAGCGACTTATTGTTAACTTGCGCCGGCAGCGCGGAGCGGGTTGCCCCAATAAAGTACAGCTTTTTGTACTGCTGACTCTGAACAATCCCCGCTTCCGAAATGGTCAACTGGTCCAATTGGTTGGGAATGCCTGAAAAAGTTCCCCCAGCAAAGCCGGCCTGCAGTCCCTGCAAGAAAGTTTGTCGAGAAAAAGGCCGTTCGCCGGCAACTTGAACTAATTGGTCCAAAATGTTCACAAATAATTGCCAGACTTCTTCCACCTGTTGTGACTTAATCAGTTGATCAGCAGCAACCAACTGGTCACGCTGGTTTAACACGGCTTCTGGCAGCCGTCGTTCTTGCAAAAAGTCCATCAACCGGCGGGCAGCTGCTTCAATATTTTCAGCGCCTTCGAACCGTTCCGCCAATTCATCAAGGAGCTGGTGGACAAAGACTTTTAACCGACTGATGTTCTGGTTCACTTGATCATCTTGACGCTGAGCCGCCGACTCCTCATCAACTGGCAGGTCAAAGAGCACGAAGCCCTTCGAATCATCCTGCCAAAGTCGCTTCGATACCCGGTGACCGTCGAGGTAATTTTCCAACTGTGCCACCATCTCAAAATAGGGTTCATCGTCCATCAGCTGGCCGTTAACTATCGGCCGCAGGTAGCCGGTTTTCAAGATGGTCAAAATCTTATCTTTCTGATAGAGCCTACCTGGATTGTCTAACAGTGTGGTCGTTAGTTCGACGAGGGGATGGTTCCCCATCTTCACGTCGTTATCCAAAAAGTAAGCGAGGTCAAAGTCCGCCATCACGGCTGGCAAATGCTGACTGTAAGGCCCCAAATCCCGGGCCAAAACCAAAATGTCACGCAGGTGCAATCCCGGATTTAACCGTAAATCTTCCCGAATTCGACGTGCGACTTCTTCCAGTTCGGTTACGGCGTTCGCCGCAACAAAGGCCTTTAACTGGGTGTTCCGCTGCTCATCGGCATTGGCTTCATAGGGCTGGTAAGCGCCTAATTTTTCCCAGGCACGCAGCAAATGCGTCCGGGTGTTCGGCTGCACGCTTGCGTCCCCTTCATCCAGAACAGTAATTTGAAGCTCTTTTTTGCTAGTTTTTGCGAGCTTTTGAATCGTCCGGGCGGTTTCCAATGGCTTTTCAAAGACGGAACCCGCACTCAGACTTTTTAACGGATCCTGAGCATCTACATCCCCCAGCAAAGCTACATGCACTTCGGCTTTGTCCACCAACAACTTCACCACCGACCACTCGGCCGCCGTAAAACCGGTGAAGCCGTCAAAGTAGAAAACCGCGTCGGACAAATCAGCGTCAGCCATTTGGACCACAAAATATGGCAGCACTTCCTGAGCCAACAGATATTGCCCATCGATGCGACTGTTAAAGTCATCGGCCACAACCGACAAATCGCGCAACTTCTGCTGCAAGGCGTTGGCCGTGAGTGCCTGCTGCTCCGAGGACGTGTCCAGTTGATTTACGATATTCAACAGGTCTTCGGGTGTTACCCTGGATGCCCTCAGTTCCGTTAGCTGAGCCACTAATTTTTCGACAAAGCCCTTCTTGGCTGCCATCCGGGCAAAAATCGGTAAGGATGCCTTCTCTTCTGCTAAAATTTCTGAAATCATGACAAAAAGCCCAGCCGCCCCAATGATTGGTGGTTGGGTCAAGCCCTCGTCTTCTAGCAGACGCCAAGCCAAACGCGACAACGAATAAACCTGAACCTGCGATTGGGCATAGGAAGCTGTCTTCGCTAAGCCATTCTCTCTGGCCAACCGTGACAACACATCCACTTCACCGTCAAACTTGACGTGGTTGGGAACAAGATAAAAAATTCGACGTTTTTCGCCTTTTTGTATTGATTTTTTAATCTCCTTAACAAAGTGGGCCCGGCTGTCCACTTGCCCAGGTGCGATGTTGATAGTCACGGTCATGTTATCACCCTTTACCTGCTTACTCTTGTCTAGTTAGTTTCATTGTGGCGAATTTATAATTGAAGTGCAAGACTTTTAATCAATAAAAAAAGCCCGGTCATTAACCGGGCTTTCGATTTGGTCAACGACGATCATTCAACCGCTGTTGCATCAAGTATTGGTAACGGGAATACCAAACATCCACATATCCTTTTGAAAAAGGCCCCTTTTCATGGTCAATCCAATCGACCAAAATTTTAACGTGGGCCTTCAAGATTTGGTCTACCTCTTTAGGGTAGTGCCATTTCTTACTGTGGGTCGCGTATTCATCCGCGTCCAGCAGGTGCTTCTCGCCGTCTGGAAAGACTTTGACGTCCAAGTCATAATCAATGTACTTGAGCGCCTCTTTATCTAATGTGTAGGGAGAAGCCAGATTGCAGTAGTAGGAAACCCCGTTATCGCGAATCATCGCAATAATATTAAACCAGTACTTTTTATGAAAGTACACAATGGCCGGTTCGCGGGTCACCCAACGCCGGCCGTTATCTTCTGTCACCAAAGTATGGTCATTTAATCCAATGATGGCATTCTCACTGGTCTTTAACACCATGGTGTCACGCCATGTCCGATGCAACGAGCCGTCATGCTTGTAGCTTTTGATCGTGATGACATCCCCTTCGCGTGGCCCGCGACTCGGTTTATCAACAATCATGCTCGTCCCACTTTTCTGACAAAAAATTCCTTTCCGATTATATCATATTTTAAAAATATTTCGATTAAAGTTTATGAAAGTCGCTCCGACTCGCTAGTTAAGGGTGAACCATGGATTAGACTGATGATGCGCTAAGGTTGGTAAGAGCTAATCCTCAAACGCCATGTTTTCTAGCACTTCCTCGATTGTTTCACCCGAAAAACCCTTACTATATAACTTGGCTTTCACCTTGTAGTAACGTTCTTTGGCCGTGCCAGTCCGTTGGCGGCGCAGGACTTTTTCAGCTTCACGGCTAGCGTTGGCTCGTTCATCCTCGTCATCTTGGGATAGGTCAATCTGATGAATGGCCTGGCTGGCAATGTCAAAAGAAAACCCCTTTTGCACGAGCGCCTGGGCGGTTTTTTGTTGCCGAATGCGGTTCGAATCTCGTTTATGACTCTTTGCTATTTTTTCCGCCATTTTAACCGCAACGGCCAACTGATCTTCCTCGGCGTAGTTGAGCAAAGCTTCTTCGATTAACGCATCCGCTACCCCAGCCCGCTTTAACTCCATGGCGATAACACGGGGCCCTTTTGGCGAAAAAAGCTGCTTTGTGTTCACGTAGGCCTTGGCATAAGTTCCGTCGTCTAAGAGCTGCTGATTGACGAGGTAAGCAATCACTTGATCGATGACCGTTTCTTTGATGTCCTTACTCTTCAGACGTTCGGCCACCTGCTTTTTGGTTCGCAACGCTGGTGATAGATAGTTGAGCGCGACTTTTAACCCTTGATCCACTAAATCCGCCGCCTTGATACGCTCAACTTCTTCTTGGCTCAGTTCCCGCCCCTTCATCAGGCCAAACTTCGCCAAGACGTTTTCCGAAATACCAAAGGCAAAACGACCATCTAATTCCAGATTGTAACGACCGGCTCTTTTTTGAGTCGAAATTTTCGTAATTTTTGCCATGCCTTTATTGTAGCGGAGTGAGGCCAAAAGGAAAAGTCACACACTATCCGTTCATTCTAAATTGTTATATTAAATTAGACTAGTTAACAATGACTCTAATTAAGCAATATCGTTCTCTAAAAATACGCTATAATACCATTATTAATCAAAATGAAGTGAGGAACTACACCATGCCAATCAATCCAGCAGTCGCTCAAGATGTCTGGAAAGATATTGGACAAAGCGTCCAATTTACTGTCTTGAAATTCAAAGATTTGCCCGCCGAAGAATTAAAGGAAGTGTTTGAAGCCTTCGCTGATCGTTCTCAAGCCATCATCCGCTCGTTGCGGATTCGCGATGGTCAAAACGATGGCACCCCCTCCCAATTGAAGGTTGCCATTGGCGTTTCTAACCATGCTTGGGATATCTTGTTCCCGAACACGACGAAGCCAAAGGAATTGGAAACCTACGAGACTTTAAAAGGGCCAAAGTATGAAATGCCGGCAACTGAAGGCGACCTTTTCTTCCACATTCGCGCCAATAACCAGGCTATCATCGTCGAATGCCAAACGCAATTCATGAAGTTCTTGAAGGAATACACCGAGGTTTTGGATTCGACCCAAGGTTTCCGTTACTTCGAGGGACGGGCCATTATCGGCTTTATCGATGGAACAGAAGCACCGGCCGCTGAAGATGCCGCACCGTACGCCATCATTGGTGACGAAGACCCTGATTATGAAAACGGTTCTTACGCCTTTGCACAGAAGTGGCGTCACGACATGGACTTCTGGAACAAGATGAAGACTGAACACCAAGAAAAAGCCGTTGGACGTGAGAAGTTCACCGACTTGGAATTGGAAGACGAAGATAAGTATCAAAACGCCCACAACGTGGCCTCCCAATATGATGAAAACGGCGAAGAACAAAAGATTATTCGCATGAACGTTCCCTACTCTGACCCTGCCACTGGTGTTACGGGAACCTACTTCATGGGGTATTCCCGCTACTGGCACGTGACGAAGGGCATGCTGATCAACATGCTGGACCAATCGGACTTTTTGTTGACTTTTTCAGACATTTTAACTGGTCAACTCTTCTTCATCCCATCACGCGAAACGCTCGCACAAATCGCAGATGGCGAGTTTAACTAAAGTCAATTCAAACCATTCAAAAACCGTTCTCCGAAACTTACTCTGGAGAACGGCTTTTTATTTATTTTGTGAAATCAATAACCATGCGGCCTTCAATTTTACCGGCCTTCATTTCATCAATGATATCGTTGACTTCTTCAAGACGGCGAGTGGCCACAATTGGCTTCACTTTACCCTCCGCCCCAAATTGAAAGGCTTCCGCCAAATCCAGTCGCGTCCCAACCAATGAACCGGCTACTTCAATCCCATCAAACACTAAGGAAGGAATCGATAGGTTCATTTCTGAATTAGGTAAGGCCACGGCGACCATCTTACCCATTGGTTTCAAGCACTGAACGGCCTGTTCAAAGGCAATTCGAGCCACGGCAGTCACAATCGAGCTTTGGGCCCCCAATCCGCCAGTTGCCTTCTTAATTTCGGCTACTGGATCGACCTGCTTGGAATTAATGGTAATATCAGCCCCAATTTTCTTCGCTAAGGCCAACTTATCGTCATTAATGTCCACCACAATGACTTTGGCGTTAAAAACGTTTTTAGCGTACTGAATGGCCAGGTTACCTAATCCACCTGCGCCAAAAATAACCTGCCATTCACCCGGCTGAACGCCCGAGACTTTAATAGCCTTATAAGTCGTGACACCTGCACAAGTGATCGAACTAGCTTCAACGGGATCTAAGCCCTCTGGCACCTTGACAGCATAGTCGGCCGTGACAATGGCCTGTTCAGCCATTCCGCCGTCAACCGTGTACCCAGCGTTCTTTACCTCACGACAAAAGGTTTCGTTTCCGGAAACACAGTACTCACAGTGCCCACATCCTTCAAAGAACCAAGCAACTGAAACCCGATCCCCCACCTTAAGCGAAGTCACATCCTGACCGATTTCCTTGACGATACCGATGCCTTCATGGCCTAAAACGGTTCCTGCCTTATTACCATAATCACCAGCTGCCACGTGTAAGTCGGTATGACAGACACCACAGTACTCCATGTCTAACAACGCTTCATTTGCCTTAATCGGACGGAGTGTCTTCTCCACAATATCGGCATAACCATCTGGGGTGTTTCGTACAACTGCTGCTTTCATAAGCTGCCTCCTGTTATATTGATTGTTTATTATTTCACATAATCATTTTACCATATCTTTCATCAAAAAAAGCTAATAAAAAAAGCAGCTCATTAAAAATTCACCATGAACTGCTCAAATAAAAAGAGTGGGTCAACTTGCTTCGACTTCATTTGAATTTCCATATCCAAAATCTTTAAAAAACCCTCACGAATCTTTCCCAATGGGTAGTTTCGCAACGACTGCCGCGCTAACTTCACCCGGAATGGATGAACACCCAAAGTCTTACCAGCATCCGCATCTGAACCTGACAAAGAGGCGACTTGAAGAAGTAGGCGGAACTGGCCCAGTAGCAGGGCGTTCAAGCGAAGGGGGGCCTCCCCGTTTTTGACCAAGTCGTGGTAGGTTTCAATCGCCGCTTGCCGCTTCCCCTTTAAAACAAGGTCGGCCAAATCAAAAGCCTGGGCCGTTGACTCTTTGACAACCAAATCGTTCACCGCCTGCCTCGTAATTTTGCGACTATCAGCTGCATAGGCAAGCAATTTTGGTAGTTCCTGTAAAACACGGCTGTACGAAGCTTGTGTCCGAAGTAGCAATTCCTGCTCCGCGTCTGGCTCAATTTGAAAAGCACGCTGAGTTAACAGTTGCTGAACAGCTTGGCGCACTTGTCGTTCATTTAGGCGTTGCAAATCTAATGGTTCAGCCTGTTTTAAAATCTTTTTGGTTAATTTTTTACGTTTATCTAACTTTAAATCAGCGGCAAAAATCACGAGCAAATTACCAGGAACTGGCTGATCCAGTATAGTGGACAAGGCTTGTTCCTGCCCTTCCGATAACTTTGCTCCCCCAGCTAGAAAAGTCGGATTAGTCACCATGACCACCCGGTGGTTCCCAAAAAATGGCGGTGCCGTTAAATCAGCCAGCACATCATCAAGTCCAGCTGTTGCAAAATCATAGGAAGAGAAATTCATTTCCTGGTCTTCAACTGGGATAATCGAGGCAAACAAACGCTTGGCTTTTTCAAGTAAGGCCGGTTCATCACCAGTTACCAAATAGGAGTCCGGCAACGCTTCGTGCTCAATTTGTCCCTTTAGATTTTGTAATGTCATGACGCGATACCTCGAAATGTCCCTGATTTTTCTGATAAACATATCTTAGCATACCCTGAACCTGTGTACTGTAGACAATCATCCTTTCATGATTGGCAACATCCAAAACTTCCTGATGCGGATGCCCATAACGAGTATTAAGACGATTTGAATATGAAACAGAAAAAAACGTCAAAAACGTTGCTAAATCAGCATTTTGTTATTTTTTATATTCACTTATATAATTTATAACTTTGTATAAATTAATAGAAAATAGTATAAATTTTAACAACAAAGTGACACTTTGGTGACACTCCTAAGCACAAAAAACACCCTAACCAATTAAGGTCAGGGTGCTTTTTTATTTTAGGAGTTGCTATGATAACGATAGATTTAATTGTACACGTTTACGTTCAAATTGTAATCACGTCGCAAAACATCAACATCTTTTAGCACTTCATCTTGTTGATTGGCTGCATATGATTTAACTAATCGAGATATAATTTTTGCATGTACCACCATCAATTTTTCCCCACTAATGGGGAACGGTCTATGTTCAACTTAGGGCGTAATGTTCCGTTATTCCTCTATGTCGGCCTAGGTTCAATCTAGGGCGTTTAGGTGACCGCAGTTCTGCCACTTCTGGCAGAAAGTAAAAGGCCAGCCCATTTTAGCACTTCTTTCGAAGGAGGCTTGGCTGACTCGGTTACTAAATATATTATCAGATAAATACTTTTATGCACACCCCGAATGGCATGGGTTAATTACAATAATCAAAAAAGACCCACCATAAGGTGAGCCTGTAATTAGCAGCTCGCATTAACGAGCACTTCTTAATTTTAACATATATGTACAGGGCATAAGCCCCATTTCTTAAGTAAAAAATCATCGAAAATTTACTTAAGGTTTTTAAGCATGTGCCAAAAACTTATCTGCATCAAACCAAATCATGTCTGGATATCCAGTGAACAAAATACCAATTGAATTAGTGTTCGTGTCATAGGAATCAATCGTTCCAAAGTTGACATCATCCTTAAAGCGAACCATTGCACCATCTTCAAATGATCGCCCTTGTGGATCAGATAAGTCTTCAAGCAACTTAGTAGGAATACCATTGTAGAACCATGAATTAGGTTCAACGTTCAAATCATCAGTTAATACCTGGTACATACCGTACTGCATCTCACAAGTACGAATTCGGAACGGTTCACGTAATGCCCAGCGGTTCTTCCACTTGTCTTGGAACTCCTTAATCGCTTCCGAACGGTTATCTTCCTGTGGCGTTTGCACTGATTCTGGTGCCGCCTGTGTTGATACGTTGCCATTCCCACCGGCCATGATGTCATTAGCCTTGTCCGCAATTTCTTGCAACTTAGCCTTCAATTGTCCTGGGCAAGCCGTTCCGTAAAACTCGGAGTGTGGAAACAAGTTCTTGTAAGGTACGACCTTGCCAAATCCATAACGCTGGGCAATATCTGCAACCAGTTTAGCCGATGCGTCAATGGTTGCCTGCGCAATACCCCAGTCGGGGGCACCCGTTGTGTTAGCGTGTTCAATCCCAATTGAAGATGAGTTAGCCGACCACTGTCCAGCATGCCATGCTGTGTTATCTTCATCAACGTAGGCACGAATTTGTCCGTTCTGTCCAATACCATAGTGTGCCGAAGCTTCCCGTGTCTTCCAGATACCCGGAACGGAGTCATAGTCTGTTGTCGCCATGTGGTGAATAACAATTTTATCAATTGCTGCGCTACGACCTTCTGTATAGTTTGGAAAGTCTTGGAATCCGTACGGTGTTGCTAATCCTGAAACTGTCATGTGTGCTCCTCCTATTTGTTTGTGGCGTTCAACTGTGCCACTGCTTGTTCAATCACTGCTGAAATTTGTTCGTCTGAAAACTTACCGGTGAGCTTATTAGCAACTAACCGTTGTGAAACAAAGCCAATTGCCTCTTTCTTCTTTTGCGAACCAGCTAAGGCGCTCCCTTCTGCAAAAGTAACAGCCTGGTCAGCCCACGTTAGCAAAAGCTGTACATTTTCGTTCTTAGTCTTGGAACGGTAATACTTAATTACCCTATGCTCATAGGTGCCAAACATTGCAATTGCCGTAACAGCCAACCCCAAGTATTCTAGTGCGTTCATAATTTCCTCCAATAAAAAAGACGACCGAAGTCGTCTGTTAATGATTTACCTTGTCTTGTTCTAATCGCAAGACTTCCTTTTCTGCTGAAAACAACCGCTTTTCGTGGTCGGCAACAGTGTCAGAAAGCTTATCAACGTCGTTCTGCGTCTTTTGCATGGTTCGGTCAAGTCCTTGAATGGTACTAGATAACAAAGCCATTTGGTTAGAAAGTGGATCGCTAAACGCTTTCTTCATGTACCAACCAATCAACGACATAATCGCACCGCCGATTCCAATCAAAACACCCCAATCTTCTAATGTATGTGGTGTCACTAGCCACCTCCTTTCTAAGCCGTGTATTCCTTGCCGGTAATTGTTTTGTAGTCATACTGGGTGATATATCCACCTTTGACCCAACCAACTAAATCGTCAGCGGTAGTAAGCCCCATGCCATACCAGTCTTTCAAAATATCGAACATTAGTTACCCCCTTTTAGCTGTGCGGTCAGTTGGTCAATTTTCACGTCTTGCTGTGCAATTTTTGACATGAAAACTTGCGAGATGTTAGCTAATCGTTGCTGGTAAGGGTCAACACTCGTTGCTGCCAATTTTTCTGCCTTGGCAATCTTGTCAGCAATCAAATCGCCTTCCCATTTACCGGTGGCAGTGTTGAATACTGGGTCAATCAGTCCCTTTGGTTCAAGTTCAGTTGCGTTTTCCGGACACTTTTCAGCGAATATTGCTCGCAAGAAGTGTCCTGTGTTTGGTTCGTATGCAAAATACGTATTTTGTGCCATGTTATCCTCCTTTAAGCTGGGAATCCGTCAGTTGTTACCCAGCAACCGAACCCGAATGGAACACCATCACCGCCATTGTTGTCCGCCACCTTGAAAGTAGTGTCAATATTCCAAGCTGAACCATCTGGGAAAATCTTAATTAAACCTTTTGAGAATCCAACAGAAGCCAGCAGATCAGTTTCAGCAACAGGACGGAAACCAACAGGAATATCCCAAAGTAATTTAGTAAAGGAGGGGTGGTCAAACAAAATTCCCCCATACATCCGAATCATAACTACATTACCGACTCGAGCAAGGTGCCCGTTAAGACCGTTGTCGTAAATATCAGCCTCTCGAACTTTTGTCATATTGACGTTTCCAAAAATATTAACGTCTGAATGGGTATTGAGGTCTTTGTTAAAATCAATCTTGCCATCAATCACAGTTTCCCCGTGGGTTACTGTTTTTCCATAAATATCAACATTATCTTTTGAGTTGATTCCACCTTCGACATATATGCCGGACATGACATTCGCATGACCTTTCAATTCCTGATTACCTTTAACGGTTAGGTAACTAGAAATGGTTGCATTGTCTAAAAAGTTGTCACCAGTCAAGTTAGAACCATCTTTAACGAAGATACCTCCGCCATTAATGGCTAAACCATTCAAAAAATACGATTTCTGATGACCTGTGAATTTGCCGTTAGTGTCAATATCTCCATTGGTTTCAACTGATTTTTCCATCACAACAGAGTTATTAACAGTTAGCTTTCCATTAATATCAACGTCAGAAAACGTGTTTTTCCCAGTAAATTCATTATCTTTGGTTTTTTTAGCCAACAAGTCAATATTGTATGCCTGATTAAGTGCATCAATATTTGCTGTCAGCGCCCTCATCGCATTTTGGTTAGCTTCAACACCAGCAGTTGTTGATTCAATTCTTGGTGCTAAATCATTCAAGATTTTTTGGACACTGTTAATGTAAACGGTCGATTGAGATTGCGTAACACTCATTCCGTTGGCAATAACCTTAAATGCAAGTGGGATAGTAGTTAGGACGGTATCGTCCTTTTTAATCTGCAAGAATGATTCTTGCGTATCGCCTTCTGCCTGATAGAACTCTTTTGGAATGAGCAAAGAAAAACGACCTGCAGTGATCCCTGCTCGGTCGTTAATCGTTGATGCTGTCTTGACACCCCCAACGGCATCTTTCATGAATAATGTGACCGTCTTGTCCGACAAGTCAAAAGGTCGTACACCCTTCTTAATGAAGAAATAAACCTCTCGATTATTGTCTCCCTGACGACCGTTAAGCTCTGGAACATAGGTTGTTCCGTTGAAGTCTAAATCGGTATTTAGTTCAACAAATTGCTTCACCATTAGTTCTCCTTTCGTCTAATCATAAAAACCCAAATCCTTGAGCTTTTGTTCAATATTAGTTAATCGTTTGTCAGTTTCATCAAAATTTTCGTTCAAGTCGTTCCTGAACTCCTGATCAAAACCGTTGCCAATCTTTTTCATCACGCCTCCTACTTATATGGATAAACTTTATTGTTGACTGTGATCGTTCTTCCACCTGCTTGCATTTTAATGCGAGTATTTGGATTAGTTCGTTTTCCCCACTTCAAGATTGAGTAAATCTGTCCTGTGTTGGCAAATTCCACCTCGATTGATTTCGTATCTAGATAAACTGTCATGTTGATTTCTTTTAAACCAGCTTGACCAAATGAAACACTAGTATTTTCGGTGTTGTAATCAGTATTATCAAAATTACCATTGCTTGAACGCTTTATGTGGCAAACTCCACCAGCTATATCAATGAATAAGCAAATTGAGTTATCGTCTTGTTCAAAGACAAGAGTAAAGTAGCCAGTGCCATCATCACTTTTGACAATGTAATCAACTACCCTTGTACTACCGACCGTCGTATCAACTTCACTTCCAGATTGGATATCGTAAAATCTTTGCCAGTCATCATTTAACGCATTTGTTCGATTAACTATCGGCAAGACAACTGACTTGAACTTATACCCTGCCGGTTCAGATGGATCGTAATGAAGTGTAGAGTGGCGGAATAAGGCGCAAGTACTTCCTTTAGCACATCTATTCCCGTCTATTCCCTTGACTTCAACAGTTGCATAACCCCAATTATTCATCCATGAAGATGTGATGAGTGTCGAATCGTTAACTTTTCCAAAGTTTGAGCCGTAATAGTCTGGTCCAATGTCAATACGAACCGGAATAGTATCCTTGTTCGTTTTGGTAAAATTGCCGTTCTCGTCAACATTACCAATTAAGTAACTAGTTCCAGTCGAATGGCCGTGGTTAAAGTCGTTACACCCAAAAAACATTGCCCAATGTGTTGTACCATCATCTGCTTTGATTTCGGTAACATATGGACACTCAATCAGGCCATAATCTTTACCGTCAGAGAATTGGTCACCGGTCGTCATTGTTCCACCAGCAAACACCCAGTTCTTACCGTTTGTCGAATTGTAGGTTCCAATTTTTTGACCCTCGGCAGTGTACATGACCCACTTGCCGTTGTGCTTCATCACAAACGGATCACGGAAATCTGGAAAGTTTTCATGGTTAGGCATGATTGCGTCATTGTACAATGATTGAAATGTCACTCCGCTGTCTTTTGAAACAGCAGCCCAAATAGACTGTCCACCACAATTCTTGGCACCATATGAAGAAAAGAAAGCAACAAAATCGCCATCGCTTGTTCCTTCAATTGTTCCATCACTAATGACCACTGAACCAGTGGCGACCGAACCCCACTTAACAGAACCATCAAACAAATCAGCTTTAATGGAAAGACCTGGGTCATTAACCCAATGAATACCATCGTCAGTCGAGGTGGCATGTTGCCAGTTAGATGTCCCTCCCTCACCATTTACTTGAAATAGTGGGTTTTGCAAATACCACACATGCCAAGTTCCGGCTTTGTCTTGGATGATGGACTGCATATCGTTCATGAATCCGGCAGGGTTTTCCAGATGATGGTCTTGGTTGTATGACGGGTCGGTCTGTGGCGTGTAGTCCTTAATCCCAAGTGTTTTTAACTTGATGAGACTAGCATCACTCTTAATCGAAAGGTTAGAATAAACGTCATCCCCTTTCAATTCAGCTTTCTTAGCATAACCAGACAGATCTGGAACAGGTGGAATATCTGATTTTTTTGCGTAGTCACCAAAATTTGGCTTTCCATCTATTCCATCCCAATGTGTTTTAGGATACAACTGATCACCATTATTTTTGTGTAGCCAACCTATTTCTCTATAATCAGACATCACTTTGCTACCTTTCCGGTTACTTCGAAACCAAATTGACCATCAAACAATATCTGCATATTATTGTTAATACCCTTTAATTCTTTTGAGATATTAGCATTTGCTTTTTGTGCCGATTGTTGTTTTGCCATGTTATACGCAAAATCAAATAGCTTATTGCCAAACGTAATCGTATCAGTTTGCGTTGGATCATTTGGAAAATACGACTTTCCAATAATTCTAACATCAACATCAATTCCTAGACGGTCCTTAACAAGTCCATAGTTACCAATTGATATATCGTTAATATCTTCAAACCTAGCATTGTGTTCAAACTGCGCCTGTTCCATTGTATATTGCACAATTGGGTAGTCTTGCAACTGTGTCTTCAAATAATCACGTAACGAATTGTTGTCAGTAAAACGCTCATCACTGACAGTTGCTGCTTGAATAACACCATAAATATCAGCGTTTAGGCTTCGATAGTCTGCTATTGCTTGATAACCAGTAGCATTGTCTCCCTCGTTAGCTTTTCCAGTCCCTTTGATATAAGTAGCCATATTGGAATAATCTTCCGTAGAACCGATTTTAGTGGCGTTGTAACCATCAACGAAAACAAACTTATCTGAACCGCCAAGTTGCTTGTAAATATGAATTGTAGTGTTATCGAATACAAACTCAAAGCCAAAGTCCTTGGACAATGTGTTCATCAACAAATCGTCAGCAAATCCAGCGCCAAATCCGTCACTAAATCCATAGTTGTTGAACGTATCATGAATATCAAATGTGAACTCGGTATCCTTCGTAAGATACTCTAAACAAGTCTGTAACGACTGTGAACCATTAAGCTTGTCCTCAATGTACTTGTTGTGTAAACGAGTACCAATATGAACAGCAGAGACATTGTACAAACGTGTATCAAGCTGACTGGCTGAAGCAACGTTCGTTAATTGAAACCACTGATTAATGACCGGTACATAAATACGAGTAAACGGCTGCAGCATTTCAATAGCAACCTGGTTTTGTTCTTCTGAAAGCAAAGAAAAAGAACAAGTAGAAAACTCGTTCAAATTCTCGTTAATATTCAATTGTTGAACATTGGCAACCGTTTCTTCCCCAATAGCGTTTCTCAATGTAACGAAATTATTATTAAACATTAGTAATAAAACCTCGTTTCAAATGAGATTGTAAAGTCAGAAGCACCTCTAACCGTAATATTATTGTCACCTCTTTTGAAGTCCAAAAATTCACGGTTTGAATATCCGCTTCCCATCTTTTGTTGACCATTAACAATCGGAACGATTCCAATTAGTTGCAATGTGTCGTTTGATGATAACGGTTGATTATACTTGAATGTTTGACCAGTGCTGTTATTCGTCAATGTTAGCCCACTAGGAGCGTTCCCCTTGAACTTAATCACAATGGGACGTTCATTGGCTAAAAGTGGAATACTGGACGGATTAAACACGTCAAAATCGTTTTGATTTGAAAAGCTATACTTCTGACGGTCAAATGGAATGCCCATTCCAATTCCCCAGGTTCCCACATCAAATTTGAACGGATCACTGGTTTTTGCAATCGTTTCACCATAACCATCAATGGCATCCAGTGTAATTGCTACCGCTTTTGCCATCCAAAAGTTTTCCTTACGTGGATAAGTAAACGTCTCTGCAACTACTTTCCACCGCAACCAAGGTAATCGTTGATTGATGACGTAAAACCATTCCGTACTATCGAAAATACGCATAACCTTGAGCCATTGGAGCTCATAATCAGCATTATCACGGGCCTTAACATCAAATGTTAAAGTTAGCTGCCGCTGTGCAACGGTTGTTGTTGAAAGAGCAGTGTAATACTTACCCAATGATGACCAAGAGTGATTGTAGGCAGGAGAGCTAATATCAAATGAAATAACCTTAATACCTTCTTTGGATAGGTCGTAAGTTGTTCCATCTTGGCGTTTAACAATAATATTATCGGCCATAGATTGCCCCCTTTGCTTGTCCAGTTAACTGAATATCCATGTTTTGAATCATCTTAATCTTTGGATAGATCTGTTGAGCAAATGTCTGACCATCAACATTCAATACAACCTTAGTATCTCCGGACAGGTCAACGTTTCCACCACCAACAATTTGCGACTGCATTGATTGCTGACGATTATTGCTGAGGGGATTAATTGCGAATGTTTGTCCTAATGCTGCTTTAGCCTGTTTAGCCATCATTGCAAAATGTTCATGCAAATTAAACTTCTCCAGGTCGTCATTGTCTGGGAAAGAAACATCTCCGACATGTCCACCAGCGGCGTATTGCTTAATACCGTTCTTATCCATGATTTTCTTGGTATCTTCTCCAGAGTAGATACGAGTTCCAACTGGCAATGGGAGAACAGCGTTCTTGTCACGTGCCATTGTTAACTCACCACTTGGAAGCTTAATTAATTCCTTCCAATCGGAACCAACACCATCGTTAACCATAACTAACTGATCGTTAGCCTGAACAATACCACCATGAGCGAACTTTGGTAGAGCGTTCTTAATCCCGCTAACTGCATCCTTACCAACGTTGATAACACTCTTAATGGTATCCATAGCTCCTTTAACCTTTGAAGTAATTCTGTCCCAAATACCGCCAAAGAATGAACTAATCCCATCCCAAGTTGATTTCCAGATATTCGAAATTGCATTCAATGGTCCAGAAATAGAATTATGAAGTCCATTCATTGCTGAAGAAGCAGCCCCAGTAATTCCTCCCCAGATACCATTGAAGAATGAACTGACTCCATTCCAAACAGATGACCATGTAGAACTAATTGACTTAGTAACGCTATTAATCACGTCACTAATTACCTTCATTCCAGTTTTTGCTGCTGAAGATATGCCATTCCAAAGTCCGCTAAAGAATGAACTAATAGCATTCCAAGTTGAGTTCCAAGTATTACTAATTGTTTTAAGTGTTGAATCAATTGCATCGCTAATTGACTTAATAATCGGCTTAAAGAAGGAGACAATTCCATTCCATACCGACTTAAAAATAGACGATATCGTGTTCATCACGCTATCAACAGTTTTTTGCCAGGCCTTAACAGAACTATCAATAACTTGGCCAATTGTTTTGAATACATTTTGGAAAAACTTTACAACTGGGTCAAGAATCGGTTTCAACGCCTTTAAAAGAAGTGAACCAAGAATGACAAAAATTCCTACAACCAGGTAGACATATGCTTTGAATAAATTGTAAATTCCTTTCCAAAATGTTTGGAAGGCCTTTACATATGAATTAATGCCTTTTTTAATCTCTTTACCAACAGTAGACATTGCCGAACTGACGGACTTTCCAACAGAGCCAAACCATTTACCAATCGAACCAATAAACTTAGCAACCGATCTACCAAACTTTCCAAGTTCTTTACCTGCAGCGTTCATAGCACTACCAACAGCTTTACCAAATGAATAGAATACTTTTCCTGCGCTTTTCATAAAGCCATTGACAAACTCTCTGAACGGCTTGAAGTTCTTATACAGTAAGAATAGAGCCCCAATAACGGCAGCAATTGCAATAACAATTAATCCGATTGGATTAGCATTCATAGCTACATCAAGGGCCCATTGGGCAGCCGTTGCAATTTTTGTTGAAGCTGCAAAAGCTTTCATTGCTTTTCCAACCTGAACAAATTTAAATTGCATTAGCTTCAACACACCACCAGCTAACTTTGTCTGGTGAATAAATGATGATATTCCAGATGTAATGCCAAGCGTTGCGTTGACCTCTTTAACGCCTCTGACAAAGTTAGAAAGCTTTTTAACGCCAAATGCGGTAGCAATCAATCCGCCAATCATCTTGATTGCACCTTGATGACTAGCAATAGCCTGTAAGGCGTTAGCTACTCCATTAAGTGCATCACCGGACTTCTTGCCATTACCAGATAATCCACCAAAAGCGGCACCAATTGTCTTAATCGTGCCAGCAAATACCGACCATGCCCCACCAGCCAATTTGCCACCAATCTTAACGATTGATCCAATGATATTTGTTATATCTTTGGCGTGATCAGTGATATAAACAATCAGCTTAGACACCCATGTAAGAGCAACAGATAAAGCACTTGAAATTGCTTTCGCATAATTCTCCATGGCCTTATCGGAAGTGATTCTCTGCAAGGCTGCAGTAGCTGATTTAGACATGTTGAAACTTGACTTCATCACGTCACCAGAAAGCATAGAAAGACGTGATTTAAGGTACATTGACATACCTTGCATTGATGTCATGGCCTCTGCAGTACCGCCTTTGTACTTTTCTCCCAAGTAATCAAGGGCCTTAGTAAATGCTTCAGCGGTAAGCTGTCCCTTTGATGACAATGCTTGCAATTCTGCCATTGATTTACCAGTTGCCTTTTGAACAGCTTCTCCAAACATAGGGAACCGGTTGATCATGACGTTCAAATCTTCTTGACTGGCTTTTCCACCAGCAACAATCTTGGCGAACTGTTCTCCAGATTCGGACAACTGTTCATTAGTCATGTGCATGGTAGAACCAAGAGCGATAAACGAATTAGTCCATCGCTTCGTTTCATCAACGTTTGAATGAACGTGATAGAAAGACTGGGCCATGTGGTTAATTGAATCAGCGGCATAGATAGAATGCTGTGACATCTGATTAATATAATCAATCAGCACTTTCCCATCGTTAGGGGCTTCTTCGGTCAAAGAATGCCAAACTGTCTTCATGGTATCTTGCTCTTTGTTGAACTCCATACCAGCCGCAACAGCACCTTTTAAACCAGTAGTAATGGCACCCACACCAGCAGAAATAACGTTAGCTGCCATGGCACCAATCATGGTCTGTTTAAGAATGCTGAACCGACTTTCTGTCGTCTTAGCTTCTTTTTGGATATTCCTAAGCCCTGTGCTGGCATTGTCGTTTAACTTAGCTTCTGTCGCTACTTTAGACGGTATCTTGCGCAATAACTCTTCGAAGTCGATAATCTGACCTTTTTGCGCCTTAGCAAGCAACTGTGTCTGCTGTTCTTTTGGCAACTTATTAAGCATTGACCTAAAATTGTCGATACCCTGCTTCTTAGCTTCCGCATCAAGCTTCGCAACTACTTTTTTATCAAATGGCTTTGACATATTTTCATATGCCTTATTGCCAGTATCAGAAGCCTTCTGTTTGACGCCTTCAAAGTAGCCACTGGACTTGTCATTGATAATAAAATCAATGTTAATCGCACCATCTGCCATGTTTTACCTCCTTTCTTATTTGCTATTAAATATGGAATCAAAAATGCTCTGGGCGTTTCCGGTCATCTTATCCTTTGATGGGTCATTTTCGATTTCTCGGACTTTATCGAGCTTATAAAGTTCCTTCATATCGGCAGCATGTGCTAACCCGTCTGGATCATCATCATAACCACTTAAATCATCTTGTCGATACGACATGATTCGATTAATGGCCGTTTCTCCATTAAGGTTCATGAACAAGGCAATAAATACATCCCAGTGCATCTTTCCTAGATGTTCATTTAAATCAATTCCATACTGGTCCATGAACGAAGCATAGATAGCTCCTGCGTCCTGTTCAAAGTCAAGCATTGGTAACTCGTTGGTATCGTCTCCTTCCTCTCCACCATCGTTATGGTAGGAATAAGGACGTTTAGACAAGTAACCGAATAATGAATTGACCACTTCACTTTTCAAGCTCATATCGAACTCTTCATGCCCGACAATCAGTTTTGAGAAGCACCTTTCAATCTTCTGTTCGTCAGATAATGATTTATCCTCAAGAATTGAATAAGACGCAATGACGTTATCAAATGATAAGTTGGCCCTTAACTCTTCACCCAGTACATTAATTGACTCCTCTGGGCGTTTAGTAAAGGAGTACATTACGCTTCCTTGGCACGGCGTTGCTTACGGTTCTTTTGTTCACCATCATTTCCAGCCTTGAAGAACGTTCCAGCCATGCGAGACAGATTAATTGCACGCTTTCCAGACTTTGAAATAATGAAATCAGCGTCTTCCTTGTTGAAAAGCGCCTTGATGTAGTTGGTTGCTAAGTCAGATAACTTCTTCATCGAAGTACGAATCAATTTCTTCTTCTCATCAACAGGCAATTCATCTGCTTCCTTGGATTCGACCTTCTTTTGTAGAGCTTCCAAATCAATTAGCAAGTCGCCGAACTCTTCATCAATTTCAGGCGTATATACTGCTTTCAAATGACGGCCTTCAAGGACGAAATCTTGTGATGTGATGATTGAAGAATTAAGTTGAATAGCCATGGGCTACCTCCTGTTATTTTTAGGTATCGGGCCTCTCACCCCGTTTGAACGTTTTAGCCGTTGTCGCTGTGAACTTACTTAGATACTGAAGAAGATGAAGAATCATATGCTGAAACAGTCGTTCCTGCAGCTGAAGTCTCATACTTCATCACACCGTTAGCGGAAATAGTGAATGAAAACGTCTGCTTGGCGTTGGCAGCACCACCGAATGGTACAATCGCAGTCATCGTTCCAACAAACGTAATCATGTTTCCTGTTGGGTCAGTCCAACGAACCAATGTCTTAACTTCATCGCCCTTCTTCATGAACTTTGAAGCAACATAATCTTGTGCCTTATCGCCAATCGTACGATGACCAGCAATAGCGAACTTCAGTGTCTTTCCAGTAACATCGGTAGATGTTGAACCTTCGTCATCCCAATAAGATGTTTCTTCTGTCTTATCATTAGGAGAAGGTGTAATCGTTGTGATTCCAGCAGCCAACTTAGCCCATGAAGCGGACGTTGACTTGTCTACTGTGGTATTCCCAAGGGTGTCAATTTCAACCTTGTTTTCCCAGTTTTCCTTAAATGTAGCCATTTACTTAAAACTCCTTGTCGTTTTTTGCGTGTAAATTGTCAGAGAAAAGTCCAACAAAAAAAGCCCATTATCGGCCACATCAATCGTTGTAAGAAACGGTTGTGGGTCAATATCTAGGCTTTGTACGGTATAAGTACCGTCAGTGTCTAAATGATCTAGGTTATCAAGATAAGTACTAATTGCGTACATCACTGCATTACCTTTGGCCAGGTCTTGCGTCTTGAAAGCAATTTCAAATGGCAACAGTTTTTCCTGATTGCCGTCATAATCTTCTTCCAATATTTTAGAACCTGGTTGGGCATATAGTGACAGCGGTTTATCCTCATCAACATACCCAAGCAATAGTTTTGTTGGCAATTCGCTAACATTTTGGTTGATTGATTTAGCGAGTTGATTTAATACATCCATTAGTTAAGTAGTCCTTTTACAAATGCTCTTGTTACGTTTGACATGGACTGCTGATTGCCAGCCATACGTAAGTCCCATCTCCTCGAAGTACCAGGGGTTGAATAGTTGCGTACCTTTGAACCCCTTTGGCCAACAAAGCCATAATATTGAGCCTTTGCGTATGGTGTGTTGTAAATAATTCGTGAACCATCAGAAGATATTGAAGCTGAATCGCGCAAATGCCCAGTCAACCTCGGCACATACTTATTCATTTCAATCATGGCCTGATTAGAAGCAACATACTGTGCTTTTCCATTTACATTTCCAAGCTTTCTTTCAATGTTTCCTAAGTCCATTCGAATATTTACTGGCATATTACATAATCTCCAATTCGTACGACCACAGCTTGTTACTGAACGGATCCAAGTTTTCATCAATGGTCTTAATCGTATATTCTTTACCTTGATATTCAATCGCGCTACCAAGCATATCTTTAGACATTTTCGGAAGCGGTGTTGTAACACCTGCGTAAAGAAAAACAACTCCATTAGCAACAACCTGTCGGTCGTTATTTGAACCAGAATAAACAGTTCCAAGCTGTACGACACAATTATTGATCGTTACATTAGCAGTTCCATGCTTACCCCAATCGTCAGCTTCTTCTTCTTTAACTTTCAGAATGACAGACTGTTGGCAAGCCTCTTTTGGCACCTTTGGCAGTTTCATTAGTAACCACCTCGATACAACAAACCATTCCGCGCTAACAATGAATAAGCCTCGTTAGGAATGACTGTTCCAGAGATGTTAACTCCACTAAAGTCATATCCTTGTACGTGCGTTCTTCCAATCGTTAGCTGCGCTTTGCCATTTGAATTAAGGTCAGCAGATGTTTGCACATCATTTGCAACCATAAACTCAATTGTCAATGCAATGGACTGCTTGTAAGCACTGGCACGCTTCTGTTCAGGAGCAAACGCCGAGTTTTCATCATCTTCAAAAGAAAAACGATCATAGAACCCGTTCGTCATTTCATCAACAGCTAGCTGTGCTTTTGGAAGCAGCTTCGCTACCTCTTCTTCACTAATTTCTGAATTACCAGTTAACTTGCTAAATTGTTCTTGCATGAGGTTCATGTAAACCTCCATTTAATTACTTAGTTGCGTCTGCTTGTGCAGGCTGTTCTGCTTGTGCAGGCTTCTTGTGCTTGTTCTTAGGGTTAGCTTCACCACCAGCAATGTCGAACTTGTTGATTACCAAAAGCTTGGAATCATCATAGATAGCAACACCGTAGTGTTCGTTAGCAACCGTTGTCGTAGTCATCTTAGTGACATTTCGTTGTGTTTCAACAGAAGCCGCCTTCTTCAGATACGTCTTCATTGCTCCTGGCTTAGCAACAACTGCTGAACCAACAGGAATCTTACGTGAGCGAATAATCTGCCAACCAAGAACTCCTCCAAAGACACCAGTTGCCAAAATTGAATCTCCCAAATCAGTGGCACGGTCCCAGTTGTTGGCAGCAGCCTTACGAACCTTGTTAACATCCTTAGGGTTCATGAAGATAATTCCTTGCTGACCATCATTTGATTCCACATTCAAATCTGAATCGGAATCAACAAAAGCGGCTTCAATATTGTCAATGAAGTCAAGCTTAGTAAAGTCTTGACCGGGAAGGTTAATTGAAGCCTGGTTTGCAGTTTCAACAATGTCGTTATCAATCTTAGAAGCAATTGCCATCATCAACTGACGACCAGCTTCACCAACCGGGTCTCCGTATCCAGACAAAACCGCTTCATCTGTCAATTCAACGGCCTTGGCAATCTTCTTGATTTCAAATGTGTCAGTAGAAGTCTTCAATGCGTCTGCATCAATGGCTTGTCCCTCTGCCAATGTCTTAGCATCCCCGATATATTCAAACCTAGGTACAGTAACAGTCGAACCGGGACGGCCCTCCAACGTGTTATCAATCGGTGCAATGGCAGTCAACTTGATTGCTTTTGGCAAATCGGCTGACAGCATGTTAGCAAGTACCTCTGGGTCAACCTGCGTAGAAAGTGTAGTTACATCTGACATGTAGTTTCTCCTTATTGTTCTTGAGTTGCTCGCTCATACCCTTCTGGGTCTTTTTGCTTAAACTCAACTTGTTCCTTGTATGACATCTTCGAGAGGTCATGCTTATCGTTTTCGGATGAAGCTGGATTTCCCTCAGCAACTGCGTTAATTCCAGGCTTCTTGTCCGATGTTTCTTCTGTCTTGAACAAGAAAGCGTTTTCCTTCTTAACTTGTTCAAGTTGCTCATCAAATCCAGTTAGCTTTCCATTGTCGTCCAAGCCAACCTTTTCCATATCAACAAGCGCCTTAGTGGCCTTAGTGTTCAATGCACCATTCTTAGCCAATGCCATGTCGATTTCATAACCAAGCTTTGTGTCTTTCAACTTCTGGTCGGCATCAGCCTTCGCCTTTTCAGCAGATTGCTTAATGTCTTCCAATTGCTTGGATAGCTCACTCCCCTTTTCAGCCGACTTTTGAGCTTCAGCCAACTTAGTAGAGTAATCTTCAATTTGCCCTTTTAATCCGTCTCGCTCAGCCGTTACATCATTCAACTTGGCCTTAACCTCGTTAACATCTGCACCGTGAGCTTTCATTACCCCCTTTACTTGTTCATCATTAAGACCTAAGTCCTTCAACGATTCTGTTGTAAATGCCATAATTCTTCTCCTAGCCTTAATTAGCGGGTCGGCTCCCACTGGATAAAATACGGTCGGTTGCTTTTATAAGGGCCATTCCCAGGGCCCAATAAATGGCGATCAGTTATTTCTTTTTCTTACCTTTGCATCCCATGAATACATTCCCTTTCAAAAAATATGTACGAAAAAAGCAACCACCTAAGTGATTGCTTAATTACTGAATAACTTGTTCTCTAGCGTATTGCCTATGCAAAAAATCATGCTGATTAACTAGTTCTCTAAGTCTTGCTTGTTGTCGACTAATTAAATTCTTGATATTAGCTTGCGCTTCTTCATCACCCATAGCCTTAGCAACTTCTAACTTAGACTTACTATTTCTGATAGAACGTTCATATCCACGTTGCTTTGCTTGGATATCTGCATTCTCATTGGCCTCTTTAGGGGATGGCACATTATCATCTGGTTCAGTATTAGTCCCTGGTATGAAAGGCGTCAGCATGTGTTTACAATTAGCACCTTGCGTTCCACCGGCTGTACCATAGCCATGATTGTAAATACTATCGTACTTATCGTCGTACGATTCATCAGAACTTGGAACAACATTAACTACCTTACCCTGAATGGATGAACAAGCACGCCTTGCTGCTGGATGAGCAGACATGTAAGCCTGTCCGATACTATAATCACTCATTCGTTTTAGGCGTAAGTCATTGAAGGTACTGTGAGCCGTTGTGTTGATAACCATGCGGGAATATGACGATAACCGCCAATTTTTACCACCCTTATCCGTCAACGTTGAAGGTACGCCTTGTTCGGCCATCCGATAAACATTATCACGCAGTGCTCGTTCTGGCGTTTTAAGCCCGGTTGCAACTTCTAACGAAGATTGAGTAATGACATTACGCCACATCTTGCTAACGCTGTTATTTGGAGAATTACGGCTTAATAGTGACTCCTTAACAAGGTTACTTAGGTTTTCTTTCGCTTGTCTAGTATACGAGTCGATAATGTTAGCTGATTCAATACCATCTTGTACTGTTTTATTAGTTAAGTCAGAAAGCTGTTTATCAATTCCTTCAAGCGTTTTTTCTCCACTTGCTTCCAGCATGTTAACAACAGCGTTAATTGCTTCAGACGAGCCAGAATTAACTAATTTAGCCACCTTTTCAACTAATGATTTTGCTTTACTTAATTGTTCGGTCTGCCAACTTAAGATATTCGACTGATCATAATTTTCAATTCCCGTTTCATTCAGATTTTCAGCAAGTAATACCAAAATACGTTGCTCTAAATCATCAAAATATCGGTTCTGTTTATTAACCTGATTGTCGATATCGTTGTGGTCGTACATTAAACATCTCCAGCCATGCTATTATCTTGTTCTGTGCTTGTACCGTCAATCATCCCCGTTTCGTTACCGACTTCTGACATCCAGCGCTTTGCATCTAATTCTGATAGCCCATAGTTACGCTTCAAGAACTCAATCTTCGGCATTAATCCTGCTTGAACAGCGAGAATATCGTTCTTTGCCTGTGTGTCCTTGTCAACGAACACGCCATCTTCAAAGTAGATATTAATATCCAATGGATTGTCGATTACAGAATAGTTAAGTGGCGATTGGCCATCATCAAACAATTCAGAGATGCTTGAAAGCTCGACAATCGTTGTGATTAGACCACGCAACTGCTTTTCACACTGTGTTAAGTATGATGAGCGAGTGCGGTACGTCTTAGAGTTATCAGAAACGACCTCTGTTGCCGTTTTATTGCTATCTGCACCAACAGACAGTGTTCCTTGAGAAAGCCCCACAGCGTTCTCAAATTGGTGCATATACAGCTCTAGTGTCTTTGAGTAATCATCTACTCGAATGTTAGCCGTTAGGTCTTGCAACCAGGTCTTATCGTCTCGCCCATTTGCCAGCTGCATGAATACATCATCATCTTCCGCAAACTTTGGATAACCTTGGTTGGCCAACTCACCCATTTGTGGCTTTTGCATGACTGCTGGCTTAATCATTTCAGCAGATACACCAATACGCCGCTTACCAAGCTTTACTTCACGTACAAACTGGTCATTAGCAATGTTAATTGCATCTACCAGCTTTAAGTGGTTGTCAACAATCCCAATGCCAAGCGGACTGTCAACATTCAAATTGTTCTTTCCAGGCGTCTTGAAATAAGCAAACGTTGGTCGACTAATTCCGTTAATCATGACGCTCTCTTGAAGATTAGCGTACTGATCTAACGAACCAAGCGTAACTTGTTCTCCTACTGAGCTAGCACTAGTTGAACGGTAAAGTTCGTTTGTAATCGTTTCACTATTGTTATTTCTGTCGTATTCGTGGAACTCCAGCAAAGAGTAATAGACCGTCTGACGGTTTTCCGTTCGATACGTCTTCGACACAATTACGGCTGATTGAATTTCATTTGTGTTCGCCTCAAGGGGGATGAACTGGTCAGCTCTTACCCAAGCTAAGCGAATGCGGTTGTTACTAACATAAGGACGAATAGCAAAACCACCGGTAGCAATTCCCAACTCAAGATTTTCTTCATAATTCTGATAAAAGTTATTGAAATCAAAGACTTTTTTCAAGTAATCATCAATCTCATCATTTTTATCAGTTTTGGAAGTATTACCCGATTGAACGGATACGTGAAATCCCTCATTGGCAATCAAACTGGCCAATTGACGACTAGCCTCTTTAGTTACGGCCAAGTAGTTAATCGGACGCCTTTTCTGCTGATTGTATGTGTTGTAAAAGCTAATCTGACCGAAATCGTTACGGTAGTACTGGAAAGCACGACTTATACGCCCTAATTCATTCGGCGGCAGGTTAATTCGTGGGTCATCCGTAATTAACCCTAAACTGCTATTCGTTTGGACCATTGTCATCCCCCTACTAAAAAAGTTCTTAATACTGTCTAAAATTGCCATTACCAAGCAACTCCTAACTCTTCTTCTGATTCACGAACAAGATACTTGAATTGGTCGACCGTGTGGTCATCAACCTTAACTACTTCTGGTTTTTCAGATTGAAGCGTCCGCTCGTCCCACTGATACTTCTGGTGTTCCTTGATGAAATACTTCTCATTGTTTTCAGTCGGTAGGTAGAATACCTTACCTTGCGCTAAGACGTTTTGTACCCGGTCAACCATGTCAACATTCTTTAGCTTACGAACATTCTTCCAGTCAACGCCATAGCGCTTGTGGTACTCATTTCGCAACGCCTGTTCGGCACTATCCATAATCATTCCTGCAACATAGTATGGATACTTATCTCGCATTCTACTGATGAACTCGTAAATCTCTGGCGCTAAATCACTAGGGCTCTTCTTATTCGACTTCCCCTGTGGAGAATAGTAGTAGGTATCAAGCACCACAACTCTTCGTTGATATGTAATGCCGTAGCAACCAACAGTCGTTGCCGATACAGAGTGCCCAACATCGGCCGAAAACTTCAACATGACAACATGGTCGTCTTCTGGCAACTCGTCCAGGCTATCAATCTTATGGAACAAATCCATATCATAGATTGACGTACCAAGTCCGACTATCTCGCCAAGGAATAACCAGCGATAATAATCTGGGTCATTCTTTTTGAATGTTTCAATTTGACGTAATTGTTGTTCTGTCGTGAACCCTAACTCGTCATCTAGGTATGTCGAATGGTCGATGAAAACATTGCTGTCTTTTGACTTCTCTTCTAGCCACTCGTTAACCCAATCATAAGGGTTCTTTGGTGGGTTGTATGAATAGTAAGTCTGGACTTTCGCTAAATAGTCTGGCTTTTGCCTAATAAACGTAGGGTTTGCTGTATCAAATACTTCTGGTGACTTCATGTTGGCACATTCTTCGTACCATAAGCCAATCACATCACCAACTCGATTAGACTTTAATTTGTTTGGGTTATCGGCACCATAAAAATAAAACGTTGATCCAGACTTTTTGTGTTCAATCTCAAGTTTTGATTTCCCATAATTAAACTCGTCAAGCATGCCGTATTTTTCAATAGCCCAAACTATCTGCTTATAAACGGCATCTCGCAAATCGGTAGCATTAGACATAATGCAAACAACATTCGCTTTGTAACCTAGCATGGCGAAGTGTTTCATCTTCAATAGAAGTAGCTGTGAAATGACTGATGACTTAAAAGAACCACGGCCACCTTTAGCGATTACTTCATCTTTATCAGTGCGAAGCATGCCGAAAAAATGTGGGTTGACGTTATCACGAATACTTACTCTATTTTCCGCCATAACTAATACCTACATCATCAACGATAATCGTCTTGTCTTCATCATCTTTAGCAAGCTTCTCAAATTGCCCAGTAGCCAACAAGTAATCTAGCAGCTTGTCACGGGCCTTGTTACGGTCGTGCAGTTCAAGCACCAGTCCGTCCTTACCCTTGCTAATCTTTTTAATAGCACGAGTATCAAGCTTCTCCTGGTTTCTAATCTGAACCCAAGAACGATGGTGAATGATTGGGTTACCTTCCGCATCTTCAATAAGTCTTCCTTTTAAGTCTTTTTCGTTAAGGTCATAACCACCAAACTTCAAGAAGTCACCAATGTCCGCTCTAGCCTCTTTCTCAATATCATCAATCAAATCAAAAACGCCCACACCAAGCTCTTTTAATCGAGCCTGACGTAGACGTTTAATTTCGTTTTGAATTGCAACATTTTGCAACAATCTTTGACCGGCAGTACCGGCTGTTTCATAGTTTACATCGTAAGCATTTATATAGGCCTGTGTCGCATTCGAAAGCCGCACATACTCGATAACAAAGCGCTTTTGCTTGTCAGTAAGGTCGCTATCCTCCAACTCTTGAATGGCCGGATGCAGCATTTTTGGCGTTGCAACGTTTTCGTTTTTTGTTGCAACACTTTTTGATTTTGTTGCAACGTTTTTATCTGGTGTTTCATTGTTCCAGTAACGAGCTTTCCAAGAACGAACTGTAGCTGCTGAAACGTCATACTTTGCCGCAATGTCTTTTGGTTTCATCCCAGCTAAGTAGTCTTTCTTAGCTTCATCACGTTTTGTCATGTCATTGGCGCTCCTCCTTTCGACTTGATATATGTACTAAAAAAGGTAGCCTAATCCACCTAAATTATTTCGTATGTCTGCTTGAATATATCCGGTTTCACGGGCCAGCATTCTCCTTGAATACCAGTAATGATATAATCGCCAATTTCAGCCTTCATCGTTCCTTCTATCGTTTCAATATATTCAACTTGTTCAGCAACACGTGCCTCACAGATAACAGGTTTTCTTCTCACCTTCACAACATCACTCCGAACCAAGCTAACTTAATTGCAATCAGGACAATCCCAACACTAGCAATCATTCCGGCTAGCAAAATAGTAAGCGCGATAGATAGTCCGAGGACAAGTGTCCCTTCTTTTAACTTGCTGATAATCTTTTGCATTCTTTTTCCTCCAAATAAAAAGTGGCCATTTCCAATTCGGAAACAACCACTGTGGCAAATAAAAAGAACCATTGCATAATTTGCAACAGTTCGTTATGTACGGTATTGATAGGGTAAGTATTTGCACCTTACATAGGCCACTCTATATATGCTAGTAGCAGTTCTTAAGTGCTCCCTGTACATATAATTCCCACGTGAGTGAATTGTGTGCGTCTACCTATTCCGCCACCTATCATTTCGTGTTGACCGTAGAAGTCACGATCGAGACACCTACTAATATAGCCATAGGCGAGCTGGGTCAGCACCCGAAGTCTGACAAGAATGAGAAGTACAAGGCCCTTCGTCATGGCACGTATGTACACAGGGAGCTACCCTGAAACGTCCGCACCGTCGATAACTAAATCAACGGCTGGCAGTAATATATCGCCGGTTGACGTTTCCCGTTTCAAACCTAAACAAACGGGTCTGCTCTTCCGGATAGAGCGTTTTTAATTAGTTTCGTCTTACGTCATCAATCGGTCACTGATGTTATTTCAACCAGCCCGTTGCGAAACTAACATAGGAATATGTACCGCAACCATAACCGCCAAGAAATGGCCACATTTGCTCGCTACCAAGGTATCTAATCTTGGGTCTCGGCAAGCAATGACTCTGGCTGGAATTGAACCAACAACAGCACCAGCTTAATTGCCGGCGTGCTCTACCAGTTGAGCTACAGAATCATTTGCCAACCATTCCAGGCCGGCTATTTATCAAAAGGAGCTAAGGTGTTTCCGCACCCCGCACGCAGTACCGGAATACTGAAATGAACAACAGCGGAGTTGCACCGCTCATGCGTCAAGGTGTAACCATCACCAATGAAACATGAAGCCTAATACTTATTGTTCAGGGACACAGCGATATTACAGACGAATTAACGCCTGCTCCATAATAATATCGTGCTCCTGTGTCCCTATCGATTTATTCGATAATACAAATATAGCACCTTTTTTAAGGCAAAACGCGCAGTCAAAACGCAGTCTTTTTAGGGGGTCTAGTTTTCCACAGGTTGAAAGAGAACACTTTGGGTGAAATCCTCTTTGATTGCTTTCAAATCTGACTGGCACTGCCTAACAGACTTGTACAATCGGTTAGAATCATTAATCCACGTGTGACGTTTCTTTGCATAGCGGAGTTTCAACAGGTTAACGTGGTATTCATCTAGAGACAACTCGTAATTCTTAACTGTCTCAATCTTATGCCGGAGTTCTCTGACAATCTTGTCATCTTCAACTGCTGCAATATTTGCAATGGTTGAGTTCAACGTTGTGTTGACATTCTTAACCCTTCCTCCGCCTACATTTTCATCTTGAGTGCTGTGTGAATATTTCAAATCATGAATCCGCCACGCTAAATCATGCTCCCATTTACCCGAGTAGTAGCATTTGAAATATTGCTCCGCTGTCTCCGCCAAATTAATCACCTCCTTTAATACTGATTATCGTTAATCTTGCTTACCTCAATGACAATCTTTTCTTCGTCGCTAAATCGCTTTTTTGCGTTGATGTCACATAGCATGGCATCGTCTTTCCACAGAATGCCGTTTAAGGCGTCCTCAGTGCTCTTAATGTAGTTGCTAAGGTCTGGTTTCTTAAAGGGCAACAGCTCGCCCAGAATAGCCATGTCGTGCTTAACCTTGCTTAGTGACTTAGGCGGCAGAACATAAAATGTCACAGTCAATGCCAACGCCCCACTCAATGGCTCGAAGTAGTTCACACTCTTCTCAAGATTGGCAAGGTAAGCCAACTGCTTTTTATATTCGACTGTTTTTTTCGGATCATACAAGAAGGGCTTCCGCCTCGTGAATGTTTCCGATGACATCAATGGTATGCTTATCATTAGCAGCCCAATACTCTTGACGTGCAATAGCCCTTCCAAAGTTAATGCAGTAACCAAACTCAGGTCGGTACTCGATATACCCGATTTTGTCATCAGGGGACAAGATGACAACATGCAACTTAACAATGTCGCCCTCGTAGATTTCTTTACCGTTTTTGTCGTGTAAACCGGTGTATTGTTCCAAATCCCACTCGCCTCCGACGTCACCATTAATTCCATCAGAATCAACAATGCATTCTGCACCGTTTGTACCAAAGTCAATTGTTTTAGCAAAAACCATTTCTTTAGCAAATCTATCCCACGCCCTAAACTTAATCTCTCTCATCACTTCGTTTTTTCCTTTTCTAAAGACCGCTAACAATTTTTATTTTTAAAACGCATATTCCCACATACACGATAAATGAAATTGTTCCAATTACTGAAGCACAAAGAAAAGTCACCGATACAAAATCAGTAAAAGTGTTCGTTTCAGTTTTTGAATACAACCACATTGAAAAACTGTCTACTAAAACCATTAACAATAAATATAACGGCCACAATTGTTGGACATGTAAGTTAATAATCATCACTCCACCTCTTCCTTCTCGAACATGTCAACATCTAAATATGCTGCTTTTACTTCAGTTTCAGTAAATGGATATCCGATTGGGTTACACTCTCTTGAGTAGATAAGTTTTGGCCTATTTTTATAGTCACGACTAATATGAACGTAACGTCCATCTTTATCGGTTGCTTTACCCGTCCAAAAATACTTCTTCTCTTTCTCAACAAACTGGTCATGCGCCCAGTCACGAGATTTTGGAAGTGCGATTAAAGCAAGCTCTTGGTTTAGTTCTTTGAATTTATTGCGTTCTTCATTTGTTGACGAATTCTGTATTTGAAAATAAATTCCGTCAAGTGTTGATAGTTCAATAACTGACCTGTTGCTAAGAAGATGATTAGCAATTCCAACAATCTTCTGATATTCTTCTTCTGTAAATTTTTTAGTCATTTTCAACCTTTTTTTTACATAGCTTTCTGGGTTGTATCCCCATTTGATAACTTCTTCTTCCGTGAAAGCGGTAACTGAATCAGACATATCGGAAAACTTCGTCCAAATAGAATCTTGCGAAATATAACCAAATGGGCTTTTTAACAAGTAAATCGGTTTCCCTTCGTTGTCAGTGCGTTTGTTTTTCCAATAATATTTTTTAGTCATAAATACACCTATACCAATTTAACTTTCACCAATAATTCAAGTTGTAAATTCTTGCAATTTCTTCGTTCACAGGAACACCCTGCAAATGATATTCAGCCATGCGCTCTTTTTCCTCGTGATGGAACAAGTCATGGTGTTCTCGGCACAAGGCAATCAAGCGCCGGCCTTTGTGGTTAATCTTCGTGCGGTCATTGCCAATTCCAACCTTGCTACCCGTGATGTGGTGATGGTCTGCCTTCAGTCCACAAATCACACAGCGCTTATTCATCAAGCAGGCATACTCATATCGAGCAATGGCCGGATCATCTAATGCATCTAGCGGATGGCGACTTAATGCCACGTTATGTTGCAGGCAAAACTCTAACAACATGTTGATAAACGTGTTGGCATCCGACATATTTCCCCGACCGTTTGACAAGCTAAAGCCCTCGATGCCATAGAACATATCCATGGCGAAGTAGAATGCCCGCTTAATCAGTTCAGGTTCGCCTGCCCATTTACCACCAATTTCAGCTTTGGCAATATCGCCGATAAGAGCAAATGCAAAATTACGCTGTTTAGGGCTCACAGAACGTCCATCTTGTATGTTTAGTGTGATTACACTATCCTGCACTTTATCGAGCTCATACAGCTTATCTGGGCTTTCTAGCTCTATTGTGACGACAGACCCACGCCTGCTTAGTAACTTACCTGGCAACTCCACATTACTTCACCTCTTCTAATCTTCAACCAAATCATTTACTAAATCGTTCCATTCATCCAGTTTTTCGGCTGGTATATCAGCGACAGACTCATAACCCATCATGCTTGTTGCAATATCTTGAGCTGCACATTCTCCCATCACTTCACCTTCTTTTTGTCTCGCTTGCCCAGCTTACGGTCACCGTATAAATCGTATGTCATCGCACTCTCCTGTCTGTTGCGCCAACCAAATACCCAACCCATACTCCGAAGAAGTCGGCCAGCTTCTGCCATGTAGCTGGTGATGGCTCGTTGTATTGGTTCTCGACACTCCGAATCAACTTAATACCGATACCAGATTGTTCAGCTAGTTCATGATCCGTTAGCCCAAGCTCTCCCCTTAGCTCACTAACACGGTTAACGGCCTCAAGTTCGTTTTTGCCTGTGTATGAGTTGTCAAAGCGATAGAGATTGTTTGCAAGCTTCGCATAGTTGACTTTGCTTATTCGTTTTCTATCTCCGTTACAAACACGAAACAGAACACTACGAGTTACACCAGTCATTTCGGTTAGCTCTTTAAAGCTATATGACTCCTTGTGGTCTTTGATAACTTGAATCTGACGATCAGTCAGTTCGACACCTAATCCATCTTTCATTTCTCAAATCTATCTCCTATCCGCTTGTCTTAATGCCTTTTAGCATTCCTTTTACTGCCTGCATATCTACTGGTTCACTGCTTGCAGGCACCTCATTCCTAGCCAGTGGTGGCTCTTGCTTAACAGGCTTTCCCTTACTATTCGTTGGAACAGAAATGGTGAAGTCATCTTCCCATGACCGGTTGTTAAAGAATGTTGACCCCATCTTGATAAAGTTAAGCTCTGTCTGTTCAGCACTAATCTTTTTCGAGTAAGCAACGATTCCATCTTGGATAGATTTATTAGTCACCCCATCACGAATAGCTTTCAAGTACGCTTTTTCTGCTTGCTGCTTACCTTGTTTGCGTGGGTACAACTTCCAAAGAGCTTCAAAATCTGTCTTTTCCTGTTTTGACAGTTTGGTTGATTTAGATTTTTTCGAGATAGGTGGTTCAACTTGTTGAACATTATCTTTTTTTATATCTATCTCTAACTCTTTCTCTAACTCTTTCTTATCGTTACCAATCGTTACATCGGTGTTACTTTGTAACGCTTTTTGGTCTTGTCGCTTCCTAAATTTTCTTACTCTTTCAGCAGAATCCGTTTCAGAACCAGTTAAATCTGGGGTAGCAACTAAGAACAAATCTTCCTGTAATTCAGGGTGTGTAATTAGCTTTTTTGCTTCAAGATAAGCCAACAATGCTCGAACATCTTCAACGTTTTCATTTAGCATTAGCGATAGTTCTTCAGCTATGTCAACGCCAGCACCTTGAAAATAAATCATGCCGTCTGTATGGGTACTCTTAACTAGCATTTCCAGATAAATGATTGTATAAGTATCTCCACCGGCCATTCGGCGTAACATTTTGATATATGGGTCATTGAAGAAGTCTGGTTTAAGTTTTATCCAGAAATATTTTTTATTTCTTGCCAATAGCTACCTCCTTCCTCGTCCTACAAGGTCATCTAGCGACATCTCGAAGTAGTCTGCAATGTCAATCAGCACGTCAAAGCTTGGCTTCGAATAGCCGTTCTCAAGGTTTGCTATCGTGCCTGCTGACATGCCGATATGCTTCGCCATTTGTCGCTGCGTGACCCCTTCTTTTTCTCGTAGATTCTTAAGTCGTTTTCCGAATTTGAACATAGCTATACCAATTCTTTAAAACGGTAGGTCGGAATCACTAATATCAAGTCCGTCATTATTGTTTGAAAATGGATTAGCAGTGCTTTGTTGTTGCGTAGGTTGCTGGTTATTACTTGATCCGTTTTGCTGACGGCGGTGTTCTGATTCTGCCCTGCTTTCAAGTAGTGAGAAGTTATCAACCGCTACTTCCGTCACATATACACGCTGTCCTTGGTTGTTTTCATAGTTACGTGTCTGCAAGCGACCCTCGATAGCTACCAAAGCTCCTTTACCCGTGAAGTTAGCAAAGTTTTCGGCTGCCTTCCGCCAGATAACAGCATTAATAAAGTCGCTCTCACGTTCGCCATTAGCGTCTTTAAATGGACGTTGGACTGCTAGGTTGAAAGACCCAACCGCAACGCCTGACTGCGTATATCTGACCTCTACATCTTTTGTTAATCGTCCAGTTAATACAACTCGGTTAATCATGTTTTCCCCCTATTTGTTGTTATCCAGAATGTACTGCTTAATTGGTTCAATCAGTTGTTTAACCTCAGATCCAGAATAAACGCCGTCATCATCAATCTGTTTCCACGACTCAACCACCCGAAAGGCCAGCGCCTTCGCAAATACCTGCTTTTCGGTTAGTTTTACCGGTTCGTTTTGCTTGTATTTCTGCAGGTCTGCTTCCTTAACGATTTCGTTAACAACAGAATTCTTTAGCTTACCAGTTGGGGTAAATGAACCAAGCAAGCGCCAACGTGTTGTTGTTAATTTGCGGTCATCATCAAGCTCACGTAGCTTATTTTGCTCTGCAACCACTTCATCAAGCTGTGGCAACCATGAAGCAAGTCTGGCATTTTGTTCGGCTAAAATTGACTCTCCCAAGTCCTCTTCAATCGACTTCAATGTATCAAAAACAGCAAAGGCCTTATGATTTTCCCGCTCCCATTCAACGACCGCTTTATTACGCCCCTTCTTGGCAGCTTTGTGCGCCTCACGGAGAAACTTGTTAATGGTGGCACGCTGTTTAGTCACAATGGTTAAATTCGCTTTAACCGTTAAATCTTGAGGAAAATCTAGGCTATTGACATAGGCCATCATATCGTCAAATCCAATTAACTTACCGTCTTCATATCGAATGACAGGTAGTGCTTCTACAGTTCCATTCGTCATAGTTTCCTCCTCTTTTTTAGTGCAACTCGCTTAATTCGCTAAACAAGCTCTGTTCATTGTTATTAACTGGATTATTTTGTTCGTTTTCGTCAGTATCGAAAGGAACTTCAACTTCGTCTTCCTTTTTATTGTTCCAAACGTTTGGCGCTTCTTCAGTAGGTACTGCTACTGTTGTCTCTTTGTCTGTTTCCTCAACAACTTTTCCTTCCACTCGCTTCGGTTCTTCTTCAACTTGGTGTTCCTCTGTCACATCAACCATTTCTCGTTCTGCTCGATTATCTTGTTCGATTAGAACTTCTGATTCAGATGACTTTGGCGCAAACTTCAACAGATCCTTCATAACAGTTTTGATGGCCATTGCATCAAAGTTGTTGTACCAAGGCGTATATCCTTTAGTTCCCTTCCCCTTATAAGATTTCGAAAACTTCTTTGCGTGCGCTTCTACTTGTTCAATCGGCCAGTAATTAACAACTCGGTCGCCATTTTTCAAATAGTAATAGGCTACATATCCAGCTACCTTCTTGTCATTTTCATCTTCCGATGTATAGGGGTTGAAGTCTTCGTTTTCCATTGTGAAATCTCCGAATACGAAGTTGTAGTGTGGTTTATTACCAACGTATACTGGAGAACCGCCCAAACGTCCGATATTGCCAGTATTCTGAACAAGCTGGATGATTCCACGATAACCAAGTTGAAGCTGCGCTTGAACCGTTCCATGATTGTTATACGGAATGATATAAGCCTGACCAAGTTCGCTAACCAGTGATAGGTTAAGCGTGGCCACTTTTTGAGCCACCGTTATCAAGTCTGTTAGGTTTGTATTGGCTAGGTCAGGGTACTGTGCAACCGCATTTGAAAGTCCAGCTAAGAAGTTATCAGCCTTATTCCCTAGCAGCTTGCTAAATTGTTCAACTACTTTTGGCTGCGTCAATTGCTTTTGTCGCTTAACGACTGATTGTTGGTCTACTTGTGGATATGCCATTAGATAACTCCTTTTTGCTTGTAATACCACCACGTCATATCCTCGTCGTATAGATCATGCTGGTTATTGTTAGTCATTGAATTACGGTATTCTTCCTCTTGAGCACCAACGATCATGCTATTCTCGATTGTCATTGTTGCCTCCCGCGAAACCTTTTACTACGGTCTCTTTATCTAATCGTTCTTGATATGAAACAACTAAATCAGTTAATGAAGCGATAACATCCGCTTGGGACTTAATCACTTCACTCTGTGCTGTGATAATTTCTTTATCAGTCATATGTCCTCCGTGATATACTAGAGGCATAAAATTATTTTTAGTCGGATAAATTTATGCCTTAGCTCTCTTGGTTGCCGCCTTGAGAGCTTTTTTCTGTGCTTTTGCTAACCGACGTGATTGTTTTGGCGTCTTATCTCGCAGCAAATCATTCCGAATATCGTTGTTAGTGTAGGTTGGTTTACTTGCCTTATTGAAGAAGACCATCAAACTAATAACAACTCCCAACAAACAACCACCTACTACCACGTCATTCCAAAACATTAAATTTTCCATTGTTATCCTCTCTTACATTCTTGGATTAAATGATTGGTGTTCATACAACCAATCCCATACTGCTGCTTCAAAATACATACGACGCTTTCGACCATTAACTGTGAAATAAGGAAAAGTTGGTTGTAACACGAGATAGTCAACTGTGCTTCTTGAATATCCTTCAAGCTCTTCGGTTAACATTTCAACGGTCAATAATCGACCGCCATTTTTAGTTAAGGCCATTTACGCCTCCTTTTTTTAATTGGTTAACACAGCTAGCAAAGTGGCTATCAAAACTCCAGTAACGAAACTAGTAACAAATAAAACTGGATTCATTTGTTCTAAATAGTCATCAGTTGGAAATTTTTTCATTTGTCATTCCCCTTTTATGCCGTCTGGTCTTGTTCAATCAAAAGTTTAGTAGCGCTAGTCGGTCCCCAGTTTTCAATGAATTCGATAACCATGTCGTAGTCCTTTGACTTGATACGTGAACGGTTACCTGCTCCAGTGATCTGTTTGATTTGACGGTTCAAGTCCTTAAACAGTTCGCCACGCTTTGACTTTCCAATATGGTGCAATGCTGCATACTGGTGAACATGATGTGATACCGCAGCGCCAATTGCACCATAATCAGTTGCATTGACTGGTTGATTATCCTTAATTTCAACTAACTCGTCTTCAACTAGTCCAACACGCTCGCTTACTTCGAGAATTGAATCATTTTGCAACTTCAACATTTCGGTTGATGTCAACTTTTTCATTGAATAGCTACCAGTCTTGCGAATGCTTGGCAGGACTTCTGACGTTACCCAGTCTTGGAACTTTTCTGCTTGTGGGCTATTAGCCTTAATCGCTAACTTATACAATTGAGGTTCCGTGATGAAATCACCACGTTTTACCAGTTGTCCAGAAGTGGACAATCCAAGGTATTGATTAAGCCTTGACCATCGAACGACTTCGTTGCCACTTTTGGCAACGGTCGTAATTCCAACACCTTTAGCCACTGTTTCTGCGTCGAACAAAATTTGTCCGTTTTCTTCTTTGACCTTCAGGTTGTCAAATACCTTTACTTCATTTGCCATGTTGGCCTCTTTCTTCTTAAAACCAAAGCTCACCATCATATCCGGTGAACTCAAACAATTTTTTCAAATGATTACGTGCAGCTTGACCACTAGCAGCCCCAGATAAGAGTTGTCGAACATAAGTTGTCGAACGTCCAATAACTGGTGCAAGCATGTCTGGTTTCATCCCCTTTTGCTTCAAGTAAAACTGAAACTTAAAACGGGCTTCTTCTAAAACCGCCTTTGCTTCTTGAACAGACATATCATTCTCCTTCCTCAAATAGTTTGTAAGTTTAACTTTACAATTAGAAAATATTACACTATAATTGCATAGTAAACTCATAACAAAATAAACTTCATAATCTTTAGCACCCTGCCAAGAAGCTTAAGTTTTAACTGTTTTTTGTTTGAGTAATTAACTTACAAGAAATAGTATAGTGCAATATTTTCCAACTGTCAATGGATAATTGGAATATTTTACACATTAATTTTTCTTTACGATTGAAGGTTTATATGACTGTATTTGAAAGAACAAAAGAACTAGCAAACAAAAGAGGATTATCATTAGCAGATTTGGAAACGAAGGCTGGACTAAGTGATAAATCTTTATACAAGTGGAAAAAAAGCAACCCTTCATCTGATAACCTACAGAAAGTTGCCGACGTATTAGATGTATCAACAGACTACTTACTCGGTCGTACTAATCAGATGAATAGCTATAATTCAAAAAACAAAACAACTGACCTTGAAAATACAACTATTTTAGCATTCGACGGTAAGCCAATTGATGAAGAAGACCGCCAAAAGCTACTCCAGTACGCACGGTTCATTGTGCAAGAACGTGAGCGGGAGGGACGATGATTGAAAACAATTTTATCGATTCTTACTTATATGAAGAAATTGGAGAGTCGTTGAAAAAAATTGCAACCAAAAACAACGTCAAGGTACTAAACATTGACGATGTGAAGAGTACTGTTCCAGATACAACGTGGCCGTCATGTAACGCGATCATAATGAACATTAACTTTTATACGAAGGTTTCCTATCAATTTCGATTAGCTCATGAACTAAGCCACCTTTTGTATGGTGATACGTCGTTGCAAAATGTTTACCAATTTAGTGAGTTTGGAAAACGGGGCGAAGAACTGTTAGCGCACAAGAACGCAATTAAAATGTTGATGGAAATAGAACGACCGACGAATGTTCAATCGTTCATGGAGTTCTATGACGTTCCATCGTGGTTGTTTGATTACGTAGAGGCTGAATATAGTCATCCGGTTTAAAACAAAAATACGTGCAATTCTGAACCACGTTAAAAGAAAATAAAAAAGCCACCAGCAAGGAGGCTTGAAAGGTACTCAAATGGACTCTAATTCATTTAAGAATATATCTTCAGATAAAATAGTTACCAGCATTGGTACTGGTATTGTATCCACTTTAGTTGCTAACATAAGCGGAATGACTACTGGTCAGTCATGGATAATTGGTGTAAACCTTATGTTTGTCATGTATATTTTCCTCTGGGCATATAGTTGGGTGAACATGGTCAATAATAAGTTATCAATGATCGATACTACTCAGCAAACAAATACTACCAACAACAACAATAATAATAATAATATTTTTAATACTAATAATCTATTGAGTGTTCGACAAGCAGATACTCAAGAATTTCAAGAATTTAATGAGGCATTAAAACGAATTGAGAATAGTATTCATCAAAAATATGAAGATGAAGGAGCAAATAAATAACATGACAAATATTACTGATGCAGAGTATACAGGAAAAATAAGCGCTGTTACTATCTTAGACTCTAATGGAAATCCGACTAACCAAGTAATATTAAATTCATTTGAAAATTCATTTAAAATAATTGCCCGTATTCAATTTTTTAACTTACTTCCCGATACTACTTATCAATATTTATTAGAGGTTGACAGAGCATTTGATGATTCTTGTGCCCCAGATAGCTACAAAGAAGACATTAAAAAACATGGTGGCACCATCGGCATTCATGATGCACAGATGGGGGGGACTTCACAAATAATTAAACTTAACAAAGAGAATTTAAAAGACAACGCGCTAGTTTCAAAACATGGATACTCTGCTTCTACTGTTGTAGAACTTAACCACATTCCAATAAGAGAGAATGATAGCTATCGCACATGCAAAGTTAAGGTTTCGTTTTTATCGATTGGTATTACTTCTAAAGAGGATATTCAAATATTCGAAACATTTATATCCATACCTGAAAATCCCTATAGACCAGGTTTACCTATTCCTGATCAAAAAGAGAGTTATCCTGATATCAATGATTTTGAACAAGATCACCAATAAATTCAGGTTTCCATTCTACTGTTATTTCTCCATATTCATTAATAAAAAAATCAATTTTATTATTTTGTAAATCAGATACAAATCGAGAGATAACATTAATTTGACTTTCTGGATTTACTATAACATTAGATTTCATAATTTCTCCTTAATTTTTACTATATTATGTAAATTGTAACATCAAATTAACTAAATAGTTATGTGCCCTTTTGGGCGTACATACACGATTAAGGCCACAGGCCTTTTTATTTGTACAAAAACGTGATTTTAAACATTTACAGTAACTAACTATGATTTTAATTTGTCAAAATAGTCGTTTTGTTAATTTATAAGGAGTATTTATGGCGAGTATTATTAAAACACAATCAGGCACTTATCGTGTCCGAGTGTCAATTACTAAAAACGGAAAACGATCATATGCTACTAAACAAGGTTTCCACACGAAAAAAGAAGCTTCACTTTGGGCGGCAGAACGTGAATCTGGTAAAGTGACTGACCATCAAAATACCTACTCCAATTATCTTTTATCAGAATATTTCGAAGAGTGGTTTACGACATACAAGAGCGACCGTTCATCGGCTACACTCTACCAATATGAATCAACACTAACTGTCATCAAAAAACACCTAACTAACACTTACTTGAACGATTTTACTCGGCAAAAGTTCCAAACATTTATTAATGAGTTCGGGAAAAACCACGCCCGTGCGACGGTCTCTAAACGTAAAAATCATATTTCGCAGTCGTTAAAGGATGCATACGCTGATGGGTACATTACACGAGACCCAACAATTCGCATTGAAAGTGTTGGAAACGACGGCAAAGATAAAGACCTTAAATTTCTTGAAGAAGATGAATTGCTCAAACTAGATGAATATATATACAATCATTTAACTAATGACAGCGATTTAGACAAATCCAATTACTTGGCAATTTACATTGCGATTCATACCGGTATGCGGCTTGGCGAAATACAAGCGTTAACTCGTAACGATCTAAACGTTAAAGAACAGTTGTTAGTAATTGATAAGGCTGTTGGAAAAGAAAAGGAAATCAAATCAACGAAGACCAATGCTGGGAATCGTGTTATTAAGGTTGATAGCAAGCTCATAGAGGTGCTTAAACCGCTATCCGGTGTATTTACACAAGTTTCATCAAACGGTGTTAATAGAACTTTTAAAAGTGTTCTAAAAGAATTAAACTGTAAGATAATAACTTTTCATGGGTTGAGACATACACATGCTTCCCTCTTGCTAAGACGAGGAGTAGCAATTAATTATGTTTCAGAACGATTGGGTCACTCTAGTGTAGCAATTACTCAAAAGGTATATGCTCATCTTTTAGAAACACAACGTCGTCAGGAAGAAGAAAAGACATTAGCCATTTTCAAATAAAAAGTGGGTGACACTTTGAAAGTGTGTGACACTATCGTGACACTTTATCGTTAAAGACCTATATATAAAGGGATTGATATGCCCATAACGAGAATCACGTCCTGCTGACACGATACCGATCCTTGGTTGCCACACATCAAAAACATTTGGATCAGTTGCCGTCCTCGAACCATGGTGGCCGAACTTAACAATCTTTGGCGCTAAGAACGGATACTTATCCAGCATTTTTTGTTCACCCGAACGGTCCAAGTCCCCCGCCGTGTAAATTTCAGTTCCGCCAATTCGACCCGTCCAGGCCAACGAATCATCGTTGCCAGCCAACCCCGAGTCAAAGGGGTAGCGAATTGTAAGGGGACAGTTAGTCAATTTGGTCCTATCCGTTGCTTCTACTACTTTGGTATTTTTTAAGTAGGGCTTAATTTTTCGTTGATAAGCAGGTAATTCAGCCATTCCAGCCGGCATCACCACCCGATCGACCCGAAAGTTTTCGAGTAGTACTCTGGTATCGCCAATGTGATCTTGATCCTGGTGGGATAGTGAAATGGTATCGATGTGAGCAATGCCCCTGGCGTGCAAGTAGGGAATAATCACCGACTGAGCCAGCCCCTCCTGTTCTTTTAATTTCTTTTGCTCCAGCACCCTTGGTCTCGTCTCAATCCGGTTCGCCGTTTGGTAAACGGGGTGGCTACCAAAAGTGACTTTCCCACCCGTATCAATCATCATGACAGAGCGGTGCTTCGGCTCAATTAGAACAGCAGCATCCCCCTGCCCGATATCAAAAGTCGTCCATTCTCCCTCCTTCGGCCAATGAATCCATGCATAATTTAAAATGAACAGCGCGCACCAACAGAACGAGAAAAAGCTTTTCAGTTGCCATTTAACTCGAAAGAAAAACCAAGGAAGAATGAATAGAAATAATAGCACTGGCCAGGCAAAAGCACCTATCACTACATAACCTGGTAGTTGCCCGAACCAGTAAACGAAACGGTCAAACAGGTTAATGACCACATTGGTCGATTCCTTTACCACGGACAGCCAGGCACCGAAATAACCGATTAGCGTCGCGGGTAACACAATGGCAGAAAAAAGTGGTACGACGAGAATATTCGCCATCGTTTGCCAGATATTCCAAGCAAATTGTTGGGCTAATATAATGGGGAAACTAACAGCCGATAAAAAGAACCCACGCAGCCAATAGTTGTACCGTACTGTCAAGATAATTGCCAGCGTTAGGGCAAACGAGAGCTGCCCACCAAGTGTTAACAATATCTGTGGATAAAATACTAAACTAGCTAAAAGCGACCAAGACCAAATCGTGACAGGATGCCACTGGCAGGAAAAGTTTCGGTTCACAATCCGCAGTTCGCCAGCCACAAGGGCTCGGAAAAGGACTGCTAAACTACCTGTAAAAAAGTAAAACATGACCAATAAAACGGCCAATAAGCCATCGGCAACTTCCCGGGTGATTCGTAACCGCCGCGTAAGCTGTCGAAATTGTTTAGCTAAAAAAGAAACATGCAAACCCGATAGTGCGAAAAGATGAATGAGTCCAAGTTCCGCGATTTTGGGATTGTTTTCGTACAGCATCGTTCCTTTCATCCCTAATAAAAGAGCCCCTGCATAATCCCCCAAAGGGTTAGGGAGTTGATTGGCCAAACGTCCAGCGGTTGCGTGTAATCGATGGCTGAAAAAGAAAAAAGCCTGCAAAGGATTTTGAGCATGAGCCCTTGCCAACGTCACCGACTGAAAAGTAGTCTGCTGGGTAACCCGCTGCGTCTTCCAAAACTGATGAAAGTCAAATTGATAGTCATTTGTTGCCCCCAAAATTGGCACTTGTTTAACTGGCCCGCTCATCTTTGTGGGAAAGCTAATTGACGTAAAACGGTCCACGTCTTCTTGGTTCTTTGCTTGATAAGCAAGTAGAAAACGTTGTCCCCGCTCATCTTGGCCCTGGCCCCGTACAAAACCATGGTCACTGACTTGTAATTGATCTGGAAAAACGAGTAACTCAACGTTTTTTTGCTGGGCTATTTGTCCTTCTTCCATACTTAACGAACGGTAACCAATCAAACTATAGCCAATCAAAATAAGAGCTAACAAAAACAGAAGGCAGATGCGTCGAAAGTCCCTCAAAGTCAGGATAGATAATGAAAAGATGACGGCTAAAACAATCGTGACAGCATTCGGTCGGTAGAGCACAGTCACCCAACTGGCACCCACAACCGCCAATAAAAAATGGAAGCGAACGCGAATCATAAGGCCACTTCTTCCTTCAACTGCTCGAACCGTTTCGGCCCAATGCCCGAAACCGTTTTCAATTCATCGACAGATTGAAAGGGATGTTCCTCCCGATAGGAAATAATTTCTTCTGCTTTTTTGGGACCAACACCAGACAATTGCTCTAATTCTGATTGGCTAGCATGGTTTAAACTCACACGCGAACTAGCCGACGCAGTCTTTGATTTTTTACCACCCTTTCCAGTTTCTTTACCTGGCAAGGAACCAGCGTTGGTGATAGCCGGATCATGTTCTTCATGTTCTTTTGCAATATAGATAACCATTCCGTCTTCGAGCGGTTGCGCTAGATTAACCCGCTGCTGACTATTTGGCGACTGAAAGCCACCTGCTTTTTGAACAGCATCTGCTAAGCGGGCACCAGCTTCTACTTGATAAAGTCCGGGATGTTGAACCGCCCCCTTCACATCAACCTTAATCGCTGTTTTGACAGCCTGATCCGAACGCTTGGCAGCTGGTTGGCCGACCGCCTTCGTTGCACTGGAGTCCGTCTTTCCGCCCGCAGTCACCGGTTCAGCAGGAAGGTTTGATTGTTTTGGATGTAGAAAAAAGATGCCCATAACCAATAGAAATAGGCCAAGCAGGGCTGACCCTACCCAGTAGCGATAACGCTTGCCTATTTGCCAAATAGCGGACCACTCAAATCGATTCATTCTTGGTCACCTCCTTTAGCAAATATCACGAAAAAACACAGAAAAAAACCTCCGAAAATTCGGAGGTTTTTATGCTTCAAAATGATTCTGTAACGCTTTGACAACAACGGGTGGAACAAAATCCGCCAATCGATTTGATGATAGTTTGGAGATTTCTTTCACCATCGATGATGAGATGTTTTGGTTTTCAGGTTTGGCAAAGAGTAGGACGGTTTCAACGTCGTCAAGAACCGAATTAACACCCGCAATATCCCGCTCGTATTCAAAGTCTTTACAATTTCTCAAACCACGAATGATAAACTTGGCACCAATGGTGGCCATGTAGTCGACTGTTAAACCATCGATTTGGCCAACCGATACGTTTGGAATGTGGGAAACCGCAGCTTTCACTAAGGCTAGCCGTTCGTCCGGTCGAAAAAGTCCTTGCTTATTCGTATTTTTCCCCACGGCAACGACGACTTCATCAAATAAATCCGCCGCACGCGCAATAATGTCCAAGTGTCCGTTTGTCAGCGGATCAAACGATCCAGGAAAAACCGCCTTTTTCATGTTTTACTTTCTCCTCACTTATCATAACGATAAAGGGACACACGGGTGATGCCGTAGTCCTTTTGCTTGATTAAATCAAGCCGTTCGTCTGCCTCAGGTAAATCGGCCACTTGATCTGATTCAACCATCACAATCGCCCCATCCTGCAGCAATCCCAAAGTAATCATCTTCTCAATATCTTGCTTCAGTTTTTCTTTTGCGTAAGGTGGGTCGAGTAAGACCAATTGAAAAGTCACGCCTTGGTTAGCCAACCGTGTTAACGCAGTATTGGCCGGTGACTTTATCACCGTGAACGCTTGTTCTTCGTGCGTTTTTGCAATGTTTTTTTGAATAACGGCTAGGGCACCTGCCTGCTTATCAACCAAGAAGGCGTGGTCCATCCCACGAGAAATGGCTTCAATCGCCAAGCCACCTGTTCCGGCATAAAGATCTAAAGCCTCACCACCATCAAGGTATGGCAACAGCATTGAAAAAATCGCCTCTTTGACTTTGTCAGTAGTTGGACGGGTTGCCCGTCCCTTCACCGCTTCAAGGTGTAAGCCGCCAAATTTGCCAGCAATGACTCGCATTTACTCTTCCTCCGTCTTTGCTTGTTCATCAGACGGCGTTTGATTGCTTACTTCCTTGTCATAAGCCTCAAAAAAAACATCGTCGTGCTGATCATCTAAGTCTGGATTGATATCAGGACGGGCTGAGGGCTTAACCGTTTTAACAAAGCGGTACTTCTTCAGCTTATCTACTAATTCATCGACTTGATCTTCATTCACATACAAAGACACGTAGTTCATTTTGTTCGAAATATAGGCGATGTCACCAAATTTTTTTAGTTGATTCACCTGTTTCAGGCCACGCATGTATACGTATAAGGCCCTTCGTTCCTGCATATCAAACATTAGTGCTTTAATTCCCTTCGTGCAGCATCATCTTGTGGATTAGGTCGAGCTAACTGTTTTTCTTGGGCGGCAATGTTTAGGGCATAACCAACGGCTGCCGAAAAGAAAACGTAGGAAGAACCCCCACCTGAGATAAACGGAAAAACAACGCCGGTAATCGGCAGTAAGCCTAGTACCCCGCCCAAGTTAACAAAGGATTGCATAATCAAAAGGGCAGCTAGGCCATACAAAAAGAGGCGGTTGTACTGAACTTTTTGTTTAATGCCAATAATGATTAACCGGCCAATCAAAATCATCATAAGACCGAGAACAACGGCAACCAGAAGGGCCCCGAGTTCCTCCGCGGCCACCGCCATGATAAAATCGGTATTCGACTCAGGCAAGTATGGCTTAATCAATGAGTTCCCCAGGCCAACTCCAAACAAGCCACCGTGTGAAATCGCGTAATAAGAGTACAACAGTTGGCGACTTTGGTCCATGTTATACCACGGATCAACGAAGTTAGATAGTCGGCGAATGGCGTAAGAAGACGATTCCTTCAAATCAAAGAAGGCGATAATATTTGGCAAAAAAGCCAAAATCATGAAAAAAATAACGAGCAAAATCAAGTTAGCTTTCGGCTTAACCCCTGATGCCAAAATCATCAGGGTTAACACAGCTAGGGTGATGAAAAAGTTTCCCATATCCGGCATCGCTAGCGTAATGACCAAGAGCAATCCTGGAAAGATTAACTTCAGCCAACGACCCTTTTGCAGCCATAACCGAATAAAACCCAAAAGACCCTTACCAGGCTGCCATGGATAGGCCGATAGCCACTGAGAAAAGTATAGAATTAAGATAATCTTTGCTAATTCAACGGGCTGCAAAGTCACCGGCCCCAAGTTAATCCAGCCGTGGGCACCGTTAACAGCTGGCGCTAATCGAGCAAGGATCAATAAAATTGTCGTAATCACCAGCAAGCCATTTAAAAGTGAAGATGATCGAAGCACCTGTCGGTTGATTTTAAAAGTAAAGAAAGCCGCTGACCAACCAACAACCACAAAAATCGCCTGCTTGGCAAAGGACATAATTGGCGCTAAATAGGCATTCTGCGTTGCTGAAAAGACCATGACAATTCCAATTAAGGAAAGAACAGCGTATGGAACGGCAATCCAATAATCTAAGCGTTGTAACTTCTTAAACATCACTTCCCCACAATATCATCAACAGCCGAACGATCAAGATTTTTGGCAAGAGCAACAATCAATTCACGGGCAGCGTCAAAGTCCGGAATCGACCATACAGTTTCGTGGGTGTGAATATAACGAGAAGCAACGCCTAAGGCAACTGCTGGCAACCCTTGGCCATACTTTTGAACTGCTCCAGCATCGGTTCCACCCTTTGAAACAAAGTATTGATAAGGAATTTGATTATCTTCGGCCGTCTGCAAAATAAATTCCTTTAAACGTGGCGACGTGACCACAGTTGGATCAAAGACACGAATCAGTGTTCCTTGGTCCAGAATGCCTTGCCGACCAACCTTTTGGTCAACATCGTTAGCGGCCGACGAATCAACAGCAAAGAAGACATCTGGCTTGAACTGTTGAACGGCGGGGAGCGCACCACGCAAACCGACCTCTTCCTGCGCATTAGCCCCCATAATCAGGGTGTTCGGTGTTTGCACACCTTGTAAATCTGTCAATGCTGATAAAATGGCCGAAACACCGAAACGATTATCATAGGATTTGGACAGTCCCCGGTTGGGGTTGGCCATCCGCACCGTCTTGCTCTCCGGAACGATAAAGTCACCCGGACGAACACCCATTGATTCTGCCTGTTCCTTTGACTCAAAACCAGCATCAAAAAGAATGTCATCGATGCTTAAGGCAGCTGCTCCGCCCTTGCCACGCAAAAGATGTGGGGAAACGGAGGAAGAAACCACCGGGTATTGACCATTTTTAGTAAAGAGAGTGAAGCGGTGGGCAGGCACTGTCACTGGGTTCCAGCCACCAAGTGAAACAACCTGGAGGGCCCCCGTTGGCAAGATACCTGCCACCATGAAGCCAACTTCATCAAAATGAGCGGCGAACATGACACGCGGATCATCTTCTCGACCGACTTTGGTACCAAAAAGGCCCCCCAAGTCGTTTTGCTCAACATGGTCAACCAACGGCGTTAGATCGTCACGAAACGCCCGACGAACGGCCTCCTCTTGTCCAGACGTTCCCTGTAGCTCCGTGTACTTCACGATTCTTTGCCATGTTTCTTGATTCATAACTCGCGCCCCCCTAAAATGTTGTAATACCTTATTATAGCCCAGCAAGTGACCGACTGGAAAGGAGATTTCCCAACCTTTTACTATTGAAAAAGGAAAATGAGGTGACAGAGACTTTTCTGGTCAAAATGACCACGCAACAATCAGCTAAAGGTATAAAACACAAACAATCAGCGTATTTTCGTTTTATCGTTCGCTTTTAAAGCGTATTTTTCTCATTTTATTCAAGACATCTTCCGTCATTACTGTTAAACTATTCAAGTAGTTAATTAACATAAAGAGGAGTTTTACATGTCACGGATTGCATCTTACTTCCAGTTCAAACAACTGGGCACATCCCTTAAGACGGAAAGCATTGCTGGTTTAACCACCTTTGTTGCGATGTCTTACATTCTTTTTCTTAACCCAAACGTTCTTGCCGCCGCTGGAATGGATAAGGGAGCGGTCTTTACCGCCACTGCCATCTCTGCTGCTGTGGCAACCCTATTCATGGGAATTGTGGCCAAGTACCCCATTGCCATCGCACCAGGTCTTGGCGTGAACGCCTACTTTGCGTACTCCGTTGTTATCGGTATGGGCGTCTCTTGGCAAACGGCCATGGCGGGCATTTTAGTCGCTGCCTTGATTTTTTTGGTTCTAACACTCACACACATCCGTGAAAAAATCATTGATGCCATTCCATATAACCTACGAATCGCCATTGCGGCCGGAATTGGTCTTTTCATCGCCTTTATCGGTCTTCACAACGCTGGCCTGATTGTTGCTAACGCCGATACCATGGTTGCCATGGGTAATTTAACAAAGGGCAGCACGTTACTGGCCATCTTCGGGATTGCCATCACGTTGATTTTAATTATTAAAAAAGTCCCCGCCGCCATCTTCTTCGGAATGGTGGTAACGGCAATTGTCGGCATTGTTTTTGGCGAAATTGCACTGCCAAAGTCCGTCATTGCCTCTGCCCCATCCTTGGAACCAACCTTTGGTCAGGCCTGGTCACACCTCGGTAACATCAACACCTTTGGGATGCTAATTGTGGCATTGACCTTCTTGATTGTCGTCTTCTTTGATACGGCGGGAACCCTAATTGGTCTGACTGAACAGGCAGGCCTCTTGAATAAAGAAGGTAAAATGCCACGTGCCGGTAAAGCCTTGATGGCCGATGCCGTCGGAATGACCGTTGGTGCAACTTTGGGTACTTCTCCAACGTCCGCCTTTGTCGAATCATCTTCTGGAATCGCCGTTGGTGGTCGTTCAGGATTTTCTTCTGTAGTGACTGGTCTTCTCTTCATTTTTGCATTGTTCTTCTCGCCGTTACTGTCCGTCGTGACTTCACAAGTCACCGCCCCTGCCTTGATTGTGGTCGGTATTATGATGGCTGGTAATTTGAAGAAAATTCAATGGGAGGATATGTCAATTGCCGCTCCTTCCTTCTTAGTGGTGATTGGGATGCCATTGACCTACTCAATTTCAGACGGTATCGCTCTTGGTTTCATCGCATACCCCATCACGATGATTGCGGCTAAACGAGCAAAAGAAGTCAATATTTTGATGTATACGCTCGCCATCATCTTCGTTGCCTTCCTCTTCTACACCCATAGCTAACTCAAAAACGCTCCACAATGATGATTGTGGAGCGTTTTTTTAACGCCTAAAATAAACTTTTTCATTGTCAATTTCTAACCAGAAACTACGTCCCTTTTTATCGATTTCACCATAATAAACGCGATCATCTAAGTATATTTTCAATTGATCTTGCTTCAATTCGTAGCTACCGTTAGTCCAACTATCTGAACCATTCAAATTACCAATCACGTCATCACCATGAATCGTCAACGTATCATTACTCACCAAAGCATTGGGAGCTACTTGAACATGGTAAGAACCAGAAAGACGGGTAAAATTAAAGGTCAATAGAAAAGTGGCCGAAAGAACAAAAAGATTAAAGAGTAAAACCCAAAGTAACTGGTAGTTTTTCATCCTTGTATAGGTTTTTTTTAACACTTTTTTCCCTCAGCAATAAATAACGCGGTTTGACGACATTTATGACAATACTGTGACAGCACTATGATAAAAATAATACAGGAAGTTACGAATACAAACAAGTTCGAACTGACCAAAAAACAAAATCAATAAAAAAAGAAGGCGATGCCTTCTTTTTTTATTGACCCATACTACGAGTCGCCCCTCGTAATTCACGCGCATTTGCTAGCGCTGCTTCTGAAATTTCGTCTCCAGAGAGCATCATGGCAATTGCCCGATCCCGGTCCTCAGTTTGCAAGTTATTCACTTCCGTGACGGTTCGTTCACCATCCGAACGTTTCTCAATCAAGAAATGGTGATCAGCAGCGGCAGCCACTTGTGGCAAATGGGTGATCGCCAGCACCTGTGTATTTTTTGAAATCGCCCGCATTTTTTGAGCAATGGCTGACCCAACCCGTCCAGAAACCCCCGTGTCAATTTCATCAAAGACAACGGTGGATAGTCCTTGCTGCGCAATGAAGACGGTTTTTAAAGCCAACATCAATCGAGAAGCCTCACCACCTGAAGCCGCCTTTTCTAAAGGCTTAACCCCTTCTCCCTTGTTGGTTTGCACGTTAAAGCTGACCCGATCAGTGCCATTTGGAAGAAAGCCATTGACCGGTTCAAAGTGAACTTCAAAGAAGGCCTCCTTCATTAACAAGTCGGCTAATTCCTGATTAACCGCTTTTTCGAGTTCTTTGGCCACCCGTTGTCGATCATTTCGTAGCCGATCTCCCGCCTCTTGAATTTGTTTGTTCATAGCGGCCTTTTCAGCCGTTAACTGATCAATGTCCATCGAACCACCATCCAATGTCGCAAGATCCTGATTGACTTTTTGTTGAAAAGCTAAAATTTCGTCAACTGTATCCCCATACTTACGTTTTAGTTGGTGGATGACCTGCAAACGATCATCAATTTGTACCAAAGCCCCTTCATCAAACGAGAGATTGGTAACGGATTCATCCAGTTCACGCCCGGCATCTTGGGCAGCATAGTAGGCTTCAGATAGTGATTGTGCTAAATTCTCGTAACCTGTATCAAAAGAAGCCGCACGGGTGAGGGCTTGGTTTGCTGCCGCCAAAAGATCAATTGCGCCCCCTTCAATGCCTGGATTTAATGCCTGCTGTGCTTCGTCAAGCGAATCCGCTATTTTCTTGTAATTTGACAGCTTGCCTCGCTCTTCCAAAAGCTGTTCTTCCTCACCACTTTTTAAATCGGCGGCTTTTAATTCTTCTGCTTGAAAAGTCAGTAGGTCAACCCGCTGATTGAGGTCGTGTGCTTGCTCCGTCACTTGCTTTAAACGCAGTGCTAACTGCCGATACTGAGCAAAAAGATGCTCGTAATCCGCTTTGTCTCGTTTCATCTGTTCATCAGCAAAGTCGTCCAACAACGTTAAATGCGAATCTGGATTTAACAAGAGTGATGTGTCGTGTTGTCCTTGGATTTCAACCAAACGGGCGCCCAATCCAGCCAAAGTCTTTAGGGGCACGATGACCCCGTTAATTCGCGATACAGACCGCCCCTTCTGGTTAAATTCACGGTAAATGACCACTTGATTGTCTGAAACATCAATCCCCGCATCCAAAAAGGCCTGTTTCAATGCTTCCTGTCGTTGCGCTGGCTTGAGATCAAGAGAAAACACGGCCTGCAGGACAGCTTTTTCAGCCCCTTTTCGAATCATTTCCGTACTAGCCCGACCGCCCGTTAACATCGCAAGGGCATCGATGATAATCGATTTACCGGCACCAGTTTCTCCAGTCAAAACCGTTAAACGGTCATCAAAGGACAGTTCAACCTGATCAATAATGGCAAAATTTTCAATGACAAGTCGTTCGAGCATCCCCAGCCTCCAATCATTATGTACTCGCCTTTTTCAGGCGATTGCTGTCAGCCCTCTTGGTCTAACTGACCATGGGCTTCCTCAATTATTTGGTCAATCTTGACTGATCCAGCGATTGAAGCATCATCACTGCGTTCCAACCAAGCCAAAAACTCAATGTTGCCTTGTCCACCCTTGATTGGCGAATAAGTCAAACCCTTCACTGCGAAGCCGTTTTCGACCATCATTGGCAGGGTTGTCTCGAGTACTTTTCGATGAACAGTTGGATCCTTAATAATCCCGTGCTTACCAACAAATTCACGACCTGCTTCAAACTGAGGCTTTATCAAAGCCGCCACTTCGCCACCCTTGGCCAAAATGTCTTTCAAAGTTGGCAAAATAAGGGCAAGTGAAATAAAGGAAACGTCAATGGTTGCACGAGTCGGCTGTCCCTCCATGAAGTCAGCCAGTTTTGCATAGCGAAAATTGGTGTTTTCCATCACCGTCACCCGCTCGTCAATTCGCAGCTTCCATGCTAGTTGGTTCGTCCCCACATCCAGCGCATAGACGTGCTTCGCACCGTTTTGCAAGGAAACATCAGTGAACCCACCCGTTGAGGAACCAATGTCTAAGACAATTTGATTCGTCATGTCCATACCAAAGGTTTCAATGGCTTTGACCAGTTTATAACCACCACGAGAAACAAACGGAAGCGGTTGCCCCTTAAAGTGGAGTTCCGTTGTCACAGGAATCTTTTGTCCAGCTTTATCCAACCGCTCTTCGTTTTCACCAAGAATCTGACCAGCCATCACGGCCCTTTTGGCCTGTTCACGGGAAGTAAAAAGCCCCTGCTGAACCAATAAAATGTCGACACGTTCTTTTGCAACTGCCATCGCTATGCTCCAATTAAATCAATCAGGTCCGTCAATAAGGCGGAATCAAAATGCTGATCGTATTCCGCCAAGTCAGCTAACGCCGTCTTCGCTTGTTCCCGTAAGTTAGCGGCCAACGTCTGGGAATCAGCAAAACCATATAGGTGGACAAGGGAGGCCACGCCCTCCTTTTCGTCCTGCTCATAATCATCAATATCGTCTGCAATTTGGAAAAGCAGTCCCAGGTTTTGCGCATAACGCGCCACCAACAAAAGAGATTTCTCATCCAAAGACAGGTAATGACCGCCGATTAACGCAGCCGCCATGATGAGATCCGCCGTTTTCATCTGATAGACTTTCATTAAAACGGCAGCCTCATCCAAGCGGTCGGAAACATGGTGATTGCGCATGTCTAAGACCTGCCCATAAACCATGCCAAAGGCGCCAGAACGATTGGCCAAAGTCGAGACCATCTTCACCTGCTGTTCTGCTGGAACGGCCGTAAGCGAACTCAAAATGGCGTAGGCGTTCGCCTGCAAGGCGTCACCCACGAGCACGGCTAAGGCTGGTCCAAACTTCGCATGAACGGACAACTGTCCCCGACGGTAGGCATCGTTATCCATTTCGGGCAAATCATCGTGGACCAAAGAATAAGCATGTACCCATTCAATCGCCGAAGCCGCTTTAATGGCTTCAGCATCAATGCTTTTCCCAAAAGAATCCATCACTGCCAAAGCTAGGAGGGGTCGTAAGCGTTTCCCAGGGGTGAGCAGTGCGTATTGTAAAGCCGCTTCGTAGGTCGAATCCTTTTCATAATTTGAAATGAGTTCGGTCCTTGGTTCGGTAACTTCTTTTACAAGGGCTGCCTGAACCATTGGCTTATATTGCTTGATAAAATCCTTAAACCTAGTCATTGTTCGTCAATTCCAAGTTGGTCATGGAACCGTCATCTTGCATGACTTTCGCAAGGGTCTTTTCAGCTTCTGCCAGAGTCTTTTGCAAATCCTTGGCCAAAGTCACACCGGTCTTAAAGTCAACTAGGGCCGTTTCCAAAGGACGGTTTCCCTGTTCCAAAGCGGTCACAATTTGATCAAGTTGCTTTAATTTTTCTTCAAATGATGCTTGTTCAGTCATGTTCTTCTCCTAAAATTTCCGCCTGTCGCTGCCCATCTGAAAAGGTCAGCGACACATGTTGCCCCGGTGCCAGGTCGTTTTTAGACTTCACAACCCGGCCCTCTGGATCTTTTACAATACTATAACCGGAGGACAAAATTTTTAATGGTGAAACCAAATCAAGTTTAGCTGCCGCCAGCGACAGTCGCTCTTTGTATGGGCGCAAGAGCTGACTTTGCTGGTTGGCCAGTCGTTCGGTCAGGGCCTGCTTTTGGTACTTGGCTTGGTCCGTCTTTCTTGAGAAAGCTTGGACTAATCGCTTCTCTAACGAGTCCACCTCTTGTTGATAAGCGGCATAAAGTCGGTCAGGCTGTTTCATAATTGGCCGGTCAATGACGTACTTTAAATCCTGCTGCTTTTGTTGGATAAGTTTTTGCCCGGCGAGATTGAGGCGGGCAGAAAGTTCCAACACTCGGTCGATTAAATTTTGCTTTGTAATTGGCGTTGCCAATTCAGCTGCAGCAGTCGGCGTGGCCGCCCGTTGGTCAGCCACCAAATCCACCAAGGTGTTGTCGGTTTCATGCCCTACTGAGGCAATGATTGGGGTTTTTAAAGCAGCAACCTTACGAACCAAGGCCTCATCGTTAAAGGCCCAAAGGTCTTCAATCGAACCGCCACCACGTCCAATGATTGCTGTGTCGAACCCAAGTTGGTCGACCCGATCAAGCTGTTTTAAAAGAGAAGGTACCGCACCATCCCCTTGAACAACAGCTGGTAACAGCACCACTTGGGCTTGTGGTAACCGGCGTTCAACCGTTTTAGCCACATCCTCCACAACCGCCCCAGTTGGCGAGGTAATGACGGCGATTCGCTTAGGCAAAGGTGGGATGGCCCGTTTTGGTGCCGTAAAGAGACCTTCTTTAGCCAATTTATCTTTCAACTGTTGTAATGCTAAGAAAAGATCACCGACTCCGGCAGGGGTCATCTGTTCTAAAATAATGGAATAGGAACCAGCGGGTTCGTAGATTTGAACACGTCCAACCGCCTGTATCTTCATGCCTTCTTCCGGTTCAAATTTCAAACGAGAAGCGTAGGAAAACATGGCAGCCCGAATAACAGCCTTTTCCTCCGGATCCTTGATGGAAAAATACAGGTGACGGGAGCGCCGATTTCCAAGGTTGGAAATTTCACCAGTCAAGTAAACCTTTCCCAAGTGAGGATCTCGGTCAAATTTGGCACTCAAATATTTTGTTAAGGCCGACACGGTAACGTATTGTGATTCTTCCACGAAAGCCCCCTCCTCTGCACGAATGAATTCCCTTTCATTATATCAGAAAGTTTGACAGCCTGACTTTTGGACAATAAAAAAGGACGAACCGTGGTTCGCCCTTAGTTTGGCATGCCGAATTCGCTTCGACGGGCGGTTTGATTCAGTCACGAACCAAACAAGTCTTGCGTCACCCTAGCTTGCGCTAGTAGTCATGGTGAGAAATGGAAGTTCCACAACAACCAAAACACCTGCACCAAATCCGTGGCTTGGAATTTAATCCTAGCAGGCCGCGTGAGCGTCCTAAAAGACGCGTTCGACTCATCGCATACTTCTATTATGCCAGTAATGTTTGAAAAAAGCAAGCCTGGTGGTCCCGTCTCATGCACCCGAGCTGACAACGTTCATCCGGTAATAAACCTTCGCCATTTTATCCCGATCAAACAGTGGTTGCTTTCTGATTTCGTTCTTCCTATAATAGCGCTATGCTAATCATTACAAAAATCCAAACCAAAGAATTAAAAGCCATCGGTCCAGCTGAAGTGACAGACTGGGAAGATTTGGCCATCCCAGAAAACGACTTTGTTGATAAAAAGACGCTGATTACAGCAGTCGTTGAGGCCTATGATTTAGGCAAACTGCAGACCCTTTCACACATATCATCCCCGTCCGTTTTGAAGGCAACGGTGGAAAAAGATGACCAAACCTACCATTTATCCGCCAAAATCAATCAGGAATAGGCAGCATTAATCACCATTTTTTAGGAGGGATAGTTGCTTTGTTCCCCCCTCCAAATGTTACCAATACCAAAATGAAAAGAACCCCTCATCATACTGATTCATCAGTTCTTATGAGGGGTTCTTTTTCTTGATATTGTTTACTTAGTTTGATTTATCCACTGAAATCAATACTATTCTGCCGATTTTTCTTCTTTTTCAGTCGTCTCTGCCGCCTCTTCTGCTTCCTGCAAAGCCACTTTCTGATTTTCACGAATTTCATCGAGAAGTTCAGCAAAACGTTGGGCCGCTTTGGCAAAAACTGAATCAGAATCATCTAAGAAGGCCGATAGTGAAGCCAGTTTTTCAATTTTCAAAGCAGATTTGGAAACGTTGGCATTGTCAACAATCAGGTAAACGTTCAATTCATATGCCTGATCGACGTAAACCAGTTTCTTTTCCTGGTTTTTGTAACGAAGTGGTAAATTGATGACGTTTAATTCCAGTGACAAAGTCGTGCCACCCTGCTCAATTCCCCCATCAATGTCCAATGCGGCCCGTGCCGGTTCTTCATTTTCGGCTAGTTGCAAAAAGGCAGAAAAGAGTGCATCTAAATCAACATCCTTTTCTTTAGAATTCTCAAGCACCGTGTCCTTGTATGACTGATTTTCAACTAGATCAACTATATTTTCACCTGATAGTTCCATGACGTCTCCTTTGCTTAACAAAAGAAGTATAGCATAGGCAGAAAGGTCAACAAAAGCAAAAACCGTCCTTTTCAAAAAAGGACGGTTTTTCATTGCTTAAACTAGTGGTAAGCGTCGTTGCAAGGTGTAGGCAATGGAAGGGAAAACATAAACAAAATCGTTTAATTCTTCCTTTGTCAACGCCATTTGCACGTATGGAACAATTGTGTTGATTGTTTCCTCAGCAGCGTTTGCCTTTTCAGCAGCACCAACTAGTTTTTGGCTCTTCTTATCAAAAATTAAGGCAAGCTGTGCACCCTGCTCATTTTCAATCTGACGATACCAGTCCCCATCGTAGGAAGCTTCGACCACTTCATATTGATCAGGATTGGCCTTGGCCTCATCCAAATGAACACCCACCTGGGCAATCCGTGGTGAGGTAAAGACAATTTCAGAAATGGCTGGGTAGGCAATTGGCCCTTCATTGGTTCCCATAAACTTAGCAGCCAGGTAACGAGATTCAAAAGCGGCTGTCGGTGTCAACTTCGGAATGGTCTTATCGATGGCATCCCCGGCAGCGTAAATATTTTCGACGTTTGTTTGCAGGTACTCATTAACCTCAATACCCCGGGGGTTGGCTTTGACCCCCGCTGCTTCGAGGTTCAGCTGATCATGATTTGGAATTCGTCCCGTTGCATCTAGGACATAATCAGTCGTTAACTGGAATTCCTTGGGTCCATACAAAGTCAATGAACCGTTTTCTTCCTCTTCAGCTCGTTCAATTTCCATGTCTGGAATAAACCGAACACCAGCTTTTTTCAAGTCAGCCTGGACAGAAGCCACGTATTCGGCTGGGAACTGCTTCAAGAGGCGGTTGCCACGAGTAATCACATCGACTTTGGCACCAACCGCAGAAGCAATCGTTGCAAACTCGATTGCGACAAAACCACCACCCAAAATAGTGACATGTTCAGGCATATGTGGCAGTGACAAGAAATCCGTCGAGTTAGCGAAGTTTTCAGAACCAGGGATGTTCAAGCGGTGGGGCCGCAAACCGGTGGCAATGACAATCTTGTCGGCCGTGTACGTTTTCTCACCAACCTTCACTGTGTGAGCATCAACGAATTCTGCGTGACCATTAATGGTGGTGATTCCAGCATTATCCAAGCGGTCCTTACCATGCTGGTCTTGGGGCACGATAAGTTCGTGCTTGTGAGCCATCAAGTCTTCCCAATTTACTTTAGGAACACCATCAAGGCCGCGACCTTGCAGTGCTTTGATTTGGTCAATCAACTGCAAGGGTTTGTCCAAAATAATTTTGGCATTGCAACCCTTATTCGAGCAAACCCCGCCGTATTGTGACTCTTCAATGACGCCAATTTTCACACCAGTCTTAGCAAGCGGAACGGCCCCGTTCCATGTTGCTTGACCAGATCCAATATGCAGTACGGAAAAATCCATCCAAAACTCCTTTCGAATTCGTGATCATAACAATCCTAGCTTAGCGTGCTTGAATCTCTGATTCAACCAAGTACTTATGGTTCATGACCATGTTACCACCCGTTGTTGGTTGGTAATTAACAGCGTATGCTGGTCCGTCTTCCACCTTAGTAATGGTAGCCTTAGCACCCTTCATATTTGGCATGTGATCACTTTCAAGTGTTACCTTGTCACCCTTCTTGTGGTCCTTCATGTCTTTAAAGTCGTCCTTGGTCAACCACTTATGGCCTGTCACTTTCTGACCGCCATTTGTTGGTTGGTAAGTGACTTCATAGACCTTCGTATCGTAAACAGCCGCAACCGTACCTTGTGCGCCCTTCATACCGGACATATGGGTGGCTTCAAGCGTGATAGCTGTGCCAACTGGATACTTAGGATTTTCGGCTGCCTTTAAGTTGGTTGGCAAGCTCTCATCCATTTTCATTCCAGACATATCGGACATCGATGATGACATGTCCATTGACGATGACATGTTCATTTTCTTGTCAGAAGACATCGACATTCCGCTCATGGAACCATTATTTTTACTATTGGACTGGTGATTCCCCACCACGATAGCGGTCGCAACACCAGCAACAATCACGACAATAGCAGCAATTAACGCAAGGGCTTTCTTAGACATATTCGACTCCTTTTATCATATTGGTCTAGTTGTAATTATATTACCAAGAATCATTATAACACAGATAGCCAGCCATTTTTAAACCATAATAAAAAAGAAAGGAAGAATCCCTTCCTTTCTTTTTTAGCTAGCAGTTTCTACTTTTTCTTATGTGGCATACGCTTCCAAAAGTCTGCCTTATTTTCCTGACGTGAGCGCGCAATACCCATTGCATGCTTCGGAACATCATTTGTGATGGTTGAACCCGCAGCCGTAATTGCCTCGTCTTCAATGGTCACGGGCGCAATGATCTTCGTATTGGAACCGATAAAAGCACGGTCCCCGACTTTACTATCGAACTTATGCACACCGTCATAGTTAACAAATATTGTACCAGCACCCACATTAACATCTTCGCCAAGAGTGGCGTTCCCAACGTATGAAAGGTGCCCCACTTTTGATTGTTTCCCAATGGTTGCTTTTTTCACTTCGACAAAGTTACCTAGGTGGGCACCGTCTTCAATCACTGCCAAAGGACGTAAATGGGCATAGGGACCGATGGTCGTTTCGTTCTTTACGACCGCTTCTTCCAAGTGAGATGAGGTAATCACGTTGCCATCCCCAATGGAAGAGTCCGCAATCACCGTGCCATTCGTCAGGTGGTTATCATGACCGATAACGGTCTGCCCGGTCAACGTTACGTTGCCTTCGATGACCGTATCCTGACCAATTTTAACATCGGCCTCGATGTAGGTCTGGGCAGGGGCCAATAACTCCACCCCATTACGCATGTGCTTTTCATTGATGCGTGCTCGCATAATTTCATTGGCCTTTGCTAAAGCCACGCGGTCGTTTACCCCAAGCGACTCTGAAAAGTCCATGGTTTCATAGGCACCGATAGGCTGCCCGCTTTCACGAAGAATGTCGAGCGTATCCGGCAGGTAATATTCTCCCTGGGCGTTATCGTTACCGACTTTGGCAAGGGCCTGAAAGAGCAATTGGTTATCAAAAACGTAAACACCAGTATTGATTTCTTGAATTCGACGTTCCGTGATGGAAGCGTCCTTTTCTTCAACAATCTTCAAGACCATGCCATCATCGTCGCGAACAATCCGACCATAACCCGTTGGATCATCGGCATGAGCCGTTAATACCGTCACGGCTGCCTTCGTTCGATCATGTTCCTCAAGCAAAGCATCAAGCGTCTTGGTCGTAAAGAGTGGGGTATCACCAGACAAAATCAACGTTGATCCCGCTGAGTCGCCAAGTGCCTTTTTCGTTTGCAAGACAGCATGGCCAGTCCCCAATTGCTTTTCCTGAATGACAAAGTCGGAACGGCCAACAAGGTGTTCTTGCACTCGTTCAGCGCCGACACCAGTGACCGTCAGAATCTTTTCAGGCGACAGGGGTTCAACGGCTGAAATCACCCAATCCACCATGGCTCGGCCAGCTACCTGGTGCAGCACTTTTGGCAAGTTCGACTTCATTCGCGAACCGTTTCCTGCTGCTAAAATGACAACGTTTGTTCCTTTCATGATCAATCCTTCTTTTGATAAATTCGCTTCTGAAAGTTGCCTGGCGCAACCTTAATAGCCCCCGTCGCATCGGGACTTGTTTCAACATGGAGTAATGAGGTGAAGTCTTCGATTAGACGGACATTCGAACGACCTTCAGCAAAAACAGCCGTTCCCACAACATGTCCCCCGAATTCACGAACCAGCGTCTGCATTCCCTGAATGGTGCCGCCGGCTTTCATAAAATCATCAACAATGAGTACCTTAGCACCCGACCGCAGGGACCGCTTCGACAAAGCCATTTTCTCAACACGCTTGGAGGAACCAGTTAGATAATTAACTGAAATCATGGAACCTTCCGTTACCTTGGCATCATCACGAACAATGACAAACGGAACGTTTAATTCGCTCGCGACTGCCTGAGCCAACGGAATCCCCTTTGTCGCAGCCGTCATAACCGCGTCAATTTCTTGGCCGGCGTATTGGGTAGTGAGCAAGCGACCCGTTTGGCGAAGAATATCGGGACGCCCAAGCAGATCAGAAAGGTAAACATAGCCTCCAGGGAGCACACGTGATTCGTCTGACACCGCTTCGCAAACGGCATTGACAAAGTCCACGGCCTCCACTTCACCCATTAACGGTGTGTAAAAGACACCGCCTGCAGCACCAGGATAGGTTTTTAAATCGCCAGTCCCGCGCGTTTTAAAAACACGCCGAACAATCGCCAAATCTTCTGAAATTGATGACTTGGCGGTTTCATAACGTTCTGAAAAGAAGTTCAAGGAAACGAGTTCCCTTGGATGCTCTAGTAAGTAATGGGTCATATCGACCAAACGGTCGGCTCGTCGTGTCTTCATATTGCCATGTCGGGCCCTTGGCCCGCCCCCTTTATTAAACAAAATCTCCCGAACATTATAGCATAAAAAAAGTTAAAAAGACGAACATTCGTCTTTTTAACTTAGAATTTTTAACTTTTTAAAGCTTAGTTCATTTTTTGCATTAGCAAAGACATAAGATAAATTCCCACCTCAATTAAGGCAATGAAAACCGAGGTCGGTAGGTTAGTTAAGTAAGCCAGCGAAAGGCCCATCCAGGTACCAAACAGTGCGAAAAACATACTCATCCCGATCAGACCAACAACCGACTTTTGAAAAGTTCGTGCCGAAGCCGCTGGCAATGTAACGAGAACAAAGACCAATAGCGAACCAACTAATTGAGACGAAATCGCAACTGACAAGGCCATGATTAGGAGGAAAAAGATTCGCAAAAGCCCCTTCTTATTTCGTGACATCAATAAACCCTCTTCATCAAAGGCTAGTAATGATAACGGTCGATAGAAAAAAAGGATGAGCGCCATCACCAAGGCAGCCATGCCGAGCAATAGGTAGATATCGGAAAGCGAAATGCCCAATACCGAACCAAAGAGAATACCAGTAGCCGAAGAGGAAGAAGAGTGGCCCAAAGCCAGGAACAAAATTCCCAATCCAATGGCCAAAGCCGAAATGGCTGATGTGACATTGTCTGATTTGACTTTGGCATTTTCTAAGGACCCAATGGCTAAGGCCGATAGAGCCGTCAGGGCAATCATCCCCATCAACGGTGCAAAGCCTAACCAAAAGCCCATGGCGGCCCCTGCAAAGGCAATTTCGGAAAGTGAATGGGTTAAGAAGTTATACGACCTCGCCACCACAAACGTTCCCACAAGTGCTGAGACAATGGCAATGACCGTTCCCGCCACGAAGGCATGGACCATATAGGGTTCAGAAAACATGGTTCACCTCCTCACGGTGTGTTGAATCAGCTGCAACAGGTAGCTCCTTGGCTAAGCCCAGGTCAACTTCTTGGTTATGCAACCAAAGATAACGGTCTGCCTTCCCTTTCACCCACGAAGTATCATGAGAAATCCAGAGAACGAGCATTTTCTGCTCCTGCTGCACCTGCCGAATCTGCTTAACAAGAGCCAGCGTGTGTTCACTATCCAAGGCAGAACTTGGTTCATCTAAAATTAGTAAATCAGGTTGTTTTGCCACCGCCTGAGCGATATACGCCCGTTGCTTTTGTCCGCCGGAAGCCATGGCAATTGGCTGATCAGCAATCGCTTCAAGGTCAAAGCGCTGAATCGCGTCAGCAACATGCTGCTTTTCGCTTTTACTAAGCCAGGGGAGTCCGTAATTGCGCACCCCAAGTGCAATAAAGGAGCGAATCGATAGGGGGTAATCAGCTCCAAGATCTCGAAACTGCGGAACATAAGCAACGTTTTCAGCCTGCACTTGAATGGCCCCGGTTTTTTCCTGGCTAAGTGCGGCGTTTAGAATCGCTGTCACTAACGTCGTTTTCCCCGCACCATTTTCGCCGAGAATAACCACCAACTGATCATCAGTCAGCGTAAAGGAAACATCTTTTAAAATTACCTTTTTACCAAAAGCGGCCCGAAAATGGTCAACTTGAATTATCGTTTTCATGCTTCTTTCCTCTAAAAAATAAAAAGGACCCCGCGAGGGCCCCTTTTGTTCAGTTTTATTCCGCAAAGTCAACCTGGACATTCTTCGTCAAAATGTCTGCATAACTATACGAAGCTTGCTTAAACTGTGTATCTTCGTCTAATTCCACAACAAATAGTGATGGAAAAGTAGAACGCAAAACGCCAGAACGTTCTGTAAATTTTTTGCGGCCGGCCTGCGAAACGACGGTAACGGCTTCGCCAATGTGATTGTCTAATCTTGATTTAATTTCTTCGATGCTTGACATTTGAACCGCCTTTCTCATTAAACAATCATAATTATAACCGAATGTTAATAATTTTTCAACTTGAAAGGGAATTAAAATAGAATGAATCAAAAGTTATTGTAAGACTTTTTTCTCTTTTAAAGCCTCATAGAGTCGCGTAAAATCTGCCAACGTCAAACGCTCTGCCCGAATACCAGGGTCAATTTCCGCTAATTGCAGGGCTTGTGTGACCCCCTCCTTAACCGCCTCCTCCTTACCAAATCGTTGCAAGAGGTTATTCCACAGCGACTTACGTCGGTGTGCAAAACAAGCCTTTACTAATGAAAAAAGCTGTTTAGGATGATCGACTGGCTTTTCGGCTGGTTTAGGAGTCAGCGTTACCACTGCAGAATCCACGTTAGGTGCCGGATTAAAGGCCTTAGCAGGCACCTTCAAGGCAATGGCAACCGAGGCGTAGTAGTCTAGCATAACGGTCAAGACCCCATACTCTTTTGTCCCCGGTTTTGCGGAAAGTCGGTCAGCCACCTCTTTTTGCATCATGACCACGAGCTTTTCCCAATGGATGCCTGCTTGCAAAAGGGCGAGTAAGATGGGCGTCGTGATGTAGTAGGGTAAGTTGGCAACGACTTTGACAGCGCTTTTTTCACCAAATGATTCGGCCAGCACCGTCTTAAGATCCGCTTCCAGTACATCCTGTTCGACAATTTGCACGTTATCATAAGGTGCTAAAGTCTCGGCTAAAATCTTGACCATGTCGGGATCGATTTCAAAGGCCAACACCTTTTTGGCAGCCCGAGCAAGGTACTCCGTCAAGCCACCAATTCCAGGGCCAATTTCAACAACCAAATCCTCTTTTGTTAAATCAGCTGCTTGCACAATTCCTGACAAAATATTGCCATCTGTCAAAAAGTTTTGTCCAAACTTCTTTTTGGCACGAAGACCATACTGATTCAAAATCGCTTGTGTTCTGGCTGGTGACGCAATGTCAATTGTCTTGGCCATCTTGGCCTCCTTTTAATACTTGCAAAATGTCATTTTGTTGAAATCCAAGAGCCCGCAAACGCTTTAAGAACTGTTTCCCGTTCGCATAACCCAAAGAAAGTCGGTCGCCAACCAATCGGCGTCTTTCCTTCGCTTGACCAGAACCCACTAGTCCGTTGGTTAACAAAAAGGCCTGATCAATATCCGAAGGAGGCACTGCTTGGCCAACTCGCTGATCGGCCTCCAAAAGAATAGACCGCAAGTCATTCGGACTCGCATGCTCGACACCGAGTGATTGATGGGGGTTGTCCTTCTCGGCACGGCCTTGATCACGTGAAATACTGGCCATGACGACCGTTGGTACGGCGGCTAAAATGAGCTGCCGTAGTCGATTGCCATTAAAATCAGGGTCTGTTAAAACGATCACTCCCCGCCGCTCAGCAGCTAGGCGAATGCGTTCAATCGTTTCTTTTCCCAAGGCAGAACCACCGGTTTCAATGGTGTCACAGTTCACCGCCAAGGCTAACCGTTGGGTATCTGCCCACCCTTCAACAACGACCATGGCCCGAACAGTCGGCAATGCATTTTCCTGAACTGACAGCTTAGTCATGGTTCAAAAAAGCACGGTGGGCATTTTGAACCGTTTTAGCCGCCAATTCATCACGATCCATTTCGAGCGTTTCTGCCAATGAATCCACTACGTATTTCGTCCAACCTGGTTCATTTGTTTTGCCTCGGAAAGGCGTTGGCGCGAGGTATGGTGCGTCTGTTTCAACCAAAATTTGTTCCAAAGGAACGACTTTAGCCGCTTCTCGAACGTCTTGTGCTTTTTTAAAAGTCACAACACCCGAAAATGATACGTAATAACCAAGGTCTGCCCAGGCCTTCGCTTGTTCAGGAGTACCAGAAAAAGAATGAATGATGGCCTTCTCGACCCCTTGCTCCTTCAAAACGCGGTAAACGTCGTCAAAGGCATCCCGGTTGTGGATAATGACCGGTAAATCGAGTTGTTTTGCCAGCTCAATATGGGCCAAAAAGGCCTTCATTTGAACATCGCGATCAGTATCCCAATGATAATCCAGACCGGTTTCACCGACACCAACAACCGATGGATCTTTTAGCTGTTCGGCTAACTCGGCTCGAGCCTGATCATCAAAATCAGGTGTATCTTCTGGTTGATAGCCCAAAACGGCCCACACCCCCTCATTCTCGTGTGCAATTTCAAGCGCCCGGGTGTTCCCCACTCGGTTATAGCCGACCACGTTCATTTCGAGCACCTGAAACTCATGAGCCCGACCTAAGTAAGCCGGAACATCGAAGTAAAGCGCATCGTCATTTAAGTGAGTGTGCGCATCGTATGTTGGTGCAGGTTGTTCGTTTGGGTGGTAAATTGCCATGAAAGCCTCCTCTATATCTTCTAACATTTTAGCACAGGAAAGGGCTTTTCTGCTGCTATTCAATCGTCCTCGCCATTTTTAACGAACAAAAAGAACCGACCACAACGGCCGGTTCCTTTTGTTTCGTTATTCAACGTTAGCTGGTGCAAAGTTTTTCAACACCCCATTAATGAACTGAGCATCTTCGACCGTTGCATATTCCTTCGCCAATTCAACTGCCTCATCGACAACAACCTTGTAGGGGGTTGGTTCCGGAAGTGTTAATTCATAACTTGCCATTCGAAGAATCACTAAGTTCAAACGAGCAATTCGGTCCAATTTCCAGCCGGTTACCAAGTGCTTGGCCAATTCTTCATCCAGTTCCTTAGACGTTGCCAACACCCCATTCACTAATTGGGGTAAAAAGGCTTGGTACGAACGCTTACCAAGAACTAGATCATAATTCAAATCCATCTGGTTATCATCAGGAACTTCTTTGGTAGCCGCAAAGAGAATTTGCATGGCTGCTTGTCGTTCCTCATGTCGTGACATTTGGGTCATTTTGCTGACTCCTTCTTCCCACTTTTATCAAAAAGGTGTTCTGGATCAATCGTTTGGTGGTCCTCATCAGGCACTAAACCAGTAACGGTGACGTTCACTGAATCAACAACCAAGCCCGCTAAATTAGCCAAATCGGCCTTCACTGCCTGTTGAATAGCAAAGGCGACTTTTGGAATAACCGCCCCGTATTCAAGAATGACGGCTAAGTCAAAGGTCACTTGATTATCCTCACCCTTTTTTAACAAGACGCCAGGGACTGCTGGTTGTACCCCAGCTACCCGAGTCAAATACTTAGGCAAGTGTTCGTAAACCTTGGCTTGCATAGCCGCAACGCCATCAACTCCTTGTGCAGCAGCCTGCGCAACGGCTTCCAATGCCGCTTTTGAAACGAGCATCTGACCGTCTGCCATTTGCTCCTTTGTCAGCAAAAAGTTCTTGCTTGTTAAATCAGTTGACTTTGCCATGGGCTTTCCTCCTTGATTGACCAAAATTGACTGTCCTTAAACAGTCTAACAAAACACAAAAGACTGCTTCACCAGAGCAAAGCAGTCGTCATGATTACGCGCGGCCCTTGTAAGAACCATCTTCCGTGTTAACGATGATGGTTTCACCTTCGTTAACAAAGTCAGGAACCGTAATCGTTGCACCGGTTTCAACAACGGCAGGCTTACCAGAACCCGTTGCAGTAGCGCCCTTGATGCCTGGTTGCGTCTCGACAACCTTCAGTTGAACGGATGAAGGCAATTCGGCCCCCAACACTTCTGAACCATACATCGTGATCTTAACTTCCATCCCTTCAAGCATGTACTTCAAGGCTTCCTTCAAGTTTTCATCAGGGATGTTGATTTGTTCGTATGATTCCGTATCCATAAAGACACGACCATCGTTTTCAGCGTACAAGTAAGACATTGGACGCGTCGTAATTTCAGCTTGTTCAAACTTGTCACCAGGACGGAAAGTCACTTCGTTAACCGCACCCGTACGCAAGTTCTTCAACTTTGAGCGAACAAAAGCCGCTCCCTTACCAGGCTTCACGTGTTGGAATTCAATCACGCGCCAGATTGAATTTGAGTATTCAATCGTCAAACCTGTCTTCAAATCATTCATGCCAATTGCCATGAGCATATCCCTCGTTTATTCGTAATTGACTTTTATTGTAACAAAAAAAAGCAGTTTTCGCACGGTTTAACTGGTATTTTTTCAAGGATAAGCAAGCAATAAAAGTCGCGACTTCCCTCTATCTATGGTAAAATTGCAATTAAGGTTTCCGATTCGAGACAAAAAAATTACTATTTTGGAGAAAACAAACATGGTTTACAAAGTTTATTATCAAGAAAGTATGGAACGCAACCCTAAGCGTGAATATACCCAATCGTTTTATCTAGAGGCTGATAACCAAGCCGATGCCTACGCAATGGCACAAAAGAATACCGACTATAACATTGAAACAGTTGAAGAACTCTCTGACGCAGCTCTGGTGTACGAACAGGCTGATCCGGAATTCAAGTTAACGACTTTTAACTAATTTTCATGAATAAAATCGATATCAAACCAAACGAAGTGGCGGTCTACGCCCTCGGAGGCCTAGGTGAAATTGGGAAAAACACCTACGGGATTGAATACCAGGACGAAATTGTCATTGTCGATGCTGGTATTAAGTTTCCTGAAGATTCCCTCTTAGGAATTGACTACGTCATTCCCGACTACTCGTACTTAGTCGAAAACATTGATAAGGTGAAGGGCTTGGTCATCACCCACGGTCACGAAGACCACATTGGGGCCATTGCCTACTTCTTACAGTCCGTTAACGTTCCGGTATATGCCGGGCCATTGGCCATGGCGCTTATCCGCAACAAGCTGGAAGAAAAGCAAATGCTCAACCGGGTGGAGCTGCATGAAATCACGGATGGTTCTGTGATTAACTTCGGTAAGACTTCTGCCGAATTCTTCCGCACGACTCACTCGATTCCCGATGTCTTCGGAATTGCAATCAAAACACCGGTCGGTACAATTGTCGAAACCGGTGACTTCAAGTTTGACCTCACACCAACCACCAAGCAAAAGCCAAACCTCTGGTCAATGGCCCGGATTGGTGAAGAAGGCGTGCTCCTCTTGATGTCCGATTCAACAAACGCAGAACGGCCTGAATGGACCAAGTCCGAAGCCTGGGTACAAAAGACAGTTGATAAGTTATTCAGCCAGTTGAAGCACGGTCGAATTATTTTCGCCACGTTCGCTTCCAACATGAACCGTATTAAGATGGCAACCGACGCCGCCATCAAAAATGGTCGTAAGATTGCGGTCTTTGGTCGTTCCATGGAATCAGCCATGACCAACGGTCGCGCCCTTGGTTACTTGGATATCCCAGACGATGCCCTTGTCGAACAATCGCAAATCAAAAACATCCCAGACGATGAACTCCTGATTATGTCCACTGGTTCCCAGGGTGAATCCATGGCGGCTTTGGCTCGAATTGCCAACGGTACGCACAAGCAAGTGCGTTTGAAGCCAAAGGATAACGTAATTTTCTCCTCTTCTCCAATTCCCGGTAACACCGCTTCGGTCAACGCCGTCATTAACAAATTGGAAGAAGGCGGCGCCAACGTCATCCACGGTAAGTTGAACAACATCCACACTTCTGGTCACGGTGGTCAAGAAGAACAGAAGTTAATGCTCTCCTTGATGAAACCAAAGTACTTCATGCCCGTCCACGGAGAATACCGCATGTTGAAGGTCCACGCCGGTTTGGCTGAGGAATTAGACATTCCCAAGGAAAACACCTTCATCCAAGAAAATGGGGACGTTTTGGCAATGGACGGGGTTAACCCACCTCGTCTTGCTGGTCACTTCCCTGCCGAAGATACTTATATCGACGGATCTGGAATTGGGGACATTGGTTCCGTGGTCTTACATGACCGACTCAAATTATCACAAGATGGTTTGGTCATTGTTACGGCAACCATTGACTTGAAAAAGAAAGAAATTCTGTCAGGTCCAGATATTTTGTCACGTGGTTTCGTTTATATGCGTGAATCTGGTGATTTGATCAACGATGGTCGCCACGTTATCTTTAATACAATTCGCAAAGCAATGTCTCAAAAGTCTGCTTCCGAATCCGATATTCGTCAAGCGATTATTGATGACCTCTCCAAGTACCTACACAAAGAAACTGCCCGCAAGCCAATGATTTTGCCAATGCTAATTATGGTTTAAGGCCGAAGGCATGCCAACGCATGCCTTTTTTAACGCAATCATTTAGGAGGGCGATTATGCCCAATCAAGCACATTTTTTTCTTGATACAGAGCTGTTCCATGGTAAGAACAAAAACGCCATACTTGATCAGATTCAAGGTGAGCTAACCACAGCAAGCCTCAGCGTGAGCTTTTCCAAGTCCCGCCCCCACCACTCGCTTTACCAGGCGGCAAAACTAGTGGCCACCAACCGCCGCTATAAAGAGGACCAGTCCCCCATCGTGGTGATTGGCAATGAGGCTTCAGTGAATGCTGTTTTAAACGCTTTTCTGACCACTAACCCAAGCAAACGGCGGCCACTTTTAGCCATTAATCCCGACGTCAAACACCGTTCCGTTCATGAGCTGATTCACATTATTGTGTCATCACTTGCGAAAATGACGATTCAAGAACGACCACTAGCCGCCATTTCAGGAGAAGTACCCAATGTCGGTACACTTTATTTCTTTGATACGTTGCAAGTTGGTCCTGACTTTTCAGCACTACTCCCCGACTTTCAACAAGAAGTCATCTGGAAAAAGGCTTGGGAACAACTCCTCTCTTTTTGGGGCTATCTTTCCAGGAGTCAGGACCGAATCTTCTTCTCTTGGACACTGCGTCAGGGGACCGACTATCAACACAATGTGAAGACACTCGGTCTACAAATCCGCCTGGTCGATTTACCTGGGCAATCGCCTTTCATGGTACGCATGGTCAATCAAGTGGCTTTCCCGAAAATTCTTTGGACCTATCTGCAAGGGAAAAAAGGACGGCAAAATCCCTCTCGACGTGGATTCATTACGTTCTCTTTGGCGGAGCAAGCCGATTTTCATATTCGCGATTTACAGAGTCCCAAACTGGACGGTTCCCTTCTCAAGGCGGGTGCCTATAGTTTCACTCTTAAAATGGCCGGTTCATACCCGCTCATCCAAGCCACTACTAATCATCAAAAGAAAAACGAAAAAAAGAACTAGCTTCTGCTAGTTCTTTTTTTCTTATAACTGCTCCCGAATGGCTTCGACTTTATCCAGCCGTTCCCAAGGTAAATCTAAATCAGGACGCCCAAAGTGCCCGTAGGCGGCCGTCTGTTGATACATTGGCTTTCTTAAATCGAGCGCTTGAATAATGGCCAAAGGACGAAAGTCGAACAAATCATGAACCACTTCTTCAATTTTTTGCTCCGACACCTTGGCCGTACCAAATGTTTCGATGTTCAACGAAACTGGTTCAGCCACCCCAATGGCATAGGCCACCTGGAGTTCGACTTTGTCAGCAACACCAGCAGCAACCAAGTTTTTAGCCACATACCGAGCATAGTAGGCACCAGAACGGTCCACTTTTGTTGCATCCTTGCCCGAAAAGGCCCCACCACCGTGGTGAGCAGCCCCACCATAGGTATCCACAATAATCTTGCGACCAGTTAGACCTGAATCGGCTTGCGGGCCACCCAAAACAAAACGACCGGAAGGATTGATGTAGTACTTCGTCTCATCATCAACCAACTCCTGCGGAAGAATTGGATCAATCACCAAACGCTTCACGTCTTTTCGGAGCTGATCGAGTTCAACCTGTTCGTCGTGCTGCGTGGACAACACAACGGCAGCGATTCGCTCAACCTGCCCATCATCTGAAAGTGCCAACGTTACTTCGCCCTTTGCATCTGGACGTAGGTAATCCAACTGTCCCTCCTCACGAACTGCGCGAATCTTTCGCATGAGTTGATGAGACAGGTCCAATGCAAGCGGTAGATAGTCAGCGGTTTCATTAGTCGCATAACCAAAAACCATTCCTTGGTCGCCCGCCCCTAGCTGATCCGGATCATCATCTGCGGCATCGACAGCTTGGGCAATGTCTGCCGACTGCTCAACAATCTTGTTGGACACATTGATGGAATCAGCGGAAAAGCCCAACTCCGGTTGGTTGTAGCCAATTGCCCGAACCGTTTCAACAGCAATTTGGCGAATATTCACATAGGCCGTTGTTGAAAGTTCACCAAAGATCGACACATCACCCGTTGACATTGTCACCTCAATCGCGGCACGTGCGTTGGGATCCTGTTCTAAGACGGCATCTAAAATGGCGTCTGCAATCTGGTCCGCGACTTTGTCAGGATGACCATTGGCCACCGATTCAGCTGTAAAATACTTTGTCATTTCTTCTCCTCCTGACTATCAAAACCTATAAGAGCAAAAGAAAAGCGCCCAAAGCAAGTCTTTGGACGCCATGACCTTGCCTATCTTACAGAATTACCACCGTGCAACTGCCGGTTGGTGCAGGTTCATCGTGCTGTATCACTTCCCTGCTCTTGATAGTTTTGTAATTTATAATTGTTATTGTACATGATAAAATAAAAAAGAACAAGGATGTTAACGGAGAAAAAGTATGTCAGACGAATATTCAGATAAAGAAAAAATGGCGCTCGATGCCCTTTTAAAAAAGCCAACGGAAACGGGGCACGACTTTTTCAAGCGAAGTAAGAAAGGAAGTGCTCCAGATACAGGAAACACGGGAACCAGTAGGGTGAACGCTTCGTTACCAGCTGTTTATCCATACACGGTTCCCGGTTTCACTGTTCTTCTGGTGGCTATCTGGTGGTTAAAACCGCTCTTAACGGGGCGCTTAGCCAATGTTTTCTCTTTTGAGCAGGCCTGGCCTTTGCTTGCCTATTCTCTTTTTACCTCGCTTGCCTTAGCCTTCCTAGTGGCTAATCGCTTTCAACGACCAACGTGGCATTTTTACGTTTCGCTCATTGCTTCACTCCTTGTGCTTTTTTCTTCATCATTACGAACCCGTTTTGAAGTGATGTTGCTATTACTGCTGTTTTTACTGGTTCTAACGCTGCTGCCCTTCCCAAGTGTTCAATTACAAAATGTAATTGGAATCACCGCGCTGAGCGCTTTAATAACTTTTGCAGTCCCGGTTTGTATCACATTTTTAGCTTATAACTACGTTGATCAGGACTTTTTAAAGAACTCTTGGCACCTCTTCTATGGTTCACTCTTTTACTTCACACCGCTTTTCTTACCAAAAGCCAAAGGACGGTTGCTCTCACTCTTCACCGGGTCGGCGCTGCTCATCCACGCCTTCTACACCACAGGATTTGGACTTCCTGCCGTAGCAACAACCATTTTAGTCCTTGCAACCTTTATTTTCTCCTGCATGCGACCACAAACCTACCGCTATCAACCACTTGTCGCGCTATGTGGCTTGTTGTTAACTGTTTTATTTCTTTAAAAACAAGCAAAAAGAATCGGATTTCATCGTCCGATTCTTTTTAATTAACAAAAAACAGTGGCTCCCCCTTATTTTCCTTTAAAAAAATCAGCTAAAGAGGTCGAAATAATATGAAATTTTTTTGCTAAAATGCCCTTCTCCTCGATGACTGAATCAAACTCAAGTACCTCTTCAAGTGGTAATTGATTTTCTTCTCTCCGTTGCGGTGATAGGAGGTCCAGCATCTCTTCCACCTTATCATCAAAAGTCGAGTCGGCTAGATCAAAGTGAACATCATCCACCGTTTTATCCTGGTCAATGACTTTCTTTAAATGGATTGCTTCGGCTTCAATTATTCTTTTGACGAACAAACGTGTTTCGTATAATGCAGTTGATTCATTCAGCGTTTCAAATGCCTGTGATAGCTTATCATCAATGATTATTTTTGCCTTTTGTTGTTCTTCTTTGATTTTGTTTATCATATTTAACACTAAAATTCCGCAGAACTTCCTTAATTTTGAATACTGTTCCAGTATAAAGGGGGAATCCTCTTGTTTGGTTACCATCGAATTATTCTTCTGTAACAATATTCGACAATTTCGATAACAAAAGAGTCAACAGTAAGTTAGTCGACACTAAAAAAGGACTCCGATTAATCGGAGTCCTCACACAAAATAATTAAAGAAGTGTAACCGTATAGGCCTTTTCATCGGACTTTCGTACCAAAATCGCTTGTGTTTCATTCGCCGTTTTAATGGTAATTTGAACGGGTGCCGATGATGGTAAGAACTTCACAGCAGCCGATGCCACGTAGTTGGCAAAGGCTTGAATCTCAGTTTGGGAGTAGAACTGAGTGGTCACCGTAACGTTCATTGACGTTAACTTCGAATTGGTAAAGTGACCAACGGCAGTTGCTCCTGCAATGTTTGGGAAGAAATTGGCAATATCATTTTTAAAATTGGTAAAGCCGGTGTTTTCGTCGGAACCAATCGATGATGAATCCGATGATTCCTTTGGAAAGACAACGGTTTTATCATCAATATCAGACCAAGAAGATAAATCAGTTCCAGTTTTAGAGGTAGCCTCTGAGTAAAAGGCTCCCGATCCGAGCGAATCTTCCGAAGCATTCGCATACATGGCAATCACAATCGGAATATTCTTGTCGACACCGTTTTGTTCACGAATCTTTTTAATTAGCTTTGGTGCGATCTTCTTACCGTAAGCAATGCGGTCAGCATCCGAAATTGTTTGGAAGTAATTGGCACCATACTGTTCCTTCTGGTAGGTATCCTGCGTGTTCATCGCCACACCAACAACCATACCGGCCAACTTCAAGTCAGAACCCTCCTTGGTCATAAAGTCCTGTTCAGTCAAACTCTGGACGTAAATTGGATTACGAGAGGAGTCGGTCTTACCATTGTCCTTGGGGTTAAGGCCCGTTGAATCGGAATCCGTTTGACGGGCTAATAAACTATTAACCGTATCGGATGATAGATATTGTCCTTCCTGGAAAATATACCTTCCCGTCTTAAAATGGGACTTAGCAAGGTTTAGTAAGCCGGACTCAAAGTCCTTTACGTCAACGGCGTTTCCCTGGGAAGTCGCAGTAATCCCACGGGCTGCCGATGTCAAATAATGACCATCCTTAATCACCGTCTGATACTGACCAGCCGAATTTTGAGTTAATTGGACACCCTTCGATTTGCTAACAGAAGGTGCCTGCGAAGAAAGGTTCACAAAGAAAAAGAAAGCACCCAAAATAATGAGTAAGGCAGCGCCGATTAGCAACCAAGTCCGTAATTTAATTCGTTTTAACATGAATAATTCCTTTGTTTAAAAACAGGCAAATTAGGCCTGCTCATTCTGTTGGGCTGATAAGAAGTCCTGTTCATTCCATACCGTAATTCCAAGGGTTTCAGCCTTTTCAAGCTTCGAACCAGCATCCGCCCCCGCAATAACCAAATCGGTTTTTTTGGAAACCGAACCAGTCACGGAAGCGCCGTGGGCTTCTAGCCAAGCGGCAATCTCACTTCGAGAGCTTACTTCTAGTTTACCAGTCAAAACAATCTTTTTACCATAGAAAAATGAATTTTCGTCAACGGTTCCTTGATCAGACTGATACATCAGGTTAACCCCCGCCTGGGAAAGCTCCGCTAACAGGGCTTGTGCTTGCGGTTCCTTGAAGTATTTCACCAATGAATCGGCGATGGCCTGGCCAATACCGTCAATGGCAACAATCTCTTCTTCGGTCGCTTTCGCCACTCGCCCAAGGTCCCCAAAAGTCTGAAGAATGGTTTTTGCAGCCTTTGCGCCAACTAAACGGACACCCAGTCCAAAGAGGAGACGTTCAGCAGAATTATCCTTAGAAGCGTTGATGGCTGCAATCAGATTATCCGCCGACTTTTCTTTAAACTTATCCAAAGTCAGCAACTGTGATTTTGTTAGTGAATAAATGGAGGCCACATCCTTAACCAATTCACGGCTCAATAACTGTGAAACAATTTGGGGCCCCAAGCCATCAATGTTCATGGCGTTACGAGAAGCAAAATGCGTCAACCCTTCCTGAATTTGTGCTGGACAGGCAGGGTTCATACAACGCAACACAACCTCTCCTTCAACGTGAACTAGTTCGGCGCCACAAGCTGGACAAGTCGTTGGGATTTGGTAGGGTACGGCAGAGGTCGGCCGTTTTGCTAGCACAACCTGACCAATTTCAGGAATGATATCGCCAGCCTTGTGCAAGGTGACCGTATCGCCAATCCGAACATCCTTCATTTCCAGATAATCAGGATTATGCAGTGAAGCGCGCTGAACGGTCGTACCAGCAAGCAAAACTGGATCCATGACTGCTGTAGGCGTTACGGCTCCAGTGCGGCCAACGGTCCATTCAATATCACGAACGACCGTTTCTGCTTCTTCCGGCGGGAATTTGTACGCAATGGCCCAGCGCGGAATCTTAACGGTGTTACCAAGATCAACCTGTGAATCAAAGTCATTGACTTTCACAACCACCCCATCGATTCCATAGGGTAATTCATCTCGCTTTTCAGTATATTCCTTCAAATAAGGGGCAATCTCAGCCATTTTATCAATCACGCGATTATCAGGATTAGTTGGCAAGCCAAGCGCCCGAAAACGCTCCAGCAGCCCCGCCTGCGTCTCTGCGCCCACCTGATCTGGTTCGGCCGTGTAATACATAAACGCCGAAAGGTTTCGCTTTTTCGTGACGTTCGCATCTAATTGGCGAAGCGAACCGGCAGCGGCATTCCGAGGATTGGCAAAGGGTTCCTGTCCCTCTGCTTCTCGTTCTTCATTCAACTGAACAAATGAAGCCTTCGGCATGTAAATCTCACCACGCACCTCAACCGTAACCGCTTCCTTCAACGTCTTAGGCACATCCCCGATTGTCATCACGTTGGCCGTCACGTCTTCGCCAACTAGGCCATTTCCACGAGTCGAGGCCTGTACTAACTTTCCTTGTTCGTATTTTAAGTTAATCGCCAACCCATCAATTTTTAGTTCAAGGTTGTACTTTGGCTGAAAGCCCAAAGACTTTTTTGTTCGGTCCTCCCACTCTTGTAACTCATCAAGTGAAAAAACGTCGCCCAACGATAACATGGGAATTGGGTGCTGTACCTTCGGCAGGCCGGATTTAGTTTCAGCACCACCAACGTTTTGGGTGGGCGAATCCTGGCTAATAAATTGAGGAAAAGCCTGCTCCAGTGCCTGTAAACGGGCATATTGTTCATCGTAAACATGATCTTCGACCAGGGGGGCGTCCTTTTCATAGTATGCAATCCCATAATCGGTCAAGCGATCCTGCAAGGTTTGAATTTCTTCTTTGGCCTGTTCGGTGGTCAAATCCTTAATTGCCGTGTTTTTTTCAACCATGAAAACTTCCCTTTCTTATCTTAAAAATCTATGTACGTCAGACAATAGACTGCCTGACTTTTGAAGCTAATTGACCTTCGTGATTGGTGCAAAAGCAGCCAATAATTGCTTAATTCCGTCTTCTGGAAAGGCAACTTTTAATTCTTGATCATCAGCAGAACCCGTCACGGAGACGACCGTTCCAATGCCCCACTTCTTATGCTGAACCTTATCACCAGCCTGCCAAGAAACACCTTCAGCACCAGTCGTGTCAGCTTCTTTCTTTTGGACAGCGGAAGCCTGAACAGGACGTCCTTGATAGGTCGTTGCCGTTGCTCGTAAGAACTTAGACGACAAACCAGGTTGAGTAGCCGAAGAACCAGCGGGGTAAGCCTTTTCAATCAAATCATCGGAGATCTCATCAATAAAACGGGATGGCTGGTTGGACTGCGTCTTTCCGTAAAGCAATCGTGAGAAGGCATTTGTCAAATAGAGCTTCTGCTCAGCACGCGTAATCCCTACGTATGCCAAACGGCGTTCTTCTTCCAACAAGTCCTCATCCTGGGCAGCTCGTCCCAATGGAAAGAGGCCTTCCTCTAAGCCAATCAAGAAGACAACCGGGAATTCCAGTCCCTTTGCCGCGTGCAGCGTCATCAAAGTCACCTGACCCGAATCTTCCTCTACATTATCCAGCTCAGCCATTAGAGCGGTTGAACCCAAAAAGTCGGTCAACGGGTCAACAGCATCCTCAGCACTGGCATCGTATTTCGCTTCGAATTCTTTAGTTACCGAAATAAATTCATCCAGGTTTTCAAGACGTGACTGCGATTCTGGATCCGCCTTTTTTTGTAACTCTTTCCGGTAGCCTGATTGATCTAAAATAAGATCAGTCAACTCGGAAACATCCAAAAACTCCGCCTGCTGACGGAAGTTATGAATCATTTCCGCAAACGCAAGTAACTTTGAAGCGGCGGCTGGTCGAATATCAGCGGCCATTTCAATCTGATCAATGGCTGCTAACATCGGTAGGTTAATAGAATCAGCAAAACCAAACAAGCGGTCAATGGTGGTTTGCCCGATGGCCCGCTTTGGAACGTTAATGATTCGCTCGAGGGCGGCGTTATCAGCTGGGTTAGCAACCAAAGAAAGGTAGGCCATGATATCTAAAATTTCTTTACGATCGTAAAACTTATGCCCGCCAACGATGGTGTAGGGAATGTTCGCCTTCACCAGCGCTTCTTCCATCGCACGCGACTGCGCATTCGTTCGGTAAAGAATTGCAAAGTCCGAAAGTGATCGTTTTTGTTCTCTTTGCCCCTTTTGAATTTTACCCAAGACGTAGTAGGCTTCATCTTGAGCGGATTGGGCACGGTAGTAAGTGATTTTTTCACCCTTACCATTTTCCGTCCAAAGCTTCTTTGGTACACGTTCGTTATTGTTGTTAATAACATCGTTGGCCGCATCAAGAATGTTTTGGGTAGACCGGTAATTTTGTTCCAAGAAAACGGACTTAGCATCTGGCCAGTCTTTTTCGAAGTTCAAGATATTCTGCATGTTGGCCCCTCGCCAACCATAAATTGACTGATCGGCATCACCAACAACGGCCAAATTCTTGGACCCTTGCGCCAGCATGTTCACAATCTTGTACTGAGCATCATTGGTATCCTGATACTCATCGACGTGTAGATAGCGGAATTGATCTTGGTAACGGTGCAAAACTTCCGGAACCTTTTCAAAAAGCTCGATTGTCATCATAATCAGGTCATCAAAGTCAACCGACTGAGCCTGACGCAACGCCTTTTGATAGGCCCGGTACACTTCTGCGACCCGTTCCTCATAATAGTTACCGGCTTGTTCAGCATAATCCTTTGGCGTCAACAGTTCGTTTTTAGCGTTTGAAATTGTTCCCAAAATCGTTCGTGGATCATACTGGTTGGAATCCAAATTCAACTCGTTCACCACTCGCTTAACCAAAGTCTTTTGGGCAGACGAATCCAATATCGTAAAGTTCTTACCTAAACCAATCTGCTCGCCATCTCGACGTAAAATGCGGACAGCCAAAGCGTGAAAAGTCGATACCCAGACGGCCTGGGCTTGCTCCGGATCAACTAATTTGGCAATCCGTTCCCGCATCTCACGGGCAGCTTTGTTGGTAAAGGTAATCGCCAAAATCCGCCAAGGCCGGACATCTAAGTCTTCAATTAGGTGGGCCACTCGGTGGGTCAACACCCGAGTCTTTCCAGAGCCAGCACCTGCCATAATCAAGAGCGGCCCTTCGGTTGTTTCAACCGCCTCCGCTTGCTTATCGTTCATCCCCTTGGTTAATTCTTCAACAGTCATTTTGCCATCCTAGAGTCATTTTCTTCTTCCATTATTTTAGCATAGAAGCGCTTTTTTCACCCGGAGGATCACGGGACTTTTACCCAGTCAAAACAGTAAAAAAAGCCCTAAATAAACGGACTTTTTCACTCTAATTCACTAAGTCAAAGCGCTGTAAATGATATTTTTCAATCACCTGCACTAGCTTGACAGCATAGTCAGGATCGGTCGCGTAACCATCAGTTACGAGACCTTGTGCAGCTGCTTGATAACTTTTGGCAGCCAGAACATGTGCGTATTGCCCCTTGTTCCATGACGTTCCCTGCCTTAGGAGCTGCGCATGAGCTAACATCGAGGCTTGCCAAGAAGGGTAAGCAACAAAAGAGGCGTCGACCGTCACCCAGGAACCATCTTGATATTCCTTAGTCGGCATGGTCACAGACGATTGTCCAGATGAAGCCTTAACACCGTATAGATTGTGGGCTTTTACGGCTAGTTCCGATTGCCCGAAATCAGACTCCAAGGCTGCTTGAGCAAGTGAAATCGACGAAAAAATCCCATACTGTTTTTGTAATTGTTGCGCATAGGGTGCCCAATTTTTCAACTGTTGCGATCGCTGGTCTTCCAAACGCGCTTCCTGACGATTTGCCAAAAATTGTGGCGTCATGCAGGCAGCAGCAACCAATAGAAAGAGGAAAAAAGTGATGACGAAATAGTAACGTCGTCTTGCTTTTTTATTTTTCGGTAACTTTAGCCAAACGTGCCGTTTCCTTTTCGCCATCTGACACTCCTTTCGTTTATTTCTAAAAATAAAGTATACCGCTTTTTTACTTATGTAGAGATAAAAAAAGCACCCGCAAGGGTACCTTTTAATCAGATTTTATTCAAAGTTTGAATCATCATCCAAGAAAGTGTTTAACACTTCTTCGACCATGGCCCATTCGGCCTCATCTTCAATTGGCAAGAGGTTGCCATCTTTTTCGTCCCCGTTCTCTTCTGGGTTAAAGATGTAAGCCTGAACGTCAACTTGTTCGTCTTCCTCAACACCATCGGGAACGAGTAAGATGTAAGACTTATCGTATTCTTCAGAATGGAAAGTGAAAAGCACTTCATACAAGGCTTCGTCACCGTTATCATCCACTAGAGTAATCTTATCAATTTCAGGGTTTTGTTTAACCATACACTGTCCTTTATTACTTTATAACTTTGTTAATTTACCGTTGGCATCAAGATAATTTTGCAGAATAAATTCCGCTGCAATTTTATCGATAACCTTTTTACGCTTCTTACGTGAAACATCGGCTTCTTCAATCAGCATCCGCTCGGCCTGAACCGTCGTTAACCGCTCATCTTGAAAGTCAGTTGGCAAATCAAAGCGCTCTTCTACCTTCTCGGCATAGGCCCGCGACGCTTCTGCACGCGGTCCCTCCGTATTGTTCATGTTCTTTGGAAGACCTAACACAACGGCTTTAGCATTGGTCTCCTTGATGATTTCACCAAGACGATCAAGACCAAAAACCTGTTCATCCTCATTAATACGGATGATCTCGACTCCCTGTGCCGTCCAACCCATGGGATCAGAAACCGCCACACCAACTGTTTTGGAACCTACATCTAATCCTAATATCCGCATTATTTTTTCAAATAGGCGTGCACGAGTTCCTCAATAATTTCATCACGTTCGTGACGTTTAATTAAGTTACGGGCATCATGCAAACGGGGAATGTAGGCTGGATCACCAGACATCAAATAACCAACAATTTGATTGATTGGATTGTAGCCTTTTTCTTCCAGAGCTGCGTAAACCAATTCCATCGTTTCTTGGATATTCTTCGGCGCCTGTTGGCCAAAGTCAAAAATGGCCGTTTTATCACTTACGCTCATCGCACACGCTCCTTTCTTTAATAAATCTTAATAACTAATTCTGCTTCTAGTTTAACACGATTTCATTCACAAAATAAACAAAGATGCTAAAAATTTGAATCATCTGCTTGGGCAGGATAACCGTACTTTTCGAAGCGCAAGTTTTACAAATTACCAAGTAAATCCTTGGCCTTTTGCAAAGCAGCTGGAATCTGGGCTTGGTCCTTTCCACCAGCTTGGGCGAGGTCCGGACGGCCACCACCGCCACCACCAACAACTGGTGCAATGGCTTTCACAATATCACCGGCCTTCACGCCGGCAGCGTTTGCATCCTTATCAGCCGCAACGAGCAAATTGACTTTTTCGCCAATGGCAGCAGCCAAAATCAGCACGTTCGACGCACCCTTATCACGCCAAACATCTGCCATTTGACGCAGTCCACCAGCGTTTTCCACCGTTACCTTTGCGGCCACCACTGACAAACCATTAATATCTTCTGGATTTTGCCATAGTTCGGAAGCCTGCATGGCTGCTAACTGGCCTTGCAGAGCGGCCATCTGGTTCTTAGTTTCCTTCAATTCCGTCGCCAAATCAGCCACACGGTCCGAAACTGCTAGTAAGCTTGGCACCTTCAAGTTCTTGGCAATGCTTTGCAACGTTTGCTCTTCGGCCTGGTAATCGGTCAAAGCCGGCAAAGCAGTCTTAGCTTCAATCCGTCGAATTCCAGCGGCAACGCCTGATTCAGAGCTAATCTTGAATAGATTGAGTTCAGCCGTTGACTGAGCATGCGTTCCGCCGTCAAACTCCTGGTTGTAGTCGCCGATGGAAACGATTCGAACGGTGTCGCCGTACTTGTCGTCAAAGACGGCAACGGCGCCAAGCTTCTTGGCTTCGTCGATGGACATTTCCTTCCAAGTGATTGGCAAGTTCTTTTGAATTTGCAAATTCACTTCATCCTGAATCCGGTTGAGCGTGGCCTGGTCAACAGGTCCCTCATGGTTAAAGTCAAAACGCAAGTACTCTGGCTCCACCAAGGAACCAGCCTGGTGCACATCCCCACCAATGACGTTGCGCAAGGCTTGGTCAAGTAAGTGAGTGGCCGTATGGTTCAATGAAACGGCGTGATGACGTTCCATGTCCACCGCCAAGTTGACAACTTGACCAACCTGAACATCGTCAACCAAGTCTACTTCGTGAATGTTTTGGCCGTTTGGTCCGGCTTGAACATCACGAACTTCAGCAACCACATCATCGTTTTCATCCTTAACCGTTCCAAAGTCAGCCACTTGACCACCCATTTCAGCGTAGAAAGGCGTCTTATCAAAGACCAACCAGGCCGTCTGTCCTGCCTTGGCACTATCGGTGTCAACAGCCACGCCGGATGCATCATGAGCAATAATGGCGACAACCTTTGCGTCATCAACCGCTGTTTCCGACCAACCAACGTACTGTGAAGGAACGGTTAAGTCGGTTAAGGCAGCGTTTTGAACACCCATTGCATGTTCTTTACCACGCGCTGCTCGCGCCCGATCCTTTTGCTCTTGGAGGGCCTTTTCGAACCCTGCCATGTCCACTTTCATGCCAACTTCACTAGCTTGTTCAGCCGTTAATTCAACAGGGAAGCCATAGGTGTCCGACAACTTAAAGGCGTCTTGCCCAGAAATCTCGTTCTTCCCCGCCTTCTTAGCCTCGGCAACAAACTGATCAAACATGGTCAGACCAGACTTCAGCGTCTTGTTAAAGCGCTTTTCCTCGGCCGTCATGATGGATTCAATCAATCCTTCTTTTTCCTTCAATTCAGGATAATAAGAATCAAGTGTCCCCACCATCGCAGGAACGATTTTAGCCAAGAAGTTGCCTTGAATTCCTAACTTTTGCCCGTGCAAAACGGCCCGACGCAGGAGTCGACGAATAACGTAACCACGGCCTTCATTTGAAGGCTTGGCACCATCAGAAATCGCAAAGGCAACGGCCCGGATGTGGTCAGCAATCACCTTGAAGGAAACGTTATCTTCCGTATCCTTCGTTTCATCATAGACTTTGCCATCCGTCAACGGTTCAATTGCATGAATAATAGGCAAGAAAAGATCAGTGTCAAAATTCGTGCGACCATTCTGGAAAACAGAAACCAATCGTTCCAATCCCATCCCCGTATCAATGTTTTTATGGGGCAATTCTGGATAGGTACTGTTGTCTGTCAAACCAGGCAAGTGGTTGAACTGTGAGAAAACAATGTTCCAAATTTCCAAGTAACGTTCGTTTTCACCACCAGGATACATTTCCGGATCATCAGCAGGCAAGTCCGCAAAGGCTTCTCCTCGGTCGTAAAAGATTTCAGAATCGGGTCCTGAAGGGCCTTCTCCAATGTCCCAAAAGTTATCTTCCACTTCGTAAATATGACCGTCTGGCAAGTCCGTCTTTTCTTCCCAAATCTTCTTTGATTCCTGATCCTTGGGATAAACCGTCACGTACAACTTTTCCTTATCCAAGCCGTACCATTCAGGTGAAGTCAGCAACTCCCACGCCCAAGGAATCACTTCTTCCTTGAAATAATCACCAATTGAGAAGTTTCCCATCATTTCAAAGAGCGTGTGATGGCGGGCTGTCTTACCAACGTTTTCAATGTCATTGGTTCGAATGGCCTTTTGGGCGTTGGTCAACCGTGGCTTTGGTGGCACAACGGAACCATCAAAGTATTTTTTCAAAGTCGCCACACCAGAATTAATCCACAAAAGGGAGGGATCATTTTCTGGAATCAATGACTTTGAGGGAACCACCAAGTGATCCTTTGACGCAAAGAAATCCAAAAACATTTGCCGGATTTCTGCTGATGATAATTCTTTCATACAACAACTCCTTTTATCTAACAGAAAAAGCCATCACAAAGAGCGGACGCGTGACCGTGGTACCACCGCTGTTTGTAATGACTGAAAAAGTCTTACCTCAAACCTTGTAACGCCAGGAAAGCGGCCAAAATGGCAAATCCTTTGGGAGCACAGAACAAGAACCCTTAGCCCCTTCCACCACCCGGAGCCTCGCTAGAAAAAGTTCATTGAACTGCATATCCAAATGCTACCTATAGTATACCATAGTGCTGCTACTTTCGGTTTCTATCGCAATAAAAAAGTCGCCGGTAACGACGACTTTTCTAGTTCAGCAATCACTGTGTCCAAAAGTTACTTTGAATGCTTTGCACCATAAACGGCATAGACAATCAATCCAAGAACAAACCACCCAACAGAATAACTCTGAGCTTGGTGGTCAAGGGTATAGAAAATGTATCCAGCTCCCAGCGCTGCTAAAGCAGGCAGGACTGGGTAAAGTGGCATCTTAAATGACGGTTCAGGCAAATCGACGCCTTCACGCTTGCGTAGTGAGTAAATACCGAGTGAAACCATAATAAAGGCAATCAGCGTTCCAGCAGAAATCAAACCGGCCAATTCAGTAAAGGAAAAGATTGAACCAACCAGGATGGCAATGACAGAAAGAGCAATCAAAGCATTGTTTGGCTGTCCCTTTGTCGAAACCTTGCCAAGGAAACCTGGTAATAGGCCGTCACGGCCAAAGGCATAGAGCAAACGTGAACCAGCCAACATCATTCCAATCAAACCAGTAAACATACCAGCTAAGGCCACGACAGAAAGCAGGTGGGACACCATGGGGTGACCAGCTTCTAACAGAGCCCAAGCAGCTGGCGCCGCATTGTTGGCATACTTGCTATAGTGGAACATACCAACCAAAACCAATGCGACGGCAACAAAAAGAGCAGTCGCCACGATTAAGGAACCAATAATCCCACGCGGCATCGTCTTTTGAGGGTTCTTAGCTTCCGCTGAATTCGCTGCAATGGAATCAAAGCCAATGTATGCTAAGAAAATTTGTGAAGCGGCCGCAGAAATTCCCTGCCAACCACCAAAAGTCGTTCCAGGTTGGTGAGCTGGAATAAAGTGGGCATAGTTAGTTGGATGGATAGCCGTTGCGCCAACAACAATAAAGAGCAAGATGACGCCCACCTTCAAGACAACCAAGGTGTTTTCAACTTTAGCTGTGTTCTTTGTTCCACGGAACAACAGGGTGGCCACAATTAGCACGGCCAACAGGGCGAAGAGATCAATGACTCCCCCGTTTCCAGCAGAAAATGGATTAGCCAAAGACTTTGGCAATTCCCAACCAAAAGAGGAAAGGAATAGCTTCATATTAGCCGACCAACCAGACGCAACGAAGGCAACGGCAATAAAGTATTCGGCCAAGAGCGCCCAACCAGCGACCCAGCCAAAGACTTTACCAAAAACAACCGAAATCCAGGAATAGGCAGATCCGGCGAATGGCAATACAGAAGCAAATTCTGCATAGGCAAAAGCCGTCAACCCCGAAACGACGGCCGCCAAAATGAACGAAATTGTGACAGCAGCACCTGCGTGGCTAGCCGCTACAATTCCAGGCATGGTAAAGATGGTTGCCCCAACAATGGTTCCAACCCCCATGGCCAACATTTCTTTCACACCAAGCGTCTTGGGGAGATGCTTATCTGATTGTTCAAAGGCTGATGGATCGGCTCTTTGTAACCAGGAACCCCGCTTTTCATCGTTCATATTCTTCCTCATTTACTTTTAATTAAACTATTTTTCAACCTTATCAGTATAACATCTCATTGTCAATTGTAATAATTGAAAAAAGTAACAAAATAAAAAGCCAGGTTAAACCTGACTTTCTCATATTAATTCGTTTCTTCAGCAGGCTCTTCAAAGTCAACAGAATCGTTCACCTTTTTAGCGCGCTTGAAATACTTCGTAATCAAATGTGAACCCTTACCCCAAGCATAGAATGCTAAGGCAACAATGGCTACCATTAAGAAGTCCCATGGGTAGTGGATCCAACCAATTCCGTTGAATTCCGTTGACCCAATGTATGATTCAATTGACAAGGCAATCAAATAAAAGAGCAACCATGATGATCCTTGGAGCTGCTTCTTCAAGCGTGACCAAGCAAATCCTTGGCGCCATTCGTAATAGAAGTAGAATGGCAAGCCCAAGATAATGATCAAAATCACTTCAATGGTCGTTGGCCACATTGCCCAGTAAGTGGCTAAGGAAGCCAAAACAAAGGCCAAAGGGGCTACCCACTTCATGGACTTAGACTTGAATGGCCGGGTGAATTCCGGTGCCATTTCACGAAGTGACATCACCGTAACGGGTCCAGTCAAGTAGGCAATCAAGGTTGCCGTTGAAATTACGGCCGCCAAGGTTCCCCATGAACGGAAGAGCGAAACCATGATCATGGACAAGACCGCATCGGTCACCATGGCCATACGAGGAATACCGTACTTTTCGTTAATCTTTCCAATGAATTGCGGAATGTGCTTATCGGAAGCCATAGCTGCCAAAACACGACCGGTTGAAGCCGCAAAGGACACACCGGTTCCGAATGGCGAAATAAAGGCATCCGTATAAAGCAAGATAGACAACCAGTTCAAACCGACCAAGATGGCCAAATCGGCAAACGGTGACTGGAAGTTAATTCCATGCCAACCGAACTTAGCGATTTCAGATGGTTCAATCGCTGTAATGAAAGTCGACTGAATCAAAATGTACAAAACAGCCGCAACACTCAAAGAAATCACGATTCCACGTGAAATATCCTTGGTAGGGTCCTTCACTTCTGAACCAAAGTTAATGATGGTTTGGAAAGCGTTAAAGGAGAAAATAATACCAGAAACGGTCGTTGCCGCAAAGATAGGCGCCGTACCGTATGGCATAAAGTCATGCATGTTCGATCCATAGTTTGATGGGTGGAAAGAGGCAATGGTCAACATAATGATAGTCAACAATGGCACGCCCAACTTAAAGAAGGAAATGAATGACGTGAACTTAGTCAAAAGGGAAACAGACCAGTAGTTCAACAAGGTAAAGATGATAATAAAGCCAAACACCACCAGCAAACCTGGGGTGGTAATTTGATTATTTTCCAAGAAATGGTGCGTCCAGTTTGCCCAAGACCATGGCCAAGTCGCCATGTATTGAACGGCCGCGACGGCCTCGATTGGAATCAAGGTAATCAATGACACCCAGTTAGCCCATGAGGCAATGAAACCAAGCAAAGAACCGTGTGTATACTGAGCGAACTTCGACATCCCCCCAGATTGAGGGAACATCGTTCCCAACTCCACGTACGTGTAGGCAATCACTCCGATGACAACTGCACCAACAATCCAAGAAATAATCGCCGCTGGTCCAGCCACACGGGTTGCTTCCCATGAACCAAATAGCCAACCGGAACCAATCAAGGAACCAAGGCCTAGCAGAACCAGCTGCAATAAACCAATTTTTTTATTTTTCATAATAACCTTTCGTTTCAATTTCAAAAGTGACCACTCATTGGCGGTCATCCGATGGTCACTATTTTACCAGACTCTTCCAAAATTGCAAAACTGATTTTGACTTTTCACAATAAAAAGCCCTCCGGAACTAACCGGTGGGCTTTCATTTTTAAACGAACACCGCCGTTAAAATCAAAATTAGAATTAAGCCGGTAATCGAAATAACCGTCTCCAGAACCGTCCAAATCTGGAAGGTTTGCTTAACCGTTAGGTCAAAGAATTCCTTGAAAATCCAGAATCCAGCATCGTTGACGTGAGAAGCAATCAATGAACCCGCACCAATGGCAAGCGCAACCAAAACAAGGAGCATGTCACCATGTGGATTGGCGGCCAAAATGCCGTTCACAACACCAACCGCTGTAATCCCAGCAACCGTTGCAGAACCAACAGCAATTCGTAGCAAGGAGGCAACGGCCCAAGCAAAGAGGACAATAGTAATTGGTGACATGGAACCAGAAGACTGGAAGAGATCGGCAATCTTAGCCGACATACCCGAGGTCACAAGGACACCACGAAGGGCTCCTCCACCACCAACAATTAACAGAATACCAGAAACCGCGTTCATTCCCTCATTCAATGATGTTCCAACCGTTTTCATGTCACGCTTTTGCATGATACCCATTGTAAAGATGGCCAAAACAAGCGAAATCGTCATCGCGATGGCTGGATTAGCCAAGAAATCAATGACTTGGTAAACTGCGTCAGGGTTTTTCGGTGTCTTACCACCGGTAACGACCAACTTGTAAATCGTTGCAATAATCATGAAGACCAATGGGAAGACGGAAGTTAAAACAGAAAGACCAAATGATGGGGTCTTGTCCAAGTCGTATTCCTTTACGTCACCAACGGCCTCGATGTGTTCCTTGAACTTAAAAGCATCGGGTGCGTATTTCTGCGCCAACTTCGTAAAGACAGGACCGGCAACGACGGCTGTAATAACCGAAACGAAAAGTCCAACTAACAGCATCAAACCAATGTTTGCGTTTAACTGTGAGGCAACCGCCGTTGGGGCTGGTTGTGGTGGCAAAAATCCTTGAGCAGATGACAGCGCAGCCGTCATGGAAACACCCAAGTAAAGCAATGGCACACCAGCCTCAATGGCAACCGCAAACACGATTGGAATCAAGAGCACCATTCCCACCCCGAAAATCATTGAAATTCCAATGATGAAGGAGGCCAGCAGCACGGCCCACTGCAAGCGCTTCAGACCGAACCAAGCAATGAGCGTCTTAGCGATTCGATACGAACCACCGGCATCGGCAACCAAACGACCAATCATGCCACCAAAGATGAAGATGACGGCGTTTGATCCCAAAATGTTTCCCATTCCTTGGTTACCAAGAACTGCGTCTGGAATCTTTGAAGGGTTCATTCCCAATAGTAAAGCCAAAACAATCGCTGTAATGACCAATGATACGAAAGTGTTCAATTTGAATTTGGTGATTAAAAGCAACAAAAGCAAAATGGACAGAATTAACATGATAAATTCCATGGTTTTGTTTTAGGGCAAAGCCCCTACTCCCTTATTTCTTGTCAGCCGAACGAGCGTGCTTACGCTGGAAATCGGCAATGTTGTCATACTCAGTTTGTAATTGACGAGAAAGTCGAATAAAGATCGGCGCCAATTCTCGGTAAGCCTGAAAGTTTTCTGGATCTGGCTGATAAGTATTGGACTTACCAATGTACTTCGAAATTTCATAAAGGTCATCAATTTGACCAAGTGCTTTCTGGGCGACCACAACAGCAGCCAAAGCCCCAGACTCAAAGGCTTGAGGGACAGTCACTGGCTGCTCAAAAATATCAGCGAACATTTGACGCCAAAGTGGTGAGCGGGCAAAACCACCCGTCGCCTGGATTGATTTCAGAGAACCAACCACTTCTTCCAAAGCCAGTGACACCATGTACACGTTAAAGGTAATGCCTTCAAGAACAGCACGCAGCATGTTGGCACGGGTATGTGAGTGGTTCAACCCAAAGAATGAGCCACGAGCATTGGCATCCCAAATGGGCGCACGTTCTCCACCCAAATATGGGTGGAAAAGCAAACCATCAGAACCAGCCGGAATCTTAGAAGCAATTTCCGTCATCAGGTCATAGGCGTCTTGTCCAAGAAGAGCGGCTGTCGATTTTTCAGCATCAAAGAGGTTGTCACGGGCCCAACGGAAGACATCACCACCGTTGTTCACCGGTCCACCAACCACCCAGTGATCCTTATCCAAGGCATAGGTAAAGGTACGTCCCTTAGGATCAATCACTGGTTTATCCGAAACAACACGAATGGCACCGGAAGTACCGATTGTGATGGCAGCCACACCTGGTTGAACGGCGTCAACCCCAAGGTTTGACAGCGGTCCATCCCCCGCTCCATAAACGAAAGGTACATCGGCAGGCATGCCAATCACCGCTGCCAAATCCTTGCTCATGCCCTTTTCGTATTCATAGGGCGAAACCGTTTCAGGCAACTGTTCCTTCTTAATGCCAGTTACTTCAAGAGCCTGACTATCCCAATCCAAATCAAAGATGTTGAAAAGACCGGTTCCAGAAGCAATCGAAATATCCATCTTGTTTGTACCGAACAAACGGTGGAAAAGATATTCCTTAATACCCAAGTAGTGGGCAGCATTCTTAAAGATTTCTGGCTTTTCGTTTTTCAACCACAAAAGCTTTGATAACGGTGCCATTGGGTGGATAGGCGTTCCAGTCTTCTGGTAAATCTCCATCCCAAGACCGGTAGACTTCAGTTCTTCCGTATAATTAACGGCCCGCGTATCGGCCCAAGTGATGACACGCGTCAATGGCTGCCAATCCTTGTCAAAAGCAATCAGCGAATGCATGGCGGAAGAGAAAGAAACCGCTTGAATGGTATTGCCCTTACTTAATTCAGCCTTACGAACAACAGCTACCAAGGCGTTGGTAAAGGAAACAAAAATTTCTTCCAAATCCTCTTCTGCCATATCGGTCGTATCGCGATATAGCGGATAACCGTAATTTGCTTGAGCGACAACCTGATTCTTGTCGTCAAACAAGACGGCCTTGGTCGACGTTGTCCCAAGGTCAATTCCAATCATATAATTCATGTTCTGTCTCCATTTTTATGAGAGTTATAAGACAAAATACCGAATAAACATTCAACATTGTTACCGCTTACTTTAGCCGGCAAACAAAAAGCCCCCGAGTGGGAGCTTTTAGAATGTTTCTTTGAAAGTTTACTTAGCTGAGTCCATTGCGTGACCACCGAAGCCGTTACGCAAAGCTGAAACAACCTTTCCAGTAAACGTGTCAGCTTGCAATGAACGGTAGCGCATTGCCAATGACAAGTAGATAACTGGTGCTGGAACTTCCAAGTCAAGTGATTCTTCAACCGTCCACTTACCTTCACCAGATGAGTGCATAACGCCAGAAATCTTTGACAACTTAGGATCCTTAGCAAATTGTTCTTCAATCAATTCCATCAACCATGAACGAACAACAGATCCGTTGTTCCAAAGCTTAGCAACTGCTTCGTAATCGTAATCGAATTGTGATGCTTCCAACACTTCGAACCCTTCGGCGATGGCTTCCATCATACCGTATTCGATACCATTGTGGACCATCTTCAAGTAGTGACCTGATCCCAAACGACCAGTGTACAAGTAACCATCCTTTTGAGCGATTGACTTGAACAATGGTTCGATTTCGGCCCAAGCTTCCTTGTTGTCTCCACCAATCATGAAGTTTCCACCGTTACGAGCACCGGCCATACCACCAGACGTACCAGCATCAAACAAGTTGATGCCAGCAGCAGTCGTGCGCTTGTTTTGTTCAAGGTTGTCCTTGTAGTTTGAGTTTCCACCATCAATGATGATGTCGCCCTTGTCCATCTTTTCAATCAAAGTATCGATTGTTGAGTTGGTTGGCTTTCCGGCAGGAACCATTACCCAAACAACCTTTGGTGAAGGCAACTTTGCCAACATTTCATCGAGTGAGTTAACACCTTCAACCTTGTCTGAGTAAGCATCAGCTTCTGCAACAAAGTCCTTGTTCAAATCAAATGCAACAACTTCGTGGCCATTGTCAACGGCGTTCTTAACCAAGTTAAGACCCATCTTTCCAAGACCAATCATGGCAAACTTCATGTGTACTACCTCTTTTTAGTATTTCATTTTTTTACTACAATCCTATTATATGAAAATATTTTTCAGAACACAAGGCATAATTGAAAATAACTTTCATCTCCGGTATAGTAAAGAGAACAAAGGACCAAAACATGCTAGAAAGTAAATCACGGGCCATCTTTGCCCAACTTGGGCAAGAACCCAACAAATACAATCAAACCGAAAAAAAACTCATTCACTACATATTGAAGGAACTAAATCAAGCAGCCCAAGATACCATTCAATCAATGGCTAAAAAGACAGGTGTTTCGACAGCTTCAATTTCGCGCTTCGTTAAAAAAATTGGTTTCGAATCCTATCGCGACTTTTCGGTCGCACTAGCTTCCTACCAACAAAGCAAGCCACCAGTCGACCTTTTCGGTGAAATTACGGATGATGACAACACAAAGGCCATTCGTCAAAAAGTTTTTTCGGGTGCCCAAAACGCCCTAACAATGACGTCGGATGCCCTCTCATCTTCGACTTTGGATAAGGCCTTAGAGTGGCTAATCTCTGCCAAGCGGGTGGGCTTTTTTGGCATTGGTGGTTCGTCTATTGTGGCTTTTAATGCCTACCACAAGTTCTTAAGAACGCCCATTGACGTCATTTCACATCCCGATTATGATATTCAGCTCATGCAAGCGGTCAAACTAACACCGCAAGACACTGCCGTTGTTATCTCACATTCTGGTCGTAACGATGATACGCTCTTTTTAGCGCAAAAACTGAAAGAGCACCACGTACCATTCATCGCCATCACGTCCTTTAGTGATTCACCCCTTGCTAAAATGGCTGACATTGTCCTTCTTTCGCTGGCAGAAGAGGTTAATTATCGTTCCGAATCAATGTCTTCGTTAATCGCCCAACTAACCATTGTCGATACACTCTTCACCCTAACCGGTTCGAAGTTGCCAAAGGCCACTCAAACGGTTGTTGACACAATGCGTGATGTAATCGAAGGAACAAGACGCCATTAAAAATTAAAAGCCAACAAAAAAGAGGATTCTTAAGCGAATCCTCTTTTTTGTAGCTTACTTGTCTTCAGCCTTTTTTTCACGAGCTTCGTGAGATGAAAGCGTAAATTCTGATTGCTTTTCATCGCGAACTTCTTGGCGCTTTGCGTCTTCAACTTCGCGTGCGTCAGCTGCTTCAAATTCGTGTTGCTTTTCCATAAAAATTACCCCTCGTATTCCTTCTTTTCAGCTTCAAAAGCTTCATTGTCATAACGGGCGTCCTTATGCTTAGCATGTTCAACTGCAGCATCTTGGTGTTCATGCTGTTCTTCAGCCTTGTCACGGACTTCCTTTACTTCCGCCTTCTTAAATGATTCGCGGTTTTCCTTTAATCCATCACGTTCAGTTGCCATCATGAACCTCCTTTTTTCTTTACCCACATAATAGCACTCTATAATAAACTTGCAAGAGATTAGAATAAAAATAATTAAAAAAAGATAGGACGCCCTATCTTTTCAAACAATTAATCTTCTTTTTTCACCATCGCGATAGCCTGGTTCATCAACATATCAATGGCCACGTAGTTACCACCACCTTCAGGCACTATGATATCCGCATAGCGCTTTGTGGGTTCCACAAATTGGTTGTGCATCGGCTTGACCGTTGCGGTATATTGTTCAATCACACCTTCAACCGTACGTCCACGCTCATGTGTATCCCGCTGCAAACGACGAATAAAGCGAATGTCATCATCCGTGTCAACATATACCTTGAGATCCATTAAATCACGCACTCGCGCATCGTTAAAGAGCAAAACACCATCAACAATAATGACATCCCCCGGTTCAATGTGTGTGGTTTCTTTTGAACGGGTGTGTGCAGCATAGTCATAAACGGGCGCATCAATTGCTTCTTGATGAATCAACTTTTCCAAATCAGAAACAAATAAGTCCGTTTCAATTGAATCCGGATGATCATAGTTAGTTTTCATCCGCTCTTCCATTGGTTTGTTTGACTGATCCTTATAGTAGACGTCTTGTTGCAATAAAATTGGATTATTATCAGAAAGTCGTGTAATCAACGCCTTTGAAACGGTCGTCTTTCCTGATCCTGAACCACCAGTAATTCCAATTAAAAACGGTTTCTTTGCCACGATAGCCTCCACAATGCTCGCCAGATTTTAAAAAAACTTATTTTTTCTATTTTACGTGATGTTACAAACAAAAGCTAGTAAAAAAGCCGACATTAGTCGACTTCAACGTCTGGATTAACCGCCTTGATGCGGGTTGCCAAAAGATAACCAGAAAGTGGAATCAAAACAAACCAACCAGCCGTCATGTTTAATGACAGACCATAACTGTGCACGTTGTGGAAGAAACCAATAAGGATTCCGGCTAGTAAAATTGAAGAGGCCCCAATTAATTGGCGCATGGTCGTGATAATGGCCGTTCCGTGAGAAATTAAGTGGTTTGGCAAAGCATTCGAAGCGGCCGTTACGGCTGGCATCATAATGAAGGCGTTACCACCTTCAAGCAACATCGCACCAATAATTGCCAGAAGGAGGAACTTTGTTCCAAAGAACGCTAAGAAAAGATACCCTGCAATCATCATTGTTGATCCAATCAACACTAATGGACGCAGCCCAATTTGACCAAGCAAGCGTCCCGTTTTAGGATTCAAAAATGACAAGAAGGCCGCTCCGGGAATCATCAAAAGGCCGGACCACAGTGGCGCAAGCCCAAAGACCTTTTGAAAATAGAGTGGCATAATGACCGTTGCCGTAATCAATCCCGAATAAGACATTCCCGTCAATAACATGGCTGGCAAGTATCCCTGGTGTTCAAAAACACGCAAATCCAAGAACGGATTATCCTGCTTTAACTGACGCCGCACAAAGATTGCTAGCAAAACAATTGAAACGATCAGTGTCACTGCCAAGCTAATTGACCAACCCTTTGTTGGCAAAATAGAAACCGTGTACAAAATACCGGCAAAACCAATCAACAAGAAGGCGGACAAAAAGTCAAAGTCACGCTTGTTTAGTTGATGCGTATTCTTAATTTGTCCCTGCATCAGCGTAATCAACGCCAACAAAACAACGAAGAAAAAGGCAAAGAGCAAGCGCCATGTCCCAAATTGCAAAACAATCCCTGACACAATTGGGCCAACTGCTAGAGCGGACGACATGACCAGCCCAACGGCGCCCATGGCAATTCCGCGTTCTTCCTTCGGCGTGTTTTCCATGATTACCGCCTGGTATGTTGGAAAGAGTGCACCCACGGCCATTCCTTCTAGCAAACGGCCCACAATGACGCCCAAGAAGTTTGGTGTCACCATGGCAATGGCTGTTCCAACTAGGAACGTTGCCACAATAACGTTTAACAAGGCCTTCAAATGTAAATTATCCAATAACCAGGGTGACAGCGGCATGACCAGCGTCATGGCCACCATAAAGGCGGAGGTTACCCACTGAACAGCGGCAGCATCAATACCGAACTGCTTCATCAAAATGGGATAAGCCGTTGTCATTGTCGACTGTGAAATCGACATGGTAAAGGAAATAAAAAGTAACACCAATGAAAATGGTGATAATGTTCGAATGTTTTTCAAAATGCTTTCCTCCCAAAACTTTCTCTAAACAGTTTAATGGAGGATACTACAAAAGGCAATAATTTATTTTCATTCTAAATAAAAGGAACTAATCAAGATTAGTTCCTTTTTGCAGACTTTGTTGATGCGCGGTTCACCATGGTATGTGGCAAAATCACTTGCTTTTGATTGAGTGAATCCTGGTCCATTAACTTGGTTAACAAACGCATCGCAACTGCACCAATATCATACTTTGGCTGGTCAATTGAAGACAGTTCTGGACGGGCCACCATTGTAAAAGTCGTGTTATTGGCCGAAACAATTTCAAAGTCATCCGGCACTTTCACCCCGGCATCTTGCAAACCGTTCAACACCCCAAGAGCCACTTCATCATCGTAGACAATCGCGGCTCGAGCACCACTAGCATGAATTTGGGCAGCCAATGCCTGTCCGTCCTCATAGGAACGGGGTCCTGAAAAAATCAACGATTCATCCACATCTCGACCGACTTTTTCTAATGCCAGTCCATAGCCGGCCCGCCGATAATCCACATCAATCGGCCGATCAGCCGATCCAATGACTAAAGCGATTCGCTCTTGTCCTTCCGACAAAAAGCGATTCGTCACCTCTTCAAAGGCGGCCTGATAATCAATGTTGACGGAAGGCAGGATTCCCTTTTGATCAACGGAGCCCGCCAACACGACGGGCACGTCAGCCATTTTCATGGCCTCTTGTACCTGTTTAGACAGCTGGCTACCCATGTAAATCAACCCGTCAATTTGCTTATCAGCCAAATTACGAATGGCGGTCACGGCTCGTTTGGGATCATCATCAGTGTTGGTGAGCAAAACATCGTATTGGTACATGTTGGCCACGTCATCAATGCCACGAGTCAATTCAGAATAGAATAGATTCGTCATGTCTGGCATGACAACCCCAACCGTGGTCGTTTTCTTAGAAGCCAAGCCACGGGCCACCGCATTTGGTCGATATCCCAACTCTTCAATCGCAGCCCGGACTTTATCACGTGTTGCGGGACGAACATTTTCGGACCCGTTCACGACTCGAGAAACCGTGGCCAAGGAAACCCCAACTGCCGCAGCAACATCATAAATTGTGGCGTTTTTCTTTTCTTCAGCCATTGGAAACCTCTTTTGTAAGCGCTTAATTCTGCCATTTATCATAGCAAAAAAAGCGCTCCCCCGCAAATAACGGGTGAACGCTTTACCTCAACTCTTGCTAGTCATTCATGGTGCTTTTCGGTCACCGAACGATTGTCAAAGGGGTCTTTGGGACGACTTTTGTATTGAAAATAAATAATGGCAATAAAACAAGCGTTCGACAGCAAAAAGAAAAGTGAAGCGCTCACAATGGTCACGGTCACAGAAAAACGGCCGTGGTAGGCGAGCAAAAATAGAAATGGATAGACCAGTAAATTTAGAAAGGCCCAGGCAATTTTTAACCAGGTGTATAACATGACGATTCGTTCTCTTTCTTCTTGGAGTGGTTACTTTCCATCCTGTCGAACCAAAAACAGGCGACCACGACAGCGACCACAGCGGTAGCGCGACACGTTCACCGCTCGAACTCGATCAAAAGGATGACCATTCTCGCAAACATAATGATAGGGCTTGGCAACCTGCCGACGCGCCCCAACATCTGGTGCATAACGGCTGCCGCCAACTCGTTTTAACAAAATCTTGAAATCCTGATCAACATGGCGATAACCCCGCTTTGCTAAATGCAGATGATAATGACAGAGTTCGTGTTTAATCACCTGCTCAAAGTCGTCACGGTCCGCCATCTTTGGATTAAAATCCAGGTGATGATCAGAAAGATGGTAACGACCGCCGGTTGTTTGCAAACGGGCATTAAAAACAGCCTGGTGTTTGAAAGGAAGACCAAAAGCAGAAAGGGACACCTGTTCAACTTGCTTTTGTAAAACCAGCTGTTCGGGAGTCCCTATCCTCTTCATCCAAGGTTTTTGTTGCTTGGTTGATTGGGTAGCTTTCTTCTTTAAAAAGTTACTTACCCTGGTGGTCATAAATATAATCCGTTACTTTATTTAGCGTTGTTAATTCGTCGAGGTCTTCGTCTGGAATTTCAATATCAAATTCGTCTTCCACTTCAACAACGAGTTCCACGACGTCGATTGAATCAGCACCGAGCTTCTTAACAAAGTCGTGGTCGCCCTCGATTGTCTCTCGCGGCACCTCAAATCGTTTGGATACTTCACACGCCAGCTTCTCGTAAATTTGTTCTTTCGATAACGCCATTGCTCTCTCCTCAAGCTAAATCAAATCGAACCTATACTACCACAAAAAAGGCGCTTTGCGGTAGTTATTTTGACGATTTTTTCACTTTCAGTTGTTCAGCATTTTCCTTAATGAAATCGGTTGTTTTTCCAACAAGGTTTTCTTGAACCATCCGCTTAATTTGACCCATTGAATTGGCCACCGCATTCGCTTTAGCAGATCCGTGTGTCTTGACAACCGGCGCCTTAACACCCAAAACAACGGCTCCACCGTTTTCGTTAAAGTCGAGCTTATGCTTCAATGAACGCAGCGCCGGCTTCAAGAGCAATGCCCCCAACATACCGCGGATTCCAGAACCCTTAATGGACTGCTTAAGTTGGTCCATCATGGTCAAAGCCGTTCCCTCGATTGCCTTCAAAGTTGCATTTCCTGAGAAGCCATCTGCCACAACCACGTCGGCCGTGCCATCCATAATTTCGCGGGATTCCACATTTCCTAAGAAATTAAAAGCATCCGTATCCTTCATCAGTTGATGGGCGGCCTTGTGAATCTCATCGCCCTTATCTTCTTCACCCCCGTTGTTCAACAAGCGGACACGGGGATTTTTGATTCCCATAACAGATTCGGCATAAAAGCTACCCAAAATACCATACTGGTAGAGATGCGATGGCTTATTTTCAGCGTTTGCGCCAAGGTCCATGAAGACAAACTCGTCATGACCGCCTCCAAAACATGGAAAGGCAGAGGCCAAAGCTGGACGTTCCACGCCACGAATCCGGCCAATGATAAAGATTGAAGCCGCTAAAATTGCCCCAGTGTTTCCAGCCGAGAAGAAAGCGTCTGCTTGCCCATCTTTAACGGCTTGAGCAGCCCGAACTAAAGAAGAGTTTGGCTTGTTTTTCATGGCCTTCACGGGTTCTTCACCCATCTCGATTTCTTCCGTCGTTCCAATCAAAGTCAAACGGTCCATGTTTTGAATCAAGGGCTTTACCTGATTTTCTGTTCCAAAGAGTAGGAACGTCAAATCATCATAACGATCACGAGCGGCTTCCACCCCTTTCACAATTTCTTCTGGGGCAAAGTCACCGCCCATGGCATCAACTGCAATCTTAATCACGATTATTCTCCTTAAAAAAGCTATTTCTATTTATTAATCAAAGTGCCGATAGGCCGCCATCGTTTCGGAAAGGTGCTCAACCAAGGCTTGGTTATCAACTTCTTTTTCCCAGTCGGGCTGTCGAACGACCTTCAATGCCTCTTCTTGGGCAATGGTCAGCATGGTTAAGTCCTTGATTGGATCCCCGACTTTAAAGTCTGGCATGCCCGACTGCTTCGTCCCCAAAATATCACCAGAACCTCGCAATTCGAGATCCTTTTGGGCTAATTCGAAGCCATCCGTCGTTTCAACGAGTGCTGCCAGTCGTTCCTTTCCGTAATCCGTTTTTGGATCCGCCAGGAGAATCGTATAGGATTGACGTTCTCCACGACCCACACGACCACGCAACTGATGCAGCTGCGCCAGCCCAAAACGGTCAGCATCTAATATTAACATAACTGAGGCATTGGGCACATCCACCCCAACCTCGACAACAGTCGTCGCAACCAGTACCTGCACTTCATTGCGGCTAAAGCCGGCCATCAACGTGTCCTTATCCTCTTTGGGCAGGCGGCCATGTAAGAGGCCAACTGTGTAATCTGGGAGCGCTTCTTGCAGCTCCTGATAAACCGCCGTCACGTTTTGCACGTCCAGACTTTCTGATTCTTCAATTAAGGGGGTCACCACGTAAGCTTGGGCCCCCTTGGCCAATTCAGACTTTAGCAGCGCCATCGCTTGGTCGTGTTGCCGGTTTGAAAGGTGTCGCGTAATAATCGGCTTTCGTCCCGCTGGCAGTTCGTCAATTACCGACACTTCCATTTCCCCATAGGCGGTTATGGCTAACGTTCTCGGAATTGGCGTGGCCGTCATGGCTAAGATATCAGGATTGACGCCCCCCTCACGCAACTTCGCCCGTTGTTTCACACCAAAACGATGTTGTTCATCAATCACGGCTAACCCAAGGTGATGAAAATGAACCCCGTCTTGTACCAAAGCGTGGGTGCCAACCACAATATCAATATCACCAGATTCCAAATCTTCAAGAATTTGTCGTTTTTGGGCAGCTTTCAACCCCGAGGTCAACAGTTCGACACGTAATGGAATACCAGCGGCATCAAAGAGCTTGGCTAAACCCTTGGCATGTTGCTGAGCTAAAATTTCAGTCGGCGCCATAATGGCTCCCTGGTTGCCAGCGGTCACCGCCGCATACATGGCGATAGCTGCCACGACCGTTTTTCCGGAACCAACATCCCCCTGAAGCAAACGATTCATGTGTTGCGGGGCTGCTTGATCGGCCAAAATTTCGTCAACCACCCGTTTTTGTGCGTCCGTTAATTCAAAGGGCAATGCCTTGATGAAGGCCATCACCTTTTCACGGTCATACTGTAGGGCCTCGCCAAGGAAACGTTGGTCTGCTTGTTTAATCAACTGTAAGCGCATTTGGAAAAGGAAGAACTCTTCAAAAGCGGCCGAACGCCGGCCGGCTTTTGATTCGACCTTATCTTTGGGAAAGTGAGCGTATTCGACCTGCTGATTCTTATCAAGGAGGCGGTACTTAGCACGGAGCGTTGCTGGCACAAGATTGGGCATGCTGCCCCGCATTTGTCCCCAGGCCTGCTCCACTAATTCAGCAACGGTCTTTGCCTTAATCCCCTTTGACACCGGATAAATCGGCGCCAAACCATCAGCAGAGGCCGGCACCAATTTTATAGCGGTCAACGAGGCTTTCGCCGCGTTATAGGTACCGTAAATGGCCACTTCCTGACCAACTTCTAGATTTTTGGCGATCCATGGTTGGTTAAAAAAAGTCACCCGGACGTTTTCACGGTCGACGAGAAGGCCAAGAACCGTTTGCGACCGTTTTCCAAAGCGACGAACAATGGCGGGTGTGGAAATGACCCCTTTAAAAGTCACTTTTTCCCCATCCAATGTTTCTGAGGGAAGTCTTTCACCAAGGTCATCATAGCGATATGGATAGTAAGTAAGCAAATCGTTAATAGTAAAAATGCCTAGTTCTTGTAGCGCTTTTTCCCGCTTCGGGCCAACGCCAGATAGGGCACTGACTTTATCAGCTAATGCAATTGACATCGTCGACTCCTCTCATTTCAATAAGCAATATTTTACCACCCCGACAAAATAAAAGAAAAGCACGGTATTATTGGCACAAAAAAAGCAGCCCCAATTGGCGCTACCTTTGTTAGTAATCAAATCTTAGTGGACGTAAATCGTGATAATGGTTAACAGTCCAAAGAAAATTCCTGGCACGTTCGAAATGATGATTGGCCAATCCTTGTAGGTCTTCAACCAACCATAACCCGTCCACAACGTTGCGTTAATCATCGCAACTGCTGGCTGAACTGGGTTCACAGGGTTACCAGAGAAGTTCGAAATAATTTGAGGGATGTATGAAACATACATCAAGATACAAGTTGCTGTCGCTACTTTAGAAAACAGCTTCAACATCTTGATGCGCTTGTCATCAACTTCCTTCTTTTCTTTTGGATCAACATAATTATCAACACGCATTCCCATGAATTATATCTCCTATCCATTATTCGCTCGAATAATTAAAACCATTATAACATACTTGCTAGATTGGCTAATTGAAATACCCGAATTTGTTCAATTCTGATTATGTGTGAAAGGCGAATTCTAAGGCGCCATTACCGTTTATTACAGTTTGAAAAAGCTATATTGTGCAGTTTAAAACATAGTTTCATTAGAAAATCAGTTCTGCTATATACCCTTTCGTGATATCAATCAATTCAAACAAAAAAAGTCGATAAACTATAGTTAGAAAATTTCATCAATAAACCGTATTACCAAATAGCAGTAAATAAATAGGAGGTCATCATGACAGCAAATGATGCAATGCCAATTCCCTCATCCCCTGATTGGGTCACTCAAAAGGAATTTCAAGAATTTAAAACGGAAGTAAAGCAAAATTTCAAACAAATTGATCGACAATTTGTAAGGATTGACCAACAATTTGTACGAATTGACCAACAATTCAAATTAATCGATATTCAGTTCGGAAAGGTCAATAATCGTTTAGATCGTATCGACGACCGACTCGATGTGATGGAAAAGAACTTCGCAGTACATGAAAAAAGTTTCAAGATGATGGAGAAGAATTTCCAAACAATGGAAAAAAACAGTGACTTACGTTTACAATCCCAAAATGAACTGTTAACCGCTCGAATCGAAAGAAGCAACCGGCGACAATGGGCTTGGTACATCGCCACACTAATCGCCATTGCGACTCTAATGGTGACGACACGTTGATGAAGGAGACTATCTTTTGAAAGATAGTCTTTTTTGGTATGTGTATGGCATTTTTTTAAAGTAAAAGGTAACTGATGATAATTTATCAGCTATAAACCACTTCACATCAACATTTCCAAACAAAAAAAGCCATTCTCCAGGAATCCTAGAAAATGGCCGAAAAGGTGGTAACCGGAATCGAACCGGTGATCAGGGTGTTGCAGACCCATGCCTTACCGCTTGGCTATACCACCATGAAGCGTTAAACAACGCTTATGATTATAAAGAAAAATCCAGACTTTTTCAAGCACAAAGCGCTGAATGAGCGATTTGATTCAAGAAAGGCACACTAGCCCAGCTTATTGTCTAGCAAAACCTGTTGCATTTCCTTTTGGATTTCCTCAGGCTTGACCCATTCATCGAAATGGTCGCTTTCAATCGGCAACTGCTCGTAGGTCTTATTGATGTAGTCTTCGACTTTTATTAAGTGAGAAGAACGAGGAACGTTCATCTTCAAAATGCGCACTTCCTTGATAAAGCCGTGGTTGGCAGCGTATTCGGCGCGCGAATTTTCTGTTACGTTACCGAGTTCATAGTAGATTGACCCGTCGTTACGGGTAATTTCTTCAATTAAATTAAAGGTCTGATTCATTTAAGATACCCCTTCCTTCCCGGTGAAAGGCGTGTTCCACCAAGAATATGGCGATGGTAATGGAACAAAGAATCCCAATCATGCCAAGTAGCATGGTTACCACTTCAAAAATCAATAACTTGCCGTTCATGAATTCCGAAAACGAATAGTGTAGTCGGAAAAACCAAACGAGCAGTGGAATGTTGGCACCCAACATTCCGAAGAAAAGCGTGTTAATCGCTGTACCCAAAATTTGCTCGCCAATGACTTTTCCCTGGGCCTGCAGGTTAGCAGCTGAAATGTTAGGCGTTCGCTCCACCACTTCAAACAAATCAGCGGTAACTGCCATGGCCGCCTCGGCAATGGCCCCCAAAGCTGACATGACCATGACAATGATGGCTAGGTTTGAAAAGTCAATACCGACCGACAAGGACAGCCCCTCCAACTCATCCGAGTTTTCGAGCGTATACCCCTGCAAATGACCAAAGTGCTGCGCCAAAAAGGCTAAGATCAGAATAAGCACGAGGACAATCACCGAACTCTGCCAGGTGATTTGCAAAACACGTGGCCGTCCAGCCGACAGATAAATGGCCACGGATAGAATCAAAATGGCCATAATTGGAAGCACAACGAGTGGCGTAAATCCCCAGTTAACCAAGGTAATGAGGATGAAAATCAGGATACAGTTTAAGAAAAGACCAAAAAAAGTCATCAGTCCTTGCTTACCACCAACAAACAGGAGCGATAACAGAAGCAAAATAATCAGTAAGAGAATGGCATTCATGAGTTGATGGCCCCCTTCTTTGTCAACAAAGTGGCCGTGATGAACGCGGTTACCGGCACCGCCCAGACAATGCCCAGGGCGGAAACAACCGTTTGCAGGATCCCTAGGTTCATGGTCTGATCCAAAATATAGGACCAGTTATTCCCATTTCGTAGCATTAAAATAACCATCGGCACCGTTTCGGCAATAAAAATCATGAACAAAACGTTGGTTAAAGTTCCTAAAATTTCACGACCAATTGAACGGCCAGCCTGCCAGTAATCCGCAAAAGTCCGTTCAGAAGATTCTCGTTTCAGCCCAAAGAGGCCGGCCACAATATCCCCTGATTCATCCATGACCGCCCCCAACACACCAATCAGTGCCTGCGCATAAAAGACGGGTTGTGGTATCTGAGTAACGTAAGACATGGTTTCAAAGTGAATCCCCTTGGCGCCCGTCACGGCAATCACAGCGGCCATGGCAAGCACAGCCAAAAGGGTGGCCAGACAGGTTGCTAACCAGGTAATCCACGCCTGTAGTCCCCAACCCAAGACAAAGTAAAGCGCTAAGGCCGAAAGAAGGAGGGCCAACACGACAAAGACTGGTAAAACTGGCAACGAACGGGACGTGGCATCCCATAAAATGGTGGCCAAAAAGAGACCAGCGTTGACCACGATTGAAAGCGCTAAGAAGGAAAACTTCCGCCGACTCATGGCTAAATAAAGGCCGGCAAATAGCAAGCCCAGCAGAGCAAACAAAACATTGTCTCGTTTTGCCATATCAATCTGATAACCATCATCCGATTTGGTTAACAGTATTTGGTCACCCTTTTGGTAGCGAATCGTTTCGGCCTGAGAGGACAAGTAGGAATTTTTGATGACTTTTTCCTTGTCTTTTCGGTTCAACAACTTCACCCGCAGCTGCTGATCAACCGATTCGTCTTGATTCCCGTGCTCATCCGTTGTTGATTCCGACGAAAGTGTCTTCACCGCTGTTACCTGACCAACAGGCTGTTGGTATAAAACGCTGTCGAAACGGCCAAAAAAATAACCAAGTGCCGTGATGACAATTACGAAAAGTATTTTTTGCCAATTTTGTTTCATTACAAACCTTCTTTGCTAGCAAAAAAGTCGAAACGGCTTTTTACTGATTTAACCGACGGTTCCGGCCAGCCATGGCCACTGGACTTGACAGATACAACACTCGTTGCATCAAGCGGGCGGCTTTCCCAGGCTCCTGCCCTTCACGTGTTTGCGCCAGATACTTTTCAAGCGAATCCAAATCAAAATTCGAAGTAAAGCAGGTTGTTAACTCATGTTGCATCCGGTATTCCAGAATCACACCCAGAACCGAGTCCCTCGACCAAGCCGAAAGCGTGTCAGCACCCAAGTCATCCAGAATCAAAACAGGCGCCTTCTTGGCTTCATCAATCAGGGACAAAACGGACTGATCGCCATTTTGACCGAAAGATTCCTTCAAACGTTCAATCAACGAGGCCCAGTGAACCATCATCACCCCAATCCCATTATAGGCTAGGGCATTGGCTAAGGCGCCCATCAAATAGGTTTTTCCAACCCCAAAATCACCCGACAAATAAACACCCGGAACGAAATCCTGACTGTCTGTATCGCGCTGATTAACCAAAGCGGAAAAAGTCGCCACAACGGCCGCCACCGCAGGCGCACGCCCTTCATCCTGACCAACCTCTTCAACGATTTGGTTCAAATCGGCTTTGGCGACCGACTTTGGCACCGCAATGGCTCGCAGTAATTCAGCCTGTCGCAGCCGCTTTTTTGTGGCTTCCGTTGGTTCATAGGTGACGTGTGGGTAGCCCTTTTCCAACACAAGCGTTGGTCGGTACCCAGGATAGAGTGTCGCTTTACCTTCCGCTCCCCGTTTCTTTTCCCGAACATACTCAAACAAATCCATCATGGAAATTTCGAGTGCGTCTTTTTTCAGATAATCCTGATTTTCCCGCCAAAAAGCCTGGACATCCGCATCGCCCAAAACGGCCTCTTCAACACTCAGCCCCTTACCGACTGCTGGTGCGGGATATTTCTTTTGAAACTCTTTCAAGACGCTTGCTAAATCACGCATGGCTTAATCCTTTGTCTTATAGTTTTTCATCAAATCTAGGGCCTGCTTAACGGCAGCCTGATCCACCTGCTGCTTCTTAGCAGCTTCGTTTGACGTAAAAGTCGGTTCCTGTTTATTGGCTGAACGAGACCAAGTCGATGTCCTGCCCGTTGCCTTCTGTCGGCTCTTATCCTTGTGCGCCTTAATTGCTGCCACGGCATCTTCAGCCGTTCTCACACCGGCCTTCGCCCAGGAATTGGCAATGGCATCGACTAAGTTTCGTTTCAAGTCCGACTGGTCCATGTTCACCAAAACCTGGTAAGTGAGCAGGTTAATGGCTGGCACCGGTAAAATCCGCTTTTCCAACAAGTCGTTTAAAATTCGCCGTTCATTTTGAGTAACATAGCCGGCGTTTTGTTCCTTAATTTGACTAATAAAGTCAATTGGCGACAGGTTATTGGCCGCTTGGTAAAGCGCATCTAAAGCCCGGTTCCCCGTCTTGGCTGTTGGCTCCTCACTGGCGACGGTTTTTGCGGTTACCGAACGCTCAGCCCCCTGATCGGCCAACTGCTGTTTCTGCTTCCGGTTTGACCAAGTACTAGCCAAGTAGGCAAGAAAGGCTTGCTTATTGACCTCGTGGTCATCCAAGTTAATGGAACGGGTCAGCGCTGTCGCCATTTCCGCCTCATTCAAGCCATAGAGCACCTGCTGCGTTAAAATCAGTTCCCGCACCTTTTGGACTTTTCCCGTGGTCGTTCCGTGCACCAAAGCAGCCATCCCCTCAAAATCAAAGGACACCTGGTCAAAGTCAGCTTTTGGAGCAGCAGTCTTAGCATCCTCAATGGCCACATTCGGCTTATGCTGTGTATCTGGCAAATCAAAAATTGATAGGAACGAAGCCGAAAGTTCTTTTTGCTGCTGCAATGGTGCACCGCGCTTTGCCTGATAGCGCTTGGCTAATACCAAAAAACGTTCCTCGCCAACATAATGGAAAAGCAATCCGGACAAAAGATCTTCGTTAAAGAAAGCTTCCGCCGTCATTGGTCGCTGCAAAACATAGCGCAGTTGTGGCTGTCCCATTCGTTCCCCAGCATAGGTCTTCAAGAGCGATAAGGCTTCCAAAGCCTGCCTTGCTCGAATAAATTCTGGCGAAGACAGGGCCAACGAATCTAACAAGAGATAGTGATTTTTGAACGCCGTCTGCCCTCGCTGGTCTTTCTGTTCTTCGTACAAAAATTGGTAAAGGGCGTACGCCTTAGGACCCAAAAATGGGAGGTAAAGATTAAAGAGCAAAGTCACATCATCGTCACTGATTTGGCTTGCTTGCTCAATCAAAAAGGGCGTTGCCGCCTGAAAATCAGTAAGCACTTGTTTGACCATTTACTCCTCCTTTAGCCTGTTTAAATAATCAGCAACCTTTTGTTGCAGTTCCTCAGCACTTCCGTCGTTTTCAATCACAACATCGGCCTTGGCTACTTTTTTCGCCACTGGCATCTGGGCCTTGATTCGTGACTGGGCCGCCCATTCATCCAAATGGTCACGGGCCATCAAACGGTCCAACTGTTGTCGTTCACTAGTGGCAACCACCACGACTTGGTCGAACCACCCCGTATCTTCATAGTGCTGTTCAAAAAAAAGTGGAATCGCACAAAAGACAACCGTCTTCCCCTTCATTCTGAAAAAGGAAAGTTGTTCTTGAATTCGAGAACGAATTTCTGGGGCGGTGAGTGCTGTCAATGACTTTAATAAAGTGGGATTCGAAAAGACGCGTTCACCTAAAGCATGGCGATCCAGAACCCCGTTTTTGATGATGCTTTGACCAAAGCGCTCCTTGACCTGTTCCAAGGTGTGGGTTCCAGGTTCGAGCACCTGGCGGGCCAACACATCCGCATCAACAACCGGATAGCCAGCTCGTTGAATCGTCTTAGTGACTTCTGTTTTTCCAGAGGCAATGCCTCCTGTAATGGCAATGACTAACATTTACTTTGTTTCCTCAATGGCATGTGCAAAAACTTGAGTCGAATAAACGACGCGACAAACATTCAAATACGGTGTTACCCAAAAACAGGCCAATCCCCAGGTAACGATGGTCAAACAGTGCCAACCAACGAACGAAAGTTCCAAAAGGAAGAGCTCGCGCTTACGACCATTCATCACCCGCTTGGAAATGGTAATGTAATCTGTTAATGACCGCTGTTGTTTCTTAAAAAGCAGGTCCATTTTATAGGCATAGTAGGTCTGTGAGTAAGAAAAGACTTTGATAAAAACGGGAAAGAGTAACAGGGACCAAAAGAACAGTAAAATTTTTTGAACAAAGGCCAAGAGAAAAGAAGTCAACACCTGTTGGGGACGAAACCCTTGTAAGGCCTTCGACCAACCAATCGTCACATCTGGTTTCTGAAAGGTATCGATGATCGCCCACTTGGCAGACCAAGTAAACAACAGCGCCAAGGCCGAGAAAAAGGTGCGCAGAAGGTACCAATCACCGGTTGACTGATCGACCGCCAAGCGGTAGCCAAAAACGGCCAGCCCAATCGTCAACAAAAGTAGCAAATTCTGCACCATTTGCATTAAAATAACGGGCCAAGTCGCCTTGATTTCGTTTTTGAAATGTTCTTTTAATTGTTTTTTAGCCGTCAGCTTGACACGGCGACTAGAGATAGCTGCTAATTCTGTCATAATTCCTTTGATTATTGTTTAATTTGGCACTGAGGACAGAACGTAGTGCCCCGTTGCCCGACTTTGGTTTTTTGCAAAGTCGTTCCACAGCGAAGACAAGGTAGTTTTGCCCGACCGTATACCTGTAGTTCATTTTGAAAATGGCCAGTTTCACCAAAAATATTTGAAAATGAGTGAACCGTTGTCCCGTGATGGGCAGTGGCTCGGTTAATTTCTTTGATGATGTTTTGGCGTAGCTCGGCCAGTTGTTCATCACTCAACTTATCGGTCGTGGTTTCCGGATGTATCTTGGTCATCCAGAGAACTTCATCAGCGTAGATGTTTCCCAAACCAGCAATCTTTGACTGATCCAACAAGAATGACTTCACGACCCGATGACTTTTGTGGAAGATTTCCTTCATGTAGTCAAGCGTTAGGTCTTCTTCGGTCGGTTCCGGTCCCAGGTCTTTCAATCCAGAAACCGTCGCCAATTCCTCCCCCGTTTTGACCAAAGTCATTCGACCAAAGCGTCGAGTGTCATTATAAAACAACTGCCGGTCATCTTCTAAGTGAAAAACCGTCTCCGTGTGCTTGTGAAGAGCGGCTCCCTCAGGTTCAACCGAATACTGCCCTTCCATTCGGAGGTGTGAAACCATGGTTTCATTCGTTGAAAAGCGGAAGAGGAGGTATTTACCACGGCGATCGATACGTTCGATCGTTGCGCCCACCAAGTCATGTTTAAAAGCAGTCAAATCGGATGTAACGACCTTCGGATAAGGCACATCAACTTGACGAACAATGGCACCCTTTACTAAATTCGTTAGTCCACGACGGACCGTTTCTACTTCGGGCAGTTCAGGCATCTCTCTTCCTCCATCTTTTTCCCATGCTAAAAAGGAACAAAAACCAACTTATCAATATCGAAACACAATTATCCTAAAACCTAATTTTACCACAAAAAAAGAACAGCTAAGAACGTCTAGCTGTTCAGCATGATGGCTGCTCGTCTATTCCATTCCATGCTCGCCTCGCATATAAAGAGCGTGTGACAAAAGAGCATATTTATAAAATACCGTATCGTTTTTCCAAGGCTTGCGTTAGGATTTCAGATACATTATCACCGTTTTGCTTAGCAAGGATTCCTAAATAACTTGGAACAGTCACGTTTTTTCTCACTGTCTTCGAAACGGCTTTTAAATAATCCAACAAAGAAACGTTCACCATCTGAACAAAACCCTCCTCTGGATGAAGATCGTCAAATTTCGTCGGACTAGGAACCTCTAAAGTACTCGACAGTGCCAATTCAATCGCCTCTTTAAGATTTTTCAACACTTCCTCGACTGAATCACCGGTTGTGAAAGCGCTGGGAATGTCAGGAACGTTGGCCCAGTATTGCCCATCTTCCTCATGAATGATAACCGGATAGGTTTCATTAAATTTAATTTTCTCTGTCATAGTTTTATCCTCTTAGGAGCAAGCCTTATATCGATATCTTCTATGTACATTCATCTTCAAGACAGGCCTGCTTGTTTTAATATCGCGCGTTCTAATCCCTTTGGAAGTTCTTTGGCATGCATGGGCACCTCTGTATAATGGCTTCCCTTCTGCAACATGACATGGGAGCCTTTATACCCAATTACCTGAAACCCTTCTCTTTTCAACCTTTTAATCATCATTCTAGGTTTGACAGTCAAATTAAGCTCCTTCTTGACTATTAATTATTATACACACTATATAAGTATACTCAACTCGTAATTTATCCACTCAACAAATAATACGAATCAATCAGGATAAAATAAAAAAACTTAATCTAATGACCAAGTTTTTTCCATTCATTAAATGCTGCTCGATAACCTTCCATAAAGTCAGTTACTTCATTCAATCGGCCATTCAACAATTCATTAAATAAGAACAGCAATCGATAGGAATGCCAATGACGGACTTTTCCATGCTGACAATCATAATAAAATTGTCGAACCCCTCGATCGTAATCCGAAACATTATCCTGACTGTTTTCCTGCCCATTAACTCGTTGATTAGGATGGTAAGAATAATCGCGAGAATAATTACCGTTTTCATAATTCTTTTTGACATAATCGTGCAACGATTGTGTCTTGCTTTCTGTTTCTTTCAAACTTTTCTCCTCTAAATTTGCTTCAGTCGTCTTACTGATAGCAAGGCCACCGGAATCAAAATCAAGAGCGTTGTCAAGACAAAGCAGCTAAGTGACTGAAAGACATCCTGTCTATTCAGCATCTTTTGAATTACTTGATACACATAGTAGCCCGGGAAAATCTTTTGGATGGCAGTAAATGCAGTCAAAAACCAACTCGATCCATGCACGAAGGAGGCCCATGGTGCCATTAACAGAGAAGCCCCCATACTTAATGGCATTGCAAGTGCTGAAATCGTTTGCCCATCAAGTGTTAATCCAACAAAAAAACCAATAACACTTAAGTACAAGCCAAGAATAAGCAGTAAGAATATGAGCAATAAAAATTCCATTGTAAACGGAATTGCTTGGTAACAAAAACCAATCACAACCAAAACAAAGCAAATCGTGCTATTCAATAGCAATTCAACAATGAGTTGGTCAGCCAACCATTGTCGCATTCCATAGTGTGACGTCTTACTTTGCAATTGAAAGAATCCACGAGTTTCACAGATTTTTTTAGAAAAGGTAACAACTGAATTACCACCAATACCAATGATGGCTGCTGTTAAATACAGGAGATAATTCGTACTTTTTCCTGCAAAAGCAACGCCCTGCCCCATCGTCAAAATAAATAAGTACCACGCAGCTGGAAAGACGACTGTGAAAAAAAGAAAGCGTCGATTTCGAAAGGTATTTTTAAGATCTAACCATTTAATCATTAACCAAGTCCCTCCTGGTTTTTCATCCGATACCACTGTTCAATCGTTTGGTTGTTAGAATGAATGGTCGCCACTGATTCATCACCAGCAATGACCCCATCTTTTAACAAAACGACCCGTGAAAAGTATTGATCAATCTGGTTAAAGTCGTGAGTTATGGTAATGACTGTTGCCTTCACATGGTCTAAGGATTGCCAAAAAATGTCAATTGACTCCAGGTCCATTCCTACCGTCGGTTCATCTAAAATAAGCAGCTTTCCAGGACGTAGCATAGCAATTAACAAGGATAAACGACGTTTTTGCCCTCCTGATAATTGGTAAATCATCTTAGAAGACTGTTCATCCAACCTATATTGTTGCAATAATTCTCTTGCTTTTTGTGCGTCAAAGCACCGTTGAATACTTGCAGAAAGCGTCAATTGATCGATTACGCGATAAGTGTCAATTAACAGATCTTCTTGTGGCATCACGCTTAAATCATCCTCTGAATGAAAATGTCGGACGATTTCGCCTTTATCGGACATTAAGTTACCAAGAATCAACCGTACCATCGTTGACTTACCAGATCCGTTACTCCCTAATAGGGCAATTCTTTCTTGCGTATAGACATCAAGATTTACATCCTGTAGAACTTTTTTATCAAACGATTTTTGAAGGTGTTTTATTTCTAAAAGTAATTGTCGTGTTTGACTTTGTCCAACTAATAGATAATCAAGGTCGACCGCAAAAATTTCAGATAAGGTCAATAGTTTATCAATACTTGGTTCTACTTCGCCATTTTCCCACTTTGAAACTGATTGTCTCGAAACAAAAAGTTTCTTTGCTAATCCCTCTTGAGAAAGATTACGTTTTTGACGAAGAAGGGTTAATTGTGTACCAAAAACATTTTTCATGTTCTGACTCCCATTCGTTCTTCTGTTTTACAAGAAATAAGTATAGATAAACTGACTTCTTTTGCAATCAAATTCAAATAATTACTCGCCCGATATACGGGCATAGCTCGCAACCCCTTCATTTCAAGCCTTTCAGCTTCCTCGTCATCAAAATAAGAATAAAAAAGAGACCCCTACCATCCGAGAGGTCTCGCCTTAAGAACAGCTCAATGAGTCAACAATTGAACCGGCTACTAATCTTTTTTCTGTGCCCACTTGGGCTTGCCCTTGTTTTTCTTTTTACGGGCCTGGTGTTTTTGCTTGGTCTTTTTAATGGCTTTTGGATCGTCTACTTTCTTAGCTGCGGCTTTTCGAGCAGCAAAACCCTTTCCCGGTGTTTTAACAGAAGCCGGCTTCGCTTTTTTCGTTGAGGCCACTGTAACGGTGGCCGGTTCATCCACTGGTCGATTTTCAGAAACCGTTGCTGCTTTTTTCTTTTTATCAGCTACTGAAGCCCAAGAAAACTTGGTCAATTCCAATTCATCCGGCAAGTACTGCTTTAACAAGCGAATATCGTGGTCGTTTCCAAGGGTCAAAACCTGGCCCTTTTCACCAGCACGTCCTGTTCGTCCCGAGCGATGGAGATAAGTGGTCAAGTTGCGCGGTACCTGGGCATTAACCACAAGGGGCAACCCGGTAATGTCCAAACCACGACCAGCAACATCTGTTGCCAAAAGTAAGTCAAGGTCACCTTTTTTGAAAGCCTTCAAGGCGTCGGCGCGCTTCAAGTGTGATTTTTCGTTGTTCCCCACCGACATGACGGAGGCGTGTTCGTGACGCAGGGCAGCCTGGGCGGCTACCAAAGCATTGATCGAATTGAAAAAGACCAGGGCCTGAACGTGCCGTCGGGCTAATTCAATTAGCACCTTATGGTTGGCGCGCCCGTCCACATGTAAATAGGTATGGGCAATGGTTTCGGGTGATCGCTGGCCAACAGAAACTGGCTTCACCGCATGACCAAAGAGTCGCTCAACCCAAGCTAAATCCACGCCAGAGGTTGCCGAAAAGAGGCAGACCTGCTGCAAATCTGGCAGCGAATCAGCCAACTTTGCCAATTCCGCCTCGTGCTCCTCCGTCAAAGTCGCGTCCGCCTCGTCCACAACGAGCATGGAAAAGTCCTTGGTTTTCAAGGCCTTGCCGTCAATCATTGTTTGGATACGACCAAGCGTTCCCACGACGACAGCGGGCTTTTCTTTTTTGAGTTTATCCGCCTGACGTTTTCCATTGGCACCACCAATGAGCGCAGCGACTTTGACACCGATTAGCGCCGCATAGGGACGAATTACCTGTGCCAGTTGGGCGCCCAATTCCTGGGAAGGCGCTAAAATGAGCAATTGGTGCCCCTTTTTAGCCAAGTCTAGTCGAGATAACAAGGGCAAAGCAAAGGCCAAGGTCTTTCCAGAGCCAGTCGGAGCCAAGCCAAAAAGCGACTGCCCCTCAGAAAGCGGACCAAAGAGCGCTTCTTGAATGGCCGTCTTGGATTCAAAATGCTGGTTAAATTCTTGTTCAAGTTCAGGTAAAATCATGCGTTTCTCCAAAAATACGGTTCCCTCATCGGCTTTTTTCTGCTAAAAAAACCCGGTCGCCCAGGTTTTTTCTTAATCAGAATATTCAAAGACAAAGTTTGTGTTGTTAATGCGGACGTCATCGCCATCCTTTGCACCGGCTTCGCGGAGCTTGTCGTCAACGCCCATGTGGCGTAACTGGCGGGCAAAACGCATAACGGTTGCTTCACGCTGCAGGTTTGTCATTGCTGCCAACTTCTCGACCTCGGGTCCAGAAATCAACCAACACTTTAGCTCAGCATTCCAATCAACGGAAATGTCGACTTCCTTCTCTTCATACTTGTACAACTTGTCGTCCGAATCAGTTTCTTCTTCCAACTTGTAAGATTCAGGGACGGGGGCCTTATCCAGCATATCAGCCGTTTCACGAAGAAGCGCATCAACGCCTTGGTGCGTGACGGCAGAGATTGCCATGATTTTAGGTTCGGACTTCAAACCGGAATCAGCCTTAACCTGCCGAACAAAATCCTCATACAGACCTTCGGATTCAGGCATGTCCATCTTCGTTGCCACAACAATTTGTGGCCGTTCTAAGATGGTTTCATCGTATTGTTCCAATTCCGTCAAAATCTTACGGTATTGCGTGTAGGGATCTTGTCCCTCGATACCAGACATATCCACGAGATGCAGGATAACACGAGTCCGCTCGACGTGGCGTAAGAACTGGAAACCAAGCCCCACCCCTTCCGAAGCCCCTTCAATCAATCCTGGCAAATCAGCCATGACAAAGTCGCGGTCATCCGGCAAACGAACCATTCCGATGTTTGGGTTAATCGTCGTGAAATGATAGGCGGCAATCTTTGGCTTGGCGTTCGACACAACGGAAAGCAAAGTCGACTTTCCAGCTGATGGAAAACCAACAAGTCCGACGTCAGCCAAAACACGCAGCTCCAACTTAATGTGACGAACCTGACCCGGTTCTCCGTTTTCGGACAATTCGGGTGCTGGGTTAGCAGGAGTGGCAAAGTGGATGTTTCCACGACCACCACGGCCACCACGGGCAACTAACAACGTTTGCCCTTCATAAACCATGTCGCCTAGGAATTCACCCGTATCGGCATCGGTGACAATGGTCCCTTGGGGAACATAGATCACCTTATCTTCTGCCGAAGCCCCAGTCATCCCCTTTGTACCACCTTTTCCACCCGACTGGGCCTTAAAGTGGCGGTTATAACGAAAGTCCATCAACGTGCGGAGGCCTTCGTCAACCTTCAAATAAATGGAGCCACCATGGCCACCATCACCACCGAAGGGACCGCCCATGGCAACAAACTTTTCATGTCGGAAGGAGACGATTCCATCGCCACCCTTACCGGCTTTTAATTCTACTTGTGCTTGATCAACAAATGCCATGAACCGGTCTCTCTCCTTTTATTCATTCGTGTTACAGACATTTAAGTATATCACGGAACCAACTGTCTGCCTAGCGCTAAAAGTGCAATATAAAATTAATTATACGCTAAATTTCCAAAATGAAAAAGCCATTCTTCGATGAATCAAAAAAGTTGGTAAGCCATGCTCCCCAACTTTCGTTATCTCGATTTATTTCTCCACCTTCGACTGTGACAACGACCAGTGGACCAATTGAGCGGTCTTCTTAGAAAGACCAAGCGCTTGTAGTTCTTCAGGCGCAGCCGCTTCAATTTTTGACAGTGAACCAAAGTTCGTCAAAAGTTTCTGTCGTGTCTTTGGTCCCACTCCCGAAATGGCATCAAGACGGGACGCCAAGGACTTTTTCGAACGGGACTTCCGATGGAAGGTAATGACAAAACGGTGCACTTCGTCTTGTATCCGCTGTACAAGGAAGAAACCTTGTGAATGGTGATCTAAGTGGACCACCTCCTCCGTTTTACCGGAGATTAGGTCCGCGGTTTTGTGCTTTTCATTCTTAACCATTCCAGCAATCGGGATGTCCAAACCTAATTCATCCTCCAAAACTTCCTTGGCGGCGTGTAATTGAGCGATTCCCCCATCCATCAAGATTAGGTCAGGTAGCTCGTCATGCTCCTTTAGCAGACGGGAATACCGCCGGCGAATGACTTCTTGGGTTTCCAACCACTCGTCGGCATGGTTCGTGGAACGAATCTTGTACTTACGGTATAGATCCTTGTTTGGCCGGCCATCTTCGAAAACAACCATGGCTGAAACAATTTCATCCCCCTGTGTATGGGAGTGGTCGAAGGCTTCAATCCGGTGCCCCATGGAAATACCAAGGGCGTCGGTCACTTCTTTCATGGCCTGGGTTGTCTTTTGTTCGTTTAATTCCATCAAACGGAACTTTTCTTCCAAGGCAATCCGGGCGTTTTTTTCAGCCAAGTCCAACAAATCCTTCTTCTCCCCACGAACCGGTGTCCGAACGGGCAAGTCCAACGCCTGACTCAAGAGTTCCTTGTCCACTACCTTGGGCACTAAGACTTCTTTTGGCTTTTGAATGTTTTTTTGCAAATAAAACTGCTGAATAAAAGTCGTTAGCTCGTCAATACCATCCGACACGACGGCAAAAGTCTCTTTTGATTGACGAATCAAACGGGCCTGCCGGAGAAAGAAGACGGAAACCGTCATCCAGCCCTTGTCCATGTAAAAATTAAAGAGATCGCGTGGCGTTGAGTCCTTGGACAACATCCGCTGACTTTCCACCGTCTCATCGATATACTTCAGTTGATCGCGCAAATCGGCGGCCCGCTCAAATTCCATGCTGTCGGCGGCTTCGCCCATTTCCTTTTCTAGACGCTTTTTGACGACTTTGGTATCGCCGGACAAAAAGCGCTTAATGCGATCAACTTGGGCATCGTATTCGGCCATTGGTACGGATTTAAAACAAGCCCCCAAGCACTGACCCATTGAATAGTAGAGACAGGGGCGACCTTGCCGCCCCTTACAACGACGCAATGGATAGTTTTTCTCCAAGAAATGAAGGGTTTCTTGGGCCGCATAGACGTTGGGATAGGGACCAAAGTAAAAGGCGCCATCCTTTTTCACTTCCGACACCAAAGCCAGACGCGGATTCCGTTCCTGCGTAATCTTAATGTAGGGGTAACCCGTCCCATACTTCAACCGGATGTTGTAGTAGGGTTTGTACTTTTTAATCAACTCGTTTTCGAGCAAAAAAGCTTCCTTATCCGAGTTGGTCACGATAAAGTCAAAATCAACAATGTTTTGGACCAGTTCGGCCGTCTTTCCCTCATGATCCTGCTTAAAATAAGACCGAACGCGGTTCTTCAAGTTTTTGGCCTTACCAACATAAATAATTTTGCCGGTATAGTCCTTCATTTGATAAGAACCTGGCTCCGCCGGTAAAAGGGATAATTTATCCTCAATATGTTTTGAAGTTTTTGCTAACATAGGTCCATTATATCCTTTCCCGACTAAAAAGACCGCCCAAGAGCGGTCTTTTATTCAGTCCAACTGAATTGAATTAGTCCATTACTTTTGCTTTTCGTCTTGTGCAATGGCTGCCTTGATAAAGGCGTGGTACAAACCTTCTGGACGGTTTGGACGTGAGATGAATTCTGGGTGATACTGAGCGGCGATGAAAAAGTCGTTCTTTGGATATTCGATGACTTCCATCAACTTATCATCGGGTGAAGTAGCTGAGAAGAGCATGCCGTTATCCTCAAACTGCTTCCGGTATTCCGTGTTGAATTCGTAACGGTGACGGTGACGTTCGTCCACTTCTTCCTTGTTGCCGTAAGCCGCTGCTGTCTTTGAGCCTTCCAACAGGCAAGTTGGGTAGAAACCAAGACGCTGCGTTCCCCCAAGGTCCGTCACTTCGTTTTGTTCGTTCATCAAGGAAATCACAGGATGAGTGGTCTCTGGATTCAACTCAATGGAGTTAGCATCCTTGTAACCCAAAACATCACGGGCGAATTCAACAGAAGCCAACTGCATTCCCAAACATACCCCCAAGAACGGGATGTTGTTTTCACGGGCGTACTTGATGGCCTGAATCTTTCCTTCGGTTCCACGGGCACCAAAGCCACCAGGAACCATGATGCCGTCGTAACCCTTCAAGAGCTTTTCAACGTTATCGGCGTCCACCGTTTCGGAGTTGATGTGGTCAATGTGCACATCCGTGTTTTCGCTGTAACCACCGTGCTTCAATGATTCGTTAACCGAAATGTAGGCATCGGGCAGGTCCGTGTACTTTCCGACAACGGCAACCTTAATCGTCTTCTTAGGATGCTTGATGCGTTCGACCATTTCGGCCCATTCCTTCATATCGGCTTCTGGGGCCTTCACTTGCAACTTGTCCAAGACAACGTCGTCCATGTGCTGTGCTTGCAAGTTCAAAGGAATTTCGTACAAGGTATCTACATCACGTGATTCAACCACGGCACTTGGCTTGACATCCGTGAAGGTTGCCAACTTTTCCTTCATCGCATCAGTCAAAGGCTTTTCAGTACGCAAGACCAACATATCGGGTTGAATACCCAGGCCACGCAGCTGCGTTACTGAGTGCTGGGTTGGCTTTGTCTTTGCTTCCCCTGCGGCACGGAGGTAAACAATCAATGACGTGTGGATGTAGAAGACGTTTTCGTTACCAAAGTCAGACTTCATCTGACGCAAAGCTTCGATAAATGGCAATGATTCAATATCACCAACCGTTCCACCAACTTCGACGATGACCACGTCGGCATCCGTTGATTCACCGGCTTTGACAATCTTGTCCTTAATGGCGTTCGTGATGTGCGGGATGACCTGAACGGTGGCACCGTTGTAGTCCCCACGACGTTCCTTTGCCAAAACTTCAGAATAAATACGACCAGTCGTGACGTTGGAATACATGTTCGTGTTGATGTCCATGAAACGCTCATAGTGTCCCATGTCCAAGTCGGTTTCCAGACCGTCTCCCGTCACGTATGTTTCCCCGTGCTGGTAAGGTGACATGGTTCCTGGATCGACGTTAATGTATGGGTCGAGCTTTTGGATGGCCAACTTCAGTCCGCGGTTCTTCAACAAGCGTCCCAATGATGCTGCCACAATTCCCTTACCAAGTGAGGAAACGACCCCACCGGTCACGAAGATGTACTTGGTTTGTTTCTTAGCCATAATGCCTCCTGTAGCGCTGCCTTCAACACGATCTCATCCCGATGGGTTTCGGTCAATCGTTATATATAAAATAGAAAAACTCCCAAGCAATGGCTTGGGAGCTATAAACGTATTCACATTAAATGTGAGCCCTAATATATATTACTGATTGCCCAAGGGGTTGTCAAGAAATTTTGGTCAAAGTCTGACAAACCCTCTAGACCAATTTTAGCCCTGCCAATTCCAGGGATCTTCATGCCAAGATTGGAAGGATGCGACTTTTTCAGCCGACAGACCCGTCCGTTTCTGATAGGAAGACAAAAGGGCGGAATAGGTGATTACCGATTCAAAAGTCAGCCCGGCTTCCGCAAAGTTTTGCTCGGCATCGGGGAACCCGTATGAAAAGATACTCAAGACACCGCTCACTTGGTAGTCCGCTGCCAAGACGGCCTTTGCTGCCTTTAATACGGACCCACCGGTTGAAATCAAATCATCAATCAAGAGAACCCGATCGTCCTTTCGAATCACGCCCTCAATTTGACTCTTTGTTCCGTGATCCTTAGGCTTTGAACGAACGTAGACCATGGGTAGGTCCAGTTCTTCAGCAACTAATGCCGCTTGGGGAATCCCCGCAGTGGCAACGCCCGCGATAACCGTCGTTTCCGGATAGTGCGTGGTCACTAATTTAGCTAGTGCCTGTGTAATCGCTTTCCGAGTTTTGGGAAACGAAATTGTCTGACGCAAATCCGTGTAGATTGGCGATTGAATCCCGGAGGCAAAGGTGAAGTGCCCTTCCTCCTTAAACTTAACGATGTCTTCATCAATTAAATCATTAATAATCGTTTCTTGTAAAGTCATCCTGCACTCCTTTTCGACTAAACCGAATGGCTATTTTGCCAGTCCGCCAGGTAGTATTCGTAGGCAGCTAGCGGTTCTTCACTTTGGTTGATTGGCCGACCAACAACAATCGCACTGGCCCCATCCGCCTTTGCCTGAGCCGGTGTGGCCACGCGAACCTGGTCACCGACTTGCGCGTCAGCCATGCGGATGCCTGGCACGAGGTAGAAAAAATCATCCCCAACCTGCTGGTGAAGGGCCTTTAATTCCAAAGCCGAACAAACAACGCCATCGCAACCAGCAGACTTTGCTAGCTGTGCCAATCGAACGACCTGTTCTTCTAATGGCAGACGGCAGTTTTGCTGATTGGCCAAGACATCTTCGGAGATGGACGTTAACTCCGTCACTGCCAACAGTTTTGGCAGTGGCAAGCCACTCTCGTTTGCCCCCCGCTCCAAACCACGGCGGGCTGCTTCCAGCATGGCTCGTCCTCCGAGTGCATGAACCGTGACGTAGTCAACGCCTAAGCGAGCCAATTGCAACATGGCCTGTTCAACCGTATGGGGGATGTCAAAGAGCTTCAAGTCTAAGAAAATGGCAAAACCACGTTCTTGCAAGGCCTGTAATACCGCAGCGCCCTCTTTGTAATAGAGCTCCATGCCGACTTTGGCCGCCTTACCGCGTCCCGGGGCTAGCGAGTCCGCAAGATCCAACGCCGCTCGTCGGTCGGACACATCAAAAGCAACCATCAACGACTGATTCATCTTCTCTCCTCTCACAGTTCACGCAACTGACCACGAAAGTCAGCGAGACGCTCATAACCCTTTTCGGTCATCAATGCTTCCAATTCTTGAGTCAACCGATCGTAGACGCCGAGTCCCTCTTTGATGACCTGTGTTCCAACGGAAACCATGTCGGCCCCGCAAAGAATGTGAGCAAAGACATCGGCCCCCGTGGTCACCCCACCAGTTCCAATAATGGCAATGTTATCGTTCAAACGTTGGCGGAGCGCCCGAACGTTTGCGAGGGCAGTTGGTAAAATCATGGCTCCACCAAGGCCACCAAAGCCACCCTTAGCCTTGGTCACGACCTGTTCCTTGCTCACGTCGACAACAAGGCCGTTTCCAACAGAATTCACCGTGTTGACGTGTGTGATGGGAAAGTCGTTTAAGACCGCCGCGATTTGGTCAAAGTGAACAAGGTCAAAGTATGGCGGCAGTTTCACTCCAATGGGCTTCGTGAAAAATTCAAAGACCCGTTCTAAGACTTTTCTCGTCGCGACAAAATCATAAGCCGTCTGTGGCTTACCTGGTACGTTAGGACAAGAAAGGTTCAATTCCGTGATTCCTTGGTATTTTGAATCCTGAATATCACTCAACACTTCAATCACGTCGTCCGCCGAAAGACCAGCGACCGATAGAATGGTTGGCTTTGCTTTTTCCTGTTGCACGTAATCTAAGTAGAAAGGATAGCCCAAGTTCGGCAAGCCCATCGAATTGATAGATCCGTATGGCAAGTCATGGTAACGTGGATTCTCATTACCCTTTCGCGGAAACAGTGTGGCGGATTTGGTCACAATGCCAGCAAGGTTCGAAGTGTTGGCCAAATCAGCCAATTCGGCACTCGTTTGGCAGTGAATTCCCGAGGCATTCAACAAAGGACCGTCAAAAGTCACGTTGGCAAGTTGCGTCGTCAAGTTCTTCTTTGTCATCGTTTCATTCTCCTAATGCTTGGCTATCGAGGTCAGCGCTTGAAATGGTCATGGCCTGGCAGTAGGCCATGAAGGTGTCGAGGGCGGTCAGAATGGCAAGGCCGTCGTTCATGGCGAGTTCCCGAACCCGCGCTTTGGCTGCGTTCTTTTGTTCAAGTAGTTCGTTCGTATCAACCACCAAATCCACTTTTCCAGAAGCAAAACAGTCAATCAACGCTTGTTCGTCTGCGATGCGTTCAACCGGCAGCTTTTCTTTAGCTAAAAAGTCAGTCATTGAGCCGGACGCTTGAAAGTGATTGCCCCTTTCAGCAAGTTGCCGTAGGGCGGGTAAGGCCTCCCGCCTTTCTTTTTCGGACAAGTCCAGATACAGACGTGCCCCTGAGGTTAAGTCCGGTAACTTTGCCGAGAGAAAGGCTTTTTTCAGGGCTTCTAAGTAGCTGTCCCCCGATCCAATGGCTTCCCCTGTCGATTTCATCTCAGGACCAAGCGTTTGGTTAATTTGTGGTAACTTCTCGAAAGAAAAGACTGGTGCTTTGACATGAACTAACTTGGATTCTTCAGCCAGTCCGGAAGTGTAGCCTAAACTCTTCAACGAATGACCAAGAGAAACCAGGGTAGCCAACTGTGCCATCGGCACCTTCGTGACCTTGGAGAGGAAGGGAACCGTTCGTGATGCCCGGGGGTTCACTTCAATGACGTAAGGTTCCTGGTTGTGAATCACAAACTGAACGTTCATCAACCCAACCACCTTCAAGCGCCGAGCCAATTTGGTTGCCGCTAGAATCATCTTCCCCTGAATCTCTGAGGATAGATGCTGGGGTGGATACACAGCCATTGAATCACCGGAATGGATCCCCGCTCGTTCAATGTGTTCCATGATGCCCGGAATTAACACGTCTTGCCCATCGGAAATCAAGTCAAGCTCTGCCTCCTCACCCGTCAAATAGGAATCAAGTAAGACCGGATGCGTGCGGGAGACTTTTACAGCTTCTTTCATGTAGCGCTTTAGTTCAGCATCGTTTTCAAGCACTTCCATTCCCCGACCACCAATCACGTAAGAAGGACGAATGAGCAACGGGTAGCCGATTTGTTCGGCAGCCTGCTCCGCTTCTTCGACCGTTGTAGCAGACGCCCCTTCTGCCTGGATTAAGCCCAGTTCGTCCATTACCTGATTAAATAAGTCACGGTCCTCGGCTTGGTCAATCATGCTAAGATCCGTTCCTAAAATTTTCACGCCAGCCTTGGCCAGCCCTTCAGCCAGGTTAATGGCCGTTTGTCCACCAAACTGAACCAGTACTCCGAGCGGCTTTTCAAGGTCAACAACGTTCAACACGTCTTCAATTGTCAATGGTTCAAAATAGAGCTTATCGGAAATGGCAAAGTCGGTCGAAACCGTTTCAGGATTTGAATTTTGGATGATGGCTTCAAAGCCGGCTGCCTGCAGAGCCTTCACGGCGTGGACGGTGGCGTAATCAAATTCCACTCCTTGACCAATTCGGATTGGTCCAGAACCAAGTACCAGCACCGATGGTCGATCAGTTTTCACTGATTCATTCTCCTCCTCATAGGTGGCATAGTAATAAGGCGTTTTCGATTCAAACTCACCAGCCGCCGTATCAACCATCTTATAGACTGGCCGAATCCCAGCCGCTAAACGCCGTTCACGTATGGCTGTTTCGCTGGTGTTAGCGAGCTTTGCCAAAGTCGCATCCGAAAAGCCATAGACTTTCGCCTCTTCCAACAAACGATTGTCTGCTGGCTGTTGCTGAAAAGCCCGTTCAACTTCAACAATGTGTGCCAACTTATCCAGGTAAAAGAAGTCAATCTTCGTGATGTCGTGCAGACTTTCAAGGGACTGCCCCCGCCGAATCAATTCGGTCAAAACGAAGAGGCGGTCTTCCTGAGCAGGCATCAAAACTGCCAGCAGCTCCTCCGTCGAACGATTCTGGTAGGCTTCCCCTAACAAATCTTTCTGGTCGACTTCTAAAGAACGAACGGCCTTTTGCAACGATTCTTCAAGAGTCCGGCCAATCGCCATGACTTCACCGGTGGCTTTCATCTGAGTCCCAAGGGTCCGGTCAGCGGCTGGAAACTTATCAAACGGAAAGCGCGGTATCTTCGTGACAACGTAATCCAAAGCCGGCTCGAAAACGGCCCAAGTGGTCTTCGTAATCGGATTTTTAATTTCATCCAAAGTCAACCCGGTGGCAATCTTAGCGGCCATTTTGGCAATCGGATAACCCGTGGCCTTGGAAGCTAAGGCAGATGAACGAGAAACGCGGGGATTGACTTCAATGATGTAGTAGCGGAATGATCCTGGATCTAGCGCCATTTGAATGTTCACGCCCCCCTCGATTTTCAAGGCGCGAATAATCTTCAAGGCGGCGTCCCGCATCATTTGGTACTCACGATCTGCCAGGGTTTGCGTTGGCGACACAACAATTGAATCACCGGTATGGATACCGACTGGGTCCACGTTTTCCATGCTAGCCACAATCAAAGCGTTGTCCGATCGGTCACGCATGACTTCAAATTCAATTTCCTTAAAGCCAGCAATGGACTGCTCAATCAACACTTGATTAACTGGTGACAAATCCAGACCATGGGTCGCAATGACCTTCAGTTCCGTTTCGTTGTGAACAAATCCACCCCCAGAACCTCCCAGCGTGTAAGCGGGGCGGACAACCAGCGGAAAACCAATTCTTTGACCAATCGTCATGGCTTCCTCAAGGTTTTCTGCAATGGCAGATTGCGGAACAGGTTCCTTTAATTCATCCATTAAGTCCTTAAACAGTTGGCGATCTTCGGCCTGTTCAATGGCCTTCAACTTAGTTCCCAGCAACTCAATGTGCATTTCTTCTAGTAGTTTCGAATCAGCCAGTTCCTTAGCAAGGTTTAAACCAGTTTGCCCCCCTAGCGTTGGCAGAATGGCATCAGGCTCTTCTTTTCGAATAATCTTCTTCAAAAAGTCTTTTGTCAGGGGTTCCATGTATACCCGATCAGCCACTTCTTCGTCCGTCATGATGGTAGCCGGATTTGAATTAACTAAAACAACTTCGTATCCCTCTTCCTTTAGGGCGAGACAGGCTTGGGAGCCGGAGTAATCAAATTCCGCCGCCTGCCCAATTACGATGGGCCCCGACCCAATTACTAGAATCTTATGCAAGTCGTTACGCTTAGGCATGCCCCACTCCCTCTTTCATCATGGTAATAAAATTGTCAAAAATATACTCGCTATCGTGTGGTCCAGGACAAGCATCCGGGTGGAACTGCACCGAAAAGGCCCGCTTGTTTTTCAAACGAACCCCCTCAACAGAACGGGCATTAATTTCCTCATGGGTAATCTCCAAATCAGTGTTGATTAAGGAGTCGGCTGCAACCGCATAGCCGTGGTTTTGGGAGGTGAAGTGCTTGGCCTGTTGGTCAATGTCCCAAACTGCATGGTTGAAACCGCGGTAGCCGAATTTCATTTTATAAGTGGTCGCCCCGTTTGCCAGTGCAAAGAGCTGGTGTCCCAAACAAATTCCAAGCAGCGGGTAGGCGTCTTGTAGTTTTCGAATTAACGGGTAGGCAAAGGCGTATTCCGTTGGGTTGCCCGGACCGTTTGAGAGCAGCACCCCGTCCGGATTCGAAGCGGCAACGGTTTCAAAGTCGGTATCAGCGTCAAAAAGGGTCACAGCAATCCCGCGTCTTTCTAAGGCTTTCAAAATCGAATTCTTCATGCCAAAGTCAATCAGTGCAACGTGCAACTGCGCGTCTTTCTTATCAAGTTGCGCCACTGCCCGTTGCTGTTCCGCACGACGAGTACGGAGAATATCTTCGTAATTTTGGGCAAACAATTCATCGATGCGCTGTTGGTTCAAGTCATCAACCAACACCGCCTTCATCGAACCCTGTTCGCGGATTTCTTTGGCCAACTTGCGCGTATCAATTCCCTGAATACCAACGACCCCGTTTTGTTCAGCATAGTCAGCCAGTGACATGACCGAACGAAAATTTGACGGGCGGCGGGCCAGTTCCTTGACGATGATGGCATCAACCGCCGGGTCGTCCGCTTCATTATCATCCAAATTGATGCCATAATTACCGATTAAGGGGTAGGTAAAAACCATGCTTTGGCCATAGTAGGATGGATCCGTCATGGTTTCTTGATAACCGGTCATGCCCGTTGAGAAAACCACTTCCGTCAACAGTTCCTTTTCTGCACCAAACCCCTGGCCCTGGTAGATTGAGCCGTTTTCCAAAACTAAATAGCGTGCCATCCGATTCTCCTTATTTCTCAGAAAAAACTTCTTCCCCGTTCACAAAAGTTCGCTTCACTCGCCCGTGGACTCGTTCACCCGCAAAGGGTGTGTTGCGCCCCTTCGAATGGAAGTCCGCAGGGTTAATTCGGAAAGCTTCTTTTTCATCAAAAATCACCAAGTCCGCTGGGTCGCCCACTTGCAACCGTCCAGCATTACTTAGCCCAAACGCTTCGATTGGCTTTTCATTCAACCAAGACACCGCCGTTTGCAAATCAACCAAGCCACTCGCCACGAAGTGTTCGTATACTAACGCAAAAGTCGTTTCTAACCCAACAATCCCGAAGGCGCAATCTGCCATGGACCCTGCCTTGTCCTCTTTCGTATGGGGCGCATGGTCCGAAGCAATCATATCGATGGTGCCGTCCAGCAAGCCAGCGATCAATGCGTAACGGTCTTCCTTTGTCCGAAGTGGTGGGTTCATCTTGAAGTTGCTATCGTCACCCTTAATCATGGATTCATCCAAGAAAAGGTGGTGCGGCGAAACTTCCGCTGTAATCGGAAGGCCGGCCAATTTAGCCTGTCGAATCAATTCAACCGAGTACCTACTTGAAACATGAGCAACGTGGTAACGAGCACCCGTTGCTCGGACCAGTTCGATGTCGCGAGCCAACTGCGTACTTTCAGATAGCGCCGTTAATCCCGGTAGATTTAACCATTTGCCAGCCTTCGGATCAACAACCCCACCGTTTGCTAATCCGTTATCCTCCAAATGGACAGTTAACACCCCACCGACTTTGCGGACATCCTCCATGGCCGAAAGCATCGTTTTGGCCTCCTGAATCCCATGCCCATCGTTTGAAAAGGCGGCGGCACCAATTGCCTTTAAGGCGGCCATTTTGGTTAAGCGGTTGGAAGTTAATTCTTCAGTAATGGCGGCGATTTGTCCGACTTTGACAAGGCCCTTCTCACTGTTTAAAGCCAACTGCTTCTTCAACTGCTCTTCTTGATCTACGACCGGCAAAACGTTGGGCATGGCCAAAACAGTGGTAAAACCACCGGCCGCCGCGGCCGAAGACCCAGTAGCAATCGTCTCCTTCTCCGTCAATCCCGGCTCACGAAAGTGAACATGAACATCGACAAGACCAGGGATGACCGTTAACCCTTCAGCATCAATAATTTCGGCCCCTGGACGAGCAGCGACAGCTGAACCAATTCCTGTAATCCGACCGTTCTCGATAACGATGGCTGACAATTCGCCATTTATACGGGCATTTTTGATAATTTTGTCCATTTATTTTTTCTCCAACAAATCGCGTTCTTCCAAAATTCGGGTTAGCATCGCCATGCGGGCATAAACCCCGTTGGCCATCTGATCAAAAATTCGAGATTGCTTACTCTCAACCAATTCATCATCCAATTCAATCCCGCGGTTAACCGGCGCCGGGTGCATGATGATGGCCGTTTTCTTCAACCGTTCAGCACGGGCCTTGGTTAACCCGTACTGCTGGTGGTAGTCATTAGCTGTGAAAGTCGCACGACCAGCCTGCCCGATTCGTTCCAATTGGACCCGTAGGCACATGCAAACATCCACATCCGCTAGTAAATCGTCTAATTTTTCGAAAGAACCGAATGGTACTAGCTCTTCCGACCACCATTCTTCTGGTCCCGCAAAGCGAACGGACATCCCCAACTTACGAAAAATTTTGGCGTCAGACTTAGCCACCCGAGAATGGCTGAGGTCCCCGACAATGGCCACTTTCAGCCCATCAAAGTGCCCAAATTCTTTTTTAATCGTCATTAGATCCAACAACGTTTGGGAGGGATGAACACCAGCCCCGTCACCAGCGTTCACAAGCGAAAGGTGGAGATTGCGATCCGCCACCAATTCTCGATACCAACCAGTTGCTGGGTGTCGAACAACTGCGATGTCCATGCCGATGGCTTGTATCGTCTTGATGGTGTCTTCTAGGCTTTCCCCCTTCTGTACTGAGGATCCAGCGACCCTGATATCGAAGCGACTCAAACCGAGCCGGTGCTCAGCCATCTGAAAGGAAGTAACCGTCCGGGTCGAGTTCTCAAAAAAAAGATTCGCGATGCGAACATCCCGCTTTAAAGTCGGACCGTTCTTCCCCTTCTGATACATCAGAGCTAAATCAAGTAAATCATTTAGTTCCCGTATCGATAGCGTATCTAAATCCACTAAGTTTTCCATTTCAGTTAACATAGCCCCCGTTTCATCCGACAAAAAAAGCCCTGATCGTTGATCAGAGCTTTGTCATTAGATATCATATTGAGTTATCCGGCTACTTTTACTTTTTATTCGCTAAAAAGGCTAGTCTTTGCCCATCATCTTGATGGACGCCACCAATTTCGGGCGTGGACAACCGCAATCGCATACCTTGGTGATTCTCTGATCAACATTAAAGGTGTGATTCGATTTTTTATAGCTTATCATTTGCCCGCCAAGAACACAAGCAACAAAATAAAAACCTTTCAAAGTTTAGTCAAACTCTGAAAGGTTTCTTTGATTGCTGTCTTATGCCACTTCGCCGTTCTTTTCGGCCAAGTCCTTTTTCAAATAGTCATAAAAGCCGGCGTATGTCAGGTACATGTAAGGAAGCAAAATCACCATTCCTAATCCAAGTACCAACTCAGCCAAAATCCCCCAACCAATGAAGGACAAAATCAGAACAAAGTATTCCCATTTGTGTCCATCCATCAATTGACGAGAACGCGTGATGGCATCACGGAAGCGAATATCTTCACCAGCAGCCTTGGCATCCTTGAAAACAAAGAAGGCTTGTGAATATGCCAATCCCTTAATAATTCCGGGAATAAAGAGGAGCAAGGTCCAAAGGAAAGTCCAGATAAACTGAAGAATGGCAACCCCAATCGTTCCCCAGAACAGTCCCTTTTGCTTGTAGGCATTGATTGATTGCAAGAATGGGTGTGCCTGCTTTTCACCAGAACGATAAAAGTCCAACAATGAATACATGGCAGCGGTTCCAGCAATAAAGGCCAAAAGGCTCATAATGGTTCCATTGCTTACATTCATGAGTGGTGGCACGACAAGGGTACCACTTGCATGGCCATCACTCCAATTAGTAGCATAGCTCGTGGCTACATTGGTAACTGAATAACTTTGATTGCCAATCCAACTAAAAATAACGGCGGGCAACGTAATCAAAATCAAATAAATCCAATTGCCTGCCATTCTTTCCTTGGCTTGCGCCTTAATTTGACGGCGTACTTCTTTTTTTGTCATCTTTCCCTCCGAAATTTTCATCAACATGTTCCAATGTAACATGTCGAACAAGACTTTGCCAAATAAAAAAACGCCCATTGGACGCTCTTTACAAATTCTTATTAATCTTTGCGGTGCTTGATGAAGTAAACCACCAAGACCAAGGCCAGCAATGAGAAACCAATCAAGAGTGGAATCTGCGTATCTGGGTTGATGGTCATGAAGACCAGGGTGATGATCAGCATGAACATGGCAAAGTAGTTTGAAATTGGCGACAAGGCCAACTTGAAGGGGTGTCCCTTCAGGTACTCAGGGTGTTCCTTCCGGAACTTAATCTGTGACCAGAGGATAACGAACCATGGCACCATTCCTGGCAAAGTCGAGGCCGAGTAGACCATCACAAAAATCTTTGATGAATCATGCCAGATCAATGGCAGTATGGCGTTTAAGACAATGCCGAGCAGAATTCCGGCCGACATGGCCAAAACCGCTACTTCAGGGACACGACGCTTTGACAGCTTCAAAAACTTGGGCGAAATTTCCTTGTTCATGGCCAGCGTGTAAAGCATCCGGGATGAAGAGAAAAGACCGGAGTTCAGGGCTGAGATAGCCGCCGTCATCATGACGAAGTTAATGATTCCAGCCGCAGCTGTAATTCCAACACGAGCAAAGGTTTCAACGAATGGTGATCCCACTTGGTCCAACTGGTTCCATGGATAAATCGTGATAATCACAAAGATCGACCCAACGTAGAAAATCAGGATACGGGCAACAATCGACTTGATTGATTTCACAATGGCAACCTGTGGATCCTTAGCTTCACCAGCCGTGATTCCAATCAATTCAATGGCTTGGTAAGAAGTCATGACAATTGACAAAGCAAACATGAAGCCCTTAATGCCACCAGCAAAGAAAGAACCGTGTGACCAAAGATTTGAAAAGCCAAGGGGATGCCCGTGGTTCCCAACTCCGAACAAGATGACCAAGAAACCCAGGATAATCATAAAGATAATCGTTAAGACTTTAATCAAGGAGAACCATGACTCCATGGAACCATAAGCCTTCACCGTCACCAGGTTAGCGGCAGTTAATGTGGCAAGGACAATCACGCCGGTTACCCAGGAAGGAATGCCTGGCCACCAATATTCGAGATAAACACCAACGGCGATGGTTTCAGAGATTCCAACCATCAACCATTGAATCACGTTCGCCCAAACCGTTAGATAGCCAGCGGCCGGATGAATGTAATGCTTGGCGTAATTGGCAAAGGAACCAACTTCTGGATCAATGTAGAGCATTTCACCCAAAGCACGCATAACGATATACAAGACCAATCCTGAAATTAGGTAGGCCAAAATAACGGATGGTCCAGTCCAGGCAATGGTCGATGAAGCCCCCATGAAAAGGCCGACACCGATGGTGCCACCCAGTGCAATCATTTCCATTTGGAAAGAAGAAAGGGATCGATTCAATTCTTTATTATTTTCTGCCATAAAAGACACTCCTGTTGATTTTGTGTTAACAAAAAAGGCGTCCCTAGCCAAAAAGCCAGGGACGCTATCGCGTGGTACCACCCAAATTTGCTACGTTAACACACGTAACCTTAATCTAACCGAGGTAACGGTTGGTCAGACCGGGCATACTTTCACGCGCTACTCGTATGTCATTTATAAGAGGTAGTCTTCACTTAGCTTGACCGCCATTCTCACCAAACATGACGTCGCTGAATGTCTTAGCTAACTTACTCGTCCTCTTAATGTTGTGTCTATCATAAATGAAGGTTAAATGAAATGCAAGACTTTTTTACCGATAAATGATAAATAAATGAAGAGGGCTGTTTTGAAAACAAAAAGCGTCCGACATTTCTGTCGAACGCTTTTTTGGAAATCACCCAAGGTCTCCTGATAAGAATATCAGTGCTTCCGCTCGGATTCGAACCGAGGACCTTGGGATTAAAAATCCCCTACTCTAACCAACTGAGTTACGGAAGCAATCAGTGCTTAGCACAGTAATATAGTTTACAGAACAGCTCTCAAAAATGCAAGAGTTTATCGCAATTTTTTATTAAAAAATTACTTCTCTTCATCTCCATCCGAAAGGTCATCCAAATCATCCGTACCAGCCAACTCAGTCAAATGCTCGTCGATGGATTCATCCTTTGAATCTTCATCATCAGCATCGTCGTCATCGTCTGTCTTTTCATCTTCAGGGACGTCATCAAAGTCGTCGTCTTCCGGATCATCGTCGTTGTAATCGATAACGTCATCATCATTGGCGTTGTCGGCAAAGACGTTGACCTTCTTGGCTGCCTTCTTTTTCTTCTTAGGCTTTTCTTCTTCGTCATCGATTTCGTGAATTGACTCATCGATGGCATCAACTGGATACCAAGCACGCAATGCCCATTCGTTGTTTCCAAGGGAAATAAATGAACCGTCCGTGTTCAAATCCGTGTAGAACTGGGACAAACGAGAACGGAAGCTCTCCTCATCAACACCCAGGAAGTTTTCAATGGCTTGAACTAAATCAGCAAAGGCCATGGCCTGCTTTTGTTCGGATAGGACCGCCGTGGCGATTTCCACCAGGGCCATTTCTTCTTTTAGTTGACCGTTTTCAATTTGTGACATGGCTTATATCCTTTCGCACTTCTAACTAGTTAACTATACTGAATTATTGAGCAAATTGCAAGGAGACCTGGTACTGACCCACCACTTCGCCGTTGGCTGACAAACTATAGGCGAGTTCAACCTGTCCCATTCCAGAAACTGCATCGATGTCGATGCGCAAAGTCTTGGTATTGGTGCCAAGTAGCATCATACCGGCAGCCGTTTGGTAGGGTTGATGATCGACCAGTCCTTTTTCAAAAACCAACCGTGTTTTCAGCACGTTTGTTCTGGTAATGACCAAACGGTCGGGCTCAATTTTAACGAGCACTTGTGTCACTGGTTGTTCAGGCAGTTCTTCGTCATAGGTCAAGTACCAAGAGGCACCCTTTTGAACCAGTTGACCTGTCGCCTGAACTTGGTAGGATTCATCCCCGCCATCCTGAAAAATCTTTGAATCAAACGTTACGTTCACTGCTTTTCCGGCCATTATTCCCCTCAATTTTCGCAAGTTTTCATTATTTCTATTATAATAGGTATATTGACGAAGGGAAAGGTGAAACTTTTGGAAAAATTGCCGCAAGAAAAAGTCCTCCGGGACCCCATTCACGACTTCATCCACATTCAAGATCAACTCATTTTGGACTTGATTAACACCAAGGAATTCCAACGACTCCGTCGGGTTCAACAACTTGGCGTTGCCAACACGATTTTTCACGGTGCTACCCACGACCGTTTCGGCCATTGCGCGGGGGCTTATGAACTGGCCCGACGTGTAACGGATCACTTTGCCCAATACTATGCTAGCAAGGACGCAGATGACGGCCTCTGGAATCCTGAAGAGCGTCTCGTCACCTTGGCAGCCGCGTTGCTACATGATGTCGGCCACGGTGCTTTTTCGCACACCTTCGAACACCTCTTTCATACTGATCACGAATCGATGACCCAACAAATCATCACAGGCGATACCGAGATCCATCAGGTTTTGTTACAGGAAGGACCCGACTTTCCTAACAAAGTCGCTTCGGTGATTGCCAAGACATACCCCAATCCTCAAGTGGTCCAACTAATTTCCTCACAATTAGATGTTGACCGAATGGATTATCTGCTACGCGATGCCTATTACACCGGAGCTAGTTATGGGGAATACGACCTTTCCCGTATTTTACGGATGCTTCGCCCTTACAAGGGCGGTATTGCTGTCGATATTGGTGGGATGCACGCCGTCGAATCCTACCTCGTTGCACGATACCAAATGTACTTGCAGGTCTACTTCCACCCCGTGGCACGTGGTATGGAAATCCTACTCGAGCACATTCTCGGCCGTGTCAAAGAATTATTAGCTGAAGGCGAAGAACCCAATTCACTGGTTGGCCCATTGCTAGCCCCCGTTTTCCAACCAGATCACGACCTGACGGTGAGTGAATACCTTCGTCTCGACGATAACCTCTTCTTAACGGCGATTAATGGCTGGCAGGATGCGGATGATACCATTCTGGCCGATTTGTCTCAACGTTTCTTGAACCGCAAGCCCCTCAAATCCATTCAAATTACGGAGCAGTCGGCACCACATCTTGACCGTTTGGAAAAGATTGTTAATGAAGCTGGCTTCGATCCACGTTATTACACTGCTCGTAATGATGCTTATGACCTTCCGTATGATGATTACAAACCAGCCGCTAAGAAGCCCAGAACGCAGATTGAATTGGTCTTAGCCGATGGCAGCCATCGCGAACTTTCCGAATTATCGACTCTAGTTGGCGCCATCAAGGGGCGCGCTTCGTTAGACCAACGCTTCTTTTTCCCACGTGAGATGCTCGATAATGGCCCTGACGACCTCTTCACTGAACTACACAACGACTTTAAATCGTTCATCAGAAACGACACCTTTATTCCGGGTGAAGATTAAAAAACAGGCTTAACAGCCTGTTTTTTTATTAATGACTTTGTCAGGTAAACAAAAAGGACTACTCGCCAATCAAACAAGCAGTCCTTTTTATAATATTGATTATTTATTCTTCGAATTCTTTGGCCATCTTCTTAACCGCCAATGGCAAGATAAGCTTTTGCCACCAGTTGGGTTTCTTGTCCTTAGCAATGTGCAGACCGTTGTTAAATTCGACCATCAAATGCCACTTATGCCCCTCTAGAATTTCATCGGGCGCGCTTGCGGGTAAAAAACACCGAGCTTTACGTGCAAGCCATTTTGCTTGCCCTTGAATTGGTGCATTCCGATGATCTTCGTGTCCTTCATGTTGTGGGCCAAGAGAGTCTTTCCAATCATGACCATGTCCGTATCGGCATCTGGCTTAATTGGCCGGGCAACCCCCTTTCCTGGCACCAAATGCAAGTATGACGGGTCCTTGTACATTCCAAAGGTTTCCACGATGGTCTGCGTGCCACCCTTACCGGCTTCGAAATAGTAGTGTTCTGGGTGAATCTTGGATGGCAAGTAGAGATCGTTTTCCTTGGCCAAGGACATGTTAAAGAGCATGAATTGAATCAACGAAATGTTTTCGGTCTCGACTTCAACAATTGCCTGCTTCATTGGTTTCGAATCGTCAGCCCTATCGGCAATATCTTCCCACATGTGGTCGGCCCGCAAGAGTTCATCCTTGTAGTAAGCCAACATGCCCTGCTTGCCAACGGCTTCCTTACTCTGTGCCAAGAGTTCCTTCGCTTCTTCAAGGGGCATTTCCAAGGCGTCTTCAACCTTGTATTCCTGTCCGTTCATTTGAAGCGGAATCTGCTTTTCGCCAAATTCCTTGAAGACTTTGTGATAACGGCTCAATTCGACGTCGTGAATTTGTTCTTCCGTGATGACTTGACCATCGATTTTGAATTGAATCTTATAGTCTGACATTTGCACCCCTCCAACTGTCTCATTTGTGTCTTTTGATTACTTCAAGTATACTAAGTTCAATGAAAAAAGATAGTCTTTTTGCCTAAGTGGCACAAAAGGAAAAGCGACGTGACAGAAAAAACAATCAAGCGGACCGAACAGGTTAACCAAACCATGGCCATGCTGACTGAAGCCCTCACCAAGCTAATGGTTAAAAAGCCCTTGGATCAAATCACCATCGCCGAATTAACCGAAGAAGCCGGTCTAGCGAGGCGGACTTTTTACCGGCATGTTAAAACAATTGACGACTTACTCACCATCAAAGTCGAACAAATCATTACCAAACTCTACCAAGAAGTTGAGTGGCATAGCCAGACTTTTGAAGACGTCTTAAATAAGGTCTATCCGGCCCTTTTGAAAGACAAGACCTTCCTGCTGGCCCTAGCCAAGAACAACCGAGAATACCTGCTTCAAAAAGTAATTCTAGACGAACGAGAACAGAGTATCATCCAACTGCCAAAAGAGCCGGTCTACGACCTAACGGCCTATTTTGGAGCCGGTGGCATTAGTTCGGTCATCATTTACTGGATTCACCAGGGCTTTAGACAAAGTCCAGAGGAAGTCGCCAAGGCTAACCGACAATTAATTCAGCACATCAAACGTATTACACAATAAAAAAACACCCTTCCGGGTGTTTTTTGTTTACTTAACCAAACCATCTAAGGCTTTGGCAACCGATGCTTCCTGTTCTTCAACTAACTTAACACGGTTTTCAATCACTTGAGTATCAACCACGATTTCACGCGACAATCCTGGCTGGTTCTTCTTATCTTCAAAGAAAGCCTTAAAGGCGTCAAACTTTTCACGTGTCTTGAAAATACGGGAAATAACAGTGATGTAGGATGAGAACTCCATGTCGCCACCTAGACGTTCTTCCAACCAACCCCAGTTATCCTTCAACCAAGTCCAAGCCTGATCCTGTCCGACGGGATTGGCGAGAACACCGGCGAACCAGTTCCGGAGGTCCTGAGGCTTAATCACGGCTGGGTCCTTGAAAGAGGCAACAAGCGTCTTCAATTGCAGCGCATCAGGCGTCGACGTCAGCGCAGCTGACAAATCACGCTTCAAAGAGGCGTTGGCAGTTTCTTGATAGGCTGCAAGCAAAGCGGCAAAAGTCTCCTGGCTGTTATAGTTGACCAACTCGTTCTTTAGGACCTGAGTACGGCCATCAGCCGGTAGTTTTTGAGCTGATCCCGCCTTTTGGAAGACAGCATGCGCCTCCTCCATCAAATGTTGGTTCTTGCCGTAAAGGGCAGCAGCAACAATGATTGGACGTGACAATTCATCTGAGACCGTGTCGCTAGTCTTCTTAGCCAAACCGAGGGCAGCAAAACGTTCCGTCGACAACCCACGAGTGAAGAGCTGCAAATAAGCTTCCAGCTTTGAATCAGGTTCGGCAAAGACTTTGATAGCCGTGATTGCCTGGTAAACAAAGTCCTGGACAAGGGCTGAGTCAGAGTTAGCCAACAATGGCAATACTGGCAAAATATCGGCATAGTTAACTTCGTTGGCCTGTGCCAACAAAAGAGCGTTTTGCAAGAACTGTGCTTGATCGATTGCAGGCAAGTCTGTCAAATCGGCAATCTGTTCTGCCAAAAGTTCGTCATCATAAGAAACAATGTAGTGGCCAGCATTACCGACGTTCAATCGGAATGGTCCCTTCGAAGCAGCCTTAATCGTCTCCCAGTCCCCCAAGTCAGCACTTTCTTCGGTCAACAATGCTGGCAAGCCAGGGGCTGAAGCGGCCAATGGCACTTGCCACAAACGTTGGTCATCCTTTGGCTTTTCACCAAGGACAAATGGCGTTTGGCGAACCTTAACACGTCCATCTTCCACTGAAACAGACAAAATAGGGTAACCAGGTTGGTCCAACCAGGTCTTCATGATGGCCCCAATGTCTTGACCTGAAGCAGCGCCTAGCGCGGACCACAAATCATCCCCTGTGGCGTTACCATAAGCCTTCTTATCAAAGTAAGCTTTCAAGCCGTTCCTCAAAGCATCGTCCCCAATTAAGGAACGCAACATCACAAGCAAGTGAGCGCCCTTGGCGTATACGATAGCTGGGTCAAAGAGGGCATCGATTTCTTCTGGGTGATGGACCGCTACGTGAACGGGTTGAACACCAGGAATGGCATCACGACGGAAGGCCGCCTGCACATCATTGGCATTGAAGCTTTCCCAAATGTGCCAGTCGGGCTCAATCGCATCAATGGCTACGAACTCCATCATGTTAGCAAACGACTCGTTCAACCAGAGTTCATCCCACCACTTCATCGTCACCAAATCACCAAACCATTGGTGAGCCAATTCGTGAGCGATTACCGTTGCAACGACCTGCTTCATCGCTAATTCCGTGTTATCCGGATCAACCAATAAGTAGGCTTCACGGTAGGTTACCATTCCCCAGTTTTCCATGGCTCCGGCTGAAAAGTCGGGAAGGGCAACTTGCAAGGATTGGGCCAAAGGATAAGGTGTTTGATAAAAGTCCTCATAGAATTCAATGGAACGCTTGGCAATGTCCAAAGCAAAATCCAAATCCTTTGCAGGATGGGCCTTGGTTGCGTAAACACCGACTTTGATACCGGACTTCGTCTTTGTTTCGATTGACTGAAAGTCACCAAAGGCAAAGGCCACCAGATAGGTCGACATCTTCACCGTCTTTTCGAAGTAGTGAACGCCATCTTCAATTCGTTCCTCTGGCATGTTCGCGATGGCTACTTCACCTGGCTGCTCATCAAACTTCAATGCCAATGAGAACGTTGCCTTGGCTTCTGGTTCATCAATTCCTGGGAAAGCTTGACGAGCAAAGTAAGTTTCAAACTGCGTTGAAACAACCTGCTTATCTTCACCATCGACCTGGTAATAAGAAGGATAAATTCCATTCATGTTATCCGTTAGCGGTGCGTCGTAGACCACTTCAATGGTCTGTTCCCCAGCTTCCGGAACAGCAAAACGAATCTGATCATCGTCATCAACGACCGTAAAGTCAACGGCCTGACCATTAACCTTGACAGAGGCCACTTTTAAATCGTGCTGGTGCAACGCAATGGCCTGCTTCTTAGCCGTTCCCTTAATAACGGTCTTTCCTTTAATGACCTTTTCTGCTCGAGACACTTCAATATACAAATCATAGTGTTCGGGTTGGAAAAGATCATAGAGACGTTCAATACTTGCCATCAATACACCTACCTTTTATTAAAGAATTATGAATAAATCTCACGTTGAATTCATTATACCAAAGTGACAAAAAAAGAACAGTCACATTGAACAAAAAGACCGAGAAGGTTTGTTTTTTGACATCCTTCAAAAATCCCCTCTATAATAGTAGTTAACGAGCTTTTTTATTACATTGATGTAAAGGAAAAACGATGTCCCAACTATACCTAATCGCACTATTGTTAATTGCCGTCATTGCCGCCAACATTATTAAGCCCTTCATCCCCCGTGTGCCGGAAGCACTGGTTTTAATTGCGGTCGGTGGCCTTTTCACCTTTATCCCCGTTTTCCAGAATTTCACTTTAAATCCCGAATTCTTCCTCTTCTTAATCATTGCTCCTCTGATGTTTCAAGAAGGACAGGGCATTTCATTTACGACAATGAAAAAAAACTTCAACGCCATTATTCAGTTATCTGTTATTTTGGCTCTCTTTGTCGTAGCCATTGTCGCCCTCATCACGGATAAAATTCAATCAGAATGGCCACTCACACTGGCTATCGCCCTAGCAGCCATTGTGGTACCAACCGATGCCGTTGCCGTGAACTCGATGACAACGGGCTTGAAAGTCCCCAAGGGACTTGACCATTCGCTGGAGCTCGAATCCCTCTTCAACGATGCCACTGGTATCGTCCTCTTAGACCTTGCCTTAACGGTATATCAACAAGGCTCCTTTAACCTCGTGGATGGCGTTACCCATTTCATTCTTGTAGCCCTTGGTGGCCTTGTCGTAGGTGCGTTGGCTTCCGGCCTCATCGTAGCACTCCGCCTCTATCTTTCCTTCCACGCTTCTTCTGCACAAGCAACAACGATTCCCTTAAACATTTTGACGCCTTTTGCCATTTATTTACTTGCCGAACACATGGGTGTTTCTGGCATTTTAGCCGTCGTCGCAGCAGGAATTGTCCACAACTATGAACAGTCCCGGTTACAGTTAATCGCCACCGAATCGCGCGTCGTTTCCGGAACCATTTGGCAGACGCTGACTACCCTCTTAAACGGAATTGTCTTTGTTATTTTGGGGCTTTCTCTCCCTAAAATTCTAAAACTAATCGGTGACTTTGGTTTTGAAAAATCCTTTGGCCTTTTCGGCCTTGCTCTGATCATTTATATCGCCATGTTTGTTGGCCGCTTCCTCTGGGTTTCCTACCAAAAGCAAGAACGCCTGACCGGATTCTTTGGCCGTCATGGAACGAAAGACCGGGCTAAACGAGCACAAATTTTCGGCGTTGCCGGTGTCCACGGGGCGGTAACCTTAGCTTTAGCTATGTCGCTACCAAAGACGGTGAACGGTCAACCACTTCCCTTTGCTAATGAGATTTTACTCGTGGCCACCCTTGTCATTTTAATTTCATTGATTATCGCCGCCCTTGTTCTGCCAAGAATCCTCGATGAAGAAGAACAGGTTTATACAGAAAGCGAACTCAACCATGCTCGAACCGCCATGATTGATTCAGCGATTATCAAAGTCGAGCAACGGGTCCGCGATCACGCAGTTAAGACCGCCATTGTTCAAACCTTACAAACGCAAAAACTAACGGTAGCCCAACCCAAAAAGAGCCACCATGAAGAGGAAACCTTACTCCTATTGAATCGGGTTTCTGACGACTTGCAGGAGCGCTTGGACGAAATGATTGGCGAAGGTTATGATCAAGACGTTATCGAACGTTATAGTCGCTTCCTTCAACGTGCCCTTCTGTCACCAGCCACATCACGTCATCCACTGGCTCGGACAAAACAAAAGCTACACCGGTGGCGTCATGAATTTTCTTGGCATTTTAAAACAAGAACTTTTACTAAAAAACAGCGAATTCGCTACCAAGAAAGACTAATGGTGAACAACCCGAAAGTTGCGGCCAAAGTTGCCCAGTGGAAAGATGGTCGCGAAGCCATGCTCCGGCTCAATGAAGACATGCAACACGCAGCCGACCGCTTCCTAACGGCTGCACTGGAAGAAGAATTAGCTGCCCACGAAAACACAGAGAACGTGGCCGACGTGCGCCGACTACTCGAACGTTTCTTCCGTATTGTGGCCCATGACTACCGTAAGGAACACGTCTCAGTGAACGCTTCAGAATACATCCAAGCCTTCGCAGATGAATACTCTTTCCTTTCGACTCAACTGGCCGCTGGCAAAGTCAAATCCGCCGTTGCCAACGAACTCTACACCGAAATTAATCAGGCCCAAACGTTGCTTTTAATGGAACAGGGAAGCGAAACCGAATCGTAATAAAAAAAGACCGACACAACATGTCGGTCTTTTTTAAATCTTTCGATAGCTTATTGCGCCAATTCTTCGTAAAGGGGCAATAGTTGCTTCAGAGTGTCGAGCAAAAACGATAATAGTTGATCGGATTGTTTGTTTAGGAAAGGCGAATCAATCGGAATTTGACGGCCAATCAAGACTTCGGCCGCCTTCACTTTGCCATACCGCGTCACCGTTTCGGCGTATTCATCCAAAGGATGCGCATTATTTTGCATATGATCATTAGACAAAACAAAGTCGTCCGGCAAAGTCCGCACTTCATTAGCAAGCCGGTCCAATTGCTTTGCAATCACTGGTCCGTCCGCCTTTGTCTTTTTCATGTTTTCTTCAATGGCTAAGTATAGATACAAGTGATCGTCCCACATGCCTAGCTCAAAGTGGGGTTCCATTTTATAGCCCCGCTTATTGGGCGCAAAGGCAACCCAAGTATTTTCGGGTGGATTAACCTTTCGCATTTTATGCTTGGCTACATGAGCCACCCAAGGGCGTCCATCGGCGTTTAAAATCGGTAACGCTGCCCTGGCAAAGTCATCAAACTTTGGATCGATAATCTGCCGAATTTTATCCATGCGCCCTTCCAAAGTCGGATCGTCAAAAACGGTAAAATCACTCTTCTGAAACATTTCTTTCCTTTCTCAAACCACGGAAACCTCGAAAGCCACTCAACCAGGTCATCACAACAAAACCAACCACTAAAATCGCTGCCACTAAATTCAACCAAAGCAAGAATACAATAATGGAAGTTAAGGACTGGTAGAAACTATATTTACCCAACTGGAAATTAGCTAACAAAGCAAAAACCTTGTTTAACCCATTAAGCAAAATCAAATCAAAGAAGGAGCCCACCAGCGATGCCAGAAAAGGAGGCCGCGCTGCCTTTGTTGGCAATTGGTAATTCATCCAAAGCAAGACTACCCACATCCCCACTAGCAGTAAGTAACGCGTCGGGGTCACCCATGCACCTAACCCTGGTATTTTATGAAGGTAAACAGCCAGGATGTTTCCCGCAAAGATTAAAGCGGTAAAGGCCACCACCATCAGCAAAAGCCAAATAAAGGACCAGAAACGGGCAAAAATCGGTAAGCCCACTTCTTCTTCGTTTGCAATCCGATTGAACGCTTCCCGTAGAACGGCAATGACACGAGATAGTGACCAGAAAATGAAAAGAATAGAAATTGACCAGTATGATTTTGTATCACTATGAGCAACCGTTGTCAGCACCGGTGCTAAAAAATCATGAACGGAAGTGGGTAAAAAATCTGCCATCATTGCCGTCATTTTATCGGCTGAAATATTCAGCGCTGAAATTAAAAGAACAAGGGCAATTAATAACGGAAAAAGCGTTAACAGCACATAGTAAGCAAAAGTCGGCCCGACCAAGCCAACCTGAGAACGCGAAAAGTAAGTAACCAGTTCGTTAATGTGGAGTCGTCGATCAAAAGACGTCCAGTATTTTTTAATTGATTTCATCATAGCTCCATTATATAAAAAAAGACGTCTAGACGACGTCCTTTTTTATCTTCAACAATGATTAAGGTTAAACTGATGGAATCTGACCAAGTGCCGTTTGGGCTGCCAAGTTCAAAACAGACCATTGACGGTCAAAACCTGGTTGGAAGAAGAAGTCAGCTTCGGCCAAATCTTCCAAAGTCATCTTTCCCTTAATTGCCAAGGCAACCGTGTTAGCGTGAGCCGTCACGTCTTGCTTTGACAAGAATTGACCACCCAAAATTTCGTGATTCTCTGGGTTAAAGGTCAACTTCACAAAAATTTCAGGGTTGCCATCCGTAACAAAGTTTGGACGAACCGTTGCTTTGTAGAAAGATGATGCAACGTTCAACTTCATCTTTGCAGCGTTGTTGGCGTTAACACCCGTTGTTGCCAACTTGTAGTCAAAGACAGAAAGTGCAGATGAACCATTCACTCCGGCAAAGGCACGGGCTGGCTTTTCAATCGCAATGTTTTCCACCACGTAACGTGCTTCACGACGAGCTGTTGAAGCCAAAGCAATTGGTGCAGCTTGGCGAGCAGGAGCAAAGAGTGGCTTAATCGCATCCCCAATGGCAAAGACGTTCTTGGCAGAAGTGCGTAGGTAAGCATCCGTCTTGATGAAACCACGGGCATCCAAGTCAACAGTTCCCTCTAGGTACTTTGTGTTTGGCTTTACACCAGCCGCAACAATAACCAAGTCAGCGTCAAAGACCTTGCCTTCATCATCCTTCACGGATGACACAGCACCATTTCCCTCAAAGGAAGCAACACCATGACCAAGGTGCAAGTTAACCCCGTGTGAGGTCAATTCGTCACCGATTGGACCGGCTAACTCTTCATCTAAGTAGTTACCAAGTGGACGGTTAATCATGTCAATAACCGTCACGTTCTTGCCAGCTTCCGCAAAGACTTGGGCTGCTTCGATTCCGATGTAACCAGTTCCAACAACCACCACGTTCTTAACCGTATCATCATGCAACTTTTCATCAATCTTTGTGGCCCAGTCACGTCCACGCATCAAGAATACATTGTCCAAGTCAGCACCAGGTACTGGCAAAGTCATTGGGTTAACACCTGAAGAAATGATTAACTTATCATAAGTATCGGTCAGCGTCTTGCCAGTCTTTTGGTCCAAGACAGTCACTTCTTGCTTATCCGTATCGATCTTTTGAACCAAGTGGTTAGCAAGAACTTTTCCACCATACTGCTCAATGTCAGCTGGCTTGAAATTACGAACATCATCACGTTGTGTGACTTTCCCTTCCAAGAAAAGTTCCATTCCACAAGACATGAAGGAAATAAAGTCCCCAGCCTCGTAAACCGTCACGTCCATGTCATCATAGCGTGTTAACAGTTCGTGCGCTGATTCATGACCACCGTGTGATGCACCAATAATAACTACTTTCATGTAAAGCCTCCAAAATTTATCAACTTTTACGACACGTTCATTATAGTGTAATTTCTCACAGAATAAAAGAGAAAATTACGTAAAATACAAAGTAAACCAATTATTTAGAATAGCAACCCAATGCAGTAGTGAATCGCAATGGTAACAAGTCCAACCCATATATTACGCCAGATGGCACGCTTAACCATTCCTTGAGAAAAGATTGCTGATAGCAAGCCAGTCAGAGCCGAGGCAACCACCGTCGCAACAATGGCCGCCAAATATTGGTAATGAGCGGGGAAAATCAGCAGTGCAACCAACGGGAATACACCACCTAAAGCAGCCGAGAAGGTTGAGGAAACAGCAGCAGCGATTGGTGACACATAGTGCCCCAAAGTCATATCATATTTTACTGACAAAACGGTTGCCAGTGGCTTTTCTGCTAACAGTTCGGCCGCAATCGCCTTAGCCGTATCAGGTTGAACACCACGATCCGTATAAAAGGCAGCAACATCTTCCATTTGTGCATCAAACGCCGTCTTTAAGCGAGCCTTTTCAAGCGCCACGGCGACTTTTTCGGAATCCGCTTGGGAAGAAACAGCAGCAAATTCACCGGAACCCATTGAAAGGGCGCAGGCCAACAAATCAGAAAGGCCAGCCAGAACAATCACCAAGCGGTTTGATGTGGCAGCGGCCACCGAAAAGACAACACCAACAACGGTCAAAATACCGTCGTTGGAACCAAGAATCCCTGCTCGAATCGTATTCAAGCGTTCTTCCATTGTTTGTCCCTGCTTCTTATCATTCTTCTTTTGTTGCCAATTTTTTAGTAACGTCGTCATTTTCTTCCCCCTCACTTAAAGAGTGTTCCAATTAAGAAGGTTACGACCATCGTCAAAATACCAGCAAGTAAGTTTCGAATGGCTCCCTTCGTCCGGTTCGCCCCGTTCACCACGGCGGCCATGTAACCCGTAAAGAGCAGAGCAATCAAGACAGCAAGGAACGTGGCCATAATACGAAAGTTGGGTGAAGCCAAGGCCATGAACGCCATCGGCAGGGCTGCTCCTGTAGGAAAAGTCACAAAGGAGACCAAGGCAGCGCCCCCTGCAGACACTTGTGAATTCAGTGAAAAGCCGTGTCGTTCACGAACTGTCGTTTCAAGCGGATCCTTCTCCATCATTTCTCGGGTAGCCTGAGTGGCTAATTCCTCTGAAATACCATCCGCTTGATACTTTTCCTTGACAAAGTTGAATTCTCCTTCGTAGTCCTTTTTCAAGGCCTGCTCTTGACTTTGTCGCGCCTTTTCTTGCGCATCATGCGCTGAGCGAACCGAAACGAATTCTCCCATCGCCATCGAGACCATACCAGCCAAAGTCCCGGCAAAACCTGACAACATAATCGCTGATAGACTTTGCCCGGCTCCGGCCACCCCGACGATAATCCCGGCAACGGACAAAATCCCGTCGTTGCCACCCATAACACCAGCCCGGACTAGGTTGTTGTGGGCCATTAGTGATTGTTTTTCCATAACACTTCCCCTTTTTGATAAGAATGGTTCTAAATTATTATACTAAGTGTCCTGTTTGATGTCAATATTTTGTTTTGTTTCATTCTAATGTTATAATTGACACGAAGTTAATATTAACTAGGAGGCTAACATGCTGAATCCATTAAAGAATGTTCTGCAAGAACACCAGCTTAAGGCCACAAGCCAACGCTTGACCCTGCTTGAATACATGATGACCCATGACACTCACCCAACAGCTGAAATGATTCACCAAGACCTGCCCAACATTTCGCTGGCGACGGTTTATAATACACTAGAAAAGTTTGTTGAAAAGAAGCTTGTCGTCATTATTGATGGCATTTCCGATGGTAAGCGTCACTACGATGCAGCTGACCATCCCCACTACCACGTGATTAACACGCGGACAAACGAAATCATCGATGCTGCCAACTATGATCCAGCGCCTTTGATTAAGGCTGCACAAGCAGCGACTGGTTTAAAGATTACCGAATATAAAATTGATCTCTACGGTGTCGATCCCGACAGCAAACCCGAATAACATCACAAAAAAGCCTTCCGAATAACCATTCGGAAGGCTTTTTTCTTTACTTATGAATTAGGGCTAGCCACTACCATCTGCCAGAAGGCTTCAATGATTTGCTTGGCAATGCGCCCATTCGTTCCATCCAAGTAGGAATCCATTCCAGGGATGGCCAAAGACATCGCAAACGGTGTGCCAGGAACATAAACAACCATCGACTCGGTAAAAGTCGTGTGTCCGTTCGTCGACGTTTCGGCCGTTCCAGTCTTCGCATATACCTTTGGTGTCATATTATGCAAAGCCGTTCCCGTGTTATGGGAAGACGAACCGTTCGCCACTTGGTACATACCATCCTTGATGACTTTCCACTCATCGCTTGAAAGCGATACCTGTGACTGAAGCTGTGGTTCAGCCGTCCATACCGTCTTCTGGTACTTGGCATCCTTATCAGTCTGCAAAACCGAACCAACCAGATGTGGTTGCACGAGGTAGCCACCGTTAGCAATTGCTGAAACATAACGAGCAAGTTGCAACGTTGTGTAGGAATCGTATTGCCCAAAGGACTCATACAGATACTTACCCATGTTGGCACCCGTCGTCAGCCCCTTGTATCCGGCTGTTTCGCCTTCAACGTCAATACCCGTCTTCGTGCCCAAACCGAACTGTCCAAGACCATTTCGCAAGGTCTGGAAGGCATCGGAGTTCAAATGCAAAGAGGAACCAGACGAGTAGGTTTGGCCACCAATTTTCATTCCCAACTGAACGAAGTACGAGTTCGATGACGTTTCCAAAGCCGTTCGAGCATCAATTGGTGTCGGTGTCCCATTCTTGTTCCAATAGGAAGTAATGGTTGGAGTACCGGCAATCTTAATCGCTTGATCGTTCATCGTATTCGAGGTAGGTGTAATCACGCCCTTTTGGAAACCGGTTGCCAGGACCGCCGGCTTAACAACCGACCCCATGACGATGGCTTGGTTAATGTTTCCAAGCTGGTTGGCCGTCTTCTTCCCAGTGGACGAATCACGACTAACCCCAGCCATGGCGTAGATTCCCCCGGTATAAGGGTTAATTACGGTCGAATAAGCCCCTTGCACGTTTCCGCCAGGCAAGTTGTCCTCCAAGATTTGTTGGACTTTTTTCTGGTACTCAGCATTAATTGTCAATTTGAGCGAGTCACCCGCTTGACCTTGATACTTAATCGAAGACGTCTTCACGTTCCCCATGGTCGTCACGGTTGTTTGTGACGGCGAACCCTTTAGAAGTGATTCATACTGCTTTTCAAGAGCAGACGTTCCCACTGGTTCGTTTTGTGAATAGCCTTCGGCCAGCAAACGGTGCAGTCGATCAGAAGGCAGCCCGGCAGATTCATCCGAAACCGTTCCTGTCAACGATTGAAAGTCGTTTCCTTCCGGATAGTTACGGGACCACGATTCACCAATTTTGACCCCAGGCATCGAAGCCATTCGTTCGGCAATCTTGGCCTGAGCATCGTCTGAAACATCCGAATCCTTAATATAGGTAGTTGAAAGAGCCGAAGCCCCGGACATTTTTTGGAAAATCATGGCGACGTTATCATCAACATTCTTGGCTAAGTTATGTTTCATCACGTACTGGGCCATGGCCGTATTCAATTGCGTGGTTGACCAAGAGGAAGCCGTTGTTGGATTCTCTTTTTTAACCGCTTCCTGAACTTTTTCAGCACCCTTGGTATCCGTCACTAAGTAGTAATCGGCCTTGGAACGGGCGTTCAAGCGGGTCGTATCAATGCTGATATACTTCGATAGCTTCTTAGCAATGGTGGCAATCTGCGTGGTAGTCGTTGTCGACCCACGGGTATACGTAACGGCCGTTGCCGACTGGTTACCCGTAATGACTTTACCAGTGGCGTCATAGATCAGCCCACGCGGTGCGTTTCCTTTTTCAACGGTTTGATCCGACTGGTTCACCTCTGAAAGATAACCGGCTCCCTGTTTCAAAGTCAAAAAAGCCAACTGAATGAGCAGTGCCGCAATAAGGGCAACTACCAAACCAAGTAGCAGTTTTAAACGCCCTGGTAGGTTGGCCCGGGCGTCGTTTTTATTAGTATCATCTAGGTAACGATTACGATTCATAATAAAGATTCATCTTTCCAAGAAAAATTCGCGCAAAAAAGCATTTTCAATCTCTTCTACTTTACCATATTGGGTGAATTTTCCGCTAAAATTCACCCATTTTTTGGTATTCTTAAGACATGATGATACGAAATAATTTGATGAAAAAATTTGGATATGGTCCGCTTGCCCTTTCTTTTTGGATTTCCTTTGCAAGTCTGCTGCTTTACTTTGTCTATCGGCACATGGCCCCCTTTGGTTCTTCGACCATTCTAACGGTCGATTTAGGACAACAATACCTGGACTATTTTGCTCAGTTTAAGACAACAATTTTACATGACCCATCGTCCTTTTTCTATTCCTTTTCATCCGGTTTAGGTGGCGACATGATTGGGGAATGGTCTTATTACTTGATGTCGCCATTCAACCTCTTTTTTCTGTTGGCCGATGCCCAGTCACTGCCAGCATGGATTTTACTGGTCACCATTCTCAAATTAGCAACGGCAGGTCTCACGATGGGCCTGTTTTTAAAAAACAGTTACCACTTAAAGGGTTATGCTATCACGCTTTTTGCCATTAATTACCCACTCTCTGCCTGGTTTGTTGCCAACGCCCTTAACCTACTGTGGTTGGATACGGCCATCCTATTACCTTTGCTGCTATGCACGCTACACCGACTTTTGAAAACGGGGAAAACGTGGCCCTTCATCATCGTCTTAATAGCGACAATTCTTTCAAACTACTACATCGCTTGGATGATTGCCCTTTTTCTAGTGCTCTACCTCCCAATTGCCTATCAGCAAGAAGACGTTGCTTTATCACCAATTAAATCACTCATCAAGATTTGTGTAGCTGGCGTTACTGCCATCGTGGCGACCGCTTGGCTTTGGCTACCAACACTCGATCAATTGACGCTTGGTAAAACGACCCACTCTGCCAACTGGACACTTGGTTTCGAAAACAATCCCGCCACGCTATTCTTTAAACTCATCCCAGGTTCCTTTGATTTTAGCCAAATGCAAACCGGTCAAGCCAATTTTCTGGTAGCCCCCGTCGTCTTGTTCTTCCTTTGGCCCTTTTTCACTAAAAAGAGCATTCGGCTAAGCGAAAAAGTGGCTTCGCTTTTCGCACTGATTGTTCTCCTGCTAGCCACCTGCTGGATTCCGCTCGTTCTTCTATTTCACGGCGGGCAGTACCCAGTTTGGTACCCAGCCCGCTTCTCCTTCTTGATTTCGTTTCTACTGATTGTGATGGCAGCACGAGGTTATGACAGTGATCAAGCGCTAACCAACTTAGCACGCGGCTTTTACCTTTTAGCCACGCTAACAATCACAGTGCTCGGTTCATTTTTCATGAATCAACTTTCCTATCTAAGTAAGCCCGAGCTTTTCACCTTCCTATTTGGCTACCTGCTTACGCTACTCACTCTGATTTTTGTCACAAAGAAACAAATCAAACAGTTTCTCCTACTCCTTATCACAGCGGTCTTCTTGATGGCCAACCTCGCCCTTACCCTGAATCACTTATCGTATCTAACAAACGCTGAGTATCAAAAGGGAGCAAAACAAGTAACCATGGTCAACCGTCACCTTGAAAAGGACCGCTCCTGGTATCGAGTTGCTGAAGGCATTGGTCGTACGTATAACGATGGCTTTCTAGGTTATTTCAAAGCCGGCTCGCACTTTTCTTCCCTCTTACCGGCTTCCTCTTCGGCTTTCTTCCGCAACATGGGCCAAATTGCTGGGGATTCGAAAATTTCTTATAGTAACGGAACAATCATTACTGATTCCTTACTTTCGTTTAAGTATTACCTCGACCAAAGTCAGGATGCCTCGGCGGACCGAACACAGTCACTCAAACGATCATTTCGTCCGGACTATCTTCAATCCACTAGCCAATCATCTGGAAATGGTTGGCGACTAGTTAAAAACGAGCGAGCCCTCCCCGTTGCCTATGCTGCTTCTAAGGAGGCGCTCTCCTTCAAAAACCAGAAACGCTATCCATTGCAGAATCAGGCCAACCTCCTCAAATCACTGGTTGGTCAATCGAACCAACAAATTTTGACTCAGCAACCTCTCGAGGTAAGTGGTTCTTACAACATCCAAAAACTAGGACAAATTACCGGCGGTTCGATTGTCCAAATTGATCACAAACAGCCGTCCACCCTCGTTTTGACTTTTACACCACAAACAGATGGCGCCTACTACCTAAACTTAGGTGGTGCCTTTGACCTTTCTGGAGTGACCATCATCGCCAATGGTCAGCGGGTCACCCAGCAAACCGGGTACGACCACAGCGTGGCTTTAAATGTTGCAAACAATGCCAAGGGTCAAAAGCAGTTGCTGACTTTCGTCTTTGACAAATCGGTTTCAAATCGTTATTTGGACGATCTTGCTCTTTATGCACTTGATCAGGATTTGGTCAATCAAGATCTTAATGAACTCCAACAACACCCCCTGAATGTTGAAAAAAGCAATAGCCGTTACTTGAGGGGAACAATCCAAACGACAAAGGCTCAGCCGCTCATCATGACAAGCATTCCATCAGCTCCGGGTTGGGTTGCCAAAGTCGATGGCCGTGTCGTCCCAACTAAAACGGTCGCTGGTGGCCTCATCGCAATCCCAACCACAGCTGGCAAACATCAGATAACGCTTTCCTACATGCCCCCTCTTTTCTTACTAGGTTTGTTTTTAAGCGCCACCTTTATCACCGTAGTGGCTGTTGTTGCCCTGTTTTCTGGCTACAAAGTACGTTTTTCACTTGCGCGCAACAGGCGCCCGTGATATAGTCAGTTTGCTGTATTTTTTATGCCAAAGGCATTGAAAGGATGAATAACCATGGCGGAAGAAAAAACATTTCCAATGACGGCCGAAGGTCGCGACAAACTAGAAGCTGAGGTGGAGGACTTAATCACCCGGCAACGTCCTGAAATTACAAAGCGTATTCAAATCGCCCGTTCTTACGGCGACTTATCCGAAAACTCTGAGTACCAATCAGCAAAGGACGAACAAGCCTTTGTTGAAGGCCGAATCGTGACTTTGCGTAAGATGATTGAAAACGCCGAGATCATTTCTGCTGATGATTCAGCCGCTGACGAAGTAGCGATGGGTAAGACCGTGACATTCCAAGAACTACCAGATGAAGAGCCTGAAACGTATACTATCGTTGGTTCTGTCGAAGCGGATCCTTTGTCAGGTAAGATTTCCAATGAATCACCAATGGCAAACGCATTGATTGGAAAGCACCAAGATGAAACTGTTAAAGTGCCATTACCAAACGGTGTTGATATCCAAGTCAAAATCTTAAAGGTTGAAAGCGCTGAATAAAATAAAAAGGGAAGTCCATTATAATATGGACTTCCCTTTTTGATTGCCATCTTTACGCAAACGAATGAATGTTTCCAATCAACATGGCACCAATCAATATTAAGACCGTTCCAATTATGATTGCCTTCATCTGCATCGAACTCTTCTTTTCATTCAGAAGATAGATACCCCCTAACGTTCCGACAACAACATTTAGTTGTGAAAGCGTTGTGGCAATCGTTTGACCCACGGCAGGATTGGCAGCGGAGATAAACATGAAAATGTTTCCTAATGCCCAAACTATCCCAGTTCCCATGTTTTTCCAAGTACTTTTCTCAACCATCGTCTTTCCCTCATGGAAAACGAAGAGAACAATCAGAATCGAACCAATAAATTGTCCGAATGCTTGCGGTCCAACAATGGCCGTCATGTAATTCAAACCATTTCCTGCTTGCTTCACTTCAGCCGGAACGTAGCCAATTTTAGCTAAAAAATTTGGCAAAACAAAATAAATCATAAAGCCAACGGTTGAGAGAGCCAGATACAAAATTGATTTGGAAGACACCTTTACAGAGGCAGCATTCTTTTGATCAGGTTTTGAAACAAAAATGGCACCGATGACCACTAGAACAATTGATATACTACCAACTAACCACATGGCAATGGTCGACCATTCACCCAAAATTGTTGCGGCAAGCAAAGCATTCATCACAATCTGTCCAGCAGTTGATAGGGCTAATCCCAATGACACCCCTAACTGCTTATAGAGCATCAGCTGAAAGGCTGTTCCTAGTGCCCAAACCAGTCCTGACAACATGCCGACAATCCAAATTTCTGGTCCGAAATAAAAACCGCTAGGCAAAACAAAGCCAAACATTAGTAATAAGCCGAATAGCAAGGCACCTGCTGACATTCCTAATGTTTGCTGAGCGGCTGATCCGCCCATCTTTGTTGCAACAATGCCAACCGAACCCCAGAAAAGAGCAGGTAGCAAAGCAAAAATAATTGCAAAATCCATGTTTGTGAACTCCTTCATTTATGACATCTTTTATTATACATAATGTGAACAAATACACAACGTTTTTTGGAAATAAAAAAGAGAAGCTCCTATCAGGAACTTCCCTTTCGAAAATTTATTTTATTTTTTAAGCAAACGCATGAATATTTCCAATAATCATGGCCCCAATGACCACAAGAATTGTTCCGATGACGATCGCCTTCATCTGGGTTGAAGACTTCTTTTCGTGCAAGAAGTAAATACCACCAAAAGTACCAACGATGATGTTCAGTTGTGACAAAGTCGTGGCAATCGTTTGACCAACGTGTGGGTTAGCAGCAGAGGCAAACATGAAGATGTTTCCAAGCGCCCAGACCAAACCAGTGATCAAGTTCTTCCATGATGGCTTATCAAACATCGTCTTTCCTTCACGGAAGACGAAGAGTACGATAATAATCGCACCAATCACTTGTCCAATAGCTTGAGGACCAACAATCGCCGTCATGTAGTTCAAGCCGTTTCCAGCAGAACGAACTTCTTCTGAAACATAACCAATCTTTGCCAAGAAGTTGGGGAAGATGAAGTACAACATGAAGCCAGCGGTTGACATGATTAGGTAGAAGATTGACTTAGAATCAATCTTTGCGGCCGTTGCATCTGCCTTATCAGGCTTTGAAATGAAGATTGCACCAGTGACAACCAAGATGATGGAAACAATTCCAACAATCCACATTGCCATCGACGTCCATTCACCCAAGAGCGTGGCCGCCAACAAAGCGTTCATGATAATCTGACCCGCTGTTGAAAGTGGCACACCGAGGGACACACCCATCTGCTTGAAAAGCATAAACTGGAAAGCCATGCCCATTGCCCAGACCAAACCGGACAAGAGACCAACAATCCAAACTTCAGTTCCCATGTAGAAACCGTTCGGGATAACGAAACCAAACATTGTGATTAATCCGAAAATCAAAGCACCAGCGGACATCCCGAAAGTTTGTTGAGCAGCTGAACCGCCCATTTTAGTTGATACAAGACCAACTGACCCCCAGAACAAGGCGGGGAGTAAAGCCATAATAATTGCAAAATCCATTTTAGTGGACTCCTTTCACTTGTTTACATGTATTATTATAACGTAATGTAAACGCTTACACAACTCTTTTCAAAAGAAATCTATATTAATTTGAATTATTTATTCCATAAATCTTTCCCATCAACGATTGGAAAAAAAAAGGGCCCGTATCATACGGGCCCTTTCTTTACTTATCATACTGAGCTAAGTTCCAATTTTCAATAATTCGAATAATCGCAGCCGGATAATTAGGATCGGTAGCATAGGAATCATCGTACAGAGCTTGCGCTGCATCTTTATAATTACTTGCTGAAATAACATCCTTAAACTGGCTGCTATTCCAAGTATTACCATTTACCAATGTTTTAGCATGGGCCTTCATTGAATCCTTGTAAGAAGCATATACTGCAAAACGGGCGTTTTTAGTGACCGTTTCGCCATTTTCAACTTCTTGTGTCTGAAGGACAACTGACTTACCAGAATCAGTATCATCACTTTTAACACCATAAAAGTTATTATACTTTGACGAGAGTTCGGAATCGTCCCAGTTCGATTCGTGAATTGCCTGTGCGATTGAAATTGATGGCAAAATGCCATATTGGCTCTTCAATTCCTGAGCGTAAGAAGCAATCTTATGGATAAAAGCTAAACGACGATCAAATTCGGTCTTTCCGCCATTTTCAGCTAACAAAACAGCCGTTGATACAGGAATTCCGTTTTTCTTCAACTCACTATAGTAGCTACCCATTTCCTTATTGGTTCGTCCAAGTAGGTCTCGAACAAGATCCTTGGCAGACTTCTCATCCTTCAACTTATAAATACCGGGCATCACCAGGTCATATAGCGTAATGTCAGACTTAGCGTTTAAGAAAAGTTTTGGATACTTCGACTTCATCTCTTTGATCAAGTCCTTATCCGTGTATGCCGCAATCAATGCAGAACGCGAAACGTTCGCTGCATCCGCCATCGTCCCAGCAGTCTGTTCTGCCGTTTTATTACCATCAATATAGGTATAGGAAGAGTCCAGTACTGGCTGTTCACCAGGACCCTGGGCCAATTCTTGATAGACATTATCAATACTTTGAACGGGTGAAAATAAATAAGTCCCAGATTTAATTGACTTTGCCCCATAACGCTTAGCATAGCGATTTAAATACTTGGCGTTATAAATCAGCCCCTTCTTTTGCAATTTTTTACCGACTTGGTTAATCGAGTCAGAGCTCGTTACCTTGACTTCGGTTAATGACATATCATTCGGGTTCTTTGCTGAATAACCACGATGATTGAGATAAAGAAAAGTCCCAGCACCTACTAACAAAATAGCCAAAATCAAGAGAATAGTATTTCGAATCGGATGCTTCTTTTTATTTGAACGTCGTTTTTTAAATTCCATTTCCATTATGAATAACTTTCTTTGCTAATCATGGAAAAGACACCACTGTTTCAAAACAGATGGTGTCTTTTATTCTTCATACTTATAAAAGTCACTTACTTCATCAATGACTGAACATCACGAGCAATCATTAACTCTTCATCAGTTGGCACAACCAAAGTCTTAATCTTGGCATCAGCGGCTGAAATATCAGCCTCTTCAGTGCAACCATCATTCTTTTGAGGATCAATCTTAATCCCAAGGTACCCCAATCGTGCAGTTACTTCTTCACGAACCCAATCAGCATTTTCACCGATTCCGGCAGTGAAGACAATGGCATCAGCGCCATCCATCTTAGCAACATACTGTCCAATGTATGACACAACACGATCAACAAAGATATCAATGGCCAATTCGGCCTTATCGTTCTCTTGACGAGCAGCACGAAGATCACGCATGTCAGAAGATAGTTCTGAAATTCCCTGAAGACCTGACTGCTTATTCAAAATCGTTAACATTTCATCGTTGGACAAGTTTTCTTTATCTTGAATAAAGGAAACCAAAGAAGGATCTACGTCTCCAGAACGAGTAGCCATCGTCACACCAGCCAGTGGTGTGAAGCCCATTGAAGTGTCAAAGGACTTGCCATGCTTAACCGCCGTAATAGAGGCTCCTGCCCCAAGGTGAAGCGTAATTAACTTCAGGTCTTCAATTGGTTGGCCTAACAATTCCGCAGCTTTACCCGCAACGTAACGGTGTGAAGTTCCATGCGCCCCGTACTTACGAGCACCATATTTTTCATAGTACTTGTAAGGAAGTGAGTACAGATAGTTAACCTTCGGCATTGTTTGGTGGAAGGAAGTATCGAAAACAGCCACTTCCGTTGCCTTTGGCAAAAGCTTTTGGAAAACACGGATACCCATGGCGTTGGCAGGATTATGAAGCGGTGCATAATCTGCCAATTCATCAATCTTTGCTAATACGTCCTCGTTAATCAAAACGGACTTATCGAAGTATTCACCACCAGCAACAACACGATGACCGACACCAACAATTTCATTGAAATCAGAAATAATATCCAAGTTTGATAATTCTTCCAACATCATGTTAATTGCAACGGAGTGATCTTTAATTGGCGTTACTTTTTGGAACTTCGCCTTTTGTCCCTTAACCGAAACGTTTTCGTTTGAATCAGCCTTTTCATTTGCTGCAAACTTAATCGTGAAAATGGCATCTTCCATTCCGATACGTTCAACTAATCCTTGGGCAATCACTTCTTCGGCAGGCATCTCCAGTAATTGGAACTTTAATGAAGATGAACCAGCGTTAACGGCCATAATCTTTGCCATGAAATATTCCACCTATCCTTTGTTTAATCTCGCACTTTTTCTTTATTCAGTTTACCCCAGTCACCTAAATCTTGCAAAAATTCTTCGAGCGCTTTGCTTTCCTTTACTGAAGGGTACTGTCCTAGCATAACTTCAGTTTTAGGGGTTGCACTTGAATGGCGAATAACCAAGATGGCTTTTTGTTGTTCTTTCTTTTGGAAGAAGCTTTGTGGCAATGTAAGGAAAGCCTTTAGCTGCGCCTTATTAGACAACAGTTTTAAAATACTTTCGTGGTGGGCACCTGACAAAATATCCGCCGGCACGACGAGGTAGGCCCAACCGTCTTCCTTTAGTAAGTTCAGTGCTTGTTCAATCATTAGGAAGTGAGCATAAGATTTACCATCTTTGAATGCCGTAACAAAACCTGCTGGCGCTTCATTCGGATAGTACCCAATGGGTAAATCACCAATCACAACGTCAGCGGGCAATAATTCGCCTGCCGGTAAGTTCACAACATCACCCAGGAAAAAATCAGCCTGATTATCGCTTAACAAATCAGCTGTTACAGACGCCAGAGCCAACTGTGAATCAACAACGTCAATTCCAGTTGTTTTTACTTCAACATCGGTTGATCCAAGAACTTCTTGAACTGTCCAAAGAAGGTTGGCTGAACCAACGGTCATATCAGTAATGGTTGCCACTTGACCATTGGCTTTTTTAACATTGGCTGTCTTAGCTACCAAGTCACCTAACAAATAGCCAATCCCGTCTGGAGTTAACTGCTCATTAGCTGGAATCTTATCTTCCTTATCAGCTTTTAAAATCAACAATTGAAGAATGTGTCGCTTTTCCTGAAAAGAAAAGGACGACCAGTCAATGGTAAATAACTTCTCCATTGCTAACTGACTATCTGCTGAAAGGACTTCTTTATCTTTAGCAGTTAATTCCTGTTCATTCAGTGTCGCCAACACTTGTACAAGCGCTTGTCGCTGGCTGACACCTTCGCTTTGTTTTACCTTTTGGACAATCGAATCGATTGTTTGAAATTGTTCTGGAATATTTACTTTTGTCATGCCCCCATTTTAGCCCCTTTTCTTAGGGGTGACAAGCATGCCTTAGAAAAGCTTTCGTTTAAACTCTTTTGAATGCCAGCGTATATGAATTTCTTGCTTTTTCTCTGCTATCGAGTAATGCGCTTCCTCGTATTGACCCGTCAAAGAGTGATTTTCATAATAGGCAATGGAAGCTCTCAGTTGCACCGTATCAATCAACAAACTTTGGTTAACGAGTTTAGTCGTCTGAATCCGCTGACCAAATACCCGATGCTGTACGACGAAAATCAAGGAAAGTCCCGAAATGATAATTAGCGTTGGCAGTAAAAGATAGGCTGCCCTTTTTCTTTTCATTCTTTTTTCACCTCCTTTGGCAAAACCAAAAAAGCACGGAGCTTTTCACCCTGTTCTGTCTTCGCCTCCACAATTTGATAACTTTCTTGGCTTCTAAACGACAAGTTCTGCAAACCTGTTAGTAAAACCATTTCACCACGGTTTCTCCCTTGTAAAATTAACCGATGACGTTTCAGTAGGAGACGTTTTAAATGCCCTTCGTTTGATAATTCCAGCCGACTCTCATCAGAAGAAATCAATTGGTAACCCTGTTCTTGTAATTGTTGACACGCGCTTTGTAGCTGAAAAAGAGCATCTATTTGTCCAACATCCTTTCTCGAGTGCGTCAGCATCGTTAAACCAAAAATAACCATAACTGAAACAATCAGTGCTAAAAATGATTCAAGCATTGTAAAGGCGTTATTTAATCGATTCTGTTTGTTGCTCATCCTTTGTTTTCTCACGATTTTTATATGATTGCCAATCCTGCAAGGCTAATTCTTTTCGATTCAATTGCTTTCGAAATTGTTGTCGGGCTCTGGTCATGCCCGTTTGATAATTCACGACTGCATCTAATTCCAAACAAACCATTGCCGTTATTAAACCGAGTGCCATTAACCCATCTACTAGAGCAAAACCCGCCCTTTTTCTATTCTTGAAAATGATAATGACCACCCCCAAACTGAATGATAAAACGTAGTGCTTTTCCTGAATGATAAAAAACAATTGATTGAGGAGATACAAAACCCGAAGCCTGTATTTTAATCGTTCGTTCTTCTTTTAAATGGTAATCCTGTGGGTAGGTTAATTGACTGTCTAATGTAAAAAGCATATGCTTCTCAAATCGGAGCTCTTTTGAAGTTCCTTCAGTTTGAGCCTGAGCTCGACTATGTTCAAAACTACTGCCTAAACTCCTTTCAAAATCATAAACAGATAACTTGGGCTTAGCTGGCCTAAAAAAGACGGCCATCCCAACAATCAGACTGGCAACTGCTAAAACCATTACGGACTCAATTAATGTGAAAGCGTGCAGATAGTTATCCCTTTGCTTCATGGCCGCTAACCACAATTTTCAACTTCTTTACCTTATCCTCCTGCTGCTTGGTTAAATAGTCTTCTTTTCGCAAATCGGCTAACGTCACTGACTTTTGTTCCGGATGATCGTTTAAATATAAATCAATTTGCGTCTGTACCGTTCCAACCATTGCTTTTCGATGCGTTGCTTCTGCTCGCTCCCGTTGCCGATTTAAATTAGGCAGGATTAACAGCATCAACAGGGCAATGATAAAAAGAACTACAGTCGCCTCAATCAGCGTAAAGCTGCTTTGCTGTTTCCCAATGCCTCCGACATTTTTCAATAAGCAATTATTTATTTTTAACTTTAATTGTTTCACGGTTGGTAACCTCCCAAATTCTGATATAACGGTAATAACATTGCTAAGTAAAGTAAAACAATCGTAAGCCCGATAATGGCAAAAAGTAGGGGCTGTATGAGTGAAAAGGAACGGTGAACTCGTCGATGAAAGGATTGATATTCTCTTTTAGCATAAAAAGCCAAATAGGCTGACAAAATACCTGGTTCAAAACCCCTGGTCAAGTAAGCAGAAATTCCAGGACGCAAATAGATTTGCTTACTTAACCATGTGGTTAAGTCCTCGGCATTCGCCAAGGAAAACTGGGCGTTTTTTGCTAATTCTTGACCAAGCGAACGTTTCCCAGCTGATTCAGTTGCAAAATACTCAATAATTTCCGGCAAAGTCATCCCCGCTTTGAGGAAAATAGCCAGTTGCTCAGCCATCATTGCTGTCATTAAATCTTTCGTGAATCCCGCTACTCCAGGTAAACGAGCTAACGTTAATAGGCGCCTAAGGGGTGGCAATTTAAGCAAATAAATATAAAACATGAAACCCAAAATACCAGTCAATACAACCGACGCCAGTAAAGCATGCAGCGCTGTTAAGGGAAAGTTCCCACCAGCGCCTTGTCCTGCATTACCAGTTAGTTCTGAAAATATGGGATACAGGGTGTGCTCGAGACCATAAACCATTCCAAACAATAGCAACACAAGAAAAACAGGATAAGTCATAATTTGTTTTAATTGGCGCTGATAACCAAGTAATTGCTGCAGCTTATCAACTAAAACGGCTAGCGTTTCTTCAAAATGCCCATGCTGTTGTGCTAAGGCTAAGTAGCTGATTAAAGTTGGACTTAACACCCCGCTTAGGCTCCGGGTGAGGTCGTGTCCCTCGGCTAATCGATTTTGAACAGTCTCAAGTAAACTGCGCCATTTCAAATGGCCACTCTGAATGACTGCCAAAGACAACGGTAACGAATAACCTGCATGAACCAGTTCGGACAATTCTGACAAAAAAGTCGTCTGTTCCTGCTGCTTTAATGCTTTTCTTCCCCGCTTTTTTAACATCACACTTCCCTTTCCCGTCCCGAAAAATCTCAAACAACTATTCACTGTTTCGCCAATCAACGACAGTCAGATTAGCTTCTAATCCACCACTTTTTTTCGTGCATAAACGCATATAGACTGATTTGACTAAGGCTTCCAGTACAAGTTCTCGGTCCAAACCAAGATCGACCAATCGTTCGAGAACTAATTCAGCTGAATTAGCATGAATTGTTGCCAACACTAGGTGCCCAGACAAGGCAGCTTGGAGGGCGGCCTGTGCCGTTTCCAAATCACGAATCTCACCAATGACCAGAATATCCGGTCGATGCCGTAGCGCCACCTTAATCAGGTCTTGATAATGGACACCAGCCGTATTATTGACCTGTAGCTGTAAGAAGGCTGGCTGTTCGATTTCAACGGGGTCTTCAACTGTCAGCACAACGAGCTGGTCTGACCACTTTCTTAACAGTTCATGCAACGTGGTGGTTTTACCAGATCCAGTGGGCCCAACCAATAGGTATAGGCCACTGCTCGGCTGGTCGGCCAGTAATTCTTTCCATTGTTGTTCGTTGCGGTAAGCAAGTGGCCCTACTTGCTTACTAATGAGTCGTAATACTAAACTTTCCCGTCCTAAAAAATCACCCACGGACGACAGCCGAACGAAACCATCCTCAAAGTCAAATCGCCCCAATTGTGGTCGTCTCATCTCAGCTAAATCCAGTTGTGCCCAATATTTCATCAGCGAAAGCATGCTTTTTGCATCATCAATCGACACCTCCATTATTTGCTGAAGGCGTCCCAATTGTTGACCAGATAACTGGTACTTGCCCACTTTCGGAAGAAAATACAAATCACTGAATTGTTGCTGGAATGCGCTAGAAAGGATTTGCTGGAGAAACTCTCGGATACTATGTTGTTTACGTTCAGGCCATCTTGCAGTTTGGTTCATCGTCTTGCCCCCTTCACTCTCATAGCACGTAAAGTCAACAAGATAAACAACGGAATTTTTTCGAAAATAAAAAAGCCAAGTCCTCACAGACTTGACTTTGAAACCACTCGTTTATTATTGAACAGGATTTTCCTTGGCCCGAATCGCGGCTTCATAAGTTGACATCAACAAAGTCGCAATTGTCATGGGTCCAACGCCACCAGGAACCGGTGTTAGCCATGCTGCCCGGTCAGCAACAGCTGGATCAACATCTCCACAAGCCTTGCCATTCACAACGTTCATGCCAACATCAACGACCACGGCTCCTTCCTTAATCTGATTGGCACGAATAAAGGCGGGTATTCCAACCCCAATAACCACTATATCCGCCTCTGCCAACAAACGGTTCAACACTTCTGCAGGCGTATAACGATGAGCAATCGTCACCGTTGCGTCAGCATTCAAGAGGAGCGCAGCCATTGGCCGACCAAACAATTGTGACCGACCAATCACAACGGCCGTTTTCCCGCTTACTGAAAGATGGTAGTGATCAAGTAGGGTCATGACACCCTTGGGTGTAGCCGCAACTGGATAATCACCCGCCTCGTTTGCAAAGAGACGACCTTGATTGGTTACACCGAGCCCATCGACATCCTTTTCTGGTGCAACCGTGGCAAAAATGGTCGCATCATCCACTTGTTCTGGTAATGGTGCTTGAATTAAAATCCCGGTTACTTGTGGATTTTCATTTAATTCGTGCACAATGTTTTGCACTTCTTCGGTAGTGGCGTGGGCAGGAACCGCAATGTCTTGTGTTGCGATGCCAACCTTTGCAGCGGCGCGTTGCTTCATACCGACGTAGAGCCTCGAGCCATCGTCTGCTGGGTCATAAACCACTGCCAAAGTCGCCTTCACGCCATCTTCTTGAACTTTTTTCGCTAGATTTTCTCGCAATTTTTGCGCAACTAAGCGTCCATCTAATGTTTGGGCCATCTTTTTCTCCTTTGCCTCGCCGAAAAAAGCGAACTGTTGTAAAATAACCTTAATTATTATTTTAGCAAAAGCAATCCTCTAAAAGGAGTTAAAATGGCCGATCAACGAATCTCATGGGACCAGTACTTCATTGCACAGTCCGCCATCCTTTCTACTCGTTCAACCTGTACGAGGCGCCACGTTGGTGCCATCTTAGTCAAAGACCACCGCATTATTGCCTCTGGTTATAACGGGGCGGTTTCTGGCACACCGCATTGTACAGAAGTTGGTGATTACATCGTCGATGGTCACTGTATTCGCGCCGTCCATGCTGAACAAAACGCCCTCATGCAGGCTGCTTCAATGGGGATTCCGGTGGAAGGATCAACACTTTATGTGACAGACGCTCCCTGCGTTTTTTGCACCAAATTGCTCCTACAAGCCGGAATTAAAAAGATTAATTTCATGCGGGATTACCGAAACGATGACTTCGCCCAAAAACTGCTAGAAGAAAAGCAGGTCCCGTTAATTCAGGTACCCTTCGAACAGGAAACAGCCAATCAAATCAACTTATCGCAGTTCATTCAGTAAGCACGGTAGCACAGCCAAATGGTCAGTCAACAAGGCTGACCTTTTTTCATACTCTCACCTGTAAAATAACTGACAGACATTGTTTTTTTGCTATACTAGATAACAGAATTTATAAGAAATCGGGGAACCAAGATGAGCAAAAACGAAGAGCAATACCTTAACCTAGCCAAGAAGATTTTGGAAGAAGGTCATGAAAAAGGGGATCGAACAGGTACTGGTACTTATTCGATTTTTGGAACACAAATGCGTTTTAACCTTTCCGAAGGCTTTCCAATTTTGACAACCAAAAAAGTCTTTTTCAAGCTCATTAAATCCGAACTCCTCTGGTTTCTTCGCGGTGACAACAACATCCGTTTTCTTCTGCAACACAACAACCACATTTGGGATGAATGGGCCTTCCAACAATGGGTAGAGTCAGCTGAATACGATGGTCCTGATATGACGAATTTCGGTTTACGCGCCGAAAAAGACCCCGAATTCAAGGCAGAATATTTGAAACAAAAAGATTATTTTGTTCAACAAATTTTAGAAGACGATGCCTTTATGGAAAAGTTTGGCTACATTGGCGAAGTATACGGCAAGCTATGGCGTTCATGGGCATCTGTACTACCAGGTGGTCAGGAAACCGATCAAATTAGTCGTCTGATTGAACAGATTAAAACAAATCCCAATTCACGTCGGTTGATTTTGACCGCTTGGAATCCAGAAACCACGCCTGAAGCACCACTCCCTTCCTGCCACGTTCTATCACAATTCTACGTAGCAGACGGAAAATTATCTGCTCAACTTTACCAGCGCTCGGGCGACTTTTTCCTTGGTGTTCCTTTCAACATTGCTTCTTACTCCCTTCTCATTCACATGATTGCCGCACAAACTGGTTTGGAAGTTGGTGACTTTGTGCATACCATTGGGGATACCCACATTTACAAAAACCACGTTGATCAGGTAGAAGAACAGCTCAGCCGACCAATGCACCCATTACCTAAAATTTGGCTAAATCCCGATGTGCATTCTATCTTTGATTACACGATGGATGACATTAAATTGGTGGACTACGAATCGGAACCCGCCATTAAGGCACCGGTAGCCGTTTAAGCAGTCTTCTTCGAGTCAATCACCAACATCGATTTGGATAAGTTTGCAATTCCAATTGATTCGTTTTATATTCAGATTAGATTTTTAGCATGATACGTATTTAAGGGAGATTCGTATGTCAAAAGAAAAAAGAGACCAAGAAAATGCACAACCGACCTACGCCTTATACAAAAAACCTTGGTTTATTGTGATTTGTCTCGTGGCTGTGTTCAGCATGATTGGCTATATCGCAATTTTAGCCTAAGAAAATAACCAAACAAAACTCAAAAAAGACTACCCCAATGGGTAGTCTTTTTTTAATGGCAAAACCAATCACTCAGTCTCTTCCAACCAATTCATGTGGGCTGTATAATCCGGGAAACTTCGCTTAAATTCTTCCTTCATCGCACCATGACGACGAGTTTTCATTGATTCATTCATTCGGCTATTCTTAATTTCACGTTCGTTGACGAGACTCGAATCATGGGCACGAATCTCCATTTTTGTGGGCTTTTCTTCTTGCATATACAAAGTCCTTTCAAGCGTATCTTGCAATAATTTTGTAACTTAGGCAATAATATAACACATATATGGATTATTTGTGTTATATTATTAGCAATTACAGTACGATTGGAGCACTATGGTTAGTTATTTAGTCTATCAGCCTTGGACTATGCCCCAAGAAGAGAAAATTAATCCCTATTGCAAAAACCCTCAGGGAATCCTCTTCGATATTGCACACAATGGCCGATTAAATTTACATAAAGATGACTTTATCATCTTTATCACGAAGCGAACGAAAAAAGAACCACACAGCTGGTTCTGTCACTTAATTTTCAAAGTCAAAGAAGTCCTACCGTGGGTTTTTGTCGATTATTCGGATGGCAAAAAAGCACGACGATATCGATTTAATCGGCTTGACGCTGCTGATAAAGAGGAACGAGGCTGTTTGACCACTGCCATTTCAACCATTGACAATCAAACATTCCAGCCACAGCAACTATCGACAAATGGACATTACATCCCCCTAGAAGTAACTGGAACATTGAAGCTTTTTCCAGCAATCAAAGAATGGTTGGCTAACCGTTTAGAACAGCATCACTCTTTCAAAATAACGGATCACCAACACGTGGAACAGTTAGTCCACATGATTCAAATGCGTGCTAAAAACTACGGACGTGTTCGTTACCATCAAGAATTAATGACAGCCGAGTCCTTGTTAAACGATTAAGAGGTGCAACTTGAACAAAGAAGAATTTGAAAAGCGTTTCCAAGAAATCATCGTCCACTGCAAAACGCAGCAAACGAGCCGTTCCCACGTTCAGGATTTCAAAGATGACCTTAGTCGCCTCGAGGGGCGCGTTGGCGAAGCCATGGCAACGACCGCCTTTTTAGAAAACTATCTTGAGCACCTTTTGCACGACTTGTTTGAAGAATTCGTAGTAAAAGAAAAGCAGAATGTTGCTCACGAAAAAGTCGTAGAACGGGACTAACCGATTGTCCTATCAACACAAAAGTCCCGAAAGTCATACTGGCTTTCGGGACTTTTTTCAATATTATGATTCAGCTTTTAAATCATTTTGACTCAACCATTTATGGTTGGTTGCCATCATGCTCCGTCTATCGTAATCTTATAAAAGAGAAAGTAGAAGAGAGTGTAATATGACCAAACAAAAAAAGACAACCACCCTATTTTTTGCCATCTTATTGATTCTTGCTGGTGCAATTTGTACATACAATAAGAATCAACAAGAAAAAGAAAGCAGTTTAAACAGACTAACCAGCAAAACGACTTTTTACATTGGGCAGCAAAAAAGGCAACCAGCCATGGTCGAAGGTGAATTCCCGATTGATGATTATCATCCAGACGGTGGGCAATTCTGGAAAACCATGTTAACAATTAATGGCAAAAAACAAGCCGTTGTAGCCTACTACGAACGAATGGGCATCTTTACCATTTACACCACCGAACCAACGGAAAAGAGCCAAGGATTTATCTATTCCGGCTTGGATTACAAAGATTACTTAGGAAAAAAAGACTTGGATGACTTGAAAAGTAAGTCCACCCCCGATTCACAATAACAATAAAAAAGTACCCATTGTTAATTCAACGGGTACTTTTTACTTATTGACGTAAGGAAAGGCGCTTTCCTTGAGCCTGGGCTTCCGCCTCCGTCATGGTCACAATGTTGGCACGATTCGTCTTCGGTGGAAGATTCGTCAAGTCATACCAATAGACATTCGATTTTCCACCGCCTGTTACATAAACTGTGCGCGTGGAAGCAGTGTTGTTGGTGTTTTGGTTAACCTGTGCGGCCTGTTGTGCTGCTTGACTAGCAGCTGCTTGCTGTGCCTCATCCTGCTTCTTTTCCTCAGCCTGTTGTTGCTCAACGCGTTTCTTTTCTTCTACTTGCTGCTTTTCAGCAGCAGCCTTTTCGGCTTTTTGAACGCTAGCTTTTTTCACAGTGTTCGTTGCGCGACCCGTTGCATAATCGATATCGGCATTGGGCGAAACATTATCTAGCACAACATGAGTCAGACCATTTTGGTCAATCATTTCTTTATCAGAGTCGAACTTAATTTGTAGGACTTTACCATCTGAATCAAGCCCAACGTAAGTTAATTCAACCTGACGGGGAATCAGTTCATCCCCTTGGTAAATTGGTTTGACCATATAATCTAGCCAGTAGTGGGGATGGTTGGACAGCCAAGAATCGAGACGCTTTTCGTAATAAAGCATTGAATCCTTATTCTTGGAATTCGTTCCCTTGTAGTCACCAGCATTCATCCAGGCAGTTTCAGGAACCAGATTTTTAGCTTCATCATTCAGGCCAGAGAACTGGTAACCAATCAAATGCCCGCGGTTCATCAGCCATGCTTGCTTGGATCCATTTCCATAGTAGAACTTAAAGTTATGCCAACCCGCAGGATTATACTTCAAACGGGCCGCACGCTTCTTTTTAGGTTCATCACTATTTTGTAACTGAATGTGCGAATAAGTGGCCCGCTTATGGGTATCCAAGTCACCCATAGCAAGCTGCTTCTTTCCTGTAAAGGCCAATATACCTTCAGGTTCTTGAACAACCTGTCGGTCAACATCCTTAGCGCTTTTTTCTTTTTTCTGAGAAGAGGACGATTGACTGCTTTTATTAGTCGAACTCTTCTTAGAGGTTTGTTTTGTGTTCGCAGAATCCGTTTCATCCGGAGCGATAATCGAAGCTGTTACGAAAGATAGCACTGCCAATGCCAAAAGCCATTTGGCCCTTTTTTGCATCTTTAATCCACTCTTTCGATTTTTTCGCCATTCAATAAGCCACCAAATAAAAAGAATCAAGAAGGCCCAAATTAGTGTGTCTTCAACCATTTTCCTATACCTTTTCTCTCAACATGTATACAATTATTACCTTAAATATTCTACATGATTTAAAAGAAAAGATACACAAAGTTGTAAAATGTACTTTAAAGCTCAACCAAAGAAAAGCCACAGACCAACAACCAAATAAATACAAGGAACCACAATTTTTTCTTGGCGATGAATCAGTCTGATCACCACTTGGTGCCGACCAATTATTTTTCCAATTAACCACCAAATTGGAATCAAAAAAGCAAACGTCACAACAAATAACAGCTGGTTGGCTAGGTTAATCGTAAGCAAAATAGGAATATAAATCCCAAGGTTTTCACCCCCACCGGCAATCGTTAAAGCCGTCACTTGAAATACAGTTATCTGCGTTTTGTCTCTTGCTACCTTCTGGGGTATTTCAATGGCTTTTTTAAGGCCAATCAGAATGGGGACTAATCCAAGATAATGAAACGATAATTGTCCGATACTGCCAAAACAAAAGGCCAATAAAAAACTCAAAATCATAATGATCGCCATGCCCACATACTGGCCAATTAAGATATTCAGCTGCTCTTTTTTACGATTAGTCTGTGCAAATAAAAAAGTCAGAATAAAAAGATCGTCAACGTTGCTACTGACAAAGGCAATCATACTAATCAGAATAACCATGCTTTCCTCTTTCAGAAAGGTAATGTGCTTCTCAACTGTGAAAACGACTTTATCACTTTTTCAAACAAAAAAGCCGATACACTGCGTGTTTGCAATGTATCGGCAGAAATAGCCCCAGAGGGAGTCGAACCCTCGATTCCGCGCTGAGAACGCGACGTCTTGACCACTTGACCATGGGGCCATAAATTTAGCACTTAATCAGTTTACTAGATTTCAGCAGAGCGGTCAAGATTTATGGTCCTTTATTTTTAGTGATTGCTCCTTAAGAAAGTCTAAGAATCCCAATGGCCAAAGAACGTAATAACTGTTTTCTGTATAATAGAAAGGTAAGTGATCATGTATAGAAAGACACATGGTCAAATGAACAAGAAGGAGTAATTTATGATTACCTTATCTCACCTTAATAAAACATTTGGTGACAAACAGGCAGTCTCCGATTTGTCCGTCACAATCAAACCAGGCGAAGTCCTTGGATTGATTGGGCAAAACGGTGCAGGAAAGACCACGACTTTCCGAATGATTTTAGACTTTATCGCTGCGGATTCAGGAACGGTCACTTGGGATGGCCAACCCATTTCGGATAGTCGACGACGCCAAATCGGCTTTCTTCCTGAAGAGCGTGGCTTGTATCAAAAGGAATCTATCGAGGAACAGGTTCTCTACTTAGCCGAGCTACACGGCATGCCAAAAGAAGAAGCCAAACGTGAACTCGCCGTCTGGATGGACAAATTGCAAGTGGTCGGCAAAGCTGGCGACCTGGTTCAAACCCTTTCCAAGGGAAATGCCCAAAAAGTGCAGATGATTTTAGCGTTGATTTTCAAACCCAAGTTTATCATTTTGGACGAACCATTCTCCGGATTAGACCCTGTCAACGCCTCCCTCTTCATGGATACCATCAAGGAGCTCAAGAAACAGGGCGCGATGATTATCTTTTCTTCCCACAACATGGACAACGTAACAGAAATTTCAGACCATCTCGTTATGTTGAAGGAAGGCCGGACGGTTTTGCAAGGAAACGTTCAAGAAATTCGTGAATCCTTCGGCCGGACCCGGCTCTATGTTGAAGCACCGCAATTCACAGCAACTGACTTTGCGGCAATGGCCGGTGTGGCCCGGGTGGAAAAAGCCGGAGCTGGTTACCGACTTTACCTAAAAAACGAGGAAGCCGGTCGGGCCATCTTCACGACCGTCACGAAGGATGGTTACATCCCCGCCTTTTCACAGCAACCACCAACACTGGCCGAAATTTTCAAAACGGAGGTGATGGCCCATGAATAAACAGATTTCACTCGTTGCCAAACATACCTATCTAACGCGACTAAAGAAAAAGTCTTTCTGGTGGCTACTCGTTGCCCCCATTGCCCCCGTTTTGGTTGGAGCGATTGTTGGCTTTGCAGTCTCTGCCTTCTCGTCAGATAAAAGCGCGGAAGTCGCCGTCATTGCACCAGCTCAAATGCGCCAGGCCATTAAGGGTGACCAAAAAGATTTGAATCTTAAGGTTAACAGTCAAACGGATGAAATAAAGGCCAAGCAGTCGCTTTCAAAAGAAGACATCGATGCCGTTTTGATTATTAAAGATGATCAAGGCACCTTGCTCACTCAACCCAAATCAAACGAAGTCGATACCAGTAAGCTGAAGACCTTCCTTAGCCAAATGGCCCTTTCCGAAAAGGCAGCCAAGTACCAGCTAACCGCTAGCCAAGTGGCCGATCTTCAAAGCCCCTTCAAGCTTACGTCAAAGGTTCAAGACAAGAACCAGAGTAAGGACTCCGAAGCGGCTGACACAGTCAAACAGATGTTAACCATGGCCGTGGGTATTTTGGTTTTCATCATTGTCTCAATCTACGCCTCAATCATCGGGAACGAAATTGCCAATGAAAAGTCTTCACGCATCATGGAAACTCTGCTCGCTGCTTCATCAGCCAAGGCACAGTACTACGGGAAAATAATTGGGGTTGCAGGCCTACTGCTAACCCAAATTGCCATTTATGCCGTGGCGGGAACCGCAACCGTTCTCTTTTCAGCCAATGCCAGTTGGGCGAAATCAATTGCCCCATACCTGTCGGCACTAACCCCAGGCTTTCTCTTTTTCACCATTGCTTTTATCGTCATTGCGACGGCAGCGTACTTGGTCATTGCGGCCATCGCTGCTTCTCTGGTGAATGACCAAAGCCAAATCTCACAGGCAATGACACCGGTCACAATGTTAGCCTTGATTCCTTATATCGTGGCCCTTTCCAGCTCATCATCAACTGGAAATAATACCTTTGTCCAAATCCTGTCTTACACCCCCCTCATGGGCCAGTCCATTATGCCGAGTCAGTTAGCTAACCACTATGCTACTTGGTGGCAAGCTAGCCTATCACTTGGTTTAACGTTTATCGCCCTCATTCTCTTGTTACACTTTGGTTTGGCACTATACAAAAAGAACGTGCTGTCATACTCAGATGACAATATCAGTAAGCAACTACTGCGCGCCATTCTGCCCAAAAAATTCAAGAAAAAGTAATGCTTCGACTTTTAGAGCAAAAGAAAAAGACCAATCCTAATGGATTGGTCTTTTATCATGCAATCATTGATTACTTAAACCAAGCGTTAACCTGGCTCTTGTGTGCCTTGATCCAGTCATCGGCAGCCTGCTTAGGCGACTTACCGTTTTGAATCTCAAGCATAACGGACTGCATATCGTCTTGACTCCAGTGGAAGTTCTTCATTACTTTGTAGACATCTGGGTTCGTTGACTTCAAGTTCTTACGAACAACGGTCTTAATGGATTCTTCTCCACCCATTGTCTTCTTAGGATCTTCCAAGAACTTCAAATGGTACTTGTTAAACATCCAGTGAGGTGTCCAGCCAGTAACCACGATTGGCTGCTTATCTTTGTAGGCCTTATCGAGGGCAGCTGTCATGGCTCCGGATGATGAAGCCGTTAACTTCCAACCAGAAAGGTTTGGATAGCTGTCAATCGTCTTCTGAGCGGCTGTCATGACACCGGCTCCAGCTTCAATTCCGACGATTTGCTTATCAGCTTGATTCGTCAAATCAGAAATTGAATTAACGTCCATGTAGTCTGGCACCACTAGTCCCAGACGAACACCAGAAAGGTTCGTTCCAAGCACGTCAACCTGGTTCTTGTACTTTTGCAGCATTGCCTTGTGTGTGGTTGGCAACCAAGCAGATACCGTACCATCAATTTGCTTGTTAGCAATTGATTGCCAGTTAACCGCATTGTCCAAAGGCGTCGTTGTCACATCGTAACCGTGCTGACGCATGGCTTCAGCCAGGACGTTCGTGGAAGCAACTTCGGAATCCCATTCCACGTAGCCAAGGTTGACCTTCTTGCCAGCCTGTTGCGCAGCGGTAAATGAACCGGCAATTCCAGAAATAGCAAAAATGGCAACCATTACCCAGGCAGCAATCTTACGCCACTTTGGCAGTTTTGGTGTCGTGACTGGGTTCGTGTTCATCTTTTGAACAAAACGGTCAATGATAATCGCCAAGATAACCAAGGCAATTCCGTTAACGAAACCAGCCCCAACGTCAGCGTGTTGAACGGCTGACAGAACACCACGTCCAAGGCCCGGTGCCCCAATCATGGAAGCCGTTACCACCATAGACAAAGCCAACATAATTGTTTGCTTTGAACCAGCAATAATTGATGGCTTAGCAGATGGCAATTCCAATTTGAATAACTTTTGCCAAGTCGTTGATCCGAATGAATCAGCGGCTTCAATCAATGATTCAGGTACCTGCTTCAAACCAAGGTAAGTGAAGTTCACAACTGGTGGCAAGGCAAAAATCACGGAGGCAAACGTTCCTGGGACCATTCCGATACCAAAGAAGGCAACGGCAGGAATCAAGTACACAAAGGCTGGCATTGTCTGCATAAAGTCAAGAATTGGCTTAATAACAGCGTAGGCCTTCTGCGACTTTGACGTCCAAATTCCCAAAGGAATTCCAATCACCAACGAAACGATGGACGAAGTCAAAACCAAGGTAATCGTTTGCATCAAATCCGACCACAATCCCTGGTTAGCAATTAAGGCTAAGCCAAGGACAATCAATGTTGGTAGACCGTACTTCTTTGGTGTCGTTAACCAAGCAATCAAGGCTAAGGCGACAATAAAAATTGGCTGAGGAATCGCGGACAAAAAGTTTGTCATGGTATCCATGAATCCCTGTCCAGCCGTTTGGATGGCATCGAAGAAACCTGACCAGTTCTTCGTCATCCAGTTCACACCATCGGAGACCCATTGGGCCAACGGCAACTTATCAATGGATAATAGATTAGTCATTGTCTTGTCCGTCTCCTTCCGTTTGTGCTAATGCTTCGATAACCGCACCACGAATGATGATTCCGCGTAGCTTGTGGTCATCATCAACAACCGCTACAGGAGTGTGGGCGTCGTAAATAATCGTCATAATATCGGCAACCAGAGTATCCGGCTTAACCGTTGGCATGTCAGACATGACGTCGCGTAGGCTTAGCTTCTCTCGACGAGCTTTAACGGCGGCGTCAGACGTAATATAGCCCGCAAACTTACGCTGTCCATCAACGGCTACCAAACCAGAAACTTCCTCTTCCTGCATGCGGTGCAAAGCCACGTTTGGTCCATCAGAATCAATGTTGACAGTCAATCCTGGGAACATGATTGATTCAGCATTCAAAACCTTTGAACGGTCGACATCTTCAACGAAACTTTCAACGTAATCGTTAGCAGGATTCGTCAAAATCTCTTCACCGGTTCCGATTTGTTGCAACTGACCATCCTTCATGATGGCGATACGATCGCCTAAACGAAGCGCTTCGTTCAAATCGTGGGTAATGAAGATAATCGTCTTCTTCACGTTTTGCTGCAAGTCCAATAGTTCATCCTGCATTTCATGACGAACCAACGGATCCAATGCTGAGAAGGCCTCATCCATTAGCAGAATGTCTGGATCGTTCGTCAAAGCACGGGACAGTCCGACACGCTGTTGCATCCCACCAGAAAGTTGTGAGGGATACTGATCCTTGAACGACAGCAACTTTGAATTGGCGAGCGCCTTTTCGGCACGCTCGCGACGTTCAGCAGCTGGTACACCTTGAATTTCCAAACCATATTCCGTGTTTTCAAGAATGGTCCGGTGTGGGAACAAAGCGAAATTTTGGAAGACCATGGACATTTTCTTGCGACGAATGTCCAAGAGTTGCTTCTTGTTATAGTGGGTAATGTCTTTCCCGTCTAAGATGATTTGACCAGACGTTGGTTCAATCAAACGGTTTAACAAACGAATCAACGTAGACTTTCCAGAACCAGACAGTCCCATAATGACGAAGATTTCCCCTTCGTTCACATCCATGTTGATATCGTATACACCGACCGTTGCACCCGTCTTTTCGAATATCTCATTCTTAGACTTATTTTCCTTAACCATCTTCAAAGCAGCTTTTTGCTTCTTACCGAAGATTTTGGTTAAGTGCTTAATCTGCACTTTTGGCATAAATCCTCCTATAGTTGACTATCTTATTAATTTAAAATAAACTAACAAGTGACCACCTGTATTTGATGACAGATGGGCAATAGTGACCACCTACTATCATACCTGGATTGTCACTTTTGTCAAATGAAGATTAACATTCAAAACACTTTGTTAAAGGATTTCACAAATGCCTAAAATCAAAGAACCCCGCTACCACAAGATTGCACAGGACATCGCCGAAGCAATCGTGACAAAAAAATTCGAAGTTGGCCAAAAGCTTCACGCACGATCAACCTTGGCTGCTACTTTCGGTGTTTCGGCTGAAACTGCGCGAAAAGCCATTTCTGTTCTGGCCGATTTAGACATCGTTCGACCAGTTCACGGCTCTGGTGTTGAAGTACTTTCAAGAGAAAAGGCCCGTGACTTTCTCGCCCAGGCAAAAGAGTCGCGTAATTTACAAGAAACCCACAGCCAAATTAAAGCATTGATTGCCAAACAGAAAGAAGATCTTACCAATCTCGATGAATCTTTCTCTCTTCTTTTAGATCAAACGCAACGTGTTCGACAGCAAAATCCTATGTCGCCCTTTGAGTATGTTCCGAGTAATCAATCTGAAAAACTGAATCAGTCCATCGGATCATTGAACATTTGGCAAAACACTGGCGCAACCATTATTGCCATTCTGCACAACGATGATTTAATCCTGTCACCCGGTCCATACGCCAATATCCTACCTGGGGATACCATTTATTTCGTGGGTTCTGATAAATCTGTCGAAGCTATGCAGCAATTCTTCGATGGAAAACAGAATAATATCAAGTAAAAAAAAGACCCCAACGGGTCTTTTTTTACTGATTTTCAATTGACTGACCAGCTAGTTCCAATGGAATGGCTTTATCATCGTCAGAAGTTCCAGGAAGGTATTCTCCCTTAAAATCAACAGCAATATGAGCAAGTACCTTGGTGTCAGAAGCCGCAGGCTTTTTTGTCAAAACAGGCGCTTCCATCAATGACAAACCGGCTTTCGATTGGTTCCAATAGGTCGTTGTTTGAGCAACCTGTACCTTGGCTTTCACCTTAGCATCCTTAATTGCCAAAGTCGAAGCCCCTTTTAACACTGAACCGGCCTCATAGTCGTGAGCAACCGTCCCATCAAGCACTTGATTAACCATATCGACGGTTTTTTGAAAGCGCTCCGTCTTGTCAGTATAGTCCGCAGCGCCATTAATCACCGTTAAGAAGAGGTGCCCTTTTTTATCTTTCACAATGCCTGTATAAGCCGCACCCGATTCGGGTGTTGAACCCGTTTTCAACCCCAAGAGTTGCAATTCATTGGGATTGTCTAGACCGGCTACCATTGAAGCAAAGGAGGCCCCAAAGTCAGAGGCTTCAGTCACCTTAGTGGTTTTATTCTTGGTGTACACCAGGTTAGGTGATTCCGTTATTTGCAAGAGCGAAGGATCCATTTGCACAATTTTACGAGCAATTTGTGCAACCTGAATGGCAGAAGCATGGTTGTAGGCAGAATCGGAAGACGAAGACACGTCGTTTTCAAACGCTTCCCCATTCTTTTGTCCGGCACCGTTGTACCAAGCTGAACCAGTTAAGTTCAATTCTTTGGCCCATTTTTCAAGCGTTTCCTGATCTTTACTGGAGTCGCCTGACAAATAGGTGACAAGGGCAAAGGCAGCATCGTTCGCCGACTTTTCAAACATGGCTGTGTAAAGGTCCTTAACCGGCACCTTGTCACCAGTCTTGATGTTTAGATGCGAATAAAGTGATGTGTTCTGGCTCGACAAATCGGCATTAGCTGGAATCGTCACCTGACTTTCCCAGGTAATCTTCTTTTGTTCAATCGCCTTCAAGACACCATAAGCAACAAGCATCTTGGATTGTGAAGCAATGGCTACTTGCTTATTGGCGTTTTTTTCGCCAATAATTTGACCAGTATTTAAATCAACAACCAGAGCAGACTTGGCATCGACCGATAAAGAAATTGGTGCTGTTTTCTTTGTTGTCGTTTGAACAACAGTTTTATGGACATGTGGCCAAAAAAGCGTCGTTAACAAACCAACAATTGCTAACAACAAAACGAACAAAACCAGCCATTTTGATTGTATGCGGTGAAGACCTTTTTTCTCTCGTGGTACCTTCACTGTTTTCTTCTTACCCATCTACTACTCTTCTTTTTCTTGTTTTTTCGGCAAAGTGATGATGAAAGAGGTGAGCTCCTCTGACGATTCTGCCCGGACGCTACCATGGTGTTTATCGATCACCCCTTTGACAATTGACAGACCAAGCCCAGTCCCACCCGTACCAGTATTGCGAGAAGACTCGACTCGATAAAAGCGATTGAATAATTGCGTCAATGCCTCTTGCGGGATAGCAGGTCCATCGTTAACAACACGAATCTCCACTTGATTATTTGCCTTTTCTTGCCCAGTTAACTTAATAAAAGAAGCATCCTGACCGTACTTTAAGGCGTTTTCAACTAAATTAATTAATACCCGAGCTAGTTTTTCTGAATCGCCAGCCATGACGATAAAATCCGGTGCCAATTGTGTGGTTAACCGAATGCCTCTTTTTTCCGCTTCAACCGCATAATTTGCCAGCACCTGCTCGAATAAATCGCCGAGTGAAAAGTCCGTTACGTTCAGCGTGATCTGCGAGGACTGCAACTTAGCAAATTCAAAAAGATCCTCCACCAGCATTTTCATCTGATTCGCTTTATGATAAGCCGTTTCCAAATATTTTTGCTGGTCTCCTTCTCTCATGACTGTGGTTGGCGTCACAACCAATCCTAAATAGCCAATAATGGCCGTTAAAGGCGTTCTTAAATCATGCGAGATGTTTGTCATCATCTCTTCCTTTGAAGCCGCCATTTGACGTTGCTCTAACCGCTCATGGTTATAACGCTCAATGACAAAGTCAAAAAGTTCGTTTAATTGCTTTTCGGGCGAACCATGCAATTTCTCAGGACAGTCCAACTGCAACTTCGTGGTCACTTTGCTCTTTAGACTCTCTGATAGCAACATCATTCGACTTTTCTGTCGTGTCTGTCCAATTATGGAAATGAAAGCGATGAAGCTAAAGAAAAGAACAAAAAGGCAAAAAGAAGGCCAACTAGTCCAATTTGACCAGCTAGGCCTTTCTTTTAATAAATCAAAGAAGATCAGCCAAGCTGCTGCAAATATAAAAGCAAAGGCTAATGTAATTTTCACAAAAGCTTGGCATATAATTGTCACTTTTTTGGCCATGTTAATTCACTTCGATTTTATAACCAACTCCCCAGACAGTTTGAATGACCTGGTCGCCGCCAGTTGCTTCTTCAAGCTTATCGCGGAGATGGGAAACGTGGACCATAACGGTTTTAGCCGAAACAACGGACTCTTGCTGCCAAACACGTTCAAAAATATCGTCAGCAGAAAAGACGCGGTTCGGGTGTGAAGCCAGCAGGTATAAAATACCGAATTCCAGCGCCGTTAAATTGACAAGTTCCCCAGATGCCGTCTTAACATCGTGTGAATCTTTATTGATCACAAGCGAAGCAACGGATAAGACATCCGGCTTTTGCTCTTGAACGGCGTTTTGCGAACGTCGAATCAATGAGCGAATCCGAGCCATCACTTCTAGTGGATTGAAGGGCTTCGTCACGTAATCATCAGCACCGGAGATCAATCCCTGAATTTTATCCATGTCAGAGGACTTGGCCGATAACATCAAGATGGGCATGTGGGTGTCTTTTCGGACTTCTTTTAAGACATCGAAACCAGTCATGTTTGGCATCATGATGTCTAAGACCATTAAGGCGATGTCAGGATTCGTATTGAACTTAGACAACGCTTCTTTCCCATCCTTGGCAATCAGCGGTTCGTAACCTTCATTTTTCAAATAAATTTCAAGCAGTTCTGCGATTTCTTGATCATCATCAACAACTAAAATTTTCATATTAGCCCCGCTTTTCTTCATTCTGCTTCAATCGTTCTTGTTGCGCAAGCTTGGAAATGGCTAAGATACCACCATGCTTGAGACCAGCATAACGACGATTAACGAAGTACAGTGCCCAAGCAATAAAGAAGACCAAACCATTCCCCCATACAGGTAAAACAGGGTTCAAGAAGGAAGGTACGACATATAGGAAGAGGGTGAAACCACCGATCCAAAGGATGGACACGATAATCATCAGTAACCAGGTCGGCAACTTCTTTTTTTGATTATCTTCTTGAGGATTAGGAATTAACCGCTGCATGGCAAAGGTGTAAACCGCCCCTCCCCAAATGGATAGAAGCAAAGTGGACACAATGCCAATTCCTTCAGAACCCGCTTTTGATCCCGAAAAGCCCATCGTAACGGTAAAGAATCCAGTCAAGAACATAATCAAGACCAGTGCCGTATCAGTTGCCAGGAAGGCAAAAGAATAGTCATGAAATCCCTTCGCCAACCGAATGGGATTCAAGAATTTCTCCAAAGCTTCTGAGGGCGTACCAAAAAGCTGAGCAGCCGTGTGCCCCAGTTTTTGCCCCTCTGAAAGTTTCTCCTCAACCTCACCTAGGATTTCTTCTTTTTCCGTTTCATTCAACTTGTCCGTTTCAGCCAAGCCCTTATTTAACCGGAAAAGAAAGTCCTGGTTCTTCTTTGTTAATTTATGTTGGACTTCTGTCATCGTCTCACCTTTTCTTGCTCATTAAACGTTAAAGAGGAATTCCATGATGTCACCATCTTGAACCACGTATTCTTTCCCTTCAGAACGTAGTCGACCGGCTTCCTTGACGGCTTTTTCAGAACCATACTTATCCAAATCATCAAAGGAGAAGGTTTCGGCACGAATAAATCCGCGTTCAAAGTCCGAGTGGATGACACCGGCAGCCTGAGGGGCCTTTGCACCAGCCTTAAAAGTCCAAGCACGGGTCTCTTTTTCACCAGCAGTGAAGAAAGTTCGCAAATCCAACAAATGATAAGCAGAGCGAATCAGCTTGTCCAAGCCAGGTTCAGAAACACCTGCTAATTCAAGGTAATCAGCTTTTTCATCATCGTCAAGCTGGGCAATTTCTTCTTCAGCGTTCGCAGACAAGGCAATCACTTCAGAATTTTCACTATCCGCAAATTCCTTAATCTGCTTGTAATATGGTGAATTTTCGGGATCTGCCATATCGTCTTCAGCGATGTTGGCCACATAGAGTGTTGGCTTTGACGTCAAGAGGAAGAAGCCCTTCACAATGGCCTGCTCTTCTTCGTTAAAGTCAATGGAACGAACGGCCTTGCCCTCTTCTAGGACAGGCTTAATCTTTTCCAAAACAGCGGCCTCTGCTTTGGCCGTCTTATCAGAGCCCTTGGCAGCACGAGCGACTTTGGCGTAGCGCTTTTCAACTGCTTCCAAATCCGCCAATACTAATTCGGTGTTGATGGTGGCAATGTCATCCAATGGGTCAACCTTGCCGTTAACATGAATAATTTCATCGTCATCAAAGGCACGAACAACGTGAACAATGGCGTTCACCTGACGAATGTTTTCCAAGAACTTATTACCGAGTCCTTCCCCTTTGGAAGCACCCTTAACGATACCAGCAATATCAGTAAATTCAAAAGTCGTTGGCACAACTTTTTGAGCAGGAATCAATTCCTGAATTCGCGCCAAACGGTTATCTGGCACTTCAACAATCCCTACGTTAGGCTCAATTGTCGCAAAGGGGTAGTTCGCCATTTCGGCTCCGGCCTTTGTAATTGCATTAAAAAGTGTTGATTTACCAACATTGGGTAAACCAACAATACCAGCTGTTAAAGCCATGTTATCAGTCCTTTCCTTTGACTAATCTTCTTTTCTTTCGTCCGCTTTTTCAAGCACCTTTTTCAGACGCTTATCAAAGTTAAAACGAGTGAGCATAATCGTCCGTTCACACGCCGAACAAGTCAGCTTGATATCGGCACCCATGCGGTTAATAATCCAGGCGTTCGTGCCACAGGCATGTGGTTTTTTCATCTGAACTAAATCGCCAAGACCATATTCTTTCTTTTCAACCATTAGTCCACCTCGATGGCTAAGATTTCTAGGATTCGTTCCAAATCGCGATTTGAAACATAGTTGATCTCGATTTTACCGGAACCCTTCTTACCGGCATTCACCCGAACTTTAGTCCCAAACTTGTCTTCCAAACGGAGTGCCAAATCTTCGGCAAAGGGTGAGGGTTCCTTTTCAATCTTCTTAGCTTTTTCACCAGCATTCGCTTTCTTCACCAATGCTTCAACCTGACGGACATTCAAGCCTTCCTTCAAAATGGTTGAGAGCACAGAATTTAGTTGCGATTCTTTCTCCAATCCCAACAAGGCACGCGCTTGTCCCATTGACAGTTGGCCTTGCTGGACAAGTTCTTGAACCTTATCTGGCAGCTTCAAAAGACGCAGGGCATTAGCAATGGTTGTCCGTTCTTTCCCAACTCTGTCCGCCAACTTTGACTGGGTCAAACTCAACTGAGCCATCAAATTTGCATAGGCACGCGCTTCTTCAATCGGGTCCAAATTGTCGCGTTGCAGGTTTTCAATCAATGCCAGCGTCGCCATGGTTTCATCATTCGTTTCACGAACAATGGCCGTAATCGTCTTTTCCTTCAACACTTTTGTTGCACGAAAGCGACGTTCTCCGGCAATAATTTGATACTTACTACCAGACTTTCGAACAATAATCGGGGTAAGTAATCCGTTTTCTTTAATGGATTGAGCAAGTTCCTTAATGGAATCCTCATCAAAGTGATGACGGGGCTGAAAAGGGTTCGCTTCGATTTTTGCCAGCGGCAAGTCAATCACTTTCTCACCATCATCAGCCGTTCTTGTAATTGTTTTGGAATGTTCTAGGGCTTGCTTCGAAATCCCGTTCGACCCAAAGAGAGAGTCCATGTTTTTCCCTAGACCACTTTTTTGTTTAGCCATACTGTGCCATGACCTCCTTTGCAAATTCTGTATAAAGTCGAGCACCAGGTGATTTAGGATCAAAGTCAATGATGGCTTGTCCGTACGATGGTGCCTCCGACAATCGGACAGATCGAGGAATAACTGTCTGATAAACCCGATCTTCAAAATATGTCCTTACTTGTTCGGACACCTGCTTACCCAGATTCGTGCGACCATCATACATTGTGAGTAAAATGCCGGCCATCTCCAAATCGGGGTTCAAACCCTGGCGAACCAGTTCAATTGTATTAATCAACTGTCCCAGCCCTTCCAGCGCGTAAAATTCAGTCTGAACTGGAATCAGAACAGCATCTGCTGCCGTAAAGGAATTGATAGTAAGTAGTCCAAGCGAAGGCGGGTTATCGATAATCACATAATCATAATCAGCTTGTACTTTCGCTAGTGCTTTGGACAAACGATACTCACGCTCAGGTAAATCAACTAATTGAACTTCTGCTTCCGACAACTGAATGGTCGTTGGCAAAATGTCCAAGCCAGGAGTAGAAGAAGGCAAAATCACTTCATTAACTGGCGTGTCTTGGATTAAAACATCGTAGATGTCTGACTCCAAAGTCGATTTATCCACTCCAACACCAGATGAAGCATTCCCCTGTGGATCAGCGTCCACTAAAAGAACTCGCTTTCCAGCCTTTGCTAAGGCAGCTGAAAGGTTAATGCTGGTCGTCGTCTTCCCGACGCCTCCCTTTTGATTGGCCAACGCAATGATTTTTGCCACAGTTCGGCTCCTTTACATATCTTACTACAGGGGCTTTTTAGTCGGCGTCCCTGCTTGTCTTGGATACTTCTTCGGTGTTTTCGCCACCTTTTTAACAACTTGAATAACCCTCGGATCGCCGTTTGGTAATTCAAAAGTCTTTTCAGACAATAACTCACCACCAAGGGTCGCCAAAGCCTTCTTACCAGCATTCATCTCTTCTTGACCAGCAGAGCCCTTCATAACGAGAAACTCGCCGCCAACTTTAACGAACGGCAATGTGTATTCGGCTAAAACCTGTGTCCGTGCAACCGCACGGGCCGTTGCAAAGTCAAACGATTCGCGCAGCTTAGAATCGTGTCCCAAATCTTCGGCACGACCATGTAAGACTTGCACATCATTCAGTCGAAGCTTTTTAACAGTGTTCTTCAAGAAATTCACTCGCTTATTTAAAGAATCAACCATGGTAATCTTCAAGTTTGGCAAAGCGATTTTTAGCGGTAACGCAGGAAAACCAGCACCAGAACCAACATCAATCAAGCTGGCTGAACCTTCCAAAAGTTCTGGAACATTCAAGACCAAAGTCAGTGAATCAAAGAAGTGCTTTAAATAAACCTCATCTTGTTCAGTAATCGCTGTCAAGTTGAAAGATTCGTTAACGGTCACTAATTCATCAAAATATGTCGCAAACTGTGCCATTTGGTCGTCACTCAAGTGAACGCCGGCCATTGCTAATTGATTTTTAAAGCTTTCTGGATTCAAAATTGTCCCCCAAAACACGGCACTTTATGCCTAGTCTACTAATAACAAGAATACCTAAAAACACCATGATAATCAAGGTTCAACCATCTTTTCGATACAAAAAAGGCAACTCATTTCTGAGTTGCCTTTGACGATGCCCTCGGTGGGAGTCGAACCCACACGGTGTTGCCACCACTGGATTTTGAGTCCAGCGCGTCTGCCAATTCCGCCAC
>NZ_CP196668.1:810000-932500 GCF_058507945.1 Fructobacillus sp. ESL1129
TCTATGCACTATCACATCGTTTTCCACTTAACATATATTTGGGGACCTTAACTGGCAGTCTGGGCTGTTCCCCTTTCGACGGTGGATCTTATCACTCATCGTCTGACTCCCATTCATACATATCTGGCATTCGGAGTTTATCAAACTTTGGTAACCCGAGATGGGCCCCTAGGCTTAACAGTGCTCTACCTCCAGTATGCTTATAATGAGGCTAGCCCTAAAGCTATTTCGGAGAGAACCAGCTATCTCCAAGTTCGTTTGGAATTTCACCGCTACCCACAGTTCATCCGAGGAATTTTTAACTTCCACCGGTTCGGCCCTCCAGTAAGTTTTACCTCACCTTCAGCCTGACCATGGGTAGGTCACCTGGTTTCGGGTCTACAGCATCGTACTTGTCGCGCTATTCACACTCGCTTTCGCTGCGGCTCCGGTCTTTCCACCTTAACCTTGCACGATACCGTAACTCGCCGGTTCATTCTACAAAAGGCACGCCATCACCCATTAACGGGCTCTGACTTCTTGTAGGCGTCGTGGTTTCAGGAACTATTTCACTCCCCTTCCGGGGTGCTTTTCACCTTTCCCTCACGGTACTGGTTCACTATCGGTCACTAGGGAGTATTTAGCCTTACGGGATGGTCCCCGCAGATTCCGACCGGATTTCTCGTGTCCGGCCGTACTCAGGATCCTGTCTAGAGGTAAGTCATCTTTCGGTTACGGGATTATCACCCTCTTTGATAACGCTTCCCAACGTTTTCACCTAAATGCTTACTTGGTAACTCAACGACAGTCCTACAACCCCAAGATGCAAGCATCCTGGTTTGGGCTCTTCCCGTTTCGCTCGCCGCTACTCAGGGAATCGATTTTTCTTTCTGCTCCTGCTGCTAATGAGATGTTTCAGTTCACAGCGTATTCCTTCTAAAAGCTATGTATTGACTTTTAGATAACATTATAATGTTGGGTTTCCCCATTCGGAAATCTCCGGCTCATAGCGTACTTACCGCTCCCCGAAGCTTATCGTAGTTAGTCACGTCCTTCATCGGCTCCTAGTGCCAAGGCATCCACCACGCGCCCTTATTCACTTAACCACAACTATTTATAGTTGGATCAGTTTTATGAGTTGGTCATTTTTCAGACCTGCGATTAAACCGTTCTTTTTAAAGAACTTGTGTTGTTTCTCGGTTTATTTAAGAATCAATTTCTTGATTTTAAAAGATTTTCTTGATTATTCAGTTTTCAATGTACAAGCTTGGTTACCGAAGCAACCAATGGAGAATATCGGGATCGAACCGATGACCCCCTGCTTGCAAAGCAGGTGCTCTCCCAGCTGAGCTAATCCCCCGTACCCAAATTCGGTAGAGTTCACACACTCAAAACTAAACAAAACTTTGTAACAAATCAAATTGACACTTAAGTCCCTGTAACGTTCCGGTTATCCTTAGAAAGGAGGTGATCCAGCCGCAGGTTCTCCTACGGCTACCTTGTTACGACTTCACCCCAGTCATCAGTCCTGCCTTAGACGGCTCCTCCCCGAAGGTTAGGCCACCGGCTTTGGGCATTACCAACTCCCATGGTGTGACGGGCGGTGTGTACAAGACCCGGGAACGTATTCACCGCGGCATGCTGATCCGCGATTACTAGCGATTCCGACTTCATGTAGTCGAGTTGCAGACTACAATCCGAACTGAGACGTACTTTAAGAGATTCGCTTACCTTCACAGGTTTGCTGCTCGTTGTATACGCCATTGTAGCACGTGTGTAGCCCAGGTCATAAGGGGCATGATGACCTGACGTCGTCCCCGCCTTCCTCCGGTTTGTCACCGGCAGTCTGTCTAGAGTGCCCAACTGAATGCTGGCAACTAAACATAAGGGTTGCGCTCGTTGCGGGACTTAACCCAACATCTCACGACACGAGCTGACGACGGCCATGCACCACCTGTCACTTTGCTTCCGAAGAAGACAGCACTATCTCTAGTACCTTCAAAGGATGTCAAGACCTGGTAAGGTTCTTCGCGTTGCTTCGAATTAAACCACATGCTCCACCGCTTGTGCGGGTCCCCGTCAATTCCTTTGAGTTTCAACCTTGCGGTCGTACTCCCCAGGCGGGATACTTAATGCGTTTGCTTCGTCACTAAAGGGCGGAAACCCTCTAACAACTAGTATCCATCGTTTACGGTGTGGACTACCAGGGTATCTAATCCTGTTTGCTACCCACACTTTCGAGCCTCAACGTCAGTTGCAGTCCAGTAAGCCGCCTTCGCCACTGGTGTTCTTCCATATATCTACGCATTCCACCGCTACACATGGAGTTCCACTTACCTCTACTGCACTCAAGTTGCCCAGTTTCCAAAGCCATTCCACAGTTGAGCTGTGGGCTTTCACTTCAGACTTAAGCAACCGTCTGCGCTCGCTTTACGCCCAATAAATCCGGATAACGCTCGGGACATACGTATTACCGCGGCTGCTGGCACGTATTTAGCCGTCCCTTTCTGGTATGGTACCGTCACTGTCTAAGCATTTCCTCTTAAACCCGTTCTTCCCATACAACAGTGCTTTACGACCCGAAAGCCTTCATCACACACGCGGCGTTGCTCCATCAGGCTTGCGCCCATTGTGGAAGATTCCCTACTGCAGCCTCCCGTAGGAGTTTGGGCCGTGTCTCAGTCCCAATGTGGCCGGTCAGTCTCTCAACTCGGCTATGCATCATCGTCTTGGTGAGCCTTTACCTCACCAACTAACTAATGCACCGCGAATCCATCTTAAAGCGCTGCAAACGCAGCTTTTAACCTTAGTGCATGTGCACTTGGGTTTTATCCGGTATTAGTCACTGTTTCCAATGGTTATCCCAGACTTTGAGGTAGGTTATTCACGTGTTACTCACCCGTTCGCCACTTACTTGGAAAGTGCAAGCACTTTCCGCTGTTCGTACGACTTGCATGTATTAGGCACGCCGCCAGCGTTCATCCTGAGCCAGGATCAAACTCTCATGTTAAAAGTTTGAAGATTGCTCTTCGATTAAACTGACTAGTTGCTATCTCTCGATAACGCCTATCCGTTTATTGTTTGTTACGAATTGACTTCGCAAATTTGTTCGATTTAGCTGTCAAAGCTAAATCGCGTTACAGATTTGTTTGTTCAAAGTTTTGTTCAGTTTTCAATGTGCTAACCCGTTTGGGCAACTCATATATCATAGCAGGCATCATTTCTTTTGTCAACTACTTTTTATTGAGTTTTCTTGCCCTTCGACCTTTGCCGAAGCGCTTGTCCCTCGCAAGGAACAATAATTAGTATACTGACTTTCTTCCTCCTGGTCAATGCTTTTTTTGAAGAAAATTCTTAAGAAAAGGTTTAGTCACTTTCAAAGCCCTCAACCAGTGCGTCTACAACCTTTTTTGTCTTTTCCCAATCATCATTAATCACAACGTTTGCATCATTTTTCAAGATTTTGGGAAGGACGAGATCTCTTTTGAATTCAGTTGAGTGCAATCTTTTTTGGATTGCTGCTGATTGGTCGCCCCTCTTTTCAAGACGTTTTTCTAGTACCGTAACGTCAGAGACCGTGATGTACCAAAGCCAGGCTCTTTGCCCGAGCTCTTGGCGATACGTCGCGGCACCCTTTGTGTCCAATACAATGGAAATCAATCGATTTTGTTGCCAACCAGCAAGCAATCCCTCGTGAGAGGAACCGTATTGATGACCTGAGTACTCGACTTTCTCTAAATAATGGTTCTTTTTGAAGGAAGTTGGGCTTTCAAAATAGTAATCGCGACCGTTTATTTCACCAGTTCGCATTTGGCGAGTGGTATGGGTAATCACTTGTGGAATTCCCCACCGTTTTTTTAAATAGGAAGCAACCGAACTTTTACCGGCCCCAGCCGGTCCCATCAATACAATGACACGCTTTTCCATTACTTTTTAACTCCTTTATTATTGGCCTATTCTACCATTAAAAATCGACAAGCGAAAAGTGACCTGCTACAATAGTAACCAATATTAGAAAAAAGTGAGAAAAAACATGAATCTTGCGAAACGTGCCTTCCAAAAGGAATCAGTGGAAGGTTACTTGGAAAAAGACGGCCAAATGGCCCGTGTCTTATCGACTAAGGACTTGATTGGCTTGGGCGTTGGAACCGTTATTGGATCTGGAATTTTCATTCTACCCGGACATGAAGCTGCAAACAACGCCGGTCCGGCCGTTGCCATCGCCTTCCTACTCGCTGCCGTCTTTTCTGGCATTTGCGGCATGGCCTTTGCAGAGTTCTCTTCTGCCATGCCCGTTGCCGGTTCCGCCTACTCATATGGCTCTGTCATTTACGGTGAAGTCATTGGCTGGGTACTCGGATGGTCGCTTATTTTGGAGTATTTCTTAGCTGTTTCAGCCATTGCAACCGGTTTTTCAGCCTATTTCAACTCACTGTTAAAAGAAGTTGGCCTTTCTTTACCACAGACGCTACAGGCGGGGCCTGAACAGGGAGGCTTCGTCAACTTAATGGCCATCCTCGTCATTCTTGTGGCTACCTTCATTCTTTTTGCCGGATTATCCCAGTCAAAGAAAGTCGAGAACGCCGGCGTTGTTTTGAAGGTTGGTATCATCTTACTCTTCATTGTTGGGGGTCTTTTCTTTATTAAACCTGCTAATTACGCTGACTTTTATCCTAAGCAATTCCAAACTGGTCTTTGGGGCCTAGGCGGAATTACGGCAGCAACCGCATCAATCATCTTCTCCTTCCTTGGCTTTGATACCATTGCTGCCCATGCTGCAGAAGTAAAGAACCCGACAAAAACCATGTCACGTGGTATTCTCGGGACGGTTGTCATTTCGTCAACACTTTACACGTTGTTTGCCATTGTATTGACAGGAATTGTTAATTATAAAAAATTAGGTGTTGATGATCCTGCTGCCTTCGCCTTGCAAACAATTAAGCAGACGCAGTTTTCCGTTGTGATTACAATTGGTGCCTTGATTGGAATGTTCACAGCCATCCTGGCTTTGATTTTCGCCTCATCACGACTAGCCTACTCATTCGGCCGTGATGGTTTGATGCCTCGCACTCTCGGAAAAGTCAATCGACAACATCTTCCTAAAAACGCCATTATCTTGGCCGTTGTGGTCGAATCAGTTCTGGCCGGTTTTATTCCACTTTCCACGTTAACAAACCTAATTAACATTGGTACCTTAACCGCCTTCATGTTTATTTCCTTCGGCGTTCTCTTCCTACGTCGCCGAAAGGATTTGAAGCACAATGGTTTCAAAATGCCTCTTTATCCAGTATTACCTGCTGTTTCAGCGGCTCTATCGCTCTTCTTAATTATTCGCCTGCCATTGGCTACCTTGAAGCTGTACCTCGTCTGGGTCATCATTGGCTTACTTTGGTACTTCCTATACGGCATTAAGCATTCTGCTATCAACCAAGACCAATAAGAATTCAAAAAAAAGAATCCACGAAGTGGATTCTTTTTTTACAATTCAATTGAATTTTGGTTAGCAACCAAGCGCGCATAGGCGTCGGGCTCGATTTCATTGAGTACCGGTTTGATTTCGCCAATAACGGCAGCATAATCGAATTCATCATTGTACAACTTCGAAGCCTTCTGTAAGGCTTGCGCCATTTGGCCATTCTCGTCCACATAGCGACTGGCATATTGCATAAGGGCAACGGACAAGTCTGCCTGCTCTGCAACGACTTTTGCTTCTTCTTTCATTGTATCCAAGTCAGAAGAAACAATGTTAACTTGACGTTGAACGGCGTCCAAATCAACCTGTGAGGCGTTTACCGCTGTATCAAGACGGGCCATTTCGTCCGATAGAGCAAAGAAATGATCCAAGAAAAGCTTGGGAAGGCCTGGTAAATCACGACGTTCGAGCGAACGTTTCAAGTCCTTCAACTGGCCGATGTAGTCATCTGAATAGGTTTTAGCAGATTTCAAAGCCGGTTGGAAAGCCTCAATTTGCTTATACAGTGCCACCTGATCCCGGTCCAGCTCCTGCATCACCGTTAACCACTTTTCTTGACGAGCAACGGCTTCCGAATAAGTCATGGTTTTATCTGACAAAGCTGACGACACTTCCTGTTGGCCAGTTACTAAGTCTTCAATTTCCTTAGCATATCCCTGTTGTTGACCATCTTCATCATTAGCAAATTGAAAGCGTCCTTTGAGGTAAGCCAATTCAATCATCAAGGAATGGTTTTGTTCTGAAATTCGGTCAAAGGCTTCTTGGACGACTTCTTGTTGCTTAAAATACAGTCGGTAGGCATTTAATTCTTTTTCCAAAACATCATACAAATCCTGGATTTCTTGATTAAGACGCAACTGCAAATCAGTTGCTTCCTTTATTTTAAGTGATTCAAGCGCATCAAGCGCTTTTAATCGATCCTGATCAATTCTTTCCAAATCGGCTTGAACAAGCTGATTGTCAAAAATAACCCCACGTTTTTCTAAATCAGCCTTACCTGAAACAATCTCTTGAATCTGTTCAATAAATTTTTGGTTCAATTGTACAAAAATTAACGGAATTGACTGCAAATAGTGCGTCAACTGCCCTGCTTCCATACCGAGTGTTTCAAAGACTTCAGAGGCCTCAACGGCTTCACCCTGCTCAACCAAATCCAAATAACGTTGATAGTTATCTTCGCCATCTTTAACAAAGTCGATAAGGGCCTTGGCTGAAGGACCAAAGTTCTCAGGTTCGTCCTCAATGCGTTTCAAGATAACAGCACGTTCCTCGTGCAATTGATGAATAATCGCGTGATGACGTTCATTTTGCTTATAAAGATTATTCAAGCCATCTTTAATACTTGCCTGTACTTGAGCAGCTTCCTTCGTCAACGCTAAGAGTGTACGCAAGGAATGCTTCGTTGCCCAGACGTTTAACCCAGCAGTTTTTCGCTCCGCCTCTACGCGTACTTGATCCATTTGTGCAAAAAGCGTCTTCTTTAAATAGGAACACTGTCCTTGAATCGCTTCATATTCTTTCAACGCCTGCCCAGACAATGAAATCTTTTTAGCCTCTTTAATTGACTGGTCAACATGCTCATTCAAGAGGGCCTTTTTGGCTAATTCAAAATCAGCCACTTGTCCGGCGGCCTTACGCTGCTCCATAATTGCCCAAGAAACCGCTGCAAAAACGAGCAGTACAAGCATAATTCCAATGATAATCCACATGGTGTTGCCCTCTTCTTATCTCTAATCTTCTACCACAACTTTACACTATTTCATTAATAATGCTTACTTCAATAAAAGCTTTTAGACTTTTCTTAACTTTTTACCTAAGTAAAGTAGGAAGAAAGGCGGTCCATTCTTTCTAAACCTTGCCATCGCAACTTCTAACTGGTATACTTATCAGAGTTGTATTGGTAGCAGTCTGCAAAGAAGCGCGTCAACAACGTCCCAACTCGTTAGTAAGAACTGAGCTACGGTTTCTGAGAAACGAATCAATCGACGTTGCACGCATCTGGTGCAGGCCCTCAAATGTACAGCAAACTACATTTTGGAGGACATATATATGTCACGTTATACTGGACCAAAGTGGCGTGTTTCACGTCGTTTAGGTGTTTCTCTTTCAGGAACTGGTAAGGAATTGGCACGTCGTGCCTACGCCCCTGGTGACCACGGACAAGGTCGTCGCGGTAAGGTTTCTGAATATGGTGTTCAACTTCGCGAAAAGCAAAAGTTGCGCTTTACTTACGGTTTGACTGAACGTCAATTCCACGGTTTGTTCAACAAGGCTGGTAAGATCCGCCAAGGTACTCACGGTACCAACTTCATGATCTTGCTCGAACGTCGTTTGGACTCATTGGTTTACCGTCTCGGTTTGGCAACGACGCGCCAACAAGCACGTCAGTTGGTTAACCACGGCCACATCTTGGTTGACGGCAAGCGCGTTGATATCCCTTCATACGAAGTGGTACCTGGCCAAGTGATCTCTGTTCGTGAAAAGTCAAAGAACATCGTTCCTATCCAAATCGCCATCGAATCAGTGGTTTCACGTCCACAGTTCGTTGAATTCGATAAGGAAAAGTTGGAAGGTAAGCTTGTTCGTTTGCCAGAACGCGAAGAACTTGATGCCGACATCAACGAAGCTTTGATCGTCGAATACTACAACCGTTTGGGATAATTTTTTATCACAATTGGTTGTTTCAAAAAGTCGCTGCAATTGCAGTGGCTTTTTTGTATCTACTATTCTTTTTACGTATAATAGACGGCAGAAGAAACAAAGGAGTATGCACATGGATGTCAACGAACGACTCGAACAAAACCAAACAGGTAACGGCCCTAGCCTTAAGCCTGACGAGAAACGACTCTATCTAGGTACCTATCGTGAGCGAGTGATTTTGGCAATCAAAACCTCCCAAGTTAATTCTGAACAAGCCAAACAGGTGTTAGCCGATAAATTAACACAATACCCAAACGCCACACTGCTAATCGACCAGAATCACGCGGGTGCTGCTTACATTGATTATTTACAACTTGCCATTAAATCAGGTAATCAGTATTCATTACTTTCAAATAACGAAACAAGCAAGCAAACTGAAGATCCCTATGCGATTGTCTTAGCTGACCACGGGGCAGTTAACCTTGAACACATTGAACTCTAAGAAAATCGTTTCTAAAGTGATACTTTTATATAAGTCTGCTTATTTAATAGCAAGAAAGGACAACCATGACCGGACAAAAACCACTAGCTTACCGAATGCGTCCACAAAAAATCGACGACATCGTTGGGCAACAAGACCTGGTCGGTCCAAATAAAATTATCTGGCGTATGGTTGAAGCAAAGCGACTGTCCTCTATGATTCTCTATGGACCACCAGGAACAGGAAAGACATCCATTGCCTCTGCTATCGCCGGTTCAACAAACTTTGCCTTTCGTGCTCTCAATGCGGCAACTGATTCTCAAAAAGATTTACAAGCCGTTGCAGAAGAGGCCAAAATGTCTGGCACTGTTGTTTTACTACTTGATGAAATTCATCGTTTAAACAAGGTGAAGCAGGACTTTCTTCTCCCCCATCTCGAATCGGGCGCGATTATTTTAATTGGGGCAACAACTGAAAACCCATACCTGAACGTCACCCCAGCCATTCGGTCCCGAACCCAAATTTTTCAGGTTCATCCGTTGGCAACAGAGGATATTAAAAAAGCCATTGACCGAGCATTGGCTGATTCAGAAAACGGTCTTGGTCACTATCCTGTCCAAATCACGGATGAAGCCAAGGAACACTTGGCACAAGCAACCAATGGCGATCTTCGATCTGCGCTCAATTCACTCGAACTGGCCGTTCTCTCCACAAAAGAAAACAAAGAAGGTGTGATTCCGATTACGCTCGAAGTAGTGGAAGAAACGTCACAAAAACAAGCCTTAGTGGCGGATAAAGACGGAGACGCCCACTATGATGTTATTTCTGCTTTGCAAAAGTCCATTCGCGGCTCTGATGTTGATGCCGCCCTTCACTATACCGCTCGATTAATTGCAGCAGGCGATTTACCCATCTTAGTTCGACGTCTGACGGTGATTGCTTATGAAGACATCGGTTTGGCCAATCCAAATGCCGCCTTTCGTGCCGTTACAGCAATTCAGACAGCCGAAAAATTAGGCTTACCTGAGGCACGGATTCCGCTAGCCAATGCTGTGATTGAGCTGGCCCTTTCACCAAAGTCGAACGCTGCTTACAAGGCAATGGATGCCGCCCTAGCGCAAGCCAGCCGCTCCAAGGCCCAAAAGATTCCCGCCCATCTTCGGGACGCTCATTATTCCGGTGCGTCCAAGCTCGGCCACGGAAATGAATATGTTTATCCGCACGACTTTGATAATGATTGGGTGGCTCAGCAATACCTACCGGATGCCATTAAGGATGACCGTTACTTCCAGCCAAAGGGTAATTCGACTTTTGAACAACAGTTGAAAGACGTCAACGAAAATCTGAAGAAGAACCAAAGCAAGGGATTGAAGAATGCCAAATGACTGTCAACATTGTCGAAACAAAATTCTAGGCATGTCAAGACTGTTTTTTTAAACATTTTTTTCTTATACTAGATACGAATACTTCGGTATACGCGTTGCTGCAATACCAGCTTTTTCCTTACAACCTTTTTATTAGGGCGAGAATCCCGAACGGAATGTCAAGCCTTCTCATTTGGTAGACATTCCTTAAGGTGCATCACCCACCTCGATAACTTCGAGGAAAATCTGAGCAGCGATTAACGGTACCAAGGAAGTATCGTAGGCATGACCTACGAGTCCACTTGCGGGTGGGCTTTTTTTATTGTTCTTTTTTCTTACTTTGGCTTATACTAGGGGCAAATGAGGAGGACAAAACCATGTCACAGTTTTACCAACAGATTCTCGTACCCATTGATGGATCAAAGGAGTCCGAAGCTGCCTTACACCGTGCTATTACATTAGCAAATGCTGATGGCAAAAAGACAAAAATCATGCTCGCCAACGTGATTGATACACGCGCCATCCATAACATTTCCGCCTTTGACAATTCCATGATTGACACCGTCACTGAAGACGCAAGGCAAATGCTTGAAAAGTATCAGCAACAAGTAAAAGAAGCCGGGATTGAAACGGTTGATTACCGTATCGATTACGGTTCACCAAAGGCACTTCTAGCCCATGATATTCCGGAAGAAATTCATGCCGACCTGGTCATCATCGGTGCCACCGGATTAAATGCCGTGGAACGACTAGTCGTTGGTTCTGTCACTTCTTATGTCACTCGAATCAGCCAAGTGGATGTGCTTGTTGTCCGCGAAAAATAACCAAAAAAAAGAAGACCTAACGGTCTTCTTTTTTTTTACTTTTTTTGCCCATTGAAGGTTCCGACTTTTTCTTCACCTAATGACTCGAATGAATATGAAATCTCCTTGGACTTCTTATAAGCATCGAATCCATACTGCACAAGCAAATCAGCTAGTTTAGCATTGTCGATGTCGGAATAGTCCCAAAGGCGCTTAAACAAAGACATGTTAGTAAAGCCAGGTAACGTATTGGGTTCCCCTAGATACGGTACATTGTCTTCATCAATCAGAAAGTCCATTCGGGCCTCTCCCTGCAAATTCAGTGCACGGTATGCCTTTGCTGACATTTCTTTAATTTCTTGCGTAACGGCTGCTGGTAGCTTTGCTGGAATTTCAAAGGCAACGGAAGAGTTATCAACGAACTTAGAATGGTAATCATACCAGCCCTTGCCATCACCACCCTGATCGGGTACCTGGTGAGCCCCGATTTCAGAAACCAGAATCTCATCGTTTCCAATGACACCAACTTCCAACTCCCGTGGGCCGTTAACGGCCGCTTCCACCAAAACTTTGTGGTCATACTGGAAGGAATCCTTCAAAGCGGCCTCAAATTCAGCTTCATTTTCTGCACGGGAAATACCAACTGAAGAGCCTTGGTTCGCCGCTTTAACAAAGACAACGGACCCCAACTCTTGTTGCACCTTTGCCCAAGTCAATGGTTGCTTATCAAAAGCATAAGTCACCAGGTACTTCGTATTCCGAATGTTATTTTGAGTCAAAATTTCCTTCGTCAGCACCTTATCAAATGAAACAGCATGACCACGGAGAGCAGCGCCAACAAAGGGCTTGTCCAACAAACGGAACAGTCCTTGTAAGGTCCCGTCTTCTCCTAGATTACCGTGAACAACGGGGAAGAAAATATCAATCGCTGGCAGTGTTTCTAAGGCCTTGATGGGTGACAAAATCCCCTGTTCCTTCAATTCTGCCATGTAGGAATCAACCAATGGCTGTTCCTCTTCTTGCATCATGATTTTCATGGAACGGTCGGGATCCAGAAAATAACCATTTTGGGCAATTGCGACAACCGAAAGAGCGTACTTTCCAGTTTTTTCTAATGCCTTATAGTAATTATACGCAGAACGCTTTGAAACATCGTGTTCCGAAGAATTTCCACCAAAGAGTAAAACGACGTGTTGTTTTGCCATAACCTTTTTCCTTTTCTACAATCAAGTTGATGAGTAACGTTTATGAAAGATAGTTTTTCGTATTTTGGGCATATTCCCAAATAATTTCAGGAGAAGCAGTTGGCCCATAAGCCAAAATTTGTTGAAAAAAATCCACCCGGTTATATAACATTTGCCAGCTCGCCCGACTTTGAGCAAAGGGTTCGTTAACCAAGTCCTGTCGCCAAAGCTTTAACGTTAACAAAAAATAATCGGCATACAACTGGTGTTGCTTGCTTAGTTGCAGCACGGTGCCGACTAAGCGACCCATTTCGCCCATTGTTAACGGCGTATTAATGGTTCGCATGTTGGTCATTAAGCAGGCCAAAAGGTAGAGTTTATCCGCCCTTTTCAAGTCTTTTCGTTCAAAAAGTAAGCCGAGGACATTAGCCAGATGGGTATAACTGTGAACCCAACCGTGTTCTTCAACAAAACCACGTGTATCTTTTTCAGCAAGGAGATAAATCCCAATTTGAAAGAGAATGTGCTCTAAAAGCTTATTTGAGATGAAGGGGTCTGCTCGAACAGCGTCCTCATTCAACAAAATAGCTAAAACAGCGAGGCAATACGAACGGTAATAAGCCGCATCGTTTTCTTCTTCCAACAGATGATCAAACAGCCGGTTATCGGCCATTAGTTCCTCAGTGAGCCAAACCATCTGAGCCTTGCTTAGATGGCCGTTTTGAATGGCGTTACCTAAAAAGAAGAAAGTGCCTGTATCACGAACCGATTCATCCGGTGAAGAAAGTAAGGCAACAAAGCGACGTAAATCAGCATCCTCAAGATAAGCAACCTGCCCTTCTTCAAGCTGATTCCACTGTTTTTGGTAGGTGGTCATTTGCGCCAAAGATTCATCAGCACCCAGTACGGGTGTAACCGGCGTCGCCTTTTCATAAACCAGTTCTTCTCGAATCGCCCGCAGTAAGTCAGGCAAAGACTCGAATAAATCGCCGGCATGGAGTTGCCGAAGTAAAATGCTTTGTTTTTCTGCAATCGTTGTTAATTGATTCATACAGCAACCTTAGAGAGAGAAATCATTTGATTCGTTAAAAGTACGACTTTGCTGCTGATAAGACATCGACATAACCAAACCAACCCCTATCATATTTGACAGCAGTGACGATCCCCCCTGCGAGATAAATGGCAATGGAATACCAGTAAGCGGAAGTAAACCAATGTTCATCCCAATATTTTCAAATACGTGGAAGAGCACCATGACAACAACGCCAGTGGCGATGTAGGCGTAAAATGAATTTCGCACTTTAAAAGTCACTCGAATCATTAAGTAAAGCAAAAGAAAATAAACCGCAATCAAAAAGGCGCCACCGACAAAACCAAAGGATTCTCCCATAACGGAAAAAATCATATCCGATTCACGGACTGGGACAAAGACTTTCATGTTACCGAAACCAGAACCAAAAAGCTGTCCTGAGCCAATGGCCTTCAAATTCTGATAAGTCTGATAACCCGTATCAGATGTATCCTGACCGGGATGTAGCCATGCATCAATTCGAGCAAATTGATAAGCCTGAAAGCCAAACGCTCCTAGGATACTGCGCCCGATGGACGAAGTCACCAGGAAAAGCATGCCACCGCCGAGTGTACCGGCAGCAATCAAAATTGGTCCAAGAATGCGCCAAGTAACACCAGAAACAATGGTAATACCACCTAAAATAGCAATGAAAACCAGAAGCGTTCCCAAATCGTTTTGCAATGCAATCAAAAGCGCAATTGGCAAAAAGACGCCAACCATTTTTCCAATCAATAACCAGTCAGAATCCGTCGTGTGCTCTGGATAAAGTCGATTGTGATTGGCAACCACCTTCGACAACATCAGGATGAAAGCGGGCTTGACCACCTCAGAGGGCTGCAGTGAAACTGGTCCAAAAGCAATCCAAGACTTGGCCCCGGCGGAAGCCGCTAACGCACGGTTATAGAAAAAGAGCACGCCAATCAATAAGACAATCCCTAGACCATAGGCGATTGGTGCTAGCCGCCAAAGTTGAAAAGCATCGAATCGCATAATAAAGGCAATCATTACTCCTCCAACCGCCCAATAAAGCAGCTGCATAATAATTGCCCGAAGGGGCGAAGCATCTTTCCCACCGTTTAAAATGGCAAAGTATAGTGAATAAAGGCCGATTAACATCAGCAAAATCAATACCAGAATCATCCCCCAGTCAAGCTCTGAGGCAGATGTTCGATTCGATTGATGAGCAGCTCTACGTTGCATCATGTTCTCCCTTATTGTGAAGTCATTATGTACAAAAACCCCTTGCCGAAGCAAAGGATTCTTTTAAAAATTAATAGTAAAGGTTATAGGAAGCCAACATGGTTTGCAAAGCTTCATCCTCAGATTGTGCCGCAGCAATCACAACTTGCTTGCCCAATGTCCCAACAAAGGCACCTTGGTTTTCTTCAATCTGACCGATTTCTTGATCATCAACGAATACCTTCAAAAGCTTATCTTCATTTTTTAGCGAAACAGCAAAGCTCTGATTTTTCTTTGACATTCAAAAACTCCTTAACCCTTAGCCTTCATGTGTTCAAGCAATGCACCCGTTCCCTTTGCGACATTATCCAAAGGTGATTCTGCGATGAAAACAGGCACTTCAAGACGGTCAGCCAAGAACTTATCAATTCCGTCAAGCAATGCACCACCACCCGTCAACATGATACCACGGTCAATGATATCCGCTGCCAATTCAGGTGGCAACTTTGACAAAGCCAAGTGAGCAGCATCGGCAATCTGAGCCAACGTTTCATGAAGGGCAGTTTCAATCTCGTTTGCATTAACCGTAATGGTCTGTGGCATTCCCTGGAAGTTATCACGACCACGAACCGCCATCGTCTTTGGTTCTTCGGATGGCAATGCCGAACCGATTTCAATCTTAATCGTTTCAGCTGAGCGCTCTCCGACCACTAAGTTATGTTCGCGCTTCAAGTAGTTAACAATATCAATGTTCATGCGGTCACCCGCAACACGGATAGACTCGGAAACAACAATATCACCAAGTGACAAGATGGCAATATCAGAAGTTCCACCACCCATATCGATAACCATTGAACCAACTGGCTTGAAGATATCAAGTCCGGCACCAATAGCGGCAACCTTTGGTTCGTAGTCCAAATAAACCTTTGCACCACCGGCCTTTTCGGCTGCTTGGATGATTGCCTTACGTTCAATTTCAGAAATGTTGGTTGGTGCGCAGATCATGATGTTTGGCTTTGACATAAAGCCTTTCACGTTCAACTTGTTCACAAAGTATGTCAACATCGCTTCCGTGATGTCAAAGTCAGAAATGACGCCATCCTTCAACGGACGAACGGCCCGAATGTTTCCTGGTGTACGGCCAACCATCCGATAAGCTTCAGCACCGACAGCCAACACACGATCTGTCTTATCGTCAACGGCAACAACGGATGGCTCATTCAAGACCACGCCTTCGCCTTCAACATAGATCAATACATTGGCTGTTCCCAAATCAATTCCAATATCTCTTGCCATGGTTCATTTTCTCCAAAATATAGGTTACCTGAGGAGAGTCAAAATACTCCCCTACAATCCTTTCGATTATACCATATTTGGAGCTAAGAAAGACCAACTTTCAGGCGAAAGATAAGGATTTCTTAAGGGTTCTTGGTCAAAAAGCAATGATTATTTCCTAACACAAACGACCTCCATTACCGTGCCAACGTTATTGAAAATACGGCGGCCGCTCCCGCACTTTTTAATCGCGCTCACGCATGATAAAGGGTTCGCCCCGTCGTATAAACATCATCAACTAACAGGATCCGTCGCCCCCTAATCCGTGGTTCCATTCCTTCTTTAAATTCAAAGGGTTGTGTCGTTTGAAGTCGATCGACTCGTGTTTTAGATGACTGATCGACTTTATGATTGCCAGAAACGGTCAGTGGTTCAAGAAATCCCTTACTGATTGGAATAAAAACATGCACTTGGTTGAAACCGCGTGTTTGCAGCCGCTGACTACTGATGGGGATGGACGCAACCATATCAATTTTCTCAGCACGCATTCGTCGACGGATTTGTTTTCTCATCCCACCTTTAAACAACACGCGCAACCGATAGTCACCAATAAACTTGTAGCGCGCCATGTAATCCTTCATTTGCTGGTTATAAACATAAAGCGCCCGATTTTCAATCAGTGTCTCTCCCTTGTCCTGCCAGGTTTGACAATCCTGACAAAGTCTTGCATCCCCGCTCATTCGACCACAGCCCGGACAGATTGGACCAGTAATCTCCTGAAATTTTTGCAAACAAGTCTGACAAAATTGCTCTTGTGCTCCCCGATAACCTGTTAATAAGGTGAGTAAGGTTAATTCGCTTGTGAGCGATTGCTGACACAGTAAACATTGTTCCATCAATCCATCCCTGCTTTTTCATTTAATAGTCGAATTTCTTTTTGGGCCGCGCGAATCGTACGGGCTGGTCCAGAAGCCACCGCGAACACTACCCCTTCTGTTGCAACACGCGAGCGTCCGACACGACCAGCCATTTGTAATAAGGCCTCTTTTGTAAAAGTCGGATCATCCGCCCCCAATATCACAACTTGTAATTTCGGTAGCGTCACTCCCCTCTCAAGGATGGTTGTGCTCACTAAATAACGGTAATGGCCGGCACGCATGTCCGCTACTTTTTTCAAACGATCCGGGTCGTTGGCATGAACCGTAGTACCGTTACTAGGGACCATGGCAGTGACGTGTCTAAAAACAGGGTTTAAATGACGAACCTTTGGAACAAAGATGATGAATGGTAACTCCTGTCGTTCAAATCCAAGTAACAACTGTTTTAATCGCCTGGAGAACCGTTTCTCCCAATTTGCATGAACATGTAACGTAATCTCAGGAAGGTGCTGCCCATGGAAGCGTTCAGGTAGCATAAGTAACCGCCCGCCTCGCTCTTTGAGCTTGTTAAGGAGTCGTTTGGAGGGCGTGGCCGTCAACATTACCAGATGTCCACTACTCTTTACTGATTGCCTCACAGCGCGTTCCAAAAGGCGATTACCGCGGTATGGAAAGGCATCCACTTCATCAATAATCAATAGATCAAAGGCCTGGTAAAAACGCAATAATTGGTGGACAGTTCCAAGCACTAATTGACTATATCGATAGGGTTCTTCTTGTTCACCATATAAAACCTGTAATGATACCGAAAAAGCCGCTTGTATTCGGGGAGCAAGTTCCAGCACTACATCAACTCTTGGTGAAACAAAGCCAACGCGTAGCCCCCGTTTTAATGACTGTCCAATTAACGGAAAAAGCATCTCGGTCTTGCCAGCACCTGTTACTGCCCATAACAGCTGGTCGACTCCTTCGCTGTAATTCTTAATCAGCTGGCAACTAATCTTTTCCTGTTTTGCAGTTAGTTGACCGTTCCAATGCATCGTGCCAACTGTTTCAAAGTCATTTGGCTCCGGCACCGTTAGTAACTTATCCAGTGTGGACACACGTCCTATCGTTAAACAGTCCAAACAATAGCTTTGCTTCCCAGGTAGCGTGGCCCTTGTTCGACCACCACAACGGCCACAGCGCCCTTTCAGTAGAGAGGGCATCGCCACAGTACCTTCGGGACATTCGCGTGCTTTTGGCCAGGTTACTAACCGACCATAAAATTCCTCTAAGTTCATTTGTTCATCCCATCCATCCTAAAGCAGTTCGCATCCGATTGCTTCATGTTATAATACGAAATATGGCAGACTTTTACTTACTAAAACCCCAGGAAGGTCACTGGGAACAAACAATTAAAAAATCAGACTTCTTGATTTACCTTGCGCGGGTCAATAGCGAAGAAGAAGCGAAAGAAAAAATCGAACAGGTCAATAAAGAACATTACAAGGCCACTCACAACGTCTTTGCCTACGTTATTGGTGATAACGATGAAATCAAGCGCTACTCCGATAATGGTGAACCATCCGGCACAGCCGGTGTTCCGATGCTAGAAGTTCTCCAGAAACAGGGCGTTCACAACGTCTTGGCCGTTGTCACTCGCTATTTCGGGGGAATTAAGCTTGGAGCAGGTGGCTTAATTCGTGCCTACGCCGGGACAACAGCTCAAGGCCTTGAAGCCCTTGGATTGGTTGAACGGCTCAATCGGACCGTGCTTGAGCTAACCGTTGATTACGCCAATAATGACGAATTAACCTACTGGCTAAAGGAGGAAGCCTTTCCTCTGATTGACACGACTTTTGATACCGCTGTCCATCACCAAGTGGCCGTCGATCCAAATACTGTAAAAACTTTCGAAGAAACCCTTACAAACCGCTTTGCAGGGCGCATTACCTTTAAAAAGATTGGCGAGAGTTACTTGGAAATTCCAAAAAAGTAGGTTATAATAACATAGTTCGCGCGGTTGGTGTAATGGATAGCACGCAAGATTCCGGTTCTTGCAATCCGGGTTCGACTCCCGGATCGCGCATACTATGAAAGCAAAAAGAGGAAGAGCAAACAGCTCCTCCTCTTTTTATTTTGTCATCAAATGATGCCAGGCACAGCCCTGATCGTGGCCATTATGAATGCCAACAGCTTGCAACAGCGATTCAACGACGACTGGACCCGTAAAGGAGAAGCCAGCATCCTTAAGCGCTGCTGAAACCTCCTTTGATAAAGTCGTGCTAGCTGGCAACTTTTCCCCATCTTCAGGACCAATATCGACACTTTTCCCTTCTGTAAAGGACCATAAAAAGTCAATGAAGCGTCTTCCCTCCGCATGCCAGTTCACAATAATCCGTGCATTGTGGATGACCGCCTCAATCTTACGACGGTTTCGGATAATTCGAGGATCCTGCATGAGGGTTGCAATATCATCAGTACCAAAGGCGGCAACTCTCGCAATGTCATTGTTCGCAAAGTCTTCCTTCAAGGCCACACGCTTTTTTAAAACCGTCTGCCAAGACAACCCGGATTGAAACAGTTCCATCACCAAGTATTCAAAGGCTAGCTGTTCGTCATGAACTGGTCGGCTATACTCTTTATCATGGTAATCAATCAGTTCCTGACTCAGCATTCCACTTGTCACCCAGCGGCACCGTTGCAACATCGTTCCCCTCCTTTTCAAACACCCTTGAACAGCTTTCAACTAATTATACGAAAACAAATAAAAAAACGCTCCATACGGAGCGTTTTTTAAAGCAATTACTTTGCTTGAATTGCTTCACGAGCTTGTGCTGACAAGTTGTAGAAGGCGTGAATACCCTTGTACTTTGACGTGTCACCAATCAATTCTTCGATACGAATCAATTGGTTGTACTTTGCAATACGGTCAGTACGTGACATTGAACCAGTCTTGATTTGGCCAGCGTTTGTGGCAACAACCAAGTCAGCGATGGTCGTGTCTTCCGTTTCACCTGAACGGTGAGAAACGATTGCCGTGTAACCAGCTTCCTTAGCCATTTCGATGGCATCCAAAGTTTCAGTCATCGTACCAATTTGGTTAACCTTGATCAAGATTGAGTTAGCGGCACCCATGCGGATTCCCTTAGCCAAGTATTCAGTGTTTGTAACGAAGAAGTCGTCACCAACCAATTGAACCTTCTTGCCAAGTTCCTTCGTGATTTCAGCCCAGTCATCCCAGTTGTTTTCGTCGATAGGATCTTCGATTGAGATAATTGGGTAACGGTCTGCCAAGTCTTCCAAGTACTTGATGAAGTCTGCCGTAGCAAATTCTTCCTTCGTTGACCAGCGCAAAACGTACTTTTGCTTTTCAGCATCCCACAATTCAGAAGAAGCAACATCGACAGCGATGGCGATGTCCTTACCTGGCTTATAGCCGGCACCTTCAATGGCCTTGATCAAGTACTGCAATGGTTCTTCGTTGTTAGCGAAGTCAGGAGCAAATCCACCTTCGTCACCAACTGAAGTAGCCTTGCCGTCAGCGGCCAACAACTTCTTCAATTCGTGGAAAGTTTCTGAACCATAACGGATGGCTTCCTTGATTGAAGGAGCACCAACAGGCATGATCATGAATTCTTGGAAATCAACCTTGTTATCTGAGTGTGCACCACCGTTGATAACGTTCATCATTGGCGTTGGCATCACGTATGAGTTCATACCACCAATGTATGAGAACAAAGGCATACCCAATTCATCGGCAGCTGCACGAGCAGCAGCGATTGAAACGGCCAAGATGGCGTTGGCACCCAACTTACCCTTGTTAGCCGTTCCATCCAAATCGATCATTGCTTGGTCGATGGCACGTTGGTCAGTTACGTCGAACTTACCAACCAAAGCCTTGGCGATTGGACCGTTAACGTTGGCAACAGCCTTCGTAACACCCTTACCACCGAAACGGTTCTTGTCACCGTCACGCAATTCAACAGCTTCGTGTTCACCAGTTGAGGCACCGGATGGCACGATACCACGTCCGAAACCACCAACTTCAGTGATTACTTCGGCTTCAACCGTAGGGTTTCCACGGGAATCCAGAACTTCACGTGCAATAATATCTGAAATCAAAGACATTTAGTTGTTCTCCTTTTGTCTGTGGGTTATTCAATAAATAATTCCACTTAAAGTATACCACCCTTATTTAGCAAATTGAACAGTAAACTAGAAGACTTCCTCCTTATTTACAAATAAAAAACAGACAACGTTAATTGTCTGTTTTATTTCAAAGTCGTTTCCAAGCAACCCACCGATTTAATGCGTTGCCTGTGCGATATCAATTAATTCTAAGAACTGCTTTGGATCCAAGGCAGCCTTTCCCACCAAAACACCATCGATATCGTTTTGGGACAAAAAGGCAGCCGCGTTCTTGGTCGTGACAGAACCACCGTAGAGGATCCGAATTTTTTCAGCGACACCGGCTGAGTACAAGTTCTTCAAAGATTGGCGAATTAACACGGCCGCCTTTTGGGCAGCCGTCGCTGAGGCAGCTTCACCAGAGCCAATCGCCCATGTTGGTTCATAAGCGATGGCCACCTGATCAAGCTCTTCTGCCGAAATACCCGCTAATGCGGCTCGCAACTGCGCTAGGACAACGGTGTTCGGATTAACCGTATCATAGGTCGACATATCTTCATCGAGATCAACGATGACTTTCAACCCGTTTTTCAGGGCCGCCTTGGTTTTTAAATTCACTCGCTCATCTGTTTCATTGAAAAGTTTGCGTCGCTCAAAATGACCAATCAAAACATAGGAAACACCAATCTCAGCTAACGCTTTTGGCGAAGTTTCGCCCGTATACGCACCTTCGTCCGTCCAATGAGCGTTTTCGGCTGCTATGGCAAGGCGGGTGTTGGTTGTTGCTTTCACCATTTGTGCCAAGTACAAATCTTGTGCGGCAATGGCAACATCGGCGCCGGTGTCTTTTTCAACTTCGGGAATCACTTGGTCAAGATAGGGAAGAACCTGCGAGGGTGTCATGTTCATCTTCCAGTTAGCCAAAACAAGTGGTCGACGTTTCATATCCGTCATTTGTCCTCCCCCCGTCCCATAAAGATGATGAAGGCTGCTTCAATTAGCAGGATCCAGGGCAGATTCGCGTTACGTTCGCCGAAGAAAACCAGTAATCCGTAAGATAGCGCCAGAACAACCAGCCCCATGCCAATCCGAATCACCCGGTTCTTAAAACCAGAGCGAGAAAGTAAATCTTCCATGTGTTTCTTTTCAGCTTCAAGCTCCGTAATGTCAAGCTTCAGCGACTCGATATGATCAAGCAATCGATCATTTTCCGCTTGGAGAAACTCAATTCGACTGAGTTCCTTTTTATCTTCCTGGTCTTGTTTGGACCAATTAAATAATTTCATAAGCAGTTCTCCATTCCATACATAGTTTACCAAATATTTGGAAAGTCGAGGAGAATAATCGAAACTTTCATACCCTACTTGACAAAAGTCGCAATACACTGTAAAATTCTAAAAGTTAAGTTGCGGATGTGGCGGAATTGGCAGACGCGCAGGATTAAGGATCCTGTGTCCGCTTTAGGACGTGCGGGTTCGACTCCCGCCATCCGCATCATAGAAAAAAGCAGACCTTCGGGTCTGCTTTTTTTGTTGGTTTAAAACTTATTAAAGTATATTCTTTAAAATACGATTAGCACTTTCCACGTTGTACTTCTTCTCTGATAATGGAACAAGATTACCCACTTCATCAAAAAATTCCCCGCTCACCTTTTTAATATTCTTCGACAAAGCAAGATAAGCACCCACTGGAACATCAGTCCTTAGCAGACTACGAGTGTAAGGCATTAATTCACTATGGACATCACCCGGAAAGAAAGCATTGACTGTAATCCCATCCATTGTCAATTCAGCCGCCATTTTTTTAACAAGCAATGTTTTTCTTGATAATAACCACATTGCTCTCTGCATCGTTGTCAATTGTCCAGTGATGATGGGTGCATTTTTAACGGCAAGGGGATTACCAGTAACCAATAAAACTCGCCCACCCCGTAATTGTTGACGCAACGCCATTGTCAAAAAATAATGAGGTCGAATATTCACACGACGATTTTCTTCTCCTGTTTTTGGAAAAACACCTGCACTATGAATGAGAACATCCAACTTGTCGGGAAATGCTCGTGAAGCCTTCTCAACAATTTCAACGCCTTGTTCACTACTAATATCTGCTTGAATAAAGTGAAACAAAGGACCTAGTTGTTCCTGAACAAACTGCCCCTTTTTCTTATTACGCCCCACACCCAAAACCTGATACCCTTTTTTAATCAAGTCTTTTGCAATCGCAAGACCCACACCCGATGTACCACCCGTAACTATAATAAATCCCATACCCCCACCTTTATATCGTTATATTTCGATAAATAGTCAATAAACTCAAAAAAATTATTCTTCTAGATATTTCACCAAACAATCAATTTGCTTTTCGTTTCTCCTATAATAAGTCCACTTGTCATGTCGCTCGCTTATCAATAGATCAACTTGTACCAATTGTTTTAAGTAAGCAGAAACCGTTGACTGAGCCAGTTTTGTTTTAGCAACAATTAGAGTCGCACACACTTCACCATAGTTTTCAACCATATAGTTAATGTTTGCAACAGGCACTTCATCAGTTGCAAACACTTCCGGTCGTCGTAACCATTTGAGTATTTTCAATCTACTATCGTTAGCCAACGCTTTAAAAATTTATTCATTAATATCCATAACCACACTATATCGAATATTTTCGATATGTAAAGTTTTTTTTACAAAAACAGCAACAAAAAAGCGCCTCACCGAAGTGAGACGCTTGGGATGCCGACGAAAGGATTCGAACCTTCGACCCCAGGTTTACGATACCCGTGCTCTACCAACTGAGCTACATCGGCATACTCCGAATGTCGGGCTCGAACCGACGACAACACGATTAACAGTCGTGTGCTCTACCAACTGAGCTAATTCGGAATAATGCGTTTGTTGTATCAAAACAACTATTTAATTATGCCATCTACCCCCATAACTGTCAAGATTTTTCTGCAAAAAAAGAAGTTTTTTTCAATCAGAGAACCCTTCCCTTTTTCAAGAAACGAAATGGCAAAAATATCGCACGAACTAAAAAAGTCACCCCGCAGGATGACTTTTTAAAATTAGAATTGAACGTCTTTCCGGCGCAAAGCTGGAATGGTTAACATAATGATCAATGAAAAAAGATAACTTAAGGTAAAGAAAAGGAGCACGTAGGTGAAGGAGAACTTGTCCATCAACACACCAACAATCGCTGGGAAAAAACCACCAAGGAACTTTCCACCTGAAGAAACGACAGAATTAGCCGTCACACGTGCTTCAGCTGGGTAAAGTCGTGAAACAATGACACCAAAGCCGGCGTACATCCCGTTCGAGAAGAAGCCAACAATCAGCATGATGATCAAAAGACTCAACGCATTGTTAGCAAAAGTTGGTAAGTACAGGGCCAGGGCGGAAAAGGATAAGAAGAGTCCGAAGGCTTTTCGTGGCCCAAACTTATCCAAGAAGGAGCCGAAGAAGTACATTCCAAGAGACATCCCAATTACCATGGCCACCGTCCACAATGTCGACTTTCCAACCGGCAAGCCCAAGTGGGCCTGCATGGTCTTTGGCAACCAAGTCAAAATACCGTAATAACCGCCAATCTGAACCATCATCATCAACACCAACGCTGTGGTCTGATAAGCTAGGGCTGGCGTTTTGAAGACCTCAATAATTGGCAGTTGCTGCTGCTTCTTTTCAAGATCACGCTTTCTTCTTGCTTCCTCAAATTCAGCCGAGTCCTTCAGGTTCCGGCGAACGAAGAAGGCAAAGGCAATAGGCAGCAAACCGAATAAGCAAAGGGCGTTCCAACCATACTTTGGCAGGATAACCGCTGAAGCGATCGCGGCCAAAATCGTTCCTGTTTGGCCACCAATGTGGGCAAGTGAGGTCAAGCGACCAATTTTCTTGCCAGCAAAACTTTCGGCAATCAGTGTCACACCGGCCCCGTATTCGGCCGCCGTACCAAAGCCAGCGATGAATTTTAAGAAGTAAATTTCATAGATGTTATCGGCAAAGTAAAGGGCGGCTGTGGCAAAGGCCACCACAAAGATCGTCCAGTTGAAAATACGGGCACGGCCGATTTTATCGGCCAACATTCCAAAGAACAGGCCACCTAAAAGTGTGCCTGTCATGGCAAAAGTCGTAATTAATCCGGCCGCCGCTTGGGTTACCCCAAGGGAGGCCACAATGGCAGTCGTCGCGATTGGAATCAAGGAATGATCCATGTGTTCCAAACTGAAGCCAGCAGTCGTGGAAAGCATCGTTACTTTCTGCTGCTTAGTAAAATCCTTATAATGGATCGCCTCAGCATCGTGGGCAGTCTTTGTCATTTATTCAATTTCCCTTTCAAAACCGAGGCTCACGGGCCTCAATTATTTCGTCTAAACATTATTTGGTTAAAAACACCACCTGCTACTATACAGAAATTTGCAGGGTGGCGCAATCACTTTTTAAAAAAGAAAAAGAGCCGCAAAAGCGACTCTTTAATCATGTTAGTAAACTTTTATTAAAACTCAATATCCTTACGACGAAAGGCTGGAATCGTCAACATAATCAAGAACGAGAATAGGTACATGGCCGTAAAGAACATCATGACATGGCTCAACGTGTACTTATCCATCAACCAACCGATGATTGGTGGGAAGAAGCCTCCCAGCAATTTTCCAACAGAGGAAACGACTGAGTTGGCCGTCACACGAGCAAAGGTTGGGTAAAGCCGTGAGACAACCACGCCATAACCACCGTACATGCCGTTTGAGAAGAAACCAACGACCATCATGATGATTAAGAGTGACCAAGCGCTGTGGGCAACTAAGAGCAAGTAGACGGAAACCGCTGCCAAGAGCAAGAAGGCTCCGAAAGCCATGCGTGGTCCAAAGTTATCCAGCACGAAACCAAAGATATACATTCCAAGGGACATTCCAACAATCGTGACAATCATCCAAAGGGAGGAACCTGAAATTGACAAGTGCAGTTGCTTTTGCATGATTTTAGGCAACCAGTTCATCAAACCGTAGTAACCACCGATTTGAATCATCATCATCATGATCAGTGCAAACGTTTGGTAAGCCAAAGCTGGCGTCTTAACAACCTCTAGGATTGGTGCCTTTTCAACAACGGATTCTTTCTCTGTCTTACGCTTTGCCTGTGTCTTCAAGAATTCCTCTGGTTCCTTCAAGTGACGGCGCAGAATAAAGGCCAAGAGCACTGGAACCAAGCCAACTAAGAAGAGTGCGTTCCAGCCAAAGGTTGGAATGATGATGGCGGACGCGATGGCTGACAAAACAGCCCCCACCTGACCACCGATTTGAGTCAAGGACGTTAACTTACCAATCTTTTTACCAGCAAAACTCTCAGCAATCAATGTGACCCCGGCCCCGTATTCGGCCCCGGTTCCAACTCCCGCAATGAAACGGAAAGTGTAAACCAGCCAAATATTATGAGCGAAGTAAATGGCACCCGTGGCAAAGGCCACAATGAACAGCGTCCAAGTAAAGACGCGCACACGACCAATTCGATCAGACAACATTCCGAAGAAGAGTCCTCCAACCAAAGAGCCAAACATGGAAATCGTTGAGATAAACCCTCCTGCAAAGTTCGAGATATGCAAAGAGGCAATGATGGATGACATCGCGAAGGAAATGAAGAGCTGATCCATGTGCTCCAAACCAAATCCGGCGGTAGTTGACCAGAGCGTTAGCTTCTGGTTCGTCGAAAAGTCGCGGTAGTGCAAGTGTTCGACAGGCTGTGCTGTGTCTTGTGACATTATTTTTTTCCTTTCAAAATTGACGCTCTCGGGCATCAGTTATTTTGTCAGTGCATTATTTATCGTAATTCACCATTGGCTACTATACCGAAAAAAAGAAGTTAAATCAAATAAAAAAGCCGCCAAAGGCGACTTTTTAAGTACTCCGAATGTCGGGCTCGAACCGACGACAACACGATTAACAGTCGTGTGCTCTACCAACTGAGCTAATTCGGAATAATTAGTGCTTAACTAACTCAATAAGTATACAAAGAAAAGCTAAGCACGTCAATCATATTTTTAAAAATTATGGACGCATCGTTGGGAACAAGATGACATCGCGAATCGTGTTCGTGTCCGTCAACAACATCACCAAACGGTCGATTCCAATTCCCAATCCACCTGTAGGTGGCATACCATATTCAAGGGCTTCGATAAAGTCGTCATCAATGTTTTCAGCTTCATCGTTACCGTTTTCACGTTCCGCCGCCTGCGCCTCAAAACGAGCACGTTGGTCAATCGGATCGTTCAACTCGGTAAAGGCGTTACCATATTCGGCCCCCATGATATAGATCTCGAAACGATCCGTAAAGCGTGGATCGTCATCATTCTTCTTTGCAAGTGGGGAAACTTCAACGGGATGACCATAAACAATCGTTGGTTGTTCCAAAGTATCTTCAACAAACTCTTCGAAGAAGGCGTTAATAATGTGACCAACACCCCAGAACTCTTCGTACTTAACACCCTTTTCATCCGCTAGTTGACGGGCTTTTTCAACCGTCATTTCCGGCCAGAAGTCCACACCGGACTTTTCCTTAATCAAATCAACCATATGCTTACGAGCAAAAGGCTTGTTCAGGTCGATTTCAGTTCCCTGGTAAGTAATCTTCAAGTCGTCTGAGACAACCGCAGCGGCTGCCTTAAAGATGCCTTCTGTTTCGTCCATCACATCGTGAAAGTCCCAATAAGCTGCATACGACTCCATCGTCGTAAATTCGGGGTTATGCTTAGGGTCCATTCCTTCGTTACGGAAGATCCGGCCAATTTCATAGACTCGCTCCATGCCACCAACGATCAAGCGCTTCAAGTAGAGCTCAGTAGCAATCCGCATGTACATGTCGATATCCAAAGCATTGTGATGGGTCACAAAGGGACGAGCAGCAGCACCACCAGCCTGCGTCTGGAGGATAGGTGTTTCCACTTCTAAGAAGTCCTGCTTTTCCATGTATGCACGGATGGCCGAAATAATCTTTGAGCGCTGTTGGAAGCGAACGAACGATTCCTTATTGGCAATCAAGTCAAGGTAACGCTTACGGTAACGAGTTTCCACGTCAGAAATTCCGTGGAACTTGTCTGGCATTGGCCGCAGGGCCTTGGACAAGTGCGTCAAATGCGTGACCAAAACCGTTAATTCACCGGCTTCCGTCTTCATCATTTGACCTTCGATTCCGATAAAGTCACCTAAATCAGCACGCTTAATGATTGGATAGTTCTCACCCAAGTCATCACGCCGAGCGTAAATTTGAATTTGACCCGAACGGTCACGGATGTCTGCAAAGATTACCTTTCCTGCACCACGCTTGGCGACCATTCGTCCGGCAATAATCACCTTCACTGGGTTTTCTTCCAGTTCTTCTTGGCTCTTACCATCGAATTTTTCGTGGAGGTCTGCGGCCAATGAATCACGATCGAAACGGTGGCCAAACGGATCAATCTGAAGATCATCTTGCAGCGCTTGCATCTTTTGACGGCGAGCGCGCATTTGATCATTAAGGGCTTTTTCTTCAGCCATTCATCTTACCTTCCTGTCAGCGATTTTCTCGCATTTTCTCTACTAATCAGTATAGCAAATCCACCTGCATTTAAAAAGTCGGCCGTAGCCGACTTTCAACAAAGTTTATTTTTTTTCGTCCGCTGAATTGGCAGCATCAGAATCATCGTCTTGCGCCTCTTCGTTTTTTTGCTGTGCTTCTCGTTTCAAAACATCCTGCAAAATAACGTCTAATTCATGTGCGGAGAACTGGTGGCGCTTACCAGAGAACTTACCACGAACTTCAGCCCCACCATCTTCATCAATCATGGCTTGGATTTCATGAGAAGGCAACGTGGCCAATTGGGCTGCATAAGCATCCTTCGATGGCTCTGCCGCCAAACCAATGCTAACCGATTGCAACTGACTGTAGTTTTGCTCCCCTAGAATGGCATCCAAAATGGCTAGCGGCCCCTTTTTGTTACCCAGAAGAGTGGCTAACGCCGGCATCTTTTGCAACTTTTCGTTCAATTCCGTCAACTGGTCATCGCTTGCACCAGGCAATGCTTGAACCAAAAAACCACCGGCCGCTTTGACCGTGTTATCAGGGTTCATCGTCACCCCAACCCCAATCACGGAAGGAATTTGTTCCGAATGCGTTAAGTAGTAGGTAAAGTCATCGCCAATTTCACCAGAAACCATGATGGATTGTCCGATGTAGGGATTTGAATAAGGTGCAAACTTCGTCACTTGGAAGGAACCGTTATTGCCAACAGCACCGGCAACGTTTAATTGATTATCATCGTTCACGATTGGTTCAATCTCGGGGTTGGAAACGTAGCCACGAACAGCCCCCTTTGTATCGGCTTCTGTAACGATTTGCCCAATGGGACCACGGCCAGCCATTTTAACGTTTAATCGTTCTTCACCCTTGAGTGTGGCTTGCGCCAGAATTTCAGTGGCCAACAGCGCCCTTCCCAAGACTACCGTCGCCAAACGTGAGGTTTCGTGCGAGCTTGCTGCTTCTTGAACTAGCTTTGTTCCATCAACCGCAAAGGCACGAAAAGCCTCGTCTTTTGTAATTACTTTGATTAATTGATCTGCCATCGTTTTCCCCTTTCAAGAAAAAAAGTTGGCCGAAGCCAACTTCAAAAGATTTTATTGCTTAGAATCGTCATCCGAGTCAGAACCATCATCAACAGATTCTGGTTCATCTGGATTGTCATCCAAAGGCGCATCCGGATTCTTCGCACCTTCCTCTTCAGCCTGTTCCACTTCGTCTTCCTTGTGATCCAAGGCAGCCTTTGCTTCGTCATAGGACTTGGCATCGTTCTCGTCCTCTTCGCCCTTGCGAGTGAAGTGACCAGTTTCATAAATATCTTTAATTTGCTTTTCATCAAGCGATTCAACTTCAAGCAAGGCGTTCGCAATTTCTGCTAACTTATCCTTGTGTTCAGTCAAAATCTTGGTTGCTTCTTCGAAGGCTTCCTTTGTCAATCGACGAACTTCTTCGTCAATCAAGGCAGCCGTCTCATCTGAATATGACTTGGCACCGCCACCTTCACTATATGAAACCGAAGCATTACCTTCCAACTGGACCATGCCCAACTTATCAGACATTCCATAAGCCGTAACCATTTGGCGAGCCAGGTTGGTTGCTTGCTGGAAATCGTTAGCTGCCCCTGATGAAGCTTCATCAAAAGTAGCCAATTCAGCGGCGCGACCACCCATCAGACCAGCCAACTGTTCAAGTGCTTCGGAGTAGCGAATGTTGTAACGGTCCGTCTTAGGAGTCATCAACGCGTACCCACCGATACGACCACGAGGCACAATCGTAACCTTACGCACAACGGAAGCGTTGGATTTCACCAGTCCGACCAAAGCGTGACCAGCTTCGTGGAAAGCCGTTGTCTTCCGTTCAAGGTCTGACATCGCCTTGTTGGCCTTGGCAGGTCCTTGGAAGATTCGGTCTTCGGCTTCATCCAAGTCGGCGGCATCAATGTTTTTCTTGTTACGACGAGCGGCCAACAGAGCTGCTTCGTTCAACAAGTTTTCCAAATCAGCCCCTACGTAACCTGGGGTTTGGTGAGCAATGGCTTTCAAATCAACTGAGTCGGCCAATGGCTTGTTCTTAGCGTGAACCTTTAAGATGGCTTCACGGCCCTTCACATCAGGAGCGCCAACCATAATCTTTCGGTCAAAACGACCAGAACGGAGCAATGCCGGATCCAAAACATCAGAACGGTTCGTTGAAGCCAAGATGATAACCCCTTCGGAGTTATCAAAACCGTCCATCTCAATCAGGATTTGGTTCAACGTCTGTTCACGTTCGTCGTTTCCACCACCAATACCAGAACCACGACGGCGACCCACGGCATCAATTTCATCAATGAAAATGATGGCAGGGGCACTCTTCTTGGCTTGATCAAAGAGGTCACGAACACGGGAAGCCCCAACACCAACGAACATCTCAACAAAGTCTGATCCAGACATTGAGAAGAATGGTACGGAAGCCTCACCGGCAACGGCCTTAGCCAGCATCGTCTTTCCAGTTCCTGGAGGTCCCTCAAGTAAGACACCCTTTGGAATACGGGCCCCCATTTGAGTGAACTTCTTCGGTGACTTCAAGAATTCAACAACTTCAACAAGTTCTTCCTTCTCTTCGTCTGCACCAGCGACGTCGGTAAAGCGTGTCTTGTTGTCCTTTGGATCAGAAGGCTTTGCCTTGGACTTGCCAAAGTTGCCCATCATGCCGCCTTGACCACCCTTGCCGGCTGACTGTGACATCATTAAGTAAATGATTCCCACAATCAACAGCATTGGCGCAATGGTGATAATTAGGTTTAACCAAAAGCCGGATGAAGCCGCTGGCTTCGTCGTCATTTCAGTATTGGACTTCTTGGCAGCAGCCGTAATGTCCTTAATTGATGAGTCGTTCTGCAAGACAGAAGTCTGGAACTTTGTCGTCGTTGATTGCTGGGCAATCAGGGCGTTCAATCCAGAATTTGAACTCTTCTGCTTTTGACTATTCTTGTACGTTCCCGTTACGTTATAAACATCATTTCCGGGCTGGATAGAAAAGGAATCAATATCCTTATCAGAAAGTGATTTGACAAATTCCGACTGTGAAATCGTCTTCGTCGTTGTTTTGGAACCACCCATGAAGGTGTAGATTCCAGCAATCACCGCTAGGAAAATGATGACGTATAGGAAGGAGCTTCGAAAGAAGCCACCATTTTGATTTTTCATCTGTAATCCTCAATCTTCGTTTAAAAAAATTTATGGCCAAACAACCTCTAACCGTTGCATCGCCAGACAGGAAGCCCTTCCTGCTTAACTATAAATACTTTGTTTCAAAATACCAACGTATGGTAGGTTCCGGTAAAGGCCTTTGTAGTCCAAACCGTACCCAACAACGAATTCGTTACGAACATCAAAACCAACGTAGTCCGCCTTGATGTCCACCGTCCGGCCACCCTTCTTGTCTAAGAGCGTTGCCACACGAACGGAATTAGCGCCACGAGACAAAATTAACTCTTCCAAGAATTCAAGGGATTGCCCAGTGTCGACAATGTCTTCTAGAATCAATACGTCGCGTCCCTTTACGTCAGAATGGATGTCTGTTACCAACGAAATTTCATTGGATGACGAAACCCCACCATGGTAGGACGAAATTTTAATAAATTCAAGGTCAACATACAAGTCGATCTTTCGAATGACGTCCGCTGTCCACAAGTAGGCCCCTTTCAAAACTGAAAGAACCAGGGGCTTTTGCCCAGCGTAATCCTCGGTAATGGTTTTACCCAAGCGATCTGCAGCCTCTTGGATTTGCTCTTGGTCAAATAATACTTCCTCAATATCGTTATCCACTAGTTTTCCTCAATTCGCCATACTAAGCAATGTTTGCCATTTGGTTGTCCTTTGGGCCAGTCTTGCGTAAAATACCAGCGTTTCTGTCCCAAAAAAACAGCCAAAATATTCTCTTGTTGGTCCTTGAGAAGCAGGGTTTTAGCCCTGTCTTCCACCGGTATTTTTTCATCAATTTGCAAGCGGCGAACCGTTTTATGTCCATTTGGAATCGAAAGGCGGTCACCCTTGCTTGCCAAGCAAATTGAAAGCGGTCCTTCCAGTTGTTTCGGTAGTGCAATCCACTGATCATTTACCGGAAGAAAGGCATTCGACTGTAACTTTAGCATTGAATCGGTAAAAAAATACCATTGGTCTAATTCTAACACAAGAGGGCCGTTCTGTTGGCTGACTTTCACCAATTTTTTATTCGAAACAGGCGCGGTCGTTTCTTTTTTCTTCAGCGCAATTTCGTAATAGGTTTTTTCAAAAAAATAGCCATCCCCTAAGTCAATCCGACCATTGGGTCGTTGCCGGTGATGTAGCAACTGACAAAACTGATCAATTTGTTCTTTTTTTAAGCGATAGTAACCGGATCGAGTTGCCATTTCCTTTAGACAGGCCGGCCACCATTCATCCGGAACACTTCGATAATCTTGGACAAAATCGGCATAATAGCGCACTGCCTGCCCCTGAATCAAAGCCTGCTGTTCCGCCATTTGCGTCCCTAATTCCAACAAATGTTCGGGAAAACGAGCGTTCATTTCCTGCAAGGCGGGGATAATAACCTGACGCAATTGGTTCCGCTTTGTGTAGTGGGGGTCCTGATTTGTCTGATCCTCCCGCCAGGCCAAGCCCATTTCTTTGGCAGCCGCCAGCAATTCTTTCTTTGATAGAGTCAAAAAAGGTCGTCGATAACGGCCACTCTCAGCTGCCATTCCCGACTTATTTTGCCAGGCCCCGCCGCGAATCAGTTGCAACAAAATGGTCTCCACCTGATCGTCTCGATGCTGGCCCAACAAAACGGCCGCACTGCCCGTTTCCGACAATACATCATCAAAAAAGCGGTAACGAATTTGTCGGGCTTTTTCTTCAACGCCAATTTCCATTTTGGATAAATCCGCGACCCGGTCATAAAAGGGCAACCCATGCCGATCGGCCAAACGACGAACAAAGTCGGCATCCCCCGTACTTTCAGAACGCAAGCAATAGTTGACATGGGCAACGGTCACTTGCACCTCCGGTCGGAAACGACAGAGCGCCTCGAGTAGGAGCGTTGAATCGAGACCACCCGAGCAAGCCACGACCACCCGCCTCGGTAAGGAAACTGATTGAATTGTTTGTTGAATTTTGTTCATTACCTATTCTAGAAAAGCCACCCCGGAGGGTGGCTTTTGATTTCAATTATTCTGGCAAATTATAAATGGTTTCGTTCTTCTTTGAATAACCGTACTTATCACGCAAAATTTGCTTTAAGTAGTTTTCGTCATTCAACTGCTTCGATTCTTTCTTCAAAGAATCGTTGGTCTTTTGAACCGAGACCAATTGATTTTCCGATTTCGTCAGGGTCTTGTTGGCCGCGTGCAACCGCACCTGTCCGAAGACCAGCTGCATCATGAAAACGGCTGCAATGGCCAAGCCGACGAAGATAATCTGCTTTTTGCGGCGACGGTGAGCACGAGCATAGTGCTGACGAGCTGCCTCGCGCTTGGCGTCCGAAGCAGCAATTTGCTGAGCAATTCGTGCGTTCAGCGGTCGAATATTTGGTTGTAAACGACTACTGTCTGCCATCGTCACCTCTCCTTAAAAAATATTTTCACACATTTTTGGTTAAGTTACAAGGCAGTTTGTCAAAGTTTGTAAAACTTTAAAAATCCTGCCGGTCACCCTCTTCATACTTTTCAGAAATTAACTCGTAGAGATCCTGCGCTTCATCCTTCTTCACGATGTCTTGCAACTTAAGCACCTTAAAAGTCGCAGTCTTATTTCCAAAACGAATTTCGACTTCGTCATTAGTACCAACGTTTGCCGAAGACTTCGCTACTTTTCCGTTGATCGAAATCCGACCCTGGTCGGCCAATTCCTTGGCCACCGTCCGACGCTTAATGATTCGAGACAACTTTAAAAACTTATCAATCCGCATTCGTTTCTCCATTCTTTTCATCTGTTACCGAAAGGGCTTCTTCCAAGAAATCCTTCACCGCATTCAACCAATAGGCCGATTCCTGCTTCAGGTCAATTGTCAACGTCACGGCTAACTGAGTAGACTTGCCATCAACCACTGCCTTGTAAGGCACGTCTTTTAAGGCCACAAAAACGTTTTCGCCTGCCAATCGCTGAGACATTGTTTCGTCAAAGCGGATAGTGACCTTGTCCTTCAAACGGCGAATTTGCGTCACCTGAGCCTCGTCAGCCACTGTCTTCAAACGAGAGACCAGAATCAGACGGGCCGCCTCATCAGGCAACTCACCGAAACGGTCCGTTAAGTCGTCTTCGACCTGATCAAAGTCCTCATCCGTTCGTGCCTGGCGAATCTGCTGATAAAGGGCGACTTTCTGGGCATTATCCGCCACATAGTCGTCGGGCAAAAAGGCCAAGACCCCGAGCACCAACTCGGCATCGGTCCGATGGGCGTTGGCCTCATCAGGTAACGTTTCGCCCTGCTTCTTAGCAACCGCTTCCTTCAGCATTTGTGTATACAAATCATAACCAACTGAATCGATAAAGCCGTGTTGCTGCTTTCCTAGCAAGTCCCCAGCCCCTCGAATGGACAAATCGCGCATCGCGATTTTGAATCCAGAACCAAGTTCCGTAAAGTCACGAATGGCTTCCAAACGCTTTTCTCCCTCTTCAGACGGTGTTCGAGTGAATGGGTAGGTGAAGTAGGCGTAGGCCAACCGGGCTGAACGGCCGACACGACCTCGCAACTGGTAGAGCTGCGACAAGCCCATGTGGTCGGCGTTATCGACAATCAACGTATTGGCATTGGGGATGTCGACCCCCGTTTCAATAATGGTCGTTGTGACCAAAACATCGTATTCCTGGTTCAAAAAGTCATACAGCACCGATTCCAACTGAACTTCAGACATCTGACCGTGAATAACAGCCACGCGAGCATCCGGCACAATCTCCTCAATTTGCGAGCGAATGCTGTCCAAATCCGCGACCCGGTTGTGCAGGTAGAAGACCTGTCCGTTACGGGCCAACTCTTTTTGAATCACGTCGCGAACCAAGGTCCAATCCAGTTCCACCACGTAGGTTTGGATTGGGAAACGGTTCAGCGGTGGTGTTTCAATGACCGACAAATCACGGGCGCCAACCATCGCCATGTTTAGCGTACGCGGAATTGGCGTCGCCGTCAGCGTCAACACATCAATGTTGGCTTTCAACTGCTTCAACCGTTCCTTGTGCTTAACACCAAAACGTTGCTCTTCATCAATCACTAACAAGCCCAGGTCCGCAAAGGAAACATCCTTTGATAGCAAACGATGAGTCCCAACAACAATGTCCAGTTCATGCTTTTCCAAGGCCTCAATCGTTTTCTTGTTTTCCGCCGCCGTTTGGAAGCGGGACAAGTGGCCAATTCGAATCTCTGGAAAGTCGGCAAAACGCTCAACCATGGTCTCGTAGTGCTGCTGAACCAAGATGGTGGTTGGCGCGAGGAGCGCCACCTGTTTACCAGCATGGGCAGCTTTGAAAACAGCACGCAGGGCCACTTCCGTTTTACCAAAGCCAACATCCCCCACCAAGAGGCGGTCCATTGGCCGCTTTTTTTGCATATCGACTTTAATTTCTTCAATCGACCGAATTTGGTCGGGCGTTTCTGGATATGGAAAAGCCGTGTCAAACTTCAGCTGCGCCTGATCATCGGCAGGAAAGGCGTAGCCTTGCTTGGCTTCACGCTCGGCATAAAGGGCCAAGAGGTCGTCGGCAATGTCTTCAATTTTCGACTCAACCTGCTTTTTGGTCTTCTGCCACTCCGTGCCCCCAAGCTTATTAATCTTGGGCCGTTTACCAGCGTCCGAGCCACCAATGTATTTTTGAATCAGGTTCAACTGGGTGACTGGCAAGAAGATTTTGGCATTCTTTTGGTAAGCAATGACCAAGTAATCCTGCTTCCCACCGTTGGCTTCAATTGACTCCAATCCCTGGTATTGTCCAATCCCGTGGTTAATGTGAACAACGTAGTCGCCCACGGACAGTTCGTTATAGGATTTGAGCCGTTCGGCGTTTTGCAGCTTCTTTTGCTTGCGGGCAATTGGCTTACGGGCTTTGGCAAAGAGTTCGCGCTCAGAAAGTACGTTCAAGTGGGCCATTGGCCACTCAAAACCAGCCGAGAGATTGCCTAAGAGAACCTGCACCTGATTGGCTTTGACTTCCTGATGGATGGGCACCTGAACACCCCGAGAATCCAACGATTCAACGAGTCGGTCCGCCCGGTCCTTCGACCCGACCAACAAGACCCAGGTCAAGCCCCGGTCCTTGGCAAAAGTCAAATCGGGCAGCAAGGCGTCTAACTGACCAAAATACTGCTTAGCCGGACGAGACGTCCATTCCAATAAATGGTCAAAAGTCAACTGATTCAGCCCACGCTTCAGGTTGGCCAAGTAGGTCTGGGCCTGTTGAACAGACGCCAGCCGTTCCCCTAATTCGGCCCGCAAAGAAAGCGGTGGAATCAGCTGATTGTTTTCAACCTGCAGGTCAAACCAATCTTGATCCAAACCAGTTTGTGTCAACAGTGATTCTTGCAGACGAGCATATTCGTCCACAATCAAAAGCGCATCCTTAGCCAAATAGTCCTGAACGGTCTGTTTGTCAGGATAGAAATAAGACAAGTAAGGCAGGATTGCCTCATCTCGGCGGCCATCATCCAACGCCCGTTGCGTTGGGGCAAAGCCCTCCGTTACGTGCTTCTTTTCAACCCCAACCGCCTCTTGCCGGTAGGCTGAAAAAGCCGCTTCCAAAGCTTCCTTTCCCGCTTGGTAAGCCTGTTCAGTCAAAACGATGTCCGAGGCAGGTAGGATTTGGGCTCCCTGAACGGTCCCCGTTGACTTTTGGGTTGCCGGGTCAAAGGTTTTCATTTGATCCAACTCATCGTCAAAAAAGTCGATCCGGAAAGGCTCGTCTTGGTCAGCGGGATAAACGTCGATGATCGAACCGCGTTGGGCAAACTGCCCAATTTGTTCAACCTGTGGTGCGTTCACATAACCTAGGGTCACCAGACGACCTTTCAGCTCTGCAAAGTCATACTGTTCCCCGACTGAAAGCGACAGACAAGCCGCCTGCAAATCCTTTGCCAGTGGCTCGTAACGGCAAAAGGCCGCGGAGTTTGTCAAATAGACGCCGGGTTGATTCGTAGCCAACGCTGTCAAGGCGGCGACTCGGTCGGCCACGTAATTGTTCGACGAAACTGCCAGTTCGGTCGCCACCGCTTCCTCAGCCTCAAAACGGTAAACCGCTTGGTTGCCAAGCAGTTCCGTGAGGTCCTGGGCAAGCTCTTCAACGTGGGCAACGGTATCCGTTAACACCAAAATTTGCCGGGGACGGTTCTGGTAGAGCGCTGCTAATCCCGCCGCCTTGGCCGATCCATTGAGACCAAGCAGTAGCTGCCGCTCGCCCGGCTTTTCCTGCTGGGTTAACTGTTGAAATTCTTTTTCCTGTGCTAAGTAATTAACTAATGTCATACCTATCCGTTGTAGCGGTTACTCAAAGCCGCTGCGTCTGCTCCCTTTATCCAGTCCAATAGGGCCTGATCTGTCTTTTCAAACACCTGGTCCCAATAGGCCAAGTCTTCCTTCGAAAACTTCCCCAGTACGTAATTAATCACCGCTTGATGCGTGTGATCAGGGTGTGAAATCCCAAATTTTAGCCGTAAGAAGTTCTGTGTTCCCGTGTGCGCCATAATGGACTTCAAGCCATTGTGACCACCGGCAGAACCCTTAGCCCGGAAACGCAATTTACCAAAGTCGGAATCCAGGTCATCGTGGAGAATCAAAATATCATCACCATTTCCACCGTAAAAGTCTAAAAAGGCCCGCACTGCCTGACCCGAATCGTTCATATAAGTCGTCGGTTTCACTAACCAAACCGTCTCACCGTCAACTTGTAGCTTGGCAGCCGTTGCAAAAAGCTTGGTTGGGTTAAAATCAACACCCTGACTAGCAGCAAAATGATCCAAAGCCATAAAGCCAATGTTGTGTCTTGTTTGGTCGTATTTGGCCCCGATATTTCCTAAACCAAAGATGAATTTCATGGATTTTCCCTCCAAAATGTCTTGTACTCTAATCTTAACATGTAAAGGCGGTGATTTTTGGCAAAAGTATGCTAGGATATAGGAAAGAACGCCATTTTAAAAGAGGTTTCTCATGTTTCCACAATCAATGATTATTAAAAAGCAAGATTTGCTGACCGTTACCGAAGACACCACGATTGGTGAGGTTTACGATATCTTCGAAAATTCCAAAGAAGGGGCTCACCTCCGAACAATTCCAATCTTGGATGCCACCGGTCACCTTTTCCGCGGAAACATTTACCGGCAACACGTTTATGAATTTGTCGCCAACAAGGGGGACCTGAACCAAAAGGCCACCACGATCATGCGGAACTCGACCAAGTTCATTTCAACGACGGCCGATTTCTATGAATTGTTTTTCGCGATTCGGGACCTCCCCTACATCGCAGTGGTCGATGACGGTCATCACTTTGTCGGCATCCTAACCCACTCCGCCTTGATGGACCTGCTTTCCAAGTCCTGGTCACTGGCTAAGGGGGGCGTAGCCATCGCCGTCAAGGATCGCCAACGTCGCGGCGACCTCCAACGAATGGCCCGCATCATTACCCGCTATACCAACATTGAATCCGTCTTGTCCCTGCAAGTCCAGAATTCAGGGCCACTGGCCGTCCTGTTCACCCTGCCGTTAACGGCCGATTCCCCGGTCCTTCGTAAGATTATTACGAAACTCGAGCGGAAACGTTTTTCCGTCGTTGCCCAAGAGGACCTTTCCCAATTTATGTAAACTAAAAAAGTCGCCTTCATGGCGACTTTTTTGATTCCCGTTCATGCCATTGGTCACCAGACAAAGAGTCCCGCCATGGCTGCCGATAAGAACGAAACCAGAACTCCTGCTAACAACATTTGTGGTACACGAGCGGCCACGTATTCGCTTTTTTCCGCACTTACCAAACCCTTGAAGCAGGCAACAATCATACCGACGGTCCCGAGATTGGCAAAGGATGTTAGAAAAACGGATAAAACAATACGGGCATGTTGGTTAGCAAAGAGTCCAGTTGAGTGCAACATAGCCTTTGAAACCTGGCCCATCACAACGAATTCATTGGTCACCAGCTTCGTTCCCATATACTGGGCCAATTGAAAGGCATCCCCCACTGAGAAGCCCAATAACCAAGCAAAGGGAAAGAGCACAACGCCGAAAATATTCTCCAAAGTTAACCAGGAAAGGCCAGTCAACCCGAGCAACTGATTAACCAATTCGCCGAGTGAAACGAAGGCAATGACCGTTCCCGTAATGATGAGGACTAGTTTTCCAGCCGACAAAATGGACCCACCTAAGAAGGAGAAAAAGGGTTCTCGACGACCGGCTTTAGCCTGTACTTGAACAATCACATCGTCCTTCTTTGAAACCGTCGTTGGATTCAAGATAGCCGCGACCGCAATGGCACCTAAAATATTGAGGGGGATGGCCGTCAAAACGTACTGCCCCGGAATCATCTGGGTATAGGAACCAATGATGGACGCCGACACACAAGACATCGACATCAGAGCCAGTGTCATGTTTCGCCGGGCTGACATTTGGTTCAACTGGGTCTTCGAAACAGCCAACACTTCGGTGTTTCCCAAAAACATCATTTCGATTGAAAAGAAGGCCTCAAACTTTGGTTGCCGTGTAATTTTAGACAGACCCTTCCCTACCCATTTGATGACCCAAGGCAGAAAATGGCAGTAAGACAAAATATCAAAGAGAGGAACTACCAGAAGCATCGGCAATAAAGCCGCGGTAACAAAATTCGGTCCCCCGTGATTGGACGTTAACCACTCTGGAAAGGCAAAAGCAATTCCCTTCCAGGCCGCCTTAACTAGCCAGGAAAAACCGTCAGCCGCCGCCATAACGGCCAAGCGTCCCGCTTGGAAATTCGTGAAAAACCAAGCTAAGACAAATTCCAAGCCCAATACAATCAAAACGGATCGCCAATGAATTTGTCGGCGATTATTTGACAATGCATAGGCAATGCCAACAAAAACAACAATACTCAAGATGTTCACTGTAACTAGCATGTTTTCTCCACCTTTTTTATTCGACTAACAAGCAGCAATGAACAACCTAGAAACCTTCTCTCCATCCGCTTATCCTTAATCGATTGCGACAAAGATTCCAAGTTATTTCACCAATAGTCAATCAAATGGAAAGGGCTTTGACCAGCTAATCTTCAAACATTTGTTAATTAGGGCACAAATTCAACCACTTTTGCCAAATGCCTGCCTTCGCCCGCCTTTCTTACCTAAAATAAAAGAAAAACCAGGAGGAGCTAACAATGAAAAACATTGTGGTGATTGGTAGTTTGAACGTGGATGTCTTGCAACGGATTGTCCGCCTGCCAAAGGAAGGTGAAACCCTCAGCATCCTAAACAAATCCAGCAACTTTGGTGGTAAAGGAGCTAACCAAGCGGTGGCCGCCGCTCGTCAAGGTGCCATTGTTTCCTTCATCGGAGCCGTTGGTGCCGATTCCGAAGGACAACGTTTCATCCAATTATTAGAACACGAAGGCATCAATAGTCAGTTCATCCAGACGAAGGATGGCAGCACCGGTACGGCATACATCATGCTTGAAGAAGACGGTCACAACACCATTCTTGTTCACGGTGGCGCCAACGCTGATCTAACGGTTGATGATGTTGAACAGGCCCGTTTACTCATCGAAAACGCCGACATCGTGCTCGCCCAACTTGAAGTACCAAGAACCGTTATCGCTCACGGCTTTGCCATCGCCAAGGCAGCCGGAGCCATGACCATTCTGAACCCCGCTCCGGTGACTCGCCGCATCGAAGCGGACATTCTCAGCCACACGGACTTGCTCATCCCCAATGAAACGGAAGCAGCAGCCCTGCTTAATTTACCAGCTAGCACTGATTACCAAACCTTGAAAGAACGCCTGCCACTTTACCATGAACAACTTGGAATCCAAAACCTAATCATCACCCTGGGTGAGGCTGGAGCTTTCTTCGCCATTGGTCAGCACATCGGCCCGGTCAAAAATTTTCACGTAGCAGTCGAAGACACCACCGCAGCCGGTGACACCTTTATCGGTACCATTGCAACCACCATCGAACCGGACTTTACCAATATTGAACGCACGCTCCAGAAGGCTGCAGCGGCAGCGGCCATCGCGGTCTCAAAACCCGGTGCCATCCCGTCCATCCCCTATCAAGAAGAAATCGCTCGCAAGTTGGCACCCATGGCCATGAGCTAAAGGAGGCATTCCAATGGATCAAAACGCCCAAAAACAGCGTGCCGCTTTAGCCGCTCTTGATGAGATTCAAGACGGCATGACGGTCGGTTTAGGCACGGGCTCAACAGCCACTTTCTTCATTCAATCGTTAAAGCAAGCCCTGGTGGAACGTCATTGGCAACTCACCACCGTCGCGAGTTCAACCCGTTCTGCCGACGTGGCTCGCTCGCTTGGTATCACCGTTAAGGATATTGACGAAGTAGACAATATTGACGTGACGATTGATGGCGCAGACGAATGCGATTGGTCACTAAATGGCATTAAGGGTGGTGGTGCTGCCTTACTCTATGAAAAAGTGCTTGCCGTGCGTTCCAACCGAAACATCTGGATTATTGATGAGTCCAAGCTATCCGAGCAGCTCGGTCAGTTCCGTCTCCCGGTGGAAGTGATTCCTTTCGGTGCGGAGCAAGTGTTCAATCGATTCCAGGACATGGGCTTAGCCCCTTCTTTCCGAATGACCAATATCTGGGACCGACTGGTCACCGATGCTGGTCATCACATCATTGATTTAGACGTTTCTAACGTCAACAATCCGTACCGGTTAGCGGACGACATCAAGGCCATGACCGGTGTGGTCGAACATGGTTTCTTTTTGGACATTTGCGACCGTGTCATCATTGGCACCGATCCCATCCAAACCATGGTCCGACCAGTCGAGTTAAAACAACCTTGAGGAAAACCTGCCCAAAACCAACTCTTTTTGCACAGAAAAAGCCTTCTCCATCGAGAAGGCTTTTGTTTACTTCTTTTTTTGATCGTTATAAGGGGTCAGGCTGATTTTACCAGACAGGTACTCCCCAACAAAGATGTCAGAAAAACTGTTATAGCCCTGCTGCTTCACTTGGTCAAGAAGCCAATCCTCATCTTGATCAATGGCGACCAACACATCATCGTTGGCTTGGCCATCGTAAATGATTGGGTACTTTGGTGATTCATCACCATATTCGATAACCGTCAATTGACCATTTTGTTCCAACACAGCGCGCTTGACTTTGGAAACGTCGTAAACTTCCTGCTCACGCAATTTAAACATCAAATCCGAGGCAGACTGCCCAGCCAAAATCACTGCCTGAACGTCAATCTTCCCGTTCTTAATCAGCACCGTTGGCTTACCATCGAGCAAGACTTTGGCATAGTGGTTATGCTGCTTAGCGAACTTGAGCACCATGACAAGCAGGGTCCAGATAATCATGACCATCATGAATTCGAAGACGGTAATCGAGGCCGTGTAAATCGTTCCACCAATAATACCACCAAGCACGTAGTTCTGAACTTGGTCTAGCGCGTTGGTTGGGGCCAGGTTACCCTTACCAAAGATATTAATCTGAATGATGATGACAATCAGACCAATCCCCAACTTTAGAAATATGGGCATGTAAACTGACATTACTGAACCACCTCCGCTTTGGTGTTAATCAAGTAAACTTCCGTCCGGCTGTAAGACTGTTGGTCCTTGGACAGGGTAATTTGATAGAACTTATTTCCCTCTTTGGCGATCATGCCGTCCTGCATGGTCGTGGAGTTAAAGGACAGTTCGGACTTCTTCACGTCCTGATCTTTAGCATAGGACTTGGCAAAAGCCGCCATTTGGTTCTGCTGCAAGCTTTTCGTTTGCGTGTTCTCCAAATTGGTATAGGTTAGTCCTGCGAGAAAGAGAAAGGCCAAAAAGGCAATGATGGTTAAATCCCGATAGCGCATGTTTAGCCGATTCCGGAAAGAGGCAATCAGCCCAATGCCTACCGCCAAGAAGGCGACAACCAATAGGCCAATATAAAGTTTGTTCGTAAAATTATTTTGACTCAGCAAATAGTCCAGAGAATAAAATGTCATGAGACCCTCCAATAGGTAATAGTGTAGCACAAAGCTGAACTAGCAACCAGCAATTACTAAATTAGAAAGCGACCGGTAGGTCCCCCATTTTCTTGCCTTTATTCCACAAAAAAAGAAGTGGCTTGTACCACTTCTTTTTAACTTGCTTACATCATGCCGGGCATGCCAGCTTGACCAGCCATGGCAGCGGCTGCAGCACTTGCGTCAGCACCCTTTGGTTCTTCGGCAACAACCGCTTCGGTTGTCAACAACAAGGCGGCGACAGAGGCTGCGTTTTGCAAAGCTGAACGGGTCACCTTGGTTGGATCCACGATACCGGCCTGGACCATGTCGACCCAGCGGTCGGCCTTGGCATCATAACCCGTTCCCTCTGGTTGTTCCTTCAACTTGTTGACGATGACGGATCCTTCCAAACCAGCGTTTTCAGCGATTTGACGAACGGGCGCTTCCAAAGCAGCCACGACCGTCTTCACACCGGTCGCCACGTCGCCCTCAGCTTCAACGGATGCGGCAGCATCAATGGCGTTAACCAAAGCCGTTCCACCACCAGCGACGAACCCTTCTTCAACGGCCGCACGGGTGGCGTTTAAGGCGTCCTCGATGCGGTACTTACGTTCCTTCAATTCGGTTTCGGTGGCCGCACCAACGTTAATGACAGCGACACCACCGGCCATCTTAGCCAAACGTTCTTGCAACTTTTCCTTATCAAAGGAAGACGTCGTTTCTTCAATTTGCTTCTTAATCGTTTCAACACGGTTCGCAACAGCGGCTTTATCACCGGCCCCTTCCACAATCGTCGTGTTGTCCTTGGAGATGTTGACTTTGTTTGCCGAACCAAGCTGGTCAACGGTCACATCCTTCAAGTTCAAACCGAGGTCGTCGGTAATCACCGTGCCACCGGTCAAGACGGCGATGTCTTCCAACATGGCCTTCCGACGGTCACCAAAACCAGGGGCCTTAACGGCGACAACGTTAAAGGTACCACGCATCTTGTTCAAAACAAGGGTTGGTAGGGCCTCACCCGTAATGTCATCGGCAATGATTACCATTGAACGTCCCTGTTCCACTACGGACTGCAAAACTGGCAAAATGTCTTGAATGTTACCAATCTTCTTATCCGTAATCAGGATGTAAGGGTTGTCCAGGTTGGCTTCCATCTTCTCGTTGTCGGTCACCATGTACTGGGACATGTAACCGCGGTCAAAGGACATTCCTTCAACGACCTTCAACGTCGTTTCGATTCCCTTTGATTCCTCGATGGTAATGACACCGTCGTTGCCGACTTTGTCCATGGCGTCAGCGATTAACTTTCCAACTTCTTCGTTCGCAGCTGAAATCGAGGCGATTTGCGCAATTTCATCCTTGGTTGACACCGTGTGGGACATCTCGTGCAGCTTCTTCACAGCGGCTGCCGTGGCCTTTTCGATTCCAGTCCGGATGCCAACTGGGTTGGCGCCGGCCGTCACGTTCTTCAAGCCTTCACCAACAATGGCCTGGGCCAAAACCGTGGCCGTAGTCGTTCCATCACCGGCGATATCATTGGTCTTTGAAGCCACTTCGGCAACCAACTTGGCCCCCATGTTTTCAAAGTGGTCTTCCAACTCGATGGCCTTGGCAATCGTCACCCCATCATTGGTAATCGTTGGGGAACCGTATGATTCTTCCAAGACCACGTTGCGTCCCTTGGGTCCAATCGTTGTCTTGACGGTGTTTGCTAATTTATCAACGCCGACCTTCATCTTGGCCCGTGCGTCTTCTGAAAACTTCAACTCTTTTGCCATGTGAATTACTCCTTTTACTTAATCAAATGAAAAAGTCACTCGGAAACCATCCGATACCTAGCCCTAACTTAGGCCAAAACGCCAATGACGTCTTTTTCGTGCAAAGCCAGTAGGTTCTGTCCGTCGACCTCGATGGCCTGACCGGCAAACTTATCAAAGAGCACCGTATCGCCGGCCTTGACCGTCATGGCGATGGTTTGGCCTGCGTCCGTTACACGACCGGGACCAGCCGCTACGACCTTACCGGTCACGGGCTTTTCCTGCGCGGCCTGGGCAATGACGATGCCGCCCACTTGCTGTTCACCGGCTTCTTCAACCGAAACGATTAATCGATCACTTAATGGTTTCAACATATCACGAACCTCCGTTTATCCTTTTTAGCACTCGTTTATCCCGACTGCTAATTACACTTTTAGTATAACCCAATGAGGCCTTTTTGAAAAGAAAAAAGACCACCTAAGGCAGTCTTTTGTCAAAAACGGTTATTTCAGATTCAAGCCCTTGTCCATTGGGTACTGGGACAGGCGTGGGTCGGCGGGAATCATCTTAAAGAGCTTGGCGTTGTGCTTCGTCCAGTTGGTGTCCATGTCACGCTCGGCGTAGTAGTCGGCCATGGTCTTGTCGTAATCCTGAACGGCTGCTTCGACTTTGCCTTCGTCATAGCGGTCCTTCATGACGGAACCGGATAACGGCAGCTTTGGCTTAACACCAGGGTTCTGGTCAGGGTAACCAACGGAGAAGCCCATGATTGGCTTGACGTACTTTGGTAAATCTAGTTCTTGTTCGTATAATTCAAAGGCACCCATGACTCCGGCCATCGTGACCGTTCCCAAGCCAAGGGACTCGGCCGCCACTTGGGCACGACCCAGGGTAATCGCCGTCGACACAATACCACCTTCTAGGAATTGGTAGTGTTGAATCCGGTCTTCAATCACGGCCCGGTCTTCAGCCGACTGACCAATCAAATCACGGTTCCAGTCAACGCAGGCCACGTAGAAACGGGGTGCCGACGCAATGTAACCCATGTGGACCGTGTCGGTGATCTTCTGCTTCAAATCCTGGTCCGTAATTTCAATGAAGGTAACCGGTTGATAATTCTGCATGTTTGGTCCAGCAAAGGCCGCCGAGAAGATGGTGTCCATCGTCTCATCCGAGACCGGCTTTTCCTGAAAAGTACGGATTGATTGGTGACCTTGTAATTGTTTTAAGACTTCGTTATCTGCCATAAAAACCTCCAAATTTAGTGTATACTATAATACTTGTGTGGCTCTACGGGCCATCTTACACTTTTCAAAAAAATATTTCTAGGAAGATTCATGAATTTCTTTAAAGTACATATTGGTCTCCGGACCTTCAAAACCGGCCTCGCCGTCATGCTCGTCATGATTGTTTACCACTTCATCGACCGCCCCGCCTTCGTGCCGGCCCTCGCCGCCGTCTTCGCCCTGCGCGACACCTGGGACAACACCATGACCTTCGCCAAAGTCCGACTCATCTCGAACGCCGTCGGTGGTGGCCTGGCCATCATCTACTACCTATTCCGCGAATACACCCACAATGCCGACTGGATCTCCATCGTACTCATCCCCGTCCTCGTCATGCTCGGCATCATCATCCACAACAAACTCGACCAAAGCGTCGGCATCGTCGGCGGCATGGCCGCCTTCCTGATGATCGCCCTGACCATCCCCCTCGACGCCACCATCGACTACGTCATCCTCCGTGTCCTCGACGTCTTCGTCGGCGTCCTCTTCGCCATCGCCATCAACCGCTTCGCCATGCCCGACGAAATCAAAAAGGTCGAAAAAAGCGTTGAAAAAGTCGAAAACAACGCCAAAAAAGTCATTAAAAAGATTGAACATAAGAATAATGAAAAGTAAAAAAGCGTCCGGAAGGACGCTTTTTTGGTTAGTCGGGGTGGGGGATACAACTTAGCTAACTTCGGTCAATCCATACAAACAAATATCTGCATGAAAGACCCCGGTCAACAGCCTCTAGATAGAGAGTAATGATTTAGTTAGCAGAAATAGTTTAGTAATATTTACCAATTACAATACTAACTTTCTAATTCGTGCAGTTATTCTCCAACACGTTCCTTATAAACTGATTGATAAATTAAAAGACGACGTTCTGATTGATTCATACTTCTTCTGCAAATACAATATAAAGGAATGTATGAAATACAAATAATGAAAACGACATTTTGCCCAATTATGAAAATTTTCATTTGAGTCACAAAGAAAATCATGGATAAAAATGTAGGAAAATAAGCGGTTAAATAAAAACGATCTGATGCAACTTCCTTCATCTGTTCAACTATTTGAAATTCTAAATATTCAGTTTCATAGTATCTTGCTAGCTCTTTTTCTTCAGAATATTTATCAAATTTTTTCTTATCTCTCTTGTCAAATCCAAATATTCTATCAATTAAAAATATCAAGCGAGTGAAAAAAGAAAGACGATAGTCCATTTTATCTTTTCTAGATGGGTTTTTATTTTTTTCTATTGCTTTTTCAATAAAGCGTTCAATTTTAAACCTATTCATAATCTTCTCTCTGTTTAAACTCTACTTTTTAAAAATCAGCCTTAATCGACCATTATCCTTTACTTCAAAACCATCAATATAACCCCCTGAACACAGTCGGTTTAATAACAATTTATTATATTCATTGTTGGTAAAGGTACGTGTTGTATAACGCTTTATTCTTTTGACAACGTAACCCAATTTCTGACGCGTATCCCTATCAATAAATTCACTTGTCAAAATATAATCAATTTCAAATTGGTCAAGATATGTGTAGAAAAGCATCTCATTTTTGTCTGAAGTGCTATTAAGAAGCTCTTTAATTAAGTTTGTTTGTAATTTCTCGTCATCCTTAATGAGTTGGTCACGCAAATCATCATTTTTGTAATTAACCGGTAATACCACCCCGTAGTGTTTAATTAGTTCAACAATTCCATCGTCAATTAGAATTTTATTTTCATCAAATAACTTTTGAATGAAACGATAGTCCGCATCAACCAATACTTTTGGAGAAATATCTTTAACATTAGTAAACAGCTCTTCAAATGATGAATTGTTTAATTGCTTGATTTTCAAAAATTGAATTAAAGAGTCAACGGGAATTTCTTCATCAATCACAAGGGAACCCTGATTCACAAAATCAACTAACTCCCTCGTTACACCATACTCAGATATGTAAGCATTTACGTTGCTATTTGTTAATTTTAATAGTTTCTTTTCAACAAACAACGGCCATAAGTGAGTACTAATTTTATTTAAATTGACATTTCCTAACAACGGTGGCTTAGCATTTACAATTTCTCGTTTTAAACCTTCCGATACTTCTTCATTATTCAAAATCGAAAGATATTCTTTTACCTCAAAGAATTTTTGATTCATCCAATCAACTAAAATTTGATAATTATGGGTATCTGCTCTATATAGATTACTTGATGCAATCCCCGATACATCATCAATTGGATTTAATAAATCTAAATTAAATTCAAAAAATGGATTTATGGCAATCATGACTCGACTATATATGTCCGGTCTTCGGTTAATTAATTTTTCTATAAACCCATCGCTTTGCCTCGAACCAATTTCAATCATATTATCGAGTTCCGCTTTATTATTATCAAACATCCAGATAACCAGATCATAATTTAAAGTCTCTTCCTTTCCAAAATCACTTTTATCAATCTTGTCATATGCATCTTTGGGGCTATCTATTAATAAATCATATTGTTTTTTACGATCAATTAATATGTTATTCAAAAGTTGTTGAATATTTTCATCACCATAAAAATGATTCACTATACTACGATAATTAATTCTAATGAATCCATTTTCGACTAATTTGAATATAAAAGATGGCAATCTATCTTCAAGTATTTCCGAATCGATATCGCAAAAATCCGGGTATTTTAAGGCAAGAATATTCTCCTTAAACTGTTCTATCTCGTCATCGTACTTAGAAACCTGAATTTTTCCCTTTATATCAGGATTACTTTTCACAAGATCTGAAAAAGGTAATTTTGGTTTTTCATCAATCGAAATTTTACGATTAGAATTTATAATATCTTCAATAATCGCTTGTTCGGTCGTGCCATAATTATAACGTTGTTCATACGATATCCTATTGTCACTAAAGAAATTTTGCAATAACTCAATTTTCTTTTTAGTCTCATCAGAAATTTTAAGGTTTTCTAGATGATCTAAATTTTCCTGTTTATCTTTTATTTGTTGTGAGATAATGTCCCCAAATTCATTTCTTAAAGTAGCTAATTCGTCTTTACCATTTTGTAGCTGATTAAATGCTCTGGGATTAAAATTCTTATACGCTATTAAAGCAAGCAGTTGATTGTTATCATCACATGGCATCAAATATTTATGATGCTCAAAGTCATTCGCAATACTTAATAGAAGGCGCTCATCATCTAATTCAGTGCCAATAATACGGAATAACTTACTATCAATATCATAATTAGATAACTCCTCCTGAAGCCTATCCCCAGAATTTGCTGTTGTGACATGCGGTAAAACAGGAATTGTTTGTTCGAAAAACTTTACCCGCTCCTTTTGATCTTCGAATAATTCATCCTTCAAAAGATAGATAAATCGCCATCTCGCATTTTGGTTCGAATTTTTAAGATTTTTTCTATTTTTATCATTTTGATTATTAAGTTTGTTATTAAGCTCTCTTAGTTTTTCAAAAATCTCTAAATCACCAAATCGATCTAAATCTTCAACAATAATAATTCGCTGAGGAGCATTAGTGAAAATATAAATTAACTCATCGGTATATCTTTCAAATTGACTATCTGGGCCATAATCAATCTCCGCACCATAATTTTTAAACGCAAATCGCATATGATGAAAATCAATTTTAGATATGAGTATGTACAACAACCATGCCATTCCGAATAAACCGATTGCATCTATAAGTGAATCCATTTGGCTAACAAGAAGCTTCAATATTTTTTTCGATACTATTAATACTTCAAAAATAAGCACGAAAATAGTAAATTTTGAAATCCTTTGTTTAATTCTAAACCGACTCAAAGGTATTAACTGCGAAGGAATCTGATAAATAATTTGATTAATGATATTCACAAAAATTGAATCATTAAACTCTTTATTAAGTTTCTTATTTGATTCATCTTCATCCCTATTTGGAATACCCCTTTCCCCTAATTTATTCTTAACTAAATCTTCATTTCTTTTACTAAAATTAGCAAAACTTATTCGCAGGCAATTCTCTGTATTAACCTCAGAATTTGGATCATTTAAGTAACTATTAACAATTGAAGTTTTACCGCTACCAAATCCACCTGTAATTGCAATATTGGTAACCTGGTTATCCTTCAATAAAGCATCGTCCAATTCTTTTTTATATACTGCATATTCAGATGGATTGGTTTTAAACAAGTCATTTTTAGGTGTTATGTTACGCAATGTCGGCGTCTTCTTATATAATTCAATATCCTCATTTTTCTTATTTGAATATGATTGACTAGTGTTATCCATTAATTTCTCCGCTCCTAATTTATAATTCAAATATACAAATCAAGGTCTAAAAGAACAAGGCCAAAAACAGTCCTCCAAAACGATTGTTCCGGCGGTATTAAACAATAACGTTATTTATAACAAGATAGCTTCGAAATAAAAAGCCTTTCCTTATGGAAAGGCTTTTTTCTATTCACTAAAATACTAAAACGAACATTCATTCGATAAGCTTGAACAACGTTATCACAATAATTATCAGCTACTATTCGATTTCTAACGTTTTTTCCATGTACTTCTTAAAATCATCGTTTCGCCAGAACCCTAAACGGATTCCGTCAATTCCCCTAGTAAGCAAAACATAGTAAATATTCAAAACAAACAAATTAAATTCTTTCTGATTTTCTGGGAGTTCCATCTCTTCAGAAGTAAAGATACCATTTACATTTTTGAAATTATCCTTGTTGGCTTTTAGAACACCATTTTCATCAACTTGAAGGTCGTCACCAATAAGAACACCGACTTTGTTCAAATCAATTCCTTGAACTGCAAAAACTGAACCAATCTGGTCTTCAGCATCGTCATCTTTAGAGTTTACCCAATCTTCTTGAGTTGAGTTCCACCGGAATGATAGACTACCCTCAAACCAGTGCTTAATGGTAGGATTTTTACCATCAGCCTGCTTCCAATCCTCAACTAGTCCTGCTAACACCCTGTCTACATTTTCTGGGTTAATATTACGATCTTCATCAATCCAGTCAAATAAATTGGCTAATGGCTTGTCATCAAAGTATCCGAAGTAGGCATCTAAATTTTTGTCTCGAAACAAATCACGACTAAAATCAGGATTGAAATTCGTTTCCCCTAAGAGATTCGTATCCTTATAAAGTAGATATTTAATACCATTAATATAGTCATCAGAGGTGTAATTCTTACCTTCTGGTGCATGAATCCTGAATTGAGTCGTTAAATAACGCTTTTCAAAGTCAGCAGTCTCAGCTTTGAAAACCTCACGTGAAATATTAGCTGGTCGGATAGCTTGCAGTACATCGTACATTAGAACAATTTGCTTTCCCAATGACCTTAAAATACTCAAATGATTTTCTTCGTCACTAAATTGACCGTCATAAACCTTGTTAAATGAAAAATGTTGTTTATTGTACTTACGAGAAAGCTTATGAGACTCGTCAACAATAATTGCATCAAAATTAGTATGATTTTTATTAAAATTATTTACAAGTTGTGTTGACGTCCCAATGAATACATTTGTACTATTAAGTCCATATACCTTGAATATTTTATCAGCAGTATCTACCCAGTTTGGTTGTACAATAACCGCTATTTTTGAGTCAGGTCGTTGTGAGCTAATTTGTGCAATGAGGTGTGTTAATAATACTGTTTTTCCCGTCCCAGCATCACCGTTAATAACAAAGTTTTTACTAGGATGTTTACAAATATCCTCAATAATACCGCGTTGTTGCGTTGTCAATACTTTAATAGGTGAGTACTTAACTAGGGCTGATGCGCGAAGTGTATCTAGAGTTGGGGTCTTAACCCATCCCTTCTTTGCTAAAACGTCTTGCCAGAATGGTAGCACAACTTCAGATGCCACTGACTCACGTTCACGATAATCATTCACTGAATTACCAGCCGTTAAATTTATAATTTCCTGTTGATCACCAGATTGAATTTTTCCTGGCTGCGCCTTGGGATTATCTGCAACAAAGTAAGTAATCAGTTGACTTTCCACATCATCCAACGCTGACCCATTAAAGTACTTCGAATAAAGGACAATTACTTCATTAAAATCAGCATTATTAAACTTTTCTTCACTCCCATCATAATGTTGTTTATGACGATTTAGAAAATTAACAGATTGACCGATATAAATCTTTTTAGATTTCCTTCCTCGATAGATGTAAATAATATTGTGATTTTCAAGAACTTTTCTCCGATTTTGTGGAACATCATCAATATTTAACACGTTATTTTTATTAATCGTTAATTCAATACACCCGTAACTTTGAACCATGTAGTCCTTCTTCCAATACATATTTATATAAATAGTATAGTTATGTAAGAAGTTAAGCACAAATAAAAAGAGATAAAAGTATAAACTTTTGTCTCTTTTTAAAATATTTAGCTAACTATGAAATCAATAATTACAGATTTCACCCAATAATTTAATTACCTTTTTACTGCTTCAGTATTCTTTTTAAAAACCTCCTCATATGGTACTAAATTACTAACACAATAGGAAAAATTTTTAGTTGGAGTTTCAAATACCAAATTTAATATCGCACTACGATCTCCTTTTCCGTTAAAATCAAAGAACATTATTCGACAGTTAACTACTCCATATGAATCAAGTTTCAACGGAAAAGTACATTTTTGTAATAATTCCTGATGATATTTTCCCTCGCCACCGTTTAGTGAAAATTTGTCTCGCAAGTGCACATCCATATTTTCAACATAAATCATACCTACATTTGTTTCATTAACATTAGCTATAGTAATTGGAGTCGGGGATAAATTTGCAATTGAAAGTTGGCAAACAAAGATATTTGTTTTCTCATCATGAACAGACTGTAATGGAGTTTTATGAGGGTCATCCATTCGATATGCAAACCCCATTTCGGAACGATTCCCGCTCAGTTTATCAAGCACTAAACTATCATATAAATCAAGCGGTCTAATTTTAATATTTGGCTTTGTTTTTCTATCTTTATAAAATTGGTAACCAACCGAAACAAAACTTATAACAGCACTAGCTAAAGCAATGTTTGTACTAGTAAACATTATCATCTTCCTCACATTTATTACTTATCACAATCTTTGAATCTTTGTCCTCTTTGTACATATCTAAATACGCTAACCAATTATTTACCTCATAATATCATGATCAGATAGTAATTTAATGAAATCATCTATTTAATAAACATTTTCGCAAATAATTTACCAATCTTTAATAGAAGCTCAACACTTGATTAGCAATATAAGTCATATTAGGAAATGTAAGTTTAATTAAAATTTCTTGCTTACACGCTTCGCAACTTCATCGATATCCGGCTGTATAATTTTCATAAACAATTTTATGAGAAAAGTTATTTTGTACCTCTATTTTACTAATAAGTGTGGCAAATTCTATAATTAATTCGAACAATCACATTTAAAATAAAAATTGAAAATCGTCTCAGACTAATTTAGTTACCTAAATCAATTGCCAACAAGGTAAATTTAGCGACTTTAAAAATATACAATTCGTTGACTAAAGTCCTTTTACAATTTCCGCTATCAGACTTACCTCATCGAATATCGACCTAAAAAAGTCAGCTAACGAAAAGCAGTCGATAACTGGGAATCGATAATGTTTCATTAAATAGAGACTAAGATAAGATATGTATCATTACTTTTTTAGAGCAAAAAAACGTATTTGTTAGGCAACTAAGGATCAAATAAAAACATGAAGTCACATAAACTATCAGACACCGAATGAAGTTTTTTCTAGGTTGTTTTAATTGACCTTGTAATTTACCTAGTAATGATATACTTAAAAACATCAATAAACTAATTCAATAATTTATTTATCAAATAAAGGAAATTATCACATGGAAACTACATCTTCTCCTAGAACATTACTAATACTCGGAAATGGTTTTGACTTGTCATTAAAAATTAAATCTCAATATTCCGATTTCTATAAGAGTAACTTCTTTAAAAAGAATTATTCCGTTTGGAGCTACATTATTCCGGCATTAATTCCAAATGCGGAATCAGCTGATTGGATGGATATTGAATCTGCAATAGCAACCGTTTTACTAAGTCCTAACTATGGAATTCTAAAGTCATACAAAAATTCCAAATTACCCAAAGCCATTAATTTTATTGATAAATCTGTACAAAGGAACAGAAATCTTATGTGGGGCGAAATAACAGTACCTGAGGAATACTCTATTCCCAGCGATGAAACAGATATAGTCCCATTAGTATTTACGATTGCAAAAATATTTCACACACGTGATTATCAAAATCTATATGAGATAATTGAAGAATTAAGTAACAATCCATATAGTAAAATTGAGCATTACAGACAAGGTCCAAAAACAAAAGATAGCCCAAGTACTAATGGCTTGGCGTCATTTGAAGATAAGTTAAACGATAATCATTATGAATTCTTATCACTAATTTCTGACTTTTTATTAAACGAATTAAAAATATTAGAACAAAATTTTCAAGAATATCTTAATAGTCAATTAGACTCTACTTATTCCACGAAAGCAAGTGAAAAAATAACTCAATTAATTAAAAAGTTTGATTCACCGAATATTGGAAACACAACTAGCGATGTATCAATTCTAAGCTTCAACTATACTAACCTCAATAATACAATGCTCTATTTCACTTCCGATAACATAAAAAAACTTGGAGAAGCCGATATCTTTTCTGATGACATGTTATTTCCTCAAAAAAGTTTTAACGTAACGAATATTCATGGAACACTTGAAAAGAATAACATTATTTTTGGAATAGATTCTCATGATGATAAAAAACTACAAGACAAACGTCTGCAGGTCTTGGTACAACCATTTACAAAAGCATCAAGAAAGTTAAGAATTACCGAACCTAGCCAATTTAATATCGATACCAATATAAAAAATGTTGTTTTCTTCGGGCACTCACTTAGTGAAGCAGACTACTCATATTTTGAATATATTTTCAATGCAGTTCATTTATACTCAAGCGAATGTAATTTAATTTTTAAATATGCAACAGCCTATGACATTAACAATAAGCAAAAGATTAAGGGTGAAATTTGTTCCGCGGTCGAGAAACTAATTAGAAAATATCAAGATAGTTTACCAGCCAATCAACAAAACGATTTATTCAATCGTTTGTTAATACAAGGTCGTATACAAGTCATTGATATTGATGAAGAAATCGTATAATTTTTACAGTTGCTACAATTATCATGATCAATCAAAAAATAAATGATATTATTGAAAATTCATTACCTAAAAGGACCACATTTTAAAAAATGGTCCTTTTTTAATGATTATTATCCTTTAAAAACCATCACATACTATGGCAACTCGTTTTCTATCTTCTCTCTATATTGTCTTATTTCGTTAGCATACTTAATGTAATTGTTAAACTCAAGTTTCAACAAATGTATAGGGGCAATCTGCTTATCAGAAAAGTCATATTTTATTCCGCTCACAATCATTGCAAAATAAACAAGATTTTTATAAACTACCTCACCCTTATTATCTTCATATACAAACTATAGAAAGATTCCCATTAATTTAATTGTTGTAACTGAAAAATAGGAAATAGTATCATTCATTAATTTTTTTAGCTTTTTTGGGTTCTTTAATACAGAGGAAATACCAGTATCGTTAATTATACTTATCCAATGCTCAAGAACATTCTGCATCCCCTCACCATTAAATTAGCGAAAAGAATTATCAATCTGTAATTATTTACTATGATCAAATTAACCAATAGAACAGATGAACCGAAACAATTTATTATTTTATCTTGTAGTACACTAAGGGAGTATCATCCTCTAAAAAATAAGAAAATAGAAAGTGATTACCCATGACTGAAAAATATGAAGAATATCAACAACTGCTCAACTTGGATTACGATGATGCTGTACAGCAGTTATTAACAAAATATGGTGCTGTTCCAGCCGATTATTTTGTGGAAAAGAGTTATCAACGATACATTAACAACGAAATTAAGACTCCCGCTAAGAATAGTAAGGTTAATTCACGTACAAATGACGGATTAGAAATCCACCATATTATGGAAAACCAATATGAAGATATGGGGAATCCAGTCGCTATTCAAAAGCAAAATATTCCCTTTGATTTTCAGGAAGCCCAAACACTTTGCTATGTTGATAAGTGGGAACACACAATCTTACATGCTTTAATCGCCATTGAAACAAAAGGAAAGCATGGATTACCGGGTTTGAATACTTACCTCATACCTACAATTGAAGACTGGTACATCGAAGGTAATGCACCCGAATCTAGTTCACCCCGCACTCAATGGATTGTGAACTGCTACGATAAAGCAAAGTTAGACAAAACAGAGTCAGAATCACTATTAAATAGCATTAAACATAAGCTTGATGATGAATTAAAAGACGTGCGTTTTTAAAAGCAAATAATAAACAAGCACGCGAACTTGTTTATTTAAATAGAGCCAATGAAAAAACAGTTAACCAGTGGCTAACTGTTTTTGTTATGATGCAAAAATTTTAGAAATGTTTACTATTTATATCTTATCAATAATACCCATTATTCCGATCCACCCGTTCAAAGTGGTTGCCGACCTTAGTCATGTTATGGTCGATATTTTGTAGACGATTGTTGGCGTCTTGGATACTTTGGTTGGTACGTTCTTGGATGTCAGCCATCTTTTTATTAGATGCAGTGATGGCTTCAGAACTCTTTTGGATGGTACCTTGCACGTTGGCGAAGCCACTTTGAACAGAGGTGTCCAGTTGGAATAGGAGTTTGGCAATTTTGTTGTTCTGCTCGGCATTTTGTCGAGCTAGAGCGTTCATTGTGTCCAACGTCTTTTGCTGGTTATCCTTGAGTTGGTTCATTAACTCATCATGGTTCTTCGCGTTTTGGTAACGATCGGTAGCTAGTTCGTTGGCGTGGCCCCATTCCGTTGCTTGCATGCTTTGCAATGCTTCCAACATTAGTTGGTAGTATGGCAACTCAAACCGGTACTGATCGGCCATTGGAATGACACGAGGTAGGTTTTGCTTGATTTCGGCAATCCGACGATCAACGGCTGGTAGATCCTGACTTTCTATTTGGTCAATTTGACCGGTCACATCCAAAATGGAATTGTCCACATCGTTTGAATTCGATAGCAAGTTGTTTTTCAAATCCGTCAGCACTGCTTTCGCCTGTTGGACTTTATCATTATAGTCTGCATCGGCTTGTTGAACCTGCAATTCATATTTTTGACGGTTGGCTTTCTCCGCCGCTGCTTCCTCTTGCTTGAAGCGATTGGCTAACTGACCGTTAGCCTGTTTAATCAAGAGGGCCCCCAGAACAAAGTGAGCAATAAAGGCGCCCCATGAAAAGGCAACTTGCAGCATCGTCAGGTGAGAACCAGATGACACCGTCGACATCAGCATGGAAACAAAGATAAAGGAATAAATCAGCAAAGCAACACGGGTGTAGTTCACAACTGGCTTGATTGTTAGGTATTTATTCACGTTATCAAACAACTTATGATGCTTCTTTAAGTACCAAACATCAAATAGCGCAATGTAGACCGGTAAGATTGTTAATAATTGCGGCATCATTGACGTGTTTTTCAATCCTTCAGCCGTTGTATTGGTTACGAAGTTACCAGAAGTAATTCCTGAAACACTCGAAATGACCAGTAGGACAACCTCTAGAAGAACCATCCACAGCAAAAGTCGGCGACCGACTTTTTTAGATTCTGAATCGTCAACCGTTGCCGTGTAGCCCGTTGTGTCCAAGGCAATTTGCTTCTTGCTGATATTGCCGAATTGGCCACGGTCAATCTTAGCCACAACATCATTGATTTGCCCTTTTAAAATCTCCTTATCAAGCGACAGTTGGTCGGCCTGACGTTCAAGCATTGCATTTTCTTTTGACAGTTTTCTGCATTGCTTCACAGCCTTTTGATAGGCATCAACGTACTGCATCTCCTCCTTCACCTGATTAATTAGCTTGTTTTGATTCTCGTCCATCACATTCCCTCCAAAAACACAAAATCACTTTATTTTATCACTATTGTGATGAGTCTTGCGAATTGAAGAAAAAGGGAAGAAAATCCTCATTTTAATCTGTGATTTACAAATTGTCAGCAACTTTTTTATTAAAATCTTGTTGATTTTTCGATAATTCGGCAGACACATCGTCTGTTTATTGAAATTTCGCCGTTTTTTCAATAAATAAGCGATATGAGGATCTGTTTATTGAAATTTCGCCGTTTTTTCGATAAATAAGCGATATGAGGGACTGTTTATCGAAATTTCGTCGTTTTTTCAATAAATAAGCGATATGAGGGTCTGTTTATTGAAATTTCACCGCTTTTTCAATAAATAAACGATATGATAGCCTGTTTATTGAAATTTCGCCGTTTTTTCAATAAATAACTTACTATCTCCTATTCTTGTAAGACATCACAAATTCTAAAATCTGAAAGAAAATGTCCAACCATACACTGAGCATATTAAAAAGCACAACCCACCATGATTGTGCTTCTTTGTCTAGATAATAAGACATTATTCCATAAATATACCATTCTCAGTATTTTAGTTATTAAAAACAGCACTGCCTGATACGTACCTGATCAATGTAAACCAACATTTTGGCGCATTTTTTTATTGGCTAGTTCAGCTAAATAATTATGCACAATATGAATTTCATTTTTCGAGGCTTTTCGCTGTAATTCCCCGTAGTTATGATGGTATTTTTCAATAATTGTATTTGCTTTTTCCTTATTCATCACTTAACATTTCCTCTAATTCTTGCTCAAAATACCTGCTTGGTAAAATTTTATTAATATCATCTACGTTAGATATCGTCCGATAAACCTGATTATTAAAATTCTGAAAAGTAACGTGTACTTTAACTAAGTCTCCGAATTCTTTTTGAATTTTAGAGACATTTTCCCGAGAACGAATAATCGTCTGAATAAATACTCTTTTTGGTACTACACGTCCGCAACGCTTCTCTCGTTTTTGAACATATTGCCATGCAATTTTGGGGTGTTGATAAACTAAATGTATGGTTACATCATATTCTCTCTTTAGCACTCGTTCAATATTTTGTTGTGCTCTCACATGCGAAAAAGTCCCATCCAAAATAAAAGAGTAACCATGATGTATGACATAAGTGAATACAGTATCTACCAAAAATGAAGCACCCCGTTGAAACTCACTTGAATTACGTCCATTATAACCAGGAAACCGTTCCCGAAAATAATCAGCGTCAATCATGACCAAGTTCTGGTTAAATAGTTCATTTAAAACAACGGAAAACTCCGTCTTACCTGCTCCCGGAGTACCAGCCATAAATATCGCAACTTTATCTTGATAGACTAACTTAGCTTGTAAAACAAGCTGTAAGAACTCCTTCTTCTTTTCCTTTGCATAACTTAATGAATCGAATGGCATCGTTTATCCTTTCAAGAAACGATGCTTTGATTTCCTATCATTATTAAAACGAATTCCACCAAAAATAGCGAGGAATTTGTCCAAATTGAACCAGTTATGCCAATATGGCAATACTTGAAAAGATTCTCAAAAGAAATCAAACTCCAGCGAGTACACGTTGCTTATCCTGCCCGGCTACGCATTGGAGTTGTTCGTAAATAAAGTCGCTGGTCGAAGCCAACTCGATACCAACAAAAAAAGAACGCCCATGTAGGCGTTCCCTTTAAAAATTCAATTACTTGACGTTGTCTGAGTCAGACAGCTTCTTTTGGTCGGAATCGATGCTATCAACCAACCACTTTGACTCGTCCTTGTCGTACTTGACGTGGGCCTTCAAGAGGAAGGTCTGCGTCAACGTACCGGACGTGTGCTTGTCAGGATCAGTATCAGAAGAGTAGTTAAAGTCTTCCTTGATCTTGAACGTCACATCAGCGGTCTTCTTACCCGTTGACTTGACGTCTTGGACGTCAATTGGGCCAAAGTTGATGGATTCGGCCGTTCGCTTTGACTTGGTCTTGTTGTTGCTAATCATTTCCGTAAAGTCGGTGTAGGCCTTGTTGCTGCTACCGTCGACGAAGACGTCGGAAGCCGTCACATCGCTACTGTATGAACTGCTGTCCTTGGCCCCGACTTTCGAAAGCAAGGAAGACATGTTGGTCAACAAAGCATCAGCATCTGACTTGGTCAACTTGGACTTGGAACTTGAAGAAGATGATGAGCTCGTCTTGTAAGCGTACAGGTTAATTTCGGCGTTGCTCTTGTTGGCAACCACTTCCGTATCCGTTCCCTTATAGGTGTCGCCATCGACATCGCCCTTGGCCTCAAATTCGTAGTAACCAGGTGCTTGGTGCTTCACAATTGCCGCTTCATCATCGTCTGAGTCCTTGATGATGGTCTCATCGTTGGCCGTCACCTTCAGACCTGAATGGTTCGTGTAAACCTTCAAGTTAATTGGCGTGACCACGATTTGGTACTTTGGGAAGACAAGGAAACGATTACCCGTCTTCTTAACCTGAACGTTGTAAGCAGAAGACTTCAACATTCGTTCGATATCGCTCTTAGTGGCACCCGTCTTGATGTACTTCACCAAAGGGGTCACTTCAGACTTAGTCAACTTCTTATCCGTGTCAGACCAAGTCAGGTTTTGACTGTACTTATCGGCGCTACGACTATCCAAAACCTTAATGGCCCGATCCATTGATGAATCGTATGAATAGTAGTTTTGTCCGTACAAGTAACCAGCGACCAAGGCCACAACGATGACAATCAACGTTGGCAACTTCCAGCCACGCTTCTTCTTATTCGTTTGACTTTGACGATGTGGGGCAACCGTGGTATCGTCGTCAGCCTCTGTCGGCGTTTCAACAGCGGCTGCCGGTGCGATGTACTGGCGCTGCTTCACTTCATCGATGGATGGCTTGCGTCCGTACTTCTTTTCAAAGTCGGCAACCCAAGCCTGCAGAATTTCCTTCTCGGATGGTTCCGCTGCTTGTTGCTTCATTGCAAAGCCGTTGGCCTTGGCAGCCTTGAATTCATCAAGGGAAGGTTCGCGACCGTTTTCTTTCTTAAAGGCATCACGCCATTCTTGCTGTGTCATGAATTGACTCCCTTTAGATTAGTAGTTAAAGCTTGAAATCGTGTCGATCAATGACTTAAACATTGGGGTGACGATGACCGCGTAACCAATGTAAATCACAACGGACGTGATGATGGTTTGGGCAATTTGCCACCAGATCAAGTCAATCTTCTGATCGTTTTCGCGGTACTTTTGAACAAAGTAGATGGAAGCGAGGTTCGTCACGGCCACAGCTAACATTGGGAGAGCAATCAAGATTCCAATGTTAATCATGATGCCTTGAATCGTGCTGTTCAAATTACTGATGCTGTTTTCCGTTGGCACTTGAGCGATGAATGAGTAAATAAAGCCCACAGCGGCAAAGATGGCAGCGGCTGGTTGGAAGACCAAGAACTTGTTAACCAAGTTCTTGAACTTTTCCTTCCCCTTTGACACCAATGCCAAACCTGGCAAAGCAGCTAAGAACAAGATGACAAAGACGACAACGAAGTTAAAGAAGACCGATGGCAAAACGCGCCCAGCGAGGTCAGCAATCCCACGAGTATAAGAACTTGAATAGCTGCTACCATAACTGCTTCGAACGGCATCCCCCATAACCGCAAAGATACGACGAATCACGTTCCAGAAGATTCCAGCAGACAAAACCGTCGTCAAAGCGAAAGTCAGCCAAAGGTACAATTGGTTTGGCTTGTCTTCGTTGACATACTTCATTGGGTGCAAGGCCCGGTTCTTCAACCAACCAAAGTAGTTACCAGCATGTTGCTTGGCCTTGTTAAAGGCTTCGCCGGCTTGTTCCTTGGTTTCTTCCATCCCCTTGCTGATTTCCTTGCCGTCCTTCTTCAGTTCGGCCTCAACCTTTGCTTCAGCCTTAGCAGCTTCGGCGTGGGCATCCGTGAACTCACCCTTTTCCAATGCGGCAGCGATTTCATCTGCGTTTGGCTTACGGTTGTTGATGAGTTCGAAATACTCTTCCCATTCTTTGCGACTTGTCATACTTTCTCCTTTATTATGTCTAGATTAAATGAACATATAAAAGTGTACCACAAAATGGGTACACTTATTGTAAAAAGGTGCATTTATGAGGGTATTTAGACTTTTTTTAAATAAAAAAGACCTTCTAAAATCAGAAGGTCGACAACCTAACCAAGCATCATGATCCAATCGCATACGGCGCAAGCGCCACAATCAAAATCAACAGAACGGCAACAATAATCCAAGTACGCAACCGGATTTGCTTAAAGGCTGCAATACATCTAGCAATCAAATTCATAAATTGACTCTTTCTTTTCAAATTTTTCCTGCTTTTATTTTAGCACAGCAACCACCTGAATTTTGCCAAACAAAAAAAGCCCGCGATTGCGGACTTTTTGTAAAACGGTAATCCAACGATTAACGCTTTGAGAACTGTGATGCCTTACGGGCCTTCTTAAGACCTGGCTTCTTACGTTCCTTCATACGAGCGTCACGAGTCAAAAGACCAGCTTGCTTCAATGCAGTACGGAAGTCAGGGTCAACCGTCAACAAGGCACGGGCGATACCGTGACGAGTTGCACCAGCTTGACCTGAGAATCCACCACCGTTAACGTTAACAAGTACGTCGTAGTTACCCAACGTATCAGTTGCGTTAAATGGTTGCAAAACAACTTCACGCAAGTTAGGGAAAGGAATGTAGTCTTCAATGGACTTACCATTCATCGTAATTGCACCAGTACCTGGTACCAAACGGACACGGGCAACTGAGTTCTTACGACGACCGGTTCCGGCATATTGTGCTGCTTCAGTCATATTCTTGGTCTCCTTTCTTAAACTAACTTGTTGATGTCAAGCACTTCAGGCTTTTGTGCAGCGTGGTTGTGATCGGCTCCAGCGTATACGTGGAGGTTCAAACCTTGCTTGCGACCCAAAGAAGTCTTAGGCAACATACCCTTGATTGACAATTCCAACAACTTTTCTGGATCGTATTGGCGGTAGTTACCAGCCGTACGTTCCTTCAAGCCACCTGGGTGGTTTGAATGGTGGTAGTAAATCTTGTCAGTTGCTTTCTTACCAGTCAACTTTACTTCACCGGCGTTGATGATGATGACGTTGTCACCCATGTCAACGTTAGGCGTGAAAGTTGGCTTGTTCTTACCACGCAAAATGGCGGCAACAACCGTTGACAAACGACCCATTACGACGTCCTTTGCATCAATGATGTACCACTTCTTTTCGATTTCGCCTGGCTTTGCTAAAAATGTTGTACGCATGGCGCGCTCCTTTAATTAGTTGTTTACAATGTCTGAGCGTTCCTTCTCAGACGGTTACAATAAGTTTCCGGGGCTTATCGTGAGGTAAACAATACCGATTTACAGTATATAAAATATCGGGCAGAGTGTCAACGATAAATGGCGGATTCGCGGGCTTTTTTACAAGATTCCCACCGACTTTTAAAAAAGGCATTTTGAAAACACCCCTAAAAAATCTTTTCGCAAGTCATCCCCGCTAATTTTCTAAATTAAAGAACAAAATTCAAGGAAATATCCTATTAATAGGTTACAATGTTTGAGAAAGGAGAGAAGTATGAGAAGAAGACACAGTATTCAACAGCTTTGTTTGTTGATTCTTGCGGCGTTAACCCTTGGGTTATGGACAGTTAGTCACGCCAGCAAAGTTTCAGCAACTGAAGCGAATCAATACGTTACTAGCGCCTCCCTGAAGGATCTAACGAACCCGACGGCTGACCCATACGGTCCCATCGACAATATGCAGGTTAACTATGGTTATAAGATTCCCAGTGGGGCGCTGAGCGACCAAAGTCGTGATAGCTCGATTACCGTGCCCGAACAGTTCACCATCCTATCGATCATTAACTTTGACATCAAGGATGCCTTAGGCCAAGTTGTGGGGGTTGGGACAACCGATCCAGCAACTAATCGGATTAACATTCACTACACCGACCTGGCGTTAAAGGAAAACAAGACGGACGCCATTAGCGGCTCCCTGTCCATTACCATGCACTGGAACCTGGACAAAGTCAACACTGGCAAGGCCACGGTGATCAATTGGAATCTGCCCGATCGTGATGGCACCACGCCAAACGCGAACACGGTCAACATCAATCCCGCTACTGGTCCAGCCAGTGACGAAAAGTTGGCCAAGTGGTCATGGTACGATCCCGACGACCCCTCCATATTGCACTGGTGCATTCGCGTGAACTACGCCCGTGACCACGTGGAAAACGCCGTGATTCATGACCAATTGACTGGTAACCAAGTGTTAACGGGTGACTTTAACATCCGCCAGGTTCGCTACAATGCCGATGGCACGACTTTTACCACCATTAGTCTGGCGGATAATCCCGCTGGCTTTGTCAAAGATAGCGCGACGAGCTTTCACGGTGACCTCGGAACCATTGACGACACCTATCTGATTTACTACGAAAGTAAAATCACCGATGGTGGTGTTCAAAAGAAATACGGGAACTCGGTTGACTTAACAGGTAAGAATACAACGCCCGAAACGCAGGACGTTTATTCCCCAACGTACGCCGGTTCCGGATCCGCTACTTTCCATGGCGATAACACGCCAAAGAAGCCGGATACTCCAAAAGTGCCGGATACACCTAAGCAACCGGACACACCAAAAGTACCGGATTCGCCGAAGGTCCCTGATACGCCAAAAGTACCGGACACCCCTAAGGTTCCTGTTGAGCCAGCACAAGCAGCTGTCGCAACAAAGAATGAAACACCCACAAAGCAACAACCCGCTTCAACAAGCACCAACAGTGTTCCTACTCCGCTAATGCCAAAAACAAATAAGGAAGCAAACCCTCAATTCATTAAGGGCTTGTTGACTGCCTTAAGTGCTTCAGTTACACTTTTTCTTATCGTAAACACAAAGAAAAAATAAGTAACTTATCATAGTATTGATAAAAGGACCAGCCGATTTCAAGTGAAATTGGCTGGTCCTTTTTTTAATAATCGGTCGTCATGAAAAGACCGGCGGTTACCAAGGCAACCACCGATCAATTCAGACAGAGGGAATTACTCACTGTCAACATCCCGCAGCATTGTGAGCAAACATGAGAGAAGAAACAAGCTGATTAAAAGAGGATAGCAGCGCAAATTTCTATCGTAACCAAAACACCCAGGCAAAGAAACGAAATCAGTGAAGGTCAGCAGCGCGCGAACGGTAAACGCCGGAGAAGCGCTTACCATGGATCATCACGCCAATCTTATGACACCAGACTAGTATAGGAAGAGAAAGTGTCAGTCGACAGCTCGAACACTGCTTCCATTGATTCGCTGACAAAAGTGGGTTCGTATTTTGGTCCCTCTGTCTGCTTTATTTATACCACGATTCGTGGTAACTGGCAATCATTTTATTTATATTTTTAAATTATGTTGCTTTATTATACAATAATTTGAAATATGTATTGCTGAATCTCGCGACTTTTTTAACAGTGTCTAATGGAAACGTATGGGAAGAACTGAAAAAGTTCAGGCGATAAACCGAAAGGGAAAAAGCAGTCCAAGTGTTCCTCCACGGGGTTGCTGGCAATTAAAAACGACTGCTCGTACAGCAGCCGTTTTTAATCAAATCATTAATCAGTCATTATTTGCCTAAGATCCCATCACAAAATCCATGGGCAAATTGGCTCACCGCCCGTCCTAGGACAAGCCCACGGTTGCCCATGCCACCATGCACTTTGGCTAACTGATTAACAGCTAAATCAACATAACGTTCACTCACCATAATATCCTGCATTCTTTTCTCCCTTCTCTTTCTTCAAAATCAGCGGCCCATCACAATGGAACGAACTAACCGACCACACGTATATCCCACTTGATAGGCGATGGAACGTCCGCCCAAAACTTCGTTTAGCTGTTCGTCATCAAGTGTTTGCATCGTTGTTTCGTACATATCGTGTCCTTTCTTACAAAAAACAAATTCTCCAAACAAGCAATAAGAACTGGCCAGCTCTCACCTGAAATATAGCACGGCCAAATGGGGCGAACAAGAAGAATGATTGCAAAAAATAAATAATGAACCTTTTGATTTAGGATGTATAAAATACTTGAAAAGAGTGATTATCTGATTTTTAATTACTGGGTTTAAAATACTGATTTTTACATATCGTTGAGAACGGCCACTCGTCAATTAACTAAATCAGCCCCCTCCTTTCGCTCTTTTCAAAAAAACAAAAATCACCGCCCTAACTAAACTAACCAAGAAAAAACAGCCGGACTTTCGTCTGACTGTTTTCTTTTTAATCTTCAAATGTAAAGACTTCGTTACCAGCATAGGCTGCCAGACGGGCCGAGTGAATGATTAGCTCTAGGAGCACTTCTTCCTCTGGGTGGGGATGATTCCGGTGAAAGACGGGATTTGTGAAGTAATCCTTGACGTCCGCCCAGTTTTTTGTCGAGGGACGCAACGTCGCTTGATTGGATTCAATCCGAGCGCCGTTTTCGTTCATGACCGTCATCACGGCCACCCGGTCATTGACTTTTAAGTCCGCCATCTTGCCAGTATCTGGTTGGCTAACCAAATACCAGTGATTGTGCTGATTGGGGTCCATTGCAAAGCCCATGATGCGTAGGCTGGGCTGCCCATCTTTTTCGGTGGCAACGTAGAGCAATCCCTTTGCTGCCAGTGCGTATTCTTCAAATAGCGTCATGTTGCCTCTCCTTTACTTATCCAACTGACCATCGTAATCAATATGGTCCAAATACAATCCTGCTGCAGGTGCCGTATAGCGCGCCTGTTCGCGATCTTTTGCCGCAATCAACTTTGGAATGGCATCGACGGGGCGACGCCCCGTTCCAATTTCGAGTAGAACACCGACCATAATTCGAATTTGATTATACAAGAAAGCATTGCCTTCGAAAGTAAAGACCAATTCCTGTTCGTTTTCTTTCACCTGCACCTCGGCGCGCGTAATCGTCCGGATGGTTGTCGCTGTCTGATTGCCAGAAGCAGCGAAGGTAGCAAAGTCTTGTTCACCAATCAAATCCGGCAAGGCTTTTTCAATCCGCTTTGGATCAAGTTTCCAGTGAAAATGGCCCGTATACCGCCGCTTGAAGGGGTCCACGTAATCCTGAGTGGACACCCGGTAATAATAGCGCTTGTTGTGGGATGAAAACCGGGCGTGAAAGTCGTCTTGTACCTGGCGGACTTCCTTAATCAGGATATCGCGGGGCAAAATGGTGTTCAATCCCTTTCGCACGCCTTCGCCGGGGATGTCAAAGGGCAAGTCAAAGTGGATGACCTGCCCGTTGGCATGAACGCCGGTGTCGGTGCGGGAAGCACCGACGACTTTAATGCGCTCGGCCGGATTCTTTCCCATTTGATTAACTGCTTTAATGAGCTCCCCTTGTACGGTTCGATGCCGTTCGACACCGTTTTTAGACTGCACTTGAAAGCCTAAAAAGTCTGACCCGTCGTAGGCAACCACTGCTCGATAGCGTGGCATAAGAAGCTCCTTTCCATTCTTATTTATGAAACAAAATTTAAGGCAATGAACCCAAAGGCAAAAACCAGTATGGCCCCGAATGCCCAGGCATCTGCTTTACTGTAAGACAATTCGCGATAACGAGTCCGTCCCTCGGCTGACTCGAAGCCACGGACTTCCATGGCGTTGGCGAGGTCCAGTGCGCGTTGCAAGGCCCCGACAAAGAGGGGAACCAGTAGTGGCACGACCGCCTTTGCGCGCTTAATCAGCGAGCCGGTTGATAGCGACATTCCTCGCGACTTTTGCGCCTTCATGATCTTATCGGTTTCGCCCATTAACAACGGAACAAAGCGCAGCGCAATGGATAGCATTAGCGCCAATTCGGCCACGGGCACCTTCACGACTTTGAGCGTTTTCAGGAGCGATTCAATGGCCGATGCAATGGCCGTCGGTGGTGTGGTAATCGTCAAGATGGTTGACATCAACACGATTAACACGAAGCGCACGACCACGTAAAAGGCATTAATCAAGCCCGGCAGTGTGACTTTAACGGGTCCGAAAGCGAAGAGAACCGGTGTTCCACCTGAAAACAGCAATTGGAGCACCACGGTGAAGAGAATCAACCAAAGAATTGGTTTAATCCCACGCCAATAAAGACCAAGTCCCTGCTTTGTCAGTACGAGGGCCATTAACAAAAAGGCCGCTGACCAGAGATAGGTAGGCCAACTGTTGGCAAAAACCAGTAAGAACACGTAGGCAATCGTCATCAAGATTTTGGTACGGGGATCGAGTTTATAGAGAATCCCAGAACCCGGAACGAATTGACCAATCACTAAGTTATTCATGATTTGCCTCCCCGTTTTCGCTAATGGTCGAGCCAATCGAGCGGATTTTTGTCGGGTCAAGTTGTTTCTTAATCGCCTTGGCTAGATCCGGAACCGTCTTGCAGAGACCATCAAAAACAAAGCCCTTCTCTTCCAATTGCTTTTGGAAGGCAATGGTTTCCGGCAGATCTAAGTGCTGCTCAGCAAACCAGGATTGAGGCCGTGAAAAAAGTTGGTCAACGGGTTCATCCGCCGCAATTTCACCATCTTTTAAAACCAGTACCCGATCTGCTAGGGCCAGCACCTGATCCATTTGGTGAGAAATTAAGACCACGGTCTTCCCCTCGTCACGCAATGATTTAAGCAGATTCAAGAGTTCCTCTTGTCCCTGTGGGTCTAATCCCGCCGCTGGTTCATCGAAAACCATGGTCTGTGGATTCATCGCCAATACACCGGCAAGTGCGACTCGTCGCATCTGACCACCAGATAAATTAAAAGGCGATTGCTCATAGAGCGTTGCATCAAAGCCGACTCGCTGTAAGGCTGTTTTTGCGGCTTTCTTCGCCTCTTCATCCGTTGCCCCAAAGTTTTTGGGGCCGTACATGACATCTTCTAACACCGTTGGTGCGAAGAGTTGTGATTCAGGAAACTGAAAGACCATTCCCACTTCCGCGCGGATGGGCGCCAGTTCCTTTTCCTTGGTCTTGTTCGTGACAACGTGGTCACCAATTTGTACCGTTCCCTTTGTTGGTTTGAGTAACGCGTTCAGTTGCTGGACCAGCGTGGACTTTCCAGAACCCGTTTGGCCGATAATAGCCGTAATCATGCCTTTTTGTATTGTAACGTTAATATTTTTGAGGACTGGTACGCTTTGCTTACCAGCACCATACGCAAAGTCTAAGCCTTCAATTTTGATAACCATGTGGCCAACTCCTGCTTCGTTCGGTAAACCGGCTGATCAATCGCGAGGTCTTTTTGTAAGGCCATCGCAAATGGCAGTGCCAGTCCTAGCGCTGCTAGTTCTTGCCCCTTCAAGAAAAGAGCCCGTGGCGCCTCGTTTTCAACCAAGCGACCATCATCAATTACGGCCACACGGTCAGCTAGGGCTGCTTCTTCCATATCATGGGTAATCATAATCAGCGTAAGCTTACTTTGATAACGCTCCTTGAGTTGCTTCAGCGTCTGCAACACCGCCTGTTTTCCCTCGGGATCGAGCATCGCCGTCGCTTCGTCCAAAATAATTACCTTTGGTTGAAGGGCCAGAATTGACGCCAGCGCTACCCGTTGTTTTTGTCCTCCCGAAAGAGTGTGGGGTTCCCGATCAGCATAAGCCGCCATCCCCACTTGTTTAAGGGCAGCCTCAATCATGGCCGGCATCTCTTCGGAGGGTACCCGCCGATTCTCTAAACCAAAGGCCACATCGTCGGCCACCGTGGCGCCAACGAACTGATTGTCTGGATTTTGAAAAACCATGCCAACTTGCGAACGAATAGCGGCTAAAGTCTCTAGCTGTAACTTTTGACCAAAGACCCTAATTTCACCTTCATCAAAGTCAAGCAAACCCAAGATGAGCTTAGCAAGCGTTGATTTACCGGAACCATTGTGCCCAACAATTGACAGCCATTCCCCCTCTTGAATTGAGAGCGCAAAGTTGTCGAAAAGATGCCCTTGTTCGGGGTAAGAATAGGTTAGATTTTTGATTGTGATTGCATCTGTCATTATCTGCTATTTTACCATATCAGAAGCCCCCCGGAAGACTTTCAAAAAGTGAATCAAAAAAGCAGCTGAAAGTTTTCTTTCAACTGCTTTTTCCGGATGTTCATCCGATTTTTTACTTGTCATGGCGCTTCTTCGCTAAGAAGAAGGTCGTGAGACTAGCTGCAAGGGCTAGGCCAACGGTTTGCTGTGTGGCATTCCGTTTTACCCGGCTAGCGGTCTTTGGCAGACCACCGTCCTTCACAACCGGACGTTCCTCCACCTTTGGAGCAACAGCTGTTGCCCTTGGCTTCTGAACACCCTTTTGGTAACAAGCCTCAATGGCTTCTTTACCAGTAGTCAACGCCTTTTCAAGTGAATCAGAATCGCTAGCGTTTTCGATTGCCTGCTTCATTTGTTGAAGCACGGCGTTCAAATGAGCGAGCTGTTCCTGCTTTTCAGCGTTCGTCAGGTTTGAATCTTGTTCAATTTCAGCCTTAACACGGTCAGCATCTTGATTCAATGCGTTTTCAGCATCATGTTTCTGCTGACTCAGTGGTGTTGCTGATTGATGAACCTGCTCGATGGCCTTAACACCAGCTTGTGTTGCCTGGTTCAAGTCATCCAAATCAGTCGCACCATCGATTGCACTCTTGGCAGCAGCCGCCGCTTCATCGACCTGCGCATCCTGAGCATTCTTCTGCTTCGTCGACAAGGAAGCATCGTTTTTAATATCAGACTTTTCCTGATCAGATGCATGGTTAATCGTTGCATCTGCAGCATTCTTAGCATCATTTAGTCCGGCAATTAATTGTTCACCAGCCTTGGCGCTTTTGTCTGAATCATCAGCATTCTGACCATTATCAACCGCAGCCTTCGCCTTGGCCGCTGCTTGATCGATGGCCGCCTTCCGCTTGTTCTTATCATCTGGCGTTAATGAACCATCGTCATCAACGACCTGCTTAGCCTTGGCCGCCGCATTGTCAATGTTTTTCTTGTTTTGATTCTTAACATCGTCAAGCGAGCCCGGCTGGTAGTCAGTGTCAATCTTTTGGATACCAGCCGCCGTGGCCGCATTGATAGCGTCCGAATCGGCAGCCTTGTCAATGTTGTCATTGGCTGCCTGGCGGTCAGCCTCAACCTTAGCCAATTGGGCGTTCTTTTCGTCCGTCGTTAAGGTCGTATCGGCCTTGATGGCATCCGATACCTTCTTGGCTTCGGCATCCACGTTGCCCTTTTGGGTTGTCTTTTGACCATTGGTCGAAATACCAGGCTTGTGGTCAGCATCAATCTTAGCAACGCCGGTTGAAGTAGCAGAATTAATATCATCGGCATCAGCTGCCTTATCAATATTGTCATCGGCTGCCTTTCGGTCAGCCTCAACCTTAGCCAGCTGAGCATTCTTTTCGTCCGTCGTCAAAGTCGTATCGGCCTTGATAGCAGCAGATACCTTCTTGGCTTCGGCATCGACATTACCCTTTTGAGTTGTCTTCTGATTGTCAGTCGGCGTTCCGGCAACGTGATCAGCGTCAATCTTTTTGATACCAGCCGCCGTGGCCGCATTAATAGCATCCGAATCGGTGGCCTTGTCGATGTTGTCATTGGCTGCCTGGCGATCAGTTTCAACCTTAGCCAACTGGGCGTTCTTTTCGTCCGTTGTCAAAGTCGTATCGGCCTTGATAGCAGCAGATACCTTCTTGGCTTCGGCATCGACATTACCCTTCTGGGTTGTCTTTTGGTTAACCGTTGGCGTTCCTGGAACGTGGTCGGCATCAATCTTTTGGATACCAGCCGCCGTGGCCGCATTGATGGCATCCGAATCAGCAGCCTTGTCGATGTTGTCATTGGCTGCTTGGCGATCAGTTTCAACTTTGGCCAATTGGGCGTTCTTTTCGTCCGTCGTCAAAGTCGTATCGGCCTTGATAGCGTCCGATACCTTCTTGGCTTCGGCATCGACATTACCCTTTTGAGTTGTCTTCTGATTGTCAGTCGGCGTTCCGGCAACATGGTCGGCATCAATCTTTTGGATTCCAGCTGTTGTTGCAGCATTGATGGTATCCGCATCCACCGCCTTATCAATGTTGTCATCGGCACTCTTGCGGTCGTTTTCAACCGCTGCCAACTGGGTGGCCTTTTCGGTCGTTGTCAACGTCGTATCAGCCTTAATGGCAGCGGACACCTTCTTCGCTTCGGCATCGACGTTACCCTTCTGGGTTGTCTTTTGTTCGCCTGTTGGTGTACCTGGGACGTGATCGGCGTCAATCTTTTGAATTCCAGCCTTCGTTGCTGCGTTAATCGAATCAGCATCCGTGGCAGTCTCAATATTGTCATCCGCCGCTTTTCGGTCAGCTTCAACCGCTGCTAGCTGTTGCGACTTTTCATTAGCCGTCAACGTCGTATCAGCCTTGATGGCAGCGGACACCTTCTTGGCTTCGGCATCGACATTGCCCTTCTGGGTCGTCTTTTGCCCGTCCTTTGGTGTGCCTGGGACGTGGTCGGCGTCAATCTTTTGAATTCCAGCCGTCGTGGCCGCATTGATAGCATCCGAATCGACAGCCTTATCAATGTTATCATCGGCACTCTTACGGTCGTTTTCAACCGCTGCCAACTGGGCGTTCTTTTCGTCTGCCGTCAAAGTCGTATCAGCTTTGATAGCAGCGGACACCTTCTTGGCTTCGGCATCAACGTTACCCTTTTGAGTCGTCTTTTGACCGTCCGTCGATGTTCCCGGCTTATGGTCGGCATCAATCTTGGCGATACCAGTTGCCGTGGCTGCATTGATGGCATCCGCATCTGAAGCGTTGTCGATATTTTCATCGGCACTCTTGCGGTCATTTTCAACCGCGGCCAACTGGGCGTTCTTTTCGTCCGTCGTCAAAGTCGTATCGGCCTTAATGGCGTCCGATACCTTCTTGGCTTCGGCATCGACGTTACCCTTTTGAGTCGTCTTTTGACCGTCCGTCGATGTTCCCGGCTTATGGTCGGCATCAATCTTGGCGATACCAGTTGCCGTGGCTACATTAATGCCATCGGCGTCTGAAGCGTTATCGATATTTTCATCGGCACTCTTGCGATCATTTTCAACCGCGGCCAACTGACTATTCTTTTCGTCCGTCGTCAACGTCGTATCGACCTTGATGGCTTCGGAAACCTTCTTGGCTTCGGCATCGACATTACCCTTCTGGGTTGTCTTTTGACCGTCAGTCGAGATACCCGGCTTGTGGTCAGCGTCAATTTTGGCGATGCCAGTTGCCGTGGCTACATTAATGCCATCGGCGTCTGAAGCGTTGTCGATATTGTCATCGGCACTCTTACGGTCGTTTTCAACCGCTGCCAACTGGGCGTTCTTTTCGTCTGCCGTCAACGTCGTATCGGCCTTGATAGCAGCAGACACCTTCTTGGCTTCGGCATCGACCTTACCCTTTTGGGCCGTCTTTTGACCATCGGTCGAAATACCCGGCTTGTGGTCGGCATCAATCGCGCTCTTTCCAGCAGCCACTGCTTGATTAACGGCATCGGCATCCGCCGCATTATCAATGTTTTGATTTGCTTTAACACGATCGGATTCAACCTCCGCTAACTGAGCATTCTTTTCATCAGTCGTTAGCGTATTGTCCGCCTTAATGGCGTCCGACACCCTCTTGGCCTCATCATCGACGTTACTCTTTTGGTCTTTCTTGTAATCATCGGTTGGTGTACCAGGAACGTGGTCGGCATCGATTGCGACCTTTCCGTTTGCTTCTGCTGCATTGATTGCATCAGCATCTGCGGCGTTATCAATGTTTTGGTTCGCCTTAATACGGTCTGCCTCGACTTTTTCCAACTGGGCGTTCTTTTCGTCTGTCGTCAAAGTCGTATCGGACTTAATGGCGTCCGATACCTTCTTGGCTTCGGCATCAACGTTACCCTTTTGAGTCGTCTTCTGACCATCCGTCGAGGTTCCCGGCTTGTGGTCGGCATCAATCTTGGCGATGCCAGTTGCCGTGGCTGCATTGATAGCATCCGCATCTGAAGCGTTGTCGATATTGTCATCGGCACTCTTGCGGTCGTTTTCAACCGCGGCCAACTGGACGTTCTTTTCGTCCGTCGTCAAAGTCGTGTCGGCCTTGATGGCAGCAGACACCTTCTTGGCTTCAGCATCCACGTTACCCTTTTGGGCTGTCTTTTGACTGTCGGTTGGTGTTCCCGGCTTGTGGTCGGCGTCAATCTTAGCGATGCCAGTTGACGTGGCTGCATTGATAGTATCGGCATCAGCTGCCTTATCAATGTTGTCATCAGCCGTCTTGCGGTCGTTTTCAACCGCGGCCAACTGGGCGTTCTTTTCGTCCGTCGTCAAAGTCGTGTCGGCTTTGATGGCAGCAGACACCTTCTTGGCTTCAGCATCAACATTTCCCTTTTGGGTCGTCTTTTGACCGTCGGTTGACGTGCCTGGTTTGTGATCAGCGTCAATCTTTTGGATACCAGTTGATTCAGCGTTGTTGATGATATCGGCATCCGTGGCAGCATCGATTGCCTGATCAGCTGATTCCTTGTCAGAAGTGACTTGGTCAGTCTGTTGCTGCTTTTCAGCCGCTGTCAAAGTCGTATCCGCCTTGATAGCCGCAATGACTCTGTTAGCTTCCGCATCAACGTTGTCCTTTGCCTGTTGCTTTTGAGTAGCGACGGGTGTACCCGGAACATGATCAGCATCCATCTTTTGAATACCGGTTGCTTTGGCACTATTCACACCATCAGCATCTGAAGCATTGTCAATGGCCTCGTTTGCTGATTTTTGATCAGCTTTGACATTCTCAACCTGCTTCGACTTTTGTTCTGCCGTCAAACTGTTGTCGGCGTTAATCGAGGCAATGACCTTTGTTGCTTCGTCATTGACATCGCCCTTGGCCGCCTTCTTTTGGTCAGCCAACGCCTGACCGGGATGGTAGTCCCCATCAATCGTCGTCTTACCAGCCGTCATCGCAGCGGTAACGCCATCCCCATCCGTGGCTTCATCAATCTTTTTGTTAGCAGCTTCGAGGTCTGCATTCACCTGGCTGATTTGGGCGTTTTTGTCATTCGTCGTCAAAGTCGGATCGGACTTGATTTCGTCAATCACACGAGTAGCTTCGGCGGATAAGTTCGCTTTTTGATCCTTCTTTTGATCAGGCAAAGCCTTACCAGACTTATGGTCCGAATCAATGGCGTGAATACCATTAGCATAAGCAGTATTCACCCCGTCCGCATTCGTTGCTTGCGAAATCGCATTATCGGCAGTCGTCTTGTCCTGGTTAACCTGGGCAATTTGAGCGGCCTTTTGCTCAGAAAGCAATGAGTTATCCCCATTAATTTCGTTAATGACCTTTTGGGCTTCCGCATCGACTTTGTCCTTAGCATCTTGCTTTTGGGTAGCCAGTGGTGTGCCAGGTTGGTGCTCACTATCAATCTTTGCTTTGCCAGAATTAAAGTTAGCATTCACTTCATCGGCATCGTTCGATTGTTCAATGGCAGTATCCGCAGCGGTCAAATCAGCATTAACCTTATTAACCTGTGATTGCTGGTTTTCGCCAGTCAATGAATTGTCACTCTTAATGGCCGCAATAACCTTTTGCGCCTCTTGTTCGAGGTTCGTCTTTTGTGTCTGCTTTTGTTGCGCAAGACTCGTACCAGCAACGTGATCAGCATCAATCTTTTGAAGACCCTGGTCGCGGGCAGAGTTAATGTCGTCAGCCTGCGTTGCTGCATCGATGGCATTGTCTGCCGCCGTCTTGTCAGCATTCACCTTGTCAATCTGTGTTTGCTTTTCCTGAGTAGTGAGTGTGTTATCGGCCTTGATGGCGTTAACGACTTTTTCTGCCTCCGCATCAACACGGTCTTTAGCATTCTGCTTTTGTGTCGCAACTGGCGTACCTGTCTGATAGTCCGCATCAATCTTTTGAAGACCCGCCGTTTTGGCACTGACAATTTCATCAGCATTCTTGGCTTGATCAATCTTTTGGTCGGCAGCACTTTGATCCGTTGTCACGGCATCCTTTTGCGCCTTCTTTTCAGCAGCTGTCAGGGAGTTATCGCTATTGATGGCATCAATTTTTCGCTCTGCTTCGGCATCAACAGCACTCTTGGCGCTGCTCTTCTGATTAAGCAGTGAGTCACCCGGAACATGGTCACCATCAATGGCTTGCATGCCGTTATCAAAGGCAGAGTCGATGGCATCTTGGTTGGCCGCACGATCAATGTTGCCTTCACCAGTGGCCAAATCGGCCTTCACCTTATTGACCTGTTGCGTTTTAGCATCAGACGTTAGCGTCGTATCGCTGTTAATGGCGTTGATAACAGTGGTTGCTTCTGTTTCAAGCGACTGCTTTTGCGCAGCCTTTGAATCAGTTAACGGTTGGCCACTTACGTGATCAGCATCAATTTTTTGAATGCCGTTGTCACGAGCAGAGTTAATATCATCCGCATTGGCTGCTTGATCAATGGCGTTGTCCGCAGCCGTTTGATCGGCCGTAACGTTTGCGACCTGTTTCGACTTTACTAAAGTCGTCAAGGTATTGTCAGCATTAATGGCGTCAATGACTTTAGCCGCTTCGGCATCCACATTGTCCTTAGCATCTTGCTTTTGGGTAGCCAGTGGTGTGCCCGGTTGATACTCAGTATCAATAAATTGAACGCCACTATTACGTTGGTTGTTAACACCATCGGCATCAGTCGACTGATCAATGGCATTATCGGCAGCCGTTTGGTCCGATTGAACAGAAGCAATCTGTTGATTCTTTTTACCGGTCGTTAAGGTATTGTCAGCCTTAATCTTGTTGATTTCCTTTGTTGCTTCCGCATCAACCACTTGCTTAGCAGCTACTTTTTGAGCAACTAGGGCGGTACCCGTTTGATAATCAGCCGTCATCTTTGAAAGACCAGAGTCTCGACCGCTATTGATTCCATCCGCATTCGTTGCCTGGGCAATGGCCGTGTCGGCAACTTGCTGGTCAGCTTCGACTTTGGCAACCTGTTCGTTCTTCTGCACACCGGTCAACGTATTATCATTTTTAATACTATTTGTCAGCGATTGTGCTTTATCGTCAACAATTTGCTTTGCTTTTTGGCGTTGAGTCTCAAGGTCCACGCCTGCTTTGTGCTCGGCATCAATGGTCGTCAAACCATTATCACGACTTTGATTGATATCATCCGCATTTGTAGCGCCATCAATCTTGTTATCAGCGTTTTGCTGATCAGCCTTCACCTGGTTAACCTGTGCTTCCTTCTCATCGGAAGTCAGCGTGTTATCAGCATTGATGGTGTTAATGACTTTTTCAGCCTCAGTAGCAACGGTGTCTTTAGCAGCTTGACGCTGGCTATCCAGTGAAGCACCAGGAACGTGATCATTATCAATCGTTGCCTTTCCATCCGTGAAGGCTTCCGAGACGACATCCTGATCAGTTGCTTGATTAATCTTTCCCTGTGCCGTCGTCAAATCAGCATTAACCTGCCCAATTTGCTTCGTCTTCGCATCGGAAGTCAGCGTGTTGTCAGCATTAATAGCATCAATAATTCGTTGCGCTTCAGAAGCCAAATTACTGTTTTGCGTTTTCTTCTGATCAGGTAGGGGTTGTCCAGGTGTGTAATCAGAATCGATAGCGGCTTTTCCATCAGCGTAAGCACTGTTAATGCCGTCAGCATCAGAAGCATTATCGATGTTGTCATCAGCCTTTTGCTTATCAGCATTTACCTTGGCAATCTGACTTTGCTTAGAGTGGCTTGACAGCGTGACATCAGCGTTAATTTTTTGAATCAACGACTGAGCCTCATTATCAAGGTCATTCTTTTTATTCTGTTTTTGCGTCTCAACTGGCGTACCCGGGGTATGGTCGGCATCAATCGTGGCCTTCCCCGAATCAAAGTCACTATTAATGGTGTCTGCCGTACTATCTTGATCAATCTTGTTATCAGCAGATTGCCAATCAGCCTTCACGCGGTTAACTTGATCCGTCTTTTCTGCTCCCGTTAAGGAAGTGTCGGCGTTAATGGCGTTGATCACCGTTTGCGCTTCAATCGCCAAGTCTTGCTTAGCCTTGCTCTGCTGGTCTGAAATACTTCTGCCAGAAACATGGTCAGCATCAATTGTTTCAATGCCTATCTTTTCAGCGCTGTTAATGCCATCGGCGTCTTGGGCTGCATCAATGTTGTGATCCGCAGTCGTTTGATGAGCCTTTACATTATCAACCTGTGCCGACTTGGCTGAACTAGTCAGCGTGTTATCAGCATTAATGGCATTGATTACCTTCTGCGCCTCAGCATCAACATTGCCCTTCGCCGTGTTCTGTTGCTCATTCACGGCTGTGCCCGGCTTGTGGTCGGCGTCAATTTTGGCGATGCCAGCTGAAGTGGCGGCGTTAATACCGTCGGCGTCTGATGCGTTGTCGATGTTCTCATCGGCTGACTTGCGGTCTGCTTCGACCGCTGCGGTTTGCGTTGCCTTTTCATTCGTCGTTAACGTCGTGTCGGCGTTGATGGCAGCGGAAACCTTCTTGGCTTCCGCATCAACGTTACCCTTCTGGGTGGTCTTTTGATCATCCGTCGGGGTTCCCGGCTTGTGGTCGGCGTCAATCTTAGCGATACCAGTTGAAGTGGCGGCGTTGATAGCGTCGGCGTCTGCAGCATTGTCGATGTTTTCATCGGCTGCCTTGCGGTCAGCTTCGACCGCTGCGGTCTGCGTTGACTTTTCGTCCGTCGTTAACGTCGTGTCAGCATTAATTGCGTTGGTTACCTTCTTGGCTTCCGCATCGACGTTGGCCTTTTGTGCCGTCTTCTGGTCGTCGGTTGACGTTCCCGGCTTGTGGTCGGCGTCAATCTTTTGGATACCAGCCGTTGTCGCTGCGTTGATAGCGTCGGCGTCTACAGCGTTATCGATGTTTCCATCAGCTGCCTTGCGGTCGCTTTCAACGGCCGCCGTCTGCGTTGCCTTCTCATCAGTCGTCAACGTGGTGTCAGCATTAATTGCGTTGGTTACCTTCTTCGCTTCGGCATCGACGTTGGCCTTTTGTGCCGTCTTCTGATCGTCGGTTGACTTACCCGACTTGTGGTCAGCGTCAATTTTAGCGATGCCAGCTGAAGCGGTGGCGTTAATACCATCGGCGTCTGCAGCGTTATCGATGTTCTCATCGGCTGCCTTGCGGTCGTTTTCAACGGCCGCCGTCTGCGTTGCCTTCTCATCAGTCGTCAACGTGGTGTCAGCATTAATTGCATTGGTTACCTTCTTGGCTTCCGCATCAACATTAGCCTTCTGATTTGTCTTTTGGTCATCAGTTGACTTGCCCGGCTTGTGGTCGGCGTCAATCTTTGTGATACCAGCTGAAGCGGCTACGTTGATACCATCAGCGTCTGCAGCGTTATCGATGTTCTCGTCTGCTGCCTTGCGGTCTGCTTCGACCGCTGCGGTTTGCGTTGCCTTTTCACCTGATGTCAACGTGGTGTCAGCATTGATAGCGTTGGTTACCTTCTTGGCTTCCGCATCAACGTTAGCCTTTTGAGCTATCTTCTGATCATCGGTTGACGTACCTGGCTTGTGGTCGGCGTCAATCTTTGTGATACCAGTCGTTGTGGCCGCATTGATTCCATCAGCGTCTGCAGCGTTATCGATGTTCTCGTCTGCTGCCTTGCGGTCTGCTTCGACCGCTGCGGTTTGCGTTGCCTTTTCACCTGATGTCAACGTGGTGTCAGCATTGATAGCGTTGGTTACCTTCTTGGCTTCCGCATCAACGTTAGCCTTTTGAGCTATCTTCTGATCATCGGTTGACGTACCTGGCTTGTGGTCGGCGTCAATCTTTGTGATACCAGTCGTTGTGGCCGCATTGATTCCATCGGCGTCTGAAGCGTTGTCGATGTTTTCATCGGCTGCCTTGCGGTCTGCTTCGACCGCTGCGGTTTGCGTTGACTTTTCTTCCGTCGTCAACGTGGCGTCAGCATTGATAGCGTTGGTTACCTTCTTGGCTTCCGCATCAACGTTAGCCTTTTGAGCTATCTTCTGATCATCGGTTGACGTACCTGGCTTGTGGTCGGCGTCAATCTTTGTGATACCAGTCGTTGTGGCCGCATTGATTCCATCGGCATCTGAAGCGTTGTCGATGTTTTCATCGGCTGCCTTGCGGTCCGCTTCAACCGCTTCTGACTGCGCATTCTTTTCGTCAGTTGTCAGTGTGTTGTCAGCCTTGATGGCTGCGTCAACCTTCTTGGCTTCTGCGTCAACGTTGGCCTTTTGTGCCGTCTTCTGGTCGTCCGTTGACTTGCCCGGCTTGTGGTCGGCGTCAATCTTTTGGATGCCAGCTGAAGCGGCTGCGTTAATACCATCAGCGTCTGAAGAGTGGTCGATGTTCTGGTCAGCTTGTGTCTGATCAGCTTGAACCTGACCAACTTGGCTGTTTTTCTCCTCGTTTGTCAGAGTCGTATCAGCCTTAATCGCTTTAATGACTTTTTCAGCTTCCGCATCAACGTTAGCCTTTTGAGCTGTCTTCTGATCATCCGTTGATGTACCTGGTTTGTGATCGGCGTCAATCTTTTGGATGCCAGCTGAAGCGGCTGCGTTGATAGCGTCAGCATCTGCAGCATTGTCGATGTTCTCATCGGCTGCCTTGCGGTCTGCTTCGACCGCTGCGGTTTGCGTTGCCTTTTCGCCAGTCGTTAACGTGTTATCGGATGTGATAGCAGCGGATACTTTCTTGGCTTCCGCATCGACGTTAGCCTTCTGATCCGTCTTCTGGTCGTCCGTTGACTTACCCGGTTTGTGGTCGGCGTCAATCTTTTGGATGCCAGCCGAAGCGGCTGCGTTGATACCATCGGCATCTGTAGCGTTATCGATATTTTCATCGGCCGCCTTGTGGTCTGCTTCGACGGCTGCTGTCTGCGTTTTCTTTTCGTCCGTCGTCAACGTGGTGTCAGCATTGATGGCAGCTGATACCTTCTTGGCTTCGGCATCAACGTTGGACTTATGGGCTGTCTTCTGATCGTCGGTTGACTTACCAGATTGGTGGTCGGCGTCAATCTTTTGGATACCAGCTGAAGCAGCAGCGTTAATTCCATCAGCATCCGCAGCGTTATCGATGTTCTCATCGGCCGCTTTGCGATCAGCTTCAACTGTCTCCGACTGCGCCTTCTTTTCATCGGTCGTCAACGTGTTGTCAGCATTGATGGCAGCGTCCACCTTCTTGGCTTCCGCATCAACGTTGGCCTTTTGAGCTTTCTTCTGGTCATCGGTTGACGTACCTGGCTTGTGATCGGCGTCAATCTTTTGAATACCGTCTGAAGCAGCGGAGTTAATCCCGTCGGCGTCTGAAGCGTTGTCGATGTTCTCATCGGCTGCCTTGCGGTCTGCTTCAACCGCTGCCGACTGCACATTCTTTTCGTTAGTCGTCAATGTGTTGTCAGCCTGAATGGCAGCATCCACCTTCTTGGCTTCGGCATCGACATTGGCCTTCTGGGTCGTCTTTTGATCATCCGTCGCCTTACCCGAAACGTGGTCGGCATCAATTTTTTGGATACCAGCTAAAGCGGCTGCGTTAATCCCATCGGCATCTGAGGCGTCATCAATCTTTTGATCAGCCTGTGTTTGATCTGTTTGAACACGTCCAACCTGACTGTTCTTTTCATCAGTTGTTAAAGTCGTATCAGCTTTAATCGCCTTAATGACTTTTTCAGCTTCCGCATCAACATTAGCCTTTTGGGTCGTCTTTTGAACATCGGTTGACGTTCCCGGCTTGTGGTCAGCATCGATTTTGGTGATGCCAGCTGAAGCGGCTGAGTTAATGCCGTCGGCATTTGAAGCGTTATCAATGTTGTTATCAGCTGTCTGGCGGTCAGTTTCAACTGCTGCCAACTGGGCATTCTTCTCATCCGTCGTCAACGTGTTGTCGGCCTTGATAGCAGTGGATACTTTTTGGGCCTCAGCATCAACGTTGCCCTTCTGGGTCGTTTTCTGATCGTCGGTTGACGTTCCAGGTTTGTGGTCGGCATCGATTTTGGTGATGCCAGCTGAAGCCGCCGAATTAATCGCGTCGGCATTGGAAGCATTGTCGATATTTTTATCCGCTGTCTGACGGTCGGTTTCAACTGCTGCCAACTGCACATTCTTCTCATCAGTCGTCAACGTGTTATCGGCCTTGATAGCAGTGGATACCTTTTGGGCCTCAGCATCAACGTTGGCCTTTTGAGTCGTCTTCTGGTCATCGGTTGACTTGCCAGGCTTGTGATCGGCATCGATTTTGGTGATACCAGCTGAGGCAGCGGAGTTAATCCCGTCAGCATTTGAAGCATTATCAATGTTTTGATTAGCTGATTTGCGATCAGCTTCAACTGCTGCCAACTGGGCATTCTTCTCATCAGTCGTCAACGTGTTGTCGGCATTGATAGCAGTGGAGATCTTCTTGGCCTCTGCATCGACGTTGGCCTTTTGAGCCGTCTTCTGATCATCGGTTGACTTACCAGGCTTGTGGTCAGCGTCAATCTTTTGAATACCGTCTGAAGTGGCGGAGTTAATACCATCGGCATTTGAAGCATTGTCAATGTTTGCATCGGCTGTCTTACGGTCAGCTTCGACCGCTGCCAACTGCACATTCTTCTCATCAGTCGTCAACGTGTTATCGGCATTGATAGCAGTGGAGACCTTTTGGGCCTCAGCATCAACATTGGCCTTTTGAGTCGTCTTCTGGTCATCGGTTGACTTGCCAGGCTTGTGATCAGCATCGATTTTGGTGATGCCAGCTGAGGCGGCAGAGTTAATCCCGTCGGCATTTGAAGCATTATCAATGTTTTGGTCAGCTGATTTGCGATCAGCTTCAACTGCTGCCAACTGGGCGTTCTTCTCATCAGTCGTCAACGTGTTGTCAGCATTGATAGCAGTGGAGACCTTCTTGGCCTCAGCATCAACGTTGCCCTTTTGGGTCGTCTTCTGATCGTCCGTTGACTTGCCAGGTTGCTGATCGGCATCGATTTTGGTGATGCCAGCTGAGGCGGCGGCGTTAATACCATCGGCGTCTGAAGCGTTGTCGATGTTTTCATCGGCTGCCTTACGGTCAGCTTCGACCGCTGCCGTTTGAGCATTCTTTTCATCGGTCGTCAGTGTGTTGTCGGCATTAATAGCATTGGAAACCTTCTGGGCTTCCGCATCAACATTGGCCTTTTGGGTCGTCTTCTGAACATCGGTTGACTTGCCAGGCTTGTGGTCAGCATCAATTGTGGCGATACCAGCTGAGGCGGCAGAGTTAATCCCATCGGCGTCTGAAGCGTTATCAATATTTGCATCAGCTGATTTGCGATCAGCTTCAACTGCTGCCAACTGGGCATTCTTCTCATCAATCGTCAACGTGTTGTCGGCATTGACAGCAGTGGATACCTTCTTGGCTTCCGCATCAACGTTGGCCTTTTGAGCCGTCTTCTGCTCATCCGTTGACTTGCCAGACTGATGGTCGGCATCAATGGCCGCAATCCCGTTATCACGGGCAGTGTTCACACCATCAGCATTCGTTGCGTTATCAATGTTTTGATCAGCCTTTTGCCGGTCCGACTCAACTGCTGCCGTTTGAGCATCCTTTTCGTCAGTCGTTAACGTGCTGTCGGCCTTGATAGCAGCTTTAACCGTTGTTGCTTCCGCATCGACTTTGCCCTTTGCATTGGTCTTTTGATCGGAAAGTGCGGTACCAGGCTGGTACATTTCCTTAATGGCGTTCTTACCATCATCACGATACTTATTAACCATATCAGCGTTGGCTGCATCCGCAATTTGTTTCTGTATGTTCACAACCGCTTGGTCAACGTTTCTGGTTTGCTGGTTCTTTTCAGCAGTTGTTAATGTATTATCAGCGGCAATTTGCTGCTTGATTTGGTCAGCATAGTCTGAGACGGACTGCTTAGCCGTCGTCTTTTGTACGTCTAAATCAGTCCCGTGCACCTGTTCGTTGGTGATTGTCGTCTCAGCAGCGTTTAACGCGTCCACAACCTGTTGTGCTTTGGTAGCGGAGGCAATCGTTGCTTCAGCTGAACTAACCGCTGATTCGATGGCAGCTTTGCGCTGTGTCTTTTCGCTGGACGTGAGTGTGACATCCCCATCAATTTCATTTTCAGCATTTGTTTTATCGGTTTCGAGCTGAGACTTTGCTGCGGCTTGACGAGCTGCCAAAGTCATCGCTGCTTGATTGGCATTTTCGATAATGGCGTTTTGCGTACTATCATCGCGTGAGCTGTTCACGTGGTCGGCATCCGTAGCATTATCGATGTTATTATCCATCGTTGTCTGCGCATCCGTTACCTTTTTGATGGCAGCAGTTTGCTCGGCATCAGTCATGTCGTTATTCGCTTTAATGGCGGTAACTTGAGCATTGGCCTTGTTATCGACAACTTTCTTAGCGGCGGTTTTTTGGTCTGCTAAGGGTGTTCCCTGAGTATGGGCCGCGTCAATCTTTGGAATATAAGACTGTTCGATGGAATCAATCGTTGCTGTGTCGACTTCGTAATCCATCTTTGCCTTTGCTTCAGTAAGCATTGGCGGAATTAAGGCCTTTTGGTTCGTTTTTTCTGTACTTGTTAAAGTCGGATCAGCATCAATGGCGTTATCAATCTTGGTCTGTTCCGCCTTCAAGAGGTCCATCATCTTGTCGGTTTCGGTCTCAGCAGCTTTAACCTTTGCGGTCGCAGTGGCAATATCGCCGTTCAAAGAATCATTTGTTTGCGTTTGGACCTTGGCAGCCATTAAAGCGTTGTGCTTATCCCCATCACTGCCGCCAACCCCGTTGTTAGCTGTAAATTGCAGTCCAATCTGGTTATAGCTGGAATCCAAATCTGTCGTCTTAATGTACGCCCACACACCTTCTTTAGGGTATTGGTACTGGAAAGTCTTAGCCGAACCGTTACTTGCATAACCATAAAACGAATTTCGCGTCCCAATCGACTGACCGGCCAACTGTGTTGTTCCAATGGCAATGGTGATGTAGGGATTCCCATTTGCATCAGCACGTGCATAGGCACCCACAATAGCAAAGTTAACGTGCTGATCATTTCCCTTTGAATTTTTAACGAATGAATCAATCGGACCGATGTTCACCCATTTACCCACAGTGGCTTCACGCTTATTGGTAAAGGTAATTTGACTTGGATCAGAATATACAGGATAGCCGTTGTTCGTAAAAGCCTGGGGCTTTGTGACATCCGTATCATCAGCCGAAACAGAATGCCAACCAATCGTATCCATTACAGAATTTAACGGAAATAAATGGCCAAAATCAGAATTTGACGCAACTGAAGCCCCGACTCCGGTCAATGAAAAAGCAGCAACCGCCGCGTAAATCCAACGCTTGCCCGCCTTATACATCTTGTAATGTTCTTTTTTAATATATTCTTTATTCATAAAAAGTTCCCTCCGGAAATTTCCTAATAATCGAGACTTTTTCTCACCTTTCATTATACGCCTTTTTAGAGAAAACAAAAAGACGGCCACCCCGTCAAACACCTGTTATAAAGGCAAATCAACCGACTTTCTTAAGAAAAATATAAAGAAGAATTTCAGCTTATTTAGAAAAAAAGTGCAGAAGATTGTTTAAAAAATAGCGATACTTTTTAACCTTAAATAGACACATTCTAAACAAAGTATTTATAAGAAAAACAAGGCCCTTCAATCCTACTTCTAGAGCCTTTTCTACGTTTTATTTCCAGTCGCCGGCTCGGTTTCAATCTGTCACAATTTGTGAGTGCAAATACATTTGATAGCGATACTTTTTACTCTTTTTTGTTCTTTAAGACGGAAAGATAAAAGTTAAATTTTTAATAAATTTATCGAAAGCAATAAAAAAACCGAGCTTACGCTCAGTTTTTTTCGTTCTGATGTGCAGCATCACGCTGATTAATAATCGAATTAATGGCCGCCACCTGTCGCCTTTGGTTAAATAAAATAATTAACCAGATGACGACATAAGTGGTGACAAAGTAGACCCATACAACCGGGTTATCCACACTTAAATAAAAACAACGAACCAAATGCCCCGTTACCCAGACAATGGCACCGGTTCCGAGGAAATGCAAAATAAAAACTGTTAAAAAACTCGGCCCCTCCCACTCGAAAATCATGCTCCAAAGACCAATAGCGGCGGACATGGTCAAAACAGCGATAATGTTTTCACGGGGCATATAGGCTTCGCTGCTTGAAGTTAGGGCTAAAATAATCACATAAGACGATGATCCGAAGGCAATCCCCTTCAAAACATGTTGGATGATATTACGCATGATTCTCTCCTATAAACCGAGTGCTTGCTTCAACGCCTTCACATAACGGCGGCTGACCATCGTCTGCTGGTTACCAGCTAGTTTCGCCAACATGGAACCAGAAAACGAGTTTTCCAGCGCTTTTAAATGGTTAATGTTCACAGCGGCGTGCTTAGATACTTGAACAAAATCCGGATTGGCTATCTTCTTTAAAAACGTAGCCAAGGTCTGTGAAGTCATTACGGCCGTCCCCTGTTGCAAGTAGATAATCAGTTCCTTATCAAGTACATCCAGGTAAACAATGTCTGCCACTTTAACAACCACTAAGCCGTCACTGGTCTTAATCGTCAAGCGATCAGTAACTGTTTTTGACCATGATGATAGTTGGTGCAAGAGTTGTTGCACCCGGGCACCATCTTCTTTTGAGCGAATGACGACCTCAATCTGCCCGTTATCAAGCGTTAATTTCTTTTCGAAGGATTCAACCACGTCATTTTCCTTATTGGTTTGTCACCTTAGCAGACTTCCGTGCCTGGCGGCGGACAATTAGTAAGAAGATTAGGATGAGTACCGCTACCATTTTCCAAGTATCTTCTAGGGACATTAAACTAGTTAGTTTTATTCTAACCCCCATTTTTTGTTCAAAGTCGAGTAATTGGCTCGTTCCTTTTCCAAAAGCATCCGCAAGGGACCCATCCATCATAACCTGTCGATAAAGTGAGGCAATGTAGGTTCCAGGAGTCAACTTCATGACTGTTTGTGCTGAATCAGGTAACGTTCCCAAAGGAATGTAAGTCCCTACCAAAAAACCAGAAGCCGTTCCGACCAGTGTAGAAATTTTAGACAATGAGTCAACGGATTTAACAAAGCGCAACAGTAACTGATTGACCAAAGTCGCTAAAATTGACGACACGGCCATCACACAAAACGTGGTGGGCAAGACTTTCCAATCCATTGATAGACCATCGGTCCATGCGAAGTAGGCGACCATTATCCAAAAAAGAACAAACTGCATGATAAAAGCCACAATCGCAGCTGACAAAACGTAGGCATAAGCCATCCCTTTTTTGTTCACATCAGTCAGGGAAAGGTCCCAATCAACGTGGCTTTCTTTGTCTTTAATCATTTGCGAGAGTGAAGTGAGACTCGTCGAAATACCGGCAATAGTTAACGTACCAGCAATCAACCATGTATCCAATAACTGGTTTGTATTTGGCACGTTCGACCAGCCCGCTTTGATATTACTTTTCAAAAAGACAATGTAGAGAACAAAGGAAATCAACGCACCCATGAGCGAAAAGAACACTCCGGATCGGTTCCGAAAATACAACGTTAGGTTTCGTTTTACAATGGCAGACATTAGCGCATCTCCTTTCCAGTTAATGCAACAAAAGCATCATCCATGGTTCCAAGTCGGTATTCAAAGTCGCGAATAATTGCCGAAACTTTTGACAACAGTTCAATGGTGGCCTGGCTACCGAGCCCAAGAATTACCAGGTGTTCGTTCCCTTCCGCTTGGTAAGCATATCCAGCGGAATCAAGCGTTCCAATCAAATGTTCTCGCTGTTCAGGAGCTACGCTGATAAGCAGACGACTTTTGGCGTGTTCCTTTTTAATCTGTTCGGCAGAACCTTTGGCAATCAGTTGCCCGTGATCCACGATATAGACTTTATCTGCGTGATCAGCTTCATCAAGATAATGTGTGGTTAGCACAATGGTTAACCCCTCTTGTTCTTGCAGCTGATGCAGCAAGTGCCAGATGGCCATGCGTGTTTCAATATCTAAGGCCGTTGTTGGTTCGTCGAGGAAGAGAATGTCTGGTTGATTCAATAGGGCACGTGCAATATCAACCCGCCTCTTTTGACCTCCAGACAACGTCCCATAACGTTGGTTCGCAAAGCCACTCAAACCTAAATTAGTGATTAAAAGGGCAATTCGTGCCTTATTAACACCCTTATAGAGATTTGCTCTCGATTCAAGGTTTTCTCTTACAGTTAATTCATTGTCCAAAACACTATTCTGAAAGACAACGCCGATTTTAGTTCCCTGTTCATACTGAACGGTTCCACTCGTCGGCTTCGTTAGACCAATCAGCATCTTCATGGTGGTCGACTTTCCAGCACCATTGGGTCCTAAAAGAGCCGTTAGCGAACCCTTTTGTACTGAAAGAGAAAGCTGATTAACCGCCACCTTATCACCATATTTTTGACTAATGCCCTTTGCTTCAAGTAACATATATTTCTCCTTTACCACTTTTAAGTATACGGATAGGAGAAAGTTGCTGGCAGAAAAGTCGCTAAGCGGTTCTTTTCGATAGTTAAGCGGTCAAAAAGACAAAAGAAAAACCCCTGACCAAGTGGTCAGAGGTTTCAGGCATCCAAGAAATTAGTCAACTAACTCCAAGATAACCATTTGTGCAGCGTCTCCACGACGTTGAACAGTCTTCATGATACGCGTGTATCCACCATTGCGTTCTGCAAAGCGTGGTGCGATATCTTCAAACAACTTTTGCAAAGCAGTTTGGATGCGGATGTTGTCGCCGTCTTCCTTGACGTCAGCAACTTCGTTACGAACGTAGGCAGCTGCCTTACGACGTGCAGACAAGTCACCCTTCTTACCAAGCGTGATCATTTGATCAGCCGTCTTGCGGATTTCCTTAGCGCGGGCTTCAGTGGTCTGAATCCGGCCGTTAATCAACAAGTCAGTAGTCAAATCACGCATCATTGCCTTACGTTGTGATGAAGTACGGCCTAACTTACGGTATGACATCGGTTAATCCTCCTTTTTTCTAAACTTTTGATGAATTAATCTTCTTGACGGAAGCCCAAGCCCATCTCAGTCAACTTTTCTTGAATTTCGTCTAATGACTTACGGCCCAAGTTGCGAACCTTCATCATGTCGGCTTCGGAACGGTCAGTCAACTCTTCAATCGTGTTGATACCGGCCCGCTTCAAGCAGTTGTAAGAGCGAACTGACAAGTCCAAGTCTTCGATAGGAGCGGCATCAGCGGCTGCGTTAACAGGCGTTTCTGCTTCAACCATCACCTTGGTTTCTTGTGCGACTGGGGAAATATCCGTGAACAAGTTCAGGTGTTCTGTTAGAATCTTTGAACCAAGACTCAAAGCGTCAGATGGCTTAATCGAACCGTTCGTCCAAACTTCCATCGTCAACTTATCAAAGTCATCACGAGCACCAACACGCTTTTGTTCCACGTGGTAGTTTACTCGCTCAATTGGCGTGTAAATTGAATCAACCGTTAAAACACCGATTGGCATTTCATCACGTAATTGCTTGTTTTCTTCAGCTGAAGCATAACCACGTCCCTTAACAACCGTTACGGTCATGTGTAATGACTTTCCGGCTGCCAAAGTAGCGATATGCAAATCAGGGTTTAACACTTCGACGTCTGCTGAACCAACCAAGTCGGCAGCAGTGACATCTCTTGGTCCCGTCACATCGAGTTCCAAGCTGTGTTCTTCAGCTGAATCCGTAGCAAAAACAACTTTCTTCAAGTTCAAGATTAGCTGTGTGACGTCTTCTACAACACCGTCAACGGTGGAGAATTCGTGCACAACACCGTCAATTTGAACAGTGTTGATTGCTACGCCAGGAAGCGATGACAGCAAGACGCGACGAAGGGAGTTACCCAAAGTCGTTCCATAGCCACGCTCAAGAGGTTCTACGATAAACTTACCGTAGTTGGCATCCTCTTCGATGTTATGAATATCTGGCTTTTCAAATTCAATCATCTGTTAACTCTAACCCCCCTCTTTTCAAAGCAAAGCGCAATGAAAATCAATTAAACACGACGACGCTTTGGTGGGCGTGATCCGTTATGGGGAACTGGGGTAACATCCTTGATTGACGTTACTTCAAGACCAGCTGCGGCCAATGCACGAATGGCTGATTCACGACCGGAACCAGGGCCCTTAACCGTAACAGCAACGGTACGCATGTTAACGTCCAATGCTGACTTAGCGGCTGCTTCCGCTGCCATTTGAGCAGCGAAAGGCGTAGACTTACGGGATCCCTTGAATCCAAGGGCACCGGCTGATGACCAGGCAACAGCGTTACCTTGTGCATCGGTAATCATGACGATCGTGTTGTTAAAAGTAGCGTGGATGTGTGCCACACCAGATTCAATGTTCTTTTTGACGCGACGCTTACGCGTTGTGCGAACTGCCATAATATGCCTCCTTCTTTTTCTTATAATTTCTCGGATGAGCAATACTCATCAACATTACACAACTATGGTTGTGATAATCATTTCTCACGAAAGTGAGGCTCTTTTAAAAATTGGCTTAAGCCGCTTTTTCATTAAAGAGATGGTAAGAAAGATTACTTCTTCTTACCTGCAATTGCCGTAGCTGGGCCTTTGCGAGTACGGGCGTTGTTCTTCGTGTGTTGTCCACGAACGGGCAATCCCTTACGGTGACGAATACCACGGTACGAAGCGATTTCTTGGAGTCCCTTGATATCAAGTGATACCTTACGACGCAAATCACCTTCCAACTGCAAGTTCAATGAAGCGATTGCTTCACGGATCTTGTCTTCGTCATCAACTGACAAATCACGAACACGGATGTCTTCTGACACACCGGCCGTCTTCAAGATCTTTTGTGCAGTCTGTGCACCGATTCCGTAGATGTATGTTAAGCCGATGACAATACGCTTGTCACGTGGCAAATCAATACCTTCAATACGAGCCATAACAATTTACCTCCTTTTGTTATTTTGAAAGAACCTTAACGTTCATTTTCAAGTGTTATTAAATGGTAAGTTTTACTTACCTGCGCGTTGCTTGTGCTTAGCGTTAGCTGGGCAAATCACCATTGTCCGGCCGTTACGCTTGATTACGCGACAAGATTCACACATCTTTTTTACTGATGGACGTACCTTCATAATCTATTCCTCCTATTCGGTTAACTGATTATCGACCGTTCCTTAACGGAAACGGTAAGTAATACGACCCTTTGTCAAGTCGTAGGGTGACATCTCAACTGTGACGCGGTCACCTGGCAAGATACGGATGTAATTCTTACGAATCTTACCGGAAACATGCGCCAGGATTACCGCCCCATTTTCAAGTTCGACTTGAAACATTGCGTTTGGCATTGTCTCTTTGACTTTGCCTTCAATTTCAATGACATCGTTGGCCACGCAGATTACCTCCTATGTAACCATGCTTCAACATAATTGATAAGTGCTTAACCTATCAAATTATACCAGAATTTTCAATAGTTGACAAGAAAAGCCTTAGTTCAAGCCATTCAAGACGGTTTTAACGGCTGAATAGATTGAATCCAAATCGCCTTCACCATCAATGGTATGGAGAACATGGTGCTTTTCATAATAGTCAACCAATGGCAAATTCGCCTTCTTGTTGACTTCCAAGCGGTGTGCAATCACATCTTTCGTGTCATCGGCACGTCCACGACCCAAAAGTCGTTGAACCAAAACATCATCAGAAACCTTAAAGTATAGCGTCGCAGAAACAGCTTCACCGTGCTCTGATAAGAATTGGTCTAGGAACTTCGCTTGGTCTTCGTTTCGTGGGTAACCATCAAGCATGAAACCATTTTCAACCACATCTTTTTGTGTCAACCGATCGGCGACCATCGCATTTGTGATTTCATCAGGTACCAAGTTACCGGCGTCCATGTAGGCACGGGCTTTTTCACCCAATGCCGTCTTGTCGCGTAAGTTTGCTCGGAAAATGTCACCGGTCGAGATGTGAACCATCGGATAATCGGCAACAATCTTCTCTGCTTGTGTTCCCTTACCTGCACCAGGCAGGCCCAAAAGAATTAAGTTTTTTGTCATAACGAGACTCCTTTATGAACTAGTGGAGAAAGCCCACGTAGTTCTTCTTTTGCAGCAAACCATCGATTTGACGAAGCAAATCAAGGGTAACCCCGATTGTGATTAGGAGGGATGTTCCACCCAATCCAATCTTTTCATTCAATCCCCAAACATCAGAAGCAATCAGTGGCACCAGGGCAACAAAGCCAAGGTAAAGCGCCCCAACAAAGGAGAGACGCAACAAAAGCTTCGTGATAAACTTCTGCGTTTCGACACCAGGTCGAACCGACACGATGTAGGCACCTTGCTTTTGCAAGTTTTCCGAAAGCTTTTCCGGATTAACTTGAACAAAGGCATAGAAGTAAGTAAAGAGGATAATCATGGCTGTATAGAAGACCGCTCCGGTAATCGTCTGCATTGAGAAGATTTCCTTCAAGACCTTAAACCATTGGTCACTCGAGTACTTACTCTGAAAGGCGAAAAGAATTGTTTGTGGTGTTGAAATCAAAGACGAAGCAAAGATAACAGGAATAACACCGGAAACGTTCAACTTCAGTGGCAAATAGGCTTCAGAACCGTAAGATGCAGCTGAACGTGTGTATTGAATCTGTAGCTTACGAGCTGCTTCGTAGAACCAAGTCGTAATGCCAATAATCAAAATAATGGCCAAAACCAATACAGCGACGAAAATCCAACCGTTAACCACTTGAGACTTTGAAGCCTGCAAGACGTTTTCAGTAAAGATTTCCTTGAACGCACTTGGGGTTTGCGAAATAATTCCAGAAAAGATGATCATGGAAACGCCGTTCCCGAGACCCTTTTCCGTAATCATCTCACCAAGCCACATGGCAAAGAAAGTACCCATTGTCATGACCGAACCAATCAACAAGAAAGAGGTCACGTTGTTGGTCTGCTTGACCAAGCCATAGGCGGCTAAGGAGTTGAAACCAGCCGTAATTCCGACTGATTGCAAAAAGGCAAAGATAATGGTCAAATAACGGGTTGCTTGATTCAGCTTCCGTCGACCAACTTCACCTTGCTTACTCCATTCGACAAAACGTGGCACGATATCTAATTGCAGCAACTGCACAACAATTTGCGCCGTCACATAGGGTGACACTCCCATCGCAAAGAGGGAGAAGTTCAGCAGTCCCCCACCCGAGAAGATATTTAAGATGTTTAGCAAACCTGAGTTCGCCACAGACTGCAAGGCAGCAGGGTTCACACCAGGAACGGTAATATGTGTTCCAATTCGATAAACGAAAATCAAAAACACAGTCCAAAGCATCTTTTTGCGAATATCTTTTTGTCGGATGGCATTAAATAACGTGCGGAACATTAAATCACCTCGGTGTTACCACCAGCTTGTTCAATTGCCTTTACGGCTGATGCAGAGAACTTGTTGGCCTTAACCGTCAACTTCTTGTCAAGTTGACCGTTACCCAAAATCTTCACACCATCTTTTTGGTTCTTAACGAGACCAGATTCAATCAACAAAGCTGGTGTCACTTCAGTACCGTTATCGAAGTTGTTCAACTTGTCCAAGTTAACAACAGCGAATTCCTTGCGTGAAATGTTTGTAAATCCACGCTTTGGGATACGACGGTACAAAGGCATCTGTCCACCTTCGAAGCCAAGACGCGTCTTACCACGAGCCTTTTGACCCTTTTGACCACGACCAGCAGTCTTACCATTTCCAGATGATGTACCACGACCAACACGGTTGCGTACAAAGCGTGAGCCTGCAGCAGGTTGTAATTCGTTCAAATCCATGGTTTGGTCCCTCCTTTTCTAGATTATTTTTACTTTACTTCTTCAACAGAGATCAAGTGTGCAATATGGAAGATTGCGCCACGAGTCGCTGCGTTATCTGGCTTCACCACTGAGCTTGACACACGGTTAAGTCCAAGTGACTTAACGATGGCACGTTGCTTAGGCAAGCGATGAGCCGCACTCTTAATCAAAGTGATCTTCAAATCAGCCATGTTATCGCTCCTTATTCAGCCAAGTGTTCCAATGAAACACCACGTAAGTTTGCAACGTCGTTTGCATCCTTCAACTTTGACAAACCATCAAAAGTTGCGCGGACAACGTTAACTGGAGTTGATGAACCAAGTGACTTTGCAGTCACATCAGCGATTCCAGCTAATTCCATAACGGAACGAGTAGAACCACCAGCGGCAACCCCGGCACCTTCTTCAGCTGGCTTGATCAAAATCTTACCACCTGCATGTTCTCCAAGAACATCGTGAGGAATAGTCGTACCAACCATTGGGACAGTGATCAAGTTGCGCTTTGCATCTTCGACGGCCTTACGGATAGCTTCAGGCACTTCTTGCGCCTTACCAGTTCCGAAACCAACGTGTCCTTGCTTGTCACCAACGACAACCAAAGCACCGAAACGCAAACGACGTCCACCCTTAACAACCTTGGTAACACGGTTAATTGCGACAACGTTTTCTTCTAATTCACCTAATTCTTTAGGGTTTACGAATTCAACCATTTGTTTATTCCTCCTTTCCTTAGAACTTCAAGCCGTTTTCACGAGCTGAATCAGCCAAAGCCTTCACACGTCCGTGATAGACATAACCACCACGATCGAAGACAACTTCTTCGATGTTAGCAGCCTTGGCGTTCTTGGCGATTAACTCACCAACCTTAACGGCTTGTTCAACCTTCGTGCCGGTAACATCGGCAGATTGTGATGAGGCACTTGCTAGCGTTACACCCGCTACGTCATCAATCAATTGAGCGTAGATGTTTACATTAGAACGGAAAACGTTCAAACGTGGGCGAGCAGCAGTACCAGAGACCTTTCCGCGGACGCGCTTGTGGCGGCGTGCACGGAGCTTGTTCTTATCTGGTTTTGAAATCATAGCTGTGCTTTCCTTTTCTAGGCAATCGTAATTGCCTGTTCAAAATAATTAATTAATCTGGTGAAAACTGATCGTAAAGCGTTAAGCTTACTTACCAGTCTTACCTTCCTTGCGCTTAACAACTTCGCCTTCGTAACGAATTCCCTTACCCTTATATGGTTCTGGGGGGCGAACGGCGCGAACTTCAGCGGCAAAGTCACCAACGGCTTGCTTTGAGATTCCAGAAATCTTGATTGTCAAAGCATCAGGTACTTCAACCGTCAATCCTTCGCGATCGTCAAAGTCAACTGGGTGTGACATTCCAACTGACAGGTTCAATACTGAACCCTTCTTTGCGGCACGGTAACCAACACCAACCATCTTCAATGTCTTAGTGAAACCTTGGGTAACACCTTCGATCATGTTGATGAAGTTTGCTGTGGTCGTTCCGTGCAAGGCACGGTGCTTCTTGTCTTCGGCTGCACGAGTGAAACGAACTTCCGTTCCATCCATGTGCATCGTGATTTCAGGGTTGATTGTGTATGACAATTCACCCTTAGGTCCCTTAACCGTGACGTGTTGTCCGTCCTGCTTAACTTCAACGCCAGCAGGAATCGTAACTACTTTATTACCAATACGGCTCATGGTAAGTCTCCTTTCTTAGATATATTACCAAACGTAAGCCAGCACTTCGCCACCAACTTGGTTAGCGCGTGCGACTTTATCAGTGACAACACCCATTGATGTTGACACAATCGCGATACCAAGGCCATTCAAAACCTTTGGCATGTCTTCTGCCTTAGCGTACTTACGCAAACCAGGCTTTGACACACGCTTGATACCAGTGATAACACGCTCTTGATCTTCTCCGTACTTCAAGAATACGTTGATAACACCTTGCTTGTTGTCTTCAACGAATTCAAAGTCGCGGATGAAACCTTCTTGCTTCAAGATCTCAGCCATGCTCTTCTTCATTTTTGATGCTGGAATTGAAACGGAAGCGTGACGCGCCAAGTTGGCGTTACGAATACGAGTCAAAAAATCAGCAATTGGATCAGTCATAGACATCTATCGATATCCTCCTTTATATTTTGAACGTAACAACAATTGATACGCTCTTAAGTCAAGCAGACCAAAGTCTACCGGACTTAAGAACGTGTCACTCAAGTGAGTGACCGTCCTTAATTGTCGTCTTACTTAGCAAATGGCATGCCAAGTTGTGCCAACAATTCGTGACCTTCTTCATCGTTTTGGGCAGTCGTTACGATAACGATGTCCAAACCGCGAACCTTGTTCACCTTGTCAAAGTCGATTTCAGGGAAAATCAACTGTTCACGGATACCCAATGTGTAGTTTCCACGACCGTCAAAAGCCTTACCAGAAACACCATGGAAATCACGAACACGTGGCAAGGAGATGTTGATCAACTTGTCCAAGAATTCGTACATGCGTTCGCCACGCAAAGTAACCTTGGTTCCGATTGCCATTCCTTCACGCAAACGGAAACCGGCGATTGACTTCTTAGCACGCGTGATTACTGGTTGTTGACCAGCAATCAGCTTCAATTCTTCAACCGCTTCATCGAGGTTCTTTGAGTTTGACACGGCATCACCAACACCCATGTTCAATACGATCTTTTCGATCTTAGGTGCTTGCATGATTGACGTGAAGTTAAACTTCTTGATTAAAGCAGGTTGAACTTCATTAACATATTTTTCTTTTAATTCATTTGCCATGATAATGATTTCTACCTTTCAAATGGTTAGCTTAATTAGCCCAGCTTGTTGCCAGACTTCTTGGCAAAACGTACCTTCTTGCCGTCTTCAAACTTGAATCCAACCTTCGTTGGTTCGTTCGTTGAAGGGTCAAGTAGTTGCACGTTTGATGCATGGATAGGTGCTTCTGTATCGATAACACCACCCTGTGGATATTCGTTAGAAGGCTTTTGATGCTTCTTAACGAGGTTTACGCCTTCGACAACGACACGGTTCTTTGAAGCAACAGTCTTAGTGATTGTTCCTTCCTTACCCTTGTCCTTACCTGCAATGACGCGAACCTTATCACCTGTTTTTACAAACATGATTGGCTCCTCCTTGTCAGTATTAGAGCACTTCTGGTGCCAATGAAACGATACGCGTATAGTTGTTGTCACGCAATTCACGAGCAACAGGGCCAAAGATACGCGTTCCGACTGGTGACTTGTCATCCTTTACGATAACAGCAGCGTTTTCATCAAAGTTGATGTATGAACCGTCCGTACGACGTACGTCAGAAACAGTTCGCACGATGACAGCCTTAACGACGTCACCCTTCTTCACTGTACCACCAGGGATAGCTTGCTTAACAGTAGCAACAATCATGTCACCGATGCCAGCAACCTTACGGCCAGAACCACCGAGCACTTTAATCGTCAAGATCTCACGTGCGCCAGAGTTATCAGCCACTTTCAAACGACTCTCTTGTTGAATCATGGTTCATCCTCCTTGTTAGCAATTATTACAGACGAATGGTTAACCTAAATTAAAGGATAACGGCCTCTTCAATGACCTTAACCAAACGGAAGTGCTTCGTTGCAGACAAAGGACGAGTTTCCATGATTTGGACGATGTCGCCTTGCTTGGCAACATTCTTTTCATCATGGGCCTTGAACTTCTTCGTATAGCGAACTCGCTTACCATAGACTGGGTGGTTGACGTAAGTGTCAACGGCAACAGTAATTGTCTTTTCCATCTTGTCGGAAACGACACGGCCACGGTAGACCTTACGAGCGTTACGTTCTTCACTCATTATTCAGCTTCTTCCTTTCGTCTTATTTGTTGGCTTCTGCCAACTGTTGTGCACGAATGACAGTCTTCACACGTGCAATGTCCTTACGAACTTTTGAAATACGGGCCGTGTTTTCCAATTGACCAGTAGCCAATTGGAAACGAAGGTTGAACAATTCTTCCTTGAATTCGGCTTCGCGCTTTTGCAAATCCGCAAGTGACAAAGCTTTTAATTCATTTGCTTTCGCCATTATTCAGCCTCCCGAGCAATAATCTTCGTCTTAACAGGCAACTTGTGTGAGGCAAGACGCAATGCTTCCAAGGCAACAGGCTTAGCCACGCCACCAACTTCGAACATTACCTTACCACGCTTAACTGGGGCAACCCATCCTTCAGGTGCACCCTTACCGTTACCCATTCGAACACCAACACCCTTCGATGTATATGACTTGTGTGGGAAAATCTTAATCCAGACCTTACCACCACGCTTCATATAACGGGTCATTGCAATACGGGCAGCTTCAATTTGCCGGTTAGTAATCCAGCTTGAAGTCGTTGCTTGCAAGCCGTAGTCACCGAAGGCAACCGTCTTTCCACCCTTTGCTTCACCACGCATGTGGCCACGGTGTACACGACGGAACTTAACACGCTTTGGTACTAACATGTTTGCTTCCCTCCTTACTTGTTCTTCTTCTTTGGCAACACATCACCGCGGTAGATCCAAGTCTTGATACCCAAGTTTCCGTAAGCAGTAACTGCTTCGTCCCATGAGTAATCGATGTCGGCACGGAGTGTGTGGAGTGGAACAGTTCCTTCAGTATACTGTTCGATACGTGACATATCTGCCCCGTTCAAACGACCTGAAACAACAATCTTGATTCCCTTAGCACCGGCACGGCGGGCACGTTGGATCGCACCACGCATTGCACGACGGAAGGCAACACGACGTTCCAAATCACCAGCAACTTGCATTCCCACCAAGTGAGCAGACAAGTCTGGCTTTTTGATTTCAACAATGTTGATGAACACGCGCTTGTGACGGCCACGTGAGTCAACATCAGTCAACTTAGCTAATTGCGTACGCAACTTTTCAACTTCGGAACCACCCTTACCAATAACCATTCCTGGCTTGGCAGTGTGCAAAGTCAAATCGATACGTGACTTCGTTGAGCGTTCGATTTCGACACGGTCAACTGACGCATCCGTTAAGTGCTCTTCGATGTACTTGCGAATACGCAAGTCTTCAAGAAGTTGGTTAGAAAAGTCTGCCTTGTTAGCAAACCACTTCGCATCCCAGTCACGGATGACACCGACACGGAAGCCAGTTGGGTTAATCTTTTGACCCATTACTTTTCCTCCTTCTCAGCAACCACAATCGTAATGTGGCTTGTGCGCTTGTTAATAGCGGAAGCTGATCCCTTCGCACGTGGACGGAAACGCTTAAGCGTTGGTCCTTCGTTTGCGAATGCTTCCTTAACGATCAAATCTTCACGGTCAAGTGAAAAGTTGTTTTCAGCGTTTGCAACTGCTGAGTTCAATACCTTGTAAATATCTTCAGTTGAAGTATTTGGCAAGAACTTTAGGATTGCAAAGGCTTCGTTGACATTCTTCCGACGAATCGTATCAAGAACTAAGCGCGCCTTACGAGGGGCAACGCGAACGATCTTGGCAGTCGCCCGAGCTGATGTTACTTGTTCAGCCATTTTGCATTTCCTCCTTACTTAGTCTTCTTATCGTCTACTTTGTGTCCGCGGAAAGTACGAGTTGGAACGAATTCACCCAACTTGTGACCAACCATGTCGTCTTGGACATAAACAGGAACGTGCTTCCGACCGTCGTAAACTGCGATCGTGAAGCCGATGAAACTTGGGAAAATCGTTGAACGACGTGACCATGTCTTGATCACTGACTTCTTTTCTTGGTCCGCTTGGGCCTCGATCTTCTTAAGCAAGTGCGGGTCCGCAAATGGTCCCTTTTTTAAACTACGAGCCATTAGTTATCTCCTTTCCCTTACTTACTCTTCTTACGACCACGAATAATGAACTTCGTTGAGTTCTTCTTCTTGTCGCGAGTCTTCTTACCAGCAGTCTTCTTACCCCATGGGGAAAGTGGACTAGGCATACCAACTGGTGCCTTACCTTCACCACCACCGTGTGGGTGATCATTAGGGTTCATTACTGATCCACGAACGTGTGGACGAATACCACGCCAACGGTTACGACCAGCCTTACCCCAGTTGATCAATGAATGTTCGGCGTTACCAACTTCACCGATGGTTGCACGAGAAGTCTCCAAGACCAAACGTACTTCACCTGAAGTCAAACGAACAATGACATACTTACCGTCACGTCCCAAAACCTGTGCAGATGCACCGGCTGAACGAGCCAATTGGCCACCCTTACCAGGCTTCAATTCGATGTTGTGAATCAAAGTACCTTCAGGAATAGCACTCAATGGCAAGGCATTACCGATCTTAATATCGGCATCAGGACCAGATTGAACTTTATCGCCAACCTTCAATCCCTTAGGCGCCAAGATATAGCTCTTGATTCCGTCTTCATAGACGATCAAAGCAATGTTAGCCGTACGGTTTGGATCGTATTCGATAGCCTTAACAGTCGCGAACTTGCCGTCCTTGACACGCTTGAAATCGATAATACGGTAGGCTTGCTTGTGTCCACCAGCCTTGTGGCGAACAGTCATGCGACCTTGTGCGTTACGCGCACCGGTCTTTGACTTCTTTTCCAACAAACTCTTTTCGGGCGTTGACTTCGTGATTTCAGAGAAATCAGAAGAAGTCATGTTACGACGTCCGTTAGAGGTTGGCTTGTACTTCTTGATAGCCAATGTCTTATCCTCCTATTTAAAATTAACCTTCGTTAAAGATTTGAATATCTTTTGAGTCAGCCTTCAAAGTCACAGTAGCCTTCTTCATCTTACGAGTGAATCCAACATAACGACCTTGACGCTTCTTCTTACCGCTTACATTTGCGGTGTTCAAACGAGCAACTTGTACATCGAAGATTGATTCGATAGCTCGCTTGATTTCTGGCTTAGTTGCCCGTACGTCTACTTCAAAGACATAGCGCTTGTTTTCAGTTTGCGCCATTGAAGCTTCGGTAATGATTGGGCGACGGATAATATCGCGTGCATCCATTAGGCGAGACCTCCTTGGATTTCTTCGATCGCTGATTGAACAACCACCAGCTTGTCCGCGTTAACCACGTCCAAGACGTTAACGCCCGCAGCAGTCATCACTTGAACGTTTGCCAAGTTACGAGCAGCACGGATAGCGTTTTCGTTGTTTCCGTCAACGATTACCAAGGCCTTTGAATCAACAGCCAAGTTTGCAAGAACTTGCTTGAAGTCCTTTGTCTTAGCTTCTGAAAAGGCCAAAGCGTCAACTACAACCAACTTGTTGTCAGCAACCTTTTGTGACAAGGCTGACTTCAAGGCCAAGTTATAAGCCTTCTTGTTAATACGGTATGCGTATGAACGAGGAGTTGGTCCGAAGACGATTCCTCCGCCACGCCATTGTGGTGAACGGATTGAACCTTGACGTGCGCGACCAGTACCCTTTTGCTTCCAAGGCTTACGTCCACCACCAGAAACCGCAGAACGGTTCTTGACAGCGTGCGTACCTTGACGCATTGATGCGCGTTGCATCAAGACGGCTTCGGTAATCACAGCGTTGTTCGCTTCAACGGCAAATACTTCTTCGTTCAAATCCAAGTCAGAAGCCTTTGAACCGTCTTGCTTTAATACAGCAACTTTAGTCATGATTGATTGTTCTCCTTTCTATTAGTTTAGTTTTCTTCTGAATCAGCAGCAGGCTTTGAACCGGCCATCTTGATTTCAGGGTGCTTTGCGTTTGTCTTAACCGTTGACTTGATTGTCAACAATGACTTGTTGGCGCCAGGAACGTTTCCCTTCAACAACAAGAGGTTGTTTTCAACGTCAACGTGCACGATGGCAATGTTTTGCATCGTACGCTTGTTGTTACCCATGCGTCCAGGCAAAAGCTTGCCAGGGAAAACACGGTTAATGATGGCACCCATTGAACCTGGGCGACGGTGGTAACGGGAACCGTGGCTCATAGGTCCACGTGATTGTCCAAGTTTCTTGATTGCACCTTGGAAACCGTGTCCCTTAGTAACACCGGTAACATCAACATATTCACCGGCTTGGAAAGTGTCAACAGCAATTGCATCCCCAACGCTGTATTCGCCTTCCGCATCACGGACTTCACGAATGTAGCGCTTAGGGGCTGTGTTGGCTTTTGCAACGTGGCCTTGTTCAGGTTTGTTTGACAAAATCTCGCGCTTGTCTTGGTAACCCAACTGCAAAGCGTTGTAACCATCAGTTGCTTGCGTCTTTACTTGCAAGACAACGTTTGGTGTTGCTTCAACAGCAGTCACGGCGATCAATTCACCAGATTCAGTGAAAACCTGAGTCATACCGACTTTACGGCCTAAGATACCTTTAGTCATGACTAATCTCCTTCATTTCGTCGCTGAACTCATGTTCAGCGGGTGGTACTCATTAATTAGAGCTTGATTTCAATTGCAACACCTGCTGGCAATTCAAGCTTACGCAATGCGTCAACTGTCTTGTCAGTAGGGTTCACAATGTCGACCAAACGCTTGTGCGTCCGCATTTCGAATTGTTCGCGGGCGTCCTTGTACTTGTGTGGTGAGCTAAGCACCGTGTACAAAGAACGTTCAGTTGGCAACGGAATTGGGCCAGCGATTTCTGCGCCAGTCCGCTTTGCCGTTTCAACAATCTTGTCCGCTGATTGGTCCAAGATGCGGTGTTCGTATGCCTTCAAGCGGATACGGATCTTCTTTTGTGCCATTTTCTGCCTCCTCGTTGATTTTGTAAATCAGCTAACTCCGATCAAAAACCGACAACACATGTTGTGTTTGCGCGCCCATGGCAACGCGGCCGCGCGTGTCGCAACCTTAATCATCATCGCTAAACGTTGATACACCAGTCTTTTTAGCGGGTTTGCATCGGCATCCCCAAAAGGCGTACTTGAATATAATACCAGAAAAACCCTTGCCAGGCAAGGGCTTTTAGCGTTTTTCTATGAAATTTTTGACAGTTTTGTTGTCCATGTTCTTTCACTTATTTTAACCAAAAAAGAAAATTAATGCATTAAATTTTTGACGACTGGTTAATTGAATGAACGTGGGACTTAATATTAATGATAAGCGCCATTAGCAAAAATAAGAGTACTAATAGAAAAATATGCTCCATGCAAAGGATAAATAGTCGATCCATTTCATTTTTTAAGAGTCCATTTGGTAGCAAATGACTGACTAGTTGGTTCATCATGGAATTTTTAAGCTGTTGATTAGCTGCTGGTATAACCTGCATTTGTACCGTTAAATTAAACACCATCCCAAAAACGCCCGTTGCAAAAGTCTGTCCAAGTGAACGCCCTAATGTAATCATGGAGGTTGCTGAGCCAAGCTCACTGCCTTTTGACACTTTCTGAGCAACCAAGATGTTCATGGTGATAACGATTCCCAAAATAGAGCCAGTGATTGCTGACACGATATAAAAGACAAAGATTGGCGTTGCGCTTCCAATGAAAACAATTGGCAGGTAACTGATGAAAAGAATAATAGTTAAAGCAACGGCAATGGATTTTGGGGCATAATGCCTGAGAAGATATCCGACTGAAAAGGAAGCCAGCAACCAAAAGATTGGACTTGGCGTCACGACTAGTCCCGCAGTTGCGGGCGATAAGCCATACACCACTTGTAGCCACATTGGGAAGTAAGTTTGAAAAGCAATTTGCACCGCACTCAACAATAGAGCGGTGATGATTTGAGTGACAAATACGCGACTTTTGAATAAATCAACTGGAATAATCGCTTCTGGATTCCTTTTTTCATTCCTGAAAAACTGCCAGAGACCAATCAGAAATCCAACAACTAAAATTAATAGCATCCTCAGGTTGACCGAATTGGTTGATATCAACTGAAGAAAAAGAAGGAGCGTAACCAAAACAGTACTCAAACTGACCAAGCCGACTACATCAACGTTCAAACTCGACTTTACCGGTCGTTCTTCCTTATAGGTAGTTAAAATAATGATGAAGACTAAAATCCCAAAGGGTAAATTAATAAAAAAGACCCAGTGCCAACTAAGATACTCCACAATATAACCACCTAACAGCGGACCGAGTAAAGCCGAGATCCCCCAGACCGTATTATTTAAAGCAAGGGCCTTTGGTCGCTCATCAAAGTCGTATAAATCGGCAATTATCGTAAACGTTAGCGGAATGATTGCCCCTGCGCCAATCCCCTGTACTGCTCTCGACCCAATCAATTCAAGCATGTTGATAGATAAGCCTGAGCCGAGTGACCCAAAACAAAAGAGCAGAATGCCACTAATGAAAATCGGTTTTCGTCCGACTTGATCGGCCAACTTTCCAAAAAGTGGCGTACTAACCGCCATCGTTAACAAATAAACGGCAAAAACCCAGCTTTGATAACGGAGTCCATTCAGCTGACTGACAATGGTTGTTAAGGCCGTCGTGATAATCGTGGTTTCAATCGAAGTCATTAAAGTCGCAAACAAGATGGCTACGAGTAATAGCCGCCTCTTCAAACTGACATCCATTTTCTTGCACTCACTTTCTTTATTTCAGTATTTCGACAACAATAGAACAACAAACTTAAAAGAAAAGGATTCATAATGAATCCAAAAAACCAGGAAGGTACTTCGCAAACGTTTCCAGGTTTAACGATAAAAACTTGCTCTGTGCTTCCCGTCTTGTGTTCGTTAACTGGACAGAACGAAGTGCCTTAAAGTGATAAGAGACCGTTGACTTACTAATCGAAAGCTCATTCCCCACCTCCCCGCAAGTCATTTCTCGCTGACTCTTGTACAAAATTCGAATCATTTTTAAGCGATTTTCGTCTGATAGTGTTTTGAATATTTCGGCACGTTTTTGATCTTCTTGTTCTATTGTCATGAAACTATCGTAGTCCTATTCCAACAGTTTTTCAAGGTCAAAAAAAAGGAATTGATTCAATCAATTCCTTTTCGTATAACAATCAACGATTTTTCTCACGACTTTCCCAACTTAAATTCCAGGAAGGCATCGTTATAGAGTTGTGTCCAGTGTTGATCAAAATTCTGATAAACCTGTAAACGGTCGAGCACGGACTGCTTGGGATAAAAGGCCTTGTCGTTTTGAACAGACTTTGGCAGTCGCTCATAAGCCGCCTTGTTCGCCGTGGCGTAACCAATGTACTGTGCATTCTTAGCAGCAACATCAGGTCGGTTTAGGTAGTTCACCAAGGCATAGGCCGCCTGTTTATGTTCGGCAGACTTTGGGATAACCAGGTTATCAAGCCAGAGATTGGAACCATCTTCCGGTACCGTGTAGGCCAAATCAGGGTTTTTTTCCATAGCGTTTTTTGCTTCACCAGAATAGGTAACAGCCAGGCTACCTTCCCCCTGAGCCATATAAAGCTTTAATTCATCCCCCACGATTGCCTTCACGTTTGGCATCAGCGAAGAAAGCTTTCCCTGGGCAGCAGCAAGATCCGCCACGTTTTGATCGTTGACGGACTTACCTTGGGAGATGAGCGTCATTCCAAGAATGTCCCGAGCAGAATCAACCAGTAGCACTTGGTTTCGATACTTAGCTGACCAAAGAGCAGACCAATTTGTCAGTTCTGAACCATTGACATCTTTTTTATTATACAAAATGCCAAGAGTGCCCCAGAAGTACGGGATAGAATACTGGTTGCCACGGTCAAAAGATTGGTTTAAGAACTGCGGATTTAAATTATTCATACCCGTCAATTGCTTTTTGTCCAACTTTGCCAACAAACCCGCGTCCTTTAACTTCGCCACCATGTAATCAGAAGGAACGGCCAAATCAAAGTTCGTCCCACCCTGCTGAATTTTGGTGTACATCGCTTCGTTCGAGTCAAAAGTCTGGTAGTTGACCTTGTAGCCAGTTTCTTTCGTAAAGTCCGTCAGGATACTGGGATCGATGTAATCGCCCCAATTGTAGAAAGTCAGAGTATCTTTCCCAGATGATTGCTGATTTCTAGAGGCCGTCAAGCCCCATTGCAAGCCAAGTAACGCCACAATCACGAGGCAAATGCCGCCGAAAGTCATCATTAATTTCTTCATTTGACTTTCTCCTTTAGCTTGGTCGCCTTCCGACTGGCCGTCTTTTGGCTATAGGCGTAATAGCCCAACACCAGCACGAAGGCCAGCGCCAGCATAATCGTCGACAGTGCGTTAATTTCCAGCGAGACGCCTTGACGGGCACGGGAGTATACTTCCACCGCCAAAGTTGAAAAGCCGTTTCCCGTCACGAAGAAAGTCACAGCAAAGTCGTCCAGTGAGTAGGTCAAGGCCATGAAAAAACCGGCAAAAATTCCCGGTGCTATCACGGGCAACGTGACTTTAGTCAGGACTTCCGTGGGCTTCGCTCCCAAATCAGAAGCGGCTAATACCAAGTCCCGGTTCATCTCCTGCAACTTTGGTAAGACCATCAACACCACAATTGGAATCGAAAAAGCGACATGGGCCAAAAGCACCGTCAAAAAACCGAGTTTTAACCCAAGAGCCGTCATTAAAATTAAAAAGGCAGCCCCGATAATGACATCAGGCGAAACTAACAAAACGTTATTCAGTCCAAGTAGGGTCTGCTTTAATAACCTTCGTTCCGTACGGTAGATTGCCAAGGCACCAATGGTCCCAATTGCCGTTGCAATTAAGGAAGACGTCAAAGCCAGAATCAGAGTGTTTAAAACAATTTGCAAAAGACGCGTATCCTGCCACAGTTCCTGATAATGGACCCAGGAAAAGCCGGCAAAGCCCTGCATTGCATCACCTGAATTAAACGAGTATACCGCAAGAAAGAGAATGGGCGCATAGAGCAAGAAAAAGCAAAAGGCTAACCAAAAACGTTCAATTATTTTCATTTACGTTGCCTCCTTTTCTTTTTCTTTCGATCCGTAGTAAGCGCCATTGTCAGTGCCATGGCGATAATTAGGACGACACCAATCGTTGAACCAAAGGACCAGTTTTGCGTCACCAAAAAATGCTCCTCAATGGCTGTCCCCAGAGTGATCACTTTGTTTCCTCCAATCAAGCGGGTAATCATGAAGAGGGAGAGGCTGGGGATAAAGACAGTTTGCACCCCGGTTTTTACCCCGGGCATGGATAATGGCCAAATAACCTTTTTAAGCGTTTGAAACGATGAGGCGCCAAGGTCGCGAGATGCAGCCGGTAGCAAAGGATCAATATCCAGCAACGCATTATAGATGGGTAATACCATGAAGGGGAGCTCGATATAGGCTGCCACCAACAAAAAAGCACCGTTAGTAAAGAGCAGCTGTTGACTACCAAAGCCCATGGCTTCAATACTCTGATTAAGTAGCCCGTCCTTGCCCAGCAAGCCGATGAAGGCGTAAGTCTTCAACAATAGGTTGATCCAGGTTGGCAAGATAACCAACAGTAACCAAAATTGCCGGTGCTTTAGCTTTGTTAAACAAAGTGCCAAGGGGTAGGAAATCCCCAGAGTAATCACCGTGATCAAAAAGGCGTACCAGATTGAATTAACCGTCATGGCTAAGTAGGGACCGGATGTGAAAAAGTCACGGTAGTTCGCTAACGACAAGCCCTGCCCCGGCACGTTCAATGATTGAATCAGCAGGAGCAGTAATGGCGCCACCACGAACGCCAGCAACCAGAGTCCATAAACACCTAGGTAAGCCTCTGTAAAACGTTTCTTGGTGCTATTCATGGTCAAACACCTCAGGGACTTTATCAGCGGAATCAGAGGGATCCGTTGGCGTTTCATCATCTTCGTAAGCCTCTAAACGAGCGTCAAACTCAGCTTCCGACTCGTTATAGCGCATGATGTGGATGTCCTCCGGGTCAAAAGTCAACCCAACCCGCGAACCGATAACGGCTGGGTTCGTTGCTTGAACTTGCCAGAGATTCAAATCGTCGTCTTGCGCCATGATTTCATAATAGTCACCCCGGAAAGATTGGTTCTTAATTGTGACAACCAGCTTTCCCTTTTCGGGTGTCGTTAAATCCAAATCTTCCGGACGCAAAACCACTTCAACCGCTTCGTTTGGCCGCATACCGGCATCCACGTTTTCAAAGTCTTTCCCAACAAAGTGCACCACGTAGTCAGACTTCATCACACCGGGAACGATGTTGGATTCCCCAATAAAGTTAGCCACAAAATGATTAACCGGTTCATCATAGATGTCTTCTGGTGTTCCCTGTTGCTGAATGACACCATCGTTCATGACAAAAATCCAATCCGACATAGCCAGGGCTTCTTCTTGATCGTGGGTCACGAAAACAAAGGTGATTCCTAGACGGCGTTGAATGGTCCGCAGTTCGGTCTGCAAAACCTTCCGCAGTTTGTAATCCAAAGCTGATAGGGGTTCATCCAACAAAAGCAACTCAGGGTCATTAGCCAAAGCGCGGGCAATGGCCACTCGCTGTTGCTGTCCACCAGATAATTCATTAATTTCTCGGTTTTCATAGCCAGCCAACTTGACTAAAGCAAGCATCTCCTTCACTTTTTCCTCGATGGCTTCTTCCGGCATTTTCTTTAAGCGAGGTCCAAAAGCCACGTTGTCAAAAACATTCATGTTTGGAAAAAGGGAGTAGTTTTGGAAAACCGTGTTCACCCGACGCTTTTCAGCAGGAAGATCGTTGATGACTTTTCCATCAAAAATCACCTTGCCAGAAGAGGGCTGTAACTGACCGGAAATCAGCTTCAAAATGGTTGACTTTCCCGAACCCGAGGGGCCGAGCAAGGTATAAAACTGACCGGAATCCAGCTCCAAGTCAATGTTTTTGAGCACCTCTGTCTCACCAAAAGATAAGGCAACCTGCTTAAATTCCAGGATGTTTTCATTTACTTGCATGCAATCTCTCCAATCGTTCAGTGTTTCTATTTTACAACGGCAACGGCAACTCGTATAGTCTGCAAATGGCCGTTTTTGAAGCGGTCCAGACCGACTTTTCTAGACAAAGAAAAAAGCAGAAGAGCAAAAGCTCATCTGCTTTAAGGAAAATGGGGGAAAGCTTATGCTTCGCCGCCGTGTTCCTTGATAATTTCTTCTTGAACGTTCTTTGGAACGGCCTGGTAGTGGTCGAAGACCATCTGGAACGTTCCACGTCCCTGCGTAGCTGAACGCAAAGTCGTTGCATAACCGAACATTTCTGACAATGGTACCTGAGCCTTAACGGCCAAAACAGGTCCACGGTTTTCTTGTCCTTCAATCAAACCACGACGTGCGGAAACGTGTCCCATCACATCACCAAGGTTTTCTTCAGGAACAACGATGTCAACCGCCATGATTGGTTCCAAAATAACGGCACCGGCAGTCTTAGCAGCTTCCTTCAATGCCAATGAAGCGGCAATCTTAAAGGCAGCTTCAGAAGAATCGACATCGTGGTAAGAACCATCGTACAACTTGGCCTTCAAGTCAACCAATGGGAAGCCAGCCAAAGGACCAGCGTTCAAAGCGTCCTTCAAACCTGCTTCAACTGAAGGGATGTATTCACGAGGAACAACACCACCGACGATGGCGTCTTCGAATTCGAAGCCTGCCCCTTCTTCGTTTGGTGAGAATTCAATCCAAACATCACCATACTGTCCCTTACCACCAGACTGGCGCTTGAAGAATCCACGCGCCTTAACGTCCTTCGTGAAGGCTTCACGGTAGGCAACTTGAGGAGCACCAACTTGGGCTTCAACGTTGAATTCACGCTTCATACGATCAACCATGATGTCCAACTGCAATTCACCCATTCCGGCGATCAACGTGTCACCAGTTTCCTGGTTCGTTGTGGCACGGAATGAAGGATCTTCTTCAGCAAGCTTCTGCAAAGCAGTTGCCAACTTGTCTTGGTCGGCCTTCGTCTTTGGTTCGATGGCCAATTCGATAACTGGTTCTGGGAATTCCATTGATTCCAAGATCAATGGATGGTCAACGGCCGTCAAAGAATCACCAGTCGTGGTGTTCTTCAAACCAATGGCAGCGGCGATATCACCAGAGAAGACTTCTTCGATTTCAGTACGTGAAGTGGCGTGCATTTGAAGCAAACGACCAACACGTTCACGTGAGTCAGAAGAAGTGTTTTGTACGTATGAACCGGCCTTCAATGAACCAGTATAAACACGCATAAACGTCAAACGACCAACGAATGGGTCCGTCATGATCTTAAATGCCAAGGCAGCGAATGGCTTTGAGTCATCGGCAACCAAGTCAACTTCTTCATCCGTCTTAGGGTCGGTAGCGACATAAGGACGAACTTCCAAAGGTGATGGCAAGTAATCAACAACGGCATCCAACATCATTTGAACACCCTTATCCTTGTAGGCAGAACCGGCAAGAACTGGGTAGAATTCCAAAGCCAACGTTGCACGACGGATAGCCGCCTTCAATTCGTCAACTGAAATTTCTTCCCCTTCAAGGTACTTGTTCATCAATTCTTCATCAACATCAGCAACCGCTTCAATCAACTTTTCGCGACGTTCTGCAACGATGTCCTTGTAGTCAGCAGGGATTTCCTTAGGTTCCCAAGTTGATCCAAGATCATCCGTTGGGTAGTAAGCTTCCTGCGTAATCAAATCAATGACACCAGCAAAGTCGTCTTCGGCACCGATTGGCCATTGGATAGCTTCGGCGTTAACACGAAGACGTTCGTGCATTGATTCAACAGACATTGCAAAGTCTGCACCCAACTTATCCATCTTGTTAACGAAGACGATACGTGGGACGTTATAAGTTGTCGCTTGGTGCCAAACAGTTTCAGTCTGTGGTTCAACACCAGCAGCACCATCCAACACGGCTACGGCACCATCCAACACACGGAGGGCACGTTCAACTTCGATTGTGAAGTCCACGTGACCTGGGGTATCGATGATGTTAACACGGAATGGATCTTTTTCGTATTGGTCAAAGAATCCACGCCAAACGGCCGTCGTAGCGGCAGACTGGATCGTAATTCCACGTTCCTTTTCCTGGTCCATGAAATCCATTTGTGAAGCACCATCGTGCGTTTCACCAATCTTGTGGATCTTACCAGTATAGTACAAGATACGCTCAGTCGTCGTCGTCTTACCAGCATCGATGTGGGCCATGATACCAATGTTACGAGTACGGTTAAGCGGATATTCACGCTTTGCCATTGTGTTCTCCTAAAATTTTTCGTTATTTGCAAGAAAAAGCGACCTAGTTTCAGTTCGCTTTTTAAAAAGAATATTCATTGCTAAGAAGCAACCGGTTAGCAAGCTAACCGATTCATCCTACCAACGGTAGTGAGCAAAGGCACGGTTGGCTTCAGCCATCTTGTGCGTGTCTTCGCGCTTCTTAACTGATGCACCGTTTTCGTTTGCTGCATCGATGATTTCCTTGGCCAAACGTTCGTCCATTGTGTGTTCGTTACGCAAACGAGCGTAGTTAACCAACCAACGGAGACCCAAAGTCGTACGACGGTCTGGGCGAACTTCGATAGGCACCTGGTAGTTTGATCCACCAACACGGCGGGCCTTAACTTCCAATACTGGCATGATGTTTTCCATGGCTTGTTCGAAAACTTCCAATGGATCGTTACCAGTTGTTTCCTTGATACGGTCGAAGGCATCATACAAGATCGTTGATGCCGTTCCACGCTTACCATCGATCATCAACTTGTTGATCAAACGGGAAACCAGCTTTGAATTGTAAATTGGGTCAGGCAAAACTTCCTGACGCTTCGTATAACCTTTACGTGGCATAAGTTTTCCTCTCCTTTTTACTTCTTAGGAGCTTTTGTTCCATACTTAGAACGTGAGCTCATACGACCTTCAACACCGGCAGTATCCAGTGCACCACGGATAACGTGGTAACGCACACCAGGCAAATCCTTAACACGACCACCACGGATCAAAACAACCGAGTGTTCCTGCAAGTTGTGACCGATACCTGGGATGTAAGCCGTCACTTCATACAGGTTTGACAAACGTACACGAGCGTACTTACGCAAAGCTGAGTTAGGCTTCTTAGGTGTCAAAGTTCCAACACGAGTGGCAACCCCACGCTTTTGTGGCGCAGCATTCTTAGTTGCTTTCTTCTTCATTGAGTTGTAGCCGAAGTTCAAAGCGGGTGAGTTTGACTTAGTCGCTTGAGACTTACGTGACTTACGAACCAATTGGTTAATTGTAGGCATCCTACTATTCTCCTTCGTTTCATTTCACAGTTCCAGGTGTATCATTTTTGTCATTAAACAAAAGTGCTCCCGGAAGTCCTGCTTAGACTTGCCTTTACACCGCCCTTCATCACGATTATCGCGATATTCAGAGCACATGTCTTAAAAGCACGTCCAATATAATAGCATTATCTGGGACAAAGTCAAGGCAATTTACGCCCTTTTCTACGGCTTTTTTATTAAGAAAGAATAAAAGCTTGGATGAGCTTTTGAAGGCTTTTTCGTGCTATTTGGTATGAACTACTTATTAAACTTTCTGCTACAATCCATTTTGGCCTCCCTTATCTGTTGTTTAGCCGACCGCGCCATCGCAAAACGCCCGTTGTTTACGAAGCGCTCATATTGTTTCCATTGCACGACACAACTGAACTGGTACCAGCTCATCCCCATTTTTTCAGCATGCTTTCAATCCTTTCGTTGCTCAAAATGTCATGCCACTTTTACTAGTAAGAAACAGTGGGTATTTTTCGAACTTTTCTTTCCAATCACCATGGCTTTGGTGGCACCTTCTTTCGAACCGCAATATTGGCTAGTCTTCCCACTCCTCTTTCTAGCTCGTGAAGATAGCCAGGCACTGAAGGCTCACAGTGACTGGATCTTCCTCGTCGTTCCGATTGTTTACCTTCAGAGTACGACCAGTTGTTTGACATGGATGAAGTTTTGGATTCTTATCGAGGTACTCATTCTCATTTTTCTGCACAAACTTGGTTTTGGCGATCTCCCTGTTCTGCTAATCGCAATGCTCACTTTCACGGATGCTGATTTTTTGCTCTTCATCGCCATTGCTTCATGCAGCGCCCTACTCGACTATCTTTGTTCTAAAGAAATGAATCAATCCTTGCCTTTTTTACCATTCCTCTTACTTTCCTGGTTGATTCTACTTTTAAAAAATCATTTTTAGAAAAGTAGAAGCAACTTAACGACCTTCAGACAGCGTTTAATCTTCCAAAAAAAGTCCAACCACGGCACGGTGGTTGGACTTTTCATTTGTTTCAAGCATTCGATACTACTGCTTGTTCACTAGCCTTTTTGATTTTTAACGTAATCTGACCCTTTGTGGCACCAATCGTCACCATGTCAGCCGTTGAGATTTCACCAGAAAGAAGCGCTTCCGACAGTTTATCCTCAATAGCCGTTTGAATAAGGCGACGAACTGGCCGAGCACCATATTCACGGTCATAGCCTTCTTCAGCAATGGTTTTAACTGCTGCTTGGGTGATCTTAATCTTAACCCCTTGCTCCGCTACCCGTTCCAGTAATGACTTGGACAACAGGCGAACAATTTGTTCAACTTCTGGTTCTTCCAATGGATCAAAGACCAACACTTCATCAATGCGGTTCACAAATTCTGGCCGGAACGTTTCCTTGACTGTTTCACGAATCTTATTCGCTACTGCCTCTTTATTCTCAGCTTGGTCGACAGAACCGAACCCAACCGTCTTTTCGTCACGCAACCGGGTTGCCCCCAAGTTGGACGTCATGATGATAATCGTGTTACGGAAGTTCACTCGACGACCCTTGGCATCGGTCAAGAACCCATCGTCAAAGACCTGCAACATCAAGTTGTAGATATCCTTGTTCGCCTTTTCCAGCTCATCCAACAAGATAATTGAATAGGGATGCTTCCGAACTTGTTCGGTCAATTGCCCACCCTGGTCGTAACCAACATAACCAGGAGCAGCCCCGATTAGACGGGAGGCCGAGTACTGTTCTTGATACTCAGACATATCGATTCGAATCATGTTGTCTTCCGAACCGAAGACCAACTCAGCCAAAGCCTTGGCCAGTTCAGTCTTTCCAACACCGGTTGGTCCTAAGAAGAGGAAAGTCCCCATTGGGCGCTTGGGGTCAGCCAGCCCTGAGCGGGCACGGCGGATAGCCCGTGAAACAGCTGACACCGCCGCCTTTTGTCCAATCACTCGCTTACCCAACTCTTTTTCCAAATTGACAAGCTGGTCAGACTCGCTTTCCTGCACTTGGTTCAACGGCACACCCGTCTGCTGTGAAATAACCGTGGCAATATCTTCAGGCGTCACCTTCATGCTGTAAGCATGCTGGCTTGCCTCTTTTCGTTCCGCTTTGGTCATCGCCTTATCAATCTTTTGACGTAAGGCAATTTCTTTCAGGCGTAGGTCCGCTGCCAACTCAAAGTCCATGTCAGCAATGGCCGCTTCTTTCTTATTAACAATGGCCGTCAACTTTGTCCGGTCTTTGTGAACAGGCGTGGCTTGATCAACGGCATCAATTTGGACTTTGGCCGCTGCTTCATCCATCAAATCAATGGCTTTATCAGGAAGGAAGCGTCCCGTAATGTAACGGGCAGATAACTTCACGGCTGCCTCGATGGCGCCATCCTCAATGTTGACCCGGTGGTAGCTAGCAAACTTTGGACGGATTCCCTTCAAAATAGCAATGGCTTCCTCAGTCGAAGGCTCATTAACAGTCACCCGAGCGAAGCGTCGTTCCAGTGCGGCGTCTGATTCAATCGACTGTTGGTACTCATCAAAAGTCGTTGCGCCAAGCAACTGCAAGTCGCCACGAGCCAATGCTGGCTTCAGGATATTGGCCGCATCAATAGCGCCTTCGGCACCACCAGCACCCACGAGGGTGTGCAGTTCATCGACAAAGAGAATCACTTGCCCGTCAGCTTCGATTTCGTCGATGATTTGCTTCAAACGAGCTTCGAACTCCCCGCGGTACTTTGTTCCAGCAACCAAAGAACCCATGTCCAAAACCATCAAGCGCTTGTGCTTCAAATTTTCTGGTACTTGTCCCTGCACAATGCGCTGCGCCAATCCTTCAGCAATGGCGGTCTTTCCAACACCAGGTTCGCCAACAAGTACGGGGTTATTCTTAGTCCGTCGTGACAAAATCTGGACAACACGCCGCACTTCCTTATCCCGACCAATGACTGGATCCAAATGTTCTGTCCGAGCGACCTGAGTCAAATCACGGCCAAGTTTATCCAAGGTTGGTGTTCCTTCGATTGATTGCTGCTTGACGCGTCCTTTTTTCAACTGCTTACGCAAATCTGTGACGCCTAGTCGGCGAAGAACCGCCCGTTGCAAGTCAGTGAGGTTGACATCCAGTGAGAGCAACACGCGGGCGGCCAAAATGCTTTGGTCTTGAATCAAGGACAACAAGAGCAACTCCGTGCCAATTTCAGTTTGCCCCAAGGTTTCAGCCTGCTCTTTGGCCCAGTTCAAGATGCTGCCAGCCTTTGGCGAGTATGGTAAGTAGAGGTCAGGGTCAAAGGCCTGTTGGACACCAAAACCAGTGTAGTGTTCGACCTCTTCCTGAACGGCTTTGCCCGTAACGGCAAACTCGGCCAAAATCTTACCAGCGACACCTTGTTTTTCCATCGCTAGGGCGAGAAGAAGGTGTTCCGTTCCCACGGCTAAGTGGCGGAAGTACTTGGCTTGATCCTGGGCAATTGCCAGGGCAGTCTTTGCTGAATTTGTGTATTCTTGTGCCATGTTCTACTCCTTCTTTCATTCAATTCGTCTCGTAATTGGCTACTATTATAACGCAGTCAAGACGTTACATAAAGTCTTGTCCAGACCAATCAAAAAAGCAGGCGTTCACCTGCTTTTGATTAATCTGGATTTTTCAATGCCAATTGCCACTGAAGGTAGGCATTAATGAATGGGTCTAAGTCCCCATCCAAGACATCTTGCGGTTGATTTGTTTCATATCCCGTCCGGTGATCCTTAACCATCTGATAGGGATGTAGGACATAGGAGCGGATTTGAGAACCCCATCCGTTTTCCTTCTTTTCACCAGCCAAAGCCGCTCGTTCGGCTTCCTTCTTTTCCAGTTCCATCTGGTAAAGCTTAGCCTTCAACAAGCGCATGGCATAATCACGGTTACCGTACTGGGTACGTTCGACCGTTGATGACACAACAATGCCAGTCGGTTCGTGGGTCAAACGCACACCAGTTGACACCTTATTGACGTTCTGACCACCGGCACCACCGGAACGAAAGACGTCCATCTTGATGTCGTCATCACGAACTTCGACTTCGATGGAGTCATCCAATTCAGGCATAACATCGACCGATACAAAGGAAGTGTGTCGACGCCCCGCCGAATCAAAGGGGGAAATCCGAACGAAGCGATGCACGCCCTTTTCTGAACGTAAGAATCCGTAGGCGTTGTGCCCGGAAACTTTGATCGTGGCCGAGTCAATACCGGCTTCGTCACCCGCATTGTAGTTCAACACATCGACTTTAAAGTCGTGGGCTTGGGCCCAACGAGTGTACATCCGGTAAAGTTTTTCGCCCCAGTCGGTCGATTCAGTTCCACCCGAACCAGGATGGATTTCCAAGATGGCATTGTTGGCATCGTATTCCCCCGTCAACAACTGTTCCAGGTTATAGGCTTGGACAGCATCCTGGGTCTTTTCCACCAACTGACCCAACTCTTCAGCAGAATCGGTATCTTCAGGGTCTTCGGAAACAATTTCAATCAACATCTCGATTTCATCAGCTGCTTCACCCAATGCTAAGAATGAATCCCGCCTTTTCTTCAAGACGTTGGTCTCATCAATCACACCTTGGGCTTTTTGCTGATCATCCCAGAAACCCGGTTCGGTCATCTGGTTTTCAAAGTCGGCAATTTCCTCCGTCAATGCATCCAAATCTAATGTTTTTTCAAAGCCGGCAACTTCCTCTCGGATACCAGCTAGAGCCTGTTTGGCAGCCACTACTTCCATGGCAATCCTCCCATAAGAAAAGCGAACTCATCGTTCGCCTTGTGCTTAGGCTGACAAATTAGTACGAATCTCGGCCTTCATGAAAGTTCGAGTTGCATCATACTCAATATCAGCAATCATTTTGTTAAAGTTAGCAAAAGCTTCGTTTTGGTATTCAACCAATGGGTTCAACTGACCATAACCGCGAAGACCCACTCCCTGACGCAAACGGTCGAGGGCATCGATGTGGTCCGTCCAGTGTTGGTCAACGGAACGAAGAATAACAACCCGTTCAAAGGCCAAAAGCTGTCCTTCGTCATACAAGGCTTCCTTCTTTTCAGCTAAGTTCTCCTTGGCCAACTCCAGAATCTTTTCCTTGATTTCAGGACGAGTTAGGTTCTGCAAACGAACAGAACCGTGCTTTGGTGACGTAATCGATGATTCAATAAAGGTATTGATTTCATCTAAGTGCCACTTTTCGGCATCCTTACCAGGTGTCTGCGCGTCAACCACGCGGTCAATTGTCCGCTCAACCATGCCCATTAAGGCATCATCGAGAGACTCCTTTTCATCCAAAACAGCATCACGTTCCCTGTAAATCAACTCACGTTGTTCACGAACAACGTCATCATACTGTAAGACATTCTTACGCGTATCGTAGTTGTTTCCTTCAACACGCTTTTGTGCCGACTCAACTGAACGAGTAATCCAACGGTGGGTAATGACCGTTTCTTCATCATCCATGTTCATTCGTTGCAAGAGAGCCCGGACTTTTTCAGCGCCGAAACGAATCATCAAATCATCTTGCAAAGACAAGTAGAACTGTGAGAAGCCGTGGTCACCTTGACGTCCCGCACGACCACGCAATTGGTTATCGATACGACGTGATTCGTGACGTTCCGTTGCAATCACCGCTAAGCCACCCAAATCATCAATACCAGGGCCCAACTTAATGTCAGTTCCACGACCGGCCATGTTGGTGGCAACCGTTACGGCACCCTTTTGCCCGGCATTGGCAATGATTTCGGCTTCTTTTTCGTTGTTCTTAGCGTTCAACACGTTGTGAGGAATCTTGTGGGCAGTTAAGAGCTTATCAACCAATTCGGAAGATTCAACGGAACCAGTTCCCAACAAGACAGGCTGACCTTTCTTATGCAACTCCGCCACGCGGTCGACCACTGCGTTGTACTTTGACTTCAAAGATGGGTAGAGCAAGTCAGGTTCATCAACACGTTGAATTGGTCGGTTCGTTGGAATCTCAATCACTTCCATGTTGTAAATCTCAAGAAGCTCTTCTTCTTCCGTCTTGGCCGTTCCCGTCATACCAGACAACTTCTTGTACATACGGAAGAGGTTCTGGTAGGTGATTTGCGCCATGGACTTGTTTTCTTCCTTGATCTCGACGCCTTCTTTGGCTTCGATGGCTTGGTGCAAACCATCAGACAAACGAGTTCCTTCAGAAATACGACCAGTTGATTGGTCAATCAACTTCACTTCGCCTTCCTGCACAACGTAATCTTTATCACGTAAGTAGTTAAAGTTAGCACGTAGCGCTTGGTCAATGTGGTGAGTCAAGGCCGTGTTGGCGCTATCATAAATATTATCTAAGTTAAAGAAGACTTCGGCAGCTTTGATTCCCTTGGGCGTCAATGACGTGTTCTTTGATTCCTCATCGACTTTATAATCTTCGTCACGAGTTAGTGTCTTCACGAAACGATCAACACGCTGGTAGAGCGGTGAAATGCCGGAACCAGGACCAGAAATAATCAAAGGAGTACGGGCCGTATCAATCAAAATTGAATCCGCTTCATCAATCAACGCGTAGTTTAGGCCACGTTGCATCACACGGTCTTCCGCACGGTTCACCATGTTATCGCGAAGGTAGTCAAACCCAATGTTAAAGTTGGTTGAATACGTGATATCCGCATCGTAGGCAGCCCGCTTCTTTTCGGGTGAATCGTCCCCAACGTTAATACCAACCGAAAGGCCCAACCAATTGTACAGTTGACCCATCTGTTCCGCATCACGCTTCGAGAGGTAATCGTTAACCGTCACAACGTGGACACCGTTACCAGCCAGTGCGTTCAAGTAAACCGCCATTGTGGCCGTCAAAGTCTTTCCTTCACCAGTCTTCATTTCGGCAATGTTTCCGCCATGAAGCACGATGGCCCCCATCACTTGGACGTGGTATGGGTACAAACCAAGAACACGCTTAGCACCTTCACGTGCTACAGCAAAGGCTTCAGGCAAAATTTCATCCAAAACCTTGGCCGTTGCCTTTTGCTTCGCCTTATCGTCTTTAATACCAGCAAGGGCCTTTTGAATGTGAATTTGAAAGTCTTGGGTCTTCTTCTGCAAGGCCTCATCGGACAGAGCAGCCATATCATCAGCCAACGCTTCGACCTGGTTCGCCACCTTGTCAATTTTCTTTAATTTGTGCCGGGAGTTATCCAGCGCTTTACGAATAGGATTTGCCATCGAATGTTCGGTATCCAGTTGCCCAGATACGCCCCTTTCATAAAAGTCATTATGATCTTGAATTATTTTAGAAACTAAGCCTAATTATAGCAAAAAAAGCCCAAAAAAGACAGGCAGGACCTGGCGCTTTTTAGGACTTTTTAATTAAGAATTAATGATGGGGCGTCTTGTTTAATTTCTCTTGTCCACCCAAGTAAGGGCGCAGCACTTCAGGTACCGTTACAGAACCATCTTCATTTTGGTAGTTTTCCAAAATAGCGGCCACCGTACGACCAACTGCCAGTCCAGAACCATTCAACGTGTGAACCAATTCAAGTTTGCCGTCCTCATTACGGTAGGTGATGTGCATCCGGCGAGCTTGAAAGTCGCGGGTATTGGAAACAGATGAAATTTCACGATACATATTCTGAGCTGGAATCCAAACTTCAACATCGTGTGTCTTAGCAGCAGAGAAGCCCATGTCCCCCGTCGACAAAGTGATGACATGGTATGGCAGTCCCAGCTTTTGCAAAATGTTTTCAGCATTCTTCGTCATGATTTCCAACTGGTTATCGGAATCTTCTGGCTTGGCGAATTTCACCATTTCGACTTTGTTAAACTGGTGCAAGCGAATCAAACCACGGGTATCACGACCAGCGGCACCGGCTTCCTTACGGAAGGATGGTGACAGCGCCGTAAATGAAATTGGTAGATCTTCTGCTGGCAAAGTCTCACCAGAATAGTAGTTCGTCAATGGCACCTCAGCCGTTGGAATGTAAGTCTGATCAAGATCTTGCACACGGTAGGCGTCGTCTTTGAACTTTGGATACTGCCCCGTTCCGTACATAGCGGAATCGTTGACCACGATTGGCGTAATCATTTCAGTGTAGCCTTCCTTGCGGTGTTCATCCAACATGAAGTTATACACAGCACGCTCTAAGCGAGCACCATCACCCACGTAGTAGAGGAAACGCGCGCCAGAAACCTTGGCACCACGCTCGAAGTCCAAAATTCCCAGGTCTTCACCAATTTCATAGTGAGGCTTCAACCACTTTGGTGCCTCTTCTAAAGCATGGGGACGCCCCTCGTAATCCTTTGGCGCCCACTTTCGAACCTCAACATTACTATCCTCATCAGGTCCAACGGGAACATCGGCTTCTGCGATGTTTGGTAAGTGAGCTGCTTCTTCCTTCACTTCAGCATCTAAGTCAGCCAAGGTCTGGTCAATTTCTTTGATTTCTTTTGCCACAGCTTGCATTTCTGCAATGGCATCTGAAGCATCTTCTTTTTGACGTTTAGCAAAGGCAATCTTATCTGAAGCTTCGTTACGCTTAGCCTTCATTTCTTCCACTTTAGCAATCAAAGCACGACGATTCTCATCTTTTGCCAACAACGCTTCAAGGGTCCCCGGCTCAACACCACGATCAGCAAGCTTTTTAGCTGCCTCTTCCTTATTTTTGCGTAAATACTTTAAATCCAACATTGAAACATCTCCTCCTATACAAAAAGCGCCTTTTCATCCGACAAAAGTCAGGGACGAAAAAAACGCAATCCGTGGTACCACCCAGTTTCTGCAAAATGCAGCACTCATTACCCGATAACGGTGGAAACCGAGCGGCATTACCCGCTACTCGTGACTCATTGGAGTTTCGGTCTGACAGCTTACAACAACCGCTGTCTTTCTGAAATGACCTACTTATGATGAGTTGATACCTTTATTGTATGCTAGAAAGAAGACTTTGACAAGCGTTTTTTACCCACAAAAAAAGCCGACCGAAGTCGACTATTCTCTGATGGGCCATCCTGGATTCGAACCAGGGACCTCTGCGTTATCAACACAGCGCTCTAACCAACTGAGCTAATGGCCCATAAGCGAATGACGGGAATCGAACCCGCATAGCCAGCTTGGAAGGCTGGAATTCTACCATTGAACTACATTCGCATCTTCTCGGGTTCCCCCTATGGCGCTGGACGGAATCGAACCGCCGACACATGCAGCTTCAATGCATTGCTCTACCAACTGAGCTACAGAGCCATCTCTTTTATTAAAGAAACGGTCACAACGGGGTTCGAACCCGTGATCTCCTGCGTGACAGGCAGGCGTCCTAACCAGCTAGACCATGCGACCAATTGCGGGAGCAGGATTTGAACCTGCGACCTTCGGGTTATGGGCCCGACGAGCTACCGAACTGCTCCATCCCGCGATAATATTATTTTCGTTGGGCACTCGCCCTAAGGAGGATGAGGGATTCGAACCCTCGCGCCGATTTCTCGACCTGACGGTTTTCAAGACCGTTCCCTTCAGCCAGACTTGGGTAATCCTCCATGATTGTCTGATCACTTCATGGACCATGTTGGACTCGAACCAACGACCGGACGGTTATGAGCCGTCTGCTCTAACCAGCTGAGCTAATGGTCCCTGTTCGAGCCTATCGCGGCAGGGGGAATCGAACCCTCGACCTCTCGGGTATGAACCGAACGCTCTAGCCAGCTGAGCTACACCGCGATGTCGCTGTTTCCAGCCATCGGGACGACAGGATTCGAACCTGCGACCCCCTGGTCCCAAACCAGGTGCTCTACCAAGCTGAGCTACGTCCCGTTCCTTTTGGACTTCCGTCCTGTCTCCTGGTTTCGAAGACGATGCACCTAGCAGGAGTCGAACCTGCAACCTCCTGATTCGTAGTCAGACGCTCTATCCAATTGCGCTATAGGTGCAAATATAATGCCGGCGACCGGGATCGAACCGGTACGATGTTTCCATCGCAGGATTTTAAGTCCTGTGCGTCTGCCTATTCCGCCACGCCGGCATTCCAAGCGAACAACGGGATTCGAACCCGCGACCCCCACCATGGCAAGGTGATGTTCTACCTCTGAACTATGTTCGCATAATATGCCGACTAAAGGATTCGAACCTTCGACCCCCGCTTTACAAGAGCGGTGCTCTACCAGCTGAGCTAAGTCGGCTGGATTTGCCCGACGCGGCGCTTCTTTTTTGACCTTGGTCAATGGACGCTACAGGGATCGAACCTGTGACCCCCTGCTTGTAAGGCAGGTGCTCTCCCAGCTGAGCTAAGCGTCCAAAATAAAAACGAGTCTCCTCGTTTAATATGTACAGGCATCGCGTCGTCCTATCCTCGCAGCCAGCGTTCCGGCAACTACTTTCGGCGCTAAAGAGCTTAACTTCTGTGTTCGAGATGGGAACAGGTGGTTCCTCTTTGCCATCAACACGACACCTTTTGAGCTTTTACACTCAAAACTAAATAATCCTTACTTATCTTTCCTTAAATAAACGTA
>NZ_CP196668.1:935000-1032500 GCF_058507945.1 Fructobacillus sp. ESL1129
TGTCCGGCCGTACTCAGGATCCTGTCTAGAGGTAAGTCATCTTTCGGTTACGGGATTATCACCCTCTTTGATAACGCTTCCCAACGTTTTCACCTAAATGCTTACTTGGTAACTCAACGACAGTCCTACAACCCCAAGATGCAAGCATCCTGGTTTGGGCTCTTCCCGTTTCGCTCGCCGCTACTCAGGGAATCGATTTTTCTTTCTGCTCCTGCTGCTAATGAGATGTTTCAGTTCACAGCGTATTCCTTCTAAAAGCTATGTATTGACTTTTAGATAACATTATAATGTTGGGTTTCCCCATTCGGAAATCTCCGGCTCATAGCGTACTTACCGCTCCCCGAAGCTTATCGTAGTTAGTCACGTCCTTCATCGGCTCCTAGTGCCAAGGCATCCACCACGCGCCCTTATTCACTTAACCACAACTATTTATAGTTGGATCAGTTTTATGAGTTGGTCATTTTTCAGACCTGCGATTAAACCGTTCTTTTTAAAGAACTTGTGTTGTTTCTCGGTTTATTTAAGAATCAATTTCTTGATTTTAAAAGATTTTCTTGATTATTCAGTTTTCAATGTACAAGCTTGGTTACCGAAGCAACCAATGGAGAATATCGGGATCGAACCGATGACCCCCTGCTTGCAAAGCAGGTGCTCTCCCAGCTGAGCTAATCCCCCGTACCCAAATTCGGTAGAGTTCACACACTCAAAACTAAACAAAACTTTGTAACAAATCAAATTGACACTTAAGTCCCTGTAACGTTCCGGTTATCCTTAGAAAGGAGGTGATCCAGCCGCAGGTTCTCCTACGGCTACCTTGTTACGACTTCACCCCAGTCATCAGTCCTGCCTTAGACGGCTCCTCCCCGAAGGTTAGGCCACCGGCTTTGGGCATTACCAACTCCCATGGTGTGACGGGCGGTGTGTACAAGACCCGGGAACGTATTCACCGCGGCATGCTGATCCGCGATTACTAGCGATTCCGACTTCATGTAGTCGAGTTGCAGACTACAATCCGAACTGAGACGTACTTTAAGAGATTCGCTTACCTTCACAGGTTTGCTGCTCGTTGTATACGCCATTGTAGCACGTGTGTAGCCCAGGTCATAAGGGGCATGATGACCTGACGTCGTCCCCGCCTTCCTCCGGTTTGTCACCGGCAGTCTGTCTAGAGTGCCCAACTGAATGCTGGCAACTAAACATAAGGGTTGCGCTCGTTGCGGGACTTAACCCAACATCTCACGACACGAGCTGACGACGGCCATGCACCACCTGTCACTTTGCTTCCGAAGAAGACAGCACTATCTCTAGTACCTTCAAAGGATGTCAAGACCTGGTAAGGTTCTTCGCGTTGCTTCGAATTAAACCACATGCTCCACCGCTTGTGCGGGTCCCCGTCAATTCCTTTGAGTTTCAACCTTGCGGTCGTACTCCCCAGGCGGGATACTTAATGCGTTTGCTTCGTCACTAAAGGGCGGAAACCCTCTAACAACTAGTATCCATCGTTTACGGTGTGGACTACCAGGGTATCTAATCCTGTTTGCTACCCACACTTTCGAGCCTCAACGTCAGTTGCAGTCCAGTAAGCCGCCTTCGCCACTGGTGTTCTTCCATATATCTACGCATTCCACCGCTACACATGGAGTTCCACTTACCTCTACTGCACTCAAGTTGCCCAGTTTCCAAAGCCATTCCACAGTTGAGCTGTGGGCTTTCACTTCAGACTTAAGCAACCGTCTGCGCTCGCTTTACGCCCAATAAATCCGGATAACGCTCGGGACATACGTATTACCGCGGCTGCTGGCACGTATTTAGCCGTCCCTTTCTGGTATGGTACCGTCACTGTCTAAGCATTTCCTCTTAAACCCGTTCTTCCCATACAACAGTGCTTTACGACCCGAAAGCCTTCATCACACACGCGGCGTTGCTCCATCAGGCTTGCGCCCATTGTGGAAGATTCCCTACTGCAGCCTCCCGTAGGAGTTTGGGCCGTGTCTCAGTCCCAATGTGGCCGGTCAGTCTCTCAACTCGGCTATGCATCATCGTCTTGGTGAGCCTTTACCTCACCAACTAACTAATGCACCGCGAATCCATCTTAAAGCGCTGCAAACGCAGCTTTTAACCTTAGTGCATGTGCACTTGGGTTTTATCCGGTATTAGTCACTGTTTCCAATGGTTATCCCAGACTTTGAGGTAGGTTATTCACGTGTTACTCACCCGTTCGCCACTTACTTGGAAAGTGCAAGCACTTTCCGCTGTTCGTACGACTTGCATGTATTAGGCACGCCGCCAGCGTTCATCCTGAGCCAGGATCAAACTCTCATGTTAAAAGTTTGAAGATTGCTCTTCGATTAAACTGACTAGTTGCTATCTCTCGATAACGCCTATCCGTTTATTGTTTGTTACGAATTGACTTCGCAAATTTGTTCGATTTAGCTGTCAAAGCTAAATCGCGTTACAGATTTGTTTGTTCAAAGTTTTGTTCAGTTTTCAATGTGCTAACCCGTTTGGGCAACTCATATATCATAGCAGGCATCATTTCTTTTGTCAACTACTTTTTATTGAGTTTTCTTGCCCTTCGACCTTTGCCGAAGCGCTTGTCCCTCGCAAGGAACAATAATTAGTATACTGACTTTCTTCCTCCTGGTCAATGCTTTTTTTCAAAAAAACAAACAAATCACAATTCATCTGTTATACCATTTAAAAAGCCGAGAAACATTCGTTTCTCAGCTTTTTATTTTTGGCATTCACATCAAATTGTTCGTTATTTTATAACCATTCAATGGTTTGACCATCGCGACCATCTTTGACAGCTACTCCGTTTTCCTTTAAGGCATCACGCAACTCATCGGATAACGCGAAGTCCTTTTCCTTGCGTGCTTGTGCCCTACGCTCCAAAAGTCGCTTTACTTCGTCCGATAACTGATGATCTTCCTCAAAATAATCAATTCCAAAAATATGCAGCCAGTTTTGCAGGTGGTTTTCAATCAGTTGCAATCCCGCTGCTGATTCACCTGCTTCAAGCGAACGGTTTGCCAAAGTCAGCGCTTCAAAGACAGCTGTTAGTGCGTTCTCCACCCCAAAGTCGTCATCCATCGCGCCAATAAAACGCTCCTCCAACAAGTGCACCTGCTCCGCCAAGTTGTCAGACACCTCACCCGTATTTCCGGCTTTTTTAGCCAAGGCCCGCATCGTCCGGTAAATTTTTGTTAATTCCTGCTGAGCCTGATCCAAACGGGCACGAGAATAAGCGACTGGACGGCGGTACTGTGTTTTGGCTAAGAAATAACGCAATCCCTGAGGGTCGATGGAAGGGTCTTGCAACAAGTCATGGATCGTTACGAAATTCCCCATCGATTTGGACATTTTCTCGTCGTTAATGTTCACAAAGCCATTATGCAACCAGTAGTTGACGAACGTCTTGCCATGGTACGACTCAGACTGGGCCAACTCATTCGTATGGTGTGGAAAGACCAGGTCAATGCCGCCCGCATGAATATCAATGGTTTTACCCAAGAGAACGTCGTTCATTACTGAACACTCCAGGTGCCACCCTGGGCGTCCTGGTCCCCATGGCGATGGCCAGGACGTGACATTTTCACGGACCTCTTTCTTCCAGAGAGCAAAGTCAGTTGGGTTTTCCTTTTCTTCCTGATCATCCCCATCCAGACGGCCGGCAGCGTTCTTTTTTAATTCGTCCATGTTTTGGTGCGATAACACGGCATAATTTTTAAACTGATTCGTCCGGAAATAGACGTTGCCGTTGACCTCGTAAGCCATTCCTTCCGCCATTAATTTTTCGACGAAGTGAACCATTTCTTCCATATACTGTGTGGCACGTGGTCGACTAGTCGCTGCCTCCACATTCAAAGCCGCTACATCTTCCAAAAAGGCATCCGCATATTTGTCAGCCACTTCTTCTTCAGTTAAGCCTTCCTTTTCACCCTGAGCAATGACTTTGTCACCCAAATCCGTAAAGTTTGAGACAAAATTTACGTCATAGCCCCGCCATTCCAAATATTTCCGAATGGTGTCAAAGGCCACGGAAGAACGAGCATTCCCAATGTGGATGTAGTTGTATACCGTTGGTCCACAGAGATACATGCGCACCTTGCCGGGTTCGATTGGTGAAAAGATCTCTTTTTCCAAACTATAGGTGTTGTAGACACTTTGCATGCTTCTGCTTCCTTTTCGACTTTTTTCTTAATTATAACAAAAAGCGAGAACCAACCGGCTCTCGCTTTTATGTGATGATTACCCCTGATACTTAGCGATAACGTCATCCATTGTCTTCAGTACTTCTTCCTTATCTAAAAGAACAAGCAATTCTGGCAAGTTGGGACCTTGAATCTGATGGGTTGTGGCAATTCGGATTGGGTTCCAAAGATCACGTCCCTTGATTTCCAAGTCGTTTTGAATAGCACGAATCGTCTTCATGTAGGTATCTGCATCAGTATCGTCAGGCAGTGCACGGTACGCATCATTCCAAGCAGCCAAGACCTTTTGACCGGCTTCTGACGTGAGGTAATCCGTCATTTCATCCGTGATTTCACCCAATTGGAAGAAAGGTTCACGCATCAAATCAACAATTTGACGAGTGTAAGAAATACCATCTACTCCGGCAACGTCAATGGCTTGGACTAACCAATCGTGCTTAGCCTTTGCCTCATCTTCCGTGATGAAACCGGCCTTGACCAATTCATCAATCAGTTGCGGCATAATCTTATCTTTTTCGCGACGAATCCACTGGTTGTTGATCCACTCCAGCTTCTTTTGGTCGAACTTAGCGTTCGCCTTTGACAAACGGTGTTCGTCAAACATGTTCTTAAATTCTTCAAGGGAGAAGATTTCATCCTCGCCCTTTGGTGACCAACCAAGCAAACCAATGAAATTATCAAGAGCTTCAGGTTGGTAACCCAATTCGCGATACTGCTCCACGAACTGCAGAACATCGTTATCACGCTTAGACAACTTCTTACCAGTTGCCGCGTTGATGATCAAAGCCATGTGCCCGAACTTTGGAATATCCCAACCAAAGGCATCGTAAACCATCATTTGCTTTGGCGTGTTCGACACGTGATCATCCCCACGCAAAACGTGCGAAATTTTCATCAAGTGGTCATCAACCACAACGGCAAAGTTGTACGTTGGCATACCATCAGCTTTTTGGATAACCCAATCGCCACCAACTTCTTTTCCGCCAATGGAAATGTGTCCCTTAACGATGTCGTCCCATTCGTAAACCTTTTCTTCAGGCACACGAATCCGAACAACGGGCTTCAATCCCTGCGCTTCATACTTAGCGTATTCAGCTTCACGCTCTTCTTGTGACATTCCCTCGTATTCGTACACATAGTGAGGAGCCTGCTTAGCCGCCTGTTGCGCTTCACGTTCAGCCTTCAATTGCTCTGAAGTCTTGTAGGACTTGTAAGCCAAACCACGCTTCAACAAATCATCGATGTAGGGTTGGTAAATTCCCTGTTCGTTACGTTCTGATTGGCGGTAAGGACCGTATTCACCAGGGTTTTCTGGTGATTCGTCCCAGTCCAAGCCCAACCACTTTAAGTTATCGAGTTGGGACTTTTCCCCGTCAGCAATGTTTCTGGCAGCGTCAGTATCTTCGATACGAATCACAAAAGTACCGTTGTAATGACGTGCAAAAAGCCAGTTAAACAGCGCCGTACGGGCGTTTCCAATATGCAAGTAGCCCGTTGGTGATGGGGCATAGCGGACACGAAAGTCGTCTGTCATGAATTCTTTTCTCCTAAGTCAGCTTAGCTGAAAATTTCTCTTAATTAGTATACAACAAAAAGGCCGTCTTTTCAGTCGAATCCCCCGACTTTACCGGGTTTCTCAACCAAGGGCAAGTTGCAAGGCTTCCTTAATCGTGGAGACCCCGATGACTTTTAAGCCATCCGGCACGTTGACCCCGCCTAAATTATTTTTAGGAACCACCGCCCTGGAAAAGCCAAGTTTCCGCGCTTCCTTCAAACGGCCTTCCAAATCAGTGACCGAACGAACTTCACCAGTCAATCCCAGTTCGCCGATGAAAACATCCGATGCCGGTGACTCCTTATCCTGATAGGAAGAGGCAATCGCCACGGCAATCGCCAAGTCAATGGCCGGTTCATCCAGTTTCACACCCCCAGCCGCTTTCAAATAAGCATCCTGATTTTGCAACAACAGGTTGGCCCGTTTTTCCAAAACTGCCATAATCAGGGATACCCGGTTGCGGTCCAAACCAGTGGCCGTTCGCTGCGCATTTCCAAAGACCGATGGTGTGACTAAGGCCTGTAGTTCAACCAAAATGGGTCGTTCCCCTTCCAAAGTCGCGACGATGGAAGAGCCAGTCGCTCCCGCCAACCGTTCTTCCAAGAAAATTTCCGAAGGATTGGCCACTTCAGCCAATCCCTTATCGCGCATTTCAAAGATTCCTAGTTCGTTCGTTGCACCAAAACGGTTTTTGACAGCCCGCAAGATACGGTATTTGTAGTGCCGATCGCCCTCAAAGTATAGAACTGTATCGACCATGTGTTCCAAAATCTTTGGACCAGCGATGGCGCCGCCCTTCGTTACGTGACCAACAATGAAAATGGAAATGTTGTTTGTCTTTGCAATTTGTAACAGGTCCGCCGTGACTTCTCGAATCTGCGCCACCGAACCAATCGGCGATGTCAAATCCGGTTCCTGCATCGTCTGAACGGAATCAATGACTAAGAAATTCGGCTTCAGTTCTTCCACCTGTTTCTTAATCGCTTCCATATCCGTTTCGGGGTAAAGGTAAAAGTCTTCCCCACCAACTTCCAACCGGTCCGCCCGCATCTTAACCTGTGTGGCGGATTCTTCTCCCGTCACGTAAAGGACTTTGCCATGGTTAGCCAACTGTCCAGACACCTGTAACAGGAGCGTGGACTTCCCAATTCCGGGATCACCCCCAATCAAAACAAGGGTACCAGCGACCACACCACCCCCAAGCACACGGTTTAATTCTTGAAGATCCGTGGCGACTTTCGGTGTTTCTTCCAGCGAAACTTGGTTAATTTTTTGAACTTTAGCCGCTTTGCCATCTAGTCCAACCCGCGATTTGCGAGATTGAGTTTCCGGCTGAATTTTTTCTTCAACAAAAGTCCCCCACTCACCGCAGTTTGGGCAGCGACCCAAGTAGCGCGCTGAGATAAAGTCACAGTTCGAACAAATAAATTGTGTTTTCGTCTTGGCCACGAATTAGGCCTCCCCCGTTGATCCAAAACCGCCGGCACGGACAATCTTGATGTCATCTGCGTCTTGGTCCGCTAACAAAAATGGCAAGAAAAGTCCCTGGCCAATCCGGTCGCCTTTCTTAATTTGTAAATCTTCATCTCCAAAATTCAAGAACTGGAAGAAAATTTCGCCTTCGTTCTTTTCGTTATTGTAATAGTCAGCATCAACTACACCCACACCGTTTGGCATCATCAACTTTTTCTTGATGGGACCAGAGGAACGGGATACTAGCTGCAAGTACTCACCTTCTTGCATGTACGCTTTGATTCCAGTTGACACTAGGACCGGCTTCAGTGACTCTTGTAGGCCACGTGCAGGAATGACTTTATCTTCTGCAGCTTCAAAGTCATAGCCTGCAGCTAACATCGTGGAACGCTTTGGTAAGTTCAACCCTGCCTCTTCATATTTTGTGACAACTTCAAATCCTCGTACCGGCATTTCGCGTTCCCTTCTTTTCTGCTAAACTTTACTTACATGATGACTACCATTATACGTCATTATTTTCGTTTCAAAAAGGAGTAAGCACATGGCAATCATTCAAAAACCCGGTTGGTTCTACTACGAAAAGGACGGGGAACGTCTGGGAGAAGTTTCCTACTTAAAAGCAGCGCACAACCAGGTCCTCGTCTTGAACCACACCTACGTTGATCCCAGCCTCCGTGGTCAAAACATCGCGCGCCAACTGGTCGATGCCGTCTGCGACCTAGCCCGTTCACAAGGCCAAAAAGTTCAACCCGACTGCCGCTACGCTGCCGTGCTCTTCAAGCGTTACCAGGAGGATTATGTCGACGTGGCCTTAGAAGATGGTCCCAAAGCCAATTCCTGCTCAATTTAGTTCGTACTTCGATAGAAAAGGGCCCCTATCACCACCTTTTTGGCCACTTTTATTTCCTCCATTCGTACTCTTGATTTACATTGATGTTTTTCTTCCATATGGCATACTCGGCACTTGGTGACATTCAGTGATTTTCTTGCTAGAAAAGTCATGGACTATTTGGGTGGGAAATAATCATTAATTTTGTCGTTTTGAAATCACAGTTTCGAAACGACTTTTTTATTTTTAAAAATGCTACGATGCACACTTCAATACACTTTAAAGAAGTTTGTATTTCATTGTGTTCAAGCCCATTAAACAAGCGTTAGCCGGAACCAAAGAACTAACGGAGGAACTGTATACCGACCTTTTCTGAGACCATCAGCCTCTTAATTAGTATTCCCACAGTGTTGATTATGCCATTGTCCTGCGCATTGAAAAGCAAGATCATCAGCACAGCTTTCTACAAATACAATTGGCACTGAATACGATTTACAAAGCCTTTCTTGTTGATTTACCTGATGACCATATCGAGCAATTTTTTAGTTAATTACATCAACAAAAAAACACGCGATGGCCAATTCTAATTAGCTATCGCGTGTTTTTTTTCTTTCAATTAACTACTTTTGACGTTATAGAACACATTTAATTAGCACCAAGGCCACAATAACCTGAATCAACCCAACCAAAAATCCGTAGGATACGACCTTCGCACCACTATTTTTAATCGTCTCCCACTTTAAGTTGAGACCGATGGCAGCTAAATTGACAATTCCTAAAAAGCTAGAAGAGAACCGGACGGGCTGTTCAATATAGACTGGTAACTTAAAAAGTGAATTAACAATAATTAAAAAGATAAAGGCAACGATGTACCAAGGCAAAATACTTAGTTTCTTTTCAACATCAACATCAGTAATGCCTCGCGACTTTGCAAAACGCGCAAAGAGCATCACAACAACGACTAAGAGCATCACGCGGATGACCTTAAACAGTGTCGCATAAGTCACCACGCTCGCATTAATTAAGGAGGCAGTTCCTAAGACTTGTCCAACCGATTGCAAAGTCCCACCGACAATGGCCCCCATCCTAAAATTATCATGTGCGAGTAGAACGGGCGCAACCGTTGGCAGCGTGAACAACAGCAACATTCCCGTCAACGACACGGTGGCAATGGTTGTTCTTCTTTGATCGTCCGTTGCCCCAATAACCGGCGAAACACCGGCAATCGCGCTACTCCCACAGACGGCGTTTCCAGCCGACATAAGGAGACTGCTCTTAATGTCGGCTTTAAAGATCAGTCGGCCGACTAAGTAGGCCGTCGTAATGATAATGGCCATGTTAATAACGGCAAAGGCGATTCCTCTCAAACCGACGTTTGTCAGTGTTGTCACGGTTAACGTGCCGCCAAGCAAGGCAATGGATATTTCAATCGGATACTTTTCGGACCATTTAATGCCCGACGTATACTTTTTGTGTGAAAAAAGCGTGTTGCCCAAAATAATTCCAAGAATCATCGCAATACTTTCAGCGCCAACGCTCGGTATGAAAATTGCCAGAACTTGCGAAATGATTGTCACGACCACCACCAAGGCGATTCCTAAATACTGTTCCTTATGTATTTTCAAAATAGTCCCCCATTCATTAACCGACGTGTTTTGAATTAACAAGCTAAGTATGACATAATTATTTTATTCTGTAATACGATTTTAATGCATTGTCTAATCGAAAAAGGCGATTAAAATGATACCGAATTTAAACACCTTTCTAACGGTTTATCAAACCAGAAGTTTCAATAAAGCAGCAGAAATTCTCTTTATATCCCAATCAACCGTGTCAACCCAAATCAAAAAGTTGGAAAACAAGTTGGGACAACCACTCTTCGTTCGTCATAAAAGAGAACAGGTTCGGCCAACCAGTGAAGGGGAGCGGCTCTACCCCCAGGCGCTTGAAATGATCACCAAATGGAACGACATCAAAAACACCTTTACTAATCAATTAGGCGCAAAGGTTCAAATTGTTGCCTCGCATTCTGCAGCCCATTTAATCGTTCCAGACATCATGCCTTTGATTGATAATGACCAGAGCAACATTTCAATAGCCGTTTCAAATTCGAATGATATACTAAGGGCCGTACTAGACGAAAAGGCCCAAATCGGCTTTATCGAAAAACCCCTGAGTCACGAAAACATTGTTCAACTACCCATTTTCAATGATGAATTGGTTCTGGCTGGTGACTCTTCCAGCAAGACGCTCTTCATTCGAGAATTAGGTTCTGGTGTGCGCTTCTATAGTGACCGATATCTTCAAGAAAGCCATCCTGATCAGCATCTATTGGAAATTTCCGATAATAGCTTGATTCTCGACCTAGTGAAACGAGGTCTCGGCCAGTCCGTCCTCTCTAAAAACTTAATTGATCAAGACACGCCTTATCAGACTTTAGGGCCCCAATTTAAGCGGGAAATCAACCTCATCTATTCAAAGTCTGAAACCAGCTACCAAGTAAAAAAATTCATTTCAGCGATTAATCACTTATTTAAAAAGAAGTATTCCTAATCCAAAGCCTTTTACCAAAGCAAACAGCACTCAGACTACTTTATTTCTCATCATTGATGAAAAAGGTATGTTTTGTGCACAAAAACACGCCTCCAGCGATTTACTTCGCCAGAAGCGTGTTTTTATAATACTTATTTAGAAATAATTTCTAATTACTTCTTTGCCTTCTTTTCTTCGATGGCAGAGATAACAACCTTACCATCAACCAAGTCGGCGGACAATTCCTTCTTATCAGGGTTGTCCAAGTAGAAGTCCGTTACTTGATCACGGATTTGTTGCTCGATAACACGGCGCAATGGACGTGCACCAAGGGCTTCATCATAACCATCTTCAATCAAGTGCTCCTTGACTTCGTCAGAGATTGTCAACGTGATATCCTTCTTAGCCAACGTTTCGTTAACATCGTCTAACATCAAGTTAACAATTTGCTTCAAGTCATGCTTCGTCAAAGCCGAGAATTCAACCACACCGTTGAAACGGTTCAAGAATTCTGGACGGAAGAAGTGTGACAAGCGATCCATCAAATCACCCTTTTCGACTTCCTTGTTACCGAAGCCGGCGTTCGAAGTGGCGATAACAACCGTGTTCTTGAAGTTAACCACGTTTCCTTGACCGTCCGTCAAACGACCATCATCCAAGACCTGCAAGAGCAAAGTCAAGACTTGTGGGTTTGCCTTTTCAATTTCATCCAAGAGGACGATTGAGTAAGGGTTACGACGAACTTTTTCAGTCAAAGTGTGTGAGTTATCATCATAACCAACGTATCCGGCAGTGGCACCAATCAACTTTGAAACGGCTGTTTGGTCAGAGTATTCTGACATGTCCAAACGGATAATGGATTCTTTCGTACCGAAGAGATCCTTAGCCAATTGCTTTGCCAATTCCGTCTTACCAACACCAGTAGGTCCGACGAAGAGGAATGATCCAATTGGACGGTTTCCTTCATCAAATCCAGCACGGTTACGACGGATTGCGCGAGCAACCATGTTAACCGCTTCATCTTGACCGATTACCTTTCCGGCCAAGCGCTTGTCAATTTGCTTCAAGTGTTCAATATCTGAAGCACCCATCTGTGAAACAGGGATTCCAGTCAAACGCTCAACAGACTTGGCAACGTCGTTAGGAGTTGCGGTTACCTTCTTGGCTTCCTTTGTCTCCTTCAATTCGTGCTTGATGTCTTTGATTTGCTTCTTGATTGACAAAGCCTTCTCGTAATCCTCTTCGGCTACGACGCGGTCTTGTTCAGCTTGCAAATCAGCCAAACGCTTTTCAAGTGAAACCTTATCCGTTGCAGGGTTCTTCGCTGACAAGTGAGCAGCCGTCATATCAATCAAATCGATGGCCTTATCAGGCAATGAACGCTGTGGAATGTATTGCACTGAGTAATCCACGGCTGCCTTCAAAACATCATCAGGCAAAGCCACGTTGTGGTGCTTCTCGTACAATGGCGCGATACCCTTCAAAATCTTCAAGGTATCTTCCGCAGAAGGAGCGTTGACTTTCACTTCATTGAAACGACGTGCCAAGGCAGCGTTCTTCAAAATCGTGTTCCGGTACTCGTCTTGGGTAGTAGCACCAATCAATGACAATTCACCACGTGACAAAGCTGGCTTCAAGATATCAGCCAATCCCTTACCACCTTCGCCGTCACCGGTTGAACCGGCACCAAGGATTTGATGAATTTCATCGAAGAAGAGGACAACGTTTCCAGCCTTCTTAACTTCGTCAATCAACTTTTGAACATTCTCTTCAAAAGCGCCACGGTACTGGGTACCAGCTTCCAACTGAGAAATGTCAATTGAGTAAATTTGCTTGTCTTGGATAGCGGCAGGAACGTCACCGGCAACAATTGCCTGTGCCAAACCTTCGATGACCGCCGTCTTACCAACACCGGCATCCCCAACCAAGACTGGGTTGTTCTTTGTACGACGAGATAAAATCTCAGCCGTCTCTTGAATTTCCTTGTTACGTCCAATCACTGGGTCGAGCAAGCCATCCTTAGCTTCTTGGGTCAAGTTACGGCCAAGCTTTTGGAGCATGCCGTCTTGCTTTACTTTACCAGCTTGTTGACTAGCACGACCGTTCCCGGCAGTTTGTGCTTGGTCCATGTTTGGCAACTTACCCGTTTGCTTGTATTGTGCAAATTCTTCAGGGGTAACTTCCCGTCCGTTGATGAGGTAACGACGGTTTTCAGAGTTCATGCCGCCGAGGCCGCCCATCATGTTGTTAAAAATATCATTCATATCTGAGTTAAAAGGATCGTTTTGGTATGCCATAATCTTACCTACCTTTATTTATAGTTTATTATTTGACTCGGTTACTATCATCTTGCACTTCACTATAGCCCTCTTCAAGTTCCTGCAGAACTTGCCACATCGCGAGATGCTGAGCCTTAGCTAATGCATCCAAGTCGCGAACGTTCATCGACGTTGCTTGCGACTGATCTTTATTAAAAGACCGATGGATGGTGGTGTAGCCATATCCTGATTGCTTGGACACTCGATAAATCGTTAACGATTTATCGTCCAAGTAACGCTTAATATTGAATCGAACCATATGCAGCCTCCATTTCACTATTTGCTGTCATATTCTTTACCATCCTGTAGCCTCCTCAACAATTATTATAACACACTTGTGTTATAACACAAGTGTGCTATATCTATTTTTTAAAATTTCCATTAAACTAGAAGAAACAATACCAGAAAGCAGGATGCTGACTGGTTTTTCTTTATTTTTCCTATTTAAGAGGTAAGCCCGTGGCGAACAAACGTTTTGAAATCGAACTACCAAAAGAAGCTGTTGATGAGCTCCATCTCAAGGATGGCGAGCAATTCGATATTCAGGTTAGCAACCAAGCCTTTAAAGTCTTACCAAATCGAAAAACGGAACAAAATCAAAACCAGCAACTGTCCATCCGTCGCTTTTTAATTCCCTCTATTTTAGCTAGCGCTTTCTTTGCCTTCTTTACTATTTGGCAAAATGAAAACCTAGTGCCACTGACTGGGACAAACTCCATCGCCACTTGGGTGATTTTCTTAGGCGAAATCACCGGAATGGCGACCTTTATGTATACCCATCTTCAAAGTATCCGGATAATGGTTGATCCAGTCAAGAAAAAAGTCGCCCGCCGCTTGGCCCCAACCCTTTTCTTTTCCTTCGCCCTCATTCAGGCCTTCACTTCCGTTGCCCTCTTCTGGGCCATCGGCTATCTGTTTCAGGCAGCCTCCTTTGATTCTTTAACAGCAACACTCATTTTCTTCATCTTCATTTCGGTCGAAAACTACGTCATGATTTACTCAGCGACGTTAATCTCGACGACTTTCATGATGTTTTTGCTCATTATCACCATTGTTTGTGGTGTTTTGGTGGCCATGGTCACCAATTCGCGCCTCCTCTGGTGGCAGCACAACTTTTCTTTTCTCGGCACGGCCAAGGCTGACTTTTCATGGACTTTTAACGCCACATTGATGGTGGCTGGATTGCTTTGGGCAACCTTAATCGATTACCTCTTTGTCCCCATCCAGAACCGAATCCCCAGAAACTGGCGACTCATTTTACTACGTGCTTTTTTGACTTTTGATGCACTTTGTCTCTTTGCCATCGGCGCTCTGCCAAACGACCCCGGCATTTTGCACATTGCCCATGACACCGCCGCCAATTTTTTGATTCTCGGCACCGGTCTACCGATGATTAGCATCCGCTTCTTATTACCCAATGCCTCACGGGAGTTCTTTATCTTCTCCTTTTCAACGGCCATTGGTATGTTGCTATCCTCGCTTCTTTTTTACGGCATCCATTATTTCTCACTAACAGCCTTTGAAATCTTCGTGCTAACGATGGGCATTTCCTGGCTATTACTACTCATGCAAAACATTCACGAACTGTACGAAATAAAAGACAATACTTATTCCTTTACACTCAAAGCCCTCAACTAGGAGAGATTATGTCAGCATACCAAAAGAACATTAAATCAAAAAAACAAACCGCTAAAGGTCCAAACACTCACCGACGCTACCAGCCCCGTCAGGGCGAGGTTTCTGTCAAAGTCGGTCAAAAGTTTCCCTTAACAATCAAGCGCATGGGCATTAATGGAGAGGGAATCGGCTATTTCAAACGTAAAATCACCTTCATTCCCGGCGCATTGCCTGGTGAAGTAGTTACCGCAAAAGTCACCAAGGTTACCGATAAATACTTAGAGGCCAAGACCGTGACAGTCCGTGAACCTTCGCCTGACCGAGTGGTACCCGAGGACCCTGCCGCTGACCTAGTCGGTGGTTTTGAATTGGCTCACCTCTCTTATCCGGCCCAACTGGCCTTCAAAAAGGACTTAATCGTTCAAGCACTGGAAAAGTTCCAACCAAAAGGCTTTCAACAGATTAAGATTCTAGACACTTTGGGCATGGCTAATCCCACCCATTATCGTAATAAGGCTTCGTTACCAATCCGTAAGCTGAAAGGCCAGCTGACCATTGGTCTTTACAAGCGGGGCACCCATGACTTGGTTGACCTACCCGAAATGGCCACTCAAGATCCTCGTACGCTAAAGATTATCCGCCACCTTGGACAAATTCTTGACAAACATTCACTCTCCTTTTACAACGAAAAAACCAAGAAGGGATTAGTGAAAACACTCATCGTTCGGACTAACGAAGAGGGACAGGCCCAGGCCACCATTGTGACCACGGACGATCGATTGCCAGATGAAGACCTCATTATTCAGGACGTTCAGAAGGAACTACCAGAAGTTCAGGGCCTCTTTCAAAATCTAAATGACGGTAGCAACTCGCTCATTTGGGGTGATGAAACTTGGAAACTCTGGGGATCTGACTATCTAAAAGAGGATATCTTGGGCTTAACGTTTAACTTTTCCCCAAGAGCCTTTCTGCAGCTCAACTATGAGCAGATGGAAAAAACCTACGAAGTGGCGCTGGCCGCTCTCGATTTGCAGTCAACCGACCGTTTGGTCGACGCCTACGCCGGAGTCGGTACGTTAGGTCTTTCCATGGCTTACAAAGTCAAAGAAGTCCGCGGGATGGAAATCATCCCCGAAGCCGTAGCCGATGCCGAACTGAATGCTCAAGAAAACGGGATTCAAAACGCCCACTACGAAGTCGGTTCCGCCGACCGCGTCTTTAAGAGCTGGGCCAAGGATGGTTTCAAGCCAACGGCCCTAGTCGTTGACCCACCCCGTCCGGGCCTAGAGGATGACTTAAAACGCGCCATCCTCAAAGCCCGACCAGAAAAGTTTGTCTATATTTCTTGCAATCCTTCGACTTTGGCACGTGACCTACGGGATTTGGATTCCGCTTACAGGGTTGATTACATCCAGCCCGTCGATATGTTTCCGCAAACGCCACGCTGGGAAGGTGTCGTTAAGCTGAGCTTAAAGTAGACTTTATCACCCTTTTTATTACACAGGAGGCAGTTTACATGCTTAATCATGATGGACAGTACTTCGAGCTTTCCTTCAAACAATTTCTTTTTTATTTCATCCTATCGTTAACGCTCGATGCGCTCGGAAACGGCCTCTCCGTTTCTACCAACTTGGGTTCCGCGCCCTGGACTGCTGGCGCCGCGAACTTAGCTAACGTGACGGGCCTCCCCATCACCTTATTTTTGGCCCTAACAACTGTCTTAGTGGCCGTTGCCAACATGTTCTTTGCTCACAAACTTGATTGGCGCCGCTTCTTCGGAAACATTCTCTTTGGCCTGCTTTTCTCATTTCTGGCTGGCTTCTTTACAGGATTTTTCAATCTTTTCCATCTAGTTGCCTACCCACTCTGGGCCAAAATTATTTTGGACATGATTGGTCTAACCACCATCGGCATTGGGATTTCCATTTACCAGCGCGTCAATGTCATCTTGCATCCCATCGATGATTTGACCAACATTCTCCGTTTTTCTTACTTCCACGGATCAGCACCGAAAGCCCAAATGTCCAACTTCGTCGTTGGAATTATGATTTCCTTAGTTTGTTGGTTACTTTCTGGAACCGTTGTCGCCCTAAACATCGGAACCGCCTTTGCCTTCTTCTGTCAAGGACCAATCATCGCCTGGTCAGACCGCCATATCTTTCCGATGCTTGTTCACGGAAACTTGGACAAGTCTCATAAGGATATACCACAACAACCCCACTAATCAAAATAAAAGGAAGCCAATCATTAGACATGATTGGCTTCCTTTTTTACCTTATTTGTATTGGAAAAAACGCTTTGATAAATCAAGAACAACCCGATTATTCAATATCCAATAGGTCAACACCAGTTGAATTGGATAAAAAATCACGGACTTCAGCAAGCGTGGTGAAAGCATCCCCATAAATACCGACCATGAATGGTGAGGCGAGTATAAGAACATAATCGCCAGGGTATTAATCACGAGATTAACTAACACCGTAATAGCCAAAACGGCCAGCGCAATGGTTAGCCAAGACAGCTTTTGATCTTGGCGCTCCCGATAAAAGAAAGCACCATAGATTAAACCAGCCAAAGCAACCCCAATCGCCATCACCGGCGACCAGGTCCCTCCCGAGATAAAGGTGACTTTGACAAAGTCCGACAAAACCATGACCAGCATAGTCCAGATGGGACCAAACCACTTTCCCATCAAAGAGGATGCCAGGAACACAAACGAGATTCGAAGAATCTGCGTTGTGATTGATACCCGACCCAAGATGAAGGAAAGGGCGATCAGAGCAGCCAGTAAAACCAGTTGCTGGACGGACAAGATGGGCAGTCCCCACCTTGAAAAACGCGTGCGTGTATTGTTCATATGATTGAACCTCCTCAAAGGAGCGTTCACCTGGATTGGTGAATGCGAAACCCGTACCGCACATTAACTGTTTCGTCGCTGGCCCACATTCCGTTTCCAGCGCACTTAACGCACGGGTTCCTACCCCATAAATTGTTGACATTCGCTAGCAGAACGCCACTTCCTATTATAGCAGGTTTTATAAAAGCCCCTTGACCAAAGTCATTTCGAAAAGCTCCTAAAATACCTATGCTATACTAAATAGACCAATCGATACAATATCCCAACTTGTAAAGGAGACAATTTCATGAGAGAGTTCATCGAAAAACACATCATCTGGTTCTTAAGTGCCATCATTATCTTAGAAGCACTGAACCTTTTTAGTCCACTGGGAAAAGATGCCACGACAAGCATTATTTTGAACCTCGCTCTCTTGCTCTGCTCTGCTTTCCTATTAGTAGGTGTTCGATCACACCGCAACAAAAAGAGGTAAGAAAAAGCCCTCTGTTTTCTATCCAATCAAAAGATAAAAAGCAGAGGGGCTTTTTTTGTATATCAGTAAATTAAAACGGCCGCTCTAATGGAAAAACGCCAGCACGAAGTCAATTGGATTTGGCAACTCCTTCCCATAAATAAAGCGGAAATATGCCATTAGCCAAATAAAGAGAAACATCAAATAAAGAATCAGAGTAACTTGCGTTAACGAAAAATGAGCTGGGAAAAAGGTCGCCGCACCATCAAAGGCCATCTTAACACCAGTTTGTGTTTGAAAAGCTTGGCTACTGCGATTTAAAAACAGTTCAATCATATTATCAATCAAAAAGATTAAGACATATACCGCAGATGCAATCGAAGCTTGCTTCGTTAATTTTCTCAATACCTTTGCCATCTAAATCCTTTCTCCCCATCTAAACTCTTTTCCTATGATAACAAAAAACAGCCACCAACCGGTGACTGTCCTTTTCATTTACATTTTTGCTTCCAAATCAACGTCTGGATATTTATCCTTAAACCAATTCAAAGCAAATTGGTTTTCAAAAAGGAAGACTGGCCGGTCATAGCGATCTTTCACCAAAAGGTTACGTGATGAGGCCATCTTTTCGTCAACCTGGTCTGGATTAATCCAACGTGCAACCTTTGAACCAATTGGTTCGAATTGAATGGCCACGTTGTATTCGTTTTCCATTCGGAATTTAAACACTTCGAACTGCAATTGTCCGACGGCACCGAGAATATATTCGTTGGAGTTCCAAGACTTATAAAGCTGAATCGTTCCTTCCTGTACCAACTGGGTGATTCCCTTGTGGTAGGACTTCTGCTTCATGACATCCTTAGCAATGACTTTGTTAAAATATTCTGGCGTAAAGGTTGGTAAATCAGGGAAAGTCAGCTTTTTCTTACCCGAATAAATCGTGTCACCAATCTGGAAATTCCCGGTATCGTAGACCCCAATAATATCACCAGGAACGGCATCTTGAACGTTTTCACGTTCTTCGGCCATGAACTGGGTCACGTTGGCCAAACGAAGCTTCTTGCCTGTTCGAGACAATGTGACATCCATCCCCTTCTTAAATTCACCCGACACAATCCGTACGAAGGCGATGCGGTCACGATGTCGGGGGTCCATGTTGGCCTGAATCTTAAAGACAAAGCCTGAGAACTGGTCGTCGGTTGGCTCAATTAACTGATCATCAACCGTTTCAACGGCAGCTGGTTCCGGTGCATACTGCAAGTATTGCTCCAAGAATTCCGTCACACCAAAGTTAGCCAAGGCAGATCCAAAGAAGACCGGCGTCAACTTCCCATGCGCCACGGCATCCTTATCAAAGTCGTTTCCAGCATCTTCAAGCAATTCCACTTCGTCCATCCCCTCAGCCATCACTTCGGGCTGGTCGGAGGCGTTTTTAAACGGAATCAATTCCTTTTGGCGTAGATCGTAAATTCCTTGCAAAATCTGTCCCGAACCAATTGGCCAATTCATCGGGAAGGCTTGAATGCCAAGCGTTGTTTCCAATTCATCAACCAAGTCCAACGGTGCTCGAGCGTCACGGTCAATCTTGTTAAAGAAGGTAAAGACCGGAATCCCACGCTTTGAGACAATCTCAAAGAGTTTCTTGGTCTGGGGCTCGATTCCCTTGGCCGCATCGACAACCATGACAACCGAATCCACGGCCATCAACGTTCGATACGTGTCTTCCGAGAAATCTTCGTGCCCTGGTGTGTCCAAAATGTTAATTCGCTTCCCATCGTAGTCAAACTGCAAGACCGAAGAGGTAACCGAAATTCCACGCTGTTGCTCGATGGCCATCCAATCAGATGAAGCCAGCTTCTTCGCGCCACGCCCCTTGACCGTTCCCGCTTCACGGATGACACCACCATGGAGCAAAAGTTGCTCCGTCAAAGTCGTTTTACCCGCATCAGGGTGAGAGATAATGGCGAATGTTCGCCTTGTTTTCAATGCTTCTTTAAAGTCTGTCATAATATCCTTATTCTACCGGAAAAAAGCAGCTAGGGCTAGACGTAATGTCTGCCTTAGCTGCTTTTTGTGGTTTCTTTATGAGAATGTCATAAGTGTAGTCATGACTATTTTTGTTCGGCCTTATACTTTTCAGCCTCTTCTGGCGTTGCTAAGACGAAGTGTCCTTTTTCCATTTCTACCATTTCCCGTTTTTGACCATCCTTCTCAAAAGATGGGTCGTAACTTTGAACCCGATGAGCCTTTTCCTTTACAGGATCTGGTTCCGGAACAGCTGAAAGCAAAGACTTGGTGTAAGGGTGCAACGCGTGGTTATAAACCTGTTCGGCCGTTCCCAGCTCAACCAACTTTCCCCAGTGCAAAACACCGATTCGGTCGGACAAATACTTCACCATGGCCAAATCGTGGGCGATGAACAGATAAGTCAGCCCGTGGTCCTTTTGCAATTTGGCCAACAAATTAACCACCTGTGCCTGGACGGACACATCAAGGGCCGAAATTGGCTCATCGGCAATGATAAACTTTGGCTTAACAGCCAAGGCACGGGCAATCCCGATTCGTTGTTTCTGCCCACCAGAGAATTCGTGTGGATAACGAGAAGCGTGATCCTCGTTCAAGCCAACCATGTGGAGGAGTTCCAAGATTTTCTTCCGACGCTTTTCCTTATCCTTTGGATAACCGGCTTCATCCAGGCCTTCGCCAAGAATACTTGAAACCGTTAGACGTCCATTGAGAGAAGCCTGTGGATCTTGGAAAATCATTTGGGCCTTTGAACGAAAGTTTGCTAATTCTTTCTTTTTCATTTTGTTGATATCTTGACCATCGAATTCAATCGACCCACCGGCCGGTTCATATAGCCTCAAAGCAGCCCGACCTAGCGTTGTCTTTCCAGAACCGGATTCACCAACTAGTCCAAAGGTTTCACCTTCAAAAATATCAATTGAAACATCTTCCAACGCGTTTTTTTCGTTTTTCTTACCCGCATTAAAGGTTAACGTTAAATTTTTAATCGATACTAATTTCTTAGATTCAGGATTTTGCATCGTGTTAACCTTCCTTTACAAAATGTTCTTCCCAGTATGCCTGACGTCTCTGAATTTCAGCAGGAGGCACGACTTTTGGAGCTCTCTTATCAAGCAACCATGTAGCCGCTTCATGTGTATCAGATACCTTAAAGAACGGTGGTTGTTCTTCATGATCGATAGTCAAAGCGTAAGCATTACGATTGGCAAAGGCATCGCCCTTTGGTGGGTAAAGCAAATCAGGTGGTGTTCCTGGAATGGCGTGTAAGGAACCAAGCGCAGTGGAAGTCGTTGGCATAGATGAAAGAAGCCCCCATGTATAAGGATGCTTTGGATTGTAAAAAATTTCGTTAACCGTTCCTTTTTCGACAATCTTACCAGCGTACATAACAGCCACACGATCTGCCACATCAGCCACAACACCCAGGTCGTGTGTGATAAAAATAACAGCCATTTTACGTTTCTTTTGTTGGGCCTTTAAAATGTTCAAAATCTGAGCTTGGATAGTCACGTCCAACGCAGTCGTTGGTTCATCGGCAATCAAAACATCTGGTTCAGCTGCCAAAGCAATAGCAATAACGGCACGCTGGCGCATCCCACCAGACCATTGATGAGGATAATCATCGATATGCTCTTCTGCATCAGGAATACCAACGTCCTTCATCAATGCCAACGCTGCTTCTCGTGCTTCCTTTGGCTTCTTACCAAGATGCTTTTCCATTGGTTCAGCAATTTGCTTCCCAATTGTCATCGTGGGATCCAGAGAAGTCATCGGATCTTGGAAAACCATCGCAATTTTACGACCTCGAATTCGATCCCAATCTTTTTCTTCATAATCAGCAAGATTATCGTCGCCAAAAAGAATTTTACTACCATCTTTAATCGTGGCGTTTGTTGCATTCAAACCCAAAAGAGTTCGTGTTGTTACGGACTTTCCGGAACCAGATTCACCAACAATAGCTAAGGTTTCACCCTGAAAAAGTTGGAAATCAACACCACGAATAGCCTGAATTGTTCCTGCATAGGTCGCAAACGAAACTGCTAAATTTTTTACTTCAAGAATTGGCGTTTCCATAAAGCACTCCTATTCGTCTAACATCTTCGGATCAAATGCATCACGCAAACCATCACCCAAAAGGATGAAAGCCAGTGAAACAAGAACCAGGACTCCAGCAGGAATCAAAATTTGATATGGATAATATTGTAGCATTGACTGCGCATCTGAAATCAGCGTTCCAAGGGAGGCAGTCGGTGCCTTTACACCCAAATTAATGGCAGAAAGTACAGCTTCAAACATGATAGCGGAAGGTACCGTCATCATCACTTGGACAATGATAGTTCCCGCCATATTCGGAACCAAATGCTTAACGGCAATCTTTGGGCCAGACTCACCCAATGTTTTGGCAGCTAAAATAAAGTCTCGTTCTTTTAGTGTTAGTGTTTGGTTTCGAACCTGTCGGGCCATTCCAACCCAGTTAGTCAAGGCAATGGCCAAAATGATGGAACCCACACCTGAACCAAGTAACATAGCTAATAACGTCACAACGACCAAAGTTGGAATCGATGAAATGATTTCAATAAAACGTTGCATGATAATATCAATCCAACCACCGAACCAGGCAGAAACTAGTCCATAGGAAACACCGATAACCAAGTCAATAATTGTTGCTGCAAGAGCAACGAACAAAGAAATGCGGAGTCCAACAGTCACTCGTTTCCCAAGTGACCGCCCAAGATTGTCGGTTCCCAAAATAAAGTTCTTTGAAACATCGTTCTTTTCATAAACATCGACTTTTTCCGTTGAACCAAGAACCGTTCCAGTACCGTCCCAAAAAGGAATTGGTAAACCAGACTTTGGTGGCAAATTTTTATACTTTGCACCTGTATTCGTATTGAACTGGTTGGCCGAATTTTGTGAGACAACAGCCATTGATCCAAGAGCAAAAATACTAACGGCAACCAAGAAGTAAAGAGACACAACTGCTAGTTTATTCTTTTTCAACCGGTGCCAGACCGACTGCCAGAATGTCAGCGTTGGCTTATTAATTTTTTCAGTGGCGGCAACGTTTTCGATACCGACCAATTCAAACGATTGACTCGCTTCCATGACTGTCCTCCTACTGCAAACGTACACGTGGGTCAACGATTGCTGTTAAAATGTCAGTGATCAAAATCATCACCATGAACATCAAGGCATAGACAATCGTGGTTCCCATAATAACGGGATAATCTTTTGTCGGAATTGAAGAAACAAATTGTTGACCAATCCCAGGGATTGAAAAAATATTTTCAACCAATGTAGATCCAGTTAGAAGCCCGGCCGTCATTGGACCCATCAAAGTTAAAACTGGAATCATCGAGTTTCGGTAGGCATGCCGTTGAATTACCTGTCCTTCCCCAATCCCCTTTGCTCTCGCTAACTGAATATAGTCTGAATGAAGAACTTCAATCATTTCAGAACGAATGAAACGAGTTGTAATGGCTGCAGGGCCGACCGCTAAGGCAATTGTTGGCAGAATCGTTTGTGAAAACGAATCTCCCCAGCCAGAAATTGGTAACCAATTCAATTGATACCCGAAAACATAAAGCAACACAATGGCCAAAATAAAGGATGGCGTTGAAATGCCAAGTGTTGATAGAATTCCTAGAAAACCATCCAGCTTTTTATTCTGATTACGAGCGGAAAGCGCTCCAAACCAAAGACCAATTACAACACCAACAACCAAAGCTTGAAAACCAAGTTGAGCAGAAATTGGTAGGCGCTGTCCAATCAATGTTGAAACTGACTGATTTTGGTACTGGAAGGAAGTACCCATGTCACCATGCAAAAGATTAATCAAATAATCCCAATACTGAACCCATACAGGCTTGTCCAATCCATATGCAGCGTTTAACTGTTCAATAGCTGATTGTGTCAACTTAGGGTTGTTATATGGTGTTCCTGGTAAAATCTGCATTAAGAAAAACGTTAACGTGACAACAATCCAAAGCGTTGCAAGTAGAATCAACACACGTTTCAATATATAGCGGGCCATAAGGTCTCTCCTTTTGTTACAAATATGTACGAAAATCGGCTTTCGCCGATTCTCTTAATAATTTAGTTTACTTACGGTGTGCATAAGTCAAATCAAGTGTTAATCCAACTGGGCTTGTAACATCCCCAGTTACATTTGAACGAACAAGTGACGTTGCCTTCCATGAGTACAGTGGGTTAATATTTGCATCATCCATCAAAGCCTTTTCAGCATCCTTAAAGTCTTGCTGACGAGCTTCTGCATTTGTAGCATCCGTCGTGTCGGCCTTCTTTACAGCTGCGAAGTAAGCTTCATTGGTAAACTTACCATCATTGTAGCCAGCATCCTTACTTGCAAAGAGGTCATAGAAAGTTGAACCATCTTGGTAATCACCATTCCAGTTCGTAACAACAACATCAAAGTCACCGTTTTGAGAATCCTTCAAACGTTGCTTAAATGGCACAACCTTTTCAGTCACTTCGATGTCAGATCCGAAGGTTGATTCCCAAGCCTGCTTGATGTAGTCAACCGTGTTCTTTGAGATCACAGAATCAGCATCGGTTTCAAGGGTGATCTTCATCTTGCCTTGGTTAACTTCGGCCAAACCTTCCTTGAAGAGCTGTTGGGCCTTCTTCTTGTCGTAAGTATAGCCAGGCTTTACGTAGGCAGCCAAGTCTTCACCAGAAATCGTCTTCGTCAATCCCTTTGAAACGAGGGAAACGGCGGCATCACGAGTTCCACCAGTTGCCTGTGAAGCCATTTCTGTACGGTTCGTTGCTAAGTTCAAAGCCTGACGAATCTTTTGGTTCTTTAAGAATGCATTGTTTGCTTGGTTGTACTCAAGGTACGTTGCAGCCGCAACCGCAACAGACTTAGCGTCCTTGTTGTTCTTGTTAGCAGCATACATTTCAGGCGTGTTTGAAATTGAAACACGGTCGATCTTACCTTGCTTGTACAGCTTCAAAGCCGTATCCGCATTCTTAACAACCTGCCAGTTAACCGTCTTCGTCTTCACGTTCTTGGCATCCCAGTAGTTATCGTTCTTAACCATCTTGAACTTACCGTTGGTTCCGTTCCAACCTTCAAACTTGTAAGCACCAGAGTAGATTTGCTTGTCAGCAGTCGTTCCGTACTTGTCGCCTTCTTTGTTAACAACGGATTCTTTTTGTGGAGCAAAGTTAGCAAAGGCCAAGAGATACTTGAACTGTGGCATTGCGTGGTCCAACTTGAAGGTAATCGTGTTACCAGAAGCAGAAACCCCTAATTCAGAAACATCTTTCTTGCCTGCCATAATATCGTCAGCGTTCAAGACACCGGAAGCCAGGTATGAGTATTGTGAGGCAGTCTTAGGGTTAACCATTCGTTGCCATGAATAAACAACGTCTTTGGCAGTTAACTTTGAACCATCTGACCACTTCAAACCTGAACGCAATTCAACTGTATAAGTCAACCCATCGTCAGAGACCTTGTATGACTTAGCCAAGTCAGGTGCAGGTTCACCCTTGGAGTTGACACGCAACAAGTTTGATTCTGTGTTACCTAAAACCAAGTTTGAATATTGGTCTGTTGCTTTTGACGTATCCAGTGTTTGCACATCCGCAGACATTGCATAGTTCAAAGTGTTCTTATCGGAGCTAGGGTTTGATCCCCACCATCCGGCTGCTTTGGTTCCACCCGCCACAGCAGCGACAACAACCACAGCTGCTGTCCACTTCTGCCATTTTTTCATTTCCTCGTCCTCCGACGTTTTTAATGTTGAATTAATGATATCAGATTTATTTTTAACTTTCAATTTATTTTATAATAATTAACTAATAAATTTGTTATGAAAGCTTACACAATAGTAATCAATCGCCAAACAAAGGCATTTTAAAACCATTTAACTTTCATAAAAAAATATTCTTTATGATTCAAATATCAAAGTCAAGCAACATATACTCAAAAGTTGATTAATTATATGCTTACATAATTGTTGATTGATAGCTGTTAGATAGGCGAAATCCGTGGCAGTAACAAACAAATTATAAATTAAATGTTTCATTTGATTTTGGAAACCTAATTTATTTTCTAATACAAAAAAAGTCATCACACCAATTGATGTGATGACTTTTTCATTTAGTAATTAAGCTTCCGGATTTTCCTTGTAGGACAAGGCCGCCACGTTCAGTGTTTTATCAGCGAGGTCTTTGGTGAAGGAGGTTTCGTGGGAAACGATGATGGCGTTTCCTGGGAAGGCTTTGATGGCCTTGTAAAGGGCGTTTTTCGTTTCTTCATCCAAGTGGTTGGTTGGCTCATCGAGGATGAGGAAGTTGGATGGCTTCATCTCCATGATGGCCAGTTTAACCTTGGTCTGCTCCCCTCCAGACAACTGGAACAGGGGCTTTTGCGCGTTTTCGGCATTGATGCCGGCACCGGCGAGGCGCTGACGCAATTCTTTGGGCATGATGGTTGGAAAGAGGTCCTGCATCGCCTGTAACGGCGTCTGCTGGTCGTTATCCCAGTCCAGGTCCTGATCAAAGTAGTTCACTTTGGCGGATGGTGAGAATTCCACCGTACCACCCAGTTTCGGGATGTCCCCCAGAATGGACTTGATCAACGTTGACTTACCAGCTCCGTTGAATCCAGCAAAGACTAACTTTTCTTCCGTACGAATTGAGAAAGTCACGGGTTCCAGAATTGGCTGGTCATACCCAACGGACAGGTTGGTCACCGTCAAAGCAGCGGCAGACTGTGAGTTCACGTATGGGAAGTTAAACTTCGCCTTCAGGTTCTCCTGAGGTGGCTCCACCTTATCCATCCGGGCCAGCATCTTTTCACGAGAACGGGCCTGCTTCGAAGTTGAGGCACGGGCCTTGTTCTTCGCAATGAATTTTTCAGCCTTAGCAATCTCGTTTTGTTGCTTCTCGTATTCACGAATTTGCTGGTCGGCGCGTTCAGCTTTTTGTCGCATGGCCTTTTGGAAAGAACCACGGTACTTGGTGATCTTTCCGAAGGAAACGTCCGCGATGGCGTTCGTGACTTTGTCTAAAAAGTCAAAGTCGTGGGAAATAATCATTGCCGCACCCTGATAGTCCTGCAAGAATCCTTCCAACCATTCGATGTGGGCCACATCCAAGTAGTTGGTGGGCTCATCCAAAATGATGACGTCATCGTTTTCAAGCAGGAGCTTGGCCAAGATAACCTTGGCACGTTGACCACCCGACATGTGTTCGAGTTCGCGGTCACGGCCAATGGCTTCCAAGCCCAAACCAGAAATCACGCGCTCGATTTCGGTGTCGACATCGTAAAAGCCGGCAGCGTCCAGCTCTTCTTGAAGCCGGCCGGCCTTTTCGAGGAGTTTATCCTCGGCCGTGGCGGCGTACTTCTCGTAGAGCGCCGTCATTTTATCCTGCTTATCGTAGAGATCTTGGTAAGCGGTATGCAAAAAGTCCACCAGGGTCATCCCCGCTGGAATCTCCGCGTACTGGTCCAGGTAACCAATCTTCAGGTTCTTGGCCCAGTCAATCTTTCCCTCAAGTGGCAACACCTGTCCGGTTAAAATCCGGATTAACGTTGATTTACCAGCCCCGTTTTGACCGACAATTCCCATGTGTTCGCCGGCCTGGAGCTCCAGATCCGCCTTATCGTATAATGTTTTTTCTGCGTAGGCCATCGTGAGCCCACTTACTTCTAATAATGCCATAAGCCTAATTCTAGCACATTTTGCCCCATTTCCATAGCAAAGCAGCACGGCATGCCCTATACTAATACGTGATACGAAAGGAAGATCCGAATGAAAGCACGCAAATTAAACAAAAAGACCATTCCCGCCCAAGATAAAAACCGGGCCTACCGTTTCTGGCGGGACGTTTTTGACCTTCCACAGGTCGGTGCACAAAGTGAACGGCGTCTGGCCGTTGATCACGAAGAATTGACTTTTGTTGATGGTCCGGCCGAAGCCGGTTTTGAATTACTCGTTCGCGATCACGAAAGCACCCTCCAGCAACATTTTAAGAACAACTTTGTCTCAGTGTTGCAACGTGAAGAACGCTTTGGTCACAAGGTTGCCTTGACGGTTCAAGACTCCGAAGGAAACCAGGTGGTTGTCGAAGGAAACCTTGATTAATTTTCCTTTTTTTCAGTAAAAATACTTGCCTAGTACTAGTTGTCATGCTACAATAATATCTGTTGTTTGAAACAAACTGGTTAGTTAGCTCAGTTGGTAGAGCAACGGACTCTTAATCCGTGGGTCCAGGGTTCGAGCCCCTGACTGACCATCATAAAAAAAGACCAACACTTCGCTGTTGGTCTTTTTTTATTATTTTTTTGTTCGGAACAATTGCGGAACTTGCGGAATAAAGTAAACCACGCTCATCTTCAAAAACAACGAAAACACACTTCCCATCAACATACCCAATGAAAAACTGGTATTAACAGCTGTCGGAATACCATCAATTTGGCTAATGAAGTATAGGAAAGCAATGGCCAATGCTAGTAGGGCCCACTTATTTCGATAAATCACCACCGGCTTTTGTACCGTTAAATAAAGCGTGATAACTGATACCAATAGAATAATTGCCGCCACGGTTGTCACTTGGCTCGGCAAAGTAACGTAGCGTGACAAAAGACCGATTGGCAAACAGACAATACTGATGCAATAGGCTAATGCATATAGGTACTGTTGCCGGACAGACTGCCGATCAACGCTTTCAAAGTGTGCTAACATTTCTTGATCCTCCTTCAATAATTCATCTAAAGAAACATGATAACGGTCACTAATGGTGACGATATCTTGAATACTGGGGTAACTCTTTCCCTTTTCCCAATTAGAAATTGTTTGTCTGGTTAGATGTAAATCTTGCCCGAGTTCTTCTTGCGTTAGGTTAAAAGTCGTTCGGATTCGTTTGATCTTTTCTCCGATTTGCATGCTGTACGCACCTCCCATGCCTCTAAACTAGCAATAATTGGCTGATTTTGGTAGCAAAAGAAGTTAACATTGCCTTTGTTAACGACTTTTCCCTGCTAATAAGAAAAAACACCAAACGTTTTATAACAACCGCTGGTGCTTTTCCAAAATTGTTTCTACTGACGATATACCGCGTAATCCATGTTACCGCCGTTGTAAGCATAGGCCGTCTGGTAATTCCAAACCGAAACCGCCGCACCTTCCTGCTCACCGTGTGCGTAGTTAACTGAAATGGCGTTTTGACCATCCGTCATAACCTGAACGTGACCAGCCGATCCCGCCGATGCACCAGGCGTTCCCCAAATGACAATATCTCCACGCTGGGCATCCCAGGGTTGGTTATTGGCAATTAACTGGTACCCGTTTTGAGTAAGATAGTTCGGTAACGTATCCGTATTGTATAGGTACGCCGGCTTCGATGCCCCGGCCTCGTACAACGCTTCGGTCATTGAGCCCGAACAATCGGCCGTACCGTCGGTTCCGTTACGTGAACCGGACATATCATAAGTCAGCTGACCCATGTGGTTGTAGAACCAGTTGATAACAGCTTCGGAATCAACGCCCTGTCCAGTCGTTGTGTTAGCCGTTGGCACTGCTGTCGCCTGGCCAGCCTCATCTGCTCCACCCACCGCAGCGGTCGCCTCCGTGTTAGTGGGTACTGTCGGTTCCTCTTGGTTGGCCACGGCTGGCTCAGCTTGGTCCGCTTGACCAGTGGCAACCGGATTGGCCATTGGCGTAACCACTGGCTGACTCTGCGTTGCATCCGCTGACAAAGTCGTTGGCGCATCAGCAGCAGCAGTACTTGTTTGTTGAGCAACAGGCTGTGCAGTTGGCTGTTCTGCCGCTGTCGTTTGGCTAGCTGTTGTCTGCTGTGCCTGTGCTGGAGCCGCTTGGCTAGCCGCTACTTCAGCCATGCTGTTGGTAGCCTCTTGCCCCTGACTGGCAACGGAATTATTGGTCTGTTTCGTGCCAGACTGGCTCGCATTCCCATTCGTCGCGTCCTGTTCCGCTGTGGCCGTGGCTGTTTTCGCGTTTGACTGAGCAGCCTGTCCGGACTGAGGCTGAGTCGTTTGCGTTGCAGCTTCCGTCGTTTGGTTAACGACCGTCTTCGCCTGCTCAACACTACTTACCACTGGTTGTACGGCAACTGAAGACTGTCCTTCCTGGTTGGTGTTCTGACCGTTCGATTGTTGGTTTGCCTCCGTTGACACGGTTGGCGTTCCCGGCTGCACAATCACAAGGTTTTGATCGCCATGGCCGAAATCAGCTTGTACCGCTTGCTGGTTACCGTTCAACAAACCGGCTGCTTGTAGCTTTTGAATCAATTCAGCCTGTTGTCCCAGTGTTTGTCCGGCAATCAGTAAGCCATGGTCGGTCAGACCGAGTTCCCCTGCGGCCGTATCCGGCGTCGTTTGAAAAGCCTGAGCAATGGCCGAGAGTGTGTCCCCCCACTGCACCTGGTAATCAGCTAATTGACTAACGCCCTGCTTCTGCACAGCTTGTTGCACGGTGGCAACGGAATTCGCCGTCCATGAAGTTTGCGTCGTTGTTTTACCATTACCCGTCGACAAGTCATTGGCCGAAGCGGTTGAAAAATTAACGAGCGCACTTCCTGCCATGACAGCACCCGTTGCCGCCAGGGCACTGGCTCCAAGCGAGACAACTTGACGCTGACGAGGCGCCTTTTTCTTTTTGTTCTTCATGTTTTGTTCCTCCTTTTATTTCGAACTAGTCTTCTCCAGCCTAGCAAAATTTCGCACGGCAATTGCTTAAAACAGCCAGTCTTAAACACAGCTTAACCATTTTTGCTAAAAGGAAAAAAGATTAACTTGATCGGAACAAGTTTGGCTTTGAAATCAACCTTTTCTGCTTAACTGCTTGACTTTTTACCGATTCATTAAGCACAAAAAAGCAGCGCAATGCGCTGCTGAAGCCGTTAACCTTGTATATCGAGCGATGATGAATGCCCCGGACCAGCCTGTTCAGGATTGTAATAGGCAATGGCCGCGTTCACAGCCGCCGGTGCCTGGCCAAAGCCCGTGGCAATCAAATCGACGTGATCAGGGTACGACGTGACGTCCCCGATGGCAAACAGACCGGGTTGCTTGGTTTTCACTTGGTCTTCGACACGCAAGCCAGCCTGGTCCCAATCGAGGTCAATTGCCCAGTGGCGCTCCGCTTGACCGGCCGTTTTGAAACCGTACTGAACGATGAGTCGGTCAACCGTCAACTCTTCGCTCTGTTGATCATCCTTCGGATTGGTCAACGTTAAGACAAGTTGCCCGTCTTTTTTGGCCACGGCCTCACTCACCTTAAAGGGCGTTTTTTTCGCCACCTTGGCCGATGCCAGTGCCTTAACGGACTGTTCCAAAGCTCGGAAGGCCTCTCGACGGTGAATCAAATAGGTTTTATCCGCAACGGATGCTAACTCCGTTGCCAAATCCACCGCTGAATCACCGCCCCCTAAAACCGCGACCGTTTGCCCTTGAAAAGCAGCTAAATCGGGTGCCGAGTAGGAAAGTCCCGCCGTTAATAGTTCCGCTTCGTTTGCCACCTGCAAACGCCGTGGTTCAAAGGCCCCCTTACCAGTTGCCAGAATAACGGACTTACTTTGCAGGATTTCCTCGCCATCATTAATGGTTAATTGGTAGCCACTGTCAGTGCGCACAAGGTCCGTTACGCGACACCCCCGTTGAATCGGCAAGTCAAAGCGTTTTGCTTGCTTGACTAAGCCATCAATCAATTGGCGACCTGTATCGCCAGCCAAGCCAGCCACATCCCAAATCTTTTTATCTGGATAAAGAGTGGCCACTTGCCCACCCAAAGCATCCTGCGCCTCTAACAAGAGCACGTTCGCATCCCGTAGGGAAGCGTAATAACCAGCAAAAAGGCCAACTGGTCCGGCACCAACGACAATAATATCGTACATTTTTGACATTTTTATCCTCATTATACGGAAAAAACCGTTTTTATCTGTTTTTAAACCCAAAAAATCAAGAAATTTTGCTATACTTATTGTACCGAACCTAAGGAGACTTTCAATGGCACAATACAAAATGATTTTAGACCTTGATACCGGTATCGATGATGCTTTAGCCCTGGCCTATGCGGTTGGACATCCAGACATCGAACTAATCGGGATTATCGCTTCCTACGGGAATAACCTAACGGACGTGACGGCTCAAAATTCCCTCAACCTCTTAGACCTCTTGGGAGCGTCTGACGTACCCGTCTTCTATGGTGCCAGTCATTCGACGACCACTGACGACTTTACCGTCATGGAAGTTTCCAAGACAATTCATGGCCAAAACGGTGTGGGGGACGTCGAGGTGCCGACTTCGCCTCGCCAGTTGGCTGAACAGTCCGGCATTGACTTTTTGATTGATGCCGCCCATGAGTTCAAAGACCAGTTAGTTTACTTGCCAACTGGTCCCATGACAAACCTAGCCTTGGCCCTTCAAAAGGATTCAAGCATTGCCCAATTGATTGGTCAAACGACGTTGATGGGTGGGGCGTTAACGGTGCCTGGTAACGTCACTCCTTTTACGGAAGCCAACATTAACCAAGACCCTGAGGCCGCTGACGTTGTCTTCCGAAAGCAAGAAAATCTGACAATGGTGGGCCTTGATGTCACCCTCCGCACGCTCTTAACCAAGAAACATACGGCTGAATGGCGAGCACTGGGGACACAAAAGGGGCAACTCTATGCCGATATGATGGACTACTACATCGACGCCTACTTCAACCTTGATATCGATAAGCGTGGGGCTGCTCTCCACGATCCGTTAGCCGTTGCCGTGGCTGTTGAACCCGACTATGTCGAGACACTGCCACTCAATATGAAGGTAACAACTGACCGTGTGTCCGGCGATTATGGTCGAACAATCGGAAATACCGACAAGCTCTTAGACAAAACCACATCAAAGGCTGCTGTTTTGGTTGACCAAGACCGTTTTGTTTCTGACTTCCAGCAAATGATGCTGACCGTTCTCTCAGATTAAAAATCTTTTCAAATAAGAAAGGCTTCGCCAATTGGCGAAGCCTTTTTCTTTTACTTACTTTCCTGAAACTTCGGCTAATTTGTCGTCAATCATTTGCAAGACTTTTTCACGAGCCGCTGCGTCTTCCACAAAGTTCAGTTCGTCGCCATTAATCAACAACTTAGGGGAACGATCATACTGGTCAAACCAGTTTTCATATCGGGCGTTCAAGTCCTTATAGTATTGATAAAGCTCAGGGTCCTGGTCCACTTGTTCATATGGTCGACCACGTTTGGCGATTCGTTCCAGCATCGTTTCTAACGAAACACGCACGTGAATGAGAAGGTCCGGCGTTTTCAACCGGTTGTCGTCATCCACTTCTTCCAAGACGTTGTTGACAAGATCCTTATAAATCTCAACTTCTGTTTGGGTGGCACGACCAAGGTCAGCGTTTAACTGAAAGAGCAACGAGTCTTCGAAAATCGAACGATCGATAATCGCCCGTTCTTCTTCCTGCGCTTCCGTGATTTGGTCCAAGCGACTGTTTAGGAAGTAAACCTGTAGTAAGAAAGCATATTTTTTAGGGTCTTTGTAAAATAAAGGCAGAATTGGGTTGTTATCAACACTTTCATAATAAGCCTTCGCATCAAGGTGTTCGGCTAAAATTTCCGTTAACGACGTCTTCCCCGCACCAATTGTTCCTGCCAATACAATCATGATTTAATCTCCTAAACTTTCACTTTTTTTAGTATAGCAAAGTTATTCGAACACCAGTAGTCTTGACTTTTCGAAATCGCCCTTAACCTCAATCAAAAACGCTCAAGCAGGCTGCTTGAGCGTTTTTTACAGTTTCATGACTTTTTATGATTGTAACGTTTGGTTCAACTTGATTGTTACCGTCTTCTTCTCGCTACCACGGTAATACGTCAACTTCACCTTATCGCCAACCTTATGCGTATAGAGCTTCTCACGGAGATCAGCCTGCGTTGACACGCTCTTGCCGTCAATGCCAACAATCACGTCGTACTTCTTTAAACCGGCCTTATCAGCAGGAGAACCATCATTAACCTTATAGACAACGACACCACCTGACACGTCGGTTGGCACCTTCAACGTCGATTTTTGCTCATCGGCCGGAACCTGTGACAGGTTAATCATCGAAATTCCAAGGGCAGGACGGGTCACCTTACCGTACTTGACCAGCTTATTCACAATGTTGACAACCTGATCGGAAGGAATGGCAAAGCCAATGCCTTCAACGGCCGTCCCCGACGACGAAGAAGACAACTTCATCGAATTAATACCAATAATTTGCCCTGCTAGGTTAATCAATGGTCCCCCAGAATTACCGGGATTGATTGCCGCATCGGTTTGGATAACCGTTGAACCACCATAGTTGGCGTTCGACGTGTCCTCAGAACTTACCAAGCGCTTTGTGGCGGAAATGATTCCTTCCGTTACCGAAGAAGCGTATTCCGAGCCCAAAGGCGATCCAATCGCCAGTACCTTTTGACCAACGGCAATCTTTTCCGAGTCACCAAACGAAGCAGCGGAAAGGTCATCCGAGTCCGCGACTTTTAAGACAGCCAAATCAGTTAACGAGTCCTTCCCCACTAAATCAGCTACCACTGTTTTACTGTTGTTGGTGATAATCTGAATCTTAGCCGCGCCATCAATCACGTGATTATTCGTGACGATAAAGGCAGAACCATTCGCCTTCTTATATACCACACCGGAGCCTTCGGACGATTCCGTAAAAGTCGTGCCGGACTTTTTGAAGTTAATGACTGACACAACGGCATTCGCCACCTTGGTATAGGCTGACGAGGCTGTATCGGAGCTATTCAACTTCTTGGTTGTATTGGCTTCGGTTAACACCTTCGAATGGGTCACTTGGTAGTTTTGGTAGATTTCCTGCCCCGCAAGAACAGCCGAACCACCAATCAAACCAGCAAAGGCACCTGCCAAAATCAATTTCGTGAGCTTACTTTCCATAATGCACTCCAAATTTTGCTCTTTTTAGCTTACGAGTTAGCGATTAATTAAAGATTAACGCCATTAATCCTCATCCCACTGCTTGTCGGATGAAAGTAAATCGTCATCTACATAATCAAGCTCTAGTCGGAAGGTTGAGCCTTCCCCTTCTTTTGACTCTACCCAAATTTTACCACCAAATGTCTCAATCACTTCCTTGGAAATGGCCAATCCCAGCCCAGTTCCGCCCATGGCACGCGAGCGAGATTTGTCAACACGGAAGAAACGGTTAAAGACCTGTTTTTGATCCTTTTCAGGAATACCCAATCCCTGATCACGAATGGTGATACGCGCTCTTTTCTTAACTTTTTCAAGCGAAACGGTAATGACTCCCCCGTCGGGAGAATACTTGACCGCATTATTTAGCAGGTTATCCAAGACTTGAATGACCTTATCATGGTCGACATCAATCCAAAGTTCCTCATCGAGAATGTGGCGAACAATTTGTAAGGGCTGACCGTTCTTGTTAGCATTATTCGTCTTAATAATCATGTCAAACCGATTTAAAACAAAGTTTAACAAAGCGTTCAGATTAACTAACTCGGTTTTAACTGACATCGTCCCCTGATCGAGCCGCGAAAGTTCGAGCAAATCCGAGACCATGCGAGACATTCGTTCCGTTTCAGTCTGGATAACCGATAGAAAGGCGTCTAGCGTCTCTGGACTATCCTTGGCTCCATCGATTAAGGCTTCAATGTATGAAGTGACCGTTGTTAGCGGCGTCCGTAGTTCATGCGACACGTTCGAGACAAAGGCCTTCCGCTCGTCTTCGGTCTTCAATTGAACCGTGACATCACGAAGAATCAAAATTAAGGCGTTAATCATTCCCGATGGATCCTTGATCATTGAAATTCGCACTTCAATAATGCGATCCCCCAAGTCGATGGTAAACGGCTTTTTATTTTTGATCAGGTCACGAATGTTTTGGTATTCCGGCATGTTCATGACATCGAAAACCGGTTGACCAAGGGCATCGTACTCATTGACTTTTAAAAAGTTTGAAGCCGCCTGGTTAATGATGGTTAAGCGCCCTCTGGCATCGGTCAACAAGACGCCATCGTTCATGTGATGGAGTACCGAGTAAAGTCGGTTCTTTTCATTCGAAATTAACTCGGTCGACGACGCAATTTTTTGCGACATGACGTTCACTGAACGAGCCAACACGGCAATTTCATTGGAACCAGCAATTTTGTTGACCATGGCATAATCACCAGCAGTGATTCGCGCAGTCTGCTTAGCGATTTGTTCGATTGGTCGTGTCACTGTCCGCGAAAGAACATAGGACAGATAGAGAGAAGCCAAAACGGTCAAAATTCCGGCAAAAATAAAGACCCACATCACGCGACGAGCGTTGGCATAGACTTGATGGAGGTTACCGTAGACAACCACCACGCCAATGATTCGGCCATCCTCTTTCAGCGGGGTGGTGACAATTACCTCCTGCCCCTTTGCCCGGTCATTTGTTCGAACAGCCCGGTAAGCCGGACTATTGGAAAGAGCAAGCTTCGTGTTAGCATCAAAGCGGGTCGTCATGGCCTTTTGACTTTTCAGACTAACTTGATCGGTAACGATTTTCCCATCTCGATTATAGACAACGACATTATCGACCATTCGGTCATCAAAACTTTTCACGGCCGACGACATGTTGTTTTTTGACTGTTGATTGTCGGTATGAACCAGTCCCTCAATGACCTGATCTTTCAGATAGGTCGGCATCGTCAGTCGTTGACGCGAAGTGAGCAAATCCGAAGACTCAATCTGGTGAACGAAAAAAATCCCGACTGACTCAAATAAAATCACAAAAAAAAGGACAAAGACTAGCGACAGTCTAAAGCGAATCGATTGTAAAACATTAGTAAAAAAATTCATATTCGCGAACTGGCTAAAGCCTTGTCCCCCTCAATTGTCATTGCTGTCCATTTTTTCCGGATGACAGGAAGTATCCGACACCACGGCGTGTTCCCAACCAAACTGGGTGAGAAGGCACGTCTTCAATTTTTTCACGTAAGCGGCGAACCGTCACATCCACAGCACGGACGTCACCAAAGTAGTCATAACCCCAAACTTGACGAAGCAAATTCTCACGATTCATAACCTGACCGATGTGTTGAGCCATGTATGAAAGCAATTCAAATTCACGGTGCGTCAACTCAACATCGACTCCGTCCTTTGTCACCATGTAGGTTTTAGTATGAATCACCAAATTACCTAATTGAATATCGTCCTGACTGGAGGAAGCATCGTTCCCCTGTCCAGCCGCTTGTCGGTTACGTAAATTAGCCTTCACACGAGCAATCAATTCACGGTTTGAGAAAGGCTTCGTGATGTAGTCATCCGCCCCCATCTCCAATCCGATGACCTTGTCGATCTCGGAATCTTTGGCCGTAACCATAATTACCGGCGTCTTGTCCTTTGAACGAATTTGACGAAGTACTTCAATCCCCTCAATTTCGGGCAACATTTGGTCTAAAAGTACCAAATCAGGATGTTCTGAGTGGTACATGTCCAAGGCTTCCTGACCATCACTAGCCGTCACAACCTCGTAGCCTTCTTTAACCAAATTAAATTTAATGATATCCGAAATTGGCTTTTCGTCGTCAACAACTAAAATCTTGTACATAAACGCATTCCCACCTTAAAAATTTAACACATATGGGTTATTGTATCATACTTACAACAATGGTTGATTTTTTTACACAATAACTTCACAAAAAAAGCAGCCGTGCTTAGCTAAAAAAGTCGCAACACCACTGCCTTTTATCTTAAAAAATGAATTAACGTTAACAAAAATCAGAATAATCGTTACGTAACGAACGAGCTTTACTGATTACGACGACGGAAACGGTGCTTGAACAATGGACTGATGGCTTCGTTCATTGACACACGACGAATGGCTTCACCAATCAATTCACCAACTGATACAATTTCCAACTTCTCGAACTTTTTTGAGTCCGGCAAGTTAATGGAGTCCGTCACAATGACTTTTTTGAAAACGGAATTTTGCAAACGTTCTAAGGCTGGCCCCGAGAAGACGGCGTGAGAAGCCACAACATAAACTTCCTTCGCTCCGTGTTCCATCACCAACTGAGCCCCCTGTGTAATCGTTCCGGCCGTGTCAATCATGTCATCAATCATGATGGCTGTCTTACCGGCAACATCACCAACAATGGAACCCACTTCAGCAACATTAGGCTTAGGGCGGCGCTTGTCAATAACGGCCACAGGCGCATCCAAACCAAGCATGTTGTTCAAGTTCCGGGCACGAGTCATGCCACCATGGTCGGGTGACACTACAACAGCGTTTTCCTTATCCGCAATACCCGTTTCAATCAAGTAATCAGCCAACAAAGGCGCTCCCTGCAAGTGATCCATTGGTAAATCAAAGAATCCTTGAATTTGAGCAGCATGAAGGTCTAAGGCCATTACACGAGTTGCCCCCGCACGTTCAATCATGTTGGCGACAAGCTTGGCCGTGATTGGTTCGCGAGAACGGGCCTTCCGGTCTTGACGAGCATAACCATAGTAGGGCATCACAACGTTAATTTGCTCAGCTGAAGCGCGCTTCAAGGCATCAATCATGATGAGCAATTCCATCAGATTATCATTAACGGGCTGTGACGTCGATTGAATAACGAAAACGTTTGCACCACGAACCGATTCTTCAATATTAATCTGAACTTCACCATCGGCAAAGCGCTTAACAGAAATATCCGACAACGGCACGCCAACCTCTGCTGCAATTTTTTCAGCTAAGGGATGGTTTGAAGAGAGTGAAAAGAGCTTGATATTTGACTGTGACATAGATTACTCCAGGAATCCTTTGCAATATTTCTCTTTTATTATAACAATTTTTCCTTTAAATCTGGGTAAAAAAAGACCGATTTTATCAATCAGTCTTTTGGTAAACGCTCCGCTCTCACAAAGCGTACTTTTGAATGGCATTGGCAACACCATCATGATTATTATCCGTTGTTTGAACGTCAGCCGCTTCTTGAATCATCGGTACTGCGTTTCCCATAGCAACCCCAATACCAGCCTGCTGAATCATCGTGATATCGTTTTCTTGATCACCGATGGCCATCGTTTCTTCTGGTTTCACTCCCAGCTTTTCTGCCAGCGCCAACATGGCCGACCCCTTAGAAGCGTCCCTATTCATGAACTCAAGGTTATTCGGTGTCGAGCGAACCACGTTGGCTCGATTCAACAAATCGGCCGGCACGCGACTTTGCACTTGGTCAACTTGATCCTGAGCCCCAATGATAAGCGCTTTAACAAAGCCGGTATTTTGCATTTCAGCCAGTGAGTCAACCACACGCAGAGGGAGTTGCACCACGAAGTTTTCCTGTGAAACAAAGACGTTTTGCAACCGATCCAACGTATAGGCACTAACATCCGATTCAAGTTGCAAATAGGCCCCCTGATCCAGAGCAAAGGCCTGGGCCTCTTTGTACAAATCCCAGGAAAGTGATTCATGATAAACAACCTTTGAATGATCCGTCGTTTGTGCCATCCCACCATTGTGAGTAATCACGTATTGCTTATCCGAAACAAGACCAAGTTCCTCAATCACGTCCTTAACACCAGTCGCCGGACGTCCTGTTGTAATGACAACATAAATGCCTTTTTCTGAAGCCTCTTGAACAGCCTTCTTCACTGCTGGCGTAATTTCACGGTTATCATTCAACAAGGTACCATCGATATCAATCGAGATTAATTTAATGTTTTTCATGGCGAATCCCTTTCCTCAATTAGGGCTATTATAGCATTTATTCCCGTACATCTGCCTCTTTAAAAAGTCATTCTACGGGTATAAATAACTATTTTATGTATTAAAAAAGAACGAAGCCGGAGCCCCGTTCTCTTTTCAAAATGACGGTTTGCTTACTTCAAAGCAGACCATTGCCACTTCGTGAATTCTTCGATATCACGACCTTCTTCACGAGTAACCTTCATGTGCTTTGCCAAGATGTCATCCATCTTAGTGATGAATGTATCAGCAGCAGCTTGATCGATTACGCCGCGGTCAGAAAGAACTGCGACAGCTTCCTTAGCTTGGTGGAAGCGGTCAAGGTGTGAGTAAACACGCATGTCATAAGTCGTTGTGATGTCACCATCTTCACGGTATCCGTGAACGTATACATCACCGCGGAACTTACGCTCGAAGAAGAATGATTCAACCAAGTCTTCGTATCCATGGAATCCGAAGATAACTGGTGTATCAGCTTGGAAGAACTTGTTGAATTCGTCAGCAGACAATTCACGTTCGTCGTTTCCAGCAGCTTCAGACTTCTTTTGCAAACGAAGCAATTCAACAACGTTTACGTAACGGAACTTAACTTCTGGGAATTCTTGGTTAACCAACCAAAGGGCAGCCAACGTTTCGATTGTTGGTTCAGTACCTGCAGATGCGAAGGTAATGTCAACCTTAGCAGAAGGTGCAGTAGAAGCCCAATCGATAACAGCCAACCCTTCGTTAGCAAGAACTTCAGCTTCAGCAGCTGAGAACCATTGCTGACGTGGTTGCTTTGAGATAACCATGTGGTTAACCTTTGAGTGTTCTGAGAACGCACGGTCCATCACGGCCAAAGTAGCGTTACCATCAGCTGGCAAGTACTGGCGAATGAAGTCTGACTTCTTTTCGGCCAAGTGAGTCAACATACCAGGATCCTGGTGAGTGTAACCGTTGTGGTCCTGCTGGAAAGCAGTAGAAGTAGAGATCAAGTTCAATGATGGGTAATCATTACGCCATGCTTGTTCTGAAGCGTGACGCAACCACTTGAAGTGCTGAGTAATCATTGAGTCGACAACGCGGAGGAATGATTCGTATGAGGCGAAGATTCCAACACGACCAGTCAACGTATAACCTTCCAACCAACCTTCAGCTTGGTGTTCAGACAATTGAGCATCCAAGATACGGCCTTCTGGGGCTTCGTATTGGTCGTTTGGTTCCTTCACTTCTTCCATCCACTGACGGTTCGTCGTGTCGAAGAGTGACCACAAACGGTTTGACATGGTTTCGTCAGGTCCGAAGAAACGGAATGACTTAGGGTTCATTTGCATTACCTTTTCAAGGTAAGTTGACAAAGTGAACATGTCCATGTTGCGGTTACCATCTGGCAACAACGTTCCACGGTTGTCAGCAGTAATGTCGTTTGTGTATTCGTGCCAATCTGGCAAGTCAAGATCCTTAAGATCTTCACCGCGCTTACGTCCACCGTTCGTGATTGGGTTAGCAGACATACGCTTGTCGCCCTTAGGAGCGATTGCCTTCAATTCATCCTTCAATGAACCGTCAGCGTTGAACAATTCTTCAGGCTTGTATGAGTTCATCCATTCTTCGAATTGTGGCAAAGTCTCCAAGTTGTTTTGACCAAGAGGCAATGGAACTTGGTGGGCACGGAATGAGTTTTCAATTGGCATTCCCTTTTGGTCCTTACGTGGACCACCCCAACCCTTAGGCAAGCGAGCAATGATTACAGGCCATGCAGGGATTGTACCATCTTCATACTTACCGTCTTCACGGGCAGCCTTTTGGATAGCTTGGATGTCTTCGATGGCTTGGTCAAAGATTGACGCAGCCTTTTCGTGATAAGCCATGTAGTCATGGATGTCGTCGTTTTCGATGAAACGAGCTGAGTAACCAAGACCCTTGAAGAAGTTTGTGATTTCTTCATCTGACATACGAGCAAAGACAGTTGGGTTAGAAATCTTAAATCCGTTCAAGTCCAAGATAGGCAACACAGCACCATCATTCTTAGCGTTCAAGAACTTGATTGAGTGCCATGAAGTCATTGATGGACCAGTTTCGGCTTCCCCATCACCAACAACCGCGAAAGCGATTTGGTCAGGGTTATCCAAAACAGCACCGAAGGCGTGGGACAATGAGTATCCCAATTCGCCACCTTCGTGCAAAGAACCTGGCGTTTGGGCCGTCATGTGCGAACCAATTCCACCTGGGAATGAGAAGCGCTTGAACAACGTTGACATACCCTTCAAGTCTTGTGTAACTTCTGGGTAGTCTTCCGTATATTCACCATCAAGGTAGGCGTTGGTTACCATTACCTGGCCACCGTGTCCTGGACCACCGATGTAGAACATGTTCAAGTCATACTTGTTGATCAGACGGTTTGCGTGAGCGTACAAGAAAGTTTGACCAGAGATCGTTCCCCAGTGCCCGATAGGCTTAACCTTCACGTCTTCAGCTTGAATTGGCGTCTTAGTTACTGAGAACAATGGGTTTGACTTCAAAAAAATCATCCCAGCTGACAGATAGTTGGTAGCACGCCACCACTTGTCAACGAGTTCCAAGTACTCTTTTGAGTTGTAATCAACCATGTAAATAGTACTCCTTTTTCTTTCCACGAAGGACGCTTATGCAATCCTTCGGTTAAATATTTACAAGTATTATTATATCTGCACATTAAATGGGTTTCAAGATAATTGGGGCGATGGAACGAACTTTCTCGATTTTGGTTACACCTGTTTTTATAATTGGACCGTTCCAATTATAAAAAGGACGACTTTTGCCTTTTTGCCCACAAAAGTCGTCCCACCGATCATTCCGAACCAATCGATACGAATGCGTTATAACGTAAGTATTTGTAATGCAGCCGCATGTTTGCGTACTCCAACGGGGTGCCATCATCCATGAAAAAAATCCCCTCCATGATGCCAACCGGTTCCGTTTTCTTCAGTTTCAACAGGTGCTGTTCCTCCTCATCGGAAGGTGCGGCCATAATCGTCATGAAGGACCGCGTGACTTTCTTCTGCTTTTCCTTTTCCACGTAGCCATAGATTGACTGGGTCACGTTCTCTTTCTTAAGACCCGGCAGCAGTGAAATGGGCACGTAACCGTACTCAATCATGAAGGGCACCCCGTCCAACTTGCGCAGGCGCTTAATTTCATAAACAAAGTCACCATCGTTTAGAAAAAGCGCCGACTGCTGTTCCTCATTAGCCTGAATCACACGAAAGTCGAGTAACTCAATGGAGGGCGCCTGTCCGTTAATCCGAAAGGAATCCGAAACCCCTAGGTTGGAGCCTTCATGCTGGAAAATGGCCTGATTCTTTAGGTACAAAGGATTCACAAAAGTCCCGGAACCCCGTTTTTTAAAAATAATTCCCTGCTGAACCAGCACCGAGAGGGCCCGCTTAATGGACGAACGCGATACCCCGTAATCTTCGGCCATGGAGCGCTCATCGGGCAGTTTTAATTCCGGGTAGGCACCCTGATAAATTTTTGCTTTGATGTCGGCTTGCACCGATACGTATTTTGCTTGTGTCATGGTTTCAGTTTAGCACAAATTGGTCGGACCAGTTTCTCATCTGGTCTTACCCCTTTGCGATTGTGTTAAAATAAATCCATGGCAAAGAAGAAAAAAGACAAAAAAACACTCCCCGAACTTGTTTTAGAAAAGCACGGTGTTTCCTACGAACCGCTACACTTGAACGCTCTTGACCTGACAGAGGAAGAAAAAGCGGCCAAGTTCGCAGAACTCGGCATCCAAGAGTCCGATATCTACAAGACTTTGGCAGCCAAAGGAGACAAAACTGGTCCAATTGTTGCTGTTGTACCACTGACCGAACGGTTGGATATGAAGAAATTCGCCGCCGTTTCCGGCAACAAAAAGGCCCACATGTTACCTGTTAAGGAACTGGAAAAGACAACCGGTTACGTACACGGTGCGAATAATCCAGTCGGTATTTGGCAGAACAAGCATTTTCCGATTTACCTTGATCAACACGCGGAAAAGGCGTCCTTTATTCTAGTATCTGCCGGCGAACTCGGCCGTTCGGATAAACTGAACCCCAGAGATTTAGCAGAAATGATTGACGCTTCCTTTGAGGACTTAACGGAATAATCAGACACTCCTCTGGCCTAAGAGTGGTCAACACGAAATTTCAAAAATATAACATAGAATCACTGATTCTTGATCAACCAAACAAAAAGAAGCTAAACAAATGACATGTCCTAATTTTAGGGTTCATATCACAAGTTCGGCTTCTTTTTCGATTACCACGAGTTATTCATATTTGCCGGTGGAATGGGTGGCATCCCCGCATCATTGGCTCGGTAGTCCGGCGCCCGATCAGCAAACTTAAAGGTCGGCTTATTAAACATCAAAGTCGCCGTACCCCGTGCACCAGCACGGTTCTTTTCCAAAATAACATCAATCGGCACGGAATCCTGTTCAGGTTCGGCAGGGCCGCCCCCGTCTTCCTCACCGTCATTTCGATAATAATCATCTCGGTAAAGAAAGGCCACGATGTCAGCATCCTGCTCGATTGAGCCTGATTCACGCAAATCCGAAAGAACTGGTCGCTTATCCGTTCGTTGTTCAACACCACGGGAAAGCTGAGCCAATGCAATGATTGGCGTGTGCAATTCCTTCGCCAGCTTCTTGATGGAACGAGAGATTTCGGAAACGGCCTGCTGGCGACTTTCCGTGTTACCGGATTCAATCAATCCCAAATAATCAATCATGACTAGACCAAGGGGGTGTGGATTTTCATCGCGCTCCTCTTCAGACATGTTCGCCAACAAATCCTTCTCCAACTGACGCAGCTTGGCCGAAATTTGGGCCATTCGGATGCCCGGTGTATCGTCCATATAAATCTTCATGTTCGACAATGATTGGAGGGCAACCGTTAATGAATTCCAGTCTTCTTCCTGCATCTGACCAGTGGTGATGTGGTTGGAATCAATCGATCCTTCAGCCGCCACCAAACGGGTGACCAAATCAACCGCTCCCATTTCCAACGAAAAGATGACAACGGGCACTTTTTCGGACTTGGCAGCGTTTTTCGCTAAATTCAGCACGAAGGCCGTCTTACCAACGGCCGGACGGGCCCCGATGACAATCATCTGATCCTCACGAAAGCCGTGCGTCAACTTATCTAATTCAGGATAACCTGTGGCTAACCCGACAACATCGGACTTGTTTTCCACAGCGGCGGTCAAATTATCATTGAATTCGTCAAGAACGTCTTGAATGCGTTGCAGCCCATCATCCCCACGGTTTTCAGCCAACCGGTCAACTTCGTGCGAAACCTCTTCCAAGAGTTCCGCAGAATCTTTGGCTCCGTCATAGGCTAAGGACATGTTTTTCGTCAACGTCTCAATCAAGCGGCGTAGCACGGCTTTTTCGTGGACGATATCGGCATAATGCTTTAGGTTCGCAGCTGACGCCGTTGATTCAGCGAGTTCAGCCAAGTAGGCAATGCCACCAACGTTTTCCAACTGCTGGTTCGCGTTTAACTTATCTTGTAAAGTCAACACGTCAATTGGCCGATTTTCAGCGACCAAGGACTGCATGGCTTTAAAAATTTCCTGGTGAGCGGCCCGGTAAAAGTCCTTCGGTTCAAGGATGGCTTCGGCCGTCACCATGGCAGTATCAGAATGCACGTCAAAGAAAATCGCCCCAAAGACGGCTTTTTCAGCTTCGATGTCTTGGGGCGCTTGTCGGTATTCGTTAGCCATTAATGAAACATCGGCCATGATTAACCCTCTTGAACGTGAACACGCAAGTCAGCTTGAACTTGCTTGTGCAACTTCACTGGGACAGTAGTGAAGCCCATGGCGTGAATGGGTTGGTCAAGCAATAACTTGCGCTTGTCCAACTTAACCTGGTATTGCTTTTCCAAGGCCGCCACAATTTGCTTTGAAGAGATGGCGCCGAAGAGACGGCCGTCCGTTCCGGCTTTTCCTGGAATCGTAACAACGGTCTTCTCGTTTTCGAGCAACTTCTTCAAATCTTCGGCCGCTGCCAATTCAGCCGCTGCTTGCTTTTCTTCAGCCTTTTGGCGACCCTTAACAGCACCCAAGTTCTTACCAGTTGCTGGTTCTGCCTTTTTGTTCTTGATTAAGAAGTTGTTGGCGTAACCATCGGGAACGTTCTTCACTTCCCCCTTCTTACCGCGGCCCTTTACATCTTCCAAAAATACAACTTTCATGCGTGCCTCCCTCTGGGTTCTAACCCCAATCGCTTTACTCTATTATAACGTAGTTTGATTAAATTGATGCTTCTTCGGCCTCTTGACCTTCAATGGCTTTGATCAGTTCTTGATAAGCTTCGTCCGTCGTCACGTCCGCCATTTGCGTAGCAGCGTTCGACAAGTGACCACCGCCACCAAGGTCTTCCATCACCGTTTGAACGTTAAAGTCACCGTTGGAACGTGCTGAAATTCCAACCCGTCCATCTTGGCGTTTCGTCAATACAAAGGATGCCTTCACCCCTTCAATTTGCAACAGTTCGTCCGCCGCTTGGGCCGTAATCACCCCGCCATAGACGGTATCGTTGTCCCCAACGGAAATCGCCGTTGCATCACGCACTTCAGCATTGGCAATCAGTTCGGCCCGGGCCTTAAAGTCGCCAAACTTTTCCTTCAAGAAGGATTGAATCAATTCATTGTCGGCACCGTTTGCCCGCAAGTAGGAAGCAGCATCGAACGTTCGTGACCCTGTTCGGAGCACAAAGTTCTTGGTATCCACTTGAATCCCACCAAGCATGGCGGTTGCTTCCAAACGTGTGATGGCAGCACCCTTCTGATTCTGATACTGAAGCAGCTCCGTTACTAATTCAGAAGTGGACGAAGCGTATGGCTCAATATAGGTCAACAAAGGCTTATCAGCCAGCCCATCTTCACCCAAACGGTGGTGGTCAATCACTACTAATCGACCAGCCAACTCATTCAGCAATTCCGGCGCACCGGTTAACTGAGCCTTCGAATGGTCAACCAAAATCAATAGTGATTGATCCGTTGCCCGGTCCAAGGCCTCTTTTTCAGAAATAACCGAAGCACCCAGGTTTTCACCAGGAACTGGATCTTCTGGATCAGCATGCCGAACCGCCCGCAAAAGTGACTGAATATCTGAGAAAATGTGGTCTTCATCAACTACCACAAAGGCCTTTTTATGTCTTGTTTGACTAAAGCGCCAGAGTCCCATGGCGGAACCAATCGCGTCCAAATCGGGCGAACGGTGACCAACCACAAAGACCTGATCGGCCTGATCGATCAATTCGGCGATAGTTTGCGAAATCACACGAGCACGCACTCGCGTCCGCTTTTCCATCGGGTTGGTTGTTCCTCCATAGAAACGGGCCGGTGATTCGTCATCCTTAACAACCACTTGGTCACCACCTCGTCCAAGCGCCAAATCCAAGTTGGTTTGAGCCAATTGAACAAGGGAGTTAATGTCCTTTTCACCGTAAGCAATTCCCATTGACAAAGTCAGTGGTGAATTCTTTTGAGCAGTCGAGTCACGAACCGTTTTAACAACGGAGAACTTATCATTCTCGGCCTTTTGCAAATCCTGCTGATACCCCATTAACAAATAAGTAACCGGAGAAAGTCGGCGGACGTACATGCCGTACTTCTTCGCCCATTCCGTCAGCTGACCAGTGACTTCTGTCCGAAGCATTGACGTCTCTGAATCCGGCATCCCTTCCGTCACTTCTTCGTAGTTATCCACCGAAACAATTCCCGTCACCAGACGGTGATTCTGGAGGTTGGTTTCAAGGGCAACGTTTTCTGATACATCGAGCAGGTAAAGGGTTCCTAAATCTTTTTGGTAAACCAACTCAAAGGAATGGTCCAACCAGTTCACCGTGGGGTGACTTTCGTCGTTCATGGCCTTAACCAACGATGGTTCAGAATCCGAAAGCACATCCCCAATCAGATCACGGCCACCCATCATTTCCTGCAAGTAGGGGTTTACCCAGACCACTCGCTCGTCATCCAGCAAAATCACCCCAATCGGCATCTGCAAAACGGCTTCCTGTTGGCCGACTTTGACACGATGAGTTAGTTCTTCCAAATAAGAATCCGAATCTTGACTCGACAGAATCAACTGTCGCACCAAGAACCCGGCCATCACGACCAAAATTAACAGCCATACCAAGGCAAAAATCCAGTTGACCAAAACAGCCAAAACCATGGACAACACAGCCACCAAAGCCGACATTGCCACAGACATGACAAAAGTCTTATTTTGTTGATAGCGGGCTAACGCCCCAATGTTTAAAAAGGTTTTCATGTTTTCCTCAACAATCTTTTATACTTAAGCTCATTTTACCATATTTACCCTTTTCTTAAGAATTTGGTTGGGGAGAGTGGCCAACTGGGGCTTTTTTAGATAATAAAAAAGCCATCGCTGGCCGACGATGGTGGCAAAAGAAGGCGTAAGTTCTTCTTAAATAATCTAACGAAATTATAACATCCTTTTCCAGAACGAAGTAAAGTCATTTAGAAGAATCTGCCTAAGTTAAGCTTACTTGTTTCTATGCTTTAATCTATCACTCAAAATTAAAAACAGGGCATACAGAAGGGTAAAACTAACAACTGATTTAATGTTGTATAGTAAGAAAGTTTTTGAAATCAAGTTAATTATTAATTGAGTTACAGCCACCACACCAAAAACAGAAATCGTTTTTCTCAAGATATTTTTGTTCACCATAATTATTCCCTTCGATATTAATTCGATTTATTAGCAGTATCTATAGCAGTGCAATTTTATCCTCTTTGTACTCATCTTCAAAAGACTTTTCCCAACACTTTTTTCTATACACTTACTATCAACCAAATAAGAACAATGGTAACTAACAGCCGCACCAGATGATGTTGCCAATGAAAATCGTGCAGGGGCAAGCCACGAACAACGGCTAGGATTTGGAAAGCAACCAATGACAGGATACTCAGAATAACGAAGTTTGGCCAAGCCAAAAATGTTGCAACTAGAAGTACAATTGCTGCTAGATTCGTTAAGTAATTCAACCAACTCAGATTTGTTTTCTTGGTTTGCCAAGTTGCTAGCATCATTAACGAAGCATAAATTGCTAGCAAAACCCGTATGATTAGTGCCATTCTTCTCTCCTACTCTACTTTCAAATGGTGTCCATCCGTTTCGTTCAGTCTGAACATGTCCGTATGATTGTTTAAATTATGGCGTACTGCTAAAAGAAAAGCAAATGACACGACCGATAGATCACGTCCCCTTATCAGTCGATAACCCATTCTATGTACAAAAAAAGCGAGACCGTAGTCTCGCTTTTTCTTTTACCATTAGTCTTCAGTAACGAATGGCAACAACGCCATGATACGAGCGCGCTTGATAGCGGCCGTAACTTTACGTTGGTTCTTTGCTGACGTTCCAGTCACACGACGTGGCAAAATCTTACCACGTTCTGAGATGAAGCGTTCCAACAATTCAGTGTCCTTGTAGTCAACGTGTTCGATGTGGTTGGCTGCAATGAAGTCTACCTTACGGCGACGGCGTGGGCCGCCTTGTGGGCGACGACGTTGTGGACGTGCGTTTTGTTCTGACATGAAGATGCTCCTTTCTTAAAAGAATTTTTAGAATGGCAAATCGTCATCTGAGATGTCGATTTCCGAATTTGTGTTGGCTGCGAATGGGTTAGCATTCTGACCAGACGTTTGATTATTAGATTGGCTGTTGCTTGCAAACGGATCAGCTGCGGCGGAGCCGTAGTTGTTGTTACCACCAAACGAACCGTTCTGACCTTGGTCAGCAGAACCATTTTGTGCGCGACGACGTTCAGAATCAGCCTTTGACTCCAACAATGAGAAGTTGTCGACTGAAACTTCGGTCACGTAGACACGTTGGCCGGCGTTGTTTTCGTAGTTACGGGTTTGCAAACGACCTTCGATTGCCACAAGGGCACCCTTGCCAGTAAAGTTGGCAAAGTTTTCAGCTGCCTTCCGCCAGATCACGGCGTTAATAAAGTCAGCTTCCCGGTCGCCATTGGCGTTGGTAAAGTTCCGGTTCACGGCAAGCGTGAAGGAACCAACCGCCACCCCAGACTGGGTATAGCGCAATTCCACATCACGGGTTAACCGTCCAATTAAAACAACTCGATTGATCATCTTTTAGGTTCCTCCCGGTGGAATTTCGTTTTACTTTTCGTCTACTTTAACGATCATTTGACGCAAGATATCAGCTGAGATCTTTGCCAAACGGTCGAATTCGTTTGCTGCTTCGTTAGAATCAGCAGTGAATTCAACAACATGGTAAGTACCTTCACGGTAACCAGCGATTTCGTATGCGAAACGGCGGTTAGCGGCCCAGTCAGCTGACTTTTCAATGTTCGCACCGTTGTCAGCCAAGATCTTGTCAAAGCGCTCTACAAGAGCTTTCTTTGCATCGGCTTCCATGTCAGGGCGAATAATGTAAGTTAATTCGTATGCTGTAGTCATCGATTTTTCCTCCTTTTGGTCTCTGGCAACCTGCTGGTTGCAAGGAGTGCGTGCAGAGTCTGCACTCACGTCTATTAAATATACTAAATTTCCACCAATTTAGCAAGGGGTTGCAAAAGGTCCACCTACCTTTTCCTTCCGCACATTAAATGATACGAAAAAAGTCGGTGAAAGCCACCGACTTTTACAAAATATTATGCTTCTTTTTTCGACTGCTTCAAGCCCACACCCGTCAGTGCTGACAACAGTGAGAAGACTGGTGACAGTAAGGCTAAGAAGGTGAATGGCACGAAGGACAGCACGGGCACGTGTAGCGTTTGACTAGCAAAGGCTCCGGCAACGCCCCAAGGTACCAAATAGTTGGCAATGGCACCGGAATCTTCCATGGCCCGGGAGAGGGCTAATGGTGAGAGCCCGAAGCGCTTGTAGTCTTCTTTGAAAAGTTGCCCAGGTAACATGGTTGAGAGGTACTGCTCACCAACCAAGAAGTTGGTGGCAATTCCCGTGACCAAGGTTGAAAAGACCAAGGAACGCTGGGATTTGAGTTTTGAAACCAACGGATTCATGACGGCCCGTAGAATACCTAGGTTAGAGAGTAGCCCACCCAAAGCAAGAGCCAACATGATTAACATGATGGTGTCCATCATGGCCACCATCCCCCCACGGTTCAGCAAGGCTGCCAAAGTCGCGTTGTGCGATGTTGTATGGAAACCGTTGACAACCAAGTTCGACCAGGTTTTCAATGAGTGACCAGAAAATAAGTAGTAAGCCGAGCAAACTACCACGTTAATGAGGAGGGAGGGAATGGCCGGCACCTTTTTCATAGCGGTAACGAAAATGAGTAGGATTGGCACAATCGCCCACCAAGTTGGCGTAATCAGATGGGTCATGTCGGACGTCTTCAAGGCGACACTGCCCGCATGAACGCCACTCAGTCCAAAGACGAAGGCGATCAGCAACGTGACTAGCAAGGCGGGAATCGTTGTCCACATCAAGTTCTTCAAGTGGGCGAAGAGATCGACCTCGGCAACGGCTGCCGCCAGGTTGGTGGAATCTGATAGTGGTGAACTCTTGTCACCAAAAATGGCACCAGAAACCACGAACCCAGCCACAATGGCGGGATTAAAGCCAATGGTTGTCCCAATGCCCATCAAGGCAACCCCAACCGTTGACATGGTGGTAAAAGCGGAGCCAATCATCATCCCCACCAAAGCACAAGTCAGCAAGGCCGTTGGCAAGAACCACTGGGGGTTGATTAACTTAAAGCCGGCCCAAATCATGGTTGGAATGACCCCAGTCCCTAACCAAAGGGCAATCATGGCCCCAATCAAAAGGAAGAGGAAAAGCGGTGCAATCCCGGCTTCAATTCCCTTAATCAAAGCCGCTTGAGCATCCTTGAAGGAAACGCCAGACAGGCGCATCAGTAGAACAACCCAGGCGATGGCCACCAAGAGCGGCGCAATGGGCGCTAATCCAAGGCCGATAATCCCTCCGGCCAAAATAACGACCACGCCAATTAGCAATAGCGTGGCAAATGTACGATTAATTTTATTTGTTGTCATGTTTATCATCCTATTCGTGTTGGACACTTCTCACACGTTTAGTCCGCTTGCGCGACTTTCTTATTTTTTGATACAAAGTAAAGACCAATGTTTACTAACACCATGCCGACAAAGACCGACAGGAACAGACCGGCAAACCAACCGTGATCGAGCATAATGCCCCCATAAACGGGGCCAAGCATTCGGCCGGTCGAAATCATCATGCCGACAAAGCCCTGTGCCTGACCCGAAACGGACTTCGGCGTTACTTGGGCGACCCAGGCCGGCACCTGTGGTGAAGCCAACATCTCCCCCACCGTCAGCAGTTCAAAGACCAAAACAATTTGCCAGAACTGGTCCACGAAAAGCATTAATAGGAAAGAAAGTGCGAAAATCAACCCACCAGCAATCACCGAAATGGCATAGTTGCGCTTGTTGGCCCAGTTTGAAATCATCTTTTGGAAAACGATGATGGTCAACCCATTCAATACCCAAAGGTTGGCATAGTGAGCGGTTGAAATACCGATGCGATGCAGATAAGTCGCCATGACCGTCTCCCAAAGCATGTAGGAAAGGTACATTAATAGAAGAAAAGCTGCAATCCAAATCAGCAGGGCCGTAAATTTCAACTTGGGGCGTTGACCTGACAGAGGCTCAGATACGGTCTCGACCACTTGGCTTTCATCTGAGAGTACCGACTGGTTGTCCGCTTCTTCTTCGGGCAAAACGTCTCCAGCAACGGAATCGGTATCCACGTTGAAAAAGATAGCGACCACAATTCCCAGTGTTAGGTAGAGCAACCCAGCGATTAACATCAACCAGGAAAAGCCGTAGTCAAAGAGATACCCAACCACCAGGGTACCCAGAACAACCCCAACGTTTAGCACAATGTACATGTTGTTGAAGACGACTCGTGTGTTTTTCCCCGTCACCGTGGTGGCATAGGCATTTAACAAAGTCGTCACCGACCCGAGACCAATCGACGTCAGCCAAATCAAAAAGGCAAAGACCGGCCAGCCATTATAAAAGAACAGCGTGGTCACCGAGCAAAAGGCAATGGCCGAGGCAATGAGGAGCGAGGGGTAGGCCTTCCATCGGTCAAACAGTTGACCAGCAATGAAGGACCCTAAGACGTTCATCAACGCCGCGACTAAGAGGACCAAACCCGATGTCGTTAAAGTCTGTCCCAGCGACAAAGTCATGTGGAGCGTCGTTACCGGCCAAATCATGGCGTGGCCAGTATTGGCGGTCAAGTTGGCAAGCAACAACCATTTTTCATTCAATTTTTTAACCGCTGTTCTTGCCATTTCCCCCTCCAAGCGCTTTATTTCTAGTATAGCATAGGGATGCCGATTCCTTGTGGCCTTCCCCATGACAGTCCGTTATCTATTTTAACAGGGGAAAAGCCGAACAGGAAATGACTTTTCACAAGTGGTTAACAGTGGGAAAGTAAACGTTTTCATCTTTAATCACATTTCCACTTTTCCCACTGATTTTTCGTCAGTAATCGTTTATAATGGAGGGGATAGAGAAAAGAAAAGGGGAATTTTAATGGCTAAAGAATTAAAAACCTTAGTAACGTTTTTCGGTGCAACGGGTGATTTGGCTAAGCGCCTACTTTACCCATCCGTGTTCAACTTGTATAAGAAGGGTTACCTGGTCAATGACTTTGCCATTGTCGGTACTTCGCGTCAAGAATTAACGGATGACGAATACCAAGACATGGTTCGCACTTCAGTTTCAGAAGGTCAAGACAAGGACCAAGTGGAAAGCTTTTTGAAGCACTTCTCTTACATCGCTTCGGATGTTACGGAAGCCGAAGGCTACGCCGGTTTGAAGACGAAGATTGAAGAAGAATCTGCTAAGTTCAACGTTGTCGGCAACCGAATTTTCTACCTGGCTGTTGCCCCACGTTTCTTTGGAACGATTGCTCAGTACCTGAAGTCCGAAGGGCTCATGTCGGATGAGGGTTACAACCGCATCATGATTGAGAAGCCATTTGGTACTTCATACGAAACGGCCGAACAATTACAAAACGAATTGACACAAGCCTTTGATGAAGATCAGGTTTACCGTATCGACCACTTCATGGGTAAGGAACTGGTCATGGGCATTGCCCCACTCCGTTTTGGAAATCCAATGCTAAACACAGCTTGGAACAAGGATTACATCAAGAACGTCCAGGTAACTTTGGCCGAAACACTTGGTGTTGAGGAACGTGCCGGTTACTACGACACGGCCGGTGCCCTTTTGGACATGATTCAAAACCACACCATGCAAATCATCGGTTGGTTGGCCATGGAAGAACCAAAGGACTTCTCTGACGTTGCCATCCGCAATGCCAAGAACGCAGCCTTCTCCGCCCTTGAAATTTACGATGCCAAGGGTGCTGATCGCTACTTCGTTCGTGGTCAATACACGGCCAGTGCGACGAATAAGGATCACGTTGCCTATACGGACGAACCTGGTGTACCAAAGAATTCACAGACCAACACGTACATTGCTGGTGAATTACACTTCAACACACCACGTTGGCAAGGCGTACCTTTCTACATCCGTTCTGGAAAGCGCATGGAAGCCAAGACAACTCGGATTGACGTTGTCTTCAAGGCCGGCGCCTTCAAGTTCGGTGGCCAACAGGAACCACAAGAAACGGTTCTTTCAATTGTTGTTTCACCAGATGCCCACATCACAATGTCATTAAACGCCAAGGAAGTTTCCGATGACTTCTCAACGCAGTTGATTGACCTTGGATGGGCACCAACTGATCAGCAAAAGGCTGACACACCTGCCCCTTACGAACGTTTGTTGCACGATGCCATGGATGGTAACGGTTCAAACTTCGCGGACTGGCACGGTGTTGCCACTGCTTGGAAGTTCGTCGATGCTCTTTCTGCTGCATACGCTGAAAACAAGGCACCGCTTTACAAGTACGCATCCGATACAATGGGTCCTAAAGAAGCTGACGAATTGCTCGAACGAAACGGCGATTCATGGGTCTTCAAGGGTTAATTTTCCCACTAAAAAAGCGATTCACGTTAGAGTGAATCGCTTTTTTCTGTCTTAAAATAGCTTGACGATTAATTCGTAAACATGAACCAAGAAACCGGAATCCAGCAGCACATAGAGCCCAATCAAAATGTAGCAAATCTTCATTAATTTTTCACCGAAACGGTCAATTAATGACGTCACGACTTTGTTATCAGCAACTGCCCGAAGAACAAAGACAATGATTACAGTTAAGACCCCAATGTATAGTAATGTTTCGGCAAAAGTCAGCCAACTTTCACCCAGCAAAACTGGCAGAAAAATCGAAAGGTTGCAACCGGCACATACCGATAAATACGTTCCAAGCACAATCCAAAACGGTGACTTTCCCTTCGCGTCGTCCTCCTCATCCTCATCGTCATCGCGGAAAGCCAAGTAAATTGGTATGAAACCCAGCACACCCAATAACCATTCTGGCAAAAAGGCTTCAAGAACCTGTCCAGCCACAAAGCTGACTGACATTAGCAATAGGTTCCCAACCAAATAGGCGAGTAGCACGGCTCGAAATGGATACTTCTTCAGTAAGAAGAGCATCATAATGAAGAAATCGAGGTTAACCGCAAAAAAAGTCAGTGTCAAAAGTGAAATGTTCATAAAGCCCTCTCAAATCCAATATATGATTTTTTATTCATCTTTAATACATGAATATAATATCATGTATCTGTTAATTGTCAATAAAAAAGACAGCCATCGCTGTCTGGTCATTACCTTTTATTTTGCTTTCAGACATTCTCCAAATCAAACGCTTCGTTTTCAAGTAATCCGGTTTCATCATTCAGCGTTTTCAAGAAGGTTTTCATAAACTCTTTTCGCTTCTCTCCTTCGACACGGGCCGCCGGCGTATTTAATTGGGCAGGCAATTTAAAGATTTTTTCGTAAAAATGGTTGACGGAGGGATTTTCGTTCTTACGGTAGGCTGCCTTATCCTTCAGCTCTGTGACCGGCAAGACCTTGGGGTCGGCCAGAACGCGTCCCTTGGCGCCACCATATGCAAAGGTTCTCGCGATGGCAATGGCCCCTAATGATTCAATGCGATCAGCATCTTGCACGTATTGACCCAGTTCGGAAAGTTCATAATGGTGAACCAAATTAGCCGAATAGGACATGTGTTGAATCGTATCCATGACATCAGCAATTTCCTCTGTTGAAAAATCACTATTCGACAGCAACTTTTCCACCTTTTGGATTTGTCCTGGCACATCGTCGACGACTTTGTCATCAATGGTATCGTGCAGGAGCCCCCCCGCACGTAGAACCGCCTCTTCGTCCTCCGTCATGTTTTCGTGATCAGCCAAGAAAAACTTAACCGCCCAGTCACCCACTCGCTGTGCATGATAAAAGTCATGGCCGGACGCATCCCCACCAAGTGTCGCTTCCGCAAAATCGTAAATCTTCTCCAATTGCACCATGTCGCCTCTCTCCCATTTCATCAACTATCAAAACGTTTTTCTAATTTTAGTACGAAAAACGCTTTACTTCAAGGAAAAATATTTAAAATCTGAAGAAAAAAAGAATGTTTTTCAAAGCTATTAGGAAAAACGTTCGTTTTTAAGTAGCCAAACTGGTTACCGGACGAGCATGTCCACGCCAAATTTGTTAAACTGGTCTTAATACAGAAAAGAAAAGGAATCCAAATGTCATTTTTAGAGCTTAAAAACATTCATAAGTCCTATTACCTGGGCTCGCAAGAGTTCCCGGTTCTAAAGGGCATCAATCTCGACTTTGACCTCGGCGACTTCGTCTCCATTCTCGGTGAATCCGGAGGGGGAAAGTCCACGTTGATGAACATCATCGGTGGCCTTGACCGTAATTTTGAGGGTGAAGTGCTTGTTGATGGAAAGAAGCTTGATCACAAGCAGGAAAAATCCCTCGACAAATACCGTCGTGAAACAATCGGCTATATTTACCAGTCCTACAACTTGATTTCCCACTTGTCAGTTCTAGACAACGTTTTGGTGTCATTAGACATGACGACTTTGTCAAAGAAAGAACGGGAAGCTCGTGCCAAGGAATTGTTGGTTAAGGTTGGCCTGGAAGGCCAAATCAAGAAGTACCCCAACCAGCTTTCTGGTGGACAAAAGCAACGTGTGGCCATTGCCCGCGCCCTGGCATCCGACCCCAAGGTCATCATCGCCGATGAACCAACCGGTGCGCTTGACTCGCAAAACACCAAGGAAGTCCTGTCACTCTTGAACGAAATTGCATCGGAAGGTCGTCTCGTGATTACCGTGACTCACTCCGAAGCCGTTGCCGATGCCGGTACCCGAATCGTTCGTTTGGCTGACGGTCAAATTGAGTCCGACGAACGCATCAAGCCCGCTTACCCTAAGCAGGATAAGGAAATGATTCCGTCTCGAGCACTTCCTCGTCGTGCTTCGATTAAAACGGCCTTCAAACACTTCCGTCATCATCTGGGAACCAATTCACTGATTATTCTCGGCACGGCTATTGGACTTTTCTCTGTTATCTTGTTCTCTGGTCTTGGTAACGGGATTGCCGGCTACATGTCTAGCCAAATCACCAAAGTTGCCAACCCACAGGTCATGTCCGTGAGTCGTTATGTGAAATCAGACGATGATGAGAACAGTGCCTTCTCCGAAAGCAGCAATACACCGGCTTTCACCGCGGCCCAACTCAATCAAATCAAAAAGCAAAAGCACGTTTCAAAGGTTGAATCTTCTTACACAGCCATGAATGCGACCGCTACATACAATAACCAAAACGTCACGATGCGCGCCTTAACAAACTGGACGTCATCCAATTCTGACGATTCCGTTAAAGCCGGACACGCTCCAACCAAGGATGGCGAAATCTTAATTGACCAATCAGCCGTAGCTGAGAAGTTCAATAAGAACAATTATAAGGACTTGATTGGCAAGCAAGTGACCGTTTCCTACCAAGCTCTCAACGCACAACAAGAAAACGTGACCGTTAAATTCACGGCAACCGTTTCTGGAATCGGCCACTCAGATAGCCAGGGTGCCCAGATTAACGCCGTTAACACAACAACCATTCAAAACGCCTTGAAGCAAGCCGGTCTAAGCGCTGATCCGACCGATATTTCTGTTAAGGTGGACGACTTGGATAACGTTGAGGATACAGCGGCTTCCATTGATAAGATTAAGGATGGTTCGAACCGTCTTTACAAGACGTCGACAATTCAAAGTATCATCAAAAAGATCCAGACCTACGTCAACTTAGCAACGTCCATTCTGTCATTGATTGCCGGCATTTCACTGATTGTTTCTGCCCTTATGATCATTGTAACGATGTTCATGTCCGTCGCAGCACGGACCAAAGAAATCGGTATTCTACGTGCACTCGGTGAGTCGAAGCGAGACATTCGCTGGCTCTTTATTTCCGAGTCATTGATTACGGGACTACTCTCCGCTTCCGTTGCCACGTTACTTGCCTACCTGGCACAAGCGGGTATCAACGGTGCGCTGAAGAGTATCGCCAATTACGCCTTCGTCCAAGTCACTACGGGCGACGTCATTACCGCCTTCGTACTGGCCCTAATCATCTCACTTCTGGCAGCACTCTTACCTGCCCGGCGTGCGGCAAAGCTTAATCCAATTGACGCTTTATCAGCCGAATAAAATCAAAAATCCCGACAAACACAATATGCTTGTCGGGATTTTTTTACTATATATCAGTCGGTGGTAGTCCATCCAAATACGCTCGAAAGAATGGACAATCAAAAAATACTGCCAATTCTGGGCCATAGAGGTGACAAAAAGTAAGAATCACCAAAAGATCCGGCATCACCTGCCCTGATTCATATTTTGAAATCGCTGATTGCGAAAGGTGCAAACTCGCCGCCACCTGTGATTGCGAATAACCATGCATCAAGCGAGATTTTTTGAGACGATTGGCCAATTCTTCCTGGACTAACTGACGCAAGGACGTCTCCATCCATTTATGGTCAAATTGGTCAATTGCTGCGGGATGTGCAAGAACCATTTTGCTCCTCCTTTACAATGGTTTCCTGCCTGACTTCCAATTTTCTTCCTACTGTCTGGCCCTATTATAACCAGTCATACTACGTTTTAACAGCAAAAACACGAACAAACGTTCGTTTTATTCCAAACATTCATGCTATCAAACAACCACTGTCAAAGCATATAAAAAAGTCGGTCACACGGACCGACTTTATCAAGTGCCATTAATTAAAAATAAACCCCTGAAATGGGAAAACCAATTGCGACTAAGTAAATGGCCCAACCCCAAAAGAGATAGCTGACGAACGAAACCAGCGTTTGTTGCCATGGATTTTGCCAGAAAAAGCCACGTTTTTCAAAGATTCCTCGGTAAATTTGTTCAATCAACACCCAAACCAAAAAACCCCAAAGCGTTCCTGAACCTGCGGTAATCCCGGTATCAATGTTTGCCCAAACGAGAAAAACGATACTCAACAAGATGGACAACACCAGCATCATCATTTGGCTAATATCAACAAAGGTCCCGCCACCAATGGTTAACGCTTCCGATCGTTTGTCGCCTTCCAACTTAAAAAGTTGCTGAAAGCCGATTCGCACCAGGGCGGACAAAATACCAGCCAGCAAACCAACCCATAACGTATTTAACAATGTTGTTCCAAACATGCAATATCTCCTTCACTTTGCTAATGTCATTCTAGCACTTTTCATGTTATTCACGAAGAATCGACCAATTCTTCAAGCTTTTTTAAATTCGAGGCTTCGAAGTCCAGTTTGACTGACTTTTTGGTATAATTAACTTTTGAAAGGTTCAATAACATCCCCTCAGGGCAGCTGGACCTTTGAGCCAATCAAGCCTATCTGGCTTGTTAAAGTACTTAAGCAGCGACACAAAAAAGTACACCTAAATGGAGGTTTTTCTGTTGAAAGTCAAACGCGAAAACATGGTTGATTACTATACATTTGGTTCCACCGCGGAGCTATTACTTTACTTAGGAATTGAGCGAGAAACGCTCTTTCACCGAGCTAAGTTACGTGGTATCGATTTGAACGGTACCTACACAGAAGAAGATTTGGCTGCCCTCAAACCCGAAAAGAACGCCTACCTTGGTTCTTTGAATGCGGAAACGGAAGCTGAAGTTGAAGTGCTGAAGATGAAACTGCAAATGTTAGAATCTCAGCTAGGTTATAAGAACCAACAACTCGAGGATCGTCAGGAACACATCGACACGCTCAAATCGACGCTCCAAAAGGCCGAACAAAACCTTGAAAAAACGCAAACAACCGTCGACCAGCAACAACACCTCCAGATGGCCACTCTTTCTCAATTGGACAAAGTCACATCACGTGTTCAACGTATCGAAATGGAAGATGAACAAAAGAAGCACTGGTGGTCACGTAAGAAAAAGAAAGATTAACACGAAGTCAGCTCAGGCTGACTTTTTTTGTACAAAAAAAAAGAGGAGCTCCTGCTCTTCTTTTACTTTTAATCAGCACCAACAGCTAGGGTGTAATCAAAGGTCGCCCCCTCGTAATTCGTACCCGACTTTAACGCGTTCGTTGTTTTAAGTAATAGACCGTGGTCATTGTCATAGTTGGCTGTGTAGTTATAACCACTGCTATCTTGACTGAACTGATACCCGGCCGCCATTGACCAAATCGTTATCGGCTTGTCTGAAACAGTCGAAACCGTGCCATCATTACCTTTCCAGAAATAAGAGACAACCCCGTCCTGCTTATTTCTCGTCATGGCAATCTGTACACTAGCCTCGGGGTTGGCTTTGGTCGAATTCACCGTAAAGGCCATCCCGTTTTGCCCAGAAATCAAGTTGGATAGTCCATAGGATTTCGGCAAGTCATTGGCCGTCAGCGTATAGGCCCGGTTCAACTGGCCTTTTACCAGAGAGACAACCGCTGGGCCAGAGCCAAACTCCATATAGCGGGGGCTCCCCATCAATAAACGCTGCACAGCACGACTATAAGCGGGACTAACGTCAAAACTAAAGGAAGTAAAGGAAGTCCCAATACTTCCAGTTGCTGCATCCGTTGTCAAAGAATCCGAACCATCGGCATTTTTCGAAAAACGACCGTTTAGGTTAGAACCGTTAAGATAAATCGTACTACCGTAACCCGAGAAAATTCTAGAACCTCCCCGAGCAAGAAAATGAGCATCATTGCCGAGATTGAGTCCATTGCGGAGCATCCCATCAATGACTGGTGTCGAGGTCGATAGCTTATTAATCAAAAAAGAGCCCTTATCCGCTACGTTAATAAACCGACTACCAAACGATCCGATGTTTAACCCCCCGGCCGTTGTCAAATCCACCTTAGCCCCTTGACCAACAGTGATGCCAAGATCATTTCCACGAGACTGAAATAAGTTGCTGTCGCCTGTATTGCGATTCCCGTTCACAATGAAATTTGCTTTATCCCCAATGTTCCACATTCGAGAATCAACGGAACCACGGTCAACGTAGCGGGCATTATCAACGTTCCAAATCAAACTCGCTTTATTGGCCACCGACAAAGTCGACGCAAAGGAGCTAGATAAGTAATGGTAGAAAATATTGCTTTGCTTTGCGTTGATGTTAACAGTTGTTGATCCATCCAAAACGTTGACGTCGTTGGCCCCATGAATCCAAGAATTCTGTCCGTATTCCGTCGATGAACTGGCCGTCCCAAGCGAGGCTGGGTCTTGCTTTCCAGAACCAAAATTCTTCCCGGGAGTTCCCGTAATGTTAAAAACATTCTTACCAGAAAACTCGATTCTGCCCTTACGGTTGACGATTGGTGTCGCCCCGTCGCGTGCCGCTCCGTTCATTTCAGTCACATTATGGTACTGCGTCGTCGCTGAAGCTTCCTTCGAAACTTCGAAAATACCGTAGGTAATGCTATTAATCCACTGGACGTTTTCCATTCGTAATGTTGTTGCAGAGGTAACAAAACTACTTTCTGACCAAAAACCTGATCGCTTATCGCCACCGTCAGTAATTTTCACACTCGTTGTCGGGTCTACAGTAGCAGCAAAAGTCAGGGTGTGATGATTGCCTAAAATCACCAGGCTCTTCCCCTCTTGTATTTCGGTTCCCGTGTAAGCGCTGAAATCACCCGAAACATCAGCCGTTACGTTCAGATAGACAGTTGACTGGTATGAATCCTCATACGCTTCGAACATATCTGACCAAGAAGCAACATTATAATACACTGCCCCAGCATTTCCAGTAACAGACCCATCGGTATCAGTCTGTGGTGTGGTGTCGGCTGAACCACTCAATGAAAGCACGGTTAAAAGGGTTAACAATGCGGTTAGCATCAAAAGCAGCTTTTTCATTGTCTTTCCCTCCTTCCGTGTTAATTAATCAATCAACGGCTTTCCTGATTCGACTTGGAAACGATAACAACATCCATTCCCTCACGACGCATTTGCTTATAGGCCTTATAGGAAATACGACGATTAATTTGCTTCCCCTGTAGGTTTTCGACAACATCCACCATTTTTTTCTGCTTCCGCCAAAGGAAGAACAGAATAATCAACAATGGAATGAGCAACAAGAGCCACAACCAATTATTATTTCGGGTCATTGGGTTCGATGACAGCCAACCCGAAACTGCTGATAAGGAGGACACTTTAAACTCTTTCGTCCAGTGCCAAGTCACGTTGTTTTTATTATCATGAATGGTGATATCCGCCACATAAGTCTTTCCGGACTTTAATTCCTTTGTGGGTACCTGGTAGGTAAAATTGGATCCATTGGCAATCGATTGGTTACTCTGAACATCATTAACCACCGTTGCCGACTCACCCTTTTGGTGGACCTTTACCGTTGAGCTGGCATTCGAAACATAACCATTTTGTTTATTTTGCAAAGCAATGTTAACAATTCCCGATTGGCTTTTTGATTGATAAGAGACTTTCTTTAGGTCTAAATCCGCTTTCGTGACCACATCCGTGTTCGACAACTGAACATAGGTCATATAGTTAAATCGGTTGGTATACCCATTTTGTGCTTGATCAGAACTCGCTACCTGCTTTTGAATGTGGATGCCACCCAACCAAGAACCATCGATTTTAGTTGAAGGCATGGTAACTTGGGCTGGAATTTCCCTTGTTTCGCCAGCCGCCACCGTCACCTTTGCGCTACTTACTTTTAAAATCGAATTCCCGAGACGAAGGGAAGAATTAACGGCATCCTGCACTTCATTAATCGGTCGATTCGCTGACATCACCATGTTACTGCCAGTTTCTGCCTGTGTTGCCGAAATCAAAAAGGTCGCTGGCTTCGTATCGCGGTTAGTTAACGAAACAGCCAGCGTCGTTTTTTCACCGGGATTCAGTTTCAAATCATACCAAGCACGGCTGGTGTCCCCGCGTTCTTTATCACTTTTAACAATCGAGGCATCAAATTTTGAATCCGTTGCGTTATCGGCTGAGACCAGTACTGATGTCAACAAAAACAGACTCATCAGCATGCCCACAGTTTTGATTAACTTTTTCATCTATCACGTCTCCGTCAATATCTCGAAAGAAAAAGCGAACAACTCGTCGCTGCCCGCTATATCATGCCATTGTTTTGCTTAGTCCATGCTTGGGGAAAGCGTGTAGTCAATGGTTCCCTTATATTGACCAGCCTTGATTGTGTTGTCGTTTAACGTCAACACAGCACTTGTCTGACCAGAGTCATTGGTACCGTTGGCATTTGCGTTACCAGTCGCTACCTTGGCATTCCCTTGATAGATTGAAGCCGCTGTTGCACCCGTTCCAAGAATTTGTCCCTGCGTAGCAGCATTCTTAGTACCATCTGCCGTTGTGAAGGCAAAGGAAGCAACTGGTAAGATTGAGCTACCGTTCAACAGTTGAGAAGCATTGGCCGTCACGTGGTAGCCGTCGTTTGAACCAGTCAAATCCGTTACACGAATGCTCTTGTCACCCGTCGCTGAATAAGTACTGTTCTTATTTGAAGTCAAATCATGGTTCTTAAAATCAAAATCAGGAACCTGGTTCAACGTCAACAAACCAGTCTTTGGTGCTTCAAAGGTAATCGTTGTGTTTCCTTGAAGACTAGTTGTTCCTTCCGCAACATCATCCGCAAAAACGGACAATGGTGAGATTGCTCCAGCCGTTAACAAAGCAGCAACAGCTAAGTTTAACTTTGTAAATGTTTTCATGATGGCACCCTCTTGTTCCTTCTATTTTTACTAATTCCAATCAATAATTATATGATTATAATGACATCTTGTCAATATTACAATCAGGCTTACCAAATTCAAAAAAGCCAGCATCCAAACGTTTTACGATAGGACACTGGCTATTTTTAATGTGGTTGGTTAGGCGAAGTAATGATCTTCTTCCTTGGCGATATTATCCTTAACGGTTGTTGAGTACCAGAATGGCACATGAATCTTACCGATCACGTGTTTCTTCGATACAAAGCCGAAGTAACGGGAATCATTTGAAACCGACCGGTGGTCCCCAAGAACAAAGTAGGAGTCCTTCGGCACTACAGTCTGATTACGGTCACTCACTTTCCAAAGACCAGTTGAAGACAAGGACTTCAAATCCCATGAGGAACCGAATGAAGCGGCTGTTCCAGCGTTTTGCTCGGTTGTACTAATGAAGGATTGGTTCACTTTCTTACCGTTAACGTACAAGACACCATCCTGGTAGGACACTGTATCCCCAGCAACAGCGATTACCCGCTTCACATAGTCTTTATTACCTGCCTTAATTCGCGGATCTTCTTGTCGCGCATCGAAGACAACAACATCCCCACGCTTTAAGTTTTCAGTCTTTTGGACCAAAACTCGTTGCTGATCGAGCAAGTTTGGGTCCATTGAGTCACCAGAAATGGTTACCACATTGATAAAGAAGGTCGTGATCACAACGTAGATTCCTACCCCAATACCAACTGGAATTACCCAATTCCAAATAAATGAGAATATTTTTTTCATAATTATTACCTCGAAGTAAGCTTACACGTTCAAATCTATGGGCGCAAGCGACTTTATCATTTTGAAAGACGAAAACGTTCTGTTACGAACGAACCGTGTTAATCGTGACCAAGTAAGTAGCCCGGTCACGCACTCCTTTTGTTTTGAAGGAGATAATGCCATGTTCCTTCTGCAAATCCGTTAAATCTTGATCCTGCAGGCGTGAAGCGATCAAGTTCAAGGGGTTGGGCCCAGGGAAGGCTTTCGTCCAGTCGATCACGAGGTAATCCTCATACGAAAAACAGAGCACCCGATAATCAAGAACAGGCTCTTCTTCATCCGTCGTTGTGGTTTCTACCATAAAGGACGGACCACCCTCTTCTCGTTCCACAGCCTGCAAAGAAAGCCAGTAGTCCCTCCTGCGCAACTTTAGCTCAGTAATTTTCATCGACTCGCCTCCCCCCTCTTCTAATTTGTTTTTGGTAATTCCGACAAAACAGCTTCTTCATAGGGAATGGAAGGGAGGGCGCCGGCTGAGGCAACTGTAATTGATGAAGCTGCCACTGCATAGCGGATGGCCCCTTCAACGTTATCGAAAGATGGTGACAACCGTGATAACAGTGCCCCAATGAAGGTGTCACCCGCCGCCGTCGTATCAATAGCGGTCGTCTTAATGGCCGGCACCATTACTTCTTTGCCCTTCTTGGATCGGTAGAAAGCTCCCTTATCACCAAGGGTAATTAGCACGTGTTCGAGGCCAAGGTCGAAGAAAAAGTCGGCATTTTTGATTAACGAAGCTCGATCGGTTACCGGGATGTTCGTTATCAAGGCAGCCTCGTGTTCGTTTGGCACAATCAAGTCCGTTTGCTCGAGCAATGACTTGGGCAAGTCTTCTTGATCAGGCACTGGTGCTGGATTTAGCACAGTCGTGACACCCGCTTCCTTCGCCTCTTTAAAAGCCGTCAACGCGGTTTCAAGTGGAATCTCTAGCTGTGTTAGACAAAAATCAGAACCGGCCAGCGCTGCTTTTTGGTCCCAGATGTCCTTGGCTGAAAGGTCCCCGTTGGCGCCCTCATAAACATAGATAATGTTGTCACCCGTTGCTTTCGAGACCGTGATATAGGCCTGACCTGTCTGGAACTTATCCGAGTGCAACACGTATTCAAGGTTTAAATCGTCTTCCTGCACCCGCTGGCTAAGGTCAAAGTCGGTGCCGACTTTGGTAACAAAGTTCGCCTTGGCACCGGAGCGGGCAATGGCAACCGCCTGGTTCAAGCCCTTACCACCCATAACTTCTTCTTGATGTTGGCCAATCGAAAGGGTTTCGCCCGACTGCGCCAGCCTAGGCACGCGGGTCACGCGGTCGATATTCGTTGAACCGACAATGGTTACTTGCTTTTTCATAGTCATCCTTTTTCCCATCTAATGGGATTGATTTCTCCTCCTATTTTACTAGAAAGACAGGACTTTTCCAGCAAAAATGTACAAAGAAATCGAAGGTGGTTGCGTCGGTCTGCTATAATAGAAATTAGTTCATGTCTTTTTAAATGGAGGGTTTGCTGTGAATGACCATAAAGTAAAAGCTGCTCAAATGGCCGTCGAGTTGATTCCGAATCAGGCCATCGTTGGGCTTGGATCGGGATCGACCGCTTCCATCTTCATCGATTTGTTAGCCAAAAAGGCACACGAAGAGGCAATGGATATCACTTGCGTGGCCACTTCTGGTCAAACCCAGCAGTTGGCCCTTGGCTTTGGCCTCAAAGTCGTGGACATTGATGCGGTTGACCGCATCGATGTCACGGTCGATGGTGCGGATGAAGTCGATCCAAACCTGAACGGCATTAAGGGTGGCGGTGCCGCTCTACTCTTCGAAAAAATTGTCGCTGTTAACTCTCAAAAGAACATCTGGGTGGTTGATTCTTCTAAAAAGCATCCCCGCCTTGGCTCCTTCAAGCTACCCGTGGAGGTAGTTAAATTCGGGGTTCACCACGTCTACAACTACCTAAAGGAACGCGATTTAAAGCCGGTCTATCGGCAGCAAGAGGACGGCAACTATCTCACGACTGATTCGGGTAACTACATTATCGACATCAACATTTCCCGTGTAGATGACTTAGCAAAGTTAGCGGAAGAACTAAAATCTTTGACTGGCGTTGTTGAGCACGGGCTGTTCATTAACATTTGCGATGTCTTGTTAGACGGTAACACGGGCGAAGCGGTTTACCGAAAAGCCTGATAACCGTTCGCGATCAGCTAGTATTAATAAAAACGATGAAAGGGAATGTTTGTTCCTCTTCATCGTTTTTTAGTGGACTTGTTTTTGAAATTGTGCAAATTGACGGTCAATCTGCCGTTCCTGCAACTCACCCGTGAGCGCCAATACGTTCAACCCTTCAATGATGAGCATCAGTTCTTCAGCCAAAAGGCGAACCTTTTCTTTCGGCAAAACACCTTGGTCAGCACCTAAATCGAGTAACGACTGCACCGTTCCTCGCGTAGCATTCACTTGCTTTTGCTTCAGGTGCCGATCTTCCTCGGATTGGTGCGTAAAGGAATATTCATACATTGCCCGAATCAAAGAAGGACCGCCCGCCGCCAAAACCAGCAAGCGCTGCTTATGCTCGGCTAAATACTCCGCAAAGACGGAATGAAAATCCGGGTTTGATCGCAGTTGCTCCCGCACCAAATCAAACTGATGGACGGAACGACTGCGGATTACCTCAACAAACAGTTCGTCAACGGAGTGGAAATAAAGATACAAACCACCTCGGCTAATCTGACAAGCGTCGATAATCCGCTGCATCGTGACTTGCAAAAAGCCTTCTTCAGCGAAGACTTCGCTCGCCTTGGCTAAAATAATTTCCTCTTTGGCTTTTCTTGTTTTGCTCAGCTGCTCTTCCATAGCACCCCTCGACCTCAATAGGCAATTACCTGCTTTCAGTATAATATAATTTTTTCAATTGAAAAAGTCGAGTCAGCTACCCATTCAATGAAGATCCTGGACAAGTAACCAAACTTGAAAAATCACGCTCACAAGCCTATCATAAGGCTATATTCTCAACTTTTAGGGAGTCCGATCAACCATGAACTCAAGCACTAGCCAATCAGCATTAAATGACATTGAAAATCCCGAACGTCTTCACCAGCACATGGCCGTTCGTTGGGAAAAAGTCATTGCAAAAGAAAACAACTCGGCTCGCCACGCCTCGTTACACGTGCGCGCTTCCATTGTTGGTCGAGTCGGCATCATGTTACTTTCGTGCGGAACGGGTGCCTGGCGTGTTCGTGCCGCAATGAACACGGTGGCCCGGGCCCTGGGATTAACCATCTCGGCAGATATCGGCTTTACCACCATTACACTTACCTGCTTTGATGGGACCGAGTCGTTCACAGAGTCACTCTCATTAGCAGCGACTGGCGTTAACACCCATAAGATGACGTTAATTGAAAAATTTGTGGCTGACTTTGCTGAAAAATATGCCGATAAAAAGCCGCAAATTGTTCATCAGCAACTCGACAAAATCCAAAAACAACCCGGTAATTATTCGGCTTTCATGGCTGGTTTGGCCGCCGCCATAGCCTGTGCTGGTTTCATCTTTTTGCTGGGGGGCGGCCCAATTGAGATGTTTGGTTGCTTTACCGGGGCCTTTGCCGGCAACTTCACCCGCAAGAAATTAGGCGGTCGGCGTTGGAATGCCGTTGCGACAACCGCTCTAGGTGTTGCTGCAGCCTGCTTAACCTATGTACTAACCCTGTTTATCTTGGGCCAATGGATTCATCTGTCCTCCGCCCACGAAGCCGGTTACATTGGCGCCATGCTCTTCGTGATTCCAGGTTTTCCTTTCATCACTTCAATTTTAGACCTGTCAAAAAACGACATGCGCTCGGGACTAGAACGACTGGCTTTTGCCTTAATGATCATCTTCTCCGCCACCCTAATCGGCTGGCTGTTGGCCCTTGTTTTTCATCTTCATCCACAAAACTTTTTACCTCAGGGCCTATCGCTTTACCCACTCATCGCCTGTCGTCTAGCCGCTTCCTTCGCCGGCGTCTTCGGTTTCTCAATGATGTTTAATTCCCAACCAAAGATGGCCATTACCACTGGTCTCATCGGGGCAGTGGCCAACACCACTCGTCTAGAACTAGTTGATCTTTCTCAAATGCCCCCTGCTGCAGCTGCCTTTGTCGGTGCGCTCATTGCGGGCGTGGCGGCTTCACTGCTGAACCGCTACACGGACTTTCCAAGAATCTCACTAACGGTCCCCGCCATTGTCATCATGGTTCCTGGACTCTACATTTACCGTGGTGTGTACAACTTGGGTCTCAATAACATTGGCGCAGGGGCCACTTGGCTCACCAGGGCCGCTCTCATAATGGTCTTTCTGCCATTTGGACTCTACGTCGCCCGTTTCCTCTTTGACAAGGATTGGCGGAAAGTCGATTAAATATAAACACAAAAAAGCCGCCAGTAATGGCGGCTTTTCTTTTGCAAAGTTTAAGGATTAGTACTTAGCTTCCCACTTCAAGGCTTCGATGGCAGCCTTAACGTCCGAAATCTTTTCCTTCGTGATGCCTTGGTCAACTGCTGACTGTGCAACAGCGATGGCAACCGTTTCAGAGAACTTTGTCAATTGTGAGACAGGAGGCAAAACAGCGGCTCCTGGCTTCGTACCATCAACAAGACCACCCAATGAGTGGGCAGCGGCTGAAATCATTTCATCATTCAAGACCGTTGCAGTTGAGGCAATCGTTCCAAGTCCAAGACCTGGGTAAACCAAGGCGTTGTTAGCTTGTCCGATATCGTAAGTAACACCCTTGTATTCGATTGGGTCAACGGGCACACCGTTGGCAACCAAGGCCTTACCATCAGTCCAGTCAAGCAAGTCCTTTGCAGTTGCTTCAAGCAACTTTGTTGGGTTTGACAATGGGAAGATGATTGGGCGTTCTACGTGAGAAGCCATTTCCTGAACGATTTCCTTCGTGAAGGCACCAGGAACAGTTGATGTTCCAACCATGATTGTTGGGTGGATTTCCTTCACAACAGACATCAAATCAGTCAATTGATCAGCATTGGCAAATTCTGAACGCTTGCGAGCAAATGGCTTTTGTTCTGGTGTCAAGTCGTCCATGTCGTCGAAGAGCAAACCTTGCTTGTCAACCAAGTAGATGTGTGACTTGGCTTCTTCTTCTGACAAACCTTCTTGCAACATTTCGTCGTAGATACGTCCGGCGATTCCACATCCGGCTGAACCAGCACCGAATGACAAGTATGTCTGTTCTGACAACTTTTCACCAGTAATGTTCATGGCACCCAATGCAGCGGCCAATGTGATGATACCAGTTCCCTGGATGTCATCGTTAAACGTCGTGATGTCGTTCTTGTACTTGTTCAAGATCTTAGCACCGTTTTGACGGGCAAAGTCTTCCCAGTGCAAGTAAAGGTTAGGGAACGTCTTTTCAGCAGCTTGGACAAAGTCATCAACAAACTTGTCGTACTTTTCGCCGCGAACACGTTCGTGACGGTTACCCAAGTAGTTAGGGTTTTCCAACAATTCCTTGTTGTTTGTTCCGTTATCCAAAACAACTGGCAAAACGTCAGCAGGGTTTACACCGGCAGCAGCCGTATAAACCATCAACTTACCAACGGCGATATCAACACCGTTGACACCCCAGTCACCAATACCCAAGATACCTTCGGCATCCGTTACAACAATCAACTTAATGTCGCGACCGTTAGCAGCGTTCTTCAACGCTTCTTCCATGCCTTCTGGCTCATCAATTGACAAGTAAACGGCGTTTTGTGGGTCAACAAACAAATCTGAGTAGTTTTCAATCGTGTCGGCGATCACGGGATCGTAAACGATTGGCATGAATTCCACCACGTGTTGTGAGAACATGTAGAAGAACAACGTGTGGTTCGTGTTGAAGATTTCCATCAAGAACAAGCGCTTTTCCAAGTCAGATGGCTTTGACTGGTATTGGGCATAAGTTTGTGCTTCTTGTTCTTCCAAAGTCTGCACGCGAGGAGGCAACAAACCGGCTACGCCGAGTTCCTTACGTTCTTCCTTTGTGAAACCTGTCCCTTTGTTCAAGAAGGGATCGTTCAAAATTTCGATTGGTGTCTTCATGTAAGACGAACTCCTTTTTCTCTTTCATCCAGGTCGCATCGTTAGATGCAGTTACTTACCTAAGTTACGAATCAGTTTACGCTGAAAACAGCCATCAGTCAACCTGGAAAGCCCGGTTTTATCGGACAATTTGGCACATTTGTTGCTTTTTGAGTCGTTTTTTCTGATATAATTCTTTTACTTCAACCCTTGTTATTTTTTTAATTTTTTGATTATTTAAAAAGGACAAATTCATGCGCATTCAAGATTTGGAATACTATCTCGCACTGGCCGAACTTGGTTCTTTTTCACAAGTTTCTAAAAGATTTAACATTTCGCAACCAACCGTCTCCCTCGCCATGCAACGTCTTGAGAAAGAATTAACAAGCGAATTGATTTGGCGCGACCCTGGCCACCAAAAAATGGCCTTCACCCATCCCGGTCAAATTCTTTTAGAACATGCCAAAAAAATTGTTCAAGAATACCAGCAAGCACAGGTCGCCATTCAAAAAGAAGCGGAGCAAAAGTTTGCCCTTGGTCTTTCAGAAATGGTTGACTTGGCTTACTACCCGGCCATCAAGGAGCACCTGTCCGACCACTTTTTCACCCACCTTCAAAAGTCCCTCGTCCAACGAAACGAGGGCCTACGCTTGCTCCAAGACGGAAAAGTCGATGCCCTGTTGGTGATTGGTTCCGCCAATCTTGCCGCGCCCTATCGAGTGGAAGAAATTGCTCACCCGGCACTGTTACAACCAAACGGGCAATCCTTACCAGACTTTACCCTGTCTTTTATCTATCAAGACAGTGGGCAAAGTTCTGAGACAATGACCGCCATTTTATCAGAACTAAAGACGGCAATTCATTCCGCATCGCAAAACGACTTTACCCTTATAAGCAAAACTGAGTAAGCGGTAAAGAGTTGACTATAAGATGAGCGCTCTTCTATGCTTAAGGAGTTGTTTCAACTAACGATTGCATGAGGGAAAAATTATGAAGAAAAAAATCATCTTAATCTCGGGTATGGTCGCCCTTTTAGTTGCCATACTCGCCATTGCACTCTGGCCAAAGTCGTCTGACCAATCAGCCAAAGACGGCAAGTTAACGATTGTGGCTTCCACCAACGTCTATGCCGAATTAGCCAAGACGGTTGCCGGTGACCATGCGCACGTCTCGGCCATCATTACCAAACAATCGGTTTCACCAGAAGACTACGAGCCAACCAACGATGTTGCCAAAAAAGTCTCCAAGGCCGATATTGCCTTTGGCAATGGTCTTGGCTACGATGCCTGGCTCAATAAATTGGCCAAATCATCAAAAAAGACCCAGCTTTTGCTCGTCTCTGACTTGTTGAACAAAGACAGCAAGTCAAATCCACACCTTTGGAACGACCCCGCCAACATGGTTAATGCAGCGCAAAAGTTAGCCAACGAATTGTCAAAGAAGGATCCCGAACACAAGGCTGATTATCAGAAAAACGCAGCTGCCTACAAAGAAAAGCTTCAACCCGTAACCGATAAAATTGCTGAATTAAAAGCGAAAACAGCCGACAAAAACGTTTTCGAGACGGAATCCGTTTACGAATACATGTTAAAGGACTTGGACATGAAGCTAGTCGGTGACGACTTTGCCGAAGCCATTGCCGAAGACTCCGACCCAACGCCAGCGGCCCTGAAGGAAGTTCAAAACGCGCTGACGGAACACAAAGTTGCGTTCGTTGTTCAAAACACACAAACCACAGGTGGTGATGTCGCCAAGTTAGTAAAACTAGCTAAACAGGAAAACATCCCCGTCGTGAACGTCACGGAAACGTCACCAGACAACACCTCTTATGTTGACTGGAAGCTTTCCGAATTGAATCAAATTGAAAAAGCCATTGCTTAATCAAAAAAGGACGAATCGTTAGCGATTCGTCCTTTTTATATTACTCACCCTCAATTCCGCGAATTCGGCGCGAAAGAACCGGCTCATGCTTCTTCCAGTAAATGAACAAAATGACAATCAACAAAATCTTAAAGTATGAAAAGGCCATCGTCGCATACATGGACAGGTTACCAGTTGCGCCATTCGCCGTTAGAATAAAGTCTTCCACGAAGTGCATGGCAACAGCGGCCCAAATCGAACCCGTTTGAACGTAAATCGCTGCATAAGACAGGCCGGCGATAAAGGCAAGGATGGATTGCAGCAAAACAGAACTGAAATCCATGTGGGTCAAATTCGTAAAGTGCATCAAGGCAAAGGCCAGGTTTGAATACAGGACTCCCTTGACCAAGTTGTGGCGACTGTAGCCGTCCCGCAACAAGTAAACCAGGAACAAGCCCAGTAGCACACCACGGGCCAAGAATTCCTCTGAAAAACCACCCATCATCCCGGTTGCCAGCGCTGTCCAAACATTATCAGCAGACAAGAATGGTAGAACCACAGCCACCATGAAGAGCCAGTAAGCGCCCTCAGAAATGCTCCAACTAGGCTTCAAATAAATTCGTTGCTTGGTAATCAGCGCGTTTAAGCCAAGAACGACCAACAATTCGCACATTTTGGCGATAAATTGTGCTGTAAATTGGTCCAGATTAAACTGGTAGAATGCCCAGTTCACGGCTTGGTGAACTAAAACTTTTTGAACAATAATGTCCAACACTAGGAAGCTGACTGTCAACGTCACAAGCTTCTTAAAATCAATCTGTCGATTCATTTTAAATCTCCTCTATACATGTCATAACACTGGCAGTATAGCACAATGCGGTATTAGGCGCTAAAACAGCAAAGAAAAAGGAGTGATTGCTCTAGACCATGGCGCGAACAAAATCTTCTACGACTTTTCCAATGAAATTTTGCCATCAACCAGCTGGTAGATTCGGTCGGCTTCTTCTTTTAAACGGAGATCATGCGTTACCACGACGACAGCCTTTTCTTCCTTCTCCGCAATGTCTTTCAGCAGGCGTCCAACTTCCTGAACACGTGCGGAATCAAGTGCTGCCGTCGGTTCATCGGCCAAAATAAAGTCTGGGTTAGCGTAAAGTGCTCGGGCAATGGCCACCCGCTGACTTTGCCCACCCGAAAGCTCGCCTGGATACTTGTCTAATAGAGAGGTAATTCCTAACCGATTCAAATCATTATCAAATTGTTTAGGGGGCAAATTGCCGGCTTTTTTTACCTTATCCACCAGTTGGAACTGTTCGGCCACTGTCAAGTAGGGAACGAGACTGTAAGACTGCAAGACGAAGCCAATGTGCTTTAAGCGAAAGTCGTCCGCCGCCTTCCCCCGCTTGCCATCGAAACGGTTCCCGTTAATGAGCACTTCTCCAGAAGTCGGCTGCTGAAGGCCGCCCAAAATTGTCAGCAAGGTCGACTTTCCAGAACCGGAAGGGCCCAAAATGAGCGTTAATTCGCCGGCTTTCGCCTCAAAGTTCACCTGACTAAGCGCTTGTACGCGGTTGGTGCCTGAACCAAACACCTTATTCACATTCTTTAATTCAAGACGTTGCATGCTAACCTCCAATAACCGAAACTGGATCAATCTTTGCAATGATGCGCATTGGAATAACGGCACCGATAATGCCCGTTAAGACCAGAACAACGGCGGTTCCAGTCATCAAAACTGGATCGAAACTCATCGGAACCGCCTTCGGAATCACCAAACCGGTCAAGGCAGACAGGAGCGTTCCCAAACCGACGGAAACAACCATAATCAACACCGTTTGAGAAAGGGTGTTTTGGATGAGGTAGCTGCTTGGTATTCCCTGAGCACGTAGCACCGCCAAATTTTCCAATTTTTGCATCGTCAAGATGTAAAGGAAAATCGCCACGATGACGATTGAAATCACGATAAGGAAGGCAATCATGAACAAGAACGTCTGGTTTTGGGCAGCGTAACCAGGCATTTTATTGAATAGTTCTTTCTTGGAAAGAACCTGTAAGTTGTCATTATCGGTCCTTAACTTTCCCTGACTAACAATGCCGGATCCTGCAAATTCAGAATTGACGCCCTTCACAGCTGGCCATGCGTCCAACGAACCATAGGCCACGGGTGACATATTATAAAGAGCGTTCTTGGCAAAGCCAACCACTGTAAAGGTCTGATTGGAAAGACCCATCGTCACCTTTTGGTTTAATTTGAATCCCTGTTGCTTTAATTGATCAGACAACACCAGTTCAGTATCGTTTTGCAACCAGCGGCCCTGCACTAGCTTGGTTTGCTTTTGAATCTGACTATTATTAGCCAAGCCAATAAAGGTCGCGGACTGACGCGCATCGCCCGCCTTCAAAATTCCCTGAGCCAAGCCCACTTGGTCTTGCTTGGTCGAGGATACCTTCGGCATCTCCTCCTTTGTCAGCATGGACTGCGCCAGGTTCCCGTTGGCATCTTTTGAAAGCAGCACCGACTGACTTTGCCAACTATTGACGGCTGCCGTGTTTTGACTAGCCAATCCCTGTGCCAAAGCAGATAGGATAAAAATGAGATAGGCGATTAGCAAAATCACGCCCATTACTAGCCCGTACCGTAACTTTTCCTTTTTAACTTCGTGTAATGCTAAAAACATTAGGAATTCTCCTTTTCCCATTCTTCTAGTGAGGATAAGCGGCTCAGAATTTCCCCTTTATCCCCAGGATTTAAGAAATACCGCCGAATTAATTCATGAATGGATACTAATACCATCCATTTGTGCAGGTTTTCCTCGCCCGTAGTGATCATTTGGCTTTCACCATTGGCTTCCAAGATCATTTCATTAACCGTGTAGTAATTTTTTAAAAAGTCGCGGTCCGGATTCTTGTCCATGCTTTCAATGAATTGCCGCACCGAGCCGAAGGCGTTTGCGCCCATCATTTGCTGATGCACGCGGATCAGCACCTTACGAAAGACATAGGAGTAAGCATCAACCGGTGTATCAAAGTAGGTGTAAAACGAACCTCGTGAAATACCCGTTACCGCCACAATGTCTTTCACCGAAACCGTTATCAAATCTTTTTCAGAAAAAATTTGATACAAATCCGCTTCCAATTTCCGCCGTTTCTCGTCATTTAATTTATAAAATAGTGGCTTAATCATTTAAACATCCTCCAAATTGACACACTGTCATTTCGTTGACTAGTATAACTCTTTTTGACACAGTGTCAATTAGAAACAAAAAAAGAAACAGAACAATGTTCTGCTTCTCATCTAGTTTTCTTATTGTCGTTGCGCCAAAAGGGATTGTGCAGCGACCACTTCTTTTTCAACATTCGCCATGGCCGTACCACCCGATGACGTCCGCGTATTCACAGCTGTTTGCGGGTCCAATACCACGTAAACGTCTTTATCAATGAGATTAGAAGCCTTCTGCAACTCTTTGAGAGGCATCTCTTCTAACGCTAGTCCCTCTTCGATTCCTTGATAGACGAGCATCCCCACCACGGCGTGGGCTTGCCGGAATGGCAGCCCCTTCTTGGCTAAGTAATCAGCCAATTCCGTCGCATTCGAGTAGTCACCCTTCAAAGCCGCTCTCATCTTGTCCTTTTTCACCGTCATGGTCGAAACCATACCAGTAAAGACTTTCAGTACCGCGATAATCGTGTCAAAAGTCTCAAACACCCCAACCTTGTCTTCTTGCATATCCTTGTTATAAGCCAAGGGCAAGCCCTTCATTACCGTGAGCAAGCCCATCAAATGACCGTAGACCGCCCCCGTCTTTCCACGGCTCAGCTCAGCAAAGTCAGCGTTCTTCTTTTGGGGCATGATGGAAGATCCGGTTGAATAGCTATCCGACAGTTCCAAGTAGTTAAATTCAAAGGACGTCCAAAGAATCATTTCCTCAGCCATCCGTGACAAATGCATCATCAAAATCGAAGCATTTGAAAGAAATTCTACCGCAAAATCACGGTCTGAGACGGCATCCAAACTATTGTGGTAAACGTGACCAAAGCCAAGCTGCTCGGCAACAAATTCACGGTCAATTGGGAAAGTCGTGCCGGCCAAAGCAGTGGCACCTAACGGTAAGATGTCGACGTGCTTTTCGTTAAAGGTGAAACGTTCGTAGTCACGCTGGAGCATTTCAAAATAAGCCAATAAGTAGTGTCCGTAGGAAATGGGTTGTGCATGTTGTAGGTGCGTATACCCCGGCATCAGCGTCCCCACGTTATCAGCCGCTAAGTCAACCAGCGTCGCCTGCAAGTTGCTGATTGCCTCCTTGACCACCGGCAGCCGATGCTTCATCCATAGATGAAAGTCCGTGGCTACCTGATCGTTTCGAGAGCGGGCAGTGTGCAGTTTACCGGCCACTGGTCCAATGAGGGCCGTCAACTTAGCTTCGATATTAAGGTGAATATCCTCATTTTTAACGGAGAATTCAAACGTTCCTGCCTCGATTTCTTTTTGAATTTCTTTCAAACCAGTAATGATTTGTTCCAACTCTTCTGCCGTCAAAATTCCCTGCTTGGCTAGCATCGTTGCATGGGCGATTGACCCTTCAATATCTTCTGCTGCCAGTTGGTAATCAAAGTGGATTGAAGCACCAAACTCATCCACCCAATCCGCTGCTTGACCATGAAAGCGGCCACCCCAAAGTTTATTCGACATGTTTTCCCCAATTCTTTTTCTACTTGTTGCTATGCGTATGATTCACTTGTTCAAAAACCGTTGTTGGTAGGGACCAGAGTTTGATAAAGCCAGCGGCTGCTACTTGATCAAATGAATCGGCATCCGTATAAGTGGCCAAATTTTCGTCGTAGAGCGAGTTCGTTTCGGATTGACGAGCGATGGCCGTCACCTGTCCCTTAAAGAGCTTGACTTTGACTTCGCCATTAACCACTTCCTGGCTCTTTTTGATAAAGGCCATGGCCGCATCAAAAAGTGGGGAGAAGTAAAGACCGTTGTATAGCAGTTCCGTCACCTTTTGTTCGATAATTGGCTTAAAATGCGCCAAATCACGTTCCAAAGTCAAATCTTCCAAATCCTTATGGGCCGTCATGATCACCGCTGCTGCCGGTGCTTCATAAATCTCGCGGGATTTGATGCCAACCAGACGGTTCTCAATCTTATCGATACGTCCAATCCCATGCTTACCGGCAACGAGGTTCAGGCTTTCGATAATCGTCACTAAGGACTGCTTTTGCCCATTCACGGCAACCGGTAGTCCCTTTTCAAAAGTCAGTGTCAGTACATCAGCTTGGTCTGGGGTTTCCTCCACGGCTGTTGTCAACGCAAAGGCATCTTCTGGCGCTTCATTCCATGGATTCTCCAAAATGCCCGCTTCATTGGCGCGGCCCCATAGGTTATCATCGATGGAATAGGGCGACTTTTTCCCGATGGGGACAGGAACGCCGTGTTCCTTCGCATAGTCGATTTCTTCTTCCCGCGACCAATGAAAGTCACGGATGGGCGCTTCGATTGCTAAGCTCGGGTCCAAAGCATGAATGGCGGTTTCAAAACGAACCTGATCATTCCCCTTCCCGGTTGAACCGTGGGCGATGGCCTTTGCTCCGGTCTGGTGAGCTAGCTCCACTAACTTCTTAATGATTAATGGTCGGGACAGGGCCGATACCAGGGGATATTTCCCCTCATAAAGGGCATTCGCCTGAATGACCGGGCCAACAAAGTCCTTGGCAAATTCTTCCTTGCCATCAATGACATAGGATTCCACTGCACCAACCTGCAGGGCCTTTTCTTGAATTTCCTTCAAATTCTTACCAGCTTGACCGACGTCCAAGACGGCCGCCACGACGTCATAACCCTTATCCTTTAACCAAGGAATGGCGACGGATGTATCTAAACCACCTGAATAAGCTAAGACAATTTTTGTCATGTTGTTTCTCCAATCTTAATCCATCAATACTTGTTCAATAAAGTGCTTCGTTTTTTCTTCCTTAGGGTGACTAAAGAGACTTTCTGCATCGTTTTCTTCAACAATTTGGCCATCGTCCATGAACCAAATCTTATCGGCCACTTGCTTAGCGAAGTGCATTTCGTGCGTCACAATCACCATCGTCATCTTTTCACTGGCGAGTTGCTGAATGACTTTGAGCACTTCCCCAACGTTTTCGGGATCTAAAGCCGAGGTTGGTTCATCAAAGAAGAGCACCTTTGGCTGCATGGCCAGGGCCCGGGCAATGGCCACCCGCTGCTTTTGCCCACCGGACAGGGAATCGGGATAAGCATTGGCCTTCTCCGCCATCCCCACTTGTTTCAAATAGTGCATGGCCTCCTGGTTCGCCTGTTCGTCAGACAACTTTTTCACCCGACGTGGCCCAAGGGTCACATTATCCAAGACCGTATGGTTGGGAAAAAGGTTGAAACTTTGGAAAACCATGCCGATTTTTTCGCCCAGATGGTTCAGCGATTGCTTCCCCGCCTTCGTCAGGTCTTGCCCCTCGAAAACCACCGAACCAGAGCTCGGCGCAGCCAATTGGTTGACGGCACGTAACAAAGTCGACTTACCGGAACCGGACGGCCCGATAATGGCCAGTACCTGGCCCTCGTCGATTTCTCCGTTGATTCCTTTCAAAACCTGGTTCCCATTAAATTCCTTGGTGATGTCTTTTAATTCAATTGCGGCTTTAGTCATGGTTCATTTTCCTTTCAAAGTGGTTCAACAAACGAGTTAGCGTAAAGGTCATCAGGAAGTAAATCACCATGACCACTACGATTGGCGCAACAGCCCGGTAAGTATCGGCCCGAACAACGTTTAATTGGTAAATCAAGTCGGAAACCCCAATGATGGAAACAATCGAACTTTCCTTCACGACCGAAATGAATTCGTTACCAAGTGATGGCCAGATGTTTTTAAAGGCCTGTGGCAAGATGACGAAGCGCATGGTGTCGACTTTGTTCAAACCAATACTCTGAGCAGCTTCCTTCTGTCCCTTATCCAAACTGTTGATGCCACCACGAATGATTTCGGCAACGTAGGCGGCCGAGTTCAAGGCAACGGCAATGATTCCAGCTAAGAGGGCTGGCAAGTTGATAATGGCCCCCAATCCGAAGTAGACAAGCAGGACCTGGACCATCATTGGTGTTCCACGGACAATTTCAATGTAAGCAGTGGCAGGCCATGAAAGCACCTTCCAGGCGGATAGCTTCATCAAAACCAGGAGAATACCGAGCAGAATTCCGAAGATCACGGCCACAACCGCAATCAACGTTGTATTCAAGAAACCGTTATAGAAGTACTTCCAATAGTGCATCATCGAAGTATCTTTGGTATTGTCCTTCATGTACTTCGCAGCCGTCTTCAAGTAATCGTCGGTCAAGTGGTGCTTTTGAATTTTAGCAATACTCTTATTAACAGCAGCGGCTAATGAATCAGATCCTTTGGCAAAGGCAACGGCGGCTCCCGTCTCATTCTTATCCAACGTATAGCCGGCGTTAACCATGGCCAAGTCCTTGTTGTTTTCAACATAGGTAGCGGCAACTGGTGTTTCAACCCCAACGGCATCGAGCTTACCTGACTTCAGAGCAAAGACTAGGTTGGGCGTCTTTTCCATACTTGATAGCGTGCTGTCACTGAAGTACTTCTTTGAGAGGGTCTGTTGCAATGAACCGGTTTGGGTTCCAATCTTGGCCCCGTGCAAGGCTTTGGCACTCTTGTACTTCTTGGCATCCTTCTTTTGAATCAAGAAGGACTGTCCACCGTTATAGTAGATATCCGAGAAATCCACGGACTGCCGACGTTCTTCCGTTGGGTTGACCCCGGTGATGGCCATGTCGACTTTGCCGGTTTGAACCGCTACCAAAGTCGATCCAAAATCCATGTTCATGATCTTCAGCTTCACACCAAGATCCTTGGCGATTTGCTTGGCGACTTCAATATCCATCCCAACATCCTCAGACTTACCATTAATGGTTGCCCGGAACTCAAAGGGTGGGTAGTCTGGTGAAGTTGCCACCTTCAAAACCCCCGCGTCCTTAATCTTTTGCAAGCTGTTATCATCGGCTGACGCCGTCGTTCCCATACCAGCAAATAGCATCATGAAGGGCACTAGCAAAATTGCTAGCATGCTCCCTATCTTCATCTTTCCCATTTTCCTTTTCTCCTCTGTTTTATTGGGCGTAAACAATAAAAAAAACGTCCTTTAGTCATTTGACTAAAGGACGTTTACACGCGGTACCACCTTGATTGTGCCCAAAAAGAACACCTCTCATTATTCGATCAAAACTACTAATCGTCAGCTCTTTAATGGGAGCACCCAGCATGGTTTTCATCGCATGCACCATGAGGCGACGTTCATCTAATCTTACCCTGTGTTTCACACTAACCAACACTTCACTGAGCGGTAAGAAGAAGACTACTACTTCCTCAACAACGTTTTTTATTATTAACTTGTCATTAACTATAACAGAGAATTTTAATTTTGCAACAACTTTATGAGAAAATATTTAATTTTTTTATTTTTGCTTTTTAAATCATGTCCAGGTGAGTCTGACCGGCCTTGATCCAGTTCACCTTACGCATCGCCCAGTAAGTAAAGAATGAAATCACAACTGGAATGATAACCGCAACACCCATGTAGGCAAAGAAGGAAGCGGGTGACTTTCCAAAGAGGGCCAGTGGGACGATGAAGGAGTTAAAGCCGATACCCGCCATCGTGAATGGTACGGTAATGTGGAAAATCATCGTTGCGATAGGAGCGGCGATTGCAGCGCCAATCATTGGTGGAATCAGAATCATTGGGTTCTTAATCACGTTCGGGAACTGAATCTTTGGTGTCACGATTCCTTGGGCAATGGTTGCGCCAATCTTGTTTTCGTGCCATGACATGGCAGGGTATGAAACGAAGACAGCAGTTGTTCCAACAAGGATGGCACCAGCGGCATCAGCAGAAGTAATACCAGTCGCACCGATGGCAACGGCCAGGGCAGCGGCAGAAGCGGGCGTCATTGTCATCGCACCGAAGGCCATGGCAACGACGGCAGTCCCAATAACTGGGTTAACAGCAACCATTGATGCAATACTGTGACCAAGCCAAACAAGGAATGGTGTCGTAACAATGGCCAGGTAGTAACCAACAATTGTTCCCACAATGGTCGTAGCAGCCGGCACAATAATCATGTCCAGCGGTGTCTTACCAGACAGCCACTTTCCAAAAAGAACCGCAGCAATTCCAGCAAGCACGGCTGAAATTGGCTGACCAGTCGTCATCACGGCTGACCCAGCAACTTGCGCAGATGAAAAGCCAGTCATTGTCTTTAAGACCATCGGTGTCGTTGTGAAGAAAACGGCGTTAGCACCGACCGTTGAGGCAGCCATAGCTGAAAACATTACCATTGTGTTCGTCTTCATTTGAGAAGCAATGGCTGCACCAAAGGCGGCTGGCAGGATAACTTTTGTCACCGCACCCATTTGAACCATTGGCCCCCAGTGAATGAAGCCAGCAATCGTTTGCAGTAAGAGCCCCATCCCCAGCGTCACCAGAATGGCGTTTGAGACAGCGGCGGATACGTTATAGACGTATTCCTTAACCGATGACTTTTCCGCCGGCTGTTTCTCCATGGCCTGTTCGGCTTGTTCAAAGTCCTTAATGTTCTCTTCTTTTCTTCCGTTAGCAGCCATTGCCGCCTGGTTTCCTGACATATCCATCTTTCTCTTCCTTTCAAATCAAACAAAAAAGTCCCGGTAGTACGTAAACGTAACTACCGGGACCATGATTGGTGAGCAGTTACTAGGTGTCGACACCCTAGTAACTGATTCATACAAAAATCAACTCACTAGGATGTCCATAGCAAGCTCAACAACAAGGCAAATTCAGATGACTTAAATGAAGCGGTATTCTTTGATTGAGAGATAAACATAACGTCATCCTCCTTTCCTGATGTTTTATGATAAATTTATTATAACATGAGATGAGAATAGTGCAAGGTAAAATTAAAAAATATTCATAATCTATCCTTACTCTATTAGAAAAGCCCCGTAATCCGGCCCTTTTCATCGATATCAATGTCCATGGCAGCCGGATGTTTTGGTAATCCAGGCATGGTCAGAACGTTTCCAGTCAGAGCAACGAGGAAGCCTGCCCCAAGTTTTGGCACAAATTCCCGTACATGAATGGTAAAGTCCTTCGGTGCACCTAACTTTTTGGCATCGTCTGACAGCGAGTACTGGGTTTTAGCCATCACGACCGGCAACCTATCCCAACCATGCGCTTCAAAAGTCTTTAACTGCTTTTTGGCCTTATCCGAGAGTTCAACCCCAGCACCACCGTAGATATTTTGAACAATTTTGTTCATTTTCTCCACGGCTGAATCGTTTTCTTCATATAGTGGGGAAAAGTCATGCTTCTCTGCTGCCTTTTCCACCACTAACTCAGCTAAGTCAGTCGCGCCAGCGCCACCCTTTGCCCAAACATCGGCCGTCACGGCCTGCGCACCGACCGCCTCGGCAGCCTCACGCACCATGGTCAACTCCGCTTCCGTATCATCGGTAAAGCGGTTGACCGCTACGACAACGGGGACACCATAGCGTTTCATTGCCTTGATGTTTTGTTGCAGGTTAGCAACACCGGCTTCCAAAGCCGACAAATCTTCCTGCTTCAAATCAGCCAGCGCCTGGCCACCGTGGTGTTTCAAAGCACGAACCGTCGCCACCACAACGACCACGTCGGGTTCCTTGCCTAACTTTGGTACCTTGATATCCATGAACTTCTCGCCACCAAGGTCGGCACCGAAGCCGGCCTCCGTCACGGCATAGTCGGCCAAGGTCAAGGCCGTCCGCGTTGCCAGAACCGAATTGGTTCCCTGGGCAATGTTAGCGAAGGGACCACCGTGGATAACGGCTGGCGTGTGCGCCAGGGTCTGTACCAAGTTCGGCTTAATCGCATCCTTCAACAAAACCGTAATGGCGCCAGCCACACCTAAATCCTTAACCGTTACCGGTTGCTTGTCAAAGTTATAGGCAACGACAATGTTGTTCACCCGACGCTTTAAGTCCATCAAGTCCGTGGACAAAGTCAAAATGGCCATCATTTCAGACGCAACCGTGATATCAAAACCATCCTCACGGGGCACACCAGAAGTTGGCCCCCCGAGACCAATATTAATGTGACGAAGAGCCCGGTCGTTAATGTCCAACACGCGCTTCCAAATCACCCGACGCTGGTCAATGTGCAAGGGATTTCCCTGATAAATACTGTTATCTAATGCGGCTGCCAATAAGTCATGAGCCGCCGTCAAGGCGTGAAAGTCACCCGTAAAGTGCAGGTTGATGTCAGCCATTGGCACGACCTGGGAATAACCACCACCCGTGGCACCACCCTTCATCCCCATCACAGGACCAAGTGAGGGCTCACGCAAGGCAATCATCGTCTTCTTTCCGGCCGCCTGCAGAGCGTCTGCCAGGCCAACGGTGACCGTTGACTTTCCCTCACCAGCTGGTGTCGGGTTAATCGAAGTGACCAAAATCAGCTTCCCTTCGTGATCTCGCTTCACGTCTTTATCCAGGTTAATCTTGGCCTTATCATAACCATAGGGTTCGATTTCAGATGGCTTCAAGCCTGCCTTTTCGGCGATTTCTGTAATGGGTAAAACTGTCGCCTCTTGGGCGATTTCAATATCGGTTTTCATGGGTTATCTACCTCCGTGCATCTTCCTGTCCAGTATACCGGATTTAAAACGATTACACGAAAAAAAGCCCTTACGGACTTTTTAAAACATTAATGGGCGATAACTAAGGCAAAGTCCCAAATCCAGTGCATCAAAACACCACCCCAGATACTTCTTGATAAACGGACCGCCATGTACAAACCAAAACCAATGATCATTGTGCTGAAAACCTGCAGGCTCGCCTGAATAACCGGTGCTCCAGCAATAATGTTTGGTAAGTGCCAAAAGCCAAATAAGATAAGGGACAACAAACACGAAATCGGCTCATTAAAGCGGCGACGAAATTCAGTCAGGGCAAAGCCACGGAAAACCGATTCTTCGAGTAATCCAACAAAAAAGCACCAAATATTATTTGGTGCCTTCCGCTAAAGTCAGTTCAAATTTCAAAGCCTATCGAGTCCTTTGATCATAATAAACCATGTCACCGGCCGATTTAATCATAAAACTAAACCATTTCGTTTGACTACGCCTTTTCAATATTTGACAGCCCTTTTCAAATCGTTTAAGAATTGCCGGATCATCCTTTTGTTTATCAAGCGTAATGATTCGATTTACTTTTGGACCCCTTAAACTGTAAGTATCAACAATTAACGTTTCATCATTTTCAGCAACACCATAGATCATCACTAAATGCTTATCATCAGAATTGGTTGATTTTTGAAGGTCACTACTGTTAGAAAAACGTATATCATGAGTTGCCTTTATCAAGTACAATCTAAAAAATATATAACCGATGTAGAGAACCACAGTAATATCAATTACTAAAATAATTAAAATTAAGACAAACCCTCTTATTGGTAAGGCACTATAAAAGAGTGGATAATCAATAAGGATTACAGTTAGGTAAACAAGAATACCTAACACTGCATAGTATTTAGCCACCCTTAGTTTCTTTTCTTTTAAGTCTAAATACTCATGAATTAACATAATTGGCCTCTCTAACTTTAACTGTGTTTTATATGATTATTAAGCTAATACAACACTACCAAGTATTAATCCCCAAACGATAGCCAAGTATGCAGTAATTGTAATAGCTAGTAACACAACAACCGCCATTATCATAAAAGTAATGATAATCTACAGCACTTGACCAAAATTATCAAAAATAAACTGCGAAAATTCTAAATTTCCAGAGAGTCATCTTAGGACATTAAGCTGGCCACTCCATTCTTTACAATAATATTGATAGTACCATAGAGATACGAACCACTTGCTTTATCATCAGCAGACAAATCGAACTGATATTGTCCATCAGGTATCTTTGACTGGTTAAATACTTCAATTAAGAATTCTGCAAAATTTTCTTCCTGAAAATTACGTGCTCGAGGATCACCAATTTTAATACCAATCTTATAATAATAAAATTCATGTGCTTTTAATTCGGCAAGTGGAATACTATAATAACCAGCAGCATATCGCTGTTTTAATGAGCCAGATTGATTTTTTTTAGCAATATCATCTAACAGTTTTATTTTCTCTTCTTCTTTTTGATCGGACGTTATAGAATTACTGTCAGTGAAAAAAGTCATTTCAATACCATCAAACGTATACAGCCCCTTCTTTTCATTTTGAATAATAATTTTCTTCACTCGTTTTTCTTCCCGTTGCGCTTCTGGTTGCTGAGTAGAAACGGATTTCAACGGTTCCAATATCGTTTCAACCGATGGATAATAATCATTATTATTATCTGATTCCTCTTCATCAGTTTCCAATACCCCGCTATCATCACATCGGAAATCAATCGATTTCTTTATTTCAATATCCTTGTGCTTCTCAACATAATCAAATGAAGCATCAATTCCAAATTGAGAAAAACCAGCATGGCGAGCTTCAAAATGTTCGATTTTACCTGTAAAACCATCTTTCCTAAGTTCACCATATAAGGTCTTAATGATTTTTTGTCGTACTTTTGGCTCAACGTTTCCAGAAATTATATATTTCATTCCACTCATATTAATTAGAATTGGAAAAATAGCCAAAAAAAACGCTAAAAAAGTAATGATTTTTAACCATCTTTTTTTAGCTCTTTTATTTTTAGCATCTATTTGTTGTAATTCTTGCTTTTCAGTCAGCATAATTATTATTCCTATGGCTTGGCTCCACTACACCACTCTTTATTAAATATCAACAATCGACAGATATTGGCTGAAGGTGATTCAGTATTTCATTGGTGCCTATCCACCATTCTTCTGTGAAAAATATTTTTTTCGATACTTATTTGCCAAACGATTTCTATCTTCTCGAGTGCCATATTTTGATACTGAATAATCCTCATCATCCACTTTATATAGCCGACTAAAGTACGTAGCACCTATATTCAAACTAACCTCAATGTACATTTCGCTACCTGCTATGACGAGCATTAAAATATAATTCCAGTCATCTCGATCAATTTCTCTAATTTCGATTTTTTCATTGTTAAAATATATCCATCGTAAATAAATCGTATAAAGAAAAGTATGACGAATCGCTTCATTATTTTCTTTTGATAGAAGTAATTGGAAAATTTTGTAAAAATGAATTAAACCTTCTGCATAAGTGATCACCTTGTCCGCAAATCGGTAATCATACCGCGGATACTCATCCCTAATAATTGGATAAATACCTAAATGACATTCAAAATCTTCTAAAACTCTACTAACGTATACATTGCTCTCCTTCACACGATGTTTCAAGAGTATCTTTTTCGCCCTTTTTACCGTATCCTCTTTATCAATATTGCGTTCTTTCAAAAGAAACACTAACGTGGTTATACTTTTTCTATCATTTACCGTTAGTTCCAATTTCAAATTCCCCACGACTCTTCTCTAACAATATCTGCAATCAGATACCCTGTAAATGGCCGATTATAGTGCCCGCTTTTTATCGCAGACTTGCAAGTAAAACTTGGCTGTTGCCGAAGACAGAGCGACCGCGACAGCAAAGATGATGAGGGCGGAGGAATGGAGATGGGCGATTTCAAAGACCATGAACATGGCCATTAGTGGCGCCTGTTGCGAGGCGGCCAAGAGGGCCACCGCACCGATAAGGGCAAAGTGCCAGGGCTGAATACCTGGCAGGACACCGGCAAAGACAACGGAGACGACCAGGCCTAATACAGAGCCAAGGGCGATTGAAGGTGTTAGCGTACCACCCGTTCCGCCACCGTAGAGGGTGAGGAAGGTCATGGCAAACTTAGCCAGCCCAAGGACAATGAAGAAGAGAATCAGCTGCTCGTTTTCTTGGTGAAAGGCCAGCTGGGCCACAGCACGGCCGTTCCCCATGATTTCAGGGGCAATCCAGGCGACCATCCCCGTCAGTAGTCCAACTAATGGCATGGTGAGCAAAATGACTTTGCCAGAGGCCTGCTTCTTTTGCGCCCAGGCAAAGCCTTGCTTAGCCCACGCACCAGCGATACCGGCCAGTGGGCCAATCACTAAGGCGGCAATTAAAAGCCAGCGGGAAAAGTCGCCAGAGGCCACCCAGTAATAGGGGGTAAAGCCCTTGGCAATGGAGCCAATCAGGCAGGCAATGGTCGACATCATCAATGAAATCGCGATGTTTTTAATGGAATTTTTCTTTAATAGAAGTTCAACGGAGAAGAGCATCCCCGTAATTGGCGCGATATAAACACCGGCAAAGCCGGCACCGGCCGCTGCTGCCAATAAGAGCTGTCGGTCTTCATCCGTTAACTTTAAGAAGCCTTTTTGGGTCCCAAAATCCTGAACTTGCTGGGAGAGCATCACCCCCAGTTGCCGAGGGGCTAATTCACGCCCAACTGATCCACCCGTTCCGACGTAAAAGATTTGGGTCAAAACATTCAATATTGTCTTCCAGAAGGGCATCTTTTGCCCCTTCATGGCGCCAGCAATACCAACAATCTTTGGCTCCTTACGCCGAATGGCATACCAGACAAGACCAGCAATCACACCACCAATCGTTACGGAAAGGAGGCGCCGCCAAGCGGGTACGTCCTTCGGGCTGGCTGAATGATAAGATTCATGAAAGTGCATAAAACTATCAGCGATTATGTCCAAAAAATAGGACAAAAGCATGGCCGAAAAACCAATAAAAATGGCTAAGAATATGCTCGTGAAGAGAAGCGAATAAACGTGCTGCCAATCCACCAAGCCTTCTTTTTTTGCTACTTTTGATTGATTCATTTAACTATCCATTCTTTCCTAATTAAACTATCGTGACCACTGACAGAATTTTACTTCGCTATTTAATGTACAAAAGTAGGCGCTCAAAAGCAAGGCGACAATCAACCAATAACTATACCAATCTTTTTAATTTTTTGAATCACTAGTTATTTTAAAAGCAACATTTACCACTAGCCTACTGCTTAGCATGTTTAAAATATACTAGGATTGATTCATTCAAAACACTTGCACCTTTTTTATACTTGATTTAAACTAGACCAGTAGATAAGTTACAGCGAAAGGAGTTACTGATGGCTGAAGATAAGCAAAAGAACAATATGCCAAACATGAACCACGGTGACATGGATCATTCTAAGATGGATATGTCGGGTGACGCCCATTCACAGAAGGACATGAACCATGACATGAATGGTATGGACATGAGCAACATGGACCATTCCAAGATGGACCATCACGACATGTCATGCTGCAATACCGATAATTCTAAAATGGATCATTCTAAGATGAACATGTCGGGTGACAACGATTCAAAGAAGGACATGAACCATGACATGGGTGGTATGGACATGGGTAACATGGACCATTCTAAGATGGATATGTCGAAGATGAACCACGGTGATATGGACCACTCAAAGATGAACATGGACCATGACATGGGTGGTATGAACATGTCCGGCATGAACCACGATATGGGTGGCATGGACATGGGCGGTATGATGAACATGCCTGGCATGATGCACATGGGTATGGGCCACGGCGACATGAAAAAGCGCTTTTGGATTAGCTTAATTCTACTTGTCCCACTCGTTTTCATCACGCCATTCATGGGTGTTGATTTGCCCTTCACCTTGACTTTCCCAGGCTCAAACTGGTTAACAGCCATTATCGCCACCGCCATGTACGTGGTTGGAACGAAGCCTTTCTTCACCGGTGCTAAGTCCGAATTAAAGAGCAAGAAGCCCGCCATGATGTCGCTGATTTCAATGGGCTTAATTGTGACTTACTGGGTTTCCATGTATTCATTCGTCGCCAACACGTTCTTTGGCCAAATGACAATGGATTACTTCTTTGAATTTGCTAGCCTGGTTGTCATCATGTTGCTGGGGCACGTGATTGAAATGGAAGCAACCATGAAAGCCGGTAGCGCAACGTCAGAATTAACCAAGCTGACACCACAAACTGCGCACGTCAAGCATGGTGATTCTTTCATGGACATGCCAGTTTCTTCATTAAAGCCTGACATGGAAGTGCAGGTGCAAGCCGGGGAATCCTTCCCAGCTGATGGTATTGTCCTGGAAGGATCGTCTCGTGTCGACGAATCCCTCATGACCGGCGAATCAAAACCCGTTAAGAAGGAAAAGGATTCCAAAGTCATCGGTGGTACCATTAACGACGATGGTACCCTACTTGTGAAGGTACAGGCCGTTGGTGCTGATTCCTTCATCGGTCACCTCAAGGATACGTTGAACCAAACAGAACAATCTTCTTCAAAAGCGGAGTCTTTGGCGAACAAAGTCGCCGGCTGGCTTTTCTGGGTTGGCTTAACCGCTGCCTTCCTCGCCTTCGTTATTTGGACCGCTATTTCAGGTCCCGCCGAAGCCTTTAACACGGCCGTCACGACTTTGATCATTGCTTGTCCCCACGCTTTGGGATTGGCCATTCCTTTGGTTATTCAGCGGACAAAGGCCATCGCTGCTAAAGATGGTATCTTGATCAAGAAGCACGGCGCTGTTTTGCAAGCAAAGCACCTTGATTACGTTTTGATGGATAAGACTGGTACGTTAACGAACGGTCACTTCCAAGTACAAGACATTCAAACAAAGGATGTTCAAGAAAACGATGCATTGGCTGTTATGGCGGCGCTTGAAAGTCAGTCTTCTCACCCATTGGCTAAGGCCATTGTGCAGAAGGCAACTGATGAAAAGGTCCCTTCAAAGCAGGCTGAAAACGTTCAAACTATTAAGGGCGCTGGTTTAACTGGTGATGTTGATGGTCAGCATTATGCTATCGTTAACGCCCGTTACTTAGATGAACAAAAGATTGACTACACGGCCATGCAGTCGGACGGATCCGTTTCCTACCTCGTTCAAGAGAAGCAAGTCATTGCCGCCATCTCGCTCGGCGATTCATTGAAACCATCCGCCAAAGACTTTGTTAAGGCCTTACAGTCCATGAACATTACACCAGTTATGGTCACCGGTGATGGTCAGCAAACCGCTGATAAAGTCGCTCAAGAATTGGGCATTTCGGAAGTGCGTGCGCAGGTTTCACCTGAAGACAAGATTAACCTTGTTAAGGAGTACCAGCAGCGCGGTAAAGTCATGATGATTGGTGACGGTATCAACGATGCGCCTGCACTGGCACAGGCTGATTTGTCCGTTGCCATTGGCGCCGGTACCGACGTTGCCCAAGCATCCGCTGACGCTGTCTTGATTTCAACCTCTCTTCCAAAGATTATCGATTTGATTAAGTTGGCTCACAATGCCAACCAGAAGGAATTGGAGAACCTCTGGTGGGGTGCTGGTTACAACATCATCGCCATCCCAACTGCCGCAGGAATCTTCTCCTTTGCTGGCATTATGTTAAACCCAATGATTGGGGCCATCGTGATGTCGCTTTCAACCTTAATTGTGGCTGGTAACGCCATGCTTTTGCGGAAATAAATTAAAAATTCCCTTAAAAAACTAATTTTTAACGTTCCTTTATTCCAAGTGCGGTACAATAGGCAATTGTACAGTAAGAATAAAGGAGCTTTTTTTATGCGCAAATATCTCTCAGAATTTCTTGGGACAGCGTTCTTGGTAATCTTTTCAACGGTTGCTTTGATCTATGTTTCAACTTTCTCAATCGGTCAACTCTTTGACGTAATGGCTGTCTTAGGATTGGCCATCGCCATGTTGATGTTCGTCTTCGGGCCTTTCTCAAACGGTGGTCACTTTAACCCAGCCGTTTCATTGGCCGCTGCTTTAAACAAGCAAATTTCATGGAAGACTTTCGGTGGCTACTTGCTATCACAAGTGATCGGTGCCATTGTCGGACTTTTTGTTGCCGTTCAAACGCTGGTCCCAGTGATTAACACACAAATGTCATCGTCATCAACTTCTTCTAGCTCATCATCCGTGAGCGCAACGAAGATTTACGAAACATTGGAGCCAGCCGCTTCCGTTGCTTCTTTGCCTGTTTCGTTGACAATCGAAGCCGTCTTTACCTTCCTCTTGGTCTTCGTGACGGTCTTGTCCTTTAAGAAAATGCCAAAGCAAGCACCAGTTGTTGCTGGTTTGACCCTGACTTTGTCAGCTTTCGTTACCTACCCATTGACTGGCGGATTGCTGAACCCTGCCCGTGCCTTTGCCCCAGCCATCATGACTGGTTTGGGATCATCCGCACACCTCTGGTTCTTCCTCTTAATCGAGGTTATCGCCGCTGCTTTGGCCGGTTTGGCCGTTAAGTACTTCGCAAAAGACGAAGCCGCTGCATAAAAGCTTCAATAAAAAGGCCTTCCGCATTCGGAAGGCCTTTTTTTATTGGAAATGTTCCGCTAATTTTACAATAGTTGGTTGATTAGTCCACGGCGTCATAAATGACAGTGCCGTTGACTGCAAATACAATAGGTTAGCCGACCGGCCGCCATACAGGTCATCGCCCACAATCGGATGTCCTGCTGCCGCCAAGTGTAGCCTTAATTGGTGCATTCGGCCCGTTTCTAAATCGAGTTGAACAAGGCTTTCGTGTGTTGAAGCATCCTGGGAAAGCACCTGATAGTGCGTCAGAGCGGGCTGCCCACCCTCCTCCAATGGACGAATGGCACGCAAACGGCTTTCACTTGGGTGCAGCCCAATCGGCTGGGTAAACGTGCCGACTTTTGTCTCAAAAAAGCCGGTAACCTTGGCAATGTAGGTCTTTTTCGCCACTTTATCCTTAATTTGGCGGTTCAGAATCGGGACCGTCAGTGGGTTTTTGGCAATTAATACTAAACCAGAAGTCGCACGGTCCAGACGGTGCGTCATGAACGCCTTGGCCGGTTGGTTCGCTGATGTACTATGACTTGCGTCCAGGTAAGCCTGGACAAAGTTTAGCAAGGTGTCTTCCTCCGTCGGCGAATGCGGGTGCATTTTCATCCCCTCCGCCTTATTCACCACCAGGAGGTCCTCGTTTTCAAACACTATCGCGACTTTTTGACTCGAATTGCCCGGGTAGGGTCCCTGTAGGTCGCCATCGTCGATGTCCAAAGTCAGCAAGAGTTCATTCCCCGCCCTCAGTTCTTCAGCCGTTGAAACAATCTGGTCATTGACCCGTATACCGCGTTGTTGCCGGAGCTGCCCGCGGATATGTTTGGGCACAAAAGCACCTTTCAAGTAGGATTTGACCGTTTGACCTGCTTGATTAGCGGCTATTAAAATACGTTTTTGATAAATTCTCTTCATAAGTTTAAAAGAAAAAGCAGGAATTCTCCTGCTTTTTTATTCGATTTGTGCACTGTCGGATTGGTTACTTTCCGCCGCATCCGTTTGGTAATCTCCCAGGGTCGTCTTGTCCCCATTCTTACTGTAGAGAGAAGTCGAATTGGACTGTTGTGATGCTTTTTTCAGTCGCTGAATCGTACTACTCTTCGAATAATCGAAGTTCGCTGCGTCCACGTTTTTAAAGTCGAGCGGGTGATAGAAGCGCAAAAGGTTCTTTTGATTTAGTGAATCCGAAACTGCCAATTTTTCATTAGCATCGGCCTGTAACTTTTTAAAGAGCTTTTGCTGCTCAACCGTTGGTGAAGACACAATGGTATTGGTCCGGCAATCCCAAATTGTACCAGAGATTGAGGCGTATTCCGGCGTAATCCAGTCCTTATTGCGCATCACGACTAATTGCGAACGGTTAGTCGATAACAAATCCTGTCCCAATTGCATGTAGCGCTTAGTTGAAATACCCAGCAAGTGCTCAATCGTTGGTGCCACGTCAATTTCACCACCATAAGTCGTTTTCACACCGCCACCCTTCAAGCCGGGCATGTGAATAATCAATGGCGTTCGTTGCAAATTCTCCGTGTCTAAGTCCGTCCATTGGCTCGGATCCTTGCCTAAGAGTGGCGCCAATTCCTGGTTTTCGGTGTTATTAATACCGTAGTGATCCCCATAGAGAACCACCATCGTGTTATTATACAAACCGGACTTTTTTAGATAGTCAAAGAACTCACGAATGGATTGGTCAAGGTAGTGGTTGGTAATAAAGTAATTATCAATATACTTTGAGCCAGAATTACTCGTTTGGAAGTTAGGATCCTGGTCTTCTTTATCCAGTTCGAATGGTGTGTGATTCGTCACCGTCAGATACTTCGCGTAGAAAGGCTGCTGCAACTGTTCAAGATACGGAACTGAGTCCTTAAAGAGCAACTTGTCCTTCAGTCCCCAAGCAGTGGAACGTTTACCCGTCGTGTTGAAGTATTCCCCAGAAATCCAGTTCTGATAGCCCATGTTCTTATAAACACGCGTTCGATTCCAGAAAGAACCGTTGTTCCCGTGGAAGACAGCCGAAGAGTAGCCGGCCCGTTGATTCAAGATGGCAGGCATCGCTTGGAAAGTCTGATCATTACCCAACTTCGCAAAAAGCGAGCCCTGTGGAAGCCCAAAGGTTGACGTTTCCAACATATTTTCCGCATCGGAAGTCTTTCCCTGTCCGACTTCGTGGAAGAAGTTGGCAAAGGAAAGCGAATCCGAACTGTGGTAAAGCGAATTCAAAAACGGAGTCACTTCCTGACCGTTCACCTTCCGGTCAATCGAAAATTGTTGGAAGGATTCGAGATGAATCACGATGACGTTTTTACCCTTGGCCTGACCAGCATAGGTAGCGTTCATGTCAGCATAGTGGCTATCAACGTATTCCTTAACCGTTTTTAGCTCAGTGGGCTTAGCCGACTTTCGTACCTGAGAAGTTGTAAAGGTATTGTAGGCATCGAGCCCCATGAAGGGACCGAGACCAAGGTACTTAACCAAGTATTCACGGTCAAATTGCCGTGTTAATAGTTGTGGCCGGTCGATATCGGCTAATGTTAAATTAACCATCATGATGAACAGACCAAAAGTCATCAAGAGGGCCCCACGACTCCTTTTCACTATCCGGTTATCTGCTCGAATCTTTTTTCGGAAGAGCAAGTAGAGCAACACGAGAAGGTCAATCCAGAAAAAAACATCCAGATAGCTGAAGGAAACGGCACCGGCGGCTTTGCCTCCCTGATTGACGGAGGAATAGGTCAGAATGGTGTTCACCGACATGAAGTCAGTAAACTCCCGGAAATAGACGACGTTTAAATACAAAAAAGTCGTTAACAGGGCGTTTAATGACAGCATGCCCCCATAAAATAGTGGCTTTTTCTTTAGTAGTAAAGGCAAAGCCATCACCAACATTGTAAAGCCAAGCGGATTAATGATGACTAAAAAGAACTGAAATGGTGTCGAAGCATGTAACCAGCGGAAATCAGTCCCATAGGCAAAGAGCGTTTTTGCCCAAAGTAAAAAGACCATCCAGCCGTAAAAACCAAGACGTGTTTGGCTTTTCTTTCCGGCCCAGATAAGGCCCTTTTTTAACCGCTTTAATTGTTTCTTCAACCATTCCATAATAGATATATTATACCGTTAAACCCTAGTTTTTTCATTGAAAAGCTCTCCCCCTTGAAAGGAATTCTTTTTTAAGGGAAAATAAGAGGCAATGATGTACAGTGATAAGGAGCCATTCATGCCACAATACGATGCTTATTTAATCGATCTAGACGGAACCATCTACCATGGGAAGAACCCAATTCCTGAAGCCAAACGTTTCGTTCATCGCTTACAAGAGGCCAACATTCCCTACCTCTTTGTCACCAACAACTCAACCAAGACCGCAGAAGCCTTTGCGGAGGACCTCACGCGCTTGCACGGTATCAAAACCAGCAAAGAACAGGTTTACACATCAGCAATGGCCACAGCCGACTACGTCGCTTCCGATTCATTCAAAAAGGGCTTGAAAAAAGTCTATTTAATCGGTGAAGCAGGACTAGAGGAAGCCTTTACACGTCCCGAAATTCAGCTCGTTTCATACGACCAGGCTGACTATGTCGTCATGGGTCTGGACCGCTCATTCACTTACCAAAAGCTAATGGAGGCGACGTTCGCCATTCAACGTGGTGCCCGTTTCATTGCAACCAATGCCGATACCAACCTGCCTTCTGAAAAAGGGATGCTCCCAGGAGCTGGTTCACTCGTGGCTGCGCTAAAAACCGCAACAGGAGTCGCACCAACCATTATCGCTAAACCAGAAGCGCCAATTATGCAGGGTGCTTTAAAACGCTTAAACAACCCTAAAAAGCCAATTATGGTTGGGGATAATTATCAAACGGATATTTTAGCCGGTATTCAAAATGGTTTAGCCACACTTCTTGTTTATACGGGCGTTTCCACGAAAGAACAAATTCAACAAAAAGAAATCAAACCGACACACGAAGTGGAGCACTTCGATCAATGGTCTGTCAAATAAAAAATCGCCTGCTGTGACTCAGCCTACTCTTCGCGTCACAATCATCAGGCGATTTTTTTATTTGGCTAATTCTAACAGCCGTTGATTTAGAGCCGGATCAGCAGCGGCTATGTAGAGACCATATTTACCCCGTTTAGCCAAAATGTTTAAAGCGTTTAGCATGAAATCCTGCTTCGCTTTTTCGATGTCCTTGGCGTCTTTTAGGTGGGGCGATTTTTTATAGATTTCTCTGTGGATGACTTTATCAGGGTTCACCCATATTCGGTCATTCTGCGCGTCATATTCAAAGGCCGGGCTCAGCAACAAACCGACCAAGTTCAAATCAAAACCCTGTACCGTATAAATTGAACCAACTTCATTGATTGATTCCGGTCGCCTTGCCCAAGTTAACTCCTGAGGGTCATACTCATCCCAAGGAAGGTCAAAGTCATCCATCACGACGTGGTGCTTGCCACCTTCATCATGGTGAAATCCTGTGGTCGACACAACCCGGGCCATGCCCATTTTTTCGTTTACCTTTTTTAGTTTCGCAAACAAATCCGCAGCACGGTGGAAAATCTCCAAATCGTAACCATTGCGTTCACTCATCTTAGGCAGCGGACGTAACCTTCCCTGAGCAAAATCATCGATCCATGCCTTGACCTGTGGGCTGGCCTGCATTCGGTACTGGAAATCCAAGTGGAATGTTTTATGTGAAACATTTTTAACCACACTATCTAACAACTTTTGGTCCCAGAACATCTTACTCTGGATTACCTGCGCAAAGTCAAAGACCACCACTACGACTTTTGCTAAGCGAATGAGTTCCGTGAGTTGATTGTTTTGCCGAAACTTAATGTAAGGTTCTGGCTTGGTCAACAGCAAATGGCCCTCATCGATGAAAAGCACGTCGAGTTTCTCGCCTTTCTTATCCAAGGAATTAATAATGGAAGTGGGCCGTTGATAGTCCTTTTTATAGATATTGGCGTACTTGGCACCCATGTCCTGATAGACCTTTAATAGCTCAGGATGGTTGACCGTAAAAGCCGTTTTCAAACCATAGTAGGGGCTGGTTGGGTCCTGCTTGCCATCACGAACTTCTTTAAACAGTCTCGTTAAAATAACGGATTTACCAGTCCCAGCAGCCCCTTCAATAATGGCGATGTGGTGTTCATCAGAAGAAAGAGACGCTTCAATGTAGTTTTTTAAGCGCCCTAATGTTTGAAGCTGATTAGCAGTCAAATCATTACGGTCATAAGCGTCTAGATTTTGATAAGTGTTTTCATTCATAAGTTCAGTATACACCAACATTTACCCACAAAAAAAGCCGACCGAAGTCGACTATTCTCTGATGGGCCATCCTGGATTCGAACCAGGGACCTCTGCGTTATCAACACAGCGCTCTAACCAACTGAGCTAATGGCCCATAAGCGAATGACGGGAATCGAACCCGCATAGCCAGCTTGGAAGGCTGGAATTCTACCATTGAACTACATTCGCATCTTCTCGGGTTCCCCCTATGGCGCTGGACGGAATCGAACCGCCGACACATGCAGCTTCAATGCATTGCTCTACCAACTGAGCTACAGAGCCATCTCTTTTATTAAAGAAACGGTCACAACGGGGTTCGAACCCGTGATCTCCTGCGTGACAGGCAGGCGTCCTAACCAGCTAGACCATGCGACCAATTGC
>NZ_CP196668.1:1037500-1382500 GCF_058507945.1 Fructobacillus sp. ESL1129
TCTTCGCGTTGCTTCGAATTAAACCACATGCTCCACCGCTTGTGCGGGTCCCCGTCAATTCCTTTGAGTTTCAACCTTGCGGTCGTACTCCCCAGGCGGGATACTTAATGCGTTTGCTTCGTCACTAAAGGGCGGAAACCCTCTAACAACTAGTATCCATCGTTTACGGTGTGGACTACCAGGGTATCTAATCCTGTTTGCTACCCACACTTTCGAGCCTCAACGTCAGTTGCAGTCCAGTAAGCCGCCTTCGCCACTGGTGTTCTTCCATATATCTACGCATTCCACCGCTACACATGGAGTTCCACTTACCTCTACTGCACTCAAGTTGCCCAGTTTCCAAAGCCATTCCACAGTTGAGCTGTGGGCTTTCACTTCAGACTTAAGCAACCGTCTGCGCTCGCTTTACGCCCAATAAATCCGGATAACGCTCGGGACATACGTATTACCGCGGCTGCTGGCACGTATTTAGCCGTCCCTTTCTGGTATGGTACCGTCACTGTCTAAGCATTTCCTCTTAAACCCGTTCTTCCCATACAACAGTGCTTTACGACCCGAAAGCCTTCATCACACACGCGGCGTTGCTCCATCAGGCTTGCGCCCATTGTGGAAGATTCCCTACTGCAGCCTCCCGTAGGAGTTTGGGCCGTGTCTCAGTCCCAATGTGGCCGGTCAGTCTCTCAACTCGGCTATGCATCATCGTCTTGGTGAGCCTTTACCTCACCAACTAACTAATGCACCGCGAATCCATCTTAAAGCGCTGCAAACGCAGCTTTTAACCTTAGTGCATGTGCACTTGGGTTTTATCCGGTATTAGTCACTGTTTCCAATGGTTATCCCAGACTTTGAGGTAGGTTATTCACGTGTTACTCACCCGTTCGCCACTTACTTGGAAAGTGCAAGCACTTTCCGCTGTTCGTACGACTTGCATGTATTAGGCACGCCGCCAGCGTTCATCCTGAGCCAGGATCAAACTCTCATGTTAAAAGTTTGAAGATTGCTCTTCGATTAAACTGACTAGTTGCTATCTCTCGATAACGCCTATCCGTTTATTGTTTGTTACGAATTGACTTCGCAAATTTGTTCGATTTAGCTGTCAAAGCTAAATCGCGTTACAGATTTGTTTGTTCAAAGTTTTGTTCAGTTTTCAATGTGCTAACCCGTTTGGGCAACTCATATATCATAGCAGGCATCATTTCTTTTGTCAACTACTTTTTATTGAGTTTTCTTGCCCTTCGACCTTTGCCGAAGCGCTTGTCCCTCGCAAGGAACAATAATTAGTATACTGACTTTCTTCCTCTTGGTCAATGCTTTTTTTGATTTTTTTATTAGATTTTTGATGACTTCCCATTTGGCCAAATTTTATTAGACTTTTTGAGCTATTTTATTTTATATTTTTTACTTTTCGATTTTAAAATTTATTTTTTTAAATTAGTCATCACTTTTTTCGTCATGATTTCGTATAATGTTATTAGAAAGATTCTTTTTATAGAAAAGGAGATAGCCATGCCTTGCTACATTTTAACCGACAAAGCAAAAGATCGACGCTACCTTCAAAAGGTACTTGTCGATTCGCTCTTCTTTGAAACACCTAATTCACTCCTCCATGCACTGGGTCGAACCAATCATGGACAGATTATTATCTTGGACTCCTCAATTCGTTCCTTTGATGAAGCCGGCTTACAAACTGCTAAAATTATTCGGCAACATGATCCAGATAGCCAGCTAATTATGATTGCTGAACGGGCCACTCTTGCCGAAAAATGTTTTGAAGCGCAAATCGGTCTTCTTGACTTTATCATTAAGCGTGATTTCAGTACATCCTTTTTTGCCCGATTACTTCGGGCGATTTCCCGTGCCGAACAAAACCTTCGTCAAATGCATGAGTCTCGCCCCATCCCCATTCGGCTACCGGATGGTGCTAATAGTCGTTTGTTTGATTTAAACAAAATCATCTACCTAACAACCGACAGTGGCAGTCATCACTTATTCATCCATGAGGAGAACCATGTTTCACGGATTCGTGCTTCCATGCGTGAAATTGAATCATGTCATAAGAATCTTTACCGCGTTCACTCGTCATTTATGATTAATGTTGCCTTTTTGCATGCTTATCATGCAGACGAACACATGTTATTACTAATAACTGGTGACCGCATTCCCGTTTCGCGCCATTACGCTGGTCGGCTAAGAGAAATTCTTCGTTGGCCATCTGAAAACCCGAGCACATCTGCATCCTTACAAAAGAACTAAAAAAAGCCGGTCGATATTTTATCGACCGGCTTTTTAGCGCTTGCATTCGCTAGCTTTGTGCTAATTAGTTATCTTGGGATGCTTCTTCTACATCCGCTTCATCAGCCATGGGTTCCAACTTTGTAAAAGTAGCAACCTTGGAATCATCTTCCAAACGAATTAAACGAACACCCTGAGTTGAACGACCAGTTGTTGAAACATCAGCAATTGAGAATCGAATCATCACACCAAGGTTTGTGGTAACCATGATGTCTTCATCGCCATCAACCGTGACCATTCCGGCCAATGGTCCGTTCTTCTCCGTAATGGTTGCCGTTTTAATTCCTTTACCGCCACGGCCCTTAACCGGATATTCGGCTGCAGCGGTTTGCTTACCATAACCCTTTTCAGTAATGATGAGCACCTTGCTGTCTGGCACCAGAATATCCGCACCAACCACTTCATCGCCTTCGCGAAGGTTGATACCACGAACACCAGCAGCCGAACGACCCATCAAACGAACGGCTTCTTCAGCAAAGGTGACGGAATAGCCATTATGGGTAGCAATGATGATGTTTTGCTCACCATTCGTTTCCAAAACCTTTAGAATTTCATCGTCCTCGCGCAGTGTCAACGCCTTCAATCCGGAAGTCCGAATGTTAGCAAAGTCCTGCACCTTCGTTCGCTTAACGACACCCTTACGAGTAACAAAGAAGAGATTGTCTTCACTTTCGGCAGGACTACCGTGAACCGTTAACAAGCTTTGGATGGCTTCGTCTTGATCGAAGTTCAGCAAGTTAATCACAGGGATTCCCTTCGCTGAACGACCGTATTCAGGGATTTCATAACCCTTCATTCGATAGACTTTTCCCTTATTGGTAAAGAAGAAGAGCGAATCATGCGTCGACAAATTGGCCAGTTGTGCCACGAAGTCTTCATCATTCAGATTCATTCCTTGAACACCACGACCACCACGGTTTTGTGCCTTGAATTCGGATGCCGCCACACGCTTAATGTAACCATTGTGAGTCAACGTTACAATGACATCCTCTTCTTCAATCAAATCTTCATCTTCAATACTGGTTACATCCCCAACCTGTAATTCGGTACGACGGGCATCCCCGAACCGGTTTTGGATTTCGAGCAGTTCATCGTAGATGACCTGATCAATGCGCTCTTGGTGAGCCAAAATGTCCTTCAAGTCAGCAATTAAGGCGACTAACTTCTGATATTCGTCCTCAATCTTATCGCGTTCCAGTCCGGTTAAGCGAACCAAACGCATATCCAAGATTGCTTGGGATTGCTTGTCCGACAAGTCATAACCATCAATCAAACGTCCCTTGGCTTCATCCGAAGTCTTTGATGACCGGATGATATGAATAATCTCATCAATATGATCAAGGGCAATCCGCAAACCTTCCAGTATGTGAGCCCGTGCTTCGGCTTTCTTCAAGTCGAACTGTGTCCGTCGACGAACAACCGAACGTTGGTGCTCCAAGTAGGCTTCCAGAATTTCTTTCAAGGAAAGTGTCTTTGGTGCACCATGGCTAATGGCCAGCATGTTAAATGAGAAACCGGTTTGCAGCAACGTCTGCTTGTAAAGGTTATTAAGAATAACCGAAGCAGAAGAATCACGACGAACATCAATGGAAATACGGAGTCCGTCACGATCTGATTCATCACGGATGGCGGTAATCCCATCAATCTTTTTGTCACGAACCAATTCTGAAATCCGCTCAATCAAACGCGCCTTGTTGACCGCATATGGCAATTCGGTCACGATGATCTGTTCGCGACCAGTCTTGGTTTGTTCGATATCGACTTTGGCACGGATGGTAATGGTTCCACGACCAGTTTCGTAAGCCTTTCGAATACCCGCCTTCCCCATCACAATTCCACCAGTTGGAAAGTCAGGACCAGGCAAAGCTTCCATCAAGTCGGCGGTTGTCGCTGCGGGGTTTTTCATCAAAATGTGCAAAGCCGAAATGACTTCACCCAAGTTGTGCGTTGGGATGTTTGTGGTCATTCCAACGGCGATTCCCGTTGCCCCGTTCACGAGTAGGTTTGGAATACGGGCTGGCAAAACATCGGGTTCACGTTCTTCGCCATCATAGTTAGGCACGAAGTCAACCGTGTCCTTGTTCAGGTCACGAACCATTTCCATGGCAACCTTCGACAAGCGAGCCTCGGTATAACGCATGGCAGCGGCTGAATCGCCATCGACAGACCCAAAGTTTCCGTGTCCATCAACCAAAAGATACCGGTAGGAAAAGTCCTGAGCCATTCGCACCATGGATTCATAGATGGCAGAATCCCCGTGGGGGTGATACTTACCCATGACATCACCGACGATACGAGCTGACTTTTTGTGTGGTTTATCAGGCGTGTTTCCCTGCTCAATCATCGAATAGAGAATTCGACGGTGAACGGGCTTCATTCCATCACGAACGTCCGGCAGAGCACGGGCGACGATGACCGACATCGCGTAGGAGAGGAAGGAGGTCTTCATCTGCTGCGCGAGGTGGGTATTTTTAATACGACTATCTTGTTCTTCTGGCATTTCTTACTCCGAATCAAGCAGTGGCTTAAATATCAAGGTCTTGTACGTAGACCGCGTTGTCCTCGATGAATTGACGACGTGGTGGCACATCGCCACCCATCAGCATATCGATGACGGCATCCGCTTCTTCCGCATCGGCTGGATCTACCCGCAACAAACGACGGTTTGCTGGGTCCATGGTCGTATCGGCCAACTGGTCGTAATCCATTTCACCAAGACCCTTGTAACGCTGAACCTTTGGCTTGGCGTTCGATGGCAATTGGGCTAGGTAATCGGCCAATTCTTCATCCGTATCCAAATAGGTCATGTGCTTCGCGTTTCCAATTGTCACACCATACAAAGGCGGTTGCGCAATGTAAATGAAACCAGCATCAATCATTGGCCGCATGTAGCGGTAGAAAAGCGTCAGTAACAGTGTTCGAATGTGAGCACCATCAACATCAGCATCGGTCATAATGATGATTTTATGGTAATTGGCTTTTTCAACGTTAAAGTCATCCCCAAAACCAGCCCCAAGTGCAGTGAAGAGGGAACGAATCTCTTCGTTAGCCAAGACACGGTCCAACGAAGCTTTCCCAACGTTCAAAATCTTTCCACGAATAGGCAAAATAGCCTGTGTCAAACGATTACGACCCTGCTTAGCCGAACCACCGGCTGAGTCACCCTCGACAATGAACAATTCAGAAATTTCTGGATCCTTTGACGTATTGTCGGCCAACTTACCTGGCAAGTTTGAAATTTCAAGGCCAGACTGACGGCGGGTCATTTCACGCGCACGTTTAGCGGAGAGCCGGGCCTTTTGAGCAAGCGTTCCCTTTTCAACGATTTGCTTGGCAACCGTTGGGTTTTCCAGCATAAAGCGTGAAAACGTTTCGGAAAACATGCGGTCAACCGCTTGACGAGCGTCTGAATTACCAAGCTTCGTCTTGGTCTGCCCCTCAAATTGGGGATCCGGGTGCTTAATCGACACGATGGCCGTCATTCCTTCCCGGACGTCTTCTCCAGTCAATGACTCACCGTTTTCTTTAATCATCTTTTGCTTACGGGCATAATCGTTAATAACACGCGTCAACGCGGTCTTAAAGCCGGTTTCGTGTGTTCCACCTTCGTAAGTGTTGATGTTGTTTGTAAAAGTCTTGAGGTTTTCTTTGATTTCCGTCGTGTACTGAAGAGCAACTTCCACGACAATGCCGTTCTCTTCTCCTTCGACGTAGACGGGTTGGTCAAAGAGGACCTGCTTTCCTTCGTCCAAGTAAGAAACGTACTCCTTGATTCCACCTTCAAAGTGGAAGGATTCAGATACTGGTTCATCCGGACGGTTATCCGTGATGGAAATCCGCAGTCCCTTGTTCAAGAAGGCCAGTTCTCGGACACGTGAAAGGAGCGTTTGGTAATTGAAAATTGTTGTTTCCTGGAAGATATCAGGATCGGGCTTAAAGTGAACGATTGTGCCTCGTTCAATTGGAAGCGGACCAGACTTTTTTGTCATGCCAGTCTTTACACGACCCGTTTGAAAGTCCATGTAGTAAAGCTGACCGTCACGAACAACTTGAACATCAAGTGAAGTCGAGAGGGCGTTTACGACCGAAGCTCCAACACCGTGAAGTCCACCCGAAACCTTGTATCCGCCACCGCCAAACTTTCCACCAGCATGCAAAATGGTAAAGACCGTCTCCAATGCTGGTTTTCCAGTCTTACTTTGGATATCAACCGGGATACCACGACCATCATCCGTTACGGTAATGGAATTATCCTTTTCAATCGTAACCGTGATATGGCTTGCAAAACCAGCAAGGGCTTCATCAATTCCGTTATCCACAATTTCCCAAACGAGGTGGTGAAGTCCTTGTGCAGTGGTGGTTCCGATGTACATACCAGGACGCTTACGAACCGCTTCAAGCCCTTCTAAGACTTGAATCTGGTCGGCATTATAGTCGTCCGCATCAGTAGTCATCTTACTGGCGTTTTCGATATCCTCGGCGGAAACGGATACGGTTTCCATCTCATTTTTTTCTTCTTCAGCCATGATTCTCCTCTTGCTCCTTTGATTCTTCCACCTGAATTGTTCCGTCCTTGACCAAAAAGATTTTAGGTTCTTTGATCAACGACCGAGCAACTTCGGAAAGGGAGGGAGCGGTAATAAAGGTTTGCACCTTATCTTCGATTGTCATCAATAAGTGGGTTTGTCTCGAAGCATCCAGTTCGGACAGGACATCATCGAGCAGCAAAATCGGATATTCTCCGGTCTCTTCGTGCATCAAATCAATCTCACCTAGTTTTAGCGCCAGTGCCGCCGTGCGTTGTTGACCCTGTGAACCGAAATTTGACACGTCCACCCCATTCACTTCAATGACAAAGTCATCGCGATGGGGACCAACCAGTGTCGTTCCTTGTTTTTTTTCACGATCGGCATGCTTTTCAAAAGCAAGCGTCAGTGCCTGTTTCAGCGTCTCTTCATCCGAAATTTCCTGGACGTTCACCGCCGTTTTGTACTGGATAACAAGTTCTTCTTGTTGATTCGCCACCTGACGATGAATACGCGCAGCAGCCTGTTCTAATTCCGTTAAGAAACGTTTCTTCAAAAGAATGAGCTTGCTAGCAAGTTCAATCAATTGCTCCGTCAATACCGAAAGAAAGACAGCATCTTTCTTTCCGCCGAAGGACCAGGCCTTTAAATAGGCATTCCGGTCCCGGAGCACTTTGCGATATTGCGCCGACAACTGTAAATAAGTTCGGTTCATCTGCCCAAACTCAATATCAATAAAGCGTCTGCGGACGGCGGGAGCGCCTTTGACCAAGTCCAAGTCTTCTGGAGCAAAGAGAATGACGTTTAATTGGCCAATATAGCTTGATAGGCGAGACTGGTCCAGATGATTCACCCGGGCCTGCTTTCCTTTTTTCGACCAAGTCAGTGAAAGCGGCGTTTTCCCAAAGCGACTCACGATAATCCCTGCTACCCGTGCTTGATCCTGGCCCCACTGAATAAGGTCCTTATCAACCTTTGTACGGTGGGAACGAGCCAAAGCCAAGGCATAAATGCTTTCCAACAAGTTAGTCTTTCCCTGAGCATTTTGTCCCAGAAAAACGTTGACCCCTGGTTGAAAAGTCAGGTGCGCCTCATCGTAGTTACGAAAGTGACTGAGCGTTAATTCGCTTAGTTCCACGAAGAAGGTCCCGTTGGTCTTTTCTGAGAGGGTTTCTTTTGCTCCAACCTCTTAGAACGAGCAGCCTTTGTCATGGCCTTTTCTTTGGCCTTTGCCGACTTGGCCTGCTGCTTTTGAAAACGGGCCAAAATAGCTGCTTTCTCTTCACGCTCGGCCAACTCTTCCGCTGACTCACGGTCAATGGTAAAAGCCTGCCCAGCCGTTTCAATCAAGTCACCGGGATAGAGTTTCTTTCCCCGACGCTGTTCTTCTTCGCCATTCAACAACACCCGTTGCTCAGCCAAGTAACCCTTGGCCTGACCCCCAGAGTGAATAATGTTGGTGATTTTCAGCAATTGCTGAAGCGTAATGTACTCGGTTGTAATTGCCAATCGTTCGGCCATGAGCCACCCCTAATTCCTAACAGACTTACCCCGTTATTATACCATACTTATCGCTATTTCCCTCTAAACGCTTGATTTAAGCAATTTCTCTTCTTTGAGTGACTTTTCCCAAAGAAAGACAAAAGCCGTTTGCCGCTTTCCTAGCAAAAAAGAACCACAATACCAGCTAGGTATCATGATTCTTTTACAATTTTAAATTAAAACGTCCGGACGGGCGTAATCAACTGGAGTTGCTTATTATCCGTTTCACCTTCAGGAATAATGATGAAGGGGCGTAGGTTCGTGGTGAACTTCAACTCAACGGTCTTCCCTTGAAGCACACGCAAAGCGTCACGAACGTAATCAGGGTTAAAGGAAATTTCCAAATCATCCCCAGCAATTTTGTCTGCCGAAAGCGTCTCTTTCACCTGACCAACTTCTTGGGAGTTACCAGAGATTTCTGCCTGTTGGTCTTTAATCGTCAGCAGAACCACGTTATTTCGCGATTCGTGTGAGAGGAGTGAAGCACGGTCAATGGCCCCAGATAGGACACCAGCATCGATCTCAATTTCCGTGTTGGCTTCAGACGGAATCAACCGGTCGGTTTCAGGGTAGTTTCCCTCCAAGAGTCGCGAATAGAAAGTCGTTCGGCCAAAGATAAAGACAGCCTGGTTGGCCGATAGCTTCACTTCAACGACGTTGTGACCTTCAAGCAAGGACTGTAACTCATTAAAGGCCTTAGCTGGAATAATAACGGAGGCATCATCGATGTTTTCAGCCCCGACAAGGGTAATAATCCGCTGTGAAAGTCGGTGTGAATCGGTCGTGACCGCCTTCATTTGGTTACCTGATAGGGAAAGGTGAATTCCCGTTAAAATTGGACGACTTTCCTGAGTGGAAGCCGAAATCTTTGTTTGGGCAATTAATTCAATTAATTGAGCTGCTGATAGTTTTAATGATTTGCTCTCTGATAGCTCAGGTAGCTTTGGGTAAGCCGAACTAGGTTGTCCGTTAATTTTAAAGGATGCCGATCCTGAAGTAATGAGTGCCTGTAGCCCTTCGATTGAAAGGGTCATATTCGTTGCTGGTAGGTGCTTAACGATGTTAATAAAGAAAGTCGCCGGAAGCGTGATGCCACCAGTTGACTCAATGACTAGTTCATTTGCCGTGTCATCGGCTGCTAATGAAATTTGAATGGAGATATCAGCATTTGAACCAGTTAAGACGAGTTGATCTTCTTCTAAATCTAGTTTTAAGTTCGTTAAGATTGGAATGGTTGTCTTTGATGAAATGGCTCGAGAAACATCATTCAAGGCCTTGATAAATGCTTGACGGTTAATCGTAAATTTCATGGCACATAGCCTCCTTTGTGGCAGGTGCGTTTAATAAATAAATAGGGTAATAAATAACTAGTAATAGTAATAAGGGCTGTGGGTTCCGGGGATTAGGGAACAAAGCCCGGAAACAGAGGCTTTAGCCTGTGGAAAAGTCCGTGAAAAACTCAGACGAAATTTAATGAGTTATCCACAGGGTTATTGGCCATTGCTGATCTCTTCGGCCAGTGATTGCACCATTTCTTTCATACGGGTATCTTTTTCAATCTGTTCTTCAATTTTCGTGAAAGCATGGGAGATTGAAGAATGATCACGATTGCCAAACGCCTTCCCGATTTGTGGTAACGACATGTCTGTCATGGTCCTAGTAAGGTAGATGGCCACGTGTCTGGCACCCACAATGTCAGACTGCCGACGACTCGATTTCATGTCGTCAACCGTTTGCATAAAGTAAACCGCCACAACCTCTTGGATGCGCTCCACAGTAATCACTGGTTTTTTATTGGCATTGATCTCTTCCAGAATAATCTTGGCTGTTTCAATCGTTGCGGGCTTATTTTGAAAACGGATTTTCGCTTCAAAGCTGTGAAAGGCGCCTTCTAGCGTTCGGACATTGCCGTCAATTGATTCACCGATTAATTGGAGAACGTCGTTTGGAATATCGAGTTCGTTTTTTTCCTGCATGTTTCGCAGAATACCAACTTTTGTTTGGACATCGGGCTTTTGGATGTCTGAGGTAATTCCTTGTTCAAAACGGGACTTTAGACGGTCTTGTAAATCAGGAATATCGTTCGGGTAACGATCTGACGTCATGACAATTTGTTTGTTGGCTTTGGTCAGGGCATTGAAGGTGTTAAAGAACTCTTCCTGCACCTGAGGTTTGCCAGCCCAGAACTGAATATCATCGACCAGTAGCATGTCCAACGAACGGTATGTTTTTTTGAAAAGGGCAGTTGCGTTTGTCTCGTTTCCCTTCCTTAGGGAGTTGGTAAAGTCGTTCAAGAAATCTTCAGCCGTGGCGTACTTGATGCGAGCGTTTGGGTTGGTTTTTGCGTAGTGGTTTCCAATTGCTTGCATCAGGTGGGTCTTTCCCAAACCAACGCCACCGTAAATCAGGTAGGGATTATAGACTTTACCGGGGCCTTCCGCAACTGCCAGCGCAATGGCTCTGGCGTTCTCGTTTCCAGAACCCATGACGAATTTTTCGAAGGTAAAGTCGGGGTTTAAACCGGCATCCTGTGAAAAGGGAATATGTTCTTCGCTAGGGGCAGGGGTCGTTAGTGAAGTCTGAGGACCGTCGGCTAATTGTGTTTGGGTTACTGCCGAACGTTGGAATTCAGGTCTTATGAAGGTTCCGGTCTCGTTACTAACAAATTCAACGAATTTCATGGAAATTTCTTGATTCCATTGATCGATAATCTTGTCAGCGAATTCTTCTGGCACCGCTAAAAGGAAGCGCTTATCTTCAATGCCAATTGGCTTTAAGGGTGCGACAAAGGCATCAAAGCTAAGTGGACCGAGATCTTGATACAGTTTTAAATTGAGCTTATCCCAAAGTTTATTTGGGGAGAGGGTATCAGCCATTGAAATCTCCAGTAAAAACGTAAAAATGAAATGATGAAACTAAAATCAGTATAGCAAAAAAAAAGTGACTAGCCTAGTTATCCACAGAAATGAAAGTCGAATTGAAAAAATCCCCGGTTGTGGGAAATAAAAAAAGTGAATGTGGAAAGCAAAGGGAACAAAAATTCGCTTTATCCACAAGTGAACAGAGTTATCCACAGGATAAGGCCTATTAAGTCAAGATCTTGTCGAATAATCCACGTTATCCCCAGATTGGCACCAACAACCTGTGGATAAGTGGATAACTTGTGTAAAAGTGCTGGGTAACTTGTTTTATTAGCTGCTTTATTCAAGTCCCTTTGATTTCCTTTTGATAAATTTGTGGATAAGTTTTTTCTATATATATAGTCGATTTTGAGGTAAAAGCCTTTCCATGCTTGTCAGGGTAGGGTATCCATGGTATGATTAATCTCGAATTGCAAAGAATTTTGCAGACAAATAGTTAATGGAGGTAAATCCTAATGAAGCGTACATTCCAACCAAAGAAGCGTCATCGCGCACGCGTACACGGTTTCCGTAAGCGTATGTTAACGAGCAACGGTCGTAAGGTTTTGGCTCGCCGCCGCGCGAAGGGCCGCAAGGTATTATCTGCCTAAACAGGTCGCTGCTTGCAGTGGCCTTTTTATTTTCATTGATTCATGCAGGGGAACCTGCGTACATAACAGTTTAGGTGGACAGTATGCGTAAGTCATTTCGTATTAAAAAGCCAGAGGAATTTCAAAAGGTTTTTGATCACCATCACTCAGTAGCCAATAAATACTTTGTGGTGTATCGTTTGCAAAAGAAGGATCAAAAACATTTTCGTTTAGGTCTTTCAGTCGGAAAAAAGATTGGAAAGGCGCATGATCGCGTGCACGTTAAACGGCGGATTCGGCAGACGATGTTGGAATTAAAGCCCTTGTTAGACCAGCAAAGCGATATATTAGTGATTGCACGACCAAACATTGCCGGGGCTTCACAGGCTTTTATCAAAAAGCAACTCGTGCACGTCTTGGGATTGGCAAAATTATTAAAGGATGAAAAACATGGTTAGAATTAATAAGTGGGTTAAGACAATTGGTTTCCTTCCGCTCTTGCTAGCGGCCCTGGCCATTGTTGGGATTGTTGCAGCCGACCTGTCGTACACCGGTCATGTTCCTGGTTCAGGAATTTGGGGGGGCTTTGTTGCCTTCTTTATCCGTTCCATTCTTGGTGTTTCTTCATGGTTTGGGACATCTTATGGGTTGGGAATTGTGTTGTTCACCATTCTCATCCGTTTCTTCATCCTGCCGTTGATGGTCTATCAAATTGATTCAATGAAGAAAATGCAGGTTCTTCAGCCACAATTGAAGGTTCTTCAAGAAAAGTACGCTGGCCGTGATACCGAGACGCGTACTCTATTAGCCCAAGAACAGCAAGCTCTTTATAAGAAACATGGTGTTTCACCATTTGCCTCCATGTTGCCACTGCTTGTTCAGATGCCTGTTTTGATTGCCCTTTATCAAGGAATTCATAATTCTTCAGTTTTGCGGTCGGGTTCGTTCCTTTGGTTGAACTTGGGGAATCAAGACCCATATTTCATTTTGCCCGTTTTAGCGGCGCTCTTTACCTTCGGATCATCATGGTTGTCCACGCAGGCTAGTCCTCAACAAAACACCATGACGAAGGTGATGCCGTTCATCTTCCCATTCATTATCTTCTTTACGTCACTGGCCGTGCCAGCTGCTGTTTCCCTCTATTGGGTAGTTGGAAATCTCTTCCAGATGATTCAGACTTTCATCTTGCAAAACCCATTCAAAATGAAGAAGGAACGTGAAGAAGCCCGTGCCAAAGAAAAGGCAAAGGCTCGTAAGATGCGGAAGGCCAAGCGTTCGAAGAAGCGCTAAGGGTTACTTGTCCTTGATATTTTAAAAAGGTGGTTCGCCATGATTGAAATGTTAAAACAGACCCCGAAATTTTGCTGGTATCACGTGACCAATATGTCAGCTGAAGATCGTGATGAACTGCTTTCAAAGCACGGGTTGACTGAGCAGATGCTTGGCTACGCGAACGATCGAAATGAATCCGTCCGGATGGAATTCGATTCGGATGCTGATGAAGCGCTCATCATTTTGGACGTCATTTCGGCCGAACCAGAACCCGTGTTAACACGACCCGTTGGAATTGTTTTGGTGAAGGGGAACCTTTATACCTTTGCGCATCGGCCAACGGATTACATTAAGAAGGAAATTCTGACTGGTTCCATCAATGGCAAGCGGCCGGAAGATGAACAGCTCTCTGTCTTTGAATTCTTAATTACAGGGATTTATCCATTGATGACCATGTATGGTGAAGAAATCACTGAGATTAATCGACAGCGACGAGCTATTCAGGCACAATTTGGTAATCGTAAGCAACTAACGAAGCAGACGAATGATTTGTTACATCTGCAAATTCAAATGATTTATTTACAGAATTCGTTAGCCAATAATTTGATTATGTTGAACCAAATTCGGCGATCGTATAAGACTAATGCGACCGAAGATGATTTGGATCTCCTCGATGCTGTGCGAGTCGAAGTTGAACAGGCGCGTGACATGGCTGGTTTAGCGATGGAAGTGATTAACGCCGTGACGAAGGCTACAGGTACACTTGGAAACCGTGATTTGAACTGGACGATGAAAGTCTTGACTGTTTATTCAATTGTATTCACGATTCCGACAGTTGTTTCTGGTTTTTACGGCGAAAACGTCGATTACTTACCCTTTGCTAGTCATAGCTCTGGATGGTGGGTAACGATTGTTATAATGATTGTCTTAATGGTGGCGGCAACTTATGCTTTCCATCGTTACGGTTTCTTAAAGAAATAAAAAGGACGAATATTTCGTCCTTTTTTTGTTAATTTAACCTGCTTTCCTTTTTTCTAAAGAACAATTGACGTATAATGGTAGGGAACTAAATTATTTTAGGAGGCGTCATGTTGTTTAAACCTCGGGAAAAAAAGGAATTTTTAGATACCCGTGACCGACTGCTTAAAAAATCATCGGAAAGCATGGTATCTTTCCGCCGCTTTATTTTTGCACCGAACCTACTAACCTTTGTCATTTCTGTTGTTGTTGGTAATGCATTTGGTTCAACGGTTAAAGAATTAGTGAATACCGTTTCACATTTCTTTTATGCATTATGGCGCTGGATTGTTCGATCAGGTCATCCGTTGAATTTTGATTCAACACTATCTGCTTTGTCTGATTTGTTTACTTCTTCGCTGACGTTAATCTCCATTGCGCTCGCCGTGTTCTACTTTATTGAGTTCATCAATAATTGGTTGATTGGTACGGAACAGGAGAAGTGGGGTTACGATGAACCGCACCAAGATTCATTAGATATGCAGGCTTTGCAAAAGAAAAACAATGCCTTGGTCAAGGAAAACATTGCCTTGCAGAAAGAAATGATTGAACTAATGAAGGATATCAAGAAAGATAAATAAGGAGAGAAATCATGAAAGTTACTACTGTCTATACGGCTATTGCAGCGCTTGTGTTGTTATTCATTTCAATCGTCACTTGGGTGTTTAACTCGAAGGACATTGCCTTGTTAGCGGCTAACCTCGCTACAATTATGTTGTTGGTTGTCTACCTTTGGGGAAACCGCAAAAACGACAAAAATTAAGAAGATGTTAAGAATATAAAGAGTAGTTTAAGCTAAGCCCGTGTGCTTAGCTTTTTCTTTAAAAATGTTTCACGTGAAACATTTTTAAATGGTTCTTTTACGAGAACTGAAGGAGGGGGAAATGCTATTTAAAGACCAAGAAGTATCATTCGAAGCTGCTAAAGTGCCGGATTCAGTTGAAGAAGTAGTGAGAAATCAGCAATATGGACCACAAAAATGGGAACGCTATGATTTGTATCTACCAAAAGGTAAAGAAAAATTAAAGCCGCTGCTTCTAGATTTACAAGGTGGTGGGCTTGTTAGGGGGGATAAGTCTACTGAAAAGCTTGAACCCAATCTTCGATTAACAGCAGATGGTTTTGCCGTAGCATCCATGAACTACGAGCTGATTTCAGAACGTAATTATTCTTTCCCGAACCAAGTTGCCGAGGTGCGTGCGGTGCTCATTCAACTAAAGAAAAGAGCGCAAGAATTCGGCTTAGATACGCAGCGCTTTTACCTAACTGGCGAATCGTCTGGAGCCCAACTGGCGTTATTGACGGTTGCTTCTGTAACAGCAGGGGTTAAAGTTGGACGTAAAAAGGGCTTAGATGATTCATTAGTCGATATGCCAAGCATTCAAAAGGTCATTGCTGCCTATGGCCCTTATGAGTTTGATGTTTTTGATGAACAATTTAAGCGATTGCATGTTCAAAAGAAATATTCAGAATCGGGCGAAGCTAACTCCTTTGAAGGGATGGCAGTGGCCGGCCATCAGGTAACTGATAACCCAATTGCTGTTAGCCAAGCAAACCCAGCAAACTATTTTACAAAAGCCATGCCACCAATTTTTGCGATGGCGGGATCGGCAGATCAGGTTGTTCCTGAACTACAAAGTAAAGAGATGGTCGAAAGATATGAGAAGATGTCCGGAAAGCAGGCCGTTACTTACTGGCTACCAGGAGGTCATCACGGCATTTCAGATTTTGATACGGATGACGTGTATCAGATGAAAAAAGAATTTCTTAAAAAAGGCTAAAGAAAAAGGACTGAAAAATTCAGTCCTTTTTCTTTAGTATCCGGTGCAATTGAGGTGAGCGAGCGAGAAGAGAATCGACTAATCGCTGAGACTCTTGGAAAATCAAGGTATTGACATAAGGACGGGGAATAACTGTGTTAAACCAGCGTTCTCCTTCCAATGGAATACCAGAGATGTAGAAGCCATCAACTGCCTGGTCTTTCTTATTCAAAACGGTGAAGGTGTTCGGGGCAATTTTAATCGTGTTTCCAAATAGTAATTGACCATTCTCTTTTTTAAAGCGATCATTTGGCTCAATTAACCCTTGCCTTGCAAGTGAACGAATTAATGGTGATTTAGCAATTCGAAAATCAATTGTTGATAATCGTGCTTCAATCAGAACAGTTCCCTGAAAATGTTGACCGAATTTGTCACTCGCTTCAAAGAAATGCTCGTTGTGACCCGTCTTAAATCCGGGACCAGCAATGGTAATGATTCCGGCTTTTAGTAATGCGAGTAATTGACGCATTCGAACTAGAGGAGGACCAGCAGATAGTTGATTATCGAACTGGCGGAACTGGGTTAGCATCTTTTCGTAGCCATCTTCGGTGAAGTAATTTTCATTATAGAGCGTGCGAACGATATCGCGCATGTCTCGTAGAAGATCATAAGCGCCGGTCAAAGGCGACCAGTTGTTACCGAGTTGAGCCGATTGAATATCGTTTTCAATGTGAGTAAGGAGCTCTTTATTAAAAGTTTCAGTATCCTGCCAGTTCATGGCTGGGAAGATTTTTCCATCCCAATCGATTTCAGTTTCAAGATCTAAGTTGAAACGATCATTTAGAGAAGACCAGCTAAGTGGATTATCGAGCGCATGTAAGATGTTGGCCTTGGTCGAATCGAAGGGTAAATCAGACTGCATGACTTGATTGTAGATAAACTTATAAGTCATTTCCTGCTTAAGAAGTGACATAAATTGACTAAAAGGAATCTTGCCGTGGTTCATGGCGGCGATTGATTTTAAGTGCTTTAGTGTAAAGAAGCGAGGAACGTACAGTTGTGAAGCTTCCTTTTGGTTAATGCCCTTTGATCGAGGGGGAAGACCGTTGAAGGAACCGGCAACAATCACCGGCTCACGTCCAGAAGGACGGTAGGTTAAAGATCCGTTACGGTTCGTGATGAAACTACCACCTTTACCTGCGGTTAAGGATAGGAGAACATCGAAGAAAGAAAGACCCAACCCTTCAATTAAAACAGTATCTGATCCAGTAATTGTTTCAAAGTCGTTTTCAGCGGGGTGCGAGGCAGGATAGTAGACAAAACCCACTTTGTCGGCGAATTTTCGTAATGATTCTTGTTTTTCGTTTAACTGATTGTCGATATGACCAGGCGCTAAGATCACGCGGTCGTATTTTTCAATGTAGTTGTTTCGGGTCCATAGTTTAAAGCGACGGGGACCCTTCGTCATGTTGATGATTTCTGTTTGATGAAAGCGAATCGTGATATTTTCGGGCTTAGCCGCTAATAGTTCATCAAAGTACCAAGCAGCGTATATGCCAAATAAACCACGGGAAGCAAAGGTATTCGAGGAGATTAATGAAATCACTTCGTTTTCATATGCTTTAGGATATTCTGGATGTTCCTTTAAGTAGTCAAAGGCTCTAGTATGTGCCCAGTCAAGCAGATTTGGTCGATCAATTGGTGAATCGTTATCATAAAGCTCATAATCATCGAATAACGTCACTTGATTGGCAAAAGTATTCATTAAAAAAGTGTGGTTATTGGTTAGGAACGGATCCCAAACCCGACCACCAATGGGACTAGGGTCGAATAAGTCGATTTCAACCTTCGCTGCTTTATTAATTGTAAAAAGAAGTCGGCCAAGGATCGAAAGATTACGAGGCCCTGCGCCAATTAATGCAATTTTCATCGTTTTTTCACCCCGTTGTTAATGGAAAAAGAACAACGTTTCTCATCAATTTAAGTTAAGAATAGATCACTTTGTTAGCGCTTTTATTCTTTTATTCACATTCTCTATTGTAAAAAAGACGGGGAATGATGTCAAAGTTCTGACCGGTTCTTACAGGTAAAAAGTGCAAAAAAAGCGCATTCTTGCTATAATGAACCTATCATTTGTTGCAGAGCGAAGGGGCACTGGGGAAAAGAGAACCAACGGTTGCTGTGAGTTGGGCTTAACCTCTTCGGGTACACAACAAAACAAAATGACGTTTGCGCCGCGTTAAGGCAGTCTGAGTGACCCAGTTGGGTAATTTTAGGTGGTACCGCGGCAGGAGTCGCCCTAATTCGAATGGATTAGGGCGACTTTTTTATATCATTGAAAACAAGATGAGTAAGGAGAAAATCATGAATTTTATTGAAGATTTAAAGTGGCGTGGTGCCTTAAATCAGGTAACGGATGAAGAAGGATTGCTACAGGAAATGAATGAAGGGCAGATTGGTGCCTATGTGGGGACTGATCCAACGGCGGATTCCCTGCACCTAGGTCATTTGATTCCGTTCATGGTCTTAAAGCGTTTTCAAAACGCTGGAGGTAAGGCGGTTATCATCGTTGGTGGTGCCACGGGATCGATTGGAGACCCCCGCCCAACAACTGAGCGAAAGCTGCTTTCTGAAGAACAGTTAAAGGAAAACGAAAAGGGAATTGCTGCTCAAGTTACTAAGCTGTTCGGACAAAACGGAACGAAGATTGTTAACAATGCCGACTGGTTAAACACGATGTCTTTGCCAACCTTCTTGCGTGATTATGGAAAGCTTTTTTCCATTAATGTCATGCTGAAAAAAGATGTCGTGGCTTCTCGTTTGGAAACAGGCATTTCATATACGGAGTTTACTTATCAAATCTTGCAGGCCATCGACTTTTTGCATCTTTGGCAAGAAGAAAACGTCCGTCTTCAAATTGGAGGTTCCGACCAATGGGGAAATATCACTTCAGGTGTGGACTTGATCCACACAATTGAAGGAAACGATGCGCCAGCGTTTGGATTGACGATTCCGTTGATGACGGACTCGACTGGAAAGAAGTTTGGTAAGTCAGAAGGAAACGCCATCTGGTTGAACGCTGAAAAGACCTCACCCTACACGTTCTACCAGTTCTGGTATAACCAGGCAGATGCCGATGTTGTGAAGTATCTAAAGTACTTTACTTTCCTATCGAAGGAAGAAATCGAAACGCTTGAAAAAGAAGTAGCCGAAAATCCAGGTGCTCGTTTGGGACAAAAGCGTTTGGCTGAAGAAGTGACGGCCTTTGTTCATGGAAAAGAAGCTGTGGAAGAGGCAGAAACTTTGTCAAAGGCTTTGTTCTCTGGGGATGTTGCTGAATTAACGGTGCAACAAATAAAGGATGTCTTTTCAGGGGTACCCGGCTTTGAAGTGGCGCCCGATAAGCAAAACATTGTCGATTTCTTGGTGAACGCGGGAATCGAAAAGTCAAAGCGTCAGGCTCGTGAGGACGTCACGAACGGGGCCATTCGGATTAATGGTGACAAGGTAACAGATGTTGACGCTGAAGTTGACCCGGAAGCGGATTACGAAGGGCAGTATGTCTTAGTTCGTCGTGGTAAGAAGAAGTATTTCTTGGGAACAGTTAAATAAATTTTGATTAATGATGAAAATTTAGCAAAAAGCTTGACCGCTTTAACATTAGTTTAATCTCATCAGACCATAATAAGAAACATGATATAGCAATATATCAAAGGATCAGATACCTAACCATATAAATACTTCTCTCTAAACCTAATTTATACCTTCTCTCCCGGTTAGGTGTCTGATTGATTTGAATTGCTCCCCGTAAGGGGAGCTTTTTTTATAGAAAGGTTAAGGATAATGGAATGACTGTTCCAACCCCTTCACTTTGTTATAATGAAGACGACTCGAAATAAGTTTAAGCCCGGTGAAGAATTCACTATGTGGCGTTTACAAAAGGAGACAACGCATATGTCATTATTAGAACTGCGTCACGTGTCGAAAAGCTTTGGTTCTTACAAAGCTTTGGACAACGTGTCATTCAACGTCGAACCCGGTCGCATTGTCGGATTGATTGGTCCAAACGGTGCCGGTAAGTCCACTGCCATGCGTGCAATGACTGGATTAATGCGATTTGACTCAGGTGAAGTCATTTTTGACGAACAACCAGTTAAATTCTCTAAGACAAAAGCTCTGTCTAAGATGGGAAACTTAATTGAATACCCATCAATCTATCCAAACTTCACAGCCGAAGATCACATGAAGTATTACGCCATGGATTCAAAGGATCCAGAAGACATTCATGAATTGATGAAGTTGACCGGTATTGATGGTCCAAACTTCGGTAAGCGTAAGGCTAAGCATTTTTCTCTTGGAATGAAGCAACGTTTAGGAATTGCCATTGCTTTGGTTCGCAAGCCCAAGTTGGTTATCTTAGATGAACCAATGAATGGATTGGACCCCCAATCAGTCCGAGAAATTCGTTCGCTAATCCAACACTTAGCGGAAAAGGGCATTGCTTTCGTGATTTCTTCCCATCTTTTGGATGAATTGCAGCGCTTAGCTGATGACGTAGTCATTATTAACAAGGGAAAGATTATCCGTCGTGCGACGATGGCGGAATTCCTTTCGGAAGACAAGGCGCAAGTGAAAGTCAAGACTTCGGATAACCACGCCATGGTGCTCGCGGCAGAAGCTGCTGGTTGGCAGGTTAAGATGTCAGAAGATGGTGAAGTGTTGATTACCGCTGAAAACGGTGTGAATGCACAGGCTGTTTTGGCCAAGGCAACTGAGGCTAATGTGGAAGTACAAGACATCCAGACAGGAACTGTCAACTTGGAAGACCACTTGATGGAAGTGCTATCTGAAAACAGCACACGCGCTTAAACCTTAGCAAAGGAGAAATTATGATTACCCTATTAAAACAAGAATGGATGAAGGCTGTTAAGCAAAACCGCTTTTACATTTGGGCTTTGTTGGCCTTCATTATGCCAATTGCCGTTCTGAACACATTGATTCCAGCTGAACAACAGTTTTACGCTTATTACTACTTTGGTGGTGCAAGCATTATCGTTGCCATCGCCGGGTCGGTGATTGCGGCACTGACTTTTACACAAGAATTTGGTTATGGAACGATTCGCCCACTCCTATCACGGCAGTATTCCCGCTTTGAAATTTTCATTTCAAAGATTGTGATGATTATCGTCGAATACGTTTTGGTTCTTGCTTCTGCTATTTTGGGAACATTGGCGGGGCGTGCGATTTTCCAAATGATGCATGGAACGACGGGGACTGATATTGACTGGCAGACTTTCTTCTTTGCCCAGTTTATGGACGTTGTCATGACGTTGTTCTTCTTCGCCATTGTTTTGCTCGTATCAAACCTAGCTAAGTCCTCAGCAGCGGCCGTTTCGATTGGAATTGTTTTGTCAGTAGCAACTTCAGTGATTACTGCCATTACGACCTACTTGGTTCGCTTCTGGGAACCATTCAAGTGGAATCCTTTCACGGTACAAGCACTTCTATCACAGTTTAACGGAAGCAAAATGATGAACTTCCAGTTGAAGATGTACTTTGGTGCTGATGTATGGGTGATTTGGTTGGTTTATATCGCCTATTTGTTGGTAATTTATGCGCTGACTTTCATGATTTTCCAGCGTCGTTCTGTATAAAAAACGATAAAAAGCAGGCTTCGGCCTGCTTTTTATGTGGCATGAGTGAATTAATTAGGTCTCTTTCTCTTTTTTTGCTACAATGAGCAGAGGAGTTACTTATGTCACGCGAAAAGAATGTCTTTAATGATAAACAACGAATTTTACGACTGTATTCAATTTTAATTTCAAAGCAGGCCATGTCAGTGGAGCAAATCGAAGATCTTTTTTTCGTTGGGCAAAAAACAGTACAGCGAGACATTGCTGCGATTCGGGAGTTTTTGGCCGACTTACAACAGGGTGAAGCGGTTCAATCTGAAGTGATCTATGATCGCAAAATGAAGAAATATAAAATTACCGAGCGTGATCATCTTTTTGACGTATTTGATAAGATTAACTCGGAAGAAAATCCCTTTGATTTTTAGACAATCAAAAAGTCGGACAGAATGTTTATTACATTCTGTCCGACTTTTTATTCCTTTTCGTTAGCGTGTAAAGTAGCGAAGAAGGTCTGTTTCAGTTAAAGCCTCTTTCTCTTCGTCACGAACATCTAAAATGATTTTGCCGGCATTCAAGACAATGAGCCGGTTGCCATAAGTGAGGGCGTCTTTTAGATTGTGGGTGATCATGAGGGACGTGAGGTGGTTATCCTTGACCTGATGGTTTGTCGCTGCCATCAGCTGGTCAGAAGTCTTTGGGTCAAGGGCCGCGGTGTGTTCATCTAGAAGGAGCAAGCCGGGTTTGACTTGTGTTGCCATTAAGAAAGAAAGTGCCTGGCGTTGTCCCCCGGATAGGGAGCCAGTGGCGGTTTGCAATCGATCTTCAAGGTTATTCCCCATAGTCTTTGTCAGCTCGTAGTATTTTTCGAGCTTCTTTGCCGTTAGTTGCCGGTTTTTGAGTGTCCGACGGGAGCCTCTTTTTTCTGCCAGTAGTAAGTTTTCGGCAACGGTCATTCGAGGAGCCGTACCCAATTTGGGGTCCTGAAAGACGCGGGCGAGGAAGGCTGTTCGCTTGACAGCAGGAACGGCGGTAATGTCTTCCCCGTTGTGCTCAACCCTACCAGAGCTGAGTGGGAGGTCGCCAGAAATGACGTTGAAAAGGGTGGATTTTCCGGCCCCGTTTGTTCCCAGAACAGTGATAAAGTCTTCTGGATAAATGTCTAGGTTCAAGTGGTCCATGATGGTCGTACCATTTGGTACGGTCACAGTGGCCTCTTTCAATGAAAAGACTGGGTTAGTCATGTGCCTTACCTCCCATGTGTAGGACTTTATCGAGCTTAAGATACTTACGTGCCTGCGGAATCATCATGGCAATAGCCAAAATGATGGATGAAATCAGATTCAAATCGTTGGTTGAGAAACCAAGTTGCAAAACAGCCAACAAGACCAGGCGGTAAATAATCGAACCAATGACGACAGCGACCAAACGTTGGTTCAGTGACAAATCACCGAAGGCCACCTCACCAATGATGATGGAAGCGAGGGCAATGACGATAATGCCAATTCCCATGTTAATGTCAGCAAAGCCGTTATTTTGGGCAATAACTGCACCACCAAAGGCGATGAGGGCGTTGGAAACCATTAGTCCCATGATGGTCATCTGATCGGTTTTAATTCCAAAGGCGGCTGCCATGACTTTGTTATCACCGGTAGCGATAAAGGCTTGGCCGAGTTCGGTTTGTAGGAACCACATGAGGAAGCCCAAAATAATCGTAATAACGATGAGGCCGAGAACCACACCATCGAAGTACTTTGGCAAGTCCTGTAGGAAAGACAAGGAAAAGATGGTCTTTTGATCCAAGAGGGAAATGTTAGCGGAACCCATGATGCGCAAGTTAATGGATAGACAGGCGGTCATGACCAAAATTCCAGCCAACAAGATGGGGATTTTTCCTTTGGTATAGAGAACACCGGTAATTAGGCCGGCCAAAGCACCAACAAAGAGGGCGGCGATGGTTGCTAAAAAGGGGTTCGTGCCGTGAGCGATTAAAGCGACAGCGGTAGAGGCACCTAAGGGGAAAGAGCCCTCAACCGTCATATCCGCAAAGTTTAAAATACGGAAAGTCAGGTAGAGTGCAACGCCGAGAACAGCCCAGAGAATTCCTTGTGAGATGGATGAAACGATAATAGACATTAGTAGGCCTCCTTATTGGCTTTGGCATCGGCAACCATGTGTTCCGGCAGCGTGATACCGAGGTCTGAAGCAGTTTGCAAGTTCACAGCGTAGTTTCCCTTTTCAACGGACTGCACGGCCATGTTTGAGGCTTTTTCACCCTTCAACACGCGTGCGGCCATTTGGCCAGCCTGGTAGCCAACCTGGTACTGAGACTGTGAATAGGTCACAAGACCACCATCAGCAACCATCGTATCGTTTGATGGAATCACCGGAACATTCTTTGCCTTAGCCGCTGAGACAAGGGTTTTCATAGCCGTGGCCACGGAGTTGTCTTGTGGTGCGTAGATGGCGTCTACTTCACCAGCCATGGTGTTGGCGACTTGGAGCATGTCGTTGGTCGATGAGATGGTGTAGGACTTGACCGTGTAACCCGACTTTTGCAAGGTTTTTTTCATCTGGGCCGCGTTGTAAGTACCACCTGAATCGGAAGTGGTTGAAATGATACCGATGGTCTTTGCCTTTGGCAATACTTCCTTAATAACAGCAGCTTGTTTTTGGTAAGGCGAGTCGCCGGCCACTCCGGTCACGTTCTTACCTGGCTTTGACAAAGAATTGACTAATTTCGCACCAACCGGGTTGGTGATACCCGCAAGGATGACGGGGGACTGCCCCTTCTCGGCCTGTGCTAACGATAGAGCAGCTGGCGTGGCGATACCAACGGTCAAGTCCATGTTTTTATTAGCAAAGTCTTGTGCCATGGTTTTCAAGTTCGCTTGGTTTGCCTGGGCATTTTGGTAGGAAATCTTAACGGTCTTTCCGTCTGTATAACCTCCAGCCTTCAAACCGGCGACAACACCCTCATGAATCTGATCCAAAGCAGGGTGCGTTACGAGTTGCAGAATACCAACGGTTGGTACCTTATTTTCTTTCTTGCTAGTTCCGTTGCCTTCTGCAAAGAAGGCAAAAACTAGAAAAGCAAGAATCACCGAAGTGACGGCTAATAAACGTTTATTCATGATTTTCTCCCATAAATGCTACCTAAGCTGTTTTTTTGCATGAAAAAAGCCTGCTTGGGTATTGTGATGTACCCAAACAGACTTTTATACATTAAAAAGAAGCCGGTTGGGACAAACTGTCATGACAGCTTGTCCGTATTCCGTCAAGCTGCGTTCCTACCGGCGCCACCATTGGCGATTCAATTGCGTTTGAAATGCAGTCATGTAATTGCTCCTAAAACATTAAAAGTTGACTTAAGCATACAAGAGTGCGCTACCCTTGTCAACAAAAATTAAAGAAAAATGTCTTTTCTCTAAGAAAATTAATCAAAGAGCTTAAAACGTTCGTCATCCTTTACGAAAGTCTTTGGATCCGCTGGTGCTTCGATGGAACCGAATGGCATCTCGCCACGGAGAGTCCAGCTGGCAGGAATATCAAAGGCTTCCTTCACTGCTTGATCAATTAGTGGGTTGTAGTGCTGAATGGAGGCGCCGATGTTATCTTCAGCCAAGCGCATCCATACCGAGTAGAGGGCAATCCCGATGGCCTCTTCGGCCCAACTGTCGAAGTTAGAGGCGTAGAGCGGTGCTTGTTCCTTCAAGCCCTGAACGATGTTTTCATCAGTGAAGTAGAGGACGGTTCCGAAACCAGCTTCAAAGGCGCCCTTGACTTTGGCAGTGGTTGCTTGGAAGGCTTCTTCTGAGGCTGAAACCTTTTTTAATTCTACTAAAGTCATTTCCCAAAGCTTTTCGTGAGCAGCACCCGTCAAAACAACGGCTTTAACTGATTGTGAATTAAAGGGGGATGGGCTTTCCTTAACGGCTTCCTTAATCATGTTGAAGAGCTCTTCTGGACTCTTCTTAACTTCTTTTCCCAATGCGTAAATTGAACGACGCTTTTTTTGTAATTCTTCGAATGTCATGGCTTACTCCGTTTCTTGTATTTTATAAAAGTACAAATAGTATGTTATACTAGTCGAGAATAAAAAACAAGGGGGAATGGTCATGAAGCCATCGTTAAAATTAACCAATGCCATCCACATTTTGATTTACATTTCGACTACTGACCAAAAGGCTACCTGCTCTTCCAAGGAAATTGCGGCCTCCGTGAACACTAACCCTTCGCGGATTCGGGCCCTCATGGCCGATTTACAAAGTGCGGGAATAATTGAACGCCTTGGCGATCACTTTTCACGACCAGTTTTAGCGAAACCTGCTGCTGCCATTAGTTTGGCCGATGTTCTTCAAGCAGTTGATCCTAACCCAGGCGTTTTTCCACTGGATAACAAAGTCAGTGATGACTGTCCGATTGCCCAGCAGGTTAACCCGGTACTTTCCACTTACTATGAAGAGATTGACCGGGCCCTCATTGAAAAGATGGCTGAAATCAATCTTGAAAACATTCTACAAGACGTTAATCAAAGGGCTGGGACCAATCTCTGTGTGATTAGCGGGGTTTCAAATGAAAAATGAGCGCTTGCCGTTGCTGGCCTTGGCCGTGTTTTTGGGAGGAGCAATCGGCGGGGCTTGCCGCTTTGCGCTTACCCTGGTTCCCTATTTGGGCGGCTGGCCAGCCATGACGGTTTTCATTAACTGTCTTGGAACCTTGGTGCTTTCAACATTGGGTGCCTACTTGAAGTCCTCAGATGAGGCACCAGCCTATTGGCAGGCGTTCATTGGAACAGGTTTTTGTGGTGGCTTCACAACTTTTAGTACCTTGATGTTGCAAGATGGTCATAACTTGATGACTGGGCACGTTCTTTTGGCCCTTTTCCTATTAGTTAGCAGTATTATCTTAGCCCTAGGTTCGCTTGCTTTTGGTCAGCGGTTCGGGAATTGGCTGGCTAACTGGAAGAAACGGAGGGAACGCTTATGATGGGACGGTTCTTGTTGGTCATGGGTGGAGCAGGTCTTGGCGCGTTGCTTCGCTATTTACTGCTGGCAATCTTTCCTTTAAAGAAGTCCTATTTTACGGGGATTTTTTGGATTAACGTGCTTGGATCTTTGGTCATGGGCTTCCTGTTCACTGTTCATCTTGACCAAAAGCTGGTAATCTTGTTGGAGACTGGTTTATTGGGTGGTTTTACAACCTTTTCGACAATGATGACGGAAAGTGCCCAACAGCAAAACGGACAAAAACAAATGGTGTACCTGCTGGTGCAACTATTGGCGGGCCTCGTTGCCTTTACCATTGGCTTGGTGGCCGGTCAATTACTCGAAATAAGACTTTAGATAACGATTTAGGAGACATGATATGGCTAAAATTGCGGTCATTACCGATTCATCATCCGCCCTACCACAGAGTTTACGAAATTCATTTTCAATTATTGAAGTGGCCATTCCCATTTTGTTTGGCCAGGAAACCTTCTTAGGTGGTCAGGACATCACTTCCATCGCACAGCTGGTGACAATGATGGGGGAGAAAAAAGAATTACCCACGACGTCGCAGCCCTCTCCGGCACAGTGGGAAATGGCGCTTAACCAGGCTAAGGACGCGGGCTATGACGAAGCGGTTATTATTACGCTTTCGTCTGGAATCTCCGGTGCTTTTCAGACGGCTAAGTTGGTTGCTGAAGGCTATGAGGGCTTGAATCGCGTTGAAGTAGTGGATTCAAAGCTTGTCAACATGGGCCAGGCCGCCCAGGCCTTATTGGCAGCTAGGTTGTCAAAAGAAGAAGCCACGATGGATGACATTCTGGCTAAGCTGGCGGATTTTCGAACACACATGGGCGTTCGCTTTGTCGTCAATGATATTTCGCACTTAAAGCGAACCGGTCGCCTTTCTCGGGGACAGGCGCTGATTGGTGGCTTGTTAAACATTAAGCCGATTTTGAACTTCGACATTGAGGGAGATGGCAAGATTGGGGCGGTTGGCAAGGCACGGAAGATGTCAGGGGCCAAGGACTTAATCCAAGAAGCCTTCGAAGCGTACCTGGCCAAAGTCGACTTTCCAGTGCGGGCCTACGTAATTGATGGTAATAACCAAAAGCTTGGTGACAAGTGGTTGAAGGATTTTACTAGCAAATATCCAGCGGTATCTTTTGAAAGGGCTGAAATGGACCCTGTGATTGGGGTCCACACTGGGGATGGGGCCATGGCCCTGATTTGGACGAAAGACTACCAATTCTATTCGAAGTGATGGAAATAACGTAACGAAAAAAAGACCGGTCGTTTGACCGGTCTTTTTATGTTAATGATGAATGGTTTAGTCGATGTTTTTGATTCCTAAAGCAGAGTCGAGCACGCCATTACGGCCGGATAGGCTGTAACGAAGATACTTTTTGTTGACATCAACGGTCATCTCTTCATCCATTTGATCCGTTGAATAAGGCTTTGCATAGACGGTTCCCAAGTTGGAATCAATCGTTGCACCAAATTCTGACAAATCGGTATTCTTCGGAACGAAGAGTAGATTGAACGAAAGGGCCAGTGTGCAATTGGCTTCCTTCGAGAATGGACCAACACCGTCATCAAAGTCCAAAACAATCTTCTTGTCAGGGGTTGCGAACTTTTCCAAACGTGCCTTTGCTGCATCAGTAAATGTCAACTTCATGAATAGACCTCCTGCTTCTGTTTTCTTTCTTAACAACAAATACAGTGTAAGGGAATTAACGTAAAAAGTCAAATTGGTATACTTGTTATTTTTGCCTTGTTGATTCGACTTTGCCAAAAGTGAAAAACTAAGCTAAACTGTTACAAAGCCTGTTGCCCCGTTTTTGAGAGGAATCAAGATGAAAAAAAGGACAAAAGCATATACGATTGTCTATGAAGTTTTAAACGCTGCCACGCATGGCGTTGGTTTTTGTTTGGCGTTAGTGGCTTCGGTCTTCTTAATTCAGAAGGTTTCGAGTCAGTCACCCAGCCCGCTAACGATTGCGGCCGTTACCATCTATATTTTGTCAATTTTGCTATTTTTACTGGCTTCGACACTTTTTCATTCGCTGGTCTTTACTAAGGCCGCGAAAGTCTTTCAGTTTATGGATCATGCAGGGATTTACCTGGTGATTTTGGGTTCTTACACGCCCTATACGTGGCTAGTCTTGAAGTGGCCAATTGGCTGGGCCATTTGGACTGCCATCCTAGTGATGACCTTTGCTGGTCTCGTCTATGACATCTTTTTTGTTGGCCGCTGGCCTTGGGTAGCGGTGACCATTTACCTTGTGATGGGTTGGCTCATTATTTTAGTGATGCCCATTATCTGGCAATCGCTTTCGCCAGCTGCTTTCTGGCTTTTATTAACCGGAGGCGTGGTATACTCGCTAGGAACCATTTTTTATCTCGTCCCACAAATTCCAATGGGGCATGTTTATTGGCACGTTTTTGTTATTATTGGAGCGGGATTAATGTATTTCTCCATTTACCAAACGATTTAGGAAACTTGAAGGGAAACATAGGAAAAAGAAAATCATCATGGAAAAACTAAATTACCACTATCAGGACGCCTGGCGCTACACGACCACGGCCACCTGCCAATCACCAATTGATGTAGTGGCAGACAAGCTTGTTGATGGGCCGGCAATGGCCATTGACTGGTCGGGCTTAACCATCAGCCCACTGCTAAAAAAAGAACAGGTCATCGGCGACCAATTCTTTTGTCATGGAAAGCTTGTCATTGATGGACAGACGGTTGAACTCGTCCGTTTCCACATTCATGACGGTTTTGAACACCTATGGGACGGCCAAAGTGGTGCAGCCGAACTGCACCTTGTTTTCAAACGCGCTGATGGGGGAACGCTGGTACTCGCTGTCTTCTTAGAGGAGGATGCAGAGGCGGAACCGCTCTTTGCGCCGATTTTAGCTGGGCAACAAGCACAGGCTGATTTGTTGACTTTTCTACCGGCAAAAAAAGAGAGCATTCTGACCTATAAAGGAACGTTAACAACACCACCATTAAAAAAAGATGTCGATTGGCTTCTATTAAAAGAACGCCTGGGGATAAGTCCAGTAGATGTGGCGGCTTTTGCCCAAGCCTACCCGGATAATTACCGTAAGGTGCAACCGCTAGGAAATCGCTCGGTGGTACGTCATCAAATTACGAGTCTTCCTTGACCGTAGGGCTTGTTGACGAGTAGAGTAAATAGATAAGAAAAACAGCGCAGCGTATGTTGTGTCTGTTTTTATTTTGCTAAAGGAAGTGAATCATGAAAGAAGCAAGTCTTAAACGGGCAGCCCTGGTTGTGGCTGCCGCCCTCTTTATGCAGATGCTCGATTCAACAATTGTCACTACGGCACTGCCGCAAATTGCAACCGATTTATCGGTTAACCAATCGTCAGCCTCATTGCTGGTTTCGGTTTACATGCTTTTTGCCGCCATCTTCATTCCCTTGTCGGGTTGGATGGCAAAAAAGATGAGCCGCAAAACGCTTTTCTTGTTGGCGGTCATGCTCTTTACCCTCTCGTCAGTAGCTGCTGGACTAGTGAATAATCTAGCCTACATTTTGGTCATGCGTGCGATTCAGGGGATGGCGGGGGCCATGATGGTACCCGTTGGGAAACTCATCATTTTGGAAAACGTTGCGGCTAAGAATTTGTTACAAATTCTCTCCTTTCTGGTTTGGCCCGCTTTGATTGCACCAGCCATCGCGCCATTACTTGGGGGCTATGTTATTTCGGCGCTCTCCTGGCATTGGATTTTCTTCTTGAATTTGCCGATTGGGCTTGGTATTTTGCTAGCCGGCTATCTCCTGATTCATGATCAAAATGATCGGGAAGAAGCACCGTTTGACTTGGTTGGCTTTCTCCTCGTTGCGTTGGCTGCTGGATTGATTTTGGTAGATGCCGAAGTGTTATCGCGTGGGTTGCCGCTGTTGGCCGTCGGGTCTGCGGTCCTTATATTGGGCATTTTCTTTGCTTTTCTGGCCTTTCGTCATTTACAAAAAGTCGAACAGCCACTCTTTGCTTTAGACGCCCTCAAAATTAAGTCTTTCCGGATTTATCAGACGGGGGGTTCCATCTTTTGGATGACGATTGGGGCCTTGCCTTACCTGTTGACCCTCCTACTACAGGTACCGTTCCACTGGTCAGCCATTGAGGCAGGAACGTATGTCATCTTCATCTTCTTAGGAAATTTGGCCATCAAGCCGTTTACAACGCCAATCATCCGGCGGACGGGCTACAAGTATGCCCTGGTGATTGCCCTTGGACTGGCCACCATGACGACTTTCCTAATGGCGGCCTTTACAATTGAAACGGCCAAGCCGTGGATTGCCTTTGTCGCCTTTGTTTCCGGAGTTGGTCGTTCATTAGCATTGACTTCCTATAATTCGCTTGCCTTTGCGGAACTTTCTAAAAAGGAAAAGAACGCGGCGAATACGTTACAATCCGTCATGCAGATGCTGTCACAGGCCTTTGGTGTCGGATTTGTGGCGACTTTGGTCGCTTTGTTCTCAAAAATGTTTGTCACTAGTCTGGCTTACCAGGTAACACTCTTTTTGGTGGCGTTAATTTCGCTTTATCCATTACTTGAGGTATTGACCTTGCCGAAAAACGTTGGTGAAAAAACGTTATAAAGTCTTTAAAGACCGCTTTGCGGTCTTTTTTATTGCAAATAAATGAGAACTACTGGATAATGGCTGTAGGAAATGAGTACAAAAGGAGGTACGAGATGACAACACGTTATCAAGATGATTTTTATCAGGCAGTCAATGGTGACTGGATTGAAAAAGCCACGATTCCAGCGGACCGACCAGTAACTGGTGGTTTTTACGATTTGGTCGAGGGAATCGAAAAAGAAGAACGCCGAGTGCTTGAGCAAATTGAAAAGGGGGAACAGGAAACCCCAGAAGACCTCCGTGAATTTGTTAAATTGCATCGTTTAACCAATGATTGGTCAAAGCGTGCGGAAAATGAAAAGCGTGAGGTTAAGAAGTTTTTGGCACCACTGCTTGCTTTAACGTCTTGGCAAGACTTTCAAGAGCAAGAGGGTCAGTTGATTAAGGCAGGCTATTCAACGATTCTGGAGCCCACCATTAGCCCGGATTCGAAAAACACGAGTCGCAACGAACTTTGGCTAGCTAGTCCAGATTTGATTTTGCCGGACACGACTTCGTACCAAGATAAAGAGCAGAAAGAAGCACTTTTGTCTACCTGGTCAGCGATGGTCAAGGGATTACTCCAAAAGTTGGACTTGGCAGATGAAGGAACAGACTGGATTGATCAAGCATTGGCCTTTGATCAACTCTTAGCCGATCGCGAATCTTCTTCGGAAGAACTATCCGATTCATGGAAGAACTATCACCCAATGACGGTTGCTGCCGCACAGGAGAAGGTGCCGGCCGTTGCCTTGGCTAAGACGTTAACGACTTTGGTAGGGGAAAATCCGGAGAAAGTTATTATCTATGACGGGCCATTCTTTGACCGGGCCAACGAGGTATATGCCGAGCAAAACTTTGACAATGTGAAGGGTTGGTTGATTATCGAAAACCTGCTCGAGGTCGCCGGTTTTCTTGGGGATGAGACGCGTGTGCTGGCTGGTCAATATGGGCGCGCATTATCTGGAACCAAGGAAGCGGTTAAGCCAGAGAAGGCCGCTTTCCGTCAAGCGCGGGCCTTCTTTTCACAACGTATCGGAAAATGGTACGGTGAAACCTACTTTGGACCAAAGGCCAAGGCGGACGTTGAGGCCATGGTGCAGGAGTTAATCAAGGTCTATGAAGGTCGTTTTGACCAAATTGACTGGCTTTCCGATGATACGCGGGCCAAGGCAAAGGTGAAGTTGAATGCCCTAGGTGTTAAAGTCGGGTACCCTGAACAGTTGCCGGATTACTTACTGAAGCGGACCGTTGACGAACAGGCATCTTTGCTCGAAAACGTGCAGCGCTTTTCGAAAGAATCAGTTGCTGAACACTTCTCAAAGTGGGGGAAGGAACCTGACAAGTCCCGCTGGGGCATGTCGGCTGATACGGTCAACGCCTACTATTCACCAGATTTCAACCACATCGTCTTTCCGGCCGCCATTTTGCAGGCACCTTTCTATGACTTGAAGCAGACGGCTAGTCAGAACTTTGGGGGCATTGGAACGGTCATTGCCCACGAAATTACGCACGCTTTCGACACCAACGGTGCTCGCTATGATGAAAAGGGAAACTTAAAGGAATGGTGGACAAAGGAGGATTTTGCCCACTTTGAAGAAAAGACGGCAGCCGTTGTGAAGGCTTTCGATGGGTTGGATTCCGCTGGTGCCAAAGTCAATGGGCACCTCACGGTTTCGGAAAACGTTGCCGATTTGGGTGGCGTTTCCGCCGCTTTGGCTGCTGCCAAGGCGGGTGGGGATGCCAACATCAAAGCGTTCTTTGAGAACTTTGCCACGCTTTGGCGGCAAAAGGCGGAACCAAAGTACATGGCTTTATTGGCCACGATTGACGTTCACGCCCCCGCTAAGTTGCGAACGAACGTGACGGTCAAAAACTTTGATGACTTTGAAAACGCTTTTGAAGTGAAAGAAGGGGATGGTATGTACTTGGCCCCAGAATCTCGAATTCAAATTTGGTAAAAAATTTCTTGAAAAACCTTGTCAGAAAACAGCTTTCTTGTTAATATAGAGAAGTTGTTTAAGACATGGGAGTGTAGCGAAGTCTGGCTAAACGCGACGGACTGTAACTCCGTTCCTTCGGGTTCGTAGGTTCGAATCCTACCGCTCCCATTGCCTCGCTTCAGGCAAATTTGAAGCATTGCCCCTTGGCCAAGTGGTAAGGCAGAGGTTTTTGGTACCTCCATGCGCTGGTTCGATCCCAGCAGGGGCAATCAGGGTGTTAATAAAAAGCAGACCGGAAGGTCTGCTTTTTTTGTTGCTGTAAAAATTCGGGAAACGATTTCCTTGTGGCTTTTATGCCGTTTTGGGGAACTTTATTCCACATCGTGATAATAGCTGGGAGAAGACGGTTTACCGGCGTATGATGACAGTAATGAAAGCGTAAAAGGAGTGGGGCTCGTAAAATTCATTGATAGGGAATCAGGGTCGATTCTCTGCCTGCAATAGAGGAGCCTAATGATGATCGTTACTGCCTACCACGGAACTAGCAGAAAGAACGCTAAAAAGATTTTAACGGAAGGTTTTCGCATAGAAAAAGGAAGACAGCGTTATCCCAATGATTTAGGCCATGGTATTTATGGTTATCTGGATAGTAGTCCAGAAAAGGGGGATGTCTATTTTATGCAGACGGCAAAGGAAAATGCGCTGCTGTTTGCAAAACAAATTCGAAAGGTGCCCGAAAAACAGATAGTTGTTCTAAAGCTAACCATACAAATCGACATTCAGAACTATCTCGATTTAAATCAATTGGTTAACCGAAACCATGTTTTGCATTTGTATCAAAAGATAATTGGTGGGGTATTACGGGATATTAAAAAGGAATATGTTTCGGATCGGATTAGTCGGCGGCGACAAATGGATGGCGTTGTACTTGAAAAGTTGAATCAAGTCGGTATTATTTCGTTGCCACCGGTGGTGATAAAAGATACGTTTACGCGATTTAATGGCATCCTGTCGAATTTTACTAATGGTCGGGAAATCGTCATCAGAGACCCGAGGTATATTCACTTCATTGAAGCGATAGAAGAGCAAGGAGTAATGAAATGATTATTGATGGAAAAGAAGTTCAAGGCGTTATTCTTCCCGTTTTAACAGATGAAGAAATAGAAGAAAAATTAACTCCAGCTATTCGTCAGGAATGGCTCGAGCTTTTCGAAGAACAGGACCGGCGGATTGAAGAATGGCAAAATGAGCATAATTTCTAAAATCCGCTTGTTTCCGCTTATTTAAAGTTATGCAAGATATTCTTGCTTGGCAATCGGCCGCTAATTTCGTAACCTGTAAGAGATGAATTTACGGAGGTGATGAGATGGAGTTTGGCAAACGGCTACAAAAATTACGGCAAGAAAAAGGGCTGACCCAAGAACAGCTAGCGAAAGAATTTTATACGAGCCGACAAAACATCTCCTCTTGGGAGAATGGTAAGACTTATCCTAATATGAAGGATTTAATTCATTTGTCTGATTTCTTTGGTGTAAGCCTGGATATCTTTTTAAAGGAAGATGGCCAAGTGCAAGAGAGTTTGGAGAAGGCGCCGGTGAAAAAGTTATTAACGCGTGTTTACGTTAAGCTAACAATCAGTCTTTTACTATTATTATTAAGTGATGTGGCGCAAGACCTTCTCAAGGTGCCTTTGCAAGCGGAAGTTTGGCTGATTGTTTTCTTTATCATTGTTAGTGCAGCTAATAACATTGAAGAATTCAACAAAGAGTTTGGTATTAAAGTGATCTATCCCTGGCAACGGCACCTCCGCAAGTAACAAAATGAACAAATTTAGCAGTGCTTGCAGACATTTGCTAGTGTTTGCTTTATAATTGGTCTTGTTAGATAAAGAAATGATTTGGGAGGCACACATGGCAAAATTAACTGTACAAGATTTGAAGAATTTGGCCGGTAAGAAAGTATTGATGCGAGTGGACTTTAACGTCCCTATTAAGGCTGGCGTTATTGGAAACGATAACCGTATCGTGGCTGCTTTGCCTACCATCAAGCATGTGTTGAAGGAAAACGGTCGTGCCGTTTTGTTCTCACACTTGGGACGTGTTAAGAAAGAAGAAGACAAGAAGGAATTGTCTTTGGCACCAGTAGCTAAGCGCTTAGGCGAATTGTTGGGACAAGAAGTGATCTTCGTTCCTGAAACGCGTGGTGCTAAGTTGGAAGCCGCAATCAACGACTTGAAAGATGGTCAGGTATTGATGGTGGAAAACACTCGTTTCGAAGACGTGAAGAATGGTGAATACGTCAAGTTGGAATCTGGTAACGACCCTGAATTAGGTAAGTACTGGGCTTCACTTGGAGATGATCTCTTCATTAACGATGCCTTCGGTACAGCTCACCGTGCCCACGCCTCAAACGTTGGAATTGCTTCAAACGTTGACCAGGCTGCTGCCGGTTACTTGATGGAAAAGGAAATCAAGTTCTTGGGTGATGCGGTTGATACACCAAAGCGTCCATTCGTTGCTATCATTGGTGGTGCAAAGGTTTCCGACAAGATTGAAGTTGTTCAATCATTGTTGAAGAAGGCTGACAAGGTGATCGTTGGTGGTGGAATGGCTTATACATTCGACGCTGCTAAGGGTAACAAGATTGGTAACTCACTCTTTGAAGAAGACAAGGTACAAACAGCCAAGGACTTGATGGCCGAAGCTGGGGACAAGCTAGTTTTGCCAGTTGACTCTGTTGCCGCAGATGCTTTCTCAAACGATGCCAAGACTGAAGTTGTTGATGCCGATGCTGGTATCCCTGATGGCTACATGGGCTTGGACATTGGTCCTAAGTCAATTAAGCTCTTCGATGACGTGTTGAACGATGCCAAGACGGTTGTTTGGAACGGCCCAATGGGTGTGTTTGAAATGCCAAACTTTGCTAAGGGTACGTTGGCCATTGGTGAAGAACTCGTTAAGGTAACGGAAAACGGTGGGACGACCATCGTTGGAGGTGGTGACTCAACTGCTGCCGTTCAAGCCTTGGGTGTTGCAGACAAGTTGTCACACATCTCAACTGGTGGTGGGGCATCCCTTGAATACCTTGAAGGTAAGGAATTGCCTGGTATCGCCTCATTGACGAACAAGTAAACAAATTTTCAAAAGTCGACTGCGGTCGGCTTTTTTATTTGGTCTTTGAGTTGGCCGATGGTTTCATTCTAAATTTGTAAGGCGTATAATGGATACAACGTAAATTGAGAAGGGGTGTACTGTGTCAAACGAGCAAAAAGTCCGCGAACAAGAATACCTAAATGAAACCTTAAAGAAGATTGACTTGGCCCAACTAGAGGCTGAAGCCGAGGTTAAAAAGTCCAAGGGATCCTTAGCCGATGTATCAGCTGCCTGGGATGACGTCCGCGTCAAGACATCAACCTATTCCGGTATCGTGGAAACGGCGATGTCCATTCGTCAGCAACAGCAAGCGATTCAGGAACGACAGTCAGCTAAATCTCGTGCGGAAGATCGCTACAAAACGTTGGCGAAGCAAAAGGATAAGCCCTATTTTGCGCGCATCGATTTTTTGGACAATGCGGAAGAGAACCGTGAAAAAGAGACCGTTTACATTGGTCTGGCCTCGTTTGCTGACGATGACGGCCGTTTTTGGGTCTACGATTGGCGAACACCAGTTGCCTCAATCTATTACGATGGTGGTCTTGGTAAAGTCGACTACATGACTCCTGCCGGTAAGCAAACGGCTGATGTGACATTGAAGCGTCAGTTTGAAATTGAAAAGGGTGTGATTGTCACGCTTTTTGATACGGAAGAAGCGATTGGGGATGCCATGCTTCTCAATGCGCTGTCTGGTGAGTCGACGACCAAGATGAAGTCGATTGTCACGACCATCCAAAAAGAGCAGAACAAGATCATCCGTAATACGGATGCGGACCTACTCTTTGTTCAAGGAGCGGCTGGTTCTGGAAAGACGGCGGCCATTATGCAACGAGTGGCTTATCTTCTTTATCGTTACCGTGGTAAGTTGAACTCGGGTCAGGTGGTGATGTTTTCACCTAACCAATTGTTTAATGACTACGTGGACCAGGTCTTGCCAGAATTGGGTGAACAGAACCTGGTGCAGCTGACTTTCTACCAGTATGCGTCACACCGTTTGCCACGGTTTGAAGTTCAAACGCTGGAAGACCGCTTTGAAAAGAATAAACAAAACGAGAAAATTGATCACCTACTTGGTTCGCTTGACATGTTCCGGGCTGTCCAAAGCTATGCTCAGGATTTGAATCAATCCGGATTAAAGGTTCGGAATCTGAACTTCCGTGGCGAAGTACTCTTGAGTAAAGAGAAGATTCAAAGCGTTTACTACCAATATAATGAGAACTACAAGTTGTCACAGCGACTCGAAGCAACCCAGGAAAGTCTGATCCGTTCGCTTCGCTCGCAGGTTGGGGTTCAAATGAAGTCCGACTGGGTCGAGCTAGCCATTGAGAACCTGTCGAAGCAGGAATATGACGAATTAGTTGGGGCTGGTCAAGTTCGGTTAGGGGATGACCAGGTTAATGACGCGGGTGATTTGACTCGTCGTCATCAACTTGGCGAAGGCCCAAAGGAACGGACTTTTGCTTCTGATAAACAAGAACGTAACTTCCTGGCGAAAAAGATTGCAACAAAGGCCCTGCGTCCGCTAGCTAAGCGCGTTCGTCGCGCAGGATTCATCAATATTAACGCGCAGTTTGTTGATCTCTTACGGGCACTGCCAAAGTATTTGAATTTGGCCGACTTTCAAATTAGTTCAGACGAATGGACGGACTACATTGCCATTGTTATTGACCAGGTTAAGGAGCGAAAGCTATCGCTATCAACGACGACCATTTATCTCTATTTGTATGATTTGATTACTGGAAAGCACGGGCAACGTGAAATTCGTTACCTCTTTATTGACGAAATTCAGGACTATACGCCTTTCCAATTGGCCTTTTTGAAGTTTTCTTTCCCAAACGCCAAATTTACGGTTTTGGGCGACCTGAACCAAGCAATCTTTACTCAAGACTGGGCTTCATCGTTGGAAGAGGACTTTGCCTCACTCTTTAATCCCGAAAAAGTCGACTTTGTTGAGTTGACGCAAACTTACCGTTCAACGAAGCAGATTACAGACTTTTCAAAAGCCTTGTTGAAAAACGGTAAAACCATCGAGGCCTTTAACCGGTCAGGTGATTTGCCGGTTGTTAAGATGGCGAAGACGGAAGCGGAGGCTGTCCAAGCGGCCCGTGAACAGCTTGCCGTTAACGAGGGGGATGGCGAACAAACGGCCATTATCACCCAAACATTGGCCGAAGCGAAAGCCTTGGCCGAGGAGTTAAAAGACGAACCAGTGACACTCATTCGTTCCGAAAACCAGCGTTTGGCACCTGGGGCTGTCATTTTGCCGTCATACTTAGCCAAGGGCTTGGAGTTTGATGCCGTCATTGTCTGGCAAGCTGATGCCGCTCATTATCAGTCAGATGATGTTCGTCGCCTGTTGTATACTGTGACGTCCCGAGCCATGCACCGTTTGACCTTGATAGGCGCTGGTCATGAATCGCCAATGATACAGGCATTGCCGAAGTCTCTTTACAAATTGGAGGCCGTTGATGATTGAACGATTAATTGAAGAAGTAAAAAACGCCCATCAGGGTGCTTTTTTTACGATTGGACTAACCGGTTCTGTTGCAGTTGGAAAGTCAACGCTGGCTGACCAACTTGCGATGGAAATCAAGGCGGCGGGCCTAACAGTTCAAGTGCTCTCGACGGATGCTTTCTTGAAGACAAATGAACAACTTCATCAAGAAGGTATCTTTGATGAAAAGGGATTTCCAAATAGCTATGACCTAAAAGGAATGGCAACGTTTATCGAAAATTTCCGGAATGGACAACAGACTCAGCGCACGGCTGTCTATTCGCAAACCCTGGCTGACCGGGTTCCTGGGAAAGAAAGCATCATTGACCGGCCAGATGTTTTGATTTTAGAGGGGGTTGTCGCCCTACAATTACCGAAAAAACTGCTTGATTTAACCGTCTTTTTAGAAGCGGATTTGCAGGATATCCGTGACTGGTATTTAGCCCGTAATTTATTAGCGACCGTCAAGTCCGCAAACGAACCCAATTCTTGGCGGGCCCAGTACGCTGATATGCCGCTCTTGGACTTTTATAAACTTGCCATGGGGGTGTGGGAAAAAACGAACCAGCAAAACTATGACCGCTTTATCTACCCAACGAAGGGAAAAGCCGACTGGGTGGTTTCAGTCGACTACTATCACCAAATTCAGTCGATTACGCCAGGTACTGCTAAAGACTAGACCTTAGTTTAAGGATTCTGTTAAGATTGGGCTTGTTTGACTTTTAAAATTTTTAGCAGTAGTATACTTGTCTGGATTATTTCTTGTTATATATGGAGGAAGAAATGGCAAATTCAACGGATAACACCACTGGGAAACCGGTGAATAAATTAGCCATGATGGCCTTGCTGATGATTGGTTCCTTTGTGATCATCTTGATGCAGACCTCATTGGGAACGGCCTTGCCAGCGCTGATGACGGCATTTAATGTCGATTCTGCAACCGTGCAGTGGCTGACGACTATCTTTTTGATGGTTAACGGAATCATGGTGCCAGTTTCGGCTTACATGACAACACGGATTCCAACGAAGTATCTTTACTTGACGGCTTTGGCCGTCTATATCTTAGGGACCTTTATGGCCTGGACTGCCCCAACATCTGCCTTTTGGGTCTTGATGTTGGCCCGTGCCTTGCAAGCCATGGCTGCGGGAATTGTTATGCCTTTGATGCAGGTTGTGGCTTTGACGATTTTCTCAGAAAATTCTCGTGGAAAGGCTTTGGGTTCCATTGGGTTGGTTATCGGAATGGCACCAGCCATCGGACCGACTTTGAGTGGTTGGATTCTGGACAGCAAGCATGACTTTCTTGGTTTAACCTGGGGTGGTGACTGGCGCTCAATCTTTGGATTGGTCTTGCCTTTGGCCATTATCGTTTTTATTCTTTCCATCTTTTACTTTAAAAACGTTTTGGAAACGAAGAAGGTTTCACTTAACATCCGTTCATTGATTGAATCAACGGTTGGATTTGGTTTGTTGCTCTTCGGATTTGCCATGGTTTCCGACCACGGTTGGGGCTCATTCAGCTATGTTATCGCCCCAATCATTGTGGGTGCTCTGGTTATTGCGGAATTTGCCCGTCATCAGTTACACATGGAAACACCGTTTTTGGATGTTCGGGTGCTGATGAACAAGCAATTCGCCTTGACAACAACGATGGTTTCCTTAACTTTCATCGCCATGTTGGGTGTTGAAATGGTACTGCCAACCTACATGCAGACGGTACGTGGTTTGACGGCCTTGAATTCTGGTCTGACTTTGCTACCCGGCGCCTTAATGATGGGCTTGATTTCACCAATTGCCGGCTCTTTCTACGACAAATATGGTGCCAAGCGCTTGGCAATCTTTGGCTTTGCCCTCGTCACCTTGGCCACTTTGCCTTACTACTACCTAACGGCAGAAACGCCAACCATTTACATTACGGCGCTCTACATGGTTCGAATGGCCGGTATTGCCTTTACCATGATGCCGTTGACGTCATCGGCCATGGGTGCGTTGGCTAAGGAAGAAAATGCTCAGGGAACGGCCGTCAACAACACGGCCCGTCAAATTGCTGCTTCACTTGGAACGGCTGTCTTGGCCTCCGTCATGCAGTCGGTTGCAAACGACAACATGCCAAGCAACGCCTTGAAGTCGGCAGATCCGATTGCCTATGGATCAAAGGCGATTACGGCAACGCTTGACGGTTTCCACACGTCGTTCTTCGTGGCAGCCATGTTTGCCCTGGCCGCTTTCGTCCTTGCCTTCTTCCTACACAACGGAAAGGTCAACCAACCAGAAACAAAGGAGAACTAAGATGATTATCGTTCTATTAATTTTATTTGTTATTCTGGCTTTCCTTTCTATCATGCTGGTTAAGGATTCTAAGGTACGAATTGCCGCTACCGTTGTTTCCTTTATCGCTGTTGCTGGTTCTCTTGTGTTGATTACTGGTAACGCTCATGATCATTGGGGAATGAAAGTCAAGACGGTCACGACCAAGGTACAGATTTATTCTGCCCAAGACCAAAACACGTATGGTGTCTTAGCTTACCAACCAATTGGTACTTCAGGCCGTGAAAAGGCTTATGTTTACAAGGCACAAGCAAACTCTTTGAAGACAACGGTTGCCAAGCCTGACCTCAAGACGACGACTTCGATTGAGCATGTTGATGGCAATCAGGCTTTCCAAGTGACAAAGGCGAAGGAATACGTGTATGACAACGGCTTTTATCAGTTCCTCTTTGGTTGGGCTGGTAACAACCACGAGGTTAAGTCGAAAGTCGTGACCTACCAAGTACCAAGTACTTGGATTGCACTGTCTGCAGAGGAAGGGGCTAAGCTAAAGAGCATCTTAGCTGCCAAAACAGCTGCTAAGGACGCCGACTTTATCAGCTTTATTCAACAAAATAAGCAGGAAGCGGTTGATAACCCTGAACAGGCAGCGCGTGATGCGGTTGCTTATTACCAAAACGTATTAAATAACGGTTAAGCGAATGGTTTTGGCAATTGGTCTTGACCACTATGTGAGAAATCGGACTTATTAATTGCCAAAGCCAGCTGACTGTGCTACACTAATCTTGTATTTAAGTTTGAATTTTGATTTTGATTTGTTTTTTTCGGAAGGCGTCATACCAAAAGAATCATATTTATATACATGACACAGATGGGATGATCCCGAAGGAGAAACAATCATGGAAAAAGGCACTGTAAAGTGGTTTAACAGCGAAAAGGGCTACGGCTTCATTACTCGCGAAAACGGTGAAGATGTGTTCGCACACTTCTCAGCTATCCAAGGCGACGGCTTCAAGACTTTGGAAGACGGACAAAACGTAACGTTTGATGTTGAAAACTCAGACCGCGGTTTGCAAGCTGTAAACATCGTTAAGGACTAATTCTTTCATTAGTTTTAAAAGCTCAGACATTTGTCTGGGCTTTTTTCTTTTGTCCGAACAATGCAAAGAACTTGGATAATGTTGTATAATAAACAAGAATTATTCAAGCAAACAAAGGAGCTAGAACATGGCAAAATTAGTTTTGATCCGTCACGGACAAAGTGAATGGAACGCATTGAACTTGTTTAACGGATGGGTGGACACAAAGTTGTCCGAACAAGGTATTGAACAAGCCAAGCACGCAGGGGAATTGTTGAAGCAAGAGGGCATTGTTTTTGACCAAGCCTACACATCAGTTTTGACCCGTGCCATCACGACTTTGCACTATGCTTTGGAAGAAGCTGGTCAACTTTACGTACCAGAAGAAAAGTCATGGCGTCTAAACGAACGTCATTACGGTGCTTTGCAGGGACAAAACAAGGCGGAAGCCGCTAAGAAGTGGGGAGACGAACAGGTTCACATCTGGCGTCGTTCCTACGATGTTTTGCCTCCATTGCTTGATGACTACGAAAAGACGGTTGAAGTACAGGGTAAGACATACCCTGCTTTTGATGCTCGTTACGCTGATGTACCTTACGGTGATTTGCCATTGGGTGAAAACTTGAAGGTTACTTTGGAACGTGTTTTGCCTTTCTTTGATGCTAAAATCAAGAAGGATTTGGAAGCCGGCAAGGACGTTGTCATTGCTGCCCACGGTAACTCACTTCGTGCTTTGGTAAAGCACTTGGAAAACATTTCCGATGACGACATTTTGAACGTTGAAATCGCAAACGGTCAACCAATCGTTTATGATTTGAACGCTGATTTGTCAATTAACGACAAGAAGACATTGAAGTAATTAAAAAGTCCACTAAAGCTCATCGTTTTGGTGGGCTTTTTCTGCAGGCAAAATAAGGAGCGCAAACATGGTAAAAAAAGAAAATAACGCCCCACTTTATAAATTGTATGAACGACCACCCTTTCCAACCTTAATCGGTCTTTCTCTCCAACATCTTTTCTCGATGTTTGGTGCGACCATCTTGGTTCCGTTATTGGTCGGACTGAACCCCAGTGTTGCCCTTTTTTCTTCTGGAATTGGTACGCTGATTCATTTGCTCGTGACAAAGGGGCGTGTACCCGCCTACATGGGCTCATCGTTCGCCTTCATTATTCCGATGACTTCGCTTCTGAAGACATTTGGCTACCCTGCGGTTGGCCAGGGTGTGGTGGCTGTCGGCTTGTGTTATTTAGTCATTGCCCTGCTCGTTGCTAAAGTCGGTACCGGTTGGATGGATCGAATCTTTCCTCCCGAAGTCGTGGGTCCGGTGATTATGGTGATTGGCCTTTCATTGGCCCAGACGGCTGCACAGTCCGGAACCCAAATTAATGGGCAATACGACTGGCGGGCCTTTTTGGTGGCTGGCCTCACGCTGTTGGTCATGATCTTTACCAATCAATACTTAAAGGGCTTCCTCGGGATGATTTCGGTTTTAATTGGAATCGTCGTTGGCTATGTGCTAGCCCTTGCCTTTGGCTTGGTGGACTTGTCAGGAATTGGGCAGGCCAGCTGGTTCTCGATGCCTAAGTTTGACTTTTTGTTCATGAACCACGGGCACTTTGACGGTAACTTTTATCCACTGGCCATGCTGACGATGGTGCCGCTTGTTTTGGTCACGTTATCTGAGCACATTGGGCATTTACTTGTCTTGAAAAAGATTACGGGGCACGACTTTTTCACGGATCCGGGCTTGAATAAGACCTTGGCTGGCGATGGGTTAGCCTCTGTCTTTGCCGGTCTAGTTGGTGGTCCCGCCGTGACTTCTTATGGAGAAAACATCGGGGTTATGCAGTTATCAAAGGTCTATTCCGTCTGGGTTATCGGAGGGGCTGCTGTCTTTGCTGCTGTCTTTGCCTTTATTGGTAAGTTAACGGCCATTATTCAATCGGTTCCCGCCGCAGTAACGGGTGGTGTTGGTTTGATGCTGTATGGTGTTATCGCTGCTGCCGGACTACAGGTGTTGGTTGATAATAAAGTCGATTATTCACAAAAGCGTAACTTGTTAATTGCCGGACCAGTGATGGTTATTGGGATTGGAAACTTCCACTTAGCGTTGACCTCACAAATTGACTTTTCAGGTGTGGCCTTGGCGACTGTATTGGGCGTGATTTTAAATATCTGTTTACCAAAGTCAACTAAGTAACTCATCCAAAGAAGTATGATTACGTCGTCATCTATTTGGTTGGATTTTCACAAAAAAGAGAAAAAAGAGGCACTTCAATAGGAAAATTACAAAAGAATAGCTGGTGAGTTTTTATCATTTATTTCTTTTGAAGGGCTTGATAAAGCCTTTTCTAAGCAGTTAATCAACATATTAAACATTTTGTTGCATAATTGTACGACACATTTAAAATTTTCTTGATTTGTTGTGAATTTAGCACAAAATCGCTTGTATTTAGAAAATAGTGGGCGTATTATTGGGGGTATATTTTGAGGTATGGGAGCGAATGTCTTATACCAAAATAAAGAACTGCAGAAAGGAGAAAACCGATGGATGAACCGACATCAACCTTTTCGTTGTTGGGTCTGACTTTCACCTGGACAACAGTGATTTCAACTTTGTTAGCGATGACCGTTGTTGTCTTGTTGGCAGTCTTCCTAACGCGAAAAGTTGCGATTCGACCGTCACGTGGGCAAAACGTGATTGAGTATGTCTTGGACTTTGTCAGGGGAATTTTAGGGGACCAGTTACCTAACAACCTGGCCCGTCAATTTGGGCTGTATAGCTTTACCCTGTTCTTGTTCCTTGTTGTTTCAAACGAAATGGGACTGTTACTACAAGTTAAGACAGCTTCAGAGGTGACCTTGATTAAGTCCCCAACGGCCGATCCTTTAATTGCATTTAGTTTAGCTATTATGTCTTTGATGCTCGCTCATGCAACTGGTGTGAAAACACTGGGCTTGGGCGGCTATCTGAAGAACATGTTCCTAAAACCATATGCTGCCATGTTCCCGTTGAATGTCGTTGAACAAGTGACGAACTTTTTGACACTTGCGCTACGACTCTTTGGAAACATCTTCGCTGGAGAATTGATGTTGAATTTGCTGGCAAGTATGGCCTTTTCATTAAATGGCTTTGGTTGGATCGTTGCATTGCCGCTAGAGATGGCTTGGCAGGCCTTCTCGTTATTGATCGGTGGCATCCAGGCCTACGTCTTTGTTATGCTGACGGCCGTGTTTACGGCCCAGTTATCAGGCGAGGAATAGGCCTTTGTTGCTGATGTAGTCAACACGGGGGACCGTTATCATCCAATAGTAAAGAAGAAACGCTCTTTCGTATTAAAAGGAGAAAGCAAATGGATTTACAGAACTTAGGAGTTATTGCAGCTGGAATCGCCTTCGCCGGAGCTGCCATTGGTGGTGGTATCGGTGTTGGTATCATGTATTCACAGTTTTTGGCCGGAATGTCTCGCCAGCCTGAATTAGCTGGAAAGCTTTTGTCACGTGCCTTCCTTGGGTTGGCTTTGGCCGAAGCCCTACCAATCATCGTTGTTGGTATGGCCTTTACTTTGATTAACAAGTAAGCAAAAGCCCTAGAGGAGATAGATGATGGCACAAACATTATTAATGACAAAGGCGATGCCTCTTGGCGATATGGTCTTTATTATTGTTGCCTTCCTCCTACTGATGGTCATTCTCAAGAAGGTGGCCTATGGACCGTTAACAAAGGTCTTGGACCAACGTGCAGATAAGATTAATAAGGATTTGGATGAGGCTGAACAAAAGAACCAAGATGCCGCTTCCTTAGTTGAACAACGTCAAAAGGAATTGTCCGATTCAAAGAATCAGGCCAGTCAAATGATTACCGTGGCTAAGAAGTCCGCCAAGGAACAATCAGACGCCTTGATTCAAGCAGCGAATACGCAAGTTGCTGGTATGCGCCAGTCTGCTCAAGAAGATGCTGCACAGATGAAGGATGATGCAATGAACACGGCCAAAAAGGACGTGGCGGACTTGTCCGTAACGATTGCGTCAAAGTTGATTCAAAAAGAATTATCTGCTGATGACCAGCGGGCCCTAATTGATGCATACTTAGCAGAATTGGGTCAGCAGTAAGGAGGACAGATGGCTAATAAAAAAGGAAAAGTGGTCGACCAATACGCTAAGGCACTCTTAGCCTACGGCGCCGACCAAGATTCTTTTGACAGCCTACTGGCTGATTTGAAAGTCGTGACACAAGTGGTTGAAAGCACGCCAAAACTGACGGCGCTTTTAGCTGCACAAACGATTTCAGAAGAAGACCAAGTCTCCTTATTGGACACATTGACTAAGGGAGCCAACCAGGCGGTTGTGAATTTAACAAAGATTTTGTTGTCACACCACCATTTCGCCTTGCTAGGCGCTGTTACCAATCGATTCATTGAGCTGTACCAACAGAGTCAAGGAATCGAACCCGTCGTTATCACGTCAGCAGTAGCTGTTGATGATGAGCAAAAGGGACGGTTGGAACAAGCCTTTTTGAAGCAAAGTGGCGCAAAAACGGTTGAAGCTACTTACCAAATCAATCCCGATTTGGTTGCCGGTGTGTCCATGCAATCCAAGTCAATTTTGATTGACGGATCGCTGAAGACGAAGATTGCCAAATTGAAGGCAGAGTTACTAGGTTAGTGAGGGAAAGACATGGCGATTCAAGCTGAAGAAATTTCTGCTTTAATTAAGCAGCAGCTCGAAAAGTTCGACACAAAACTGACTGTAGAAGAAATTGGAACCGTTACCTACATCGGTGATGGTGTTGCACGAGCAACTGGATTGGCAAATGCCCTTTCTGGTGAGTTGTTGACTTTTAACAACGGTGCATACGGAATGGTTCAAAACCTGGAAGAATCTGAAGTGGGAATCATTGTTTTGGGTTCCTCAGAAGGTATTCGCGAAGGTGATACAGTTAAGCGGACGGGACACGTAATGGAAGTCCCTGTCGGTGAAGAACTTATCGGGCGTGTCGTTAACGCTTTGGGGCAACCCATTGACGGTTTAGGCGACTTGAAAACAACAAAGACTCGACCTGTCGAAGCCAAGGCACCTGGTGTCATGGCTCGTAAGTCAGTTTCTGAACCAGTTCAAACCGGAATTAAGGCCATTGATGCCCTTGTTCCAATCGGTCGTGGTCAGCGTGAGTTGATTATCGGTGACCGTAAGACTGGTAAGACATCCATTGCCATCGATACAATCTTGAACCAAAAGGATCAAGACATGATTGTTATTTACGTAGCGGTCGGTCAAAAGGATTCAACGGTTCGTGAACAGGTTGCCACGTTGAAGCGCATGGGTGCCATGGATTACACAATTGTCGTGAATGCAGGACCTGCTGAAGCGGCCGCTCTATTGTACTTGGCGCCATATGCCGGTGCAGCGATGGGTGAAGAATTCATGTATAACGGCAAGCATGTCTTGATTGTCTTTGATGATTTGTCAAAGCAAGCAACGGCATACCGTGAGATATCCTTGATTCTTCGTCGTCCGCCTGGTCGTGAAGCATACCCTGGTGACGTCTTCTACTTGCACTCACGTTTGCTTGAACGTGCAGCCAAGTTGTCAGACGAATTGGGTGGTGGCTCAATGACGGCTTTGCCAATCATTGAAACGCAGGCCGGGGATGTGTCGGCCTATATTCCAACGAACGTTATCTCCATTACCGATGGACAGATTTTCTTGGATGCTGATCAATTCCGTGCCGGTGTTCGACCAGCCATTGATGCCGGAACTTCTGTTTCCCGTGTTGGTGGGGATGCCCAGATCAAGGCCATGAAGAAGGTTTCTGGAACTTTGCGTTTGGATCTCGCATCCTACCGTGAATTGGAATCCTTTGCTCAGTTTGGTTCCGATTTGGATGCTTCAACACAAGCTAAGTTGAACCGTGGTAAGCGAACGGTTGAAGTTTTGAAGCAGCCGTTGCACAAGCCAATGGCTGTTCAACACCAGGTCTTTGTGCTTTATGCCTTGACACATGGTTACTTGGATGATGTTGCTGTTGATGATATTCAACACTTCCAAGATGAATTCATTGCTTACTTGAATGCGAGCCAAAAAGATTTGTTGGATGAAATTGTGACAACAAAGCAATTGCCAGATACCGATAAGATGGACGCAGCGGTGAAGAACTTCAAGGACAGCTATACAGGCTCTTCTGCTGATCAATAAAAGGAGGCAAAATGGCTTCTTTACAAGATATTAAACGGCGGATTGCCTCAACTAAGAAAACGCGACAGATTACATCAGCCATGCAGATGGTGTCGACAGCCAAATTGAGTCAGATTCAACGCTCAACAACTGGTTACCATGAATATGCGTACCGTTTGAAGGCGGTTGTCTCACATTTGATTGAGGCCCATGTTTTGGATAATGTTGACGCGTCTCATTTGCCAATGGTTGCCAAGCGACCTGTTAAGAAGACAGGAATTTTGCTGGTTACTTCTGACCGTGGCTTAGTTGGGTCATACAATGCCAACATCATCAAGAAAACAAATGCCTTGATGAAAGAAAATAACTTAACGCCAGACAATGCGGTCATTTTAGCGATTGGTGGTAACGGGGCCGACTTTTATAAAAAGCGTGGCTTCACCGTTGCTCTTGAACACCGTGGTTTGTCGGATGTACCGACTTTTAATGAAGTGCGGCAGGTGTTGAAAAGCGTGATTTCTCTTTATGAGGCGGAAGCTTTTGATTCATTGCACCTTGTCTACAACCACTTTATTAACCGTCTTCAAGCTGACCAGCGCAATGTGCAGTTATTGCCGTTGACGCGTGAGGTCGTTGAGGAAACACGGGTACAAGAGGGTGAAGATGGTCAGGAGCAATCCTTTGATACGCTTTCTGCCTATGATTCTGAGCCGGATGCGACGACTGTTTTGAACGTGGTTTTGCCACAATACATTCAGTCACTCGTCTTTGAAGCGTTGCTTGATGCTAAGACAGCCGAACATGCTGCTTCATCGACGGCAATGTCTTCTGCAACTGATTCAGCTGATGACATTATTTCATCACTCGGTTTGCAGTATAACCGTGCTCGTCAATCACAAATCACGACTGAAATCACTGAAATCACTGGTGGAATGGTCGCACTGGAATAAGTTAATGAAGACGGTGTTTGACACTGTTAGCAGAGAAAGGAAACAAGCATGACTACTGGAAAAGTCGTACAAGTGATCGGTCCAGTCGTTGATGTGGCCTTTGATGAAGGGGTTGAAATTCCAGAAATTAACAATGCTTTGCTTGTTGATTTGGGAGACGGTAAGACTCTGACAATCGAAGTTTCGTTGGCCTTGGGGAACGGCGTCGTCCGGACCATTGCCATGGACGGAACGGATGGGTTGCAGCGCGGCATGGCTGTTCAAGACACTGGTAAGCCAATCGAAGTTCCCGTAGGGGAAGCAACGCTTGGTCGTGTCTTTAACGTTTTGGGCCAACCGATTGATAATGCAGGAGCAATTGCTCCTTCCGTTGCACGTCACCCAATTCATCGTGCAGCACCAGCATATGATGAGTTGACCACTTCCCGTGAAATTTTGGAAACGGGAATTAAGGTGATTGATTTGTTAGCACCATATATTCGTGGTGGTAAGACTGGATTGTTCGGTGGTGCTGGTGTTGGAAAGACGGTCTTGATTCAAGAGCTGATTCACAACATCGCCCAGGGACACAACGGTATCTCTGTCTTTACCGGAGTCGGTGAACGTACCCGTGAAGGTAACGACATGTACCACGAAATGAAGGAATCAGGCGTTCTGAAGCAGACCGCCATGGTTTACGGTCAGATGAACGAACCACCTGGTGCACGTATGCGTGTTGCCCTGACTGGTTTGACAATGGCCGAATCATTCCGTGATAACGAAGGAAAAGATGTTTTGCTCTTCATCGACAACATCTACCGATTCACGCAGGCCGGATCTGAAGTTTCCGCCTTGCTTGGACGTATTCCTTCTGCCGTTGGTTATCAGCCAACTTTGGCTTCTGAAATGGGTAAGCTTCAGGAACGAATCACTTCAACAAAGAAGGGTGCCGTTACGTCAATCCAGGCCGTTTATGTGCCTGCCGATGATTATACCGATCCTGCTCCTGCCACGACTTTTGCCCACTTGGATGCCACGACCAACTTGGAACGTTCATTGACACAGCAAGGAATTTACCCTGCCGTTGATCCTTTGGCCTCAACTTCTTCCGCTTTGGATCCTGAAGTTGTTGGACAGGAACACTATGATGTTGCTACGGAAGTGCAGCGAACGTTGCAACGCTACCGTGAATTGCAAGACATCATTGCCATCTTGGGTATGGATGAATTGTCGGATGAGGAAAAGGTTACGGTTAACCGTGCCCGTCGCATTCAGTTCTTCCTTTCGCAGCCTTTCTCAGTTGCTGAGACCTTTACGGGTGTGAAGGGGGAATATGTCCCAATTGCTGAAACGGTTCGTTCATTTAAGGAAATTCTTGCTGGTAAGTATGATGATCTGCCAGAAGATGCTTTCCGTAACGTTGGACCAATTGAACAAGTGGTTGACAAGGCGAAGTCAATGGCCCAATAAGGGGGTAATCCATGGCTGAACAAGAACAACAAAAGGGAATTGCCGTTAAGATTGTGACACCAGAAGGTGAGATTTATGATCAGACAGGTGCCGAAATTGCGGTAATTAACACCAAAGGTGGACAAATGGGAATCATGGCAGGGCACGAGCCAGTTTTGGCTGCCCTTGCCATTGATGAAATGATTGTCAAAAAAGATGACCAAAAGCGTTCGTTAGCGGTCAATGGTGGTGTGGCTGAGTTTTCACACGACCTATTGACGGTGATTGCTGATTCGGCTGAAATTGCTGATAATATTGATGTTAACCGTGCTGAAAATGCCAAAGAACGTGCTCAATCACGTCTTGCTCACGCGCAAGAAGTGAAGGACAGTCGTGAAATTGCAATGGCACACGTTGCGTTAATGCGAGCAGTTAACCGCATTCACGTCGCTTCGATCCGTAGTGGTCAATAAACGAAAAGGGCTGACATCTGTCAGTCCTTTTTGTTTTATTTTGATATTTTAATGCAGGCTTAAACTTTGGAAGTGTATCATAGTGTATGGAGTAGTCATTACTAACCGACGGTTGTTTTGATGAATGAAGCAAAAAGGAGAACAAAATGACGATTAAGAATAAGTTATTAATCGCTGCTGGATTGGCCGGCTCGGTTGCCCTCGGGCATCAAGCCGCTTCAGCCAATGATACGCAGCAACATACAATCAAGTCCGGTGAAACGTTGAGCGCCATTGCCAACATGTACAACACGTCAGTTGATGAAATTGCGAAGGCGAATAACATTTCAAACGTTGACCAGATTTACACTGGTGAAAACCTTATTATCGGTCAAGCCAATACTTCTTCTGCAAGTACTGATAGTACATCAGCACAAACAACAAACGCAGCCAACGCTGATGGCTCATACACTGTCCAATCAGGTGATAACCTTTGGACATTGGCATCCCGTTTCAACACCACAGTGTCAAACTTGGCATCTTGGAACAACATTCAAAATGTTGACCAATTGACGGTTGGGCAAGTGTTGAAAACGTCAGCCGATGATCAGTCAACGCAAACTGCAGCGACGACCACGGATACGCAGAGCCAAACTGATACACAATCAGAAGCACAGGCTACTTCAGCATCAACCACTGCTCAGGTAACGGATACTGCTGCTACAACGCAAGACACGTCTGCCGCAACGGTTGTTAGCACTTCTGCTACAGTAAGTAACCAATCAACAACGGCTGATTCAACGGATGAACAAAGTGCTTTGCAGGCCATCATCATGCTTGAATCAGGTGGTAACGTCAATGCGACGAACGGTATCTACTACGGAATTGGTCAATTGTCACCATCATTGCGTGCCCGTTATGGTGGAAACACGGCTGACTACCAAGATCAGTTGCAAGCAATGAAGAGCTACATTGCCGATCGCTACGGTTCAGCGGTTGCTGCTTTAGCACATCATCGTCAGTACAACTGGTACTAAAATAAATTTTTTTAAATTTTCTATTGACGAGGTCAGGGTTAGCTTGCTATACTAACATAGTTGTTTGATAGCGATATCAAATAACAACTGACCATGGCCCGTTGGTCAAGTGGCTAAGACGCTGCCCTTTCACGGCGGAATCGAGAGTTCGATTCTCTCACGGGCTACTAAAGAGTCGCCAGCATTTGCTGGCGGCTTTTTTGTTTGCTTTTATCAAGATTTATTTTCATTTTTCTCTAATAAAACATTGACAGGGTGCAATGCGATTGATAAACTACTGGTAACAAACGGTGATGGGAAAAGTAAAAGGTGGATGCTTTACAGAAAACCAGCGGTGATGGAAGCTGGTAAGAAGAAACCTTTGAAGATGGTCCTTGAGTTTTGTACCGGTGAGCTTCGAGTCAGCCGGTACCGGGTGCGCCCGTTAAGGCGTTAGGGTATCTCTTGTATAGGCGTACCTGTTGAGTAATTAGTAGTGATGCTGATTAAAATCAGGGTGGTAACACGATTTCGATTGTCCCGTAGTCTTTTGACTACGGGACTTTTTAGTTATAAAAGGAGAAGGAAAATGGGAAAAGTTTATGATGTTGCGGTTATTGGAACAGGGTCAGTTGGATCGGCAGCCGGATACTATGCAGCTAAAGAAGGGTTAGCGGTTTTAGAATTAGATAGCCATCGGCCACCACATGAACAGGGATCGCACCATGGTCAAACGCGAATCATTCGCTATGCCTATGGAGAGGGCGAGAAGTATTTGCCCCTGCTTCTAGAAGCGAAAAAACTATGGGCAGATCTTCAGGAACAGTCTGGCCAAGATATTTTTCATCAAGTCGGTGTGGTGAATGTTGGTCCTAAGGGAGCGGACTTCATTGAAAACGTGGCGCACACGGCCGATAAGTTTGACTTGAACGTGCAGTTTTTGGAAGGTCAGGAAATTAACGACGCTTTTCCAAATTTGCATTTTAATGATGATTACCGAGCGGTTTATGAAAAAGATGCTGGCTACCTTCATTCAGAGGTTGCAATCGAAACGTATCTGAGACTTGCGGAAAAGCTCGGTGTTGATCAGGACTTTTCCTCAGCTGTTTCGAGCATTAACTACCGAGAGGATGGCCTAGTGGTTATTACAAACAGCCAAACGACTTATTTGGCCAAAGAGGTTATTTTGACCACCGGTAGCTGGGTGAAGAAGTTGGTTCCGACTTTGCCAATCACGGTGAAACGAAAAGTCTTTGCCTGGTTTAAAATTGATGATCAACGCTTGACGGAACAGCGGGGCTTTCCCGCCTTTACGATTGAAATTGCGGGTGATGCAACTTACTATGGTTTTCCAGGAGAAAATGGTGATATTAAAATCGGCAAGCACGACGGCGGTCAAGTGATTACAGAACCAGCTGAACGCGCTACCTATGGTTCGTATCCAGAAGACAAGGAGGAGATTAAGCCCTTGTTGGCACAATACCTGACGGGGACAGCGGGACTGGACTTTGGGGCAGCCTGTACCTATGATGTTTCGCCCGACGAGGACTTTATCATTGATCAATTACCAGGACATCCTCAAGTTAAACTGGTCACCGGCCTGTCGGGGCATGGTTTTAAGTTCGCTAGTGTCCTTGGAAAAGTCTTGGCAGACCAAGTGGCCGGGAAGGATGTTTTCCTTGATTTGAAACCTTTCTCGCTTAATCGTTTTTAATAAGAACAAAAGAAAAAGCCCGCTAGGGGCTTTTTTATTGTTTTACTGTGCCAATTGATTAACTGGTGGGTTAAATTCACGCATGGCTTCGGCCAGGTGCACGAGGTTAGTGATGAAGCGCTGGGTTGGCGCTGCCACACCGTTTGCCTCCGCCAAGTCGGCAATCCAACCGTTGATGTAGTCAACTTCGGTCGGACGGTTTTTAACAAAGTCTTGATACATGGAAGGGAAGTGCAAAGGAACCACTTCACGGGCCACGTAGTCAACTTGAACGAGCATTTCCTCGCGTGTCTCCAATAAAGTGATACCGGCTGCAGCAGCTGCATCGTAGGCTTCGTCCACCAATGGCTTCGCAATGGTCGGCACGAATTGGTCATAGGAAAGCAAGTTTCCCATGCGGGCCTGGAACATGGTCGCGATTGAGTTTTCCACGGCGTTAAAGAATACCTTGGTCAACAACGTGCCCATAAAGTTGTTTGAATACGTTGGATTCAAGTGGGCAGCCTGAAAGTCTTCCATGACTTCTTTGGTCGCTTCCGTTTCTTCTCCGGATAAATTCGAGTATGCGGAAGCGCCGGAATTGGCTTTACCAATGAAGTCGACGTCGCCAAAGTCATTCAAAATCGTCGCGATCATGGCCGTTCCGCCAATGATCTTGTCATCCTTGAAGTAGGATTGCAATTTCTCAATGTGGCCCATTCCATTCATGGCTCCGACGGCCACTTGGTTATCCTTAAAGTGGGGCGCCATACGCTCCAGGGTCTCAGCCAGTTGCATTTGCTTCATGAAGAAAATCCAAACATCCGGCTCGCCGGTATATTCTTCTGGTGAGTAAATATTGACTAGCACGGGGTGCTTGTCTTCGTGATCGCGTGATTGGTAGACGAGGTTGCCCTGTCCCTTAATTTTGTCGATCGATTCTTTTGTCGGCTCGACAAAGTCAACGGACTTACCAGCCACTTCCTGAAGCAAAAGCCCATAGCGCAACCCCATGGCACCCGCTCCAACAACAGCATATTTCATCGTACAACCTCCTATTTCATTAAATGTTTTTCATTTGTTTTTAATAATATACCAATAACAAAGCTTGTCTGCAAGACTTTATGTAATTCGTTATAATAAGAGGGTTAGAAAATAAAGGGAATTCATTCAATCATGGAAAAAGAAATTTACTTAACCGGTGACCGACCAACCGGAAAACTGCACATTGGGCACTATATCGGTTCCCTAAAGAACCGGGTGGCCATGCAAAACGAGGGAATTTACGACCCTTACATTATGATTGCCGATACGCAAGCCTTCACTGACAACGCCCGTGATCCCGAGAAGATTCAACGGTCACTTCGTGAAGTTGCCTTGGATTACTTAGCGGTCGGGATTGACCCAAAGAAGTCAACGATTTTTGTTCAGTCTCAGATTCCGGCTTTGGCGGAACTAACGATGTTTTACATGAACTTAGTTTCTTTGGGGCGTTTGGAGCGCAACCCAACGGTTAAGACAGAAATTCAACAAAAGGGCTTTGGAGAAGGGATTCCTGCTGGCTTTTTGACCTATCCTGTCTCACAGGCGGCCGACATTACGTTGTTTAAGGCAACGAAGGTACCGGTTGGGGATGATCAAAAGCCAATGATTGAACAGACAAGAGAGCTGGTTCGCGCCTTTAACAATGCGTACCATACTGATATTTTGGTCGAACCTGAAGGGGTTTTCCCACCAAAGGGACAGGGTCGCCTACCAGGGATTGACGGTAACGCCAAGATGTCCAAGTCTTTGAACAACGGCATTTATCTGTCAGATGATGACGAGACGTTGGCTAATAAAGTCAAGTCCATGTATACTGATCCGACCCACATTCGGGTGGAAGATCCTGGCCACGTGGAAGGAAACGTTGTCTTCACTTACTTGGACATCTTTGATCCGGATAAGAAGCGGGTCCAGGAATTAAAGGAACACTACCAACGTGGTGGCTTGGGGGACATGAAGTTGAAAAAGCACTTGCTTGAAGTCATGGAAGCTGAATTGGCACCAATCCGGAAACGGCGCATGGAATATGCCAAGGACATGGATGCGGTCATGGCCATGCTTCAAGAGGGGTCCCGTAAGGCAAATGAAAAGGCTGAAGAGACCATGAAGCAGGTCCGAGCTGCCATGGGTATCAATTATTTTGGTTAAGCAGCAAATGATGAGTTGTATTGAGAAGGAAAGGTCGTAACGGCATTGTTCTACCCATTGAAAAAGAGACGATTTTTACCCATTTTTTCATTAATCGTCTTCATTATCTTATCGATCATGTTGCGTTTTAACAGTACATTTTTGACCATGATTGATGCCGTAGTGGCCATCATTATTCAAACCGTGGCTGCTAGCAAAATTGGATTCTTGCTCGTACCCGCCTATTTCTTGAAAAAATTCTGGATTGTTTGGGTGCTGAGCATTGCCTGGGCAGCTTTCTTGCGGACGCTCGATTTCAAAGTCGGTTTCTGGTGGTCTTTGGCCTGTTCATCGATTCTAGTGGTGGCTAGTTGGGGATGGTCTTTGCTGACTTTCTTTTACTGGGACGATGGACCGGTGTTATCGCAGTGGATGCCGGCTGTGGCCAGCGTGGTTTGGGTCTTTTTGTTATTTCAAATTAAGCAAGCATTGGTTGTTCGACTTCCGGTGGCGCAATGGGTGAAAAAAACAATTGAAGTCATCATGGTCTTGTTTTGGATTGACTTGGCCTTTGCTGCCATCGTTGATTACGACTTTTCATCCATCACGTTGATTGGGGCTGCTCTAATTGGTTATTATTACTTCCGTTTGACTGCCACTGTTTACATTCGTGGCGGAAAGCGCCTTCAACAATTTTTTGGTGTTGACGGTAAAATTTAATTGTGCTAATCTAAAGCCAACAAACAAAGAGGTTGCAACCAAGATGAGTCGCACTGGAGAGTCCACCCAGGACGTTGAACCAGTGTTAAAGGTGCGGTTGCCGAAAGTTTTCCCTCGGGGGAGGGGGAACTTGGGACGTGAAAGAAAATTTCCCGGACTGTCGTTTTTTAAACGGTGCGCTTTGCTATCATGCTTAAAAAATGTGATGACGCCTACTTTTGTTTTTGTACAGAAGTAGGTTTTTTGTTTGTCAAAACAAAATGGAGGTTTTTGCTCATGGCAGAAACAAATGTGAATACAATCAAGCACCAGCTCCAAACCCGCCACGTTTCAATGATTGCGCTTGGTGGTTCAATTGGAACTGGTCTCTTCTTAACATCGGGTGCTTCGGTTTCACAAGCCGGGCCATTTGGTGCCATTGCTGCCTACGTGGCAATCGGTATCATGGTCTACTTCCTGATGACGTCTTTGGGTGAAATGGCGACTTTTGCCCCAACGTCAGGATCGTTTGCTGAATACGGCAATCGTTTCGTTGACCCGGCTTTTGGCTTTGCCCTTGGCTGGAACTACTGGTTTAACTGGGCCATCACCTTGGCCGTGGATACCGTCACGGTTGGGTTAGTTGCCCAATTCTGGCTGCCACAGGTACCATCCTGGATTTTTTCAGCGATTGCCTTGGTCTTGATTTTCCTAATTAACCTTTTCTCCGTGCGCACTTTTGGTGAAACGGAGTTCTGGTTGTCCTTGATTAAAGTGGTGACAATCTGTTTCTTCCTCTTTATCGGGGTTTTGGCCATCTTTGGTATCATTAACTCCCACACGGACGTGGTTCGCAACTTGACGGTTGGTAACCATGGCTTCGTTGGTGGCATGGGTGGTATCTTGTCCGTCTTCGTTGTGGCTGGGTTCTCTTTCCAAGGAACTGAACTAATCGGGATTACGGCTGGTGAAGCCAAGGACCCTAGCAAGTCCGTTCCTAAGGCCATTCACTCCGTCTTTTGGCGAATCTTGCTTTTCTACATCGGGGCCATCTTCGTGATTTCCGCCTTGGTTTACTACAAGGACCCCCGTTTGATGTCAGCTGCCGATTCCGGCAACATCTTGATGTCACCCTTCACGATTGTCTTTAAGAACGCGGGGATTGCTTTCGCTGCTTCTCTGATGAATGCAGTTATCCTGACTTCTGTTTTGTCAGCCGCCAACTCCGGTACGTATGCGTCAACGCGTACACTTTACTCGCTGGCTAAGAAGGGGCAAGCACCAAAGATTTTTGGTCGCTTAAGCAAAAATGGTGTTCCTTGGGCAGCGCTGCTCTTAACAATGGCCGTTGGCTTGCTTGCCTTCACTTCTGAAATGAAGGGTGGCAACATCGTTTATGGTTGGTTGGTGTCCGCTTCCGGTTTGACCGGCTTCATCGCCTGGATGGGTATTGCCATTGCCCACCTGCGCTTCCGGCGGGCTTACGTTGCCCAGGGGCACAAGGTTGATGACCTGATTTACAAGGCAAAGTGGTTCCCATTCGGGCCAATCTTTGCTTTGCTCATGTCCATCATCGTTATCTGTTTGCAGGATCCCGCTTCCTTTGCAAACTGGGAATGGGATAAGATTGCCGTGACCTACTTGTCCGTGCCAATCTTTGTGATTCCATACTTTGGTTACAAATGGTCAAAGAAAACGAAGTTGATTCCGCTAGAAGACGTGGATTTGACGGGTAAGAAATAAAATGAAAAAGTCGTTCATGGATTTCCATGAACGACTTTTTATGTGGATTAACCACTTATCTTTCTATAGGGACCAGATTTCTCTAAAACGGTAACAGGATTTTTGCAACATGCTATTATCAAAATAGAACAAAGGAGAGAGGTGAGATCCTTGAAAGTGCTTTTAAATGTCTCAGAAGATAATGCGGAAGCGAAGATTCTAGTTAACGTACCCAAACGAACTGTCTTTTTTGAGAATTTATTTCTAAAAATCAAACGACTTTTGCATGAACAACAAGTAAATGTTGAACAAGATGGCGAATTTTATACCTTTGAGGTGAATGGTATTGAACGGGTATTTACAGAAAAGAAAAGCGTTTTTTGCCAAGTAAATGGGAAAAAATATCGAATCAAAAAATACATCTATGAAATTGCTGATCTTTTGCCGTCCGATTCATTCTTCCAAATTTCACAGTCGGAGATTGTCAATCAACACTTTGTCTGTAAGTTTTCACTGACGAAGACGGGTCTGTATCAAGTTGTGCTAAAAGACGGCAGCTATACCTATGCTTCAAGACGATACATGTACAAAATTAAAAAGGAGTATTTCAAATGATGAAGTTTTTTAAAGGACTACTTTCTAGCATTTCTGCTGGTATCACCATTGGGCTGTTACTCTCGCTATTTTTTAGCTATTGCTATCAACTAAACGTCATGCAGCCATCAGGTAATCGCTTTGTTGACAGTTTTTCCTCACCATTGCAGGCAATGGCGGTTGCTACATTGATTTGGGCAGGCATGGGGGCCATGTTTTATTTGGCATCCTTCATCTATCGAATTGAATCCATCAGTATCACCAAACAAACGACTTATCATTTCCTGGTGACTTATGTAGGTTATACGGTTCTAGCGCTCTTTGCCAAATGGTACCCCTTTACGGCAACCTGGTTTTTGATTTATACTGCTATCTACATTCTGATTTATATCATCATTTGGTTTTGCTCAATGCAGTCAGCCAAACACTTGGTAGAAGAAGTCAACGCATTAGCACTGAAATGATTTGGAAGATAAAAGAAGCAGAAGGTCAAGCAAAAATATGTTTTCAGTGCTAAACATGTAGCAGCAAGGACTGGCATTGCTTGATAAAGTCGGTGTTGTTTGCTAACATCATATCAACAGGGGAAAGGCAAGTAGGATAGGTTTTTTTGTCCTGCTTGTTTTTGGATTAAAAGGGTTGGAGGAAAAATGATGAATAAAAAGGGTCAGGAATTTTCAGTAGAAAAATTGCGTGCCGAATTAAATGAGTATGGTTATTGGATTTTATTCACTGCTGTTTTTTTAATTTCCTTTTTGTGTGGGATAGCAGTTGGACTGAATCATCTCAATCATGCTGGCATGTAGTTAAACATAAAAGGTCGCGCACGATTCAATTCGTGTACGACCTTTTTTAAGTTGCTAGAATTTACTCTCGTACTTTTCAAAAACTGTCTCTATCGGCCGAACGTGGCCGTTCTGGTAATCTTGATAGCCTTTTTCCATTTCGAATTGAAATTTTCGAATTCGATCCCTTTGTTCACTCAAACAGAATCCATCGTTCCTTGAAATCTTTCTTGTCATATTAAACCTCACTGATCGAAATAAAAAGCGATGACCAAATCAGTCACCGCTACACAAGTTTTTCTGTTGCCAGCCAACAATCCAGGATGAACCTGGCTTACTTTTTCTGTTGTCAGCCAACGATCTGGGTCGCACCCAGCCTAATATATCTGGTTTTATAGTTGCTTGCTCAACTGGGGGAGAGCAAACCTCTCGTTTCTTGAATTATAGCAAGCGTCCAAAAATGATTTCATTCTGTTTTGTATTAATTATTAAAGAAGAGTCATTCAGTAATGGCCCGTTTTGGTCTCACTTGATATCTGTTATCCTTTCATATAGAAGAACAAAGGAGACAACCCATGAAAAAGATCTTTGCCAGAGAAAATAACAAGCAGGCACTGATTAGTGGTTTGGTTGCGGTTCTGATTTTCGTGCCGTTTATTGTCATCATTCAATTAGCAACAAAGCACTCAGTGGATAGCTGGCCATGGTGGGGACAGTTTGCGCTCTACTTTGTTTTGGGGATGGTCGCCGTCCAGGTGAACCAGTGGCGTATGAAGAGAGGAAAGAATCAGTCAAAACGATAGCTAGTGTAGAGCAAGTAGATTAATTGACGTTGCTTCACGTGAAACACTTGGCAGCCGGCTGATAGTCACCCCGACAGTGCTATACTAAATGATAAGTAAGAGGAGAAGGGGAGAACCCATGGCAAGCGTTATCTACTTATTAATCATGAGCCTTTTGGCTGGTATCTTGAACGGCATCGTGGGGATGGCCGCGCTCACCCTCTATCCCGTGCTGCTGTCGATCGGCATTACGCCAGTCAGTGCTAACGCCACCATCACCATTTCGCAGATGGGTTCTGGGATTGGCACGCTGCTTTCTTCCTTTAAAGAGCTGAAACATCATTGGAAGCAGGCCATCTTGATTGCCCTCATCAACACATCTGCTGGTATTCTAGGTGCCTTGCTCCTCATTCACAGTTCCGATGCGGACTTTAAAAAAGTCGTGCCACTCTTTATCCTGTTAGCCGCCATCATGATTTTGCTGCCAAAGAAACAGCGAGAAGGACTAACAAAAAGCCCATGGGTTAAAGCCATGGGCTGGATTAGCATCTTCTTAGTCGGCCTCTACATCGGCTACTTCGGCGCTGGGTCGGGCTTGCTGATGATTGCCGTCTTGTCCAGGGCGCTGAACGAAAAGTATGCGACCTACAACGCCATTCGTAACTTCGCGACTTTTCTAAACAACGGTGTGGCAGGAATTCTATTCGCCTTCACCATGCCTGTCCACTGGGTGGTCATCCCAATCCTGTTAGTGGGCCTCTTCGCCGGTGGCTTTCTCGGTCCGATCGTCGTTCGCCACGTTCCACAAAATAAAATTGAGCGCTACGTCGGTATCTTTGCATTGGTGCTGTCGACAGTGCTGGCTTGGCAGGCGTGGGGATGATGTCGAAAATATTTATGTCATTGAGGGCTTTTATTTGACCTAAGGGTTCCAATAAGGAATATTGGATTGAATTTTTTTGTTGCCACTGCTATACTTCGAGCGTGAAGTAGTTGAAAAGGTTATCATTTCTTTTCAAAGCCGTCGTTTGTCAGCGACGGCTTTTTTATTTGAATGCATTTTTACCAAAATATGATGTCGGTATAAGAAAAGCCCCGGCTGTCAAACCGAGGCACATGTGGCTATTTCTTTCGATTAAACCACTTGTGTAACTTAGTTAATGCGAATTCTGTCAAAACAGCGGTTAAAACAGTTAGCACGGCGTTAAGCAGTTGCACGATGAAGTAGCTGAAAATCACGGTTATCACCTCCCTTCCGGGGGCATAACTACGACCCTTACTTATTAATACGTAAGGATTGATGAACTTCTCCAAAACCGTCGTTTGTCAGTGGCAAGTTTTTTCATTGGTCCGTACCTCTTACCCCTTTTTCATAATTTTGTCAAGAATTTCCCTTGTATTTTTTGAAAAGACCCGTATAATAGTATTCAGTAACACTGTAAATAAATATGGCGGCTGGTGATCTATTGTCCATCAGAGCCCTTATAGCAGGCAAGGTCCGCGCCCTAACGGTCGCGAGACTTGCTTTTTTTGTGCCTTTCGGCCCCAAAATAAGGACTTTTTTGCTAAATTTTTACGAAAATTGTCAAATTTATTTTGCATGAACAGTGAATTTTAGATGAGGTGATAAGTGTGGCAGGACATTTAGTAAAATATGGTAAGTACCGTACTCGTCGTTCATACTCGAAGATTAAAGAAGTTTTGGATCTTCCAAATTTGATCGAAGTGCAAACGGCATCCTACCAATGGTTCCTTGATGAAGGAATCAAGGAGATGTTTAACGACATCATGCCAATCGAAGACTTCCAAGGAAACTTGTCTTTGGAATACGTTGACTACCAGTTAATGGAGCCAAAGTACAACATCGATGAGGCCCGTGAACATGATGCGAACTACTCAGCACCTTTGCACGTCACGCTTCGCTTGACGAACAAGGAAACGGGTGAGATTAAGTCCCAGGACGTCTTCTTTGGTGATTTCCCATTGATGACGAAGCAGGGAACTTTCATCATTAACGGTGCGGAACGTGTTATCGTTTCACAGCTTGTGCGCTCACCTGGTATTTATTACAACCAGGAAGCTGACAAGAACGGTCGTCCACACTTTGGTACAACGGTTATCCCTAACCGTGGTGCTTGGTTGGAATACGAAACGGATGCCAAGGGTATCGCTAACGTTCGTATCGACCGGACGCGTAAGTTGCTGATGACGGAATTGGTTCGTGCCCTTGGCTTTGGATCAGATTCTGACATCATCGACATCTTCTCTGACCAATACGATGCCTTGAACATGACTTTGGAAAAGGACGTTCACAAGAACATGTCCGATTCCCGTGTTGAAGAATCATTGAAGGACATTTACGAACGCTTGCGTCCAGGAGAACCTAAGACGGCCGACTCGTCTCGTGCCCTTTTGGTGGCTCGTTTCTTCGATCCAAAGCGTTACGATTTGGCTCCCGTTGGTCGTTACAAGATCAACAAGAAGTTGTCACTTAAAAACCGTTTGTTGAACCAGACCTTGGCCGAAACGTTGGCTGACCCTGAATCTGGTGAAATCATTGCGGAAAAGGGAACGGTTGTGGACAAGGCTGTTATGGCTAAGTTGGCACCATTCTTGGACAACCCTGACTTTAAGACGGTTTCATACACGCCATCCGGCGATGCCGTTTTGCAGGACCCCGTTGTTCTTCAAAAGATTAAGATTGAATCACCTGAAAACCCAGACAAGACGTTGGTCTTGATTGGAAACGGTCACTTGCCTGAAAACGAACACAACGTTCGTCCAGCCGACATCATTGCCGGTATGAACTACTTCTTGAACTTGCAAGAAGGTGTTGGTCAAGTTGATGATATTGATCACTTGGGTAACCGTCGTATCCGTTCCGTTGGGGAATTGTTGCAAAACCAATTCCGAATTGGTTTGACTCGTATGGAACGTGTCGTTCGCGAACGGATGTCAATCCAAGACGCCGCAACGGTAACACCACAACAATTGATCAACATCCGTCCGGTTGTTGCTTCAATTAAGGAATTCTTCGGTTCCTCACAGCTGTCACAGTTCATGGATCAGACGAATCCACTTGGGGAAATGAACCACAAGCGTCGTTTGTCAGCCCTTGGACCTGGTGGTTTGACTCGTGACCGTGCCGGCGTTGAAGTTCGAGACGTTCACTACACCCACTACGGCCGTATTGACCCAATCGAAACGCCCGAAGGTCCTAACATCGGTTTGATTAACTCTTTGGCTACTTACGGTCGCATCAACAAGTATGGTTTCATCGAAACACCATACCGTCGTGTTGACTGGGGTACGCACAAGGTTACTGCCAAGATTGATTATTTGACGGCCGATGAAGAAGATAACTACATTGTTGCCCAGGCCAACACGGAGTTGGAAGACGATGGTTCATTCGTCCACAACACAGCCATGGCCCGCTTCGGTGAAGAAAACATCGAAACGCCAGTTGAAAAAATCGATTACGTCGATGTTTCGCCTAAGCAAGTTGTTTCGGTTGGAACGTCTGTTATTCCTTTCTTGGAAAACGATGATTCGAACCGTGCCTTGATGGGTGCCAACATGCAACGTCAGGCCGTCCCTTTGCTCGACCCACACGCGCCAATCGTTGGAACTGGTGTTGAATACAAGGCTGCCCACGATTCAGGTGCTGCCATTATTTCAACGGCTCCTGGTGAAGTGGAATACGTTGATGCGAAGGAAATCCGCGTGCGTCGTGAAGACGGTCAGTTGGATACCTACGAATTGATGAAGTTCCGCCGCTCTAACGGTGGTAAGAACTATAACCAAAAGCCAATCGTCAAAGTCGGTGAAAAGATTGACGATGACCAAGTATTGGCTGATGGACCATCAATGGAAAAGGGTGAATTGGCCCTTGGACAAAACCCTGTCATCGCCTTCATGACTTGGCACGGTTACAACTTCGAAGATGCCATCGTCTTGAACGAACGTTTGGTTCGTGAAGACGTTTATACGTCAATTCACATCGAAGAATTTGATTCAGAGGCTCGTGATACAAAGCTTGGCCCTGAAGAAATTACTCGTGAAATTCCAAATACCGGTGAAGAACAACTGAAGGATTTGGATGAAAACGGAATCATTCGTGTTGGTGCCGAAGTTAAGGATGGCGACATCCTGGTTGGTAAGGTGACGCCTAAGGGTGTGACTGACCTATCAGCCGAAGAACGACTTTTGCATGCTATCTTTGGTGAAAAGGCTCGCGAAGTTCGCGATACATCATTGAAGGTACCGCACGGTGGTGGCGGTGTTGTGCAATCCGTTCGCGTCTTTACGCCTGAAAACGGTGATGAATTGGCCCCTGGTGTTAACCAGATGGTTCGTGTTTACATCGCCCAAAAGCGTAAGATCCAAGTCGGTGACAAGATGGCCGGTCGTCACGGAAACAAGGGTACTGTTTCAGTCGTTGTTCCCGAAGAAGACATGCCATACTTGCCAGATGGAACACCAGTTGATATCTGTTTGTCACCCATGGGTGTGCCATCACGTATGAACATCGGACAGGTTTTGGAATTGCACTTGGGTTATGCCGCTAAGAAGTTGGGTATCCACGTTGCTTCTCCTGTTTTCGATGGAGCAACCGATGATGAAATCGAAGAAGCTTTGGCCGAAGCTGGTTTGCCAGCCGATGGTAAGACGGTCGTTTACGACGGTCAAACCGGTGAAGCCTTCGATAAGCGTGTTGCCGTCGGTGTGATGCACTACTTGAAGTTGGCCCACATGGTCGATGACAAGATTCACGCCCGTTCAATCGGTCCTTACTCCCTTGTTACGCAACAGCCTCTTGGTGGGAAAGCCCAGTTTGGCGGACAGCGTTTCGGAGAAATGGAAGTTTGGGCTTTGGAAGCCTACGGTGCCGCTTACACTTTGCAAGAAATCTTGACTTACAAGTCTGATGATGTTGCTGGTCGTGTAAAGGTTTACGAATCAATCATCAAGGGTGAAGCCATTCCTAAGCCAGGCGTTCCTGAATCATTCCGAGTTTTGGTGAAGGAATTGCAGGCTCTCGGTTTGGACATGCGTGTCTTGAACCAAGAAGGTGAAGCCGTTCAATTGAAGCAAATGGACGAAGACGATTCTGTCTTGCCTGTTGACGCTTTGGAAAAGTTGGCCCGTACCAACCCAGATCTATTGAACCGTGACGATGAAGAAGTCAAGGTCGCCTTTGATAAGGTGGATGGTCAAGAAAAGACCCAAGAACAAAGCACCTTTAGTGATGAAGAACAATAATTTTAGAAAGGTGACCGAATAGATGGCAATTGATGTTAACAAGTTCGAATCGATGCAAATCGGTCTTGCTTCTCCTGATCAAATCCATGACTGGTCTCATGGTGAGGTCAAGAAGCCTGAAACGATTAACTATCGAACACTCAAGCCCGAAAAAGACGGCTTGTTTGATGAACGAATCTTTGGTCCTACTAAGGATTACGAATGTGCCTGTGGAAAGTACAAGCGAATCCGTTATAAGGGAATCGTTTGTGACCGCTGTGGCGTTGAAGTTACCTCAGCGAAGGTCCGCCGTGAACGGATGGGGCACATTGAATTAGCTGCACCCGTTACTCACATCTGGTACTTCAAGGGAATCCCATCACGAATGGGCTTGGTCTTGGACATGTCACCACGCTCATTGGAAGAAGTAATCTACTTTGCTTCTTACGTTGTGGTTGACCCAGGTGATGCACCGGTTGAAAAGAAGAAGCTTCTGACAGAGCGTGAATACCGCGACTTGAAGAAGGAATACGGTGCGAACTTTAAGGCAGGAATGGGAGCCGAAGCCATCAAGGAATTGTTGGCCGACGTTGACTTGGCTGGTGAAGCCGCTGCCTTGAAGGCTGAATTGCAAGAAGCAACTGGTCAAAAGCGTGTTCGTGCGGTTCGCCGTTTGGACATTATCGAGGCCTTCTTGCAATCAGATAACAAGCCAGAATGGATGGTCATGGATGTTATTCCTGTCATTCCACCTGACTTGCGTCCGATGGTTCAATTGGAAGGTGGTCGTTTTGCCACTTCCGATTTGAACGACTTGTACCGTCGTGTGATTAACCGTAACAACCGTTTGAAGCGATTGTTCGATTTGCACGCACCTGGTATCATCGTTCAAAACGAAAAGCGTATGCTTCAAGAAGCCGTCGATGCGCTGATGGACAACGGTCGTCGTGGCCGTCCCGTTGCCGGTCCTGGTAACCGTCCATTGAAGTCCCTTTCACACATGTTGAAGGGTAAGCAGGGACGTTTCCGTCAAAACTTGCTTGGTAAGCGTGTCGACTACTCTGGTCGTTCCGTTATCGATGTTGGACCATTCTTGAAGATGAACCAAATGGGATTGCCACGTCCAATGGCAATCGAATTGTTCCGTCCATTCATCATGAAGGAATTGACGGCTCGTGGTCTCGCTGGCAACGTGAAGTCTGCTAAGCGTAAGATTGACAAGGCCGACGAAGACGTCATGGATGTATTGGAAGACGTAATCAAGGAACACCCAGTTCTTTTGAACCGAGCACCTACCTTGCACCGTCTTGGAATTCAGGCCTTTGAACCAGTTTTGGTTTCAGGTAAGGCCATGCGTCTGCACCCATTGATCTGTGAAGCCTATAACGCCGATTTCGATGGTGATCAGATGGCCATTCACGTGCCTTTGTCTGACGAAGCACAAGCTGAAGCTCGTTTGCTGATGTTGGCCGCCGGCCACATCTTGGCACCGAAGGATGGAAAGCCAATCGTTGCCCCTTCTCAGGATATGGTTATCGGTAACTACTACCTAACTACTGAAGAAGCCGGTCGTGAAGGGGAAGGCATGATCTTCTCCTCTGTTGATGAAGCCCGTTTGGCTTTTGAAAACAAGTTGGTTCACTACCACACGCGTGTTGGTATCCAAACTTCATCATTCCCCGAAGAAAAGCCATTTACCGACGAACAGCGCGGTAAGATCATGGTTACTTCAGTTGGTAAGCTCTTCTTTAATGAAATCTTGCCAGTTGATTTCCCATACATTAACGAACCTTCCGATGAAAACTTTGAAGGAATCTCTGATGACTTCTTCATGGATGCCGGTGAAGATATCCACGATTACTTGGATGGTAAGGCTGTTATTAAGCCATTCAAGAAGGGCTTCTTGTCCGACATCATTGCAGCGGTATACAAGCAGTACAAGGTGACGGAAACGTCATTGCTCTTGGACCGCATGAAGGATATCGGTTATGACATCTCAACCAAGTCTGGTTTGACGGTTGCCATGACCGACGTTACCGAACTTTCTGATAAACCAGAAATTTTGGAAAACGCCCACAAAGAAGTGGCAACGGTAACGAAGCAGTTCCGTCGTGGACTGATTACCGATGCCGAACGTTACCAACGAGTTATTGAAATCTGGTCAAAGGCCAAGGATGTTATCCAAGACGAATTGATTCAGACTTTCGACCTCCGAAACCCAATCTACATGATGCAGGATTCTGGAGCTCGTGGTAACATTTCGAACTTCGTTCAGTTGGCCGGAATGCGTGGTTTGATGGCCGGACCTGGCGGTAAGATTATCGAATTGCCAGTTACATCAAACTTCCGTGACGGTTTGACGGTTATGGAAATGTTTATCTCAACCCACGGTGCCCGTAAGGGAATGTCCGATACGGCCTTGAAGACGGCCAACTCAGGTTACTTGACCCGTCGTTTGGTCGATGTTGCCCAGGACGTTATCGTGCGTGAGTATGACAATGGTTCTGACCGCGGTGTTAAAGTCGCAGCCATTACCGATGGTTCTTCAATCGTGGAACCATTGTACGACCGTATCCTTGGTCGTTACGCGATGAAGACTGTCTTTGACCCAGAAACTGGCGAAAAGATTGTTGCCCGTAACGAGATGATTGATGAAGCTGCCGCTAAGAAGATTGTGGCAGCCGGTATTGAGGAAGTAACCATCCGTTCTGTCTTTACTTCAACGACGGAGCACGGTGTTTCAGTTCTCGATTACGGACGTAACTTGGCCACTGGTGAAGAGGTTGAAGTTGGGGAAGCCGTTGGTACGGTTGCCGCCCAGTCAATCGGTGAACCAGGTACACAGTTGACCATGCGTAACTTCCACACGGGTGGTGTTGCCGGTGGAAACGATATCACGCAAGGTTTGCCTCGTGTGCAAGAAATTGTGGAAGCACGTATCCCTAAGGGACGCGCTGAAATTTCTGAAGTAACGGGTAAAATTACCGCAATCGAAGAAAACCCAGCCGAACGGACTAAGGACGTAACAATCGAAGGTGAGACCGATACTCGGACTTATACTTTGCCTTTGACTGCTCGTATGCGCTTTGGTGAAGGTGACTTTATCAAGCGTGGTGAAGCGATTAACGAAGGACCAATCGATCCGAAGGAATTGTTGGCTGTAACGGATACGTTGACGACGGAATCATACATGCTTTCTGAAATTCAGAAGGTGTACCGTTTGCAGGGTATCGAAGTTTCCGACAAGCACATCGAAGTAATGATTCGTCAGATGCTTCGTAAGGTTCGCATCATGGATCCAGGTCAAACTGACTTGTTGCCAGGAACCTTGATGGACATTGCCGACTTTAAGCGGGCTAACGAACCAGCGCTCTTTGCTGGTAAGGTACCTGCAACGGCTCGTCCTGTCTTGCTTGGAATTACGAAGGCTGCCTTGGAGACGAACTCCTTCTTGTCAGCCGCTTCCTTCCAGGAAACGACACGTGTCTTGACGGATGCTGCTATTCGCGGTAAGAACGATCCACTTGTTGGATTGAAGGAAAACGTCATTATCGGTAAGATTATTCCAGCCGGTACTGGTATGTCCGAATACCGTAAGATTAAGCCTGAAGTTGTTGGTGAAGTGGTTGCAAAGCCAGAAGAAGCAACGGAAGACATTCAATCATTGGACGACGTGGCCCAAAAGATGGACCAAGAAGACTAATGAAGGCAATATAAAGCCAGTTGATCAGCACGGTTATCGTGCTGATCAACTGGCTTTTTTATTGAGTGGAGACCTAAAATAGGGTAGACTAAGGGTAGGAATAAAGGAGATCGCATGGCAAAGGTAACGATTAATTGGATTGACTGGGTTAAGAAATTATCAAAGAAACAATTATGGGCGATTGCCATTGTGCCAGCGCTCATTGTGGTGGCCCTCTTTATTTGGCGATTGAAGTCCGGTAATTCGGAGTATAATGCTAATTGGTTTGCCTATGCCTTGACTTTGTACTATGTGGCAGCCTTTAGTCCGGCCGGTGAACAGATTCAGTACCGACTCTTTCCAAAAGCTGTTCCGCATAACCAGTACCAAGTAACAAGCTGGAACCAGTGGACACAAGCTATGTTGGTTTCAGTGGTTTTGTTGATTGTCGCTTTGTTAATTTGGCCTCCCCTAAACCAGTCCGAAATTGCTTTACATGTGGTGGGCTCAGCGGTTTTCGGCTTCATTGCGATGTGGACTTGGCGTTGGTCTAATGGTATTCGCCAGCAAAAAAATAACAAATAATGCACAGAAGGCCCCTTTGTTTGGGGTTCTTTTTAATGGAAGAAGCAGGGAAGTAGTGGGCGTCTTTAGTAAAATAGTCTTTTATCAGTTAGTTAGGCTATTTTGAAGCAACAAAGGTCTTGGTTGTCAGGTAATATTCCGAATTGGAATTATACTAAAGACAGTCGGGAGGAGACGTCTTCGTTAGAGGATACAATGGAAAAACTCGACTATGAACAAATGAATGGGTTGTCTCTTGCCTATATCGGTGATGCAATCTACGAAATCAAGGTTCGAACGCACCTGGTTAGCACGGGATTAACAAAAGTTAATGATTTGCAAAAGAAATCCAGGCACTATGTTTCAGCCAAGGCTCACGCTGCTATTTTTAACTTGATGCGCGATGACCACTACTTGACGGAAGAAGAGTTGCACTACTTTAAGCGTGGACGTAACGCCAAGTCCTATACCAAAGCTAAGAACACGAATGTCGTGGCTTATCGAATTTCGACAGGAATTGAAGCGATGGTGGGGTATCTTTACCTTTCAGGACAAAGTGAGCGTTTGGATCAGATGATGGACTGGATTTATGAACAGGTCGAACAAGGGAGAGTAGACGATGCCAAAACAAAGTGAGCAAGCCTTTATTTATGGGCACCATGCGGTGATCGAGGCGCTAAAGGGCGATCAAAGTTTAAACAAACTATGGATTCAAACTGGTTTGAACCCTCGGTTGGCGCAAGAAGCCAGCAAGTTGGCAAAGGAACGTGGTTTAGTTATCACGCAGGGACCTAAGGGTAAATTGGATGAACTGGCTGACCGTGGCAATCACCAAGGCCTAGTTCTTTCGGTGGCCGCCTATGATTACGCTGATTTAGATCAGCTATTCGAAAACGCCGAAGCAGCCGGAGAGGATCCCTTCTTCTTGATTCTGGATGAGATTGAAGATCCGCACAACTTGGGTTCCATTATGCGTACGGCTGATGCCGCTGGTGTGCATGGTCTCATTATCCCCAAGCGTCGCTCGGTTCAATTAACCGGAACCGTCGCTAAAGCATCGACCGGTGCCATTGAACACGTTCCTGTTTGTCGGGTAACGAACCTGGTTCAAACGGTGAAGACTTTGAAAGAACGCGGTCTCTGGGTCTTTGGAACTGATATGAACGGGCAGGATTACCGGACCTGGGATGCCAAGGGCGCCACGGCTTTAATTATTGGAAATGAAGGAAAGGGTATCTCGCCGTTGCTGAAAAAGCAGGTGGATGCCATGCTGACGATTCCGATGATTGGCCATGTCCAGTCCTTGAACGCTTCCGTCGCCGCCTCGCTGTTGATCTACCAAGCCTTTGGCTCGAGACACCCATTAAAATAAACGGGTGGCAAATGCCCCCGTTCAACAGGGGGTGTGTGGATGAACCGAGATCCGTTACTACCAGCAGTGATTGCTGCACAGCGTGGGCATGAGTGCGCCTATTGTTTTTTACAACGGGCGACGCGCGGTTTGGTTGGTAAAGTCTATCAGGAACAATTATCTGGTCGTTACCGTTTTGATGATTGGGAAGCCGATGCCTTAGTTTCCCTGATTAATTCCGTCCGTTGTTTTGCATTGATTGAGCGAAGTGCTCGCTTTTCAACCTATTACACGCAGTCCCTACTTAATCGCTCGCGTGATATTAAGCGCAAGGCCATGAGTCATAAGGGACGGGCCGCTGCTGAAATGCTTTCTTTTGACGAGAGCCCGAGTTTGGGCCAAACACTTGTGACGGATTCCTTTAATCCTGAACAAATTTTGCTTGTCAAAGAGGCTCTGCGAGACATTCGTTTTCGTAGAGGGAAGGGCTATGCCCATGGCGTTTCGAAACTGGTCGGATTGAAACCACTGAAAAAGCACCTCGATGCGAAAGAGGCACGACGAATGCAACAGGTTCAGTACCATTTTAAAAAGACCGTGTATCGCGCTCTAAAGGAGGAATAGGCTGCTTGCTTGTTCTCGCCTTTGAATCGTGCTATGATAGCAGGAAGTGAGGTAAACTATGCCTAGTCAAAAAGCATCGTTAGCCTGTGACGTCTGTGGTTCAAGAAACTACACCGTAACCCTTTCAAAGGGACGGACAGAACGTCTAGGCGTTAATAAATTTTGTCCCCATTGTGGGAAGCACACCTTCCATCGAGAAACTAAGTGAGGTTTTTTCATGATTACTTATTTTAAGAATGTTGCTTCAGAAATGAAGAAAGTGACCTGGTTGTCATGGGCGCAGACGAATCGTGAAACCATTGCGGTGATCGCTATGTCCATTCTCTTTGGTGTCTTGATTGGTGCCTTCGATTGGGTCTTGAAGCAAGGTGTTAATTTCTTGGTGGCGCACTAAGAAAAGCTGTAGTATACTAAAAACAGCGAAAAAAGAGTCTAACGGCTCTTTTTTATTTACAAAAAAACTAAAGGAGGGCGGGCTGACATGCCCGCATCGATATGACGGATTCAATCGAAAAAGCATGGTTTGTTGTGCACACTTATTCAGGATACGAACACAAGGTCCAAGCAAACTTGGAATCACGTACCCAAACAATGGGAATGGCGGATCAAATTTTCCGCATTTTGGTTCCTGAACAAGAAGTATCAACCGTTCAAGACGGTGAAGTGAAGACATCGATTGAAAACGACTTTCCTGGCTATGTTTTGGTCGAAATGGCCACGCCACAGGACGGCAACATGACAGACGAAGCTTGGTATGTTGTTCGTAACACGCCAGGGGTTACTGGATTCCTTGGCTCCCACGGTGCCGGATCAAAGCCTAACTCATTGCTTCCTGAAGAAGTTGATTTGTTGATGAAGCGAATGGGCATGACCGGTGAAAAAGTCGTGGATTTGGACGTCGAAGTTGGTCAAACAATCAAGATTGTTGCCGGACCATTTAACGGCATGGAGGGAATCATCCGTTCCATCGATCCTGAAAAGCAGGAAGTGGAAGCAACGGTTGAAGTCTTCGGTCGTGAAACACCGACGGAACTTGGCTTTAACGATATTGACACAAACATTTAATTGCTGAGAAGTCCCTTTACGAAAGGGGCTTTTTTTGTTATGATAATAGGGCATGTCAAAGACATGTGTGGAAGCAGCACTCAAGCTGCGCTCTACCACAACACGAGGAGGAAAATATCGTGGCTAAAAAAGTCGTAAATGTAGTTAAACTACAAATCGCTGCCGCTAAGGCAACCCCAGCTCCTCCAGTTGGTCCTGCATTGGGACAAGCTGGAATTAACATTGCTCAGTTTACTAAGGAATTCAACGCCCGGACTGCTGACCAAGCTGGTTCAACAATCCCTGTTGAAATCTCAGTTTTCGATGACCGTTCATTCGAATTCGTTACGAAGACACCACCAGCAGCTGACCAATTGCGTAAGATTGTTGGTAAGGGTTCTGGTGAACCTAACGTCAAGAAGGCCGGAAACGTTACTCTTGACCAAATTCGTGCTATCGCCGAAAACAAGATGGCCGATTTGAATGCCAATGACATCACAGCTGCCATGAAGATGATCGAAGGTACTGCCCGTTCAATGGGTGTTACGGTCGACGGTGTGGACTTGACTGTTGATGGAACAGCAATCAAGGAGGAAGCATAATGACTACTAAGCATGGAAAGAAGTATTTAGAAGCCGCAGCCAAGGTTGAAGCCGAAAAGGCCTACAACTTGACTGATGGTGTTTCCTTGTTGAAGGAAGTTTCATACGCCAACTTCGACGCTTCAGTTGAATTGACTTTCAAGTTGAACGTTGACACGCGTCAAGCTGACCAACAACTCCGTGGTGCCGTTGTTTTGCCAAACGGTTCTGGTAAGGATAAGAAGGTTGTTGTCTTCGCCCAAGGTGACAAGGCTAAGGAAGCAGAAGCTGCCGGTGCTGATGTCGTTGGTGCCGCTGACTTGGTTCAGCGTATCCAAGGTGGTTGGCTTGACTTTGACGTTGCTATCGCAACGCCTGACATGATGGCTCAAGTTGGTCGTGTGGGTCGTGCATTGGGTCCTAAGGGATTGATGCCTAACCCTAAGACTGGTACGGTTACTATGGATGTTAAGAAGGCTGTTTCTGACGCCAAGGGTGGTCAAGTGACCTACCGTACTGATCGTGACGGAAACGTTGCGGTAACTGTTGGCCGCGTATCATTTGATGATGCTAAGTTGGCAGAAAACATCAAGGCAATCGCTGCTGTTATCTTGAAGGCTCGTCCAGCCGCCGTTAAGGGAACTTACGTTTCAAACGTGGCTTTGGCCTCAACGATGTCACCAGCCGTTACCTTGGATGTAACGTCTCTTTAATTGACAGCTGTCAATTAACCTGTTAGACTAACAAAGTAAATTAAATCAATTTTGCCTAAGACTCAGGTGGTGCTTGCACCTTAATCTCCTGCCGAGGAAGTTATTAAAGATAACTGACCCGTCTGTCTTTTGGCAGGCGGGTTTCTTTTGCAAAAAAATCTTGAGGAAGGAGAATTTCACATGAGTGAACAAGCTATTGCTTTGAAGGCGCAAAAGGTTGCTGAGATCGCTGACCAGTTCAAGAACTCAACTTCTGCCGTTGTTGTTAACCCTCGTGGTTTGACTGTTGCAGAATCAACTGACTTGCGTCACCAATTACGTCAAGAAGGTGTCGTATTGGAAGTTATCAAGAACAAGGTTCTTGTCCGTGCTTCTAAGGACGCTGGTTTTGAAGGATTGAACGATTTGTTTGCTGGTCCTACGGCCGTTGCCTTCTCTGAAGAAGACGCCGTTGCCCCAGCCCGCATTTTGAAGAAGTACGCCGATGCTAACGAAAAGCTCGTTATCAAGGGTGGTGTGATTGATGGTTCAATTGTTTCAATTGATGAAATCAACAAGTACGCTTCATTGCCTTCACGCGAAGGTTTGCTTGGTCAGTTGATGGCCGAGTTCCAGTTCCCAATCCGGAGCTTTGCTTATGCTGTTAAGGCATTGCAAGAAAAGAAGGAAGCTGAAGGCGAAACAGCCGAAGCTGCCGAATAAGTTTGACTTATTAGAAAACATTTATAAATTGGAGGAAATTAATCATGGCTTTTGATAAAGACGCGATTATCGCATCATTGAAGGATGCAACGATTTTGGACTTGGCTGACTTGGTTTCAGCTATCGAAGAAGAATTTGACGTTTCAGCTGCTGCACCTGTTGCCGCTGCTGGTGCAGGTGACGGCGCAGCCGCTGCCAAGTCAGACTTCGACGTTGAATTGACTTCTGCAGGTACTGCAAAGGTTAAGGTTATCAAGGCAGTTCGTGAAGCAACTGGTCTTGGTTTGAAGGAAGCTAAGGACTTGGTTGACAACGCACCTTCTGTCATCAAGGAAGCTGTTCCTGAAGCAGATGCCAACGCAATGAAGGAAGCTTTGGAAGAAACTGGTGCCTCAGTTACTTTGAAGTAATTCATAAAAGAAGAGCACTTGGTGCTCTTTTTTTGTACATAAATTAGATTTCGTCAATTAAGGAGAAGAAGATGAGTGAAAAAACAGGGGGACAGCAGTATTTTACGGCTGATCCAACGGCTGAACATGATTACCAAAACTTTGACTTTACACTTTTAGGTAAGAATTTGCATTTCCAAACGGATGCTGGGGTCTTTTCAAAGAAAACCATTGATTTCGGTACGCGTGTGATGCTTGACGCAGCGGCTGAACAGCACTTTGTTGTTGGAAAAGTCTTGGATTTAGGTTGTGGCTATGGACCAGTCGGCAATGCCGTGGCTAAGGCCTGGGGACGTGAAGTGGATATGGTTGACGTTAACGACCGTGCCCTGGATCTAGCCAAAACGAACTGTCAAAAAAACGGGGTTAGTGACCTAACACGGGTTTTTCAATCCTCCGTTTATGACGCTGTTGTGGATAAGTACGCGCTAATTCTGGTTAATCCCCCAATCCGTGCTGGAAAAGTCGTGGTGACTGCCATGTTGCAGGGAGCGACTAAGCATCTTGTTGATGGTGGCGCCATCATCGCAGTTTTGCAAAAAAAACAGGGGGCGCCATCCGCACAGAAAAACTTGGAAGCTGTTTTCAATGATGTTTCGGTGATTGGCAAGAAGAAGGGCTACTTTGTTTTGATGGCTAAAGACCCCAAGGAGACAGTCTGATGGCCGTCGTGCCGACTTTAACGTCTGAACAGATTAAGGCTTCCATGGAAGCGGCACTAAACGAAGCGCGGGCTGCTGGACAGCGCGGCGAAGTGCCAATTGGGGCCGTGATTGTTAAGGACGGGAAAATCATCGCTTCGGCTGGCAACCGACGGGAAGAAGATCAAAAGACGGATGCCCATGCCGAGATGCACGCCATTCTAGAGGCAAACGCGAAATTAGGAACATGGCGCTTAGAGGAGACCGCTCTCTTTGTGACTTTGGAGCCGTGTTTGATGTGTGCGGGTGCCATTCTAAATGCTCGAATTCCCCTGGTTTACTTTGGTGCGCAAGACAAGAAGGCGGGTGCCGTGACCTCGCTCTATTCGGTTTTTGCTGACGATCGGCTGAACCACCAGGTCAAAGTCGTTCCAGGTGTTTTGCAGGCTGAGTCTTCCGCACTATTAAAAAGCTTTTTTCAAGAATTGCGGGCTAAGCAAAAGGCGAGAAAAAAGGCGTTGAAGCTAGAGAAAAACAGGGAGCAAGACGAGAAAGCAGAGTAGAAAAAATCTCGGCTTTTGTTTGCGCCAGTTCCTAATTTTCGATATAATAAAGAAGCAGGCAAGGGTCTACTTTCGAACCGAGTCAGGACAGAGATGTAGCAGCTCTAAGATTGCTTGACCTTGTGCTTGTGTACATAGCAAAACCGCCTTCAGGCGGCTTTTTTTGTAAGGGAGAAACGATGGCGTATCAGGCACTTTACCGGGTTTACCGGCCAAAGACTTTTTCAGAGATGGTTGGACAAGAAGTGATCACTAAGACGCTACAAAACGCCATCGATCAGCACCAAACTGGACACGCCTATCTGTTTGCAGGTCCAAGAGGAACTGGTAAGACATCGGCGGCCAAAATCTTTGCCCGTGAAGTGAATGGGATTGGCCCCGATCAGGCTGGTCAATCCCAACCCGATATTATTGAAATTGATGCGGCTTCCAATAACGGGGTGGATGAAATTCGCTCCATTCGTGACTCGGCGAATTACGCACCAATTGAGGCCCCTTACAAGATTTATATTATTGACGAAGCGCATATGCTCTCGACGGGGGCCTTTAATGCCCTTTTGAAGACACTTGAGGAGCCACCTGCTCAGGTAAAGTTTATTTTGGCCACCACTGAAATTCAAAAGATGCCCGCGACAATCTTGTCTCGAACTCAGCGTTTTGAATTTAAACGCCTCTCAAACCAAACCATTAAGAACCGTTTGGTGGAAATTTTGAAGCAGGAAAAACAAGACTACGAAGAGGCCGCTTTGGACGTTGTGGCCACTGCCGCCGAGGGTGGGATGCGTGATGCCCTGTCCATCATGGATCAGGTGATTGCCTTTGGCCCTGATAAAGTCACATTGGACAACGCACTGACGGTCACGGGATCCGTTGATATTGATCAGGTTTTGGCTTACTTGAATCAAGTGATGACGGGGCAAACAGCCGTTGCCCTTGAAACGCTTTCGCAAATTCTGCTCTCGGGGAAGGATGCTAATCGCTTTTTATCGGACCTCATTGCGACTTTGCGCGATGTGATGCTCGTTGACTTGGCCCCTGATTTGGTGAAGGCCAAGTCAAAGGAAAGCGATTTGAAGACCTTCTTGAAAGCTAGCTCACAAGAACAGATTCAAGAAATGTTGCAAGTTATTGATCAGACAAAGACGGCTTTGGCGCAGTCCTTACAATCCGACATTTATCTGGAGATTTTAACGGTTCAACTCGCGCAAAAGTCGAATCCAGCAAACGCCAACACATCAATTGGCCATGCAACGTCTTCTAAGGAAGAGCCGAAATCAGCAGCAAAGAGACAGGAAACAGTTGAGGAAAAGCCCACAAAAACAGTCGAACAAGCAGCGCCTGTTGAAGCAAGTGCGGCACATGAGGAATCGGCTGATTCAGAAAGCGAGCACGGCACAAACGGCGTTTTGGAGTCCAAACGATCTGAAACAAAAGCCATGGGCACTCCTTCCTCTAGCTCAACGGAAGAGCCAGTTGCTGAGCAATCCGCAGGCAGCCGTGTGCCGGAAGAGCGGCCAGCTGATGAAGTGACTGAAAAGCCAGAGCGTCCGGTTGAAAAGCGGTCACTTGATAATGAAACGACCACAGGGCAAGCCGAGACGGGAACTGCTGCGACAGCGACAGCAACTGTGGCCACGGAAGCAACGGCCACTGGACCAGCATTACGACTTTATACCGGTAACGAGCCGGTTCAGGCAGTTCTATCACAGGCCAAGCGTGACCAGTTGAATCAAGCGCAAGCAAAGTGGACTGACATTATTGCAACGATGCCCGTTAAGGATCAGGCGGTTCTGCAAACTGCTGAGCCAGTAGCCGCTTCGCTGGACGCAATTGTGTTAGCCTTTGACTACCCGGCATTGGAAGACAAGGCCGAAAAGGATGCCGAGTTGCAAGCACAACTTGCTCAGGCATTGATTCAAAGCGGGCTACCGGTTCAATTAGTGTTACGAACAAAGGATGAGTGGCATAACGATCGGGCGGAGTACGTGAAGGCGTTGAAGGCCGGTCAGACAGTGAAGATTGCACTTTCTGATTTAAGCCCCATTGTGGTTAACCAAGAAACGACACAACAAACCGCAACCCCACAGGAAACGAAGGGAAATGACCACTCAGACGTTGTGGCTTCGGCAAAAGCGCTCTTTGGCGATGACATCGTTCAAGTAAAAACTGAAACAAAGTAAGGAAAAAAGATGCAATATCCGGAACCCATTGCTAAACTAATTGATTCATATTCTAAGTTACCCGGAATTGGTGCCAAAACGGCGTCTCGTCTTGCCTTTTACACGTTAAACATGGATCAAGAAGACGTGGCGAATTTTTCAAAAGCACTGGCAGAAGCAAAAGATTCGATTACTTTTTGTGAGATTTGCGGTAATATTACCAGTAAAGATGAAAATCCCTGCGTCATCTGCACGGATACCACAAGAGATCGGTCAACCGTTCTGGTGCTTCAAAATCCAAAAGATGTCATGGCGATGGAACAGACCCAGGAGTACCACGGCCTGTACCATGTTTTGAACGGGGTGATTTCGCCGTCGGCTGGTACGGGACCGGAAGACATCAACCTACCGTCGTTGATTCGCCGGCTTTCCAAGGATGACGAAATCAAAGAGGTGATTGTCGGAACCAACGCGAACACCGATGGCGAGGCAACGGCCATGTATATCGCCCGTCTCGTCAAGCCCGCCAATATCAAAGTTACTCGCTTGGCCTCTGGATTAGCGGTTGGCTCGGACATTGACTACGCGGACCAGTTGACTTTGATCAAGTCCATCGAAGGTAGGAATGAACTGTGATTTTTAAGAAGAAAACCGTACGACACAACAATTTGAAGGCTGAGTATGACCAAATTCTGTTAGAAGAAGTGGACCACGCCCGCCGTGAATACCGACAGGCTCAGGATTCCGAAACTGCCTTGGTTGACGCACGGGTTAATGGGCACATGGTTCAGGCACAGACTGACATGAAAAAGGCTTGTTTCTCCTATCTTTATAAAGAAGCGAAACGGCGAAGAACCGTGGCAAACGGGCCACAACTTTATCGTTCGACTGATGAATAGGAGGGTGGTATGAAAAAAGCAAATTTTATCACCTTTGAAGGGCCCGAAGGGGCCGGAAAAACAACGGCCATTCAAGCTGTGCTGCCTTTCCTTGAAGAGCTGACGAGTAAAGTCGTTGTGACGACAAGGGAGCCGGGTGGCAATCCCCTGGCTGAGGCTGTTCGAGATTTATTGAAAGAACAGCAGGAGCCAGCCATTGATGCCCGGACGGAAGTGTTGCTGCTTGCGGCTTCTCGTCGTGAACACGTCGTACAGACCATCTTGCCGGCTCTAAATAACGGGGCTGTCGTGGTCTCTGACCGTTACTTGGATTCTTCCTTGGCCTACCAAGGTGGTGGCCGAGGATTGGGAATGCAGGCTGTTCAGGCTATCAATGACTACGCCATTGAAAATCCCGAAACGGGTCAGGCTGTTGAGCCAGGATTAACGATTTACATGGACTTACCCGTTGAAATCGGATTAGAACGAGTTTTCAAACACCGAACTGGCAAGATTGATCGGATGGATCGAGAGAATCTTGACTTTCACCGGAGGGTTCGCGAGAGTTATTTGGAATTGGCGGCACAAAATCCTGAACGGATTAAAACCGTCAATGCCAACCAGCCGGCCAACAAGGTTTTAGAGGATGTTAAAGCAATTTTACTGGAAAACTGGAGGTAAACGATGAAACTGATTAATGCGATTGTACAGGACAAGGATGCCACAAAATTGGCAAACGCTTTGGTGAAAAACAAAATTCAGGCAACTCGCTTGGCGACTTCTGGTGGCTTTTTGCGCTCAGGGAACACGACTTTTCTAGTAGCCATTGACGACGAGCGTGTGCAGGAAGTGCTCGACATTATCAAGTCTGTTTCGCAAAAGCGCAAGCAGTTCATGGTTCCCCCAATGGGTGTTGAAGGAGAGCGCGCAGCTGCCTTCCCTGTTGAAATCGAAGTTGGTGGAGCAACGGTCTTCACGCAAACGATCGATGACTTTTATCAATTCTAATGGTAGCGACGAAGAAAAAAGTCGCTGCGGCAAAGCAGGAAGAATCGGCCGTTTTTGAGATGGCCGATTTTTTGACACTTGCTAAGGAATCGTATCCCGAAAACATCCAGCAGTTGCAACAGGCGGTGGCTGAAGACCGACGGTCCCACCTTTATCTATTAGCAGGACCCGGTAATCAACAAAAGTTGGCCTTGGCCCTTGCTTTTGCTTCGATGGTGCTGGGGGATGATGAGGAAACACAGGAGCGGATTAGTCGCCTTGACCACCCGGACTTGGTCACGGTTTTACCGGAGAAGAAGGGGGCAGCCATTAAGATTGCCCAAATTCGCGCCATTACCCCAGAATTGACCACAACGGCATTAGAATCGCCCGTCAAGGTCTTTATCATCGATCGAGTGGAGACGCTCACGACCGCGGCCGCCAATTCCTTGCTGAAGTTCATTGAGGAACCGGCCGGACCACAGTTGATTATTCTATTAGCCAACAAAGCCGATGATGTGTTGCAAACCATCGTATCACGGGCCCAGGTCGTCCACCTACTGCCTAGTCCAGAAGTAGCAAAGGAAGCGGCCGCTAGTTTGGCTGTTTTCCAGGAAACGGCTCAACCCGCAGTCTTTAAGTGGTTTGAAAAAGTCGTTGCCCGAGATGTGTCTTCCATGGTTTTCTTGCAAACGACGTTAATTAAATTGATTGATGACAAGGAAAAGGAAGAGCAAGTGCTGCTTTGGCTGCAACAGCTCGCTCGTGATCTCTTTATGCAAAAGACGGTCGACCAACCCGTTTTATACTTTCCGCAGTTAGTTGGTTTTTATAAAAAAGCGGCGGAACGTTATCAAGCGAATCAATTGCAGGCCGTCCTCGAAAACGTTTTATCTTTGGATAAACTAAAGAACGTACAATTAGCTTTGCAATCAAAGCTTGAAAAAACTGCGCTTGAATGCGCCATTTTACTAGGTTAACGATGCAGATACAAAAGTCTTTTACAACTCATGACACCGGGACGCTCTACCTTGTGGGTACGCCCATTGGTAATCTTTCGGACATGTCTTCTCGGGCTCTCGAAGTTCTCCAAGAGGTGGATGTTATTGCGGCCGAAGACACTCGGCATACGCAGTTGCTCTTGAACTATTTTGATATCAAGAATAACAAGACTTCGCTTCACGAGCATAACTGGCAGGAAAAGGCACCAGAATTGGTACAAGAACTCCTTGCTGGTAAGTCCATTGCGCAAGTTTCCGATGCCGGCCTACCTTCCATCTCAGATCCGGGAAAGGAATTGGTGGCCCAAGCGATTGAGGCGAACGTGCCCGTTGTGCCAATTCCTGGTGCTTCCGCCGGAATTACAGCCTTAATTGCTTCAGGATTGGTGCCACAGCCCTTTTACTTCCATGGTTTTTTACCACGTAAGAAACAGGAGCAGGCCCAGGCGTTGCAGGATCTTTCGTGGCGTCCTGAAACCATGATTTTTTATGAAGCACCCCATCGCTTGAAAAAGACCTTGCAGAATTTGGTCGAAGTGCTCGGCGAGAAGCGTCGCATTGTACTGGCTCGCGAACTAACGAAACGCTACGAAGAGTTTCTTCGGGGGACGGCCGTTGAAGCCGTCCAGTGGGCGGAGGAAAATGACATTCGTGGTGAATTTGTTTTGTTAGTTGAGGGGCGGTCGGACGGTTCGGGTGTTCCACCAAAAGCTGTTGCTGACACGACAGACACCAGCGCGGCAAATCCTGAAGAAGCGGTCCAAGCACTCATTGACCAGGGGCTCAAGCCGAACGCTGCCATCAAGCAGGTGGCCAAAGAAAACGGCTTGAACCGACAGGATCTCTATAAAAGTTATCATCATATTGAGGAAGAAAATGGCTAATATCTATTCCATTCAACGTCCAGTTGAGTATTATCAAGTTGACCTCACCCGCAAGCTATCCCTTTCAATGATTTTGAATTTAGCCATTCTTTGTTCACGTAAACAGGGGGAGTACCTCAAGGTCGGTTATCAAGAAACTGACAAATGGGGACTGGGCTGGGTGATTTTACAATACGACGTTAAAATTTTACGTCGCCCCGTTCTGGGGGAAGAATTGACCATCGAGACGAAAGCCGGTGAGTGGTCCTCATACTTTGCCCAGCGTGGCTTTTATTTTAAGGACGCGGCCGGCAAAGTCATCATCGATATCGATTCACTGTGGGCCCTGATTGACCTTGAAAAACGGCACATGGTCAAGTTACCACTCGAATTGGTTAAACCTTACGGGGGAAACGAACAAAAACGTTTACCAAAGATGGTTCGAATTCCGAAAATTAAGGACGAGCCAATCGACTTTGATAAACCCTACCAAGTCCGTTTCTTGGACATTGATGGCAACCGTCACGTGAATAATTCGAAATATCTGGAGTGGATGGTCGATGTGTTACCGCTCGACTTTTTGAAGGAGCACGAGGCAACGGGCTTCTCCATTCGCTACGAGAATGAGGTTCACTATGGTCACCATGTTGATTCCCAAGTCGTGATGGGGGATAATGAGACGAGGCACCGTGTGTTAAACGGTGATCAAACAGCAGCAGAGGCCGTGATTCATTGGGCCCCTGCGGATAAAAAATAAGCGAGGACAAACATGTCAGTATTAGTATTGGGTGGAGCCGGCTACATCGGTTCTCACATGGTTCGCCAACTCTTGGCTAATGGTCAAGACGTGGTTGTTGTTGATAACTTGGTCAAGGGACACCGCGCGGCGGTAGCACCCGAAGCCAAGTTCTACGAAGTTGATATTCGTGACAAGAAGGCCCTTTCCGAAGTCTTTGACAAGGAAGACATCGAGGCCGTCGTTCACTTTGCAGCCTTTTCAATCGTGCCCGAATCCGTTGCAGAGCCTTTGAAGTATTTTGATAACAACACGGCCGGAATGGTGACTTTGCTCGAGGTCATGCAGGAACACAATGTGAAGAAGATTGTCTTCTCATCAACGGCCGCTACCTATGGTAACCCCGTTCACATTCCAATTAAGGAAACGGATCCACAAAACCCCATCAACCCCTATGGTGAATCCAAGTTGATGATGGAGAAGATGATGGGTTGGGCTGATCAGGCCTATGGTATTAAATGGGTAGCCTTACGCTATTTCAACGTGGCGGGAGCTATGCCAGACGGTTCCATTGGTGAAGATCACGAACCAGAGACCCACTTGGTACCAATCATCTTACAAGCCGCTTCTGGTAAGCGCGATTACATTGAGATGTTCGGGGATGACTACAATACCCCAGACGGCTTTAACGTCCGTGACTATGTCCACGTCGTTGATTTGGCCGATGCGCACATCTTGGCCTTGAATTACTTGAAGGAAGGCAAGCCATCTGCTCAATTTAACTTGGGTTCAGCAACTGGTTTCTCCGTTAAGGAAATGGTCGAAGCAGCCCGTAAGGCAACCGGTGTTGATATTCAGGCAAAAGTCGGTCCACGTCGTGCTGGGGATCCTGACATTTTGGTGGCGGATTCAACGGCCGCCCGTGAGGTCCTAGGCTGGAAGCCAAACTATGACAATGTGGAAGACATTATCAAGACGGCCTGGAATTGGGTTGAGAAGCACCCAAATGGTTATGACGACAAAAAGTAATGATTGAAAGAGTTGACTTCGGTCAGCTCTTTTTTGTTTCCCTCTGTTAGACGAAGACAGTATGATTGGCAAGAATGTTGGTGGCGTCTTGCTGCTGTTTACTCGAACCGATTACCAAAAATCGTAAAAAACCAGACAAAAGTCTTGTCAGCGCTGTTCGGCTATGGTATGATATTTTTTGTTGATAAAGACACCATGGTTAGTTAGCTCAGTTGGTAGAGCAACGGACTCTTAATCCGTGGGTCCAGGGTTCGAGCCCCTGACTGACCATCCCAAGGACCGGCGTAGCCGGTCCTTTTTTTGTACATAGGAGGGAAAAGTGAAACGTAAAAAGAGATTGTTAACCATTTTGTTCTTGGTTTTGATCTGTGCGATTGTTCTTGGTGGTTTCTTGTTCATGAGAACAGGGCATCAGCAACAGAGTACTTCAAGTACGAACGATTCGGCAAAAACCAAGACCCTAACTGATTTACCGAAGGGTGTGAAGTCCACTGATTGGGACCTTGTCTTGGTCAATAAGTGGCACCCCCTTTCCTCCGAAATAAATTTTGAAAAGGCAACGGTTGGTGGCATAACGGTCAATGCACGGATTAAGCAGGCCGTTTTGGACTTTCAAAATGGTGCCCGGGCGGCCGGCTACCAAACGAACTTGATTTCGGGCTACCGGTCGATTCAGTACCAAAAAGAAGTCTTTGAAAACGTCAAGAGGAACAACATTGCCCAGGGGATGACGGATGCCGAAGCGGAAAAAGCGACAGCGGCAGTTGTCCAAAATCCAGGCTCCTCAGAACACCACACTGGTTTAGCCGTCGACATGGCTGGCAGTGATGCTTTTGAAAAGTACCCGAACTTGGAAGCCAACATGGATCAGTTCGCTTCACAGCAGTGGTTAATCAAACACGCGGCGGATTATGGCTTTGTCTTACGTTATCCAAAGGAGAAGAGTCAAATCAAGCAAACGGGGATTGATTATGAATCCTGGCATTTCCGTTATGTTGGCGTGGAAAACGCCAAATACATGGTGAAACACCATCTCACGCTGGAAGCCTATGTGAAAGCACTAAAAGAAGCCGGCCGTTAAGGCGTTAAAAAGTCCGATTGCAATCGGGCTTTTTTTTAGGTAAAGGGCGCCAAAAAAGTCAAGTACAGGTGATGATGAATTTACAACTAGACCAATTAAAGAATGCGTGTTCGCTTGTTTTAAGGTAAACTTTATGCGTAGGCTTATTCCGAAAAGAGCTGTTCGGCTTTCCGGTTTGTCTTTAAACTTTATTTAACATGATGACTGGCTTTTGCTAGGTAAACCTACGGTAAAACCCGAAGGATTCATTGCGAAAAGGTAGCGAACAAATGTGCTTATCAACAGTTGGGGATAAGTCTGGGGATAAAGAAGGTAATTTGGGGAAAAAGATTGATTTAATGCCATTTCTGACTTTGGAAAAGAATGAATTCTTTTGACGTTGATAACGAGTCTTGTTGGGGAAAAGTCGTGTAGATTGCATAAAATCCGGGTATTTCTTTGGGAAAACTGTGGATAAGTCCGTTGATAAGTCGAAAAAGTGGGGATAACTTTTTGGCTTAGACCAAAATGAAAAGAGATAATTTAAATGAAAATTAAAGTAATTACAGTGGGAAAACTGAAAGAAAAGTATTTAAAAGAGGGCATTGCGGAGTATCAGAAGCGCTTGCAGCGTTTCGCAAAGATTGACATGATTGAGTTAGCTGATGAAAAAACACCGGAAAAGGCGTCGGAGGCAGAGAACCAGGAAATCATGGCAAAGGAAGGCGACCGCATTTGGGCAAAAATAGGCGAACGTGACTACGTCGTTGTGCTCGCGATTGAGGGAAAGCAGCTACCTTCAGAGAAGTTCTCCAAAGTGCTCCAGCAGGCAAAGCTATCAGGACATGGTACCCTGACTTTTATCATTGGCGGTTCACTTGGATTAACGGATAAAATCAAAAAAAGAGCCGATTTACTGCTCTCCTTTGGGTTATTAACGCTGCCCCATCAATTGATGCGTCTGGTTTTGATGGAGCAAATCTACCGGGCCCAAATGATCGAGGTCGGTTCGCCCTACCACAAATAAAAAAGCTAGGAGCAACCACTCCTAGCTGAATCAATTATTGAATTGAAAAGTCAAAATCATTCGGTGTAATCAAACCGGCCGATTGAACAATGACGCGACCCGCCATTTTTTTACCAAGGGAGCGCGACGTACCCACCTTTTGGTAACCGAAGGCGATGGTGGCCTTCGCCTTTAAGGCAGCCCCGTGGCTGTCGCCGGTGTTTACATCGATACCCGTTGGCATGTCCAAGGCAACCACGGTGTTTTCGATGTGGTTAGCCGCCTTGAGCATTTTTTGAAGACCTTCTGGCAAATCAGCATTCAAGCCGGTGCCAAAGATGGCATCGATGATGAGGGACGGCTCTTTAAAGTCTGATTTCTCGGCTCGTGTGACACCGCACGCCTCGGCTGCCTTGAGTTGTTCTTTGACAGATTGGCTGGCCCGGTGGACGTTACCAACGAATTGGAGGGTGACTGGTATTTTCGCTTGGTGAAGAAGGCGAGCCAGGGCTACGCCATCGGCGCCGTTTTGACCAAGGCCGGCCAAAACGAGCACCTTTGATAAGTCGAAGCGGCCTGCCGCTAGGACTTGCAGTGCGGCCATTGCAGCCTGCTCCGTCAAAACGGCAGCTGGCAAACCAGCTTCATCAATCGTGTAAGTTTCAATGGCCTTCATTTCTTCGCCAGTTACGAGTTGTGTCATGTTTTTCACCTTAGTATAATAGATACAGTTATTATAATATAGAAGAACAGAAATTACATATAAAAGGAGATGGGTCATGGATAATTTGGATGTGGCTGATGACTACCAACAAGTAAAGGACCAGGTCGCCATCTTGAACGCCCGTGGTGAGCAGGTGACAGAAGATCAAGTGATCAAGCGGACGCTGAAGCGTAGTCTCGAACAAATTCTTGACTACCGGATGGACGGGACGTTTTATACCGTTGCATGGGATGACCAGGGGAACCTTGCCCTGACCGACGTTTATGGCAAGCCTGCTGGCGTGATTAAGCCAATCAACGAATCGTTAATTGAAGACTTTAAAAAAGATGATCAGGGTGTTTGGGACCATTTCAACCTGGCCATCATGAAATCGATTGCGCGTTAAGAACACGACTTTCTTTGGCTGAGGGGGTGGAGAACTTCTTGCCGGCTAGCGGATAATCTGGTATAGTATTATCTGTTATTGGAGAAGTACTCAAGAGGCTGAAGAGGCGCCCTTGCTAAGGGTGTAGACGTGTTAAAGCGTGCGAGGGTTCGAATCCCTTCTTCTCCACTAAGTAAAGCACAGCTGGAAAGCTGTGCTTTTTTATTTTTTGAGATAAAGCGAACCAAGCGTTGATCAGTCGTTTTTGATAGTGGAAAAAGTTTACAATAGAGTCAAACAGATTGAGTAGAGGAGTACATCATGAAAGTTGCTATTTTAGTCGGTTCGAACCGTCAGTTTTCGGTTTCACGCAAAGTCGCTTACTGGTTAAACCCCATTTTGAACAGTGCTGACATGGCGGCCGAAGTTTTGGATTTGGCTGAGATTAACCTGCCCTGGTTGGATGAGCCCGAATTGCCAGCGGTGGGAATGTATCAGCTAGAGGCCACCAAGACCTGGTCGAACATTGTTAAGGAGTTCGATGCCATGGTCATTGTTTTCCCACAGTATAATTGGGGCTATCCGGCCGTTTTGAAAAACGCGCTCGATACGCTCTACCAGGAATGGCAGGGACTGCCGGTAGCGACCGTTGCCATTGGTTCCCACGGTGGGTTTCAGGGGGAGCTGGCGCTTTCGATGGTCTTGCAGGGCCTGAAGATGCGCCGGTTACCAGTGAACTTGCGGCTATCCATTAAACCGGATGAAATTGAGCGCGAGGCTGATGAGGCAGAGACGGCGCAATTTTTGGCGGATTCTGTCGATCAGGCAAAGCTGTTAGCACAAGCTTTAAAAAAAGAAGTAAACGAAAAGGATGAATAAATGACAACATTTGTGACCGTTTTAAGCCTCTTAGTGGCAATTGAATTTTTTTATATTCTGTACCTGGAGACTTTTGCCACGACTTCTGCTAGCACAGGCAAAGTCTTTTCGATGACAGCCGATGAGCTTGCCCAGCCGAAAGTCCAGCTACTCTTTCGTAATCAGGGAATCTACAACGGATTGATTGCGGTTGGGATGCTCTACGCGATTTTTGTACAACGGGATTTGTTAGTGCCGCTCCTGGTTTACATCCTTTTAGTGGCGGCCTATGGTGCTTTTTCTGCTGGCAAAGTCGCTTTGTTCTTCAAGCAGGGTGGCTTGGCTTTGCTAACGTTGCTTCTGTTACTGTTGGGTTAACGAAATGATTAAAGTTTGGGGTCAATCCGTTGGAGAAACGGGTACTTGTCGGCATTACCATAGTGAGTTGGACGTGGTTGCCCAACAGTGTGCCGGCTGTCAACGGTACTATGCGTGTTATCAGTGTCATGACGAACTGGAGAACCATGTCTTTCAGCCGGCTTCAACATCAGCGGGCAAGCCAGTCCTGTGTGGTGCCTGTCAGACGCTTCTGACGTATGAAGAGTATCAGCTGGGGGTTTGCCCGACGTGTCAACATCCGTTTAATCCAGGGTGTGCCTTACACCATGACCGCTACTTTCAGTAAGCTGTCTAAAAATGAATGTTGAAAAAGATTTAAATGAACGTTTTCTAATAAAAGTATTGACTTTCGGCTTTGATTCTTCTATTCTTGATGAAAAAGCAGGAGGAAAGACAGATGCGAAAAGTGGGAATCATCGGAATGGGAAACGTTGGATCAGCGGTGGCGCACGCGTTGATTCAAGAAGGTGCCTTTGATGAGTATGTCTTGATTGATAAGCGCGAAGAAAAGGTCCGCGCCGAAGCGTTGGATTTTGAAGATGCGAAGGCCAACCAAAATGAGAGCTATCAAATTACAGTGAACGATTATTCCGCTTTGGATGACGCAGATGTTGTGATTTCAGCGATTGGAAAGATTGAGTTGCACTACAACAACGTGAAGCGCGATCGCTTTATTGAATTACCCTTTACTGCTGAACAGACTAAGGAAGTGGCGGCCAAGTTGAAGGCTACTAAGTTCTCCGGAACGTTAGTTGTGATTACGAATCCCTGTGATGCCATTGCAGCGCTTTACCAGAAAGAGACGGGTTATCCAAAGGAGAAGGTGATTGCAACCGGTACTTTGCTGGATACCGCCCGTATGAAGCGTGCCGTTGGGGCTGCCTTTGGGGTAACGCCGAAGTCCGTTTCGGGGTACAACCTTGGGGAGCACGGTAACTCCCAGTTCTCCGCTTGGTCAACGGTTCGTGTCTTGGAACAGCCAATCAAGGAAATCGCACGAGAACGTGGGGTTGATTTGGCAGATATTGAGGAAGACTCAATTCGTGGTGGCTATACTGTCTTTTCTGGTAAGAAATGCACGACCTATGGCATTGCGACAGCAGCTGTTCGCTTGACCAAGGCAGTGGTCTCCGATTCTCACGAAGAGTTGGTTGTTTCCCATTACCAGGATGCATACGGAACTTACCTTTCAACGCCGGCCGTTGTTGGACGCGCGGGAATTGTTTACCATGTTCCAATGGCATTGCCAAAGGATGAGGCTGATAAGTTGCAAGCCTCAGCGGATTCAATTAAGACGCAATTTGAGAAATACGCGGACTAATGTTCGTGTTTTAATGGTTAAGAGACGGAAATAAATGTTTTATATTCCGTATTGACTTTTATAACCGAACGATTTAAGATAAAGAGGTTGAAGCGAAGAAAAGATAAGTAAGAGCTGCGGTTGCTAAGAGAGCCGGTGTTTGGTGCAAACCGGTCGATTCACGTTCTGAAAATGGTCTTGGAGCTTTTGTTAGAGTGAGCGTTTGTGAGCTCTGGCCGGGAATCGCCCGTTATAGCGAATGGTTTTCGAATATTGAGAACCTAGAAAGGGTAGCACCGTGAGATGCTACCAAACACACCAGGTGGTAACGCGAATTTTCGTCCCGGGTAGGTCTTTTGACCTATCCGGGTTTTTTAGTTGCCAAGAAAAGCTGCAAAATAGCAGGAGGAAGAAATGAAAGAAGCATTGGTATTACAAACAGACTTTGGCTTGAATGACGGCGCCGTTTCCACCATGTACGGGGTTGCTCGTCAAGTTGACCCGGAAGTAACGGTTGCTGATTTAACGCACGGTATCACGCCATTTAACATCTTTGAAGGTTCCTTCCGCCTCTCGCAAACGGTGAAGTATTGGCCAGCTGGAACAGTTTTCGTTTCCGTTGTGGATCCTGGTGTTGGCTCCAAGCGCCTTTCCTTGGTGGCGAAGCTCAAAACCGGTCACTATGTTGTCACGCCTGATAACGGCACGTTGACTCACTTAGACAAGCTCTATGGAATTGAAGCCGTGCGGGTGATTGATGAGAGTATTGATCGATTGCCGGGTTCTGAAAAATCCGCGACTTTCCACGGCCGTGACATCTACGTGTATAACGGCGCTCGCTTGGCTGGTGGGGAAGTGACTTTTGACCAAATTGGTGAAGAATTGCCGGTGAAAGACATTGTCCGCCTGCCTTTGAACCCAGCCCGGGTTGAAGGAAACAAAATTCTTGGAAACGTCGACATTACTGACGTTAACTTTGGCTCGCTTTGGACCAACATTGATGAAGACCTTTGGGAAGATTTTGGCGCCCGTTATGGGGATGTCTTCAACGTATCGGTCTTCTATGAGGGCAAGCGGGTTTATCAGGCTAAATTGCCTTACTACAAGACCTTTGCTGACGTGAAGAATGGTGAGACGCTCATTTATGTTAATTCCGTCTATACGGTTGGTATTGCCATTCGTCTCGGCTCAATGGCGACCGAAAACCACTTATCCGCCGGTCAGCACTGGACGATTGAGATTGAAAAGGAGAACTAAGATGAAGAAAAAGGGATTATCGACAAAGGACGTTGTTGCCATTGGAATTGGGGCAGCCGTCTTCTTGATTTTGTTTAAGTTTATTGCCATTCCAACGGGAATTCCAAATACTCAGATTAACGTGGCTCAGTCATGGCTATCGCTTCTTTCCGTGATCTTTTCACCAATTGTCGGTTTCTTTGTGGCCATCATTGGGCACAGCCTAAACGATGCCATCTCATACGGATCCGTTTGGTGGTCCTGGGTCATTGCCGATGGTATCTATGCCTTGATTTTTGCGGTGCTGGTCAAGCGAGCTAATTTGTTGCAGGGAAAGCTAACTGCTTTCAAGCTGATCTGGTTTAACATTAGCCAGGCCATTGCCAATGTCATTGCTTGGCTGGTTGTAGCCCCCATCCTAGACATTTTGATTTATGCCGAACCAGCTAACAAAGTCTTCTTGCAAGGTGGCCTTTCTGTTGTGGTGAACATCATTTCGACGGCAATTATTGGAACGACTTTGGTATCGTTGTATATTAAAAACAAAGGGCAACAAGAACTATTGCGTAAAGAAGATTAGAAAGAGAACTGAATGACTGATTCTGTCTTACAATTTAAGGACCTCTCCTTTCGTTATCACAGTCAAGCGGAAGAAACGTTGAAGAATCTAAACTTCACCATCCAAAAGGGGAGTAAAACTCTCGTTTTAGGCCCTTCTGGTTCGGGAAAGTCAACGTTGATTGCTCTTATCAATGCATTGGTAACTGAAAAAGAGGGCGAAATCGACGGACAAGTCTTCATTAATAATGAGGACCAAGCCGGGACTGACTCTTTTGACCGTTCGCTTTTAGTTGGGACTATTTTACAAGACACTGATCGCCAGTTTGTTGGTCTAACGGTGGCTGAAGACATTGCTTTCGTGCTCGAAAACGAGGCGGAAGCGGTTGAAAAACTGCGTGCTGCCGTTGCCAACATCGCCGATAAGTTAGGATTGACTAATTTGTTGCCGTTGGGGCCGGAGGCGCTCTCTGGTGGACAAAAGCAACGGGTTGCCATGGCGGGGGTGCTGGTTGGGAATAGTCCCATTTTAGTTTTGGATGAGCCCCTCGCAAGTCTCGATCCCCAAACCGGTCAAGCGGTGCTTGCGACCATTGAGCAGCTGCATCAAGATGGTATTACCATCATTATGGTGGAACACCGTCTGGATGAGGTTTTGCGTCAAGGTGTTGATCATGTTTTGGTTCTGAAAAACGGTGAACTGGTCTTTGACGGACAGGCCGAGGATTTGCTTAAAAACCCTCGCTTTCACGACTGGCAGTTGGCCCAGCCGGCGTATCTGTCACTCGTTGAACAATCGGGTTATTCTCTGCAGAATCTTGAACACATTGAAGATGTTCAAACGGTAACCGGTCCCAACTTGAAGCAGCAACTGCAACAGGCGCAAAAGACTAAGAAAACAGCAGTAGATAAGGGAACACAAGACAGGTCCACGGCCGCCTTGGAGGCGGAGAACTTGACCTATTCCTATGGCGATCGAACCATTTTAGACGATGTTTCGTTGACCATTGATGCCAATCAATGGTTGGCCTTGATCGGCGAAAATGGTTCTGGAAAGTCGACGCTCGCCCGTTTAATTGCTGGTTTCTTACCTGTTCAACAGGGACGTGTTTTTTCGAAGAGTGACGAGGATAAGAACGTCACAGTCGACTTTGCCGAACTGAGCTTGGCAGAGCAGGCGCGATACGTGGGCTACGTTTCGCAAAATCCTAACGAGATGCTCATTGGTTTGTCAGTTTTTGAGGAAGTGGCTACCGGCCTGCGCCTGCATCACGTAGCGGAAGATGTCATTGAGGAAACGGTTCATTTTGCTTTAAAAAAGGCGAATCTCTATCCTTATCGTCATTGGCAAAGTCAATCGCTGTCTTTTGGTCAAAAGAGACGCTTATCCGTTTTGTCAGTAGCCATTTTGGAACCTAAGGTCTTAATTTTAGACGAACCAACGGCCGGACAAGACGATGTTTCCGCCAAAGGGTTGCTGGAATACTTGCGTTTGTTGCAAGATTCCGGGATTGCCCTGGTGACGGTTACTCACGATATGGCCCTGATTGAAAAGTGGGCAGATCAGGTGGTCTCCTTGGTAGCGGGGCGTCTGACGGCGAAAATGACGCCGGCCGAACTTTTTAGTCAACGGTCGTTATTGGAACAGACGTCACTCATTGTGCCATCGGATCAAATTTTGCTGACGCGCATTGAAAGGGAGGGGAGTCATGACTGATTTTCTTGGTTATCAAGACCGCGATTCGGTCATCCATCGATTAAACGCGACGAGTAAGCTGCTTGTCTTTTTGTTGCTTACGGTCGCGGGGATCCTTTCCTTTGACATCCGCTTCCTGCTTTTGTTGACGGTTTTTGCCGGTTTTGTTTTATATTTATCAAAAATCTCTTGGCGCTCGATTCGGATACTGGTTTATTTAACCGTCGTTTTTGCGCTACTTAATCTGGTGTTGATTTATGTTTTTGCACCACAATACGGGGTTGAGTTATACCATGATAAAACGATTTTACTTGGTTCGGGTTACTATGCTTTGACGAGTCAACAACTGTTTTATGAATTGTTGGTGTTACTAAAGTATTGTTTTTCGGTTCCGCTTTCCCTGGCTTTCTTGCTCACGACGCAACCTTCTCAATTGGCAGCTGGTCTGAATCGAGTGGGAATTTCTTATAAGATTGCCTACGCCTTTTCCTTGACACTGCGGTATTTACCGACGATTCAAAACGAGTTTCAAACCACAAAAAAGGTGCAGGAGGCCCGCGGGTTCGCCCTTGGTAAAAAAGCATCTTTAGGGAAGAAAATGATGGCTTCGACCCGCCTCTTACTTTCCCTGGCCTTTTCGACTTTGGAAAAAGTCGAAACAATTTCCGAAGCGATGGCCCTACGCCGCTTCGGTAAGAAGCGAAAACGAACATGGTATTACAGTCAAAAATGGCGCTTGCCGGATTGGCTGGCTTTGACGATGGGAATTCTTCTTTTGTTACTGGCTGTCTGGTTGGTATCAATCGATGGTGGCCGTTTTTGGAATCCGTTCAGATAAAAATTAAAAAATACTCATAATTTGTTGACTTTTATTAGAATGGCGTGGTATATTAATACCACGCCATTTGATTGTCTTGTAGTTCAGTTGGTAGAACACCGCACTGTTAATGCGAAGGTCGCTGGTTCGAGCCCAGCCGGGACAGTTGAGAAATAAGATGTTTTTTCTCATTTTTATAATTTCATTTTGTCTTGTAGTTCAGTTGGTAGAACACCGCACTGTTAATGCGAAGGTCGCTGGTTCGAGCCCAGCCGGGACAGTCTGCGTCGCTCCATACGAGGAGGGGCTTTTTTTATTTTCTTCAAAATATTCGGCCTCGTTATAAAAGTTAACAAAAAAGGACCATTTATTCCTACAAGGGTTATAATGGCTATAATACATTGATTCTAAAAAAAGACATGGGGGAAAGAAAACAGATGTCCATGATTGAGTTCAAAGACGTAGAAAAGTACTATGGCGACTTTCACGCACTAAAAGACATTAACCTGAAAATTGATGCGGGCGAAACCGTTGTGTTGATTGGTCCATCTGGTTCTGGTAAATCAACGTTAATTCGAACGGTGAACGGGTTGGAAGAAATCCAAGAGGGTCAGCTCATTGTTGATGGTTTTGACCTTCATGATCCCAAGACGGATATGAATAAGATTCGTAAGAACGTTGGAATGGTCTTTCAGCATTTTAACCTCTATAACAATAAAACCGTGATTGAAAACATTATGTTGGCCCCCCGTTTGGTCTTGAAACGTGACGAAGCGGAAAACAAGCGAATTGCAATGGAGCTGTTGGAGCGTGTCGGTTTGGCTGACAAGGCGAATAACATGCCATCGGCTTTGTCTGGTGGACAAAAGCAGCGCGTGGCCATTGCCCGTTCTTTGGCGATGAAGCCTAAGTGCCTGCTCTTTGATGAGCCAACTTCTGCCTTGGATCCCGAAATGATTGGGGATGTTTTGAAGGTTATGAGGGAAATTGCTGAAGATAGTGATATGACGATGTTGGTCGTGACCCACGAAATGGGCTTTGCAAAGGCCGTGGCCGATCGTGTAATCTTCATGGCGGATGGTCAGATTTTGGAAGATTCCTCAACGGAGCAGTTCTTTAAGGACCCAAGTAACGAACGAGCAAAGAAGTTCTTGAGTCAAGTGGCAAACCACTAAGGGAGGAGGCAAGATGGAAAAGAATAAAAAACGTCTTTTTGGGATTACTGCCTCCATTCTGTTAGTGCTGATTTTGATTGTTGCTGGTTTGTGGGCTGCAAACCGTGCTCATGAAAACCGCATGCATCAAGATACACTGGCCCGTGTTGAAAAGACCAAGACCATTAATTGGGGGGTTAAGACAGACACGAAACTCTTTGGTCTGGTAAATACCAAAACTGGACAGTCGGAGGGCTTCGACGTTGATTTGGCAAAGGCGCTTACAAAGCAAATTGGTAAGCAATTGAACATGAAGCTGACCGCGACTTTTACACCCGTTAACGCCTCTTCAAAGGTTCAATTATTGAAGAACACGAACATTGATGGGGTAGCTGCGGTCATGACCATCACGAAGGAACGTGCCAAAATCGTTGATTTCACTGATCCGTATTTCCCAGCCGGAAATTCGCTTTTGGTTAAAAAGGATTCGGGTATCCAGTCGATTAAGGACTTGAATGATCCATCCAAGACCATCTTGATTGCCCTGGGAACAACGGCCGCGGATACTGTCAAAAAGGAAGCGCCAAAGGCTAAGGTTTTGGCCTTGCAAGATTATGCTTCGGCTATGCAGGCTCTGAAGGCCGGCCAAGGTCAGGCAATTGTGACAGATAACGCCATTTTGTATGGTTTGGTAACCGAAAACCCAGACTATCACGTGGTTGGTGGCATCATGGGCTACGCTCCTTATGGTATTGCCTTTGACCACAACCAGCCTGGTATGGTGAAAGAAAGTAATGAAGCGTTGGCCGCCCTCAAGAAAAATGGAAGGTACAACGCCTTAATTAGAAAGTGGTTTGGTCAGGTACAGGGATTAGACGTTAGTCAATTGGAGGTGACACAATGACAATCTTTAATCATTATAGTTCCCTCTTTTACTCTGGATTTGGTTACACCCTTCTCGCTTCGCTCATCGCTTTGGTTGCTTCTCTCATATTAGGGACGCTCTTTGCCTTGCTTCAGTTGTCGAAAAAACGCCTCTGGTCAGGTTTAGGGAACGCCTACGTGCAGTTCTTTCGAAACGTACCGTTGCTGATTATTACGCTCTTTTTCTACTTAGCAGTTGCCAAAGTCATTAAGATGACCGGCTTTGTTGCGGGAACTGTTGCCTTATCACTTTATACGTCGGCTTTTATCGCTGAATCGGTTCGTGCCGGGATTTTGTCGATTGATAAGGGACAGATGGAAGGTGCCTTAGCCAATGGTTTATCCTATGGTCAAGCCATGCGGGTAATTGTCTTACCACAGGCATTCAAGGTTGCCATTCCATCTTTAGGAAATCAATTCATTAATCTGGTCAAGAATTCTTCCATTTTGGCCTTTGTTGGTGGCTTAGACCTGATGTATCAGGGAAACTTAGTGGCAGCTAGTTCGTTTGATACGTTCACGTCTTATATCATCGTTGGTATTTTCTACCTCGTCTTAACGTTGCCACTTAGTTATGGTATGCAGTACTTGGAAGAACGTCTGCAGGGAAATCGATAGGAGGGGATGACCAATGAATGACTTTTTAAATGCGTTAACACCCGATAACTTGGGTTATCTCATGCAGGGCCTATGGATTACCGTTGCGGTCTCTGTTCTTTCAATTGTGGTTTCCTTCATTCTTGGTTCCGTTATTGGAATCGTCATGTTTGAAAAGATTCCTTACTTTTCATCGTTAGTTGGTACTCTAAACAACATCGTGCGAAACTTACCACTGTTGTTGATTATCTTCTTCACTTACTTTGCTTTGCCTCAGATTGGGATTCGCCTACCGGTTTTCTGGTCAACGGTTGTCGCCATGTCCTTTTTCGAAGCGGCCATGCTGTCTGAAATTATTCGTGGTGGCTTGGACTCGATTGACAAGGGACAGTTCGAAGGTGCTCGTTCGACTGGTATGTCCAACCGACAGACCATGATGTACATCATCTTGCCTCAGGCATACAAGAAGATGATTCCACCATTGATTTCGCAGTTGATTTCTTTGGTAAAGGATACCTCTTTGGCCTCTGGAATTGTGCTTGCTGATTTGACCTTCCGTGGTCAGGTTGTCTATGCACAAAACAGTCACTATATTGTACCCATTCTGGTCTTTATGACTTTCTGCTACTTTATCGTGAACTACCTCTTATCTTTGTTGGCCAAGCGTCTTGATCGCCGTTTAGCATAATCAAATCAATGAAAAAGTCCCGCTCTCACTAGTCGAGAACGGGACTTTTATAATGAATTAGTTTTTTCGATTATACCAGTACCAAGCACCGTAGAGGGCGTTTGCCAGCATGACGATTTGAAGCACCAGCATGGAAATCGCATAGGAGCCGTCGAGGACGAAAATGTTTTGGGCCCAGACGAGCACCTGAACGATGTCAACGGTAATCCAGGCGAACCACTGGGAGCGGTAACCATAGGTCATGAGTAACTGACCGATGATGTTCAGCGGGAGCACCGCGGAATCCAAGTAAACTTGCAGTCCGTTCAAGTGCTTTGAAATGGCTAAAACCACTAAGTAGGTCAGGATGGTCAAAGTTAAGACCGACCAAGCCAAGGTTTTGGACATCTTCTTGAAGACCAGCTCACCCTTTTCGCTGTTTCGTGCCCGAGCCCAGAAGTAAATCCCGGAAAACTGCATCAAAAAGGCGAATCCCTGGGCAAAAACGTCCCCGAAAGTTCGAGAGTGTAGAGCAACCATCATCCAGGCGGCCGTACAAATTAGGCCCCAAAAGAAGTTGGATTGCTTGCCCTGGTCAACTAAGGCCAGGTTAATCACCGCAGCCAAACCGGTCCAAAGGGTCAACCAGGCGAGACCGGATCGGTCGGACGAGAGCAGAAAGGTCAAAAGCTGGGCGAAGACCATTACGGAAAGCATTGCCTTTGTTGCCTTATTCAGTGAGATGAGGTCCGACCAAATCGCCTTGGGCGAAAAAGTCAGGGCCAGTGTGCTTGATTTTTGATTCATGATGAATCCTCCTATTGTTTTTTAGGTGCCGTCATCGGAAGCAACGCACCGTGTGTTTAGCGCTCACCGGAATTGGTAAACGTGTTGATTATAGCATTTTTGTGGGGATTTTCCTTTTAAAAGAGAAGCATCTGAATGGGCATAATGGAGGAAATTCTAATAAAACGAACAATTAGATAAATTTAATCAAAATGTTCGTTAAAACAGGGAAAGAAAGAGAGAGAAACTTAATTTGTTTACTTTTCACCGTGTATAATTAAGTTGTTATGCGAAACTGTCGGAATTACAGGGGGAAACGACATGTTCTATTTGTTGGTAAATGCGGTGGGACTACTGGTCTTTATCGGACTGGCTGTGCTGTTTTCAAAGAACCGCTCGAAGATTAACTGGCGCTCGATTGCCATCATGGTGGTGGTTAACTTAGTATTAGCTTGGTTCTTCACATCGTTCTCAATCGGTCGTGACATGATTGATGCGGCAGCTGGTGGCTTTAACGAACTAATTTCAGTGGCCAGTGTTGGAATTGACTTTGCTTTGAAGCCAACCGGCGCTAAGTTGCAGGGCACTTTCTTTACGTCCGTTTTGTTGCCAATTCTGTTGGTTGTGCCACTTTTCGATATTTTAACTTACTTTGGGATTTTGCCATTCGTCATTAAGTGGCTTGGAAAGGGACTTTCAAAGCTCTTTGGTCAACCAAAGTTTGAATCATTCTTCTCAATTGAAATGATGTTTCTAGGAAACACGGAAGCCTTGGCCGTTTCTGCCTTGCAATTGAAGAAGATGAAGGCGGACCGGATGTTGACTTTGGCCATGATGTCCATGTCTTGTGTGACGGCCTCGGTTCTGGGTTCTTATACGTTGATGATGCCTGCTCGTTACATCTTGACGGCTGTTCCCATTAACGTTATTAACGCACTAATTGTGACTGCTATCTTGAATCCTGTTGAAGTGTCACCAGAAGAAGATACGATTGCAAAGATGGGACCTGCTCCGGCAGCAACCGAGGATATCGACTCCGGATCAGAAGTCTTGGCTGAGTCCGAGGTGAAGGAAGCCGTTGTTGCCAAACGTGAGCCGTTCTTCTCATTCTTAGGTGATTCCATTCTTGGTGCCGGGAAGTTGATTTTGATCATTGCGGCCAACGTGATTGCCTTCGTTGCCTTGGCAGCGATGGTGGATAAGCTGTTGGGTCTTATCAACCCCTGGCTATCCCTCGAACATATCTTGGGAATCGTGATGTATCCATTTGCTTGGTTGCTCGGTGTGGGAGCACACTCCTTCGACTTGGCCCAGTTCATGGGAACAAAGTTGATTACGAACGAATTCGTTGTGATGGGGTCTGTGACTAACAAGATTAGCCACTTCCCAGAACACTATGCGGCAGTTTTGACGGTGTTCTTAACGTCATTTGCCAACTTCTCAACAATCGGAATGATTGTTGGTTGCTTCAAGGGAATGGTTTCAGACGATAAAAGCAAGGTCATTGCCAAGAACGTTGGCTACCTCCTCTTGTCTGGTATCCTGGTTTCGCTTTGTTCAGCGGCCATGGTGGGACTATTTGTTTGGTAAGCAGTTGATTAAAAAACGACCTGCGGGTCGTTTTTCTCTTTTGTAAAGTCAGTCGATCTCCTCGACTGACTTTTTTAATGATATTGGCTCTTTTGTTTCATTCCTGCTAGAATGAAAGTTGACAATAAACTTGATTGAAAGGAAATCGCTTATGGCAGAAGAGAAAAAGACGCCAGAAACAAAAAAGGATGTGGAACAAAACACATCTGAAGCGCAGCCGGTTGATTCAAAGAAAGAAAACACGGGTAACAACCGCATGGAAGAAGCGGCGGAAGCTGCACAAAAAGGTGCCCAAGCGGCGACGGATTCTGCTAAGCAGGCCTTTGTCAAAGTCAAAGAACGCTCCGAGTGGTCTAACCCCTTTGTTGTGGTGATTACGGCCATTGTTTTGCTCGTAGCCGTTCGTGTTCTTTTTGGTACTATCTTCGATAAGTTTTTCGGGTTCGTGGGTGAGTTGTTACTCGCAGCCGTTAAGCAAGGTGCTTGGCCCATTGTCTTTGCTGGTTTCATTATTTACTACCGCAAGGAAATTCGTGAACTTCTAAACCGTTTGGGTCGTAAGGACTAAACGCGAGAAAGGAATTTACATATGCTATCACGTTCAAAGCGTCGGAAAACCGACAAGCGCGGGATGACCTTTTATAAAAAATGGTGGTTTTGGCTCATCGTTGTGTTAATTGGTGGTGCCTTTGCCTTCTACATGGTTGGCGCGGCCTCATCGTCTTCTGACAATGATGATTCATCAACGCCGGATATTTCATACTCTTCAAAGAAGCATTCATCCTCAAAGAGCTCATCATCGTCAGATGATGACGATGATGCGAACACAGCATCGGCCAATGCAGCCGCAGCCGCAAGAGCTAGCTCCGAAGCGGCGGCCGATCGTGAAGCGATTGCAAGACAAAACGCACAATCAGCCGCAGCGGCAGCCTCATCACAAGCTGCAGCCGCCTCTGCAAAGGCAGCGGCTGATTCTTCATCAAAGGCAGCCGCAGATTCCGCTTCCTCAAAGGCAGCGGCCGACTCTGCTTCAAGTGCAGCAGCCCAATCTTCATCTGCTGCAGCAGCCGCAGCTCAAAATCAGAACCAGAATCAAAACCATTAAGATGGTCAAGATCAGGTGAAAAGCAGACGATCAAATCGTCTGCTTTTTTATTCTAATTTAAAAGAAGCGTATAATGGGGAACATTAAGGAAAGAAATCAGGTTGAAAGATGAAACGAACAAAGTGGATTTGGCTAGTGGTTGTTCTGCTCGTGGCTGGGCTATCCGGGACGTTCGTCTGGCAAAAACACCAGTTGAATAAGAATGACCAAAAGCAGGAGACGGTAAGTAGTGTTCGCTCGTCAACAAGTAATGGTATACTCGCCCTAACTTCGGGGCAGTCTGGCACTATTAAGGGGTTAAAAATCAACGTTTTGTCCCTTAAAAAAACGGATTACAAGGCTTTCCATAGTCGAAGTGTTGTGAAAATCAAGTTGCAACTAAAGAACACGACTAAATCGAACCTGTACGTCGTTGCATCAGCGCCCAATGGGGCCTTTGATACGGGCTTTAAGAATACAGATAGTCGTAACATGACGGGCCTTGCCACCGATGACATCACGGCCACGGCCTGGACTTCCAGCGTGAAGTATTTTGAAAATGGTGCTGGTCAATTAAAAGATGATCAATTGATTAGTAACAAATTGCAAAAGAAGGGCGATGTCATCCTCGGCCAGTCCGGTAAGTACCGCTACCTTTGTTGGAAGCTAGCCCCAGGGCAGACGGTGTCCGGAAATGCTTATGGGCTTTATACAGAGAACAATGACCATCCGAAGGAATTACCGGTTTTGAAAGTCAACACTGAACAAATTGGCGTTTTGAAAGAGCAAATTGACCAATACCAGTCAACCTATGAAGAACAAGCTGGGAATAGTCAGTCTTGAGGATTAAGAAAGGCTTGACTAACCCCAAAAGACTTTGTACACTAAAGAGAACTTAGAGGAGTACGCAAGCGCTACTGATATAGAGAACCGTTGGTTGCTGGAAAACGGGCGAGTTAATGCGGAAGGTTGCTAAGGGTAAATAATTAATTTGAATGAAGTGGTGTTTTTCTGGCTTTTGCTAGGAAAACGCAATTTAGGTGGTACCACGTGCAAGCGTCCTAATCTTTTGATTAGGACGCTTTTTTAATATCATCTTAAAAAAAGCCATTTTGTAAAGTAAAGTGAGGACAGTCGATGCGTGATGTAAACATGTCAACCAAGTATGATCCAACCGCGGTCGAAGCGGGTCGCTACCAAGATTGGTTGGACAACAAGCTGTTCGCTCCCGAAGCGAACAAGGCGATTCAGGGAAACGAACCAGAACCTTATTCTGTCGTGATTCCGCCACCAAACGTGACGGGAAAGTTGCACTTGGGTCATGCCTGGGACACGACTTTGCAAGATATGTTGATTCGTCAAAAGCGGATGCAAGGCTTTGATACGCTCTGGTTGCCAGGAATGGACCATGCCGGTATCGCCACACAGGCCAAAGTGGAACAACGCTTGCGTGCCGAAGGCATCTCCCGTTACGATCTTGGTCGTGAAAAGTTCATCGAACAGGTCTGGGATTGGAAGAACGAATACGCTTCAACAATCAAAAAGCAGTGGGGAAAGATGGGCTTGGCCCTGGATTATTCCCGCGAACGTTTTACCTTGGATAAGGGGTTGAATGAAGCGGTTAACAAAGTCTTCATCGACCTTTACAACAAGGGTCTAATCTACCGTGGTGAATACATCATTAACTGGGATCCACAGGCTCGAACAGCTTTGTCTGATATCGAAGTCATTTATCAAGATGACGAAGGGGCCTTTTACCACGTTAAGTACCCATTCACGGATGGGACGACTTTGGATGGCAAGGACTACATCGAGATTGCCACAACTCGTCCTGAAACAATCTTTGGTGACGTTGCCGTTGCCGTCAACCCAACGGATGAACGTTACAAAGACATCATTGGAAAGACGGTTAAGGTTCCGCTCGTCGGTCGCGAAATTCCAATCATCGCCGACGAATACGTTGAAAAGGACTTTGGAACGGGAATGGTGAAGATTACGCCAGCCCACGATCCAAACGATTTCCAAGTTGGTAACCGTCATAACTTGGAACGCATCAACACGATGACCGAAGACGCTCACATGAATGCCAATGCCGGTAAGTACGAGGGCTTGGATCGCTTCGAAGCTCGTAAGGCCATGGTGGCCGACATGGAAGCCGCCGGTGACATGTTGAAGATTGAGCCATACACGCACTCCGTTGGTCATTCAGAACGTACTGGTGTTGCTATCGAATCACGCTTGTCAACGCAGTGGTTCGTTAAGATGGAGCCATTGGCTAAGCAAATCCTAGCGATGCAAGAAAACGCTGACGAAAAAGTCAACTTCGTCCCAGGTCGTTTTGAAGATACCTTCACCCGTTGGATGGAAAACATCCGTGACTGGGTTATCTCACGTCAGCTCTGGTGGGGACACCAAATTCCTGCCTGGTACAAGAACAAGGGGACGGATCAAGAAGAAATCTACGTTGGTGAAAAGGCGCCGGGGGATGATTGGGAACGTGATCCAGACGTTTTGGATACTTGGTTCTCCTCTGCTCTTTGGCCATTTTCAACGATGGGTTGGCCAAACAACTTGGACGAAGACTTTGCTCGCTACTACCCAACAAATACCTTGGTTACGGGTTATGACATCATCTTCTTCTGGGTTGCTCGAATGATGTTCCAAGGAAAAGAATTCACTGGTGAGCGACCATTCAAGAACGTGTTGATTCACGGTTTGATTCGTGATGGGGAAGGCCGCAAGATGTCCAAATCACTCGGAAACGGTGTTGATCCAATGGACGTCATCGAAAAGTACGGTGCCGATGCCTTGCGTTGGTTCTTGGCGACGGGATCAACGCCTGGTCAAGACGTCCGCTTTACTTACGAAAAGATGGACGCCGCCTGGAACTTCATCAACAAGATCTGGAACGCTTCCCGCTACGTTATTATGAACTTGGAAGACGATACAGTGGCGCGCATTCCCGATGAAGACAAGTTGTCTCTTGCGGACAAGTGGATTCTGGATCGTTTGAACAAAACGGTCAAGGAAGTTACAGACAACTTCGATAAGTTCGAATTTGGTGAAGCGGGTCGTGATCTGTACAACTTCATCTGGTCTGACTTTGCCGACTGGTACATCGAAATGACGAAGGAATCGTTGAACGGGGATGGTGACAAGACGGCCGTTCAAGAAACCTTGGCCTATGTCTTGGACCAAACCCTGCGTCTCCTCCAACCAATCATGCCATTCATGGCTGAAGCCATCTGGCAGGAAATGCCAGAACAGGCTGGTAAGGATGCCCACTTAGGCATCCAAGCTTACCCAGTTTATAAGAAAGAATTGGAAAACGACGAAGCCGCTGCTTCCTTCAAGTCTTTGCAAGATTTGATTGTGGCGGTCCGGACGATTCGTGCCGAAGCGAAGGCGCCGATGTCCAAGGAAATCGACGTGTTGATTAAGGTAAAAGATGACCATTTGGTTACGATTTTCAACGACAACGCCGATTACATCCAGCGCTTTGTAAAGCCAAAGTCATTGACGATTGCAGAAGACGTTGATGTTCCTGATTTGGCCATGTCACAGGTGATTACGGGTGCTGAAGTCTACGTACCGCTTGCCGGATTGATTGACATCGATGCCGAAATCGAGCGTTTGGAAGGCGAATTGGCCAAGTTTGATAAGGAAGTCAAGCGTGGTCAAGGAAAACTTGCCAATGAAAAGTTCGTTTCTTCTGCTCCGGAAGCCGTTGTAGCCAAGGAGAAGGAAAAGTTGGCGGACTGGCAAGAAAAGGCCGCTGCCACGAAGAAGCGTCTCGACGACTTGAAGAAGGCCTAAAGAACACCTATAATAAGCATAGTTAGCTCCCTCATCGAAATGATGGTGGGGTTTTTATGTTAATTTAGTATAGACTCGCTACACTTACAGTGAGCCCTTTTTGAAGTAAAAAAGGAAGCTCCAACTTAGTATAGGAATGATTATGATTGGAAGTAAGATTTTGGCCACCGGCCACTATGTGCCAAAAGATATTGTGACCAATGATGATTTAGCCAAAGTCGTGGACACGAGTGATGAATGGATTGTTTCCCATACGGGGATTCGCTCACGCCGTGTTTCGCTTCGGGGTGAAAATACATCAGACCTGGCAACTAAGGCGGCAGAGATTGCGTTAGAACGGGCAGGTATTTCAGCCAAGGAATTAGGCTTCATTATTGTGACGACTTTTACACCAGATGGATTAGCTCCTTCGACAGCAGCGTTGGTTCAACGCAATTTGGGCGCTGATAAAGCCTGGGGCTTTGATTTATCAACGGCCTGTGCGGGCTTTGTCTTTGGCTTGTCAACCGCAGATAAATTCATTAAAAGCGGGGCGTACCAATACGGCTTGGTTATTGCCGCTGAGGTAAACTCCAAGATGATGGACTTTTCGGACCGAACATCGACCGTTTTCTTCGGTGATGGAGCCGGTGCGGCTGTTTTGGCGCCTAGCGAGGTCGGCGTTTTAACTGCTGAGGAAATGCACACCATTGGGGATGCCGAAGTGGTACACTCTGGACGCATTGCGCCTTTGACGAAATTATCAGCTGAGAACTACCCGACCATTGATGCTTTTGCTCAGGAGGGTCGGACGGTTTATAACGAAGTCACGACAAAGATTCCGAACCACATTCAAGACTTTTTGAAGGGGAAGAACCTAACCGTTGATGACGTTGATTACTTTGTCTTGCACCAAGCCAACTTACGGATGATTGAAAAAGTGGCTGCTAGTCTCGGTCAGAGTATGGATAAATTCATTACGAACCTAGAAGAATATGGCAATGCTTCTTCAGCAGGGATTGCCATGGCCTTTGACCAGTTGAACAGCCAAGTTGACCTGACTGGAAAGAAGGTGGTGTTAACTGGATTTGGCGCTGGTTTCACATACGGATCACTCTTATTGGAATTTTGATTTGCAAAAAGAGTTGATTTATTGTAATATGAACGTAACCTATGGGATATTATGCAGTAATGCTGTTATCTTACAATAGGCATATCGATTGAGTACAGCCACTGAGTTGTACCCACTATCAATAAAAAATAAGTAGAACATAATTGGAGAGTCTCTCATGAAGAATAACGTTACTAAGACAATCTTGGCCACATTAGCTTCTGCTACTGCTTTTGCTGCAGCAGGTGCTCACGCTTCTGCCAACGACGTCACAATCAAGGCCGGTGACACACTGTCACAAATCGCTGAAGATAACAACACAACTGTTGAAGAATTGGTTGCTAAGAACAACATCGCCAACGCTGACTTGATCATCGCTGGTGACACAATCACAACTGACGGTGTTGCTGCTGCCGCTACAACTTCTGCAACGGCAACTGCTGCCACTGCTTCAGTTGCTGCTGCCGCTGATGAAAACGTGACGGCTTCAACGACTGATGATTCAGCCGCAACTGCTAACACACAAGCAACGACGAACACGAACACACAAGCTGCTGCTGCAACGACTGCTGCCGTTTCAAACACGACTTACTCAGCTGGTGCTGATGGTTCAGTTCAAACAATTATCAACGCAATGAACGCAAAGCGTGCAGCTGCCGGTTTGGCACCTGTTTCATACGATGCTTCATTGGCCGCAACGGCTGCTTCACGTGCAGCTAACGCTGTAGCAAACGGTGGATTGCCAACTGGACACTTCCAACAAGTTGCTGGTCCTGAAGTTGTTGCCATCGATTGGTCACCTTCATCAGTTGTTGATGCTTGGTACAATGAAACTGGCATGGTTGCCGCACCTGCACACCGTAACTGGTTGATGAATGCTTCATTCACAAAGGTTGGTTTCGGTATCGTTGACGGCACGATTGTTGGTATCGCTGGCTAATTTAAATTTAATTTTTTCAAAACGACTAGGCTTTGCCTGGTCGTTTTTTGTTTACTCAAAAACAAATATAAAGCTTTTCCTAAGATGTCTTAATTCGCCTGCTTTTAACGCCTGTTTAACATGCTATGTGATAGAATAATAAAAGTTAAGTGATAATTTTAAAAATCGGTAGAAAGCGAAGATCATTCATATGCAACAAGATCCAGATCAATTATCCCGGAAAGTTCGGTATGACGGTGTCCGCCAAAAGCGAAAGAAGCGGAGCCGTATTCGGAAGTGGATTCTTTCCATTCTGACGATTATTCTATTGGCGGTTGCTGGATGGGGAACCTATCTCTATGCCCAGTACAAGGGGTCAATCGATGATATCCAAAAGTCTGCCAAGATCTCAAAGACTCGCAATGTTTCGAATTTAATTGCCCGGGGTAAGCCTTTTTCAGTTTTGGTTATGGGAACCGACGTTGGGGAGTTGAACCGTAACGATCGAGAAGGTCTCACGGATTCCATGATGCTGGTGACGATTAATCCCAAGACTGATAAAGTCACGATGATGTCGATCCCTCGTGATATTATGACGGCCATTCCCGGTTATGAAGATTCCTTCCCTCAGAAGTTGAATGCTGCATATGCTTACGGTGGCGTGGGAGCAACTATGAAAGCCGTGCAGAATTACCTGAATGTTCCAATCGACTCTTATGCATTGGTTAACATGAAGGGGTTGACGACATTGGTCGATAAGGTCGGTGGTGTTTCCGTTAAATCACCAATGGACTTCCAGTATAGCCAAGATACCGCCCACGATTACGGTCCTGACCTGTATCGTTTCCATAAGGGTTCCACGAAGTGGGAGTATTCCGATGATAACGGAGCTACTTGGACATCATCTAAGACGAAGTTGACTGGGGAAGCGGCTTTGGCCTTTTCAAGAATGCGTTATGATGATCCACAGGGAGACTATGGACGTCAGCAACGGCAACGACTCGTTTTGCAGGCGTTGATTAAGAAATCTGTGAATGCAGAGACGCTTTTGAACGCTTCCTTCATCAAGTCTTTGTCGAAGTATGCACAGACAGATTTGTCATTCAACAATATCTTGAAGATTGCTCAAAACTACCGAAACGCAGCTAAGAACCAAGATTCTGATCACATGCAGGGAACCGGTGTCATGTACGATGGGGTTTCTTACCAAGCGGTAACGAACTCTGAAAAGCAACGTGTTACGAACAAGCTACGAAAGCAGCTTGGACTTTCTGAAAAAGAAACCGGAACACAGTTTGGTGGTGACGTACCATCCTCAGGAACAAGTATTGCAAATACGTATTTGTCACAAATCGGCGAGACGTTAGAACAATAGAATAAAAAGCATTAGACAGTCGTCTAATGCTTTTTTCTTTGGAGGAAATGGCTGTGTTATACTGGACAATAATCACTAAATGGGGCCATTATGCAAGAGAAAAACATCGCCATTATCGATTTGGGCAGCAACTCAGCACGACTAGTTGTTGAAAAAATAAAAGAAGACGGCTCGTATGAAGAACTCTATCGTGTGAAAGAAGACACTCGTCTTTCACAGGGGATGGGGGATAGTCTTCTTTTACAAGAAGAGCCAATGGAAAAAACAATCACGGTATTAAAGACCTACATGGCTTCTTTGCAGAATTTTTCGGTTGATGCTGTTTATGGCATTACAACTGCTGCGGTTCGTACAGCCAAAAATCAGGCTGAATTTTTAGCTCGGGTCAAGCAAGCGATTGGATTACAGCTGCGCGTTTTAACGGGTGAAGAAGAGGCTCATTATGACTTTTTAGGAGTCATTGCTTCTCTCCCCAAGGTGCATTCAGCCGTTATACTGGATACCGGAGGGGCTTCGGTTGAGTTAATTCCTTTTCACCATCAAGTGGCAGAAGTGGAGTTATCCCTACCCTTTGGTGCCGTTAATTTATCGGAAAAGTATCAGTTGGCGGATACGGTGGAAAAGTCACAAATTAAGGCGGCTTGTCAAAAGATTCAATCCGCCTACCAAGGTCTTCCCTTCATTAGACAAAATCAGGGTCAACCAATTATTTTGCTAGGTGGGGCCAACCGTTCACTGGCAAAAATGGCGGAAAAGAAGGGCTGGACCAAGCAGAACCAACCGACCTTGCATGGCCTTTATTTAACCAGTGCCCACGTAGAAGAAATCTTTGCAGAAATTGCTGAAATGTCTCGCGCGCAGCGGGAACACTTAGCTGGGCTGGAGAAAAACCGGGCAGATATCATTGTTTCCGGCTTGTTGCCCGTGCTCAATCTGGTCCGCGCCCTACAGGCACCACGGGTAATTTTTTCTGAATCGGGTGTGCGCGAAGGTTTGATTTATGAATTAATGAAAGAGGAATTTGGCCACTCATGACAAAGAAGTTTTACCAACTGTCAGCACGAGAACGGCTCGAAGCCATGGGCTTGACTCCATCTTTAACGGCTTTTTACCGGGAGCGACAATCCGATGAAATGCCCAACCTGATTGAAAATTACTTTGCTGATTTTACGTTACCGGAAGGACTTTTACGCCATCTAGTGGTCGATGGTCGCTCCTATCAGGTTCCCATGGTCACGGAGGAACCTTCTGTTGTCGCTGCGGCTAACAATGGGGCTCGTTTGGTCGGCCAAGCAGGTGGCTTTCAAAGTCACCAAACAAGCCAATCCCTTCTCGGAGGTCAAATTCTTTTTCAAGATGTGGCGATTGATGAGTTGTCAGCCTACGTTTCTGAACAGCGAGAAGCCATTTTTGAAGCTGCTAAGCTGGCTAAGCCTTCCATGGTTGAACGAGGCGATGGCCTCAAAGATGTCCAGATTCGACCGCTAGCAGGACGGAGGGCGTCGCTCGACCTAACCGTCCAAACTGGTGAAGCAATGGGCGCTAACGCCGTTAACACGATTCTAGAAGCCGTTAAAGCTGTTTTTCAGCCGTTTAACAAGAACATTGTTGCGGCTATTTTAACAAATGCCGGTCATGACGCCTTGGTGACCGTAATGGCCCACATGCCAGTGGCGCTGGTAGGCGGTTTAGCGGCGGCCAAAGCCATTGAGTCATTATCGGCTTTTGGAAAAGTCGATCCAGACCGAGCGGTTACTGAAAATAAAGGCATCTTCAACGGCTTGTCCGCTGTTGTCTTGGCCACCGGTAATGATTACCGGGCGGTGGAAGCAGCTGGCCACGCTTATGCGGGAAGTACGGGACGGTACCAGTCGTTGTCAACTTGGAAATTAGATGATACTGGCGAGTTCCTACTGGGCTCCTTAACGATGCCGGTCAACATTGGTCGTTTGGGTGGCGCCATTGCAGCCATGCCGATGGCCCAAAGGAACTTGGAATTGCTGGGAGCGCCTTCCCTAGATGCACTAAAGAAAGTTATCGTGGCCACTGGTTTAGCCAATAATTTGGCTGCTTTAAAGGCGGTGTCTGGTCCTGGCATTCAGGCAGGACATATGCGAATGCAGGCGCGAACACTCGCTATCCAGGTGGGGGCCGTTGGTGATGAAGTCCTGAAGGTGGCCAATGGATTGGCAGCCGAAGGTGCTGTTGATCAAAATCATGCTAAAGAAATTTTAGGAGAAATACGAAAAAATGACGCCTAAATTACAAAAATTATTAGAACAAGTAAACGAAACCTATCCTGGGACGGTGATGGTCCGGACTGGTCAAGAAAAGTCGGGACGACTGCGCCTGGATCAGGTCAAGCAATCCTTTTTAGCCGACCGTTTGTTGATTGAAGTGCCGGATGAAACGGAAGCCGACTTTGCCATTGGGGTTGAACTGATTCAGCTATTGTTGTCCTTGAATGGCATCGTGCCCCAAATCTTCTTTGGTCTTACTTTTGAAGATGAAACCCTTGATCAGCAATTGGTCACCATTGCGAGTCGCTTGCATCGGATGGTCATGCACGCTATTGCCTTCCGCGAAATGGGTAAACAGGGTTATTTAAACAATTCGACAGCCACTGCTTTCCGCAATGGAATCGCAGACGAATTGTCCGATGAACAGGAAGAAATTGATGGGCAACATCTTTTCCGCCTGTTGTCCTTGGTAGACGTCCAAATTTTTAATGCCGTGTTGAAAGAGCGGGAATTGGCAGAAGAGTCGGCAGAAGCCGAACGTTTTTACCAAAGTCATTACCCAAAGGCAAATGCTGCCGCCAAGGCGCTGGCTGAGCCAATCATGAGTGCTGATTTGACGGATTCACGAACGATTCGTAAAACCATTGTTCATTTATTTGCCGGCCTCGATGAACTGTTGGCAAAGGAAAACTTGCCAACTGTTAATGCCCAACAATACGTGACATTGGCTCCGGTTTTGTCCGAACGGCAACTGAATGGTCCCGTGAAAAATCTGTATGAAATTTTCCATTCTGAGATGACCGATTATGCTTCAAAGGAAAAGGCATACGTTGGGTTGGGTAAGCAAGATAAGCAGAACACCTTTGTGATTGCCGCGCCTAAAAACCCTGCCGATCGACCTAAGTTCTTTACGGAACTCTACGCACTATCTGTTCGAGAATTGCTGGAGAAGTTGGCGTTGCCTTATATTTTGCGAAAGTAAAAGAAGGAGGAGTCGTTCATGAAGATGGTAACTGAGGGCGTTCAACGAGCCTTTGATCAAGCAAAGAAAATCGTGTTTTTGACGGGAGCTGGTGTTTCGACGTTGTCGGGTATTCCGGACTACCGTTCTAAAAATGGGGTTTACCAAGGACTCGACTATTCGCCGGAGTACTTATTGTCGGACCAGGCCTTTGCTGAAATTCCAGACATTCAGTACGATTTCATGCAGCAAAATCTGTATTTTCCAAAGGCACAACCCAACGTGATTCATCAAAAAATGGCTGAATTTGTTACTGAGGGACGGGCAAAAGTCATTACGCAAAACATTGATGATTTGGACGTTAAGGCTGGTTTATCTGATCAGCAATTGATTCGCTTTCACGGTTCACTTTATGATTTATACAGTCCCAAAGACGGGCAAAAAGCCCGCTTAGAGGATTATCAGCGCTCGCTCTATCGACCAGAAGATGGAGCTAAGATTCGGCCACGCATCACCTTTTATGGCGAGATCCCTTTTCGGGTAGAAGAGGCGGCTACTTGGGTTGCCCAGGCGGATCTGATTTGTTTAGTGGGGACCTCCTTTAAAGTCTATCCCTTCGCTGGGTTGCTAAGTTATGCTCAGCCCAATGTGCCAATTTTTGCCGTTAACTTAACACCGTTGCCAGCCATGGCTGGTGTGCAACAAATTATCGGAAATGCCGCTGACTTTTTCGATGAATTAAAAAACTAAGTCCATATTTGGGCTTTTTTTTATTTAGAAAAAAGGTATGATACAAAAAGGAGGAAGAAAACTATGTCAACACAAGAAGAAGCGCCAAGACAAACGGCGGCTTCCCATGGAACTGTTCAACAAAAGGAAAATCATCTTCATCATCATGGCCATACACAGGGTGGGCAGCCCTCGCAAAAGCCGTATTTAATTGGGATTAGTCTGAACTTGATTTTCGTTTTGTCTGAATTAATTTTTGCCAAGTTAGCTCATTCAACCGCCTTATTCGCTGATGCCTTTCACAACCTTTCGGATGTGCTCGCGCTTGTTATCGCGTGGCTGGCCGTTTTGGTTTTTGGTATTAAGGCAACGCGTAGTAAGACATATGGCTGGCACAATGTTTCAATTCTGGCTTCGATTTTTAACACGGTTTTGCTGCTCTTTGCGGTGGGGACCATTCTAGTCGAGGGGGTTAACGACCTCTTGAATCCTGCCGGCATTCATACGAATGGTTTGATGATTACGGTTGTTGCGGCCATCGGAATCGTCGTTAACGTCTCAACGGCTCTGCTTTTTAAAGCTTCAGGCGTGCCGGACGAGCACGGTCACAGTCATCATCATGACCAAGACTTAAATGCCAAGACAGCCTATATTCATCTGCTATCCGATGCTGGTGTTTCAATTGGTGTTATTTTAGCTGGATGGTTAATTAACCTTACCGGTTGGCAAATAATTGATCCCATTGTTTCGCTTTTGATTGGTTTGATTATCTTGCTAACGGCTTGGCCTGTCATGAAAGAAACCGTTAACTTAGCGATTAATGGGGTGCCAGATACCATTGATGAAGATGCCATCTATGACTATCTAGCAAAAAAAGAGGGCGTGGTGTCACTACACGATTTGCATATTTGGCCATTATCGACGACGGAAACGGCGTTGACGGTTCACTTGGCGTTGTCAGACGAAGCGTTACGAGGGGATCATGGACAAAAAGAGCTCCATGACATTGAAACTGCCTTAAAAGAAACTTTTGGTGTTAGCCACGTAACCATCCAGATTGAAGGGCAACAACACGAAGAAAACTGCAATACAATTTAATGACAAAATGTTTAAAAATCGCAAAAAAACCTTTTAAATAAGAATTATTCTGATTTAAAAGGAGGCGTTTCAAATTATAATTAAATTAAGATTAAATCATAAAAAGGGGTTGAGGCCTGTTCCAATGCCTTTTTTATATATTTTGTTTAAAAAAACCGGAAATAAATCAAAAAATTATGCTTGACCCGGACGCTGCATCGTGTAATATTAAGTCTAGACTTAGGTAAAAGTCATTGAGTTAAGTACCTTTCATAAGCTTTCAACAACCAAGTTGAATGAAATCCTTTATGAAAATTATTTAGCGCAAAATTGTGAAAATCTAGCTATTCTGCTACTTGAGAATAATTAAATGTCAAGCAAGGGGTTCTTGCGGTCTTTTTGCTTGAAATCATTTTTCTGCGTCGTTCAATGGCCTTCCTAAGGAGAAATCCAAAGGAGACAATTATGGACAATTCCGTAAATAAAAAGACTCATCATTCATTGATTGAGCACACCGGTGATAAGTCACTGGCTGAAGTAAACGGCTCCATTGAAGTTCCAAAGAATGGTTCTTTCTGGCGTCGATTGTGGGCTTTCTCAGGTCCTGGTGCCTTGGTTGCCGTTGGTTACATGGATCCAGGTAACTGGGTGACATCAATCAAGGGTGGAGCTGCCTACCACTACTTGCTTTTGTCTGTTATCTTGATTTCATCATTGATTGCGATGCTTTTGCAGTACATGGCTGGAAAGCTTGGAATCGTCAAGCAAGAAGATTTGGCCCAGGCTACTGGTAACCGTACCAACAAGTTTGGTCGTTACGCACTCTGGATTATGACCGAATTGGCCTTGGTTGCAACGGATATCGCCGAAGTTGTTGGTGGTGCCATTGCCATGTCTTTGCTATTTGGTTGGCCATTGTTGGTTACCATCTTCTTGACAGCCTTCGATGTTGTGATCCTGCTTCTTTTGATGAAGTTCGGATTCCGTAAGATTGAAGCGATTGTTATGACGTTGATTTTGACCATTTTGGTCGTCTTCGTTTACCTAACAATTTTGTCAAAGCCAGACTGGATGGCCATCATGGGAAACTATGTGCCTCGTCCTCAGACTTTGTCATCAGACGCTTTGCACGGATTGGATAGCCCAATCACGCTGACTGCTGGTATCATTGGTGCCACGGTTATGCCTCACAACCTTTACTTGCATTCATCAATCTCACAAACGCGTAAGGTTAACCACGATGACCCTGCTGAAGTGAAGGATGCCATTAAGTTAATGACTTGGGATTCTAACATCCAGTTGACTTTGGCCTTCTTCATTAACTCAATGCTGTTGATTGTTGGTGCCGCCTTGTTCTTCGGTCACGCAACTGAATTGGATGGTTTCCACCAATTGTATGATGCTTTGAACAACCACAACATTGCCGGTGCGATTGCTTCGCCAGTGCTGTCAACTTTGTTCGCCTTGGCCCTTTTGGCCTCAGGTCAGAACTCAACCATTACTGGTACGTTGACTGGTGAAATCATCATGGAAGGGTTCTTGCACTTCCGAATCCCAATGTGGCTTCGTCGTGTGATTACCCGTGGTATCGCCATCACGCCTGTATTGATCATTGCGATTATGTACGGTGGTAACGAATCACAAATGGACTCCTTGATTGAGTCGACTCAGGTCTTCTTGTCAATCGCCTTGCCATTCTCAATGGCCCCATTGATTTACTTTACTTCTTCAAAGAAGATCATGGGTGACTACGCTAACTCTGCTTGGGTAAAGTGGGTTGGTTGGCTCTGCTTTGTTGGATTGACGATTATTAACATCGTTCTTATTTACCAAATGTTTGCTGGCTAATTGAAGAGGAGGCTATCATGACTGAATTAACAATGAATATTGAACCAAAACAATTTAAGACGGTTTTGGTTGGTGTTGATGAATCGGAACAAGGCTACAAGGCCTTGGCTAACGCGATTCACCAAGCACGCGAAGATGATGCACATTTGATCATCGCTTCCATTTTGGAAATGGGTGACTTATCAGCCATTGCCGCGTTACACCTTGATGTGATTAAGGAAAAGCGTGAAGCAATTGAAAAGAACTTGGAAAAGTACCGTCAATTCGCTGAAAGCCAAGGCATCAAGCAAGTTGATACTGTCTTTGATGATGGTGTGAAGGCTGGACAAATTCTTGCCGATGAAATTGCACCACGTGTTAAGGCCGACTTGATTGTTGTCGGTGCTCACTCTCGTGAAGGCTTCTGGGGATCAATTGGTTCACAGGCAGCTTACATTGCACGTAACTCACGGATTTCTGTTTTGATTGTTCAAGGCTAAAAATTAAAAGACCTTTGAAGTGATTCAAAGGTCTTTTTTGTTGACTTTTATCGGAAACAACTGAGGGGTAATTTGTTATAATAGCGCTATGCAAAAAGAAATTCAACTTGAACTAAGCCATATTTTTAAGTTATTAGCAGGCGAAAAACGTTTGGCCATTTTAATGCTATTGCAAGAGCGTTCTTATTCGGTGAATGAGATTGTTGAGGCACTGGGGATGGAACAGTCCGCCGTGTCACATCAACTGCGAAAACTGCGAGAGGATCAGGTTGTCACGGTCGAAAAAGTCGGCAGGACGGTCTATTACCGCTTAACGGACTCACACATTTTAGACCTGCTTGCGAATGCTGAACGGCACGTTGAGCACGTTGTGAATCATGAAAGTCATGCTGAATGGGAAGCTCAACATAAAGAGGATAAAAATGACTAAATTCGCTCTTTTTTATTGACAAGGTTTGCTAGCCTTGATAAACTAATAAAGTTGTAAAAGAGCAACGCCCTTGTGGCGGAATTGGCAGACGCGCTGGACTCAAAATCCAGTGGTGGCAACACCGTGTGGGTTCGACTCCCACCGAGGGCATGATTAAAAGGAAGTAACGAAGGTTACTTCCTTTTTTTGTACACAAAAAATCGGTTCCGCCTTAACGAAACCGATTGATTAACTGACTTTATTGAATGGTTGACGCGCCGGTGCTGTAATCGATCGTCACAGCAGGCTGAACGTTAAATATCCAGTAATTAAAATCAAGCGAAGCACCATTGTCCTGGACAGATTTGGCCATGTAGTGGACACCACGAGGAACAAGCTCGTTACCAGAATAAATCGGTGTCACCTGACCGCGGATGGTGATGTTTGGATGTTGCTTGATTGCGTAGCGGATGTCATCCTCTGGTACAAGCTGTCCCGGGAAGGCGTTTTCCACGCGTGTCCCTGTCGTCATATTTTCAGTTACCATCGTGGGCATTCCAAAGAATTGATAACCGACAATATGCGATTTATTCCAGAGAGCCTGTTTGCTGCCACCAAGCGTGACCTGGGGGTTATGATGGGTACCGCCGACCCAAGACGTCCCGTTAAAATAATCATTTTGATTCCAACCAGATGGTCGGACTGACTTTGGTATTTGGGAAGGGCGCTTGGTAACCTGATCCATGGATGCTTTCGAAGCGATGAAGTTGCCTTGGCCGGAACGCCCCAATGAATCGAGTGGTGAAAGCGCTAATCCGTTGACGGGATTTAATTTAGATCCGTCAGCTGGGAAAGTCTGTGCTAGTTCAGTGGCGGTGAAAGTGGCCTTGTTACCATTGAGGTGAACAATGTCACCATCAAGGGTGCCATCCCACTGGATGGCTAAGAGATCCTGGTTGCCCTGTTCACCACTTTGGACTGTCGCGGAGTGCTTTGAGTTTTTGGCAGACTTGATTACCTTGGACTGCTGTTGGCTATTGTTCGGAGCGGTCTTTTCTTTTTGAAACGCTTGGTAGGACAAAACCGCCACCATGGCGATAACGATGGCGACGGTTTGTGAGAAGCGTTTTTTTGATTGTTTGCGACGTTTAGCCATTAGAAAGACATTGCTCCCAAGAACTGCTTAATCCGTTTCTCGTTTGAATGGAAGAAGCCGTCGGTTGGTCCAGCGTAGCCAACGTGACCATCGTCAATAAAGACCACTTGGTCAGCTACTTGTTCTGCAAAGGACATGTTATGGGTGACAATGACCATGGAGACTTCTTTTTTCGCTAATTCCTTCAGTACCCGAAGCACTTGTGCCTCCAACTCTGGATCGAGGGCCGACGTTGGTTCGTCCAACAGCAGATACTTCGGGGACATGGCTAGGGCGCGTAGAATAGCCACACGCTGTTGTTGACCACCAGAAAGTTGGTAAGGGTAGCGATTGGCTAGTTCCGTCATGTTGAACTGCTTTAATAGTTCTTTGGCGGACGACTCGGCCTCTTCCTTACTTTTTTTCTGGACTTTGATGGGACCTTCTGTCAAGTTTTTTAACACCGTGAGGTGGGTAAAGAGCGCTTTTTCCTGAAAGACCATGGCCGTCTTTTGACGAATTTGCAAAATTTGGCTGTTCGTTAATGGCTTGGTTAAATCCAAGATTAATTGGTCAATTTGCAGTGTGCCGGTATCTGGGCGGTCCAATAAATTAAGCGAACGAAGCAGCGTGGATTTACCAGATCCCGAGGGACCCACGATGGCTGTCGTGTGATCAGCCGGGAAAGTCAGGTTGATGTCTTCTAAGGCGACCTTGTCGGGATAGTGTTTACTGAGATTTTTAACTTGAATCATTGGGCAAACCTCGATGTGTACTTTTCTAGGTAGTGCTGACCAATTGAAAGAATTGATGTGAAGAAGGCGTAGACCATGGCAACCAGAATGTACATTGACAGAACCTTATAGTTTGCTGCCGCAATTTGTTGCGACAAATAGAAGATTTCCACAATGGTGATGACGGAAGCCAATGAGGTGTCCTTCAGCAGACCAATTAGTGAATTGGAAAGCGGTGGAATTGAGATTCGGGCAGCCTGTGGCAAGACCACGTATAGGTAAACTTGTGCACGAGTCATTCCCAACGATTCCGCTGCTTGCTTTTGAACCTCCGGAACGGAGGAGATGGAGGCACGAATCGTTTCTGATGCATAGGCACCGGTGTTCAGTGAGAAAACCGTGATAGCCGAAACCCAGGCAGACTGGAAGAGGGCGATGTGTGCGTTTGGCAACCCGTAGAAGACGATGAACAGTTGAACAATCAACGGTGTTGACCGGAAGAACCAAACATATGCATTGGCAATCCACTTAACGATTTGGAGTAGGGCGGCTGCCCACTCGTTTTGAGGTAGCTTAGCCACTCGAACCAGTGCCGTTAGCGAGGCAAAAATCAACCCGAAAAAGAAGGAGATGGCTGTGAGTGGGAGTGTGTATTTGAGCGCTGTGAGAAAGAGCTCGGGCAGATATTGAACTGCCAGGTTAAAAAAGTCTATCATACTTTCTTCCTATTTAGTGCAGCCGTGTGGCTTATTCTTTGGTTAGGTCCTTGTTGAAGTACTTCTTTGATAGCTTGGTTAAGGTACCGTCTTCACGCAGCTCCTTGAGTGCCTTGTTGACCTTTTCTTGCAACTTCTTGCTATCCTTGTTCATCAAGACGCCGTCGGGAGTGGAGCCCATTTGCTTTGAGATGTCGATGGCTTCAACGTCTGCATCAGGGTTCGATTGCTTCCAGTTTTCAAAGGCGCCCATATCGTTCAACGAACCATCGGCACGGTTAGTCGTAATCAAGTTCATTGCTTCAATGATGCCGGCAACGGCCTTAATGTTGGCACCCTCTTCCTTGGCCTTCTTACCATAGTTTGATGTGACGGATTGGGCCATTGTCTTCCCGTTAATATCCGAAAGGCTGTTCAATGATGTATCACCAGTGCGACGAATCAAAGCGGCCCTTGGATAAAGATAAGCGGTTGACATGCGGTAGTTTTCCTTGCGCTGATCGGTGATTCCAATGTTGTTAATGACAGCATCGTAACGCTTAGCATTCAAGCCAGCGATGAGGGAGTCCCACTTTGACTGGACAAAGTTGACTTTCATGTCCATTTTCTTGGCCAAAGCGCGGGCAATGTCAACTTCGAATCCGGTTAATTGTCCCTTATCGTCGTGATAAGAAAAGGGCGCGTAGGTTCCTTCGAGTCCGACCGTGAAGGTGCCAGCCTTGATTGTTGTGTTGTCCTTGCTAGAGGAGGTCAGCTTACTAATGCCGAACACAGCACCGATAATAATAACGAGACCAGCGATGATAATTGCGATTTTCTTGTTCATGTTTTTATACTCCTAAATTTACTCAAAAGAAAAAACCACCCCGGGGCAGGATAGATGTCGCCCTAGGGTGGTTTTTAGCCTATAAACGCCACCCTAAAAAAGCGGTGCGCAACAGCAAACCGTTTGAGTCATCGTGTTTTGTTGTGAGTTTCGAATGTTCGCGTTCATAGGTTCCTCCTTATAATCTGTATTTAGTGTAACGGTGGGGCTATTCTTTGTCAATAATGATTCAATGGTTAGAATTGTTTTTTTAATAAATTGGTCTGAAAATTGTTAATCGATAAAGTCTTATGGTAAAGGCGTTTGTGCTAAGAAAGTCGAAACTGGTTTATTAGGACCTTGTAAGTTGAAAGTCCTGACGTTGCTGGTCTGCTTCGTTTGATTTTGGTATACTAATGAAGAGAACAGGCACCATTTGCCAGGAAAGGGACTCATATGTCAGACAAAAAAAACTTCTATATTACGACTCCGATTTACTATCCATCTGGAAAGTTGCAATTGGGAAACACCTATACAACAGTCTTAGCCGATGCGGCTGCGCGTTACCACCGCTTGCTTGGTGAAGACGTTTTCTTCTTAACTGGAACCGATGAACACGGTGAAAAAATTCAGAAGAAGGCTGCCGCAGCCGGCACGACGGAAAAGGAATACTTGGACAAAATGGCCAAAGACATCAAGGAACTCTGGTCCTTGATGCACATTTCTTACGACAAGTTTATTCGAACGACCGACGTCGACCACGAAAAAGCTGTGCAAAAGATTTTCCAACAGTTGCTTGATCAGGGTGATATTTACAAGGGTCAGTACGAGGGTTGGTACTCTGTTTCGGACGAAGAGTACTTTACGGAATCACAACTGGCTGAAGTTTACCGTGATGAAAACGGTAAGATGATCGGCGGGAAGGCCCCATCAGGTCACGAAGTGGAAAAGATTCAAGAAGAGACCTACTTCTTCAAGATGTCGAAGTACGCCGACTGGTTGGTGGACTACTACAAGAACCACCCAGACTTCGTTCAACCAGAATCTCGAATGAATGAGATGCTCCAGAACTTCATTCTGCCGGGCTTGGAAGATTTGGCCGTTACCCGTACTTCCTTTGATTGGGGGGTGCCGGTTCCTGGTGATGAGAAGCACGTGATTTACGTTTGGATCGATGCCTTGGCCAACTATATTACGGCCCTCGGCTATGACTCGGCCAACGATGAGCTGTTTAAGAAGTTCTGGCCAGCCAACATCCAATTGGTTGGAAAGGAAATTGTTCGTTTCCACATTATCTACTGGCCAATCATGCTCCACGCCCTTGGTTTGGATCTGCCAAAGGAAATCATTGGCCACGGTTGGTTAGTGATGAAGGACGGCAAGATGTCCAAGTCGAAGGGGAACGTTATTTACCCTGAAGACTTGACGGAACGCTACAGTTTGGATGCGGTTCGCTATTACTTGCTGCGCGCCATGCCATTTGGAAATGACGGGGTCTTCTCACCGGAAGACTTTGTTGACCGCGTGAACTTCGACTTGGCCAATGACTTGGGCAACTTGTTGAACCGAACGGTTGCCATGATTAACAAGTACGAAGGTGGCGTTTTGCCAGAATTCGTTTCAGATAAGACCGACTTTGATGCTGACTTTGAAGAATTGGTGGCCGAAAAAATTGCCTCCTTCAACGATCAGATGCAAGCTGTTCACACGGCTGATGCTCTCGAATCAGTGTGGACCATTGTTCGTCGGGCTAATAAGTATATTGACGAGACAGAACCGTGGGTATTGGCTAAAAAGGCTGGAGAAGATGCAGCTGCTAAGGAAACCTTGTCCGCTGTGATGGCGCATCTAGCAGCTAGTCTACGTGTTGTGGCGGCCATGTTGCAACCAATCATGGTCAACGTACCCAAGCAAATCTTTGCCCAACTCGGTTTGACTTTGCCAGCTGAAGGATTGTCTTTGGTTGATTTGGCCATGGTGGACTTGCCAGCAGGTGTCCGGGTCGTCGAGAAGGGACAGCCAATCTTCCCACGCTTAGACGTGGAACAAGAAGTAGCCTTCATTGCTGGCTTAGTATCGAAGGATACCAAGGGCAAGGGTCGTGCAGTCAAAGAAGCGGCCAAGCAGGCTGAACAAGAGAAGGAAGCAGCGGCCGTGGAACACAAGGCAGCCATTGAATATGATGATTTTGATAAGGTTGAGATCTTAGCTGCTAAAATTACAGCGGCAGAAATTTTACCAAAGTCAAAGAAGTTAATTAAGTTTACTTTGGATGACGGTTCGGAAAAGCCACGTCAGATTCTTTCGGGAATTCGTCAGTGGTATCCAGAACCAGAAGAATTGGTTGGTAAGACAGTGGCGATTGTTGCGAACATGAAGCCCCGTAAGATGGCCGGCGAATTGTCTGAGGGAATGGTACTTTCTGCTGAAAAGAACGGTATCGTAACGGTGACCGTTTTGCCCGATTCAATCGAAGCGGGATCAGGAATTGAATAATTAAAAAAAGAACCTCGTTCCATTGAACGAGGTTCTTTTTGCTTTAAAAGCTGTAACGAATTTTAGCCTAAGTAGCCCAAAGCTGAGTAACCGATGGTTGGGAAAATGGTCACGAGGCGCTTGAGTTGCTCGGCTGTGTAACCGAATTCAATGGCGGGCAAGAGTGCATTGACCACGTCATCAGCCTTATCAGAAATTTCAATCACTCCGACCAACTGCTTGTCCTTGTTATAAATCAAGGTACGTTGGCCGGCACTTTCAAAGTCGACCAGACGGTACCAGTCATCTGCCACTTGTTGTTGGACAATGTCGTATTTGTCGGGTGCGGCTTTTGCTTCGGCAATTGTAACACCGGCCTTTGCCAAACGAGGTGTGGCAAAAACATTTTCAGCGATGGCTGGGTAGCTGATGGCCTCAGTCTCTTCACCAAGAATGTGGGCGACGATGTATTGTGATTCAAAGGTAGCCGTTGGCGTGAGCTTTGGCTGTTCTTTTTTAATCACATCACCCGAAGCATAAATGTTTGGCTGGCTGGTTTGGAGGAATTCGTTCACTTCGATTCCCTTCTTGTCATAGTTGATGCCGAGGGTGTCGAGGTTGAGCCCGTCAGTGTTTGGTATCCGTCCCGTCGCATCCAAGACATAGTCAGCCGGGTATGAACCAGTTGAGGTTGACACCGTGTAAGCGGAGCCGTTTTCTTCCACGGATTGCACTTGGCTGTTCTTGATGAAGACGACACCTTGGGCAGCCAAATGCTTCATTAGTTGGTCACTGTATGCTTTATCAAAGGCAGGGAGTGCTTCAGAGCCACGCATGATAACGGTGACTTGTGATCCAGCCGTTTGCATGATGGAAGCGGCTTCTAAACCAATGAAACCAGCCCCGATAATGACCATTTTGCCAGGTACATCCGGAATACTCAAAAAGTCCTTTGAGTCATGGAGGAATTCTTTTCCTGGAATGGCCAGGCGGTGTGAATGCTGCCCCGTGGCAATAACAATTTTATCCGCTGTGACTTGGCGATCGCCGACAGCCACTGTGTGCTCATCCACAAAGGAAGCGTGGCCAAAGATAAAGTCGATACCGGCCGATTCCATGCCAGCTTGAATGGCGGGTGCAAAGCCATCGACAATCTTTTGTTTACGTTGCATGGCTTTTGGCCAATCAATTTTAGCAGTATCGGTAATGACACCGTCCGACTGCTTAATGGTCTGTAAGACTTTGGCAGGGGCTTCTAGAATAATTTTGGCATTGCAGCCCCAGTTTGGGCAGGTACCACCAACACGATCTTCTTCTACAAAGGCCACTCGCTTGCCTGCGGCAGTGAGGGCGGGTGCGCCATCAAAAGAACCGTGCCCGGCTCCGATGAAAAGAACGTCATAATCAAATGTGTGTGACATGAATTTCCTCCTTCTTAGTTCTTTCTATTATCCCACGCTTTATTTGGAAATAAAAATATTAAAGGAAAGTAAAAAGCCTGACCGGTTAAGATCAGACTTTTTTGGACATGGTTAGCGTGACGCTAGTCGCTTCTTTAGGACGGGTAGAATGGTAAGGGCGACAATGGCACCAAAGAAGCATTGGCCGAAGTTACCAAAGATTGACGCCCAACCGGCTGCCCAATTGTATAGGAAGGAACCGGCCAAAACATACCCAATAATCATCACAATCGATGCCAAAATTAAGGCAATGGCTTGTACAAGTCCTGACCGCTTAATGGCTAGGCCAGCAATGTAACCTTCTAGTCCGTGAATAACGAAGGAAAAAAGCAACCACTGTGGGTAACCAGCAAAAAGGTCGAGTAGGGCACCGGAAAAGGCCCCGACTAGAAGACCGGCCCCTGGTCCCATCGATAGGGCCGCGATAAAGATACCGGCTTCGACTAAGTTAACGAAACCAGAAGTGGCGGGAATTGGAATGTGCACCACGTATGACAGCGCGACGTTTAAAGCGATGATGGCAGCAAGAATGGCAATCCGTTTACTCGACCATTTTGACATAAGACTCTCCTCCAAATAAAAAATTCTCGAATGTTAAATATTCCTTTTATTTTACCATGTTATCTTGGTAATAGGCCAAATATACACAAATGGTATGGCTTACCTTGTGAGAAAATGGCTAAAGGAGTTGCACTGCTGGGAGGCCATTGTGTTATAATGTTTGTGTTGACACAGGTCAAAAATTTATTTGGAGGTCTACACACATGACTGTGAAGATTGGTATTAACGGATTCGGACGCATCGGTCGTTTGGCATTCCGCCGCATTATGGAATTGGGTGACACAGCTGCTGATGTTGAAGTTGCCGCAATTAACGACTTGACGAGCCCATCAATGTTGGCATACTTGTTGAAGTATGACTCAACTCACGGCACATTGGATGCTGAAGTTTCAGCTGATGAAACTGGTATCATCGTTAACGGTAAGCACTACACGGTTTACTCAGAACGCGATGCTAAGAACATTCCTTGGGTTAAGAACGATGGTGTTGAATATGTTATGGAAGCTACTGGTTTCTATACTTCAGCCGAAAAGGCACAAGCTCACTTGGATGCCGGTGCTAAGAAGGTCTTGATCACTGCTCCAGCTGGTGACGTACCAACTGTTGTTTATGGTGTAAACCAAGACATCTTGAAGCCAGAAGACAAGATTGTTTCTGCTGGTTCATGTACAACACAATCATTGGCACCAATGGGTAAGGTATTGGTTGACAACTTCGGTGTTGAAATTGGTACGATGACAACGATTCACGCCTTCACTTCAACTCAAATGATTTTGGACGGTCCAAAGTCAAAGAAGTTCCGTTCAAACCGTACGGCTTCAGTTAACACGATTCCTCACTCAACGGGTGCTGCTAAGGCCATCGGTCTTGTTGTTCCTGAATTGAAGGGTAAGGTTGACGGTCACGCACAACGTGTTTCAGTTGTTGATGGATCAGTTACTGAATTGACTTCTGTTTTGTCAAAGAAGGTTACTGCTGAAGAAATCAACGCTGCCATGAAGGCCGCTGCTTCTGATTCATTCGGTTACAACGAAGACGAAATCGTTTCATCTGACATCATTGGTGACACACACGGAACGACTTTCGATGCAACGCAAACACAAATCATCGAAGCAGGCGACAAGCAATTGGTTAAGACTGTTTCATGGTATGACAACGAATACGGTTTCACTTCAAACATGATCCGTACGTTGTTGCACTTTGCACACATCGGTTAATCACTCAAAAATTAACTTTTTCAAAGATCCGCTTCGGCGGGTCTTTTTTTGTGTACAAACAATCAACGGAAAAGAGTGGTCGTTCGTTGACAGTTAATTAGAATCAGACTAAGATGAAGGTGTTCGGATAATTGACATAATTGATTATTCTGCATCGATAAATAATATAGAGAGAAGGTTGTTCAAGTGAAGAAGAGGATGAATGGTAGTGGGAAACGAACCGAAAGGCGTTTGCTAACGATTTGTGTGGCTGCAGGTCTCATGGTTGGACTAACTGGAACTGCGACTGTTTTATGGCAGAAGACGGTCAGTGGACCGGCAGTGGCAACCGCTGCTGAGACTGGGGCGACTTATCAATATGGTCAGTTGGCAAAGCGGGGGGATGTTTCCAATACGGCTGTGTCCTGGCAGCATCAAGATGGCGACCAATTACCAACTGGTTCGATGGATTACCTTCAGAATCAACAGAATGGTCAAACCAGTGTGTCTTTTCAATTAAAGGCGAACTGCCTGCTAAAGGCTGGGGATGTGATTAAAGTGCCGGTATCAACCAATCTTGCTAACCAGGCCTTTACGCAGGGATTTAACATCAGCAACTTAAACAATGAATTGTATGATAACGGCACCCATGAACAGCTTTCGAAAAACGTCCGCTATGACGCCAGTCAGCAAGCCATTCTAGTTCCGCTGGACGGTCGCGACTTTTCAGTTAAGCAAAGTCGTAACGTGACCCTGACTTTTAATACCGCAGGCGGAATGGTCTTCCCAAAGACAGCTTCCAATGGTGGTGACTTGTCCTTCTCCGAAACGGTTGCGGATCAAACGCACAATTACCACTGGGCGCCAAAAGCAACGGTGGCGAATTTTAAGGAGAATAATCAAGTCGGGAAAATGCAGTCCTTCTTGACAGACAATCAGCCGGAAGGGTTATCCGTGCGAACGCGGATTAACAACGTGGATAACGCCGCCTTTACGAAAGCGGTTAACTTAAACGATGGTCAGGACTACGTGCAAACCATTGATATCAAGGCTAGCACGCAACGCAATTGTGGCATGGTGCCGGTTTATATTGAAGCGAAGGACTTTGCTCCGTACGTTGTTGCCGCAACGAACATCGGCCCCGCAACCAATTCAGTCGGCTGGACTGATCAAGCGGCTAATAATTGGGGCGGTACTTCCAACGCAACGAAGCGAATCAGTAGCTGGTTCACGCAGAGTCAGGGAACACCAGCTGCCAATCAGTATCAGGTCATCCGTGTATCGGCTAGTGAGTTGAAGCTAGTGATTAACTTTGGAAAGCAGCAGGCCTTAGAAATTCCAATGACCCAATTTGAGACGTTGATGAAGTCGCAGTATGCCCATGTTTCTGACGTCCTTATCCAGCAGATGGAAGCCCGCTACATGGCTGAAGACGGTAACGTCGTGCTACCATATACGATCATGGCCAACATGTCGATTGCCAATCCAAATAACGTCAATGATAAAGTCCAGTACAATACGACCTTCTCTGATAACCGTGGCGTTGTGAGTCAGCAAAGCGCAACGAATGCTAAACGCAATTACAATTTTGCTGACGTGTCGTGGGATTAATTTGATAGAGATTACCATCATCGATTTTTAAAGATCCGCTTTGGCGGGTCTTTTTTGATTGAAGGAGAATCTCGCCTTTTTTCGCTGACTATTGGCTATGCTATACTACGGGCAGTGAAACAGGAGGAATTGTCATGCGTCTAGCGGTTATTTCGGACTTACATTTAGACATCAATCGATTAGATGTACCTGAAGTGGCGCGCAAAATGGCCGATTACCTGCTAAAAGAACAAATCGCGGTCTATGTCTTGGCAGGCGACAGTTTCAATTCCCTAGCTAAGACTAGGGAGTTTGTCAGACAATTGAACGCCTTACTGTCTGGTAAAGTACGGGTATTTTACTTGGCGGGCAACCATGAAATGGGGGATGGCCTTTCATTTGAGAAATACGAGGAGCACCTTTCTGACGGCTACTTGCACAATCAAAGCATTGACCTTGGCGCCTACCGGATTATCGGCAACAACGGTTGGTATGACTATTCCTTCGACCATGGGCAGCATGATGCGGCCACTATTGGACGGTTTAAAAAGTCATTTTGGTATGACCGGCGGATTAAGCAAACGATGACGGATCAAAAACGAGCCGTTCTTAGTCGGCAACAAGTCAAACGAGCAGTGGACGAGGCGCGACGGGCTGGGCAAAAACCACTAATCATCACCCACTTTTCCCCAGATGGGCAGTTGGTTGAGACGATTCCCTTTTCAAAGTCGAAACTCGCCATTTTAAAGGCTTATCTTGGTTCAGAGGCTTTTGGAAAACAGTTGGTGGCTGACCATGTTCCCGTTGTGGTTTCAGGTCATATCCATTGGCGGATGCCAAAGCATCGGATTGCTGAGACCACTTTTTACAATGCCTCGCTTGGATACGAAACAAAACGAATCCATGAATGGTCACAAAAAGACTTTATGACCGAGTGGAAGAAGCGGTTATTGATTCTAGACTTATAGATATAGTTTGTTTAAAAATTCCTTCTGTAATGAGATAGTTTGACTATCGAAGTATTTCTTGTTAGACTAACCATATCCTGAAAAAATCTTTATTGTAGGCCTTTTAGGTCTTAGAAAGGACAACTAATGCCAGTGTTAACAACGACGGAAATCATGGATTTGATTCCGAACCGTTATCCAATTCTTTACATGGACTACGTCGAGGAGATGGTGCCCGATGAATCGATCGTTGCCGTCAAGAACGTGACGATTAACGAACAATTTTTCCAAGGACATTTTCCGGGTAACCCTGTGATGCCTGGCGTTTTGATTATTGAATCATTGGCACAAGCCGCTTCAATCTTGATTTTGTCTTCACCCCAGTTTAAGGGAAAGACGGCCTACATGACTGGTATCAACGATGCCAAGTTTAAGAAAATGGTCGTTCCTGGTGATGTTTTGAAGTTGCACGTAACCTTTGGTAAGGTTCGTGAAAACATGGGGACGGTCGAAGTTGTGGCCAAGGTTGACGGAAAAGTCGCCACAAAGGCGGAGCTGATGTTTGTGGTGGCTCCCGATGAAAAAGAATAGCGAAACGGCTCCGGCCGTTCATTATAGGACGGCGAGTCAAACGCTGATCGACCTATTGGCCAATGCGGTCTGGGTTGAGGAAGGTGCGTTGAAACGCGGTCCTTTCGCTGCCCTGACAGTGCGTGATGTGCACACGATTTATGCCATTTCGATGTATGAGGAAAAAACAGCCTCGCAATTGGCACGAATGGTACATCTTTCACCGTCTGCCATGACAACGGCGATTGATCGTCTTGTGCAAAAGGGCTATGTTGAACGTCGGCGCTCCAAAAGTGATCGGCGGGTGGTTAAGTTAGGACTCACCCACCAGGGCCGGATTCTATACCGTGCCCACCAAGCCTTTCATTTGAAAATGACCCAGGCCATGTTTCATGGCTTTTCTGACGATGCAGCGGGTATTTTGGAAAAGGCATTGGATAATTTAAAGAACTACCTTCAGGACTTACTGAAAGAGTAAGCAAAAGGATGAATGATGGAAAAGATGAAAATTGTAGCCACCGCTCGGCAGGTGCCTGAACGAGTGGTAACAAATGATGAGTTGACGGATTTGATGGACACGTCGGATGAATGGATTTACCCAAGAACGGGTATCCATAACCGGCACGTTGTGACGGATGAAAATACGTCGGATTTAGCAACGAGTGTCGCCGAAAAACTGTTGGCGGAGAGTGGTTGGTCAGCAAACGACCTCGACTTTATCATCGTCTCGACCATGTCACCGGACGCTTTGTCACCGCACACGGCGGCCATTGTTCAGGGAAACATCGAGGCGACCAACGCTTTTGCCTTCGATGTGAACGCGGCTTGTTCTGGCTTTGTTTACGGACTGTCCGTCGCTTCTGCTTTCCTTTCATCTGGTCGCTACCAGAAGGGGATGTTTATCGGAGCCGAAGTGTTGTCGAAACTAGTCGACTGGAAGGACCGCACGGTTTCCGTACTCTTTGGTGATGGTGCTGGTGGTGTTTTGCTCGAGAAGACTGAAGAGCCAAAGGGCTTGTTAGCAGAAGAGCTTCAAGCTTATGGTGATCGTGGTGAAGCGATTTTGACCGGTCGCTTTGCGAATAAAAACGCCTTTGCGGGTGAAATTTCGCCACTCGATCCGTACTTCCATCAGGACGGTCGGGGTGTTTATTCCTTTGCTACTCGTGAAGTACCAAAGGTACTGAACAAGGCACTTGAAAAAGCCGGTTTGACGGCTGATGATGTGGACCTCTACTTAGCCCATCAGGCGAACCATCGGATTATTGAATCCATGGCGAAAAACTTTGGTCAACCGATGGAAAAGTTCCCAACGAACATGGTGGAGTACGGGAACACTTCGGCTGCTTCGACGGCTATTTTGCTAGACGAACTGCAAAAAACTGGCAAAATCAAGCCAGGTATGACGGTCGCTTTCGTTGGCTTCGGTGGTGGTTTAGCAATTGGGGCTCAAATTTGGCAGTTTTAAGGGCTGTCGACTTTTATCATTAAAGTAAAATACGGTGTAGTAGGCTGCACCGTAAAAATCAAACGTATTGCAATACGAAACCTATAGGAGAATGTGCTCATGACACAAGAAGAGATTTTTGACAAGGTAAAGGACATCTTGGTTGACCAATTTGATTTGGACGACTCAGAAGTAACGATGACAACGAACATGACGGATGACATCGATGCCGATTCATTGGACTTGTTTGAAGTTTTGAACCAAGTTGAAGACGAATTTGACATTAAGTTGGAAGATACTGAAGAAGTATCAACGGTTGCTGACTTGGTAAACAAGATCAAGGAACAAACTGACAAGAAGTAATTGCAATACTTCTTATTAGGCGGCGCTTGTCGCCGCATACATAACATTTAAAGGGTAAGGCGGATTTTATGACTGTTAAAGTGGGAAACGAAATTTTTGATAAGCTTGGGATGAAGTACCCAATCGTTGAAGGTGGGATGACTTGGGCCGGAACGGGTGCCTTGGCTGCTGCCATTTCTGAAGCAGGGGGACTTGGTTTCATCGGAACTGGTTACTGGCACGGTGATGATGTTCGCAAGGAAGTTCGTCGCGCTAAGGCTTTGACCGATAAGCCTTTTGGTGTGAACGTCATGTTGATGTCTCGTCACATTCGTGAAGTCTTCGACGTCATTTTAGAAGAAGGTGTTAAAGTCGTGGCTACTGGTGCCGGCGATCCTTCCCCATTCTTGGATGAATTGCACGCCGCTGGTATCGTTGTGATGCCTGTTGTGCCATCCGTTTCATTAGCTAAGATGATGGAACGAAAGGGTGTTGATGCCGTGATTGCCGAAGGAATGGAATCTGGTGGCCACATCGGTCAGATGACGACGATGGCTTTGGTTCCACAGGTTGTCGATGCCGTGAACATCCCGGTTATCGCTGCTGGTGGAATCGCTGATGGTCGTGGGGCCGCCGCCGCCTTTGCTCTTGGAGCTTCTGGTGTTCAGATGGGAACACGATTCCTTGCCTCACCGGAATCAGAAGTGCACGAAAACTTCAAGAAGAAGATTTTGAAGGCTCGTGACATCGATACGATTGTGACTGGAAACATTGCTGGATCCCGTGCCCGTGTCTTGAAGAATAAGATGGCCAAGGAATACGTGAAGAAGGAAATCGAAGAAGCGCAAAAGCCTGCTCCTGATTACGAAACGGTTGAAAAGCTGGAATCTGGAACACTTCGTGCCGCCGTACAACAGGGCGACAAGGATGGTGGGGCCTTCATGGCCGGTCAGATTTCTGGAATGATTAAGGAAGAAAAGCCAGTTGCTGTTATCTTGGCCGATACATGGGCCCAGGCAACAGACATTCTTGGTATTCCAAACACAACGAAGTAAGGTAGGAAGTTTCTATGCGCATCGGATTGTTATTTAACGGTCAAGGTTCACAAAAAGCTGGCATGGGTCAGGATTTGTATGAGCACTTGCCCGCGTTTAAAGAACGAATCGACCGAGCATCCACTGTTTTAGGCTATAATCTTGTGGATGTTTGGAATGACGAAGAAAAGATTAGCCAAACAAAGTGGGCGCAGCCTGCCATTGTTGCTTTTGATGCTGCATTAGCCGCTTGCTTAGTCGAAGCGGGTGTGCAAAACGTCGTCGCTGGCTTGGGTCTTTCCCTTGGGGAATACCCAGCATTGGTTGCCAACGGCATGCTGACTTTTGATCAGGCGATTGCCTTGGTCAAGGATCGTGGCGCTTACATGCAAGCGGTTGGGGATGAAAATCCCGGTAAGATGGTTGCGGTTTTGGATGATAACCAGGACATGATTGTGGCTACCATTGAAAAGATGCAGCGAGAAGGCTTGGAAGTATACGCAGCTAATTTTAATACCTTCAACCAGCTGGTTATTGGTGGAAAGGAATTGGCTGTTGATCAGGCCGTTCAGGTTTTGACGATTGATGGTGTCAAGAAAATCGTACCGCTACCTGTTTCTGGTGCGTTCCATACGCCACTTTTGAAGGAAGCGGCCGATAAAATGGCCGTTCGTTTAGCAGACGAACCAATTCACGAAGCTCAGTATCCAGTTTATTCAAATACCACGAAGCGTGTCTTTGAACCGGAGTCGTTGAAGGAAACGTTAACAAAGCAAATTGTGTCACCAACCTACTTCGCCCAGTGTCTAGACGAAATGGTGACGGACAATCAGGTGGATACTTTGATTGAAATTGGTCCGGGTGTTACGTTGTCGAAGTTTGCTCGTAAAATTGTTTCCAAAGAAATTACCCGTTATTCCGTAACGGACTGGGAAAGCTTTGAAAAAGTCATTGCCCAAGTGAAGGAAGAAGGATAAAAATGGATTTTAGTAACCAAACCGTTCTTGTAACTGGTTCCTCACGTGGAATCGGTTTAGCCGTGGCCCACGCTTTTGATCAGGCTGGAGCGAACTTGATTTTGCACGGTCGTTCGCCTTTGAAGGAAGAAGTGATTAACTCTTTCTCAAAGAAGCCAAGGACTTTGCAGTTTGACATCGCCGATGGCGAAGCAGCGGAAGCGGCTTTGAAGGCCTTGTACAAGGAAGAAGACTTTGACGGCATTGATATCCTAGTGAACAACGCCGGAATCACAAAAGATCAGTTGGCGATGGGAATGAAGTTGGAAGACTTCGCGGCCGTGGTCAACACGAACCTGACGGGCACTTTCAATGTGACTCAGCCGGTCTTTAAAAAAATGATTCGCCAAAAGCACGGTGTCATCATTAACATGGCTTCTGTTGTTGGGCAGATGGGCAACATTGGTCAGGCGAACTACGCTGCTTCAAAGGCGGGTGTGATTGGCTTGACCAAGTCGCTGGCAAAGGAAGGCGCTCGCCGTAACATTCGGGTGAACGCCATTGCGCCCGGCATGATTGTTTCAGACATGACGGATGCCTTGTCAGATAAGGCCAAGGAAGCCATTCTGAACGAAATTCCGCTTTCCCGTTTCGGAACGGTGGAAGACGTGGCGGACGTCGCCCTCTTCTTAGCGGGTAACGATTACATCACTGGCCAAACCATTACGGTCGATGGCGGACTTTATATCTAAACAAACGGATAAACTGAGCTCTTGAAAGGAAATAACATGACACGAGTTGTAGTGACTGGAATGGGTGCAATTGCCCCAAACGGAAATGACACAAAGGCATTCTTGGATGCCATTTTTGCAGGACAAAGTGGTATCAAGCCAATTACAAAGTTCGATGCAACCGAAACAGGAATTTCGGTTGCTGGACAAGTTGACGGCTTCGATGCCAACGAACGCGTTGGTAAGCGTGCTGCTCGTAAGTTGGATCTGTTCTCACAGTACGCCATTGATGCTGCAACGCAGGCAATGGAACAGGCTGGTTTGATGCCAGATGAAGACTCCGAAGAACGCTCAAAGGTGAAAAACCCAAACCGTTTTGGGGTTATCTTGGGTAACGGAATCGGTGGGTTGACGACCATCCAAGAACAAGTGATTAAGATGCACGACAAGGGACCACAGCGTGTCTCACCACTTTTCGTGCCAGAATCAATTCCGAACATGGTTTCTGGAAACGTTTCATTGCGCTTCGGTGCTAAGGGAACGAACATGACCATCGTCACGGCCTGTGCCTCTGCAACAAACGCCATTGGGGAGGCCTTTTGGCGCATTGAATCCGGTCGCGAAGACGTTGTGTTGACTGGTGGATCTGAAGCAACGGTTAACGAAATTGGAATTGCTGGTTTCGCTGCCCTAACTGCCTTGTCAAAGGAAAAAGATCCAAAGGAAGCTTCCAAGCCGTTCGATAAAAACCGTCATGGTTTCGTTCTTGGTGAAGGTTCTGGTGTGTTGGTGCTTGAATCATTGGAACACGCACAGGCGCGTGGCGCTAAGATTTTAGCTGAAGTTGTTGGTTATGGTGCCACTGCTGATGCATACCACATGACGTCTCCGGCCCCAGATGGTGAGGGAGTTATCCGCGCCTTTGAAGAGGCCTTGGCTGATGCCAAGATTAAGCCTGAGCAGATTTCATACATCAACGCTCACGGAACGGCAACGGGTGCCAACGATTCTGGTGAAGCCGAAGCCATTGCTGCTGTCTTTGGTGAAAACACCGTGCCCGTCTCATCAACGAAGGGAATGACGGGTCACTTGCTTGGTGCAGCCGGTGCCATCGAAGCCGTTGCTTCAGTCGGCGCCATTGACCGTGGTATTTTGCCAGAAAACATTGGGTTTGACGAACCTGACGAGCACACAAAGAAGGTTAACTTGGTCAACAAGGACAACCAGAACGTGGCACCAGAATACGTGATGTCAGCCAACTATGGATTCGGTGGTCACAATGCCGCCGTCATCTTCAAGAAGTTTTAAGGGGAACGCTCCAATGAATTTAAATGTCCAAGAAATCCGTGAATTGATGGCTGATTTGGAAAAGTCATCCCTGCGCGATATCGCCATTTCAGATGGTGACTTTTCATTACACCTTTCAAAGAATGAACAAGTGGCTACGCCAGCAGCTCCTGTGGCTGCTCCCGCTGTTGCACCAGCTGCACCAAGTGTGACGAACAATGTTTCGGCCGCACCGGTTGCAAGCGAACCTACCGCACCCGCCGCACCAGCTGCCGGTAAGGAAATCAAGGCACCGATGGTTGGAACGGTTTACTTGAAGCCAAAGCCTGACGAACCCGACTTTAAGTCCGTTGGGGACAAAGTCGAAAAGGGTGAAACGGTTGCCATCATCGAAGCGATGAAGTTGATGACGGAAATTAAGGCCGATGTTTCTGGAACAATTTCAGAAATTTTGGTTGAAAACGAAGAAGTTGTCGATTACGACAAGCCACTTTATCGCGTAACGGTTGATTAAGAACCGAAACGTTGATTTAGTCATAAGCCTGCTCGGTTGTCGAAGACCGTTCAGGCATACATAGGCACAAAAGGAGAATAAAAATGTCTTTAATGAACGCGCAAGAGATTCAAGAAATCCTGCCACATCGCTACCCAATGCTCATGTTGGACACGGTGGAAGAACTGGTTCCTGGTGAAAAATGTGTAGCCATCAAGAACATTTCAATCAACGAAGAAATCTTCCAAGGCCACTTTCCCGGTAACCCGACTTTTCCAGGTGCTTTGACTGTTGAAGCACTGGCACAGTGTGGCGCCGTTGCCTTGCTTTCCATGCCTGAATTTAAGGGTAAGACTGCTTACTTTGGCGGCATCAAGAAGGCTCGTTACCGTAAGATGGTTCGTCCAGGTGACCAAGTAAAGCTCGAAGTCGTTTTGGATCGCTTGCGTGGCCCCGTTGGCTCTGGAAAAGGGATTGCCTGGGTAAACGGAAAGAAGGCGACGACGGCTGAACTAACCTTTATTATTGGAGACTAAAATGTTCAAAAAAGTATTGGTAGCAAACCGTGGTGAAGTCGCGGTTCGAATCATTCGTACCCTGAAAGAAATGGGAATTAAGGCCGTCGCCATCTATTCGACGGCGGATAAGAATTCCTTGCACGTTCAGATTGCGGATGAAGCAATCTGTGTTGGAGGACCGAAGCCGGCCGACTCCTATATCAACATGAAAAACGTGATTTCGGCTGCTGTTTTGACAGGGTCTGAGGCCATTCACCCGGGTTACGGTTTTTTGTCTGAAAACGCGCTTTTTGCTGAAATGGTCGGGGATGTCGGGATTAAGTGGATTGGTCCCCGCCCTGAAACCATCGATTTGATGGGAAACAAAGAGCACGCACGAAATGAAATGCGTCAAGCCGGTGTTCCCGTCATTCCCGGTTCATTGGGCTACATTCACAACGTGGATGAAGCTCGCGAAGTGGCCAACGAAATTGGGTACCCAGTCTTGCTGAAGGCCGCTGCCGGTGGTGGTGGTAAGGGAATGCGTTTCATTTACGCTGACGATGAGTTGCAAGAAAACTTTACCAATGCCCAGGCCGAAGCCAAGTTGAACTATGGCGACGAGCACATGTACATTGAAAAAGTCATGCTTAACTGCCGCCACATTGAGATGCAAGTGATTCGTGATCAACAGGGTAACGTCGTTTGTTTCCCAGAACGTAACTGTTCCCTGCAGCGTCGTAACCAAAAGGTGATGGAAGAGTCGCCGGCTGCTTCAATGACGACTGATATGCGTGAAGACATGATTGATGTCGTTACCAAAGCCGTGAACGCCATCGATTACGAAAACACCGGAACGATTGAATTCTTGCAAGATCAATCTGGTCAGTTCTACTTCATGGAGATGAACACGCGTATTCAGGTGGAGCACCCCGTAACTGAAATGGTGACGGGACTTGACTTGGTTCGCCTGCAGGTTCAAGTGGCCGCTGGCGAGACTTTGCCATTGAAGCAAGAGGACGTCAAAATTCAAGGTCATGCTGTCGAAATGCGTTTGACCGCCGAAAAACCTGAAGCCAACTTTGCCCCATCAGCTGGAAAAGTCGACTTTGTCTTTCTGCCAACCGGTGGACCCGGTGTTCGAATCGATTCCGCACTGTATAACGGCGACATGATTCAACCCTTCTACGACTCAATGATTGCCAAGCTGATTGCTCACGATGAAACGCGTGAAGAAGCCATCGCCAAGTTGGCTCGAATGATTGATGAAACGTCAATCGTCGGTGTGTCGACTTCTAAGAATTTTCAAGAAGCCTTGTTAAAAGATGAGGGTGTGCTAACTGACCAGTTCACGACCAAGTACTTAGAAGAGCATTTCTTGCCGGAATGGGAAGCTAGTCTGGCAACTGACGAATAAGGTCTTTTCAACGGTTAGGTTGTAACTAACCAATTGAGAAAGGAGCGGGCTTTGCCCACATAATATGGATTTGTTTTCTTCCGACAATAAAGTCGATAATAATAAATTTAAGGTAACGGACGAAGTTCGTGACCGAATCCCAGATGGTTTGTTTCTAGCATGCCCCTACTGTGGTACGCAGATTTACAACAAGCAATTGGGTGATTACCGTGTTTGCCCGAACTGTAACTATGGTTTCCGTTTGCAGGCGCGCGAACGTGTGGCCCTCTTTGCCACGGATTTCGTTGAAATGAACGCGGATTTGACGATTGATCAGACCGACTTTCCGGGTTACCAAGGGAAGCTCGATCGGGCCAAGAAACAAACGGACATGAATGAGTCGGTTTTGACTGGAACCGGAAAGATTGATGGTCAGGAAGTGGCCCTTGGCATCATGGATTCTTATTTCATGATGGGGTCCCTCGGTTCACAAACGGGTGAAAAAATTACCCGCCTCTTCGAACACGCAACGGCTCATCGTCTACCAGTTGTACTTTTCACTGCGTCTGGTGGTGCCCGGATGCAAGAAGGGATTAATTCCCTCATGCAGATGGCGAAGATTTCGGGTGCTGTAGCTGCTCATCAAGAAGCTGGCTTACTGTACTTAGTTGTGTTGACTGACCCAACAACTGGTGGTGTTACCGCTTCTTTCGCCATGCAGGGTGACGTGACTTTGGCTGAACCACACGCTCTTGTTGGTTTTGCCGGTGCCCGTGTCATTGAATCAACCATTCACGAAAAGTTACCAAAGGATTTCCAACGGGTAGAAACGCTTCTGGAAAACGGCTTTGTTGACAAAATTGTGCCAAGACAAGAATTGGCTGGCATCATTGGTCAGATTGTTGCCATGCACCAGCAGGAGGTTGCCGATGTTTGAGTTCGTTAAAACAATCTTCAAAAAGGATGTCAATCCGGCTGAAGTCGTGAAAAAGTCTCGTGAAGACCGTTTCCTGGCCCGCGAGTTAATCAACGGTTTGGTTTCTGACTTTATCGAGTTTCACGGGGACCGCCTGTCTGCTGACGATACATCAGTCATTGGGGGAATTGGTCGCTTGAAAAGGCGTCCTGTGACCATCATTGCCATCGATAAGGGTGTTGACATTCACGATAAGTTGTCAAAGCGGAATGGTTCCCCACAGCCATGGGGCTACCGAAAGGCTCAACGTCTGATGAAGCAGGCCGCCAAGTTTAACCGCCCGATTATTACACTGATTAACACTCCGGGTGCTTTTCCCGGAATGGAAGCGGAAGCGCAAGGGCAGGGAGAAGCCATTGCACAGTCCATCCTTGAATCCATGAAGTTGACCGTGCCAATGATCGCCATCATTTATGGTGAAGGTGGTTCTGGTGGGGCTTTGGCATTGGCCACAGCCGACCAAGTGTGGATGTTTGAAAACGCCACCTACTCAATCCTTTCACCCGAAGGTTTCGCCTCTATCCTCTGGAAAGATGCCAAGCGTTCGGAAGAAGCGGCTGCCATTATGGGTATTACTCCTGCAGACTTGTTAGAGAAGCATGTCATTGACCAGATAATCCCTGAGGGCCGCCACCATGCCAAGATTTTTGAAGGCATGCAGGAAAAGTTAGTTGAGGAATTCGATGCCATGCAGGCGCTGCCAAAGCGTGAACTCATCGAAAGCCGTCGAGCACGTTACCGTGCTTTCTAATTTGAATCGAGTGGTTCTTTCCAAAGAAGAACTTTGCTATAATAGTGCTGAGGAACTTTTCCTCAGCGCTTTTTATTTGGGCTCGTCCCGGAATTCGACAGGCTATTACGAGCGCTAGCTGCATTCCGCCATCTGGGCGTTAAGCAGGCAGACTATTTAACTGCAAAAAACAATAACTCTTACGCTGTCGCTGCCTAAAAACCAGTGACACGTGGGCATGCTTGCTAGGCTAACATGGTAAGTGTTGCTCTTATAAATGGTTAGCTCGGGTGCGAGACGATGTCGGCGCGTTGTACCTTAAACTCAATTCGATCCCAGTCAAAGTCAAGTTCTGGACAATGGCTGCTTTGGTTGCGGTAACAATGATTGCCCTATGAATGTAGACGCTAGCGTGGCGGATGGTTTGGACAGGGGTTCGACTCCCCTCGGGTCCACTAAATAGTCCCTTTAACCAGTTTTAGTGGTTGAAAGGGACTTTTATTTTGAATTGAGGATACTGAAAATGAATAGTTTTTCCATCATTATCACAATAATTGTGACACTTTACTTTATAAAAAAGCAGTTTGAGTATGAAAAAGTTAAACTAAGCCGCTACCTTGTCATCCCAGTCTTTGCCTCTTACCAATTTTTTAACAGCGTCGAGATTGAAAATGCGCGGGATGCCTTTATCTGTGGGATAGCTTTTGTTGCGGCCGTGCTGATTGCGTTTTACCAGGTACGGACTTTTACTTTTAAGACGGTTGAAAAGCGGAGTCGGTACTACGTTAAGGTAAATGGTGAAAAGCAACCAGTATACCGTGATGAATACCTAGCTAAGGGGGGTACCGCTTACTTAATTGGTTGGGTCGTACTCTTTCTTGTTCAAGTGGCACTTAGCTTGATGGCCAATGAATTACAACTTGCTGATATTAGCCATGAGTGGTTGACCGAGGTGTTGCAGGATTTGTTCTTATTTGCTCGTATCAATGGTCATTCAGCCTGGTGGGCATGGGAATTATTCGCGGTGTCAAACTTAACTTACTATATTGTGCTCCGACGGCAAAATGAGACATTTCGGCGCAACATCCAAAAAAATGAATAGTGAAAAAGGATAGTCATAGGGCTATCCTTTTTTGAGTATCGCTTAGTTTCTTAGTGAAACTGTCTTGTTAATGATGCATGGTGATGACTAATGTAATCAGGACAATCAGAATGGTGATATTCCATGCCCATTGTTGGCGGTTGTTGATCATGGCAAAGCGATTTTCAATCTGCTTAAAATTTTGATTAACTTCTGTCTTGAATTCTTGGAATTCCTTCTGTGTAACCCAATCTGGTGGGGATACTTGCGTATTTGTTTTTGCCATATTGAAAGTCCGCCTTTCTTATTGTTTTCTATCATTAAATAGTACGAAAAATGGGGATTTTCTCTTGCGTTTTCTAAGGCTATTTTATCTGATTATTGGAAGATGACGGTGGAATATGATAAAACGCTATATTTAATTGAAAAGGTTAGGCCGCAAAAAAACATCTGCGTTAAGTTGGAAACCCCTTCTACATCACAATAAAACTTTTTCTCGCCTATTAATCGGAAACGTGGTACACTATCTCACTAAAGAAGAAAGGTTGGCCGATAATGATTCTCTTTTCATTAATTATCCTTTGTATTTTTGCCATTGCGTTTTGTTTCCTATTCTTGACATGGATGCCAACGGTCCTTTTTTGGCTTCTCTTGTTACTGATTGTGCTTTTCCTATTTACGCACATGATTCCAATTCTAATTATTATTGCCATTATTTGGGGAATTTCTTACTACCGTAAGAAGCAGAAACAGGATTTAGCCGTTGATGACTTTGTTCAAGAAGAACAGCCAGAAAAAGGGGAACGGGAAACAAATCCATTTACTCATTTCCAAGATCGTTCCGTTGAACGAATTAAGCAACAGTTCCAAGATAACCATGCCTTTAACTTAGGGGATGGCCTCTGGGTTGATCAGGCCAACGGCAAGCTGTTGATTGTCACTAAGGGCAATGGAGTAGGGTATCTTGTGGCAGATTTTGACGATGTTAGTCGTTACCACGTTGTACAGCCATCTGACTACAGCAAGACTTTCTCACTTCAATTAGACGGTCTGCCAGAAGAAGAAAAAGTCACGGTAACACTATCGACGCAAACGAACGATTGGTTACAGCAAAGTCCGGCAGACTATTTTCAGGAATTGTTAAGCCGATACGCGGTGGAAGAGTAAAAGATAACGGCATGATTCTAGTTAGTCATGTTCTTAAATAATAAGAGTCGACTATCAATGAAAATTGGTAATCGACTCTTTTCTTTTTTTATGGAAGAACGCTTTTTTCTAAACTAAAACATGTCATTTTAAGCACTTTTGTAACATTTCGGTCATCGAAATGCTTATTTAAAAGATTTTAGTAAAACATATGTAATCTATTTGTGATCATTGTGTCCTTATTGTTATACTTTAATTGTCGTTTAATATTGGTGTTTCGCCCTTAATTGGCGGTCAACATCATTAAATGGATGAGGAGAATAGCAGATGAAGTATAACAAACGTTTTCTTCAAAAAACCGATGATAAAAAACATCTTCGGAAAGTGAAGAAAAATTGGGTTGTTGTTTCGATGGCTTCCTTCGCATTTTTGGGGGGCGCAGCCGTATTGACAAGCAATACGACTGAGGGTCCTGCAAATGCGTCTGAAGTAACGCAAACAGTGGCAACCCACGATCAAGTCGAGACGAAAACGACGACACGAACCATTAAGCTGGTTGATAAGGACACAAAGCAAGAAATTGCTAACGTGGAGCCCATCAAGCAAACGGTTAACTGGACTCGCACGAACAAAGTCGATGACCAGGGAAATGTTGTTAGTGAAGGTACTTGGCAAGCGGTTGACCAAAATGATCAATACGCGACTTTGATGTACAAAGACCTTGATTTGTCATCAAAGGGTTACACCACGCCACAAATTGATGGTAAGGATGTTACCAAAGCTGATGCCAAGAATGCATCAGGACAAACCATTACCGAAAACGATGATAAGACCGCAGATGGTCAAGACGTTGTCAAGGTAAAGGCCGAAGCAGCCGATGTGAACAAGGGTGATGAAGAAGTAACGGTTACTTATACAAAGGCCGCTACAACTGCTAACACCACGTCAACGCAAGCTGCACAAACGACGGCTGCCGCCCAGACGACTGAAGCAACGGGAACAAAGGAAGTCACAAACACTAAGACGACTACCCGTACCATCAAGTACGTAGCACCTGACTATGATGACCAAGAAATGGCCAAAACAGTCACACAGACGATTAACTGGAAGCAAGTCAACACCGTTGATGCTACCGGAAAAGTCGTTAAAGAAGGTACTTGGGAAGTCGCCGATTCATCGAATGGCAAGTATGCTGCCGTAACGACGCCAACCGTTGCCAACTTTACGGTTGACCAAGCCACGGTTGCTGAACAGAAGGCAACGGCCGATGACAAAGATCAGACGATCACGGTTAAGTATTCATTTGCTGGGGCAACGGAAGCAGCTGATACACCAGAATTGCGTGCTACGCAAAAGGGAAGCTACGGAAGTGTTGACTATACTTACGATACTAGTACGGACACGTTGACCTTTACGACAACGGGATCTTTCCCTGATACTAACGCGGGTGGAACGATTTTTGATAAGTTCCCAAACGTTAAGCACATCGTCTTTGATCGTGGCGTCTATGCTGCTGCTAATTCAAGCAGCGTTTTTGCCAACTTACGTAAGTTACAAGACTTTACCAACTTGGATAAGCTTGATACGTCAAGAACACGTGACATGTCCTACATGTTCTCGATGGGTGCTATTCAAAACCTGTCACTGAAATCCCTAGACTTGAGCCACTTTGACACCTCAAAAGTGACCTCGATGCAGTTCATGTTCCAAAACTTGGGTGCACTACGTTATTTGGACATTTCAAACTTCAAGATGTCAGCCGCAACCGATGCGATGGGTGACTCTCAAATGTTTGACTTGTTGGGTGATGGAAACACGATTTACGTTAACCTGCCCAAGCAGCACTTTAACCAATTAGCCGATCTTGGATCAGTTGATGGGGCCACTGGTGGGGATAGCAAATATCCACTTATTATCCCAATCGGGAAAGGAAGCTTTGATCAGCCTCAGGGTCCCGGTATGTCAACAGATGCTTACCGAAATCTCTACGATTCCGGTAGATATCCTGGTGGTTGGTACCTCTGGGGACGTGACACAAAGTGGACTGATCGTAAGAAGTTTACGCAAACCATTCGTGCCGTTGACAGCAAGGGTAATGTGATCAAAATCCTTCGTGTCGAAACAGGCGAGTTCATTCGTACAAAGGGAATGAACTGGATTAGCATGAAGCCTATTGGTGATTGGTCAGATTGGAAACTTGATACCAATGTTCGTTCTGAATATAGCGAATATGAGCTACCACAGTCATTCACACTTGATAATGTGAATTACACAACGCCAACGATTAACGGAACACACCGTTATTGGATTGGAACTCGTGATATTAAGCAAAGCGATGAAGTAGAGGACGTTATTTATGCTGCAGACGTTCCAACCGACAACCACGGTACTGATACAGACCAAACGATTACTCGTAAGGTGCACCTCCGTGACGAATCAAATGGCAACGCTGAGTTTGATGCAGACAACATTGCAACACGTACTGAAACCATTCACTTCCACCGTTCTGGAACAGTTAACTCACTAACGGGTGTCTTCACGCCAACGACGAGTTGGGCAGCTGTTGATGGATCAGCCAGCTTTGCTGGCTATGCTGCACCGGACATGAAGGCTAAGGGTTATGACCTGGATAAGCCTGCGACGACCGATGCCATTACGCCATCACAGGAAGATATCACGTCCGGTAAGTCTTATGATCAAGACGTTTTCTACAAGCACCACACTGGTAAAGTCACACCTGACGGTCCAGTTGGCCCTGTTGATCCAGATTATCCACCCGTTGATCCAGCTAACTTGAAGAAGCAGTTAACGAAGACCTATACCCGTACGGTTCACTTTATTGATGCCACTGGTAAGAAGTTGGCGGCTGATAAAGTCGAAACAATCACGGCTACTGGTGAAGCTGACTATGATTACGTAACGGGTCAAATTGTTGGCGACATTACTTGGTCATATCAGTCCGATTCTGATAAGGATTGGGAAGCGGTAACTCCTGCTGCTTCAATTAACTTGGACGGCAAGTACTATTACGATCCGCAGTCTGACCAATCATTGGCTCAGAAGAGTTTTGACATTCAAAACGACGCGGCAACGAACGAAGACGTTAACGTTACTTATAAGACGGGGACGGATACGTCTGAGAGCAAGACGATTCAACGGGTTGTTCACTTGCGCGACGCAAGTGATGGCAATGCCGAATTTGACCAGGATAACTTGGCTGATCGTACTCAGACTTTGACATTTACCCGTGCCGGTTATAAGGATGAAGAAGGAAACTTCCACGCAACTGGTGAATGGGTAGCAGAACCATCAACGGATGACTCATTTGCTGCCTTTAAGACACCAGATGAAACGGCTAAGGGATACGACTTTGACCGTAACGCTACGACGGCTGTGACGCCTTCACAAGACGACATCACGAACGGTGTTTCTTATAACCAAGACATCTTCTACACACACCACAAGGGTAAGATTACTCCTGATGGACCGGTGGGCCCAGTTGACCCTGTTTACCCTCCAGTAAACCCAGATGCTAAGAAGCAGCTGGTAAAGGCCTATACCCGTACGGTTCACTTTGTGGGAACGGACGGCAAGACGGTCGCTCCTGATCGAGTTGAAACGGTTACTGCCAGTGGTGAAGCTGATTACGACTATGTAACCGGTCAAATTGTTGGTGCGATTACTTGGTCATACAAGGCTGGCTCTGATGAAACATGGGCAGTCGTTACCCCTCAGGCAACGATTGAAGCTAACGGTAAGCATTACTACAACCCATCAGCAAACGGTTCATTGGCTGAAACGTCCTTTGACGTGCAAAACGATGCAGCGACAAACGCTGATATCACGGTTACTTATCAAACCGCAACGCCGACCGATAATCACGGAACGGATACCGATAAGACGGCTATTCGCCACGTGAAGTTGATTGATGATACGGAAGGGCATGAATTTGATGCCGGTTCAGTTGCTGACTCAACAATCAGCTATCACCGTGATGGTTACATTGATGATGCTACTGGTGCCTTCATTCCTGCTGGTGACTGGACAGTCGTTGGCGGCGGGGCTTCTGAATTTGCTGGTGTCGATGCACCTGATAAGTCCTCAGAGGGATATGATGCTGGAACGCCTGCCAAGACGGATAGTGTTTCGGTCGATAAAGACAGTGTCAACAATGGCCAAGTCTTTGACCAAGAGATTCACTATAACCACCACAAAGCTAACATTAATCCTAATACGCCAAAGCATGATCCAAAAGTCGGTCCGGATATTCCACAGTCAGTGCTTGATTCATTGGTAAAGGAATATAAGCGGACGGTTCACTTTAAGAATCGTTCTGGTGCTGATTTGACGGATGCTCAGATTCAAGAAATTATCTACAATGGTGATGCTGAATATGACTACGTCACTCAAAAGCTTGTTTCAACACCAACTTGGACTTTGAAATCTGGTTCTGCTGATAAGTGGACAGCGGTTAACGGTGCAGCAACCATCGATAAGGATGGGTACGCACTACGTGAAGGCTGACGGTGCTGACGGTCAAGATCCGGAAGCGAATAAGACTTTTGACCCCGCAACTGACGCTGCTATTGCTAACCAAGAAGACACCATTTGGTACGATGCAACCAAGAACGGAAACGCCACGGACACAGACAAAGACGTTTCACGTACCATTTATTTCCAAACAAACAGTGGTAAGACTCTGGATGAGGAAACTCAAACGGTTCACTTCCACCGTGATGGTTATATTAATGAAACGACCAACAAGTTTGTTGCAACGTCTGATTGGTACGTACAGGGAACGCCAGCTGACATGGCTGCCGTTGCCGCTAAGGACTTCCGTGCCCAAGGTTACGTGCCAGATACGACTAAGCAGACTTCAGTGGATGCGTTGACTCCTGATAAGGAGGCAACGTCTGAAGCCGACCAAACGATTTGGTACAAGGACAACACTGGCAACATCACGCCAAACACGCCAAAGCACGACCCAAACAACGGCCCTGACATTCCAGATGCTGTTTTGAAGTCATTGGTTAAGACTTATACTCGTACGGTTCATTTTGTTGGGGATGATGGTAAGACGGTTGCCCCTGATGAAGTTGAGACGGTGACCGCTTATGGCGAAGCCGAATACGATTACGCTACGCAACAAATCATCGGAAACATTACTTGGTCATATAAGACTGGTTCTGACGAAGAGTGGGCAGTTGTGACGCCAAAGTCAACGATTGATCTCGATGGTAAGCATTACTATGCTCCTGCAGCAAACGGCTCGTTATCTGAAAAGTCATTTGACGTTCAAAACGATGCAGCGCAAAGCGTTGATGTAACGGTTACCTACAAGACGGCAACGCCAACCAACAACCACGGAACGGACACTGACAAGTCGGTTATCCGCCACGTCAAGTTGATTGATGGTAAGACTGGTGCAGAATTCGATAAGAACTCTGTGGCAGACGCAACACTTGCCTTCCACCGTGATGGTTACGTCAACGACAAGACGGGTGAATTCATCCCAGCCGGCGACTGGACAGTCATTGGTGGTGGCGCTTCTGAATTTGCTGGTGTTGATGCACCAGATAAGTCTTCAGAAGGCTATGATGCTGGAACGCCTGCAAAGACGGCTAACATCGATGTTGATAAGGAAACTGCAGTAAACGGTCACGTTTACGATCAGGAAATTACTTACAACCACCACAGTGGAAAAATCACTCCTGATGGACCAGTTGGCCCAATCAACCCTAACGGTCCTGTTTATCCACCAGTTAACCCTGATGTGAAGAAACAGTTGGTAAAGACCTATACTCGTACGGTTCACTTTGTTGGATCAGATGGTAAGACGGTTGCACCAGACAAGGTTGAGACAATTACAGCCTATGGCGAGGCTGATTACGATTACGTAACTGGTCAAATCGATGGCCCAATCACTTGGTCATACAAGTCCGGCTCAGCTGAATCATGGGCAGTAGTTACTCCAGCGGCAACAATCGATGCCAACGGCAAGCACTACTACGACCCATCTTCAAACGGCTCACTGGCTGAAAAGTCATTTGACGTTCAAAACGATGCAGCGCAAAACGCTGATGTAACGGTAACGTACAAGACGGCAACGCCAACCAACAACCATGGTGCGGATACGGATAAGTCAGTTATCCGCCACGTCAAGTTGATTGATGGCAAGACTGGCAACGAATTTGATGCTGGTTCAGTCGCCGATTCAACATTAAGCTTCCACCGTGATGGCTATGTTGATGACGCTACTGGCGCCTTCTTCCCAGCCGGCGACTGGACAGTCGTTGGTGGCGGTGCTTCTGAATTTGCCGGTGTTGATGCACCAGACAAGGCTTCAGAAGGTTACGATGCCGGAACACCTGCAAAGACGGCCAACATCGATGTTGATAAGGAAACTGCAGTAAACGGTCACGTTTACGAACAAGAAATCACTTATAACCACCACAGCGGTAAGATTACCCCTGATGGCCCAGTCGGACCTGTCGATCCTCACGGCCCTGTTTATCCACCAGTTAACCCTGATGTGAAGAAACAATTGGTTAAGACCTATACTCGTACGGTCCACTTCGTTGGTACGGATGGTAAGACAGTCGCTCCTGACCAAGTTGAAACGGTTACGGCTAATGGTGAAGCTGATTACGATTACGTAACTGGTCAAATCGATGGCCCAATCACTTGGTCATACAAGGCTGGCTCCGCCGAATCATGGTCAGTTGTGACACCTGCTGCAACAATTGATGCAAACGGTAAGCATTACTACGCACCAGTAGCGAACGGATCATTGGCTGAAAAGTCATTCGACGTACAAAACGATGGGGCAGAAAACACTGACGTGACGGTAACGTACAAGACGGCCACACCAACCAACAACCATGGTGCGGACACGGATAAGACGGCTACCCGTCAATTCCACTTAATTGATGATACGGACGGTCATGAATTTGACGCTGATTCAATTAATGATCGAACACAAACTGTTCACTTCCACCGCGATGGATTCGTTGATGATGCCACTGGCGACTTTATCCCAGCTGGTGACTGGCAAGCGGTTGACGGTGACGGCAACTTCGCAGCCTACACTGCTCCTGATGAAAGTCAGAAGGGTTACGACCTTGTTTCAGCAAGTGAAATCGCTGGTCAAAATGTTGACAAGGAAACGGTTGTTAATGGTGAAAACATTAATGTTGATATCCATTACAAGCACCACAAGTCACACATTGGACCAAACACACCAGATGATCCAAAGCACGGACCAAAGATTCCTGATGCAGTTCGTCAGGCTCTTCAGGCAGAGGTAAAGCGCAACATTCACTTCAAGGATGCTGGTAATCCAAACGGTGAAGACATCGCCCAAACAGAAGTTGAAAGTGTTGCCCTAAATGGTGATGCCGATTACGACTTTGTAACTGGTAAGCTTGTTTCAGCAATTAACTGGAACTATGTTGACGGTGACACGTTCGCTGCCTTCACGGCAAACGATACAATTGATGCAGGGGATTACGTTTACCGTAACCCAGCACCAAAGAATATCGCAGCAGCCAAGGCATCACAGACGCCTGTTGCTGACACGAACATTGACGTTTTGTATCACAAGACGCGTGCGGTTCAACCAAGTGATAACGCAACGACTGACAAGGACATCACTCGTACCATCAACCTGGTTGATGCCGATAAGAATGATGCCTTGATCAAGACGGATAAGCAGACGACTCATTTCCACCGCGAGGCATTGTACTTCGATGAAACCACGAACCAAGTTGTTTATGGTGACTGGAGTGCCAACAATGATTCAAAGTGGGCAGCCTACACGGCTCCAGATTTGTCAGCTGACAACTACCTCAACCCAACACCTGCTAACTTGCAGGCGGTTGATTTGACGGTTGATAGTCAAGACCAAGTTGCTAACATTGCTTACAGCCACAAGACACACATCATTGATCCAAAGCACGATGTTCCTGGAAACAAGGGTGGTAATAACGGTGGCAACACACCAAACAACGGTGGCAACACGCCAAACAACGGCGGTAACACGCCAAACAACGGTGGCAACACGCCAAACAACGGTGGCAACACACCAAACGGTGGTGGTAACACGCCAAACAACGGTGGTAACACACCAAGCAACTGGCCTGACAACGTACCGGCAAGTGATTTGATTCATGTCATTACACGTACAATTAAGTATGAAAATGCCGAAGGTCAAGAAATTGCACCGGCTGTTACACAAACTGTTCGATTTATCCGTACGGCGGTTTATGATGATGTGACGAAGTCAATCATTTCCTACGGACCATGGACGGCCGACGGTGCCAGCGACTTTGCCGGCGTAACAACACCAATTGTGAAGGGTTACGAAAACCCAAACCCTGCTTGGGTTGCTGAAGAAGCTGTTAATGCTGATACGGCGAGCCAAACGGTTGTTGTTAGCTATGCAGATGAACAGGTACCTGCAAAGCCAAAGGCGAAGGTATTACCTTCAACAGCACCTGGTCTTCCTGAAGCGCCTGTTACACCTGCTGCTCCCGCAGCACCAACAGTAGAAAAGCCAGCAACTGTCTTACCATCAACTGGTAAGCAGGCAACGAACGAAGCAAGCTTCGCTTTGCCATTGATGGCTGCTACGCTTTCGGGTATGCTCTTCTTGATTGCCAAGAAGCGTAAGGAAGAAAAGAACCAAGAAGCTTAAGAAGGCTTGAGTCATTGGTTTTTGAATACTGTTGACTAAGTATTCGAAAAAGTCCCAATCGATTTTAATTAATCGGTTGGGGCTTTTTTTTGACTTTTCTACTATATAAAGGGAAATTTGTTTATAAAAAAACGTTGTAACATAAATGTAACATTCTTGTGAAAAAAGTGCTTTTCGTAACTTATAAAATAGGCAAATAGTTAGAACGAGAGGGATTAAACTAGATTATAAAAATTCTAAGTTAATGACAAAAATATTACAAAATGCTGTAACAGTGGGATTTTAAACAAATTTAATGTATATTGATTTAAATTTTACGCTAGTAGTGTTATTATAGCCTCAGATGTAATACGAACGACATGTAAATGTCACATGGGCAGAGAAGGGCTTAAACATTAGGATTGCATCGAGAAAGAACATGGCTATTGTATGCCAACAGTAACTATGAATAAACGGAGGATTATAAATCCATGAAGTATAATAAGTTACAAGTAAATAAAGTAAACGAAAAGAAAATCCTTCGTAAAGTAAAGAAGAACTGGGTCGTTATGTCCTTAGCTTCTTTTGCATTGGCGGGTGGTATGGCGATGTCTTCGATGACCACTGCTTCAACAGCATCTGCTGATGAAACAGCGCAAACGACGGCAACGACTGACACATCTTCGTCAAATGATTCAACGGCAAAAACTACGGCGGAAACGCACGACCAAGTTGAAACCAAGACGACGACACGAACAATTAAGTTTGTTGATAAGGACAGCAAGCAAGAGATTGCCAATGTTGAACCAATTAAGCAGACTGTTAACTGGACACGGACAAACAAGGTTGATGCCCAAGGAAACGTAGTGTCTGAAGGCACTTGGCAAACAACCGGTTCAAATAAGCAGTACGCTGCCTTGACATCAGATGATCTTGACCAGTCAAAGCAGGGTTACACAACACCTCAAATTGATGGCAAGGACGTAACCCAAGTCGACGCCAAGGATGCTGACGTTAACCAATCTGATGAAGAAGTAACGATTGCCTATACAAAGGCACAGAATACAACTTCAACAACGCAGACTGCTGCAAAGACAACGACTCAAGCAGCCGACACAACAGCAACGCAGGCCACTGCAGAAACAGCGACAACGCAAGCTGCGAATACGACCTCAACACAGGCTGCTTCCAATGAAACGCAAACCACCGAAGGGTTGGATATGCGTTTGGGTGCAACCGGGTCAACTTACGACTATGCCACGTTGGCCTCTCAGGGTGCTGTTAAGACGAACAGCATTTCATGGAAGTTTAACGATGGTGACCAGCTTGATACTGGTACGATGGACTATGCTAACCCAGGTGGTCAGTTAAAAATTTCCTTCACCATTGAAGCTGGCAAGGTCCAAGCCGGCGATGTCATTCGAATTCCTGTGAATACGAACCTGACTAACCAACCAACGACTCAAACCTTTGGTTTGGGAAACTTAAACCCAGTAATTTATGATGAAAGTGCTGGACAGGGGATTTCTAAGTCTGCACAAATCGTAACTGATGCTAGCGGTCAGTATATTGATATTCCTTTGGATGGTGATGGATTCAATCCAAGTGTTGCTCACGATGTAACGGTTGCAGTCTCACCAGCTGGTGGAATGGTCTTCCCTAAGACAGCCAGCAATGGTGCAGATTTATCATTTTCCGAAACAATTGCGGATCAGACTCACACCTACCACTGGGCTCCAAAACCAACCACACCTGACTTTGACGAAAATAACACTGTTGGACAAATGTCCGATGGTATCGGTTCAAAGACAAATGCTGGTGTGACGGTCAACACAAGCGTAAGTAACACGGATGGTAAGCCATTTACCCAGGCTGTGCCATTGAATAATGGAAATGATTACATTCAAACCATTGTCGTAACGGCAACGACCGTGCAAAATGGACAAGTTGTTCCTGTGCACATTGATCCGGGTACGATGAACCCTTACGTAACGGTTTCAAACAATTTTGGTCCCGCCACTGAAACTTCTGGTTGGACAGATCAAGCTGCTAACAACTGGGGTGGTACGTCAAATGCCACGAAGCGTATTGCCAATTGGTTTGTCCAGGCTTCTGGCGATACCCCGGCTGAAAACCAGTATTCCATTATTAAGCTTGCTGATAACTCATACAAGATTGTAATTAATTACGGTAAGAGTCAGTCACTTGCATACTCGAAGACAGAATTTGAACGCATCATTAAGTCACAGTATGCCCATGTTTCTGATCAAGTAATCCAAGACATGGAAACCCGTTACGGTGATGGCAACGGTAACGTGATTATTCCTTATTCAATTCAAGCCTCCATTCCATTCACAAACCCTAACAATATGGATGGAAATGTTAGCTACAATGCTGCTTTTTCCGACAACAAGGGGAAGAAGGACGATCAAACTGCCCTGACAACACCTACTAACCACAACACGGCTGCTGGGGAAACTCAAGTCATTGTTCGCTATGTTGATGAAACAAGTGGTAAGGAGTTGATTTACGAACAGGATTCCTTTGGATTTGAGAGTCACAATGATCAGTATGTAGCCAAGAGTGTATCAATTAACCATTACACACTAGACACAAGTTCGCAGTATTTGCCTGAAGGAGCCGTTCCTAATGGTGATGGTCAGTATGAAGTTAATGGTGCTTACAAAGCCGATTGGGTTGACGGTAAGAAAGTCATTACTTTCTATTACATCGGAGAGCCTACGACGGCTAAGGTACGTTATGTTCTGGATGAAGATGGCAACACAAACACGACCAACGATTGGACTGACATTGACGGTGGTGCTGATAACGAAACGTTGAACGGTCGCTTCCACCAGAAGTTCACAACTACTGCAAAGGACTTTTCATCACGTGGCTACTTCCTTGTCCAAGTGATTAACGGACCGGATGGTCGTTTTGATGCCAGTGGCAACCAAACAGTTACTTACGTTTATGCACAGTACCGTTCACTAACTGTTGAGTACGTTGACCAAGATAATAACAATCAAAAGATTGATGGTGATACTTACACTTACACGAATACTAAGGGTAAGTACAATGTTCTAGACACTTATCGTACTAATGCTACATTAGCAACATTGGAGTCAAAGGGCTATGAATTAGTTTCAGATCCGTTCCCTTCGACTGGTTACACGTTCGGTACTGATTTGAATGCGCACTACACGGTTGTATTGAAGCACCGCCAGGACCAGTCAACTGAAACGAAGACAGTTACTCGTACTATTAAGTATGAAGATGCTACTGATCATCACGAAGTAGCTCCTGAAAAGGTTCAAGCAGTAACACTTCAGCGTACAATTACGACTGATGCTGTGACTGGACAAAAGACTGAAGGTGCATGGACAACTGGTTCATGGGACGAAGTAACGTCACCTTCTGTTGCCGGTTATAATGCACCAGACCGTGCTAAAGTCGATCAAGCAGATGTAACGGTTAACACTTCAGATGATCCAAATGAAGTGGTTCTTTACACGCACCACTCAACACCATCTGAGGAGACAAAGACTTTCACTCGTACTATCAAGTATCTTGATGCGGTAACACGTCAAGAAATTGCTCCAGAAAAGACTGAAACGGTCACTCTGAAGCGTTCGGTTTTGACTGACGATGTGACTGGCGACAAAACTTATGGTGACTGGAACACTGGTTCATGGGATGAAGTTGATTCACCATCCGTAGCTGGTTATGATGCCCCAGACAAGGCCAAGATTGACCAACAAGATGTCAACATTAACACTGGTGATGCCAACGAAGAGGTTCTTTATAACCATCACATCACGTTATCTGAAGAAACTAAGAACATTACTCGTACCATCAAGTACATTGATGCCGTAACTGGTAATGAAATTGCCCCAGAGAAGACCCAAACGGTCACTTTGAAGCGTACGGTTTCAACTGATGATGTCACTGGTGACAAAACTTATGGTGACTGGAACACTGGTTCATGGGACGAAGTTGATTCACCAGCAGTTGCTGGTTATGACGCTCCGGACCGTGCTAAGGTTGATGCAGCTAACGTAACGTCTGATACAAATGATGATACGGAAGTTGTTAAGTACAACCACCACGAAGATTCCAAGACGGAAACCAAGACGGTTACTCGTACCATCAAGTACGTTGATGCAGTCGATGGCCACGAAGTGGCTAAGGAAGTTCAACAACCAGTAACCTTCACTCGTACTGCAACCACTGATGCCGTTACACATAAGGTAACGTATTCAGACTGGGCGCAAGAAGGAACTTGGTCAGCAGTCAACTCACCAGTTATTGCCGGCTATGACGCTCCGGACCGTGCTAAGGTTGATGCAGCTAACGTAACGCCTGATACAAATGACGATACGGAAGTTGTTAAGTACAACCATCACTCAACTCCATCAGAGGAAACGAAGACAGTTACTCGTACCATCAAGTATGTTGATGCAGTCGATGGCCACGAAGTGGCTAAGGAAGTTCAACAAGTAATTACCTTCACTCGCACTGTTCAGACAGATGACATTACGCATTCCGTAACATACTCTGATTGGACAGAAGAAGGATCATGGAACGAAGTCGATTCACCAGCAGTCGCTGGTTATGATGCTCCAGACCGTGCTAAGATTGATGCAGCTAACGTAACACCTGAGACTCAGGATGATACAGAAGTTGTTAAGTACAACAAGACCGTGACGCCAGTCACGCCAGTAAACCCAACACCAGAACCTGCCAAGCCTGTGCTTCCTTCAACTTCAGGTGATACAACACCTGCAGCTCCTCAAAAAGAGTCAGTTAAGGTAGAGCCAGCCAAAACGGCGCTCCCATCAACTGGTAAAGAAGCAAAGGATGAAGCAGCAATGAAGGCAATGGTTGGTCTTGTGCTTGTTTCACTAACTGCAATGATTGCAATGAAGGAAAAGAAGCATTAATCTAGATCGTTGTTGAATTGAATAAAGTCGTTGACGCAAATTGCGTTGGCGGCTTTTTCATTTTTGTATGAGAAAAGTCGGAGTTGCAATGCGATTAAAACTCAGCTGTAATTGTTTTGATACATGAGAGTGATATAATTTTGACGAATACTGGTTTAGAACAATCAGAGGAGATTTTGATGAAAACAGTAAAAAAGAACGAACACTATAAAATGTATAAGGCGGGGAAGCAATGGCTATTTGCTTCACTTGCAACCGTCACGCTTCTTGGTGGAGCTGCTAGTTCGCTAGACAGTACCTTCTTGAGCCATTTTGCGCCAAGCTTGATGAGCAAGGCGTCGGCTGATGATGCTTCTGGTTTGGATAACATTAAATTTGACACTCCGGAAGATGCGTTGATTGGTACTTGGACTGATTTGAAGGAAGTGGACAATCAAGCACCTGATGGAAAGCAATACATTAACTACCAGGCCAAAAACCTTTATGTTCGTAAGGACACAAAGACACACAAGCTTGTGGCCAACTATATTGCCGGACGGACAACGATTACGTTGACATCCATGAATGCGCAAAATTCCATGGTTCTTCAGACGTCTTCAGATGGCGGTAAAAACTGGAAAGACGTTAAAACGGTTCGAGCATCGGCCCGAAATGGTTCCGTTGATTTTACCATTCCATCTGACATTGATACGAACAACGCGGAGATTCGTGTCGGCTATCAATCCGATAGTGGTCAAAAAGATGGTTCTTCGGGTGGTTGGAATTACTATACACCCGCTGATGTGGCGATTGTTTCGAGCGATGCTCAAGCTGCCCAACAAAAGACTGATGAGGCACAGGCGGAAGCTTCTCTTGCCCAAAAGAAGACTACGCAGGAAAATCTTGATAAAGAATACCAGAAGGTTCAAGACGAAATTAACGGCGATACTGGCTTAACTACTGCGGCAAAGAACCAGCAGTTGGCTGATGCCAAGAAGGCCTACGAAACTGCGTCAAATTCATACCAAGAAAACGACAATGCAGCGGATACAAAGACTGATGAAACAACTGGTATTCAAAACATTGATAACGCTTACCAAAAGCCTGAAACGTTAGACAACCAACGTGCCGATGCCCGTCAGATTGTTGATACGAAGGCCAAGCAAGCGAACAAGGACATCAATGCAAACCCAAACATGACGGATGCTGAAAAGACAGCAGCCCTTAAAAAGGTTAAGGATGCCCAGGATACGTTGGATAACAACATCAGCAAGGCTGATGCTGATGGTATTCCAGCGGCACGTGATGAAGAAACGAATAATAAGAACATTACGACGGCCAACAACGACTTTGAAAAGTCTTTGCCAACCCGTGTGATTGACGCAACAAACCAAATTGAACAGGATCGTCAAGCAGCCCGTGCCAAAGTCGCCAATGATCCAACATTGACATCAGATGAAAAGACGGAACAAAACAACGCCATCGACAAGACGGCTTCCGATGCGACGTCAAAAATCAAGGCTGATGCCAATGCGCAAAGTGTTGTTGACGACATGAAGGACGTTGATAGCAAGATTGAGGCGCCTTATAAGACCGGAACGCCACTTGCCACGCAGAAACAAACGGCAACGCAGAAGTTTACTGATTTAGCCGACCAAACGAACCGCGATATTGATAACGACACGTCTCTGACGGATGCCGAAAAAGACGCTCAGCATAAGGCAGTTGCTGCCGCTTTGACGAAGGCTCAACAGGCGATTGCGGATGCAACGAACGCCGATGATATTAACAAGGTTCGTGATGGACAAGACTACAGCAATGCCATCACTGGTGCTCACAAGGCTGGAGAAGAAAGCCTTGGTGACCGTAAAAAGAATGCTCAACAAGCAATTGATGATGCACGCCAAAACACGGAAAACTCAATTGCCGGTGATGATCGTTTGTCAACTCAGCAAAAGGCTGATCAAAAGGCGGCTGCTGAAAACGCATGGAAGAAAGCAAATGCTGCCATTAATGCGGATGGTGCCGATGCACAAGCAATTAAGGATGCTGCTGATAATGGTGTGACAAACATTGATAACGCCTATCAAGCTGGTCAAGACTTGTCCACACAAGCCACTGCTGCCAAGGACAAGATTAAGGATGCAGCTGATCAAGCGAAGGCCGATATTAACAGTGATTCCTCATTAGACGATGCGACAAAGCAAGCTCAGAGTGCTGCTGTTGATAAGGCTGCCGAAAACGCGGATAGTAACGTTGACAATGCCAAAAGTGCTGATGCCATTAATCAGGCAACGAATGCAGGCGTTAAGAACATCACGGTTCTGAACGCGGTTAAAACCAGTGCCTTAAATAGCATTGATCAAGCTATTAAGGATACTAAGGCCAAGATTGCGTCAGATGATCGTTTAAGTGCAGCCGAAAAGACTGAACAAAATAACAAGGTCGATGCTGATGCAGCAACTGCTAAGGCAACGGTTAATAACGAAACGGATGCTTCAAAGGTTGCTACTGAAGGTACAAATGGTGGAAACAGCATTACTGCTGAGTACAAGCCAGGTAAGGATCTGTCTGATCAAAAGACTGGTTCAGAGGACAAGATTAAGGATGCCCAACAGGCTGCTAAGTCAGCTGTAGAAGGCGATTCACTCCTAGATGAAAGCACCAAGACGGCTCAGAAAGCAGCGATTGATCAGGCTGCTCAAGCAGCGGAAAGTAATGTTTCAAACGCCAAGACTGCTGATGAAATTAATCAGGCAACGTCAACTGGTGTCGACAACATTTACGCATTGAACACTGCTAAGATTAATGCTAATGCTGCTATCGACAAGGCCGTGACTGATACCAAAGCTAAGATTGCAGCTGATGATCGTTTGAGTGCAGCCGATAAGACTGCTCAAACTAGCAAAGTCGATTCAGATGCAACGGCTGCGAAGTCCACAATTAATGCAGAAACGGTCTCGGCTAAAATTGCTGACGAGGGTACCAATGGTGCCAACACGATCGCTGCCGAATACAAGCCAGGTAAGGAATTGTCTGATCAAAAGACGGATGCCGAAGACAAGGTAAAAGCGGCTGCAACTGCTGCTAAGGCGGCAGTCGACAATGATTCATCTTTGGATGAAAACACTAAGTCAGCCCAAAAGAACGCCATTGATAAAGCAGCACAAAACGCGGACGATATTGTTGCTACCAAGACATCCGCTGATGACATCAATAACGCAACCACTGCCGGCATCGACAACATTAACGCCTTGAATGCTGCTAAGAAGAGTGCACTTTCTGCAGTTGATCAATCCGTGAAGGACACGAAAGCCAAGATTGATGCCGATAAGGGACTTTCATCTGATGAAAAGACGGCTCAAAAGGCTAAAGTTGATCAAGATGCAAGTGATGCAAAGACAACCATCAATAGTGAGACCGATGCTGCCAAAGTCGCTGGTGAAGGAACTGATGGCGCCAACACTGTTGCTAGTGAGTACAAGGCCGGTTCGTTAGACAATGCCAAGGATAAGAACAAGGCTAACATTGATTCAGCCGCTGATGATGCCAAGAAGGCTGTGGATGCCGATGATTCATTGACGCCAGCCGACAAGAGTAAGCGGAAGGCAGCCATCGATAAGGCTGCTGCCAATGCTAAGAACGATGTTGATAACGCTAAAAATGCCGATGATGCCAACAAGGCAAAGACAAACGGCGATGAAAACATTGCTGGCTTGAACACTGCCAAGAACGCTGCCGATGCCAAGATTGACCAAGCCGTGAAGGACACGAAGGCCAAGATTGCAGCTGACTCAGCGTTAACTGCTGACGAAAAGAAGGCACAAAGCGACAAAGTAGATGAAGACGCCGCAACGGTTAAGGCTAACATCGATGATGCCACGAACAACGATGACATTGATGCTGCAACAACCAATGGTGTGAATACGATTGATGCTGACTACAAGGCTGGCTCAATGTCTGGTGTTAAGGATAAGAATAAGGCCGATATTGACTCAGCTGCTGACGATGCCAAGAAGGCTGTCGATGCTGATGATTCATTGACACCAGCTGACAAGAGCAAGCGGAAGGCGGCCATTGATAAGGCAGCCGACAAGGCCAAGAACGACGTTGACAACGCCAAGAGCGCTGACGATGCTAACAAAGCAACGACTGATGGTAATCAGAACATTGCCGGTTTGAACGATGCTAAGAACGCTGCCGATGCCAAGATTAACCAAGCCGTGAAGGACACGAAGGCCAAGATTGCAGCCGATGATGCCCTTTCGATTGATGAAAAGAAGGCACAAAGTGACAAGGCCGATCAGGATGCAGCCACAGCTAAGTCCAACATCGACGACGCCACGAGCAACGACGATATCGATGCAGCCGCTGCGGCCGGTGTTACGAACGTGGATGGCGACTATAAGGCTGGTTCAATGTCCGATGTGAAGGATACGAACAAAGGCAAGATCGATGCAGCTGCTGACGATGCTAAGAAGGCTGTTGATGCCGATGATTCCTTGACGCCAGCTGACAAGACTAAGCGGAAGGCGGCAATCGATAAGGCAGCTGCCAAGGCAAAGAACGACGTTGACAATGCCAAGAGTGCAGATGATGCCAACAAGGCAACGACTGATAGTGACAAGAACATTGCCGGTTTGAACGATGCTAAGAACGCTGCTGATGCCAAGGTCGACCAGGCTGTCAAGGACACGAAGGCCAAGATTGCAGCCGATGATGCCCTTTCTGCTGACGAAAAGAAGGCACAAAGTGACAAGGCTGATCAAGATGCCGCAACGGCAAAGGCCAATGTAGATGATGCCACGAACAACGATGACATCGATTCAGCAACGACCGATGGTATTACGAACGTGGATGGCGACTATAAGGCAGGTTCAATGTCCAATGTGAAGGACAATAACAAGGCCAACATTGATTCAGCGGCTAACGATGCCAAGAAGGCCGTTGATTCTGATGATTCATTGACTCCTGATGCCAAGAGCAAGCGGAAGGCAGCCATTGATAAGGCAGCTGCCAAGGCCAAGAACGATGTTGACAACGCCAAGAGCGCTGACGATGCCAATAAGGCCACATCGGATGGTGACAAGAACATTGCCGGTTTGAACGCTGCCAAGAACGCAGCAGAGGCGAAGATTGACCAGGCTGTCAAGGACACGAAGGCCAAGATTGCATCTGACGATGCCCTTTCAACTGATGAAAAGAAGACACAAAACGATAAGGCCGACGAAGATGCCGCAACGGCTAAGGCTAACATTGATGATGCCACGAACAATGATGATATCGATTCAGCTACAACAGCTGGTGTTACGAACGTGGATGCCGACTACAAGGCTGGTTCAATGTCTGATGTTAAAGACCAGAACAAGGCCAACATTGATGATGCAGCTGATAACGCCAAGAAAGCTGTGGATGCCGATGATTCATTGACGCCAGCTGACAAGACTAAGCGGAAGGCGGCCATCGATAAGGCAGCCGACAAGGCAAAGAACGACGTTGACAACGCGAAGAGTGCTGACGATGCCATTAAGGCTACGACGGATGGTGACAAAAACATCGCCGGTTTGAACGATGCCAAGAACGCAGCTGATGCCAAGATTGACCAAGCTGTCAAGGACACGAAGGCCAAGATTGCAGCTGACGATGCCCTTTCAACTGATGAAAAGAAGGCACAAAGTGACAAGGTAGATGAAGACGCCGCAACAGCTAAGGTCAACATCGACGATGCCACGAACAATGACGAAATCGATGCAGCCACAACTAAGGGTTCAGAATCAATTGATGCCGACTATAAGGCTGGTTCTATGTCTGGTGTTAAAGACCAGAACAAGACCAACATTGATGATGCAGTTGATAAAGCTAAGAAGGTTGTCGATGCCGATGGTTCGTTGACGCCAGCCGACAAGAGCAAGCGAAAGGCAGCCATCGACAAGGCTGCTACCAAGGCAAAGAACGACGTTGACAATGCGAAGAGCGCTGACGATGCCAACAAGGCCACGACTGATGGTGACAAGAACATCGTCGGTTTGAACGATGCCAAGAACGCAGCTGATGCTAAGATTGACCAGGCAGTGGCTGACACAAAGGCTAAGATTGCTTCTGATTCATCATTAACTTCTGATGAAAAGAAGACACAAAGTGACAAGGCTGATGAAGATGCTGCCACAACCAAGGCAAACATCGATGACGCCACGAACAGTGACGAAATCGATGCAGCCACAACTAAGGGTGTTGAAGCTATTGATGCTGACTACAAGCCAGGATCAATGGACGATGTTAAAAACAAGAACAAGTCCAATATTGATGCAGCGTCTGATGATGCTAAGAAAGCAATTGATAACGATGGTTCCTTAACACCGGATGCAAAGGATAAGCGCAAAGCTGCCATTGATAAGGCTGCTGCTAAGGCTAAGAGTGACATCGACAATGCCAAAAGTGCGGATGATGCTGACAAGGCCACGGTTGATGGTAACCAGAACATTGCCGGTTTGAACGATGCCAAGAACGCAGCGGATGCCAAGATTGATAACGCCGAAAAGTCAACGAACGGTAAGATTGATGATGATTCAGCGTTAACAACTGATCAAAAGAAGTCACAAAGCGATAAGGCTGCTGCCGATGCCGCCGCTGCAAAGGCCAACATCGATAATGCAACCAATAGTGACGAGATCACGGCAGCAACAGTCAATGGTGTTAAGGCCATTGCAGCTGACTACAAGGCTGGTTCGATGGAGGATGTCAAGAACCAGAACAAGGCCAACATTGATGATGTGGCAAACGATGCCAAGAAGGCCATTGATAACGATGGTTCATTGACGCCGGCTGCCAAGAATAAGCGTAAGGCTGCCATCGATGAGGCTGCTGCGAAGGCCAAGGCTGATATTGATAACGCGAAGACCGCTGACAATGCAGGTACAAATGCTGATGATGGTGCAGCTACTATTGCTGGCTTGAACGGTGCTAAGGATTCTGCTGGTGTTCAAATTGATCATGCTGCTGACAAGGCTAAGTCCGATATCGACAATGATGCTTCATTGTCCGGTAAGGAAAAGAACAACCAGGATCAGCAAGTTGATCAGGCCGTGGCAAATGCTAAGGCGGCCATTGATTCAGCGATTGACCTGGATGCAGTGAGCCAGTTGAAGGATTCTGGTCTTGCCGTTATTAACAAGATTCATCAATCAGGATTACCACTCGGTCAACAGCAACAATCCGCTAATCGCTTTGTTGAAAACGAAGCAGCAAAGGTGCGTGCTGAGATTGAAAACGATCCTTACTTAACACAAGCTGAAAAGACTGCTCAGTTCGCAGCTTTGGACGCAATGATTCAAGACGTTAAGCAGTCAATTGCCTCTGCTAAAGATAGCGATGCACTTGAACAAGTACTCGTTTCTGGCAAGCAAAAGATTGAATCCGTTTACCATATGGGTGTCAAGAAGACGGAACAACCAGTTCAGAAACCGGTTGTAAAGAAGGATAGCCCAATGCCTGAAACAGCTAGTCGTGTGAGTCGTCATGCTCAAGAAACGATTGGCCTGGCATTGACCGCTAGTCTTTCAACATTCTTCTTAACTAAGAAGCGTCACGATAAGTAAGCAAGTGTAAAAACTGCTCATTTAAAAAGCAGCTGAAAGAATATTCTTTCGGCTGCTTTTTCATTTTGGATATTAAATTTAAGAAAAGAGCCTCCTATCATAAAAGATAGGAGGCTCTTTTTGTTTACTTGGCCAAACGCTTATCAATGTAATAAAGCAGGTAGCCAAAGACTAGGAAAAAGATTAGTAGGGCAGCGACAATGCAGAACACAGCATGCCAACCAATTAGCTCAGAATTGATAAAGTAGTAAGGATAGTGCTCACCGGTCAGTGGGTAGACAATTTTAAAGTTGGCTGCAATCACAGTGAACGCATAATAAATAAGCGGAATGCCTAACCAATAGAGAGGCGCTTTGATGGAAAAACGGCCCTTTTGATCAAAAAGGAGCCAGTCTAGGATAACCATGCTTGGTACCACGAGGTGAACCAGTAAGGTACCGGTGAATTGCCAGGCACCGTGGATATTAAAGGAGTGAGGTGCTAAAATTCCCCAATAAATTAGCATAGTCACCGTAATGGCGAGTGTTACCGCTCCCTTAATGTTTGGGGAACGCACTTGATTGTGATGGATCAAAAGACCAATGAAGTATAGGATGCAAAGTACGTTTGACAACGTCGTATAGTAAAGTAGCATCGCTGGCTTAAGTTCCGTGTTGATGGCAACACCCACTAACCCAATAGTAATCAGTAGTATACGGTAAATCTGTCGGAACCGTGTAGAACGAATCGTCATGATAAAGTCATCCTTTCATGCAGCCGATAGTGAATCTTGACTAATTGAGTATACTATAAAATAAAAGGCAAGTCATGTAATTGTTTTGTAACTTTTTTGTAATCATTTAGAAATGATGATGTTTTTATTTATACATTTCGTGAAATAATTATCAAGTTTGATAAAAAGATTGCTTGTTTGTGTTATAGTAAATCGGTATAAGGGGAAGGTTTGACTTTCTTAGCTATAATTATACAAACAATCAGATGAGGAACGCCACAATGAAAATTTTAATTATACAAGGACAGCCGGACGATCAATCTTTTGCCCATGCGAATGCCATGCATAGTTATGAAGTTCTTCGGGAAGATGGTGTGGAAGTCAGGTTCGTTGATTTGGCGATTGATGATTTTGATCCAGTTTTACGTTACGGGTACCGTGCTCGAATGGAAAGCCAATCTTACATTCAAGAGGTACAACATAAAGTTGCATGGGCAGATCACATTTGTTTTTTCTTCCCAGTATGGTGGGGGGCCGAGCCGTCCGTTTTGAAGGGCTTGATTGATCGCGCTTTCACACCGGGATTTGCGTATAAACGGAATGGACCACTGCATGTGCAGGGACTGTTGCAGGGTAAAGAAGCGAGTCTTTTTTTGACGTCTGATGACCCCGCCTTTTTTCAGCGTCGGTATGGTGGTGTTGTTTCGCATTGGAAGCGTGATATTCTTGGCCATGCTGGAATTAAGCTGACCAAAACGATGATTCTCGGTGGGGACCGTTGGCTCAATGATGAGGAAGAACGGACCGATTTTATTGATCGTTGTTCCCAAGAGATTGAGGCAATGGCCGTTCGTGATATGCACCATTCACTTCTAAAAGAGTTACTTAAAAAATAATGATGACACAATAAAAGTCGCCACCCATCGTTTAGAGGGTGACGACTTTTTTAGTGATTAGGCTCGATCAAACCATTGACGGTTCGTTGTCTGGTTTAATGGGGTTAAGCGAGCTTTCGTGTTTTGCTTTGTTTCACGACCAACATTGGCTGTTGCCAAAACCCCGGTTTCTTGTTCAATATAGAAGAGGGGCCGGCCTTTAACTTCGGTAAAGACTTTTCCAATGTAGGTGCCAACTACCCCAATGGCGATGAGGTTAAGTCCTCCGAGGAGCCAAATGGAAATCATTAAGGACGACCAACCGGCGGTTGGATTACCAATCAATTTTTCAACAATCGTATAGATAATCTCAATACCAGCAATTGATGAAACAACAAGACCAAGGTTGAAAAGCAACTTAATTGGTTTAACAGAGAAGGAGGTAATGCCGTCAATGGCAAAGTTTACCATCTTTTTCAATGGATACTTTGACGTGCCAGCTTCTCGTTTGGCCCGCTGATAGTAAACCTTAGCGGATGGGTAGCCAATCAAGGGAACCATGGCCCGTAAGAAGAGATTCTTTTCTGGCATGGCGAGTAACGCTTGAACGGCTGTCTTTGACATTAAGCGAAAGTCAGCGTGGTTTGGAACGAGTTCGACGCCTAGCCAGTCAGCGACTTTGTAAAAGGCCAGAGCTGAGTTTTTCTTAAACCAGGTATCGGTTTCACGAGAGGAACGAACCGCATAGACAATTTCGTTTCCTTCAAGATACTTGTCGACCATTTGACCAATAATTTCCGGGCTATCCTGTAAATCGGCATCAAGCGTGATGGTGATGTCTGCCAGTTTGATGGCCTCACTGAGTCCGGCAATTAAAGCCGGTTGGTGACCGAAGTTACGAGAGAGTTTGATCGTTAAAACATCTGTGTGCTCTCGTTCTAAGCTCTGCATGATGGGGTAGGTTTGGTCCTTTGATCCGTCATCAACAATTAGGATAAAGGAGCCAGTGGCGATTTTATTTTGTTGAATTAAATCATCTTTAATGCCCTGCAACTTTGACACCGTGTGTTGGAGCATCTCCTCTTCGTTATAAGCAGGTAGGATGAGTGCTAACTTAGGTGTCTTTTTAACTTGTGTGAGCATGGCGAACTCCTTTCTTTTTGTGATTATGAAGCAGCAGAGGAAAGGTCATAGAGGGTAGAGTTACCTGATTGGCCACCCATGCCACCCATTGGCATGCCAGTTGACTGGCTTGAACTTGATGAAGAAGATGAGCTGTAGCTGACCTTTGTACCATTCTTCTTGACCCATGTCAGGATCTTTGAAATGTCACCAGTCGATGCCTTGGTGTTCCCAATAACGAAGTAGCGGAGTTGTCCACTTTTGACGAGCTTCTTAAATTGGGCTAAAGTCATTGTCGGATCAGTACCGTTATAACCACCGATGGCCATGACCGCCTTCTTCGACTTAATGATGTAGCCAGAAGCGGAATTGGAATCAGTTGTTGCAAAGAGGTACTTAGCAGAACCTTGGTGCTTCTCTGTGTAAGAAAGCAATGCTGAATCAACTGAACCACCCATGTCTGAAGAGCCCTTTGAGGAAAGTAGTGAAGGGTTAGCATTGGGGATTGCTGCCGAGGTGTGTGACAGGGTTGGCGTTAGTGCCCAGAATCCTGAAAGCAGCGAAACGACGATGATTGAGAGAGCAATCTTGAGCTTTGTGGCCACGACTTTGTTAAAGGACCAAAGGGCGGCAACCGCAAGGCCAAGCAAGATAATGATAATGCCTGCAACCGGATAGTAAGACCAAGCATAGTAGGCTTGGAGGGCTGTTGTGCCAACAATCGTGATGGCCAGAAGAGACTTGGCAATGAGACCTTGCTTTAAGCCGCCTTCCTTCACCATCTTAGCAACGGCGACTGCCCCGATGGCCGTCAAGGCTGCAATGGCTGGTGCTAACATGATCGTGTAATAAGGGTGGAAGAAGGAAGCCACGGAGAAGAATCCGTAGACTGGGACAAACCAGCCGGCCCAGAGCAGAACGTCTGATTGTTCGTCTGAGATGCTGTACCACTTACCACCCTTTTTACGGAAGGCCCACCAGCCAGTACCAATTCCAAGAATTGCGAATGGTAGGAACCAACCGATTTGAGAACCAAGATCAGATTGGAAAAGACGGAACGGACCGGCAGAACCGATGGCAAAAGCAGAATTACCACCACCGGCCATACGGCCCTTACCACCTTTACCAGGGTTGCCCATCTTACCGGACGGCTTCGTGCCTGTTGGTGCACCGTTTTTGGAACCTGATGGTTTAGTACCTGTCGGTGCTCCCGTTTTAGAACCAGTCGGTGCTTGACCTGTTGGAGCAGTTCCCTTTGTACCGGTCGTTCCACCAGGAGGGGTGTTTCCGGTGTTGGTACCCGTTGTACCAGTCGTCGTGTTCTTAGTAGTGGACTTGGTGCCTGTTGGCTTTGTGCCTCCAGGTCCGCCGTTACCACCCGACTTTTTAGAAGACTTGCCCATACCAGCGAATGTGCCGCCAGTACCGGAAGTTTGTCCCAAGAGTCGTTGTGTACCGTTATAACCAAAAGCTAATTCCATTAAGGAGTTGGTTTGAGAGGAACCAATGTAGGGACGGCTCGAAGTGGAAACGGAATCAACACTTGCTGGATAGGCAACGGTGAAGATACCAAGAGAGGCCATGGCGGCCAATAGCCAAAGAACTTTTTTCTTCCAGGGCAACTTGATTGCCACCCAGTAGAAGACAAGCATGGCTGGTAAAATCATGAAGGCCTGCAACATCTTGATGTTAAAGGAAATACCAATGAGGGCAAAGGCAATGAGAACGAGCCAGAACCTCTTTTTGGCGACGGCCCTGGTTAACGTGTAAACCGCTAAGAGTAAGAAGAAAACCAGAATAGCGTCCATGTTGTTGGTTCGCGAGTTGGCAACGACCGTTGGCGTTAAGGTCATCACTAGTGCGGCTAAACGACCAGCCCATGGACCGAACTTGGGGGTAATTAACTTGTAGAGAAGGGCGACGGAGCCAATCCCTGCCAGAACGGAGGGAAGGACAATTGACCAACCGTGAACCCCGAAGATTTTGGCTGAAATCGCCATGAACCAAAGGGCAACTGGTGGCTTATCAACGGTGATAAAGCCGGCTGGATCGAAAGCCCCATACCAGAAATTATGCCAGGATTGAACCATTGATGTAATGGCTGCTGTATAGTAAGAATTAGCCGAACCAGCATCCCAGATTCCCCAGCCGTATAAAAAGGCGGCGAGGATTAGGATACCGAATAAGTACCAATCCATTTTTTTCAAAGACAGTTTTTTCATCAAACTTGCCTCCTTCGATAGGATAAACATAGTTTAAATTGGTATGCCTATATTAAAATTAAATGAGTTTCAAGTGAAAATTAAATGTTTGGACCAGGTGAATGGCAATAAAAGTGGTGCATTAAATAGAAGGAAAAGGACTTTTTGTTACGATTTGCTAGTAACAAGGTCGTCTTTTCATCAAAGAAGTTATGGTAAACTAGTCACACGTTTTGACTGTGGAGGATGGTATGAAGACAAGTCAGTTAGTGGATTATGAAGTGTTTGGTGCTGGAACACCCATCGTTTTCTTGCACGGGATGGCGTTGAATAAGGAAAGTAACCGTCTCTTTTTTGAACCGTTTTTGCGAACTTCGGATTACCAGCGAATCTATTTAGATATTCCGGGGATGGGGGCGAGTGCGCCAACGTCGCAGGCAACGGGGCAACAAGTGGCTGAAACGCTCTTTCGTGCCATTCGAGAAATCATCGGCGAACAGTCCTTTGTTTTCTATGGGCATTCCTTTGGTGGTTACATGGCTCAGGTTCTTACGGAGATGTTTGCCGGCCAAGTCATTGGTCTTTTCCTAACGGGCTCAGTGGTAACCGCCGACAAGTCCAAGCGCTTACTTGCGAAACCAACCCAGGTGATTGTTGACAAGGTCGTAGTAACTGACGATGCGCACTATTATGATGATTTTTTGACGATGAGTAGTCAAATTAGTCAGGCCAACTGGGAGACCTATCGACGACTGATCGTTCCAGGACTAAAAACCGTTAACCATGCCTTTTTGCAGGAGCTACACCAACATTACACCGTTGCAAATGAAGACCAATTACGGCAGAAGAATTACCGGATACCGTTGACAATGATGATCGGTAAAAACGACCAAGTGGTCGGCTATCAGGAACAGTGTCAATTAGCTGAGCAAAGTGAGGGAGGCGAACTTTTTTTGTTAAGTCGAACGGGACATAACGTGATGATTGACCGACCGGTCCTTACGAAGCTAGCCTTTCAAAATTTCTTGACCACTGTTGCGACCTTCAGCAAGGGATTATAGGACAAATAAAAAGGGGAAGACCTCAGATTGCGGGTCTTCCTCTTTTTAGTGGGAACTAGGTTGTCCGTGGTTTAGCCAAACCACTTGTTTTCAATTTCCTTCATGTAGCCATCCTTCTTCAGCTTATCGAGTTGTTCGTTAACTTTCTTTTGCAAAGTTTTGTCGCTCTTCCGGAAACCGACCACATCGTCATCTGCTTGGAAACCGCCATCGATGATTTGGTACTGGTCGAGGGTTCCTTGCTGCTTCAAGAAGTAGCGGGCGTAATCTTCATCAACCAAGATTCCGGTCAAGCGGTCAGCATTCAAGTCCGCGAAGGCCTTGTCGAAAGTGTCATAGCCCACCGCTGTTTGGTCTTTGATGTATTGCTTTAGAATCTTTGGTTGGTCAGCCAGTGCCGTTTCAGCAGAAGATTGCGTCTGCAAGCCAAGGGTTTTGCCCTTCATGTCAGAATACTTTGTTACCCCGGAAGATTTCTTCACAACGAGGGCTAAAGGCGCGTTGTGATAGGGCTTTGAGAAACTGACTTTTTTGGCCCGATCGGCTGTTTTCGTGTAGCCGTTCCAAATAGCATCGATGTTTCCGGTGTTTAACTCCGTTTCTTTCATCGACCAATCAATTGGTTGCCACTTGACTTTGATGCCAAGGTTGTCAAAGACCTTCGTGGCCAAGTCAATATCAAAACCAACGATTTGGCCGGAAGAGTCGCGGAAGCCCATCGGAACGAAAGTGTCATCTAGCCCAATCGTGATGGTTTTTTTCTTTTCAATCTTTGACCATTGATTCTTTTTCCCAGAAGACTGACTATTGCCTGGCTTGAGCCCGACAACGAGGAGCAAAGCGATGGCACCTGCAAAGATGATTCCGATGATGCTGTTGATGATGATTTTTTTATTCTTTTTCATTTTGATACCTCTTTTGTAAAGTCGAATGTGCGGTCTGAAATGGTTTTTTCAAAAGGCAAGTCATGGGTGACCACTAGTTGACTAACGCCCTCTTTTTTCAGCTGTAACATAATGCTTTCCACCTGCCTTGTTGACTGTTCGTCCAAGCCAGAAGTCGGTTCATCGTAGATGATGACTTGTGGCTCCATTGCCAGGGCTCTGGCAATCGCGACCCGCTGTTTTTGCCCACCAGAGAGTTGGTATGGATATAAGTTGGCCTGTTCGGTAATGTTTAATTTACGGAGTAGTTCGCTTGTCTTTTGGGTGATGCTCGGTTGATCTGCTTTTTTCACGATTTTTGGTGCTAGTTCGATGTTCTCTTTCACGGTTAAGTGTGGGAAAAGGTTGAAATCTTGGAAAATGAGGGCAAACTGTTTGCTGACCTGGGGTGTTCCCACTGGAAATTGTTCGTTTCCAATGGTAATCGTGCCAGACTGGGCTTCCTCTAAGCCGGTTAGGACTTTAATCAGGGTTGTTTTCCCAATTCCGGAAGGCCCCATGACAGTGAGAATTTCACCGTCATCAAGTGTGAGGGACAGATTCTTGAAGATTGTTTTGTCACCAAATTGTTTGGTTAGGTTTTGAATTTGAATCATGGGTTACCTCCAACGGTTTAGTTTCTTTTCACTTTGGCGTAGTAGGACGGTCACAAAGCCGGTCATGAGCAGGTAGAGAACCCCGACGATTAGGTAAGGGATGAGTGTCACTTCTCGACTAGCGGCAATGGAACCTGCTCGAAGGATGTCGCCTAGTCCAATCACGTAAATTAATGAGGTGTCCTTCACCAGGTTAATCACTTCGTTACCGAATGGCGGCACGATGATTTTGATGACCTGGGGCAGGATGATGCGAAAGAAAGACTGACTTTTACTAAGTCCCAATACCTGAGCAGCCGCCAACTGTCCTTGAGGAATCGCCTGTAGGCCGCCACGGAAAATCTCAGCTAGGTAAGCCGCATAGTTGATAATAAAGGCGAAGATGGCCGCATCAAAACGGGAAAAAGTGATGCCAACCATTGAAAGGCCGTAGTAGATAAAAATCAATTGTAGTAAGAGGGGGGTTCCCCGCATGATCCAGATATAGGCATTAATAATCCAACGTAAAACAAAGTATTCTGAACGCATGCCAATGGCTACAAGGATGCCAATCGGAATCGACCCGATTAAAGTTAAAAGAAAGACCAGAACGGTCATTTGTAAACCGGACAGAATGCCCGGTATAAAGCTGATAAATTGTTCCATGTTAAGTTCTCCAATAATAAACAAAAACGCCCCCTAAGTATTACTACTTAGAGGGCGTTGCACGCGGTCCCACCTCATCATTCTTTCACCATCACTGATGAAAGCTCACGGCGTTTGTTAAGAACGCCTTGTCTGGTAACGGGGATTAATCCGGCGCTGGCTACTGATATTCACCAACACACTCCTAGGTGTGTTTCGTTCATTGTCATTGTCTACTTTCAGCTAACGTAAACTCTCTTAGAATGACTGATGAATTACTCGTCCCGGTCGTTGCTTTAGATTGAATGCCTGTATGAAGCACTCTTTGATTTGTTTTCTTGCATTAAATGATGATGTCGTTGGTTGCTTTTTTTCTGGCCATGTTTTTCAAGGCCACCAAAGCACTTACTTAAAATTTCAGTTGATTCAGTCATCTATCCTTCTCCAATCGAAATAAAAACGCCCCCTAAGTATTACTACTTAGAGGGCGTTGCACGCGGTCCCACCTCATGATTCTTTTACCATCACTGATAAAAGCTTAAGACGTCTGTTGACGTCTGGTCCGTAACGGGGACAAACCGACCTAACCTACAAATGATTCAATCAGGCACTCACGGGTGTGTTTCGCAAACCTTCTCCTTGTGATTCTCTCAGCTGTGAATCACTTTCTGTTAAGGAGGGTCAGTTGCTACTCTTCCGCTCAACGTTTTAATTTTCATTTATTATAAAACGATTCATTTTTTAATGCAAGTTTAATTTTAAAAGAAATTAAAAAGTCGCATTCCAGCGAACGCGACTTTGAGAACTAATCTTTTTGTTGCAGCTTTGAATGGCGAACGCCGTAGACAAAGTAGAAGATGATACCGGCAACCAGCCAAATGGAGACCGAAGTCTTCGTAATACTTGGCAGCATGAAGATGAAACCAATGGAACAGAGGCCTGCAAAGACAGGGAGTACTGGGTACCATGGCATCTTGAAGCCATCGTTTGGGATATCCTTGCGACGACGCAGTGGAATAATTCCGAATGAGATGAAGGCAAAGGCAATTAACGTTCCAGCGTTAATCAGTGAGGCAAGTTCACTAAGTGGCACAAGACCGGCAAATACGGCTTGAACAACGGTAGCGACGATGATGGCTTTATCCGGAACCCCTTGCTTCTTGGAAACATGTCCCATAGCCTTTGGCAACAGTCCATCGCGACCAAGGGCGTAGACCAAGCGAGAACCACCAATGAACATGGTCATCATGGCGGTAAAGATACCGAAGAGGGCACCGACCGTAATCAGCTTGTTGAAAGTGGCGAGGTGTACGACTTTCATAGCGAAGGCGGCGGGATCATCGACACCAAGTTGCTTGTAGTTGACAATTCCCGTCAAAACAAATGAGAAAGTCACGTAGAGGACAACGGCGATGACCACCGTTCCAAGGATTCCACGGACAACGTTCTTTCCAGGGTTGATTGTTTCAGCTGAGTTAGCAGCCAGGGCATCAAAGCCGATAAAGGCGAAGAAGACGGTGGCCGCAGCTGTTAGAATACCGCCCATTCCAAAGATACCGCTATGGAATTCACTTGGGTAGAATGGGACGTAGTTATCGGACTTAATGTAGAAAACACCAACGGCGATAAAGAGGATAATGATGGCGACTTTGACGACAACGGCAAAGTTTTCAACCTTTGTCGACATGGCTGAACCGCGCATAATAATGGCAGCGATAATCAACACAATGGCGACGGCCGTAATGTTAATCACGCCACCTTCCATTGGTCCCGCCTGCAGTGCCTTTGGTAAGTTAATACCGACGGCGGACAAAAGGTTATCATTGAAATAAGCAGCAAAACCGGTGGCTTCGGCTGAGACAGCCAGGAAATACTCCAGAATCAGCGACCAACCCAGAATCCAACCGATAATTTCACCGAAGACGACCGATCCGAATGAATAGGCGGAACCGGCAACGGGCATGGCGGATGAGAATTCGGCATAAGCCATCCCCACCATTCCCGAAACCAAAGCAGCCAACAAGAAGGCGATGGCCACGGCAGGACCAGCGTGTGAAGCCGCTTCATGGCCTGGCAAGATAAAAATACCAGTACCGATGACGGCTCCGATTCCAAGACCAATCAGATCCTTGGTCTTGAGTGTTTTTTTCAATTGGGCGTCAGCCTGCATATAGGAGCTGACGGATTCTTTTTTGAAAATGTTCATACGTTCTTCTCAAACTTCCTTTATTGATACAATCTATCTTAATTGATACACTATGATAAGTAAAATTAATAAATAAAATAGTTATATAAGGGAAAACGATTGAAATGAATCGACTACTTGTGCTCGAAACCATTATTCAGATGCAGTCTTTCACTAAGGCTGCCAAAGTGCTTGGCTACACTCAGTCTTCAGTATCGCAGATGGTTGCTGGCTTAGAAAAAGAATTTGGGATTCAAATTCTAAAGCGTTCGCGGAACGGCGTTTCGTTAACTGCTGAAGGAGCGGAGATTTATCCTCTCATTATTCAGACCCTTCGCCAATACCAAGCCTTACAAGAACGGGCAGCGGCCCTGACTGGTTTGAAGACAGGAACGGTTCGGATTGGGGCCATTACTTCTGTTTCGTGCTACTGGCTGCCTGAGCTCTTTAAATCATTTAAGGAAATGTACCCAAACATTGAGTTTGTCTTACAGCAGGGTGATTACGGCATGATTTTAACGTGGCTGAAGAATGGTGAGATTGACTTCGGGCTGATGACAGCCAACTATGGCGAGGGCTTCAACAAAGTCATTTTGCACACAACCGAGATGAAGGCTTTCCTGCCAAGTGGCCATCCATTGACGAAACTTGATCAGATTCCACTTCGAAAACTAACATCCGATCCCTTCATTTTGGTGGAAGGGGGTGGCTACGCCGAACCAATTGAGGCCTTTCAAAAGTCCGGTTTGCTACCAAACGTGCGGTATCGGATTCAAGATGACTATACCATCATGTCCATGGTAGAAGCCGGTCTTGGTATCAGTGTTCTTTCAGAATTGGTGGCTTCACGAACCAACTTTGATGTACAGGTCCGTTCCGTTGAACCAAAGATTGAACGGCCAGTTGCGATTATTTACCGTGATAAGGCGACGCTTCCGATAGCTAGTCAGCACTTTATTGACTTTTTGATTCAACATAAAAAAGAATTATTGTAGCAAAAAGCGACCTGATCCATATCAAAGGGACGGGTCGCTTTTTATTGTTCATCGATGAAGAAGGCGTCGGGAAGAAAGTTGGTCACGATAGTTGCCATCTCAGCGGGTGATTCTGGTGTGCCACGCTTTAGCCACTCAAAGAGAACAGCCGGTAAGGCACCCGTGAAAAAGGGGATGAGGTAGGGTTCGTTCCAAGGCAGTTCCTTTGGTTTTCGTCCTTTTTTAGCAGTGTCTCGAAAATAATTAAAGATATAGGCGGAGAGACCGCTATCAAAGAGAAGGATAAAACGCTCTTTTTGTCCACGGAAAAAGACGAAGACGTCTTTTAAATCCAATTGGACGTCTTTTCGAGTCCAGGTGAATTGTTTGGATTGCTGCCGCCGCTCATCAATGAGTTCTTCTAAATAGTAATTGAGGATGTCTTCCTTACTATCAAAGTTTCGATAGTAAGAGGTCCGTCCAACACCGGCTGTCTTAATTAAAGAAGCAATCCGAATTTCTGAGAATGGATGCTCTTCCAACTCTTTAAAAAGGCCGTCGACAATCTGTTCTTTTACCCGTGCGTTTTCTTGCTGACCGTAGTTCATGGTAATGCTCCTCGTTCTGCTTAGCTACATTGTACCAGATATTTTTTAAGTGGAACATATTGACACAGTCAAAAATCGAGCTAAACTAGATTTTGTGATTAAGTGGTACAAAATGTACCATATTAAGGAGAATATTTATGGAAAACAAACCAACCTATAACCGTGGGCTTGTTTTGGCAATCATGTTGATTGCGGCCATTGCCGGTGCGTTAATGCAGACTTCTCTTGGAACGGCTTTGCCAACCCTGATGAAGGCCTTCGACATTGACCTCTCAACTGCCCAACAAGCAACCACTTGGTTCCTGCTCGCAAACGGGATGATGGTCCCACTATCAGCCTACTTGGCTAAGAAGGTGAAGACCAAGACCTTGCACGTTGTCGCCTACGCGATGCTGCTCGCCGGTGTCTTGATTTCAATGTTCACGCCTGAAAACGCGGATTCATGGTGGATCTTCGTGGCTGGTCGGATTTTGGCCGCCATTGCCGTTGGAATCATGATGCCCCTTTTGCAGATTGTCATCGTCAACATGTACGGTCAAGATGAACGTGGGGCAGCCATGGGAATGATGGGACTGGTTGTCGGAATGGCACCAGCCATCGGCCCAACGTTGACTGGTTGGATCTTGGATAAGGACCACAGCTTCCTCGGTTTGACTTTGTCAGCCCACTGGCAGTCGATTTTCCTCATTCCGGCTATCATCTTGGCCATTGCCGTGGTCTTGGCACCAATCATGATGAAGAACGTGGTGCCAAACCAGAACGTTAGCCTCGATGTCTTGTCACTCGTGCTTTCAACGGTCGGCTTCGGCTTCTTCCTCTGGGGATTCACGAACGTTGCCACTGCTGGTTGGGGTGACTTTGCTCAGGTAATTGCACCAATTATTGTTGGAATTGCCTTCCTGCTCGTCTTCGTCTGGCGTCAATTGAAGTTGGACGTACCGTTCTTGGACGTCCGTGTCTTCAAGGTAAAGTCATTTACGACTCCAACGATTGCCTTGATTCTTGCGATGATGGCCATGTTCGGTGTTGAAATGATGTTGCCAACTTACCTACAAAACGTTCGGGGCATGTCAGCCTTGAACTCTGGTTTGACTTTGATGTGGGGAGCACTCTTCATGGGCTTCTTGTCACCAGTTGCCGGTGTTTTGTACAACAAGTTCGGTGTCAAGTTGCTCTCATTTGTTGGTTTCGGTCTCCTCTTTGTGGGAACCCTACCATACATCTTCTTGACGGCCGAAACGCCAACCATCATCGTTACGGTGCTCTACGCCATCCGAATGGCTGGTGTGGCCTTGACTTTGATGCCATTGACGACCGCTGCCATGTCGGCTTTGCCTGATGAAAAGGCGTCGGATGCAACGGCTGCCAACAACACGCTTCGTCAGGTTTCAACGTCAATCGTTGTGGCCTTGATGACTTCTGTTGTTCAAAACATCATCAACAACCAAACGCCTGGTAAGGCATTGAAGTTGTCTGATCCAATTGCCTATGCAAGCAAAGTCTTGACAGCTTCGCTTGATGGGTTCCAAGCGGCCTTTGCCATTTCATTGGCCTTTGCGGTGATTGGCTTTGTTATAACTTTCTTCATTAAGAACCAAAAGGAGGCCAAGTAATGTTAATTTGGATTATTGCGCTGCTTGCCGTACTGACCATGGTGTCGATCTTCGCTCTTAAAATGAAGAGTTTGAAGGTTATCTTTGGTGGGCTCTTCGCCATCTTGATGCTTGCTTCTTCTGTTATGCTTGCTGCCAACATGAACGGCCACTACGGAATGGAAAAGACGACCACAACTTCAACAAAGCAGGTTTACTCGATCTTGCCCGCCCAGTCACCGGTCGGTGCCGTTGCTGTAAAGAAGATTGGTTCTGACAACTACGTCTTGGTTTACAAGGATGCAGAATCTGATGTCCAAGCAAGCACTCACTTTGTGCCGAACACAAAGAAGGTTGTTGAAGCGGTCAAGCAAAAGGCCACCTATCAAAAGGGAAACGTTACCACTGCAGAAGTGAAGACGAAAACCGTTAAGTGGACCTATAAGTCCGACTTCTACAAGTTCTTATTCAAGCAAAAGGATGAAGACAATATTGTTTCTGTTCGCCACACGTTGATCGTGCCAGAAAATTGGCAGGTCGTGGAAAAGTAATTGAATTTCAGTGATTTATAAAAGGACCTCGAGCTACATAGTGTACGCGAGGTCCTTTTTTAGTTTTCCTTATAATTTGGATTTTGATATAAAATTTGTTCGATATTATTTTGTTTTGAAAACTTGTTCAATTTTAATACCGTGTAATGGCTCTGTCCCTTTGCGTAGTCAATTTCACTTGCCAAGAAAGTGGAGATTGGTAGTAAAATGTTAGCATTATTTTTTTCTTCGGAAAAGAATAAAAAGCACTTACTGTCTTCTTGAAAAACCATGAGCCAGTGCCAACGAATTTTTGATCCAGGAGTATAGCGGATTCGGTTAAACATCATTCGGTGGTTGCTTATATAGTGTTGTAAGGAAGTGATGATTTCAAGTCTATCAAGAATTAAGGGGTAGTAAATTGATTTTTTTACGAAATCATTGGATAGTTCGCCGGTTAAAATCTTCTCAAACGCTTTAATCGGTGTTAGTTGTCTTCCGCTTGCATCCGTTGCGTCCAATAAATTCAAAGCGGTTAACTTATGAAGACCAGCTAAATGGAAAAAGTTGGAGCGATTAAAGTGAAGAATCTTTTCAATCGCTTTTCTTTTTTTACCTAAAATTTTTTGAATTCAAATTGAGATAATTCATGATAGGCTTGTGCGGCCGTAAGTAGTTTATCAGTCATGTAATCACTCCAATAAAAAAGGAGACCAGAAGGTCTCCTTTTTGCATTTTTGTTCGCTGGCTTGCGGAAAATGTCGAAACCCTCTAAGGAAAATACATCCACACAATGCTTACCAGCACACCCTGTGGCTTATCCTTATCAGGCACTCAAGTTACCTGATGACACCCATAGTATAGCTAATTATTATTTGAAAGACAATAGGTGAAGCAGGTTATGCTAAATCGAAATAAAAAAGTCCTGCTCACTTCAACGTAAGCAGGGCTTTTTGACTTTTTAAGCTTCTGGTTTAACCAAGAAGTTTTCTTTGAAGTTACCGTTCAAGGCGTTTTCAAAGTTCTTGTACGAGATCGAAATCATGTCGTGCAAGGCGTTTTCCGTGTAGGAACCAATGTGTGGCGTTACCACAACCTTTGGATAGAGCGCCTGGAATTCGGCCATGATGGAACCCTTTTCCTGCAAGGCTTCTGGCTTGACCTGTCCGAAGTAAGCGCGTTCGTTTGAAATCACGTCCGTGGCAAAGCCCTTGATGTCGCCGGCCTTAACAGCAGCGATAATGGCTTCTTCATCCGTAATTTCGGCACGGGCCGTGTTGACCAAGACAGCCGATGACTTCATCAGCTTCAACTGGTCAGCAGCGAAGAACTGGTCGTTTGAACCCTTGAAGTAAGGAACATGCAATGAAACAATGTCTGCTTCCTTCAACAAGTCTTCCATGGAGGCGTAAGTCAGGATGTCTTCGATGCCATCCTTGGGGTATGGGTCGTAACCCAGCACCTTGGCGCCAACACCCTTCCAAAGCTTGGCTTCAGCCAAACCAATCTTACCGGTACCCAAGATACCAACCGTCAAGGATTGGAATTCAGGAACGAAGGAAGCGGGGTTTGGACGGAAGTCGCCTTCTTCTGATGAAGTAACGGCCCCGGCCAAGTTCCGGTTTTGCATGATACCCAAGCCAAAGGCCAAGTCGGCCACGGCGTATGGGGAGTATGCTGGCACGTAGGCTACGATTTGACCGTTTGCCTTGGCAGCGTCCAAATCGATGTGGTTGTAACCAACCGTCCGAGTGAAGACATACTTGATGCCCCATTCAGCCATTTGGTCCAGGTTTTGCTTGTCGGCCACGTTGTTGGCCCGGAGCAAAACGCCGTCAAAGCCCTTGACCAAGTCGATGTTGTCATGGGTCAGGTTTTCGGACTTGTAAGTCATTTCGAAGCCTTCTTTGTTCAAGGCGTCGAAGTGGGGAACTTCGTTATCACGAGTTCCAAAAGAAATAATCTTAAAAGCCATGTTGGCCTCCTAACTCGATTTTGTTTACTTAAAGAGTGACAGGTCGCCCAAAAGTTGCACGATGATGATCCAGAATGGGATGGCCACCGTTGCAAAGATGGTTGAGATAAGTGACGTGTTTGACGCCATCAATGACTGGCGGTTGAAGGCCATGGCGTAGTTAACGGCCACCGTTGCAACCGGCGTTGCCATCATGATGACCATGGTTGCCAAGGCAACATGGTCAACGGGCAAGATGCCCATGGCTGAAGTGACAACAACGAGCAAGATCATGATGATGGGCACAATCACGACTTTGTTAAATGAGTAGTACCAAGCCGTCTTGTTCTTCAAAGCTTCGCCGAATGACATCTGGGCCAAGTTGGCACCGATGGCCAACCAGGCAAGTGGGGATGCCAATGATGACAAGGTCTTAAACCATGAGTTCAACCATGGCAAAGTCGCATCGATTCGGTAGAAGGCGACGTGTTGGGCCACCGTTTTACCAGTCGTTGCGTTTGTTACGTTGGCAAGAACCTGTGGGGCAGCGTTTTGAACCAACCAGAGGATCAAACCAAGGAAGGTGGCGATGACGATTGGGTTCAAGAACATCTTCTTGATGTGCTCGGCCTTCATCTGTTGACCTGACATCTTGATGTAAGCGTATGAGTACAAGAAGATCCGGTAACCGATGTTAAAGATGGAAGAGTACATGATTCCCTTGGCACCGTAAACGGCCCCAACGATTGGCATTCCGAAGAAAGTCGTTGAACCAAAGGATGTCAAAACACCCAAAACATCACGTTCATCCTTACCGTATTTGGCGTATAACCAAGGCATGCTAATAATCAAGATGATGTAAATCAAGATTCCCCAGACCAAAACAGACATTCCCTGTTCCAAAGTCTTTTGGTTCAAAGGGGCCATAAATGACGTGAAGGCCAACAGTGGTAAAGCAACGGTCATGGTAACCGTTGTTAATGTTTTAACAGCACCTTCCTTGAGGCGGTTTGTCTTGCGCAACCAGTAACCAAGCAAAATCGTACCAATCGTAGCAACGATGGCGCCGATGATGGAGGCGTTGGTCACGACTTTGTGAATTGAATCTGCGATATTCATGAAAGTCTCCTATGATACTTTGTTATTAAATTGTCAAACTCAGACATACCAGTATCTCATTGCCTTCTTAAAAAGTCAATAATATGGGACGTAAAATCATAAAAAAGTTTAAAAATTTTAACGTACGGAACGGTTGTTCGATTTTAAATTATCATGTATAATAAGGATATTCTTTATGAGAGAACGTGAAAGCCCCAGACCATTGGTCTGGGGCTTTTTCGTTATTCATAATTGCTATTAAGGGAATTAGTTAGAAATGGTCTAATTCTTTTTTGAATGGTTTTACTTACTAAAGTCAACGGTTGGATTAGCCTGGGCATTAGAATCTGCTTGGAAGTAAGCCATCTTTTGGTGGTTAGTCATGGAAGCAATCAGTGAGGATGGGAAGGAAACCACGCGGTTGTTGTAAGCTTGAACGGCTTTGTTATACTTTTTGCGTTCATAGGTAACCCGGTTGTTAACTCCTTCTAATTGAGCCATCAACGTGTTCATTTGATCAGAAGATTTTAAGTTTGGGTAGTTTTCATTGATGGTTGAAACCATTAGATTAAAAGCACGGTCCTGAGATTGCATGGCACTCGTCTTCTGGTCTTGGCTGCTAGCGTTGTCGTATGACTGCTTAGCGGAATTATACTGTGTTCTGGCTTCAGCAATTTTACCGTACACGGCGGATTCTTGTCCCTGCGAACCTTTGACGGCGTTCACGAGGTTTGGAATCAAATCCGCACGGTTTTGTAGGGCGGTTTGCACCTCACCGGTTGCGGCATCAACGTTTTGTTGTTCGCGGTTCAAGCCGTTTGAACCCGAAACAAAGAAGGTGATGAGTAGGAGGAAGAGGACGCCAATACCGATCAAAATTTGAAACGAACGTTTTTTATAGAAGGGTTGTGTTGCGTTGATAACTGTCATGTTGTTTTCCTTTATCTGCTTTTGTTAGTGTTATTTTATTTTAGCTCAGCTGTTTTTTCAATCTAAAAGTCGGAACCGCCACCGCCGAAGTCACCTCCGCCGAAGTCGCCACCGCCAGCGTCGCCTCCCCAGCCCCCAAAGTCGGAACCACCAAAGCCACCGGAACCATCAAAGTGGTCGTGGTGATCATCGTCGTGATGGGAGAAGAGCCAGGAAAGCAGCCAGCCAATAGAGAACCAAGAAAAGCCGTTCATTCGGCCAGAAGAACCGCGCGAAGGATGCGACCGTGGACCTCCGCTGGTGTCTTGATAATTTTCGTAATCATAGGCTCGGTTCGTCGGTCCTTTTTTCTTTTTTAAGGAAGAAAGGACTTTCCAAATGGTTAAGACGACAAGGACGAGTAAGAAAAGAACAAGGGCATTCGGTAGGTCGTTTTGTGCTTTCTGAGTGGTTGCTTGCTTTCCCTGTTGAGTACTCGTTTGATTGTGGGGAGATGGATTACCTGCGTAGGCTCCCCGAACGTCTAAGAAGAGGTCCAGGATTCCTTGGTCGTTTTGACTGGTGCTCGAAGACTTTAGTTTCGACTGGTTTTCAAGCAATAGCTTGTGAAGGGTGGCATCTGGCAGGTACTGTTCCATCCCCGTTCCCGTTGCAATCCGGACGTTGTTCTTACCGCCGTTTTTAGCAAAGACAATGAGGACGCCATTGTCGTATTTTTTGGAACCAGGGTGCCAATCACTTCGGAGGGTGAGGTCGTTGGTAAAGTCGGCGATGGACTGGCCATCAGTCGAATTGACGGTCAGAACGGCAATTTGGACTTGATCGTCATAACTGGCCATCTTTTCGTTAGCTTGACGAATTTGGTTGACGGTATCAGATGATAGGATGTTGGCATAGTCCGAGACGAGGGGGTAGTTGCTGTTTGGCATGAGCGTTTCGGGGTTTTCCGCTGAAACGGGGTGGGCCTGGTAAAAACCAAGCCCTGGTAGAAAGAAAAGGGTTGCCATGAATAATAGCAATCCCTTCTTGTTGTGAATTAGGTTAACCATTGATCCTCCTGTTAGTTCTTTGGATCGGCTTTCTTGAGCTTATTTGCTGAGGCGTCACGGTCATTGGCTTTGTTGTCCAAGATGAGTTCGCGAATCAAGTTCACGACTTCGGGGTTTTCTGGCAACTTGGAATGCTGGGCATTGTCACCCGAAACAGTGGTTTGTGTGTACTTGGCAACGTGTTTTTGGAAGATATACTTACCAGATAGCACTGATTGGACGTTCACGGTCCCATCGTCCGTGTAGTCATCAGAGCCTGCAACCGAATAGACGGACAAATCGGTTGGTAACGAATCAGCCCCATTGATAAAGTCACTGAGCATCTGTGTCTTCTTCGTGGTCGAGGATTCCGAGAAGTTAAAGGGCGTTCCAAGGGTCATCAACGTCCGAATATGGAAGTTAGTGGCTGAATAATAGTTTTCCAAGTAATCCGTCCAGATCAATCCCCCGTTCGAATGGCCGACTGCCGAAAAGTTACGGAAGTGGTACTTCGATTGCAATTCAGTCATGACGGTACCCAGTGATTGGGCATCGGCCTGGATGGTTGGATAATTATCCTGGTTTTTCTCAAAGCCAACAACGATGAACGGCTGTCGGTTTGAAGTGGAGAGGTGGCCAGAATAGGAAAGGGAACCATCGTTATTAACCTGTACCTTCAGAATAGAATGGGCCGTTCCCTTGGTTTCGTCATTCAGCGTTGTGAACAGCGAGTTGAAACGTTGGATGGTTGCCGATGAGCCAGGCACGAAAATGACGGGTTGAATTCGTGACTTTTGGATGGCGCGATCGTTTTGGTGCTCCGATAGCATCCAGATACGGCCCAAAACAGCCAAAATAATGACCGCTGTCACGGTTAATACGAGGGCGATTCGGGAAGAACGAGCAGCGTTTTTCCAAGTTTGCCAGACTTTTTTTGGAAAATGAATCACTGACTGGAATGGGTTAAACATCTGCTTCCTCCTTTTCAATTGCTTTGGCGAATGGCCAGTAAATTAGCACGGCTCCGAATAGAATAATCCCCGTAACGATGATGGCATCGAAGGGGGTTTGCGAAGCAAAGAACGACAGCAAAAGGTGGGGCGTTCCACTAGGAACTGAGAAAACAGTTGGTCGTAAAATGCCGACTTTGATGAAAAAGGAAGTGACTAAGGCGCCGTAGGTAGATGCTAGGACCATGGGAACCAGCGTCAAGGGGCGAAAAAAGAGTGGCAGCCCATAGGCCAGAATCTTATTCGAATCGAAGACGGCCGGTACAAGTGATCAAAGTCCGAGTCGGCGAAGCCGACGACTTTTGAGGAAGAGTAAACAGATCGTTAGGGCCAATGTCGAGCCGACGCCTCCAATTAGAATGGAGGTGGTCAAAACGGAATAAGGGTTCTGTGGGTAGGGCAAGGTGGCCATGACGGCTTGGTAAACAGCGTTCAAGTTCGCATTTACCTGTGAAAGGTCGGTCGCCGCCGCCGTTAAGTCCGTCGGAATGGCAAAGCCTAGGGTAAAGAGTATGGGGGTCAAAAAGGCCGTCAGCGCCAAGCCATACCAGTGAGAGAAGAAATTCATCGAAAAGAAACCGTTAAAGGAACCTTGGTTGATCTGTGATGGAATGGCCGAGTAGAGGTAAGCAACGCTGGCGAGCACAATCGCGGCCCAGAACAGGTAAGCAAAGCCAAAGTCTGTTAAAAGACCCTTTGTCCATTTGCTTAGATAAACGTAGCTGAGATTCGTTATATAGGTAAGAAGGAGAACAAGAATAAGGTGAATGGCTGACTGGTTACTGTACGTAAAGGTCGCAAAGCCATAGAGAAGGGCCAGCGCAAAGTTAACCAAAACTGGCAGTAGTTCATCCTTTGAAAAACCAAGGTCGTCTAACTTTGCTTCTAAGTAAGCCTTTGTCCACAAGGCAGCCACGAGTGCTATTAATAGGTAGTCAAACGCTGAAGTCAAAATGGTGATGCTTTGCGAAAGGGCAATCATTCGAATCCGGATATGGAGGATGGCTGGAACAATGGCGGAGGGGTCAAAGATTAGCTTCAGTGCCAAATGGAGATAGACATTGATGATGGCCAGTGGAATGACTTTTTGGAAAGCGGAGAAAAGCGTTTTAATTGGTAAGATGTCAATGAAGCGTTTATCGAAGCGAATCAGTTTATTTAAAGATTTGGTAAACATGGGGGCCTTCTTTGTTCTAGTCCGCCCTGGTCAGGTATACACACGTACAATTTGTGCTATAATAGGCGAAGTATTTTGATGTGAATTGACGGTCAGTCTGCCGCCAATTATACACTATTTTAGAAAGAATTTGGGGGCATGTCGCGATGTTTCAGCGCTTCATTAAACGGCCCTGGGTTGCCTTTGTGGCAAAGACCTTGGCCTATTTTCTAATCATGTTATTCTTGATTTATTTATATGGTTATTCCGGCGTTACCGGCGGTCACTTTATCTATAACGAATTTTAAGAGGTACTCATTATGATTGAAAATATTTATAAGCATATTGATCAATACGCGGTTGCACATCCTGACCAAATTGCCTACGACGAAATGGGTGTTACGCACACATATGGTGATTTGAAGGCTTATTCGGATTCCTTGGCTGCTTACCTTGACGAACAAGGAATTGCTGAAAAAGCACCCATCATGGTTTTTGGTGGGCACCAATTCGAAATGGTCGCTGCCTTCTTGGCCGCTGTTAAGTCCGGTCACGCCTATGCGCCGGTTGACAAGGACTCAACCAATGATCGGATTGAAAACATCTTGGAAATTGGTCAACCAGCGGCGGTAATTGCCTTGGACGAACTGCCAATGGCCATTTCCTCTGTTCCGGTATACCAAGGGGAAGAATTGAAGAAGGCCTTTACGGCTGGTAAGTCTTACGACTTGACCCATGGCGTTGTTGACGATGAGAACTATTACATCATCTTCACTTCCGGAACGACTGGTAAGCCAAAGGGTGTTCAAATTTCACACAAGAATGCCCTTTCCTACATTAACTGGATGCTTGGGGATGACTTTGATCTAAAGGATGGTCAAAACATTTTGACCCAAACGCCGTTTTCTTTCGATGTTTCAGTCATGTCATGGGCCGGCGCTCTCTTGGCCGGTGGTGTGATGAAGGCCTTGCCAAAGGAAGTGGCTGACGACTTTAAGCAGCTCTTTGCGGCTTTGCCTGCAATGGAATTGGACCGCTGGGTTTCCACACCTTCCTTTGCTAACGTGGCCTTGTTGTCACCAGACTTTAACGCTGAAAATTACCCACGTTTGAAGACCTTCCTCTTCTGTGGCGAAGTCTTAACTTCTGCTACTGCAAAGAAGTTGCGTGAACGCTTCCCAGAAGCAAAAATTTACAACACATATGGACCAACTGAAGCGACCGTTGCCGTTTCAGCTTTGGAAATCACGGATGCCGTTTTGGCCAAGTATGACAAGTTGCCAATTGGGTACATGAAGGAAGATATGACGGCCACCATCATGGACAAGGAAGGCAACGTATTGCCTTCTGAAGAGCCTGGTGAATTGGTACTTTCAGGTCCGGCTGTTTCAAAGGGTTACCTGAACAATCCTGAAAAGACGGCTGCGGCTTTCTTGGAAGTGGATGGTCAACCGGGCTACAAGACAGGGGATCTCTGTTATGCCGATGCCGATGGGCTTTTGCACTACAAGGGCCGGATGGACTTTCAGATTAAGTTGCATGGTTTCCGTATTGAATTGGAAGAAGTTGCTCAGCATTTGACGCAGTCAAAGTGGGTTGAACAAGCTGCTGCAGTTCCGCGTTATGATCAAAACGGTGACGTCAAGCAGATGTTGGCCATTGTCGTTCCCAAGAAGAACGACTTTGAAAAGCCAATGGAACTGACCAATGCTATTCGTGAAGATTTGAAGGACATCATGATGCCTTATATGATGCCAACCCGTTTTATCTACCGTGATAAGATGCCATTGACGCAAAACGGAAAGATTGACTTGAAGGGCTTGATTGCTGAGGTGAACGGCAATGCCTAATTTACAACCATACGCAGATCCGAATTACTTCGTTTACCTGCTATTGGCGCTAGTCCCACTGGCAGTTGGCCTGTACTTCGGTAAGCGCTTCGTTACTTATGAAGTGCTAGTGTCACTAGCCTTTATCTTCTTGATTTTCGATGATAAGAGTCACTCGGGTCAGGGCTTGGCCTTGATTATTTACTCCATTTGGCAATTCTTGTTGGTTTGGGGTTACATCACCTACCGAAAGAAACAAAATGCTGGCATGGTTTTCTATGCCACAGCGGCTCTATCGATCTTACCGATATTCCTGGTTCGGTTATCTGGCGCAGGGATTTTCCACGCCCAGTTATCACTCCTTGGATTCTTAGGGATTTCTTACTTAACTTTCCGATCGGTCGGTATGATTATTGAGGCGCGTGATGGTGCCGTGAAGGACTTCCATCCGGTAATGTTCTTGCGCTTTATGCTCTTTATGCCAACGCTGTCTTCCGGTCCAATTGACCGCTATTCACGTTTTGCAAAGGATGCAGCAGTGGCGCCAGAACGTGAGCATTACATTGACTTACTTGGTAAAGCCGTGAAGAACCTCTTTCTCGGTTTTGCTTACAAGTTCATCATTGCCCACTACGCCGAAATGACTTATCATTACTTCCAAGGAATGGCGATGTCGGATGCTCATCATGGCATGTTGCTGTCATGGTGGTTAATTCCGGTGGCCTATTCCTATGGTATGTATCTCTTCTTTGACTTTGCAGGGTACTCGTTGTTTGCCCTGGCAATTTCATACGTGATGGGGATTGAATCACCCATTAACTTTAATAAGCCATATGGTGCCAAGAACATTAAGGAGTTCTGGAACCGCTGGCATATGTCACTTTCCTTCTGGTTCCGTGACTTTGTCTTTATGCGTTTCGTCTTCTTATTCTTAAAGCATAAGTGGATTAAAAACCGAAACACCGTGTCAACGTTGGCGTATTTTGTTAACATGTTGGTGATGGGATTCTGGCACGGCTTGACTTGGTACTATATCCTGTACGGTTTCATGCACGGTGCTGCCCTAGCAGGAAATGATGTTTGGATTCGCTTCAAGCGCAAGCACAAGGATAAGATTCCACATAATAAATTTACCGAAGGTTTTGCGGTCGTTTTGACCTTTCACTTTGTCATGTTGACCTTCCTGGTCTTCTGTGGCTTCTTGGATACCTTCTGGTTCCATCGTTAAAAAATGTTATTTGAGTAGAAAGAGTGAGGAAATAAAAATGGATGTAAAAGCAGGTGTATTAGAAATTATCAAGGACGTGACTGGGGAAGACATGTCAAATCAAATGGACGAAAACCTCTTTGATTCAGGTTTGCTCGACTCAATGGCAACGGTCGAAATGCTCTTGGCTTTGGAATCTCGTTTCAACATCCAAGCCCCTGTTTCAGAATTGGCTCGTGAAGATTGGGATACCACTAACAAGATTGTTGCCTCTGTCACTGCTTTGATGGGATAAAACCTCATGTCGAACAAGAAAAAACTTTGGCAGATTTTTGGTCCGGTTTTAGTAGCCTTTGCACTGCTAGCCTTGATTTTCCTTCTGCCATTCTCTTTGACTCACTATAGTCAAAAGAGTTTACAAGAATCTTCTGTATCTTTCTCCACTCAGTTGGTGAAAGGGGAAGCGGTTAAAAATGCCGCTTTTGCGGATAAAAAAGTAAATTATGTACCGTTCTTTGGGTCATCGGAGCTTTCTCGAATTGATTCGTTGCATCCTTCTGTTTTAGCGGAGAAGTATCACCGTAACTACCAACCTTTCATGTTAGGAAAGGCAGGGTCGGATTCGCTGGTTCATTTCTTAAACATGCAGGAAATGCAAGGCACCTTAAAGACTAAAAAAGCCGTTTACGTGGTTTCACCGCAGTGGTTCACCAAGACTGGTTCTGATGCTGGGTTTGATTTGTTTTACTCACCACTTCAGTTGGTTGACTGGTTGTTAAACATCGGAACGAACAAACCGACGACGACCGATCAATTTGTCGCCTCTCAAGTACTTGAAAGGTCCGTTGTTAAGAACAATGCTTACTACAACCGCCTATTGAAGCAAATTGAAAATGGCGATTCACTATCGGAAGCTAGTTTGTCAACGTTGCGCTTCAAGCATCGCATCCTATCGCGACAAGATGCTTTGTTCTCCCGCTTAGAAAAGTCTTCTAACTACAAAAATCGAGTGTTACCAGCTGCCAAGTCATTGCCACAAATCTATTCAAAGAACGCTTTGGATCGTTTGGGTTATGAAGAGGGAAAGAAGGGAACGTCGAACAACGCCTTCCACATTAAGAATTCTTTCTACACCACACGTGTAATGCCGGAAAAGAACTCGCTGAAGAACTCACAGAAGAACTATAACTATGAGCAATCAGTTGAGTACGCTTACTTCCAGTCGGTTCTTGATAACTTTGCAAAGAATCACACAGACGTTATGTTTGTGATTACGCCGGTTAACCAGCGTTGGGCAAAGTATACTGGTTTGAACAACGAGATGTACCAAGCTTCTGTTGCTAAAATCAAGTATCAACTGCAAAGTCAAGGATTTAATAACATTGCCGATTTGTCTCAAGACGGTGGTGAAGACTACTTCATGCAGGACACGATTCACGTTGGTTGGCGTGGTTGGTTAGCGCTGGATCAATATTTGAATCCTTTCTTGTCGAGTGGTACGACGAAGACTGACTATACGATTAACAATCGTTTCTTGTCGAAGGACTGGCAGAACTTGAAACCAAGTGCACAAAACCTGTCTGATTTTAAATAAGTATGAAAATAAAGCGCTGCAGTGGGAATTATTAGCCCCTGCAACGCTTTTTTGTTAAAATAAAAATATGATTATTGGTATTGGAAATGACATGGAATCCATTAGCCGGGTGGCTGCCGTTATCGAACGCCGTCCGCATTTTTTGTCAACAATTTTAACCCCTGCAGAGATTGAAGCGGCTAACCAGCGCTCGGGGAAACACTACCTTGAGTTTATTGCGGGCCGTTTTTCTGCAAAAGAGGCGTATTCGAAGGCGCTCGGGACAGGGATTGGGAAGAGTGTGTCCTGGCAGGATATCACGATTTTAAACGCCGCTTCAGGCCAACCGATTATCCGTGTGCGGGGTCAAGAAAACGCTCTGTCCGTTGCCATTACCCACTCAGGGGATTTTGTTTCGACGATAGTGATTATTGAAAAACGATCCTATTTAAAACGATTAATGAAAAAGTTCTTGGAGAAATAGACCGAATGACTGATCAGAATGAAGCCTTAAGACGCCGTGGGCTGGCTTTTCTTCGTTCAAAAAAAGCATTGATTCACAATGCCAAAGTCACGATGGCATACGCGGGCGCCAAACGTCTGATTGCCGTTATCAAAGCCAATGGCTACGGCCATGGCGATGTATGGGTGGCCAGAACCCTCTATGATAACCTTCATGTACATGATTTTGCTGTGGCGACGCTTGCCGAAGGGGAGCGTGTTCGGCAAGCCATGCCCGAAGAGGAGGTCCAAATTGTGTTGCTCGGGGTTCAACCCGCGGAGTTCACTCCTGAAATGGTGGCGCAACGTTTGGCACCCGTTGCTGGATCGCTTGATTGGTTGCTGCGTGCAGTCGCTGCACTCACGCAGAGTGATACTAACGGTGTTTTGTCCGTTCACCTTGCCGTTGATACCGGCATGGGACGGCTTGGTGCTAAGAGTCAAGAAGAGTTGGCTGCCATGGTTGACTTTGTTCGAACATGTCCGAAATTATCACTGGCCGGTGTCATGACGCACTTTGCGACTGCTGATGAAGATAATCCTGGATATTACTGCCAGCAGTTGGCTGACTTTATGAAGATGGTAACGGGCCTCGGCATTGAGAAGGATAAGTGGCACTTGGCAAACTCAGGTTCGGCTCTTTTCCACCGCGATGATGTGCCAACTGATAATATTCGAGTGGGGTCCGTTCTCTATGGTTACAATCCAGCGATGCAGGATCGGGCTTTGCCAGTTGAGTTGAAGCCTGTCGCTTCGCTTGTGGGTCGCCTTTGGGGTGTGCATTTGCTTAAAAAGGGCGAATCCCTTTCTTATGGGGCAACGTACACGGCTAAAAAAGACCAATGGGTCGGGACGATTCCAATTGGATACGCGGATGGATTGAAACGAGTGCTTTCCGGAATGTCCGTTTTGGTAAATGGAAAACGAGAGAAAATCCTGGGTCGGATTACCATGGATCAAATTGTGATTTCATTATCGGAACGAGTTCCGATTAATACCCAAGTGACCTTTATCGGTCGTGACGGCGAAGAAGAAATTACGATTGAGGAAATGGCTGACTTTGGACACACAATCCCCCATGAACTATTGACCGGTTTCTCCGATCGAATTCCAAGGGTGGATGTTGCAGAATGATCGAAAGGGTTTTTAACCCGTACATAGACAAGAGGAAAACATGACAGCAGATTATGAAAACGTCCAACGAGGCGACGTCTTTTTTGCCGACCTAAAACAAGGAATCGGTTCAGAACAGGGTGGGCTCCGGCCAGTGTTAATTGTTCAAAATAACCGCGGTAATCAAAATTCACCAACAACCATTGCGGTGGCCATTACATCCAAAATATCAAAGGCAAAGTTACCAACACACGTGGTCTTGCCAGCTGAGTTGGGTGTGATGAAAAAGGATTCGATTATTTTAGGAGAACAGATTCGCACAATCGATAAATTGCGACTCCGCGACCGAATTGCTCATATTGATGAAAATGATGGTACGATGAAAGCGGTTAAACACGCTTTGGAGATTTCGTTAGGTATTAAATAGTAAGCGGAAAGCGCCGTTGTTCCGTGTTCATCTTTAATTTATTCTTAATCTATTCTTGATAAATTGAGACATAATCATTAAACATTTTGGCGCGATATAGAAGGGAAGGTAAGCATGGCAAAGGCAATTAAAATTTTATTGATCGAGGATGATCAGAATTTAGCAGATAACATCGTTGGTTTCTTGCAAGACTTTGCGGACGTTAAAACAGTGACCGATGGTTTGGATGGCGAATTCGAAGCAAAGGAATCACCTTTTGATTTGATTATTTGTGACTTGATGCTTCCCGGTCAATCTGGTTTGGAAATCATTAAGAACGTTCGTGATGCCAAAGTCGTGACACCTGTCTTGATTTTGACTGCTAAGGCATCATTGGATGATAAGATTGAAGGCTTCAACGTTGGGGCTGATGACTACTTGACGAAGCCCTTCCACCGAGAAGAATTGTTGGTTCGTGTGAAGGCGCTTTTGCGCCGTACTGGTGTGTATTCGGAAGATAACACCATCACGGTTGGTGAATTGACCATTAACCTTGAAAACCGTGGTGTGCAAGTACATGGGCAGTCCGTTAAGTTGGTTGGAAAAGAATTTGATATTTTAACTTACTTAGGTCAAAACAAGAACATCATCGTGACCCGTGATCAGATTTTCGATCGCGTCTGGGGTGTTGATTCCGACACAACGATTAACGTTGTGAACATTTATTTGAATAATTTGCGTCGTAAGCTGGAGGCAGTTGGACAGGGAGGCCTGATCAAGACATTGCGTAACATCGGTTTTATCCTTGAGGTGCCTGATGACCAAGCTGATTAACCGCCGGCAACAGATTGACAATTTTGCCACCTTAGCACTGGGTCTCATGGTTATCTTCTCCTTTTTAGCAGGAGTTATTTTTTGGATCTATACTTTTACGATTTACGATAATTCGGACCGGGTGATTAACCAGTATGTGGCTTATTATCAGCAATCTGATAATGACGACAGCACCGATACGGATCCCGGAAAAAAGTCCACGAAGTCCGTGACCATGAATCACTACCCCGAAGAATTTCGTGGTAACATGCTCTATTTTGATGAAAAGGGCAATCAGATTGAGGGCCAAGCGACAACCGGAGCAAAGAATGTCTTAAACCGCAAGGTGACTTTGAAGTTCGATAAAGATGATTTGGGTGAAAGTCCAAAAACGGTTTATAAAAACAAGACTTATCTTCGAATCCAGGCCGTTAAGTTTAAAAAAGGTTCGGTCATTGTTCCAGGTAAAGATGGGGTTCAATCTGCGGCCTATGGTTATGTCTTTGTCGATGTAACGGATACCGTTGTCAACCTCAAGAAGTTCCAGGATGTCTTGATTTGGTCATTTATTTGGGCCTTCATCTTCGCTCTTTTCTTTGCTTACTACGTCTCCCGCCAGTCCATGAAACCAATTTTGCGGGCATGGCAACAGCAGCAAGACTTTGTTAATAACGCCGCACACGAGTTACGTACGCCAATGTCGGTTATTCAAGGGAAGCTGGAAACCATGTTGACCAAACCAACGGCGACGATTCGAGAAGAGTCGGAAGCGGTGATCCTGTCATTGTCAGAGGTCCGTCGTTTGAATTCCTTGACGAATAACATGTTGACGCTGGCCAAGTCCGGCTCGAACATGACAAAAATCGAAAAGGAAAAAACGGATATCAAGGCCTTTATGGATAAAGTCCTTTCGCCATACGTTGAAATGGGCAGTTTATCCGACAAGAAAGTTTCGCTAGACGTGGATGTTAATCAAGAGGTAGCAATCGACCGGAAACGTATTCATCAATTGCTGGTCTTACTAATGGATAATGCACTGAAGTATTCGGACGATGGTGACGCAATTCGGGTATCAGCTAAAATAGAAAAGCGGCGCTTGGTCATTGCAGTCGCTGATACTGGTCGGGGGATTTCTGCCTCCGCCAAGAAACACATCTTTGATCGGTTTTACCGTGAAGATAAAACGGGAAATCGTAAAACGGGTGGAACAGGTCTTGGATTATCGATTGCTGAATGGATAGTCCGGGCACACAATGGTAAAATTGTCGTAATGGATAATAAGCCGAAGGGAACGATTTTTAAAGTTGTTTTACCCTTATAAATTGGCATTGATTAAGAAACGCTGAGAGGATTTGCAGACATGCGTCGCAACATTCATATTCTAAAAAATCATTTTTGGGTAACGGTTTCGATGGTTGTTGCCCTGCTGGTGGGTGCTGCCGTTGTGTACGGATCGACTTTGCCAAATTCTTGGTATCAAACCCGCTTAGCCAAAGCAACGAATACAAACGCAGCAGGGACGGCGACCGTTTCAGCGGTTGCCTATACGTCAAACGATCAGGAAAAAACAGCCTTTTTGAAAGTGAAAGATGCTGTCGTAACAGTTCAAAACTTACAAAAATCTGCTTCGCTTTCAGATGGTGCGGATGCCTTTGATTCACAAAACAAGAAGACGGATAGCTCAAATTATGAAACGGCTTCTGAGGGTTCTGGTGTGGTACTACGTGCTTCTAACGGAACCGCAGACATTATCACAAATTACCATGTGATTGAAAGCTCGGCCAAGATTCAAGTAGTGGATGCCAATGGTGATAAAGCCACGGCTACCATTATTAAATCGGACGCTAACCAGGACTTGGCCTTAATTCGGGTGAAGTCCGCAGCCTTTAAGCAGGTGGCCACCTTGGCTAATTCTGATAAAGTCGTCACTGGTCAAAACGTGATGGCCATTGGTTCGCCGTTAGGAGCGGCCTACTCATCGACGATGACGAAGGGGATTGTCTCCCAGGCTAAGCGTTCGTTAACTGCTAGCGAAACTAACAATCATACGGTTTCGGTTATTCAAACGGATGCCGCCATTAACCAGGGAAATTCCGGTGGTGCGTTGATTAATGAATCGGGCCAGGTAATCGGGATTGCTTCCTCAAAAATTACGGCCTCCGCACAAAACACGAATATCGAGGGGATGGGCTTTGCCATTCCATCGAATCAAGTGGCTGCGTTCATCAAGTAGCTAGAAGAAAAAGAGGGGCGGATTCCTTAGGAATCCACCCCTCTTTCAGTGTGTATGGTTGATTTACTTCAAAGTGTTTTCATACCATTCAGTAATTTGCTTTGGCGTCAGGCGCTCCCCATGGCCGATTTGGTCGATTTTTTGTCCGTTTTCAAAGAGGACAAAGGCGGGAATCCCCTTCAAGCCAAACTGGCTGGCCCAATCCAAATTTTGATCGCGGTCAGCATCCATCCAGTCGGCTGTTTTTTCAATTTGGTCACGAATCGCTTGAACGAAAGGTTTAATCACTTTGCAGTCACCACACCATTCGGCTGAAAGGAAAACGATGTGACGGCCAGGTGCTTCAATGAAGTTTTGGAGTTCCTGGTTTGAATGTTCTTCTGGTTGATACATAATTGACCTCCAATTTTTCTTCCATTGTAGCACAGAAGTTAAAATTGGACTAGTTGTATTTTTGATTGAGGAGAGAGCTAATGTGCGGAAAAATGATTAGTGAATTATACCAAAAAAGGCACGGAAGAGTTCTTTCAGCTGAACTGACAAAACAGAAAGCAGAAAAGCTCTTGCAAAGTGGTCTAACAAAAGGAGCAGAAGGATTCGCGTTCTTTTCTCTTGTTAATCAGGGGCAAACAGAAGACGACTTTACTTCCTTGTTGGCCCTTGCTGGACGTCTCCAACGAGCGATTGACCGACCAATCATGGTTCATCTTCGCACCGGCGATTTAAGTCCGCAATTGCTTCCTGAGTTTTTCGAGCAGATAGCAGAAGCAGAGCTGGTTAATTTTTTGATTATCGGTGGGGATAAGCGAGTTCATTCCGGTGGTTTTTCCACCACCGAAGATTTGCTGAAAGCCTTGAGAAAGGGGACGCCCGATCGCTTGTCCCTCGGAGCGACTATCGATCCGAGCCAACCGGCTGCCCCGTTGAAGGCAAAAGTTCGACAGGCAGCGGGCGCCGATTTCCTAATTAGCCAAGTTCTTTTTGATGAACAGCTCCTGTTAGCGTTGCAGGATAAACTACGCAAAGCAAATCCGACGTTTTCAATACCACTCATACCGGGACTTTTGTTGAAGCCGACTCTTGGTCAGCTTCGTTGGGTGAATCACGTGCTAAAAGTCGCTATTCCTGATGACTTTTATGCCCAACCAGCGCTAGCCGGGCAGAGGCTACGGGCACAACTGAATCAAGTAAATTTTGTTGGGGAGCATTTTTTTACAGTTCCTGAAAAATAAGGCTTGGTAAAGACCTACCCACCTTTTTTTCTTTTGTTAAAAGGGGTACAATAAATACTTATTAAAGAATAAATTTGGAGAGAAACCATGTTTCGAAACCTTAAGCGTGTTGTCATCGGAAAACCTTTGAAAAGCTCAGAGGCAGCAGGACAGTCATTGACCAAGTCAAAAGCGCTGGCCCTACTTTCTTCCGATGCGCTATCATCCGTTGCCTATGGAACGGAATCAATCACATCTGTCTTAATTACCGCGGGCGCTGTGGCCCTGTGGTTGCAGTTGCCAATTGCGATGATTATTTTAGTCTTGCTAGGGGCAATCGTCCTTTCTTATCGACAGATTATTAAAGCCTACCCAAATGGTGGGGGTGCCTACACCGTTGCCAGTCAGAATTGGGGGGCCAAGGCCGGCTTAGTTGCTGGTGGTTCTCTTTTGGTCGACTATATGCTAACGGTTGCCGTTTCAGCTTCGGCAGCGGCTGACGCTATTACGGCGGCGGTACCGGCTCTTTTAAATTTTGCGGTACCACTATCCATTGCAACAATTTTGATCTTAACGGCTTTGAATTTGCGTGGGTTACGTGAATCGGCTAACTTCTTAATGGTTCCCGTTTATTTCTTCATTGTTGTGATGACGATTACTGTCCTCTGGGGGCTCTTTCAGGCTGCTACCGGAGCAATTCCCGCTCATCAAGCCGCACGAATCGGCACCGACTTTTCCGGTTTGACCTTGATTTTCTTTTTGCGTGCTCTGTCTTCTGGTTCTTCCTCTCTGACTGGTGTGGAAGCCATTTCCAACGCGGTACCAAACTTTAAAGAACCGAAAGAAAAGCATGCGGCGACGACTTTGACCATGATGGCTGCTATTTTGGCCTTCTTCTTCCTTGGCATTACTTTCTTGTCTTACTGGTATGGCATTCAGCCAAACGGTCATTCGACTGTTCTTTCACAGATTGCTGCGCAAACTTTTGGAGGCCATAACCTGTTCTTCTACTTAGTTCAGTTGGCCACCGCCCTTATTTTGGCAGTAGCGGCGAACACAGGCTTTTCTGCCTTTCCGGTTCTGGCCGTTAACTTGGCCAAAGACAAGTATTTGCCCCATCTTTACTTGGACAAGGGGGACCGTCTTGGCTACTCGAATGGGATTTTGTCACTTTCCATCGGAGCCATGATTTTGACGGTGATTTTTCATGGAAATACGGATAATTTGATTCCGCTTTATGCTGTGGGTGTTTTTGTACCGTTTACCCTATCTCAGTCAGGCATGATCATTCACTGGTACCGCAATCGTCAGGAAGAAGGGTTCTGGTGGTTTAAGTCCATTATTAACTTTATCGGGGCTGCCATGTCGGCGGGCTTGGTGATTGTCCTCTTCGTGACCCGTTTAAATCACGTTTGGCCCTATCTCTTCATCATGCCCCTCGTGATGTTCATGTTCTTCCGCATTCGTCGTCATTACGAAGCAATTGCTCGACAGTTGCGTTTGCAGTACGTTAATAACGTTGAATCGGTTCGCCATGAATACGATGGTTCAACGGCCATTGTCTTAGTCTCGAACTTGACCCGTGTCACTTCAGAAGCCGTTGATTATGCGCAGTCAATCGCTACCAAAGTCGTGGCGATGCACGTGTCCTTCGATGACAACCCTGGACGTGAGGAGAAGATTCAGGCGCAGTTCAAGGCAGACTTTGGGGATGTACGTTATGTTGACGTTCACACGTCCTACCGCTCCATTGTTAAACCAGTCGTGAACTTTGTTTCCAAAGTGTCGAAACAGTCAGAAAAGGTCAACCATTCCGTAACCGTGATTATTCCGCAATTTGTGCCAAAGAAGCCTTGGCAAAACATTTTGCATAACCAATCATCGTTGCGCCTGCGAGCGGCCCTGTCCACAATGGATAACATCTCCATTTCAACTTATTATTACCATCTATCCGAATAAGGAAAATAAAAAAGTCGGTCAACCATGCTTAAATGTATGGTTGACTGACTTTTTATTTATGTGCACAAAAAAGAGCAGTGAAGACACTGCTCCTTTTTAGAATGTTTCTGCTGGCACTTTTTCAAGCTTGGCCTGCCAGTCGACGTCTGGGTACTTGCGTTCCAGAGCCGTTGCCAAGACACGCTTAGCCAGGTTACCATTGCGGGTAAAGATGGGACCGTGGAAGTAAGAACCGTAGACGTTGTGGTAAATAACACCTTCCGACTGGTCCATACCATTGTTTCCGCGACCAGAAACAACGGTTCCAAGTGCTTTTTCACCTTTACCTAAGAAGGTGCGCCCTTGGTGATTTTCAAAGCCATGGTAGGTTTCACCAGTTTCGTTGTTCTTGATGACGATGTCACCGGTTAAGCGAGTGCCCTTGGCGACTTTGACGGATGGGTCGGTCATGTTGGTTGTGTAGTGGTCCATCACACCGATACCATCGACTTTACTACCATCGGCCATTTCCATGTAGTGACCAAGTAGCTGAAAGCCACCACAGACGGCCAATAGGGGACCATCGTTTTCGATGTATTCCTTCAGGCCTTCTTTTTTGCCAGCCAAGTCGTTGGCGACAATGGTTTCTTCGTAATCCTGACCGCCACCAAAGAGGACAAAGTCGTAAGCCTTTGGATCAAAGTCATCGTTCAATGAAACCAGCTGATCATCGATTTCAACGCCGATTTGCTTGGCGTAGTAGCGTAAGGCAATAATGTTACCATAATCGCCATAAGTGTTCATTAAGTCACCATAGAGGTGGGCGAGTGTCAGTTTATAATCAGCCATTAGTACTCCTCCTTGATGTAGCCCTTTTCGCGTAAGACGGCCCGAACCTGCAACATGGCTGTGTAGGTGGCAGCCAAGTAAACCTTATCGGTTGGGGCTGCTTCAATTGCCTGGACAATTTCTTCTGTTTTTGGGAAAGTCTCTTGGATGGGGAAGCCGGCCATTTTGAGACGGACGGTGATATCCTTGTAACGTTCTCCCCCGGTCATGACGGCCTTCAGTTGGCTATCATGGAGCCGTTCAAATTCGGCATCCCAAATCCAGGAGGTATCGATTCCGTCAGCGTAGTTGGCGTTTAACATGGCAATCAGGGTAAAGGGTGCTGGCTCGGTTTCCATCATGTCAATCACGGTGTTGGTACCGACCGGATTTTTAATCAGCAGGATGGTGAGGTCTTTATTACCAATTTTGAGCGATTCTTGCCGACCGAAGACTTGCTTGTCTTCATCGAAGGCAGCAGCCATTTGGGCTGGCGTCACGTCGAATGCCTTTCCAACGCTATAGGCGGCCAGTGCGTTGTAAATGTTGTATAAACCACCAATTTCCATTTTGAGTGGTTGCCCATCAATGGCAAAGCGAGAAGACTTTGGGGTCAGCTCATCGATGGCTGTGACCGCCGTGTCGAGATGGGGGCGCTTAAAGTCGTCTGTGACGGAGAAGTAACGGCCAAGGTTGGCGTAGGTAATGAAATGATAGTGGAGGACGGAGTGATCAGTGGGGCTCAAGATACCATCTGTATTATTAGGGGCTTTTAAGTCTTTGTAATCACTTTCTTTAACGTTATCAAAACCGTAATAGAGGCGCTTATTTGGGTAATCACCACGAGCAAAAATTGGTGAATCACCATTGGTGATGACCGTCGCATCGGGCGCCTGCAGAATGCCGTCAATGATTTTTTGATAAGTCGTGTAAATCTCACCGTAACGATCCATCTGATCACGGAAAATATTGGTCAAGACAAAATACTTCGGCTGGATGGCCTTAGCGAGTGACAACACGTTGGCTTCATCTACTTCCAAAACTGCAATTGGCTTTTTACCATTGGGCGAAGGAGTGATTTTAGTTGTTAATAATGTTCCAGCGATTCCCTGAACCATGTTGGATCCGGAGGGATTGGTAATAACGGAGTAACCCCCCGCTTTTAAGATGCGTGTGATTAGAGCGGTTGTTAGGGTTTTCCCGTTGGTTCCCGTGACCACGACGAGATCAAAGTCTGTGGCTATGGCTGACAACACGTCGGGATCAATCGAAACGGCTAGTTTCCCAGGTAATGATGTACCGCCTCGTTTCAAAACGTCGTGTAAAACAAAGTGCGCTGATTGGGCCGTGAACTTGGCCAATTGGCTTTTCAAAGACATGAAACGCCCTCCTTTTCTAAATCCTTATTTTACCACGGTTCGAAAGCTTTTGAGAAATTGGTCTGGCCCATCGTCAGATGGCCTAAAAATTGCTATACTAGATAGGATAGAAAAAAGAAAAATGGTGAATCTTTTGGCCCAGTTATACTTTGAATATGGAGCAATGGGCTCCGGTAAATCAATTGAAATTTTAAAAGTCGCACACAACTACGAATCGCAAGGAAAGCACGTTCTTTTGTTGACGCCCTTGATTAACGATCGAGATGGCGTGGGGATGATTGCTTCGCGAATTGGCTTGAAACGTCCCGCCCGGGTTATTGAGCCACAGGCCAATCTTTACGACATGATTCAAGAAGAGTTAACCGAACGGGAACTCACGGCTGTTTTAGTGGATGAAGCGCAGTTCTTAAAAAAGGAACAAGTGGATCAGTTAACTTTGGTAGTGGATCGCTTGGATTTGCCGGTCATGACTTTCGGTTTGAAACAAGACGCCTTTAACGAACTCTTTGAGGGGGCGAAGCGGCTGATTGAGATGGCCGACAAGTTAGTTGAGATGAAAACCATTTGTTCTTTTTGTGGTCGCAAGGCAACGACGCAACTACGTTTTGCCAATGGGCAACCTCAGTATGAGGGGGAACAGATCCAAATTGGTGGCGATGACACCTACAAGCCGGTCTGCCGTTACCATTGGTACCATCCAGATTTGACGATGTTAGAGAAACAGGGGGATGCGTAATGGATCCGATTTTTGCTCAAATTCAAACGGTGGTTGACCGTTATGATGAATTAAACCAAATGTTGGCCGATCCCGACGTGATGGCTGACTCACAAAACTACATGAAGTTATCCAAGGAAGCTGGTCAAATTCGCGAAACGGTTGAAACCTACCAGCGTTATCAAAGCGTGGTTTCCGGCATCGAAGAAGCCGAGTCGATGTTGGGTGATCCTGAAATGGATGATTTGGCCAAGGAAGACTTGGCGACTTTAAAACCTGAAAAGGAAGAGTTGGAAGAACAACTCAAAATTTTGATGCTGCCAAAGGATGACAACGATGATAAGAACATCATCATGGAAATCCGTGGCGCAGCCGGTGGGGACGAATCTTCGCTTTTCGCAGCCGATTTATTAGGCATGTACCGGCGTTATGCTGAATCGCAGGGTTGGCAGTTGCAAATCATTGATGAAACGACTACCGAAGTTGGCGGTTACAAGGAAGTAGCGGCCATGATTACTGGTGATAAAGTCTTTTCGAAGTTGAAGTTTGAATCTGGCGCTCACCGTGTACAACGGGTACCAAAGACTGAAACACAAGGTCGTGTGCATACGTCAACGGCCACGGTTGGTATTATGCCCGAGTTCGAAGAAGTTGATGCGGAGGGGTTAATTGATCCAAAGGATGTTCGCGAGGACGTCTACCGTGCCTCTGGTGCCGGTGGTCAGCACGTCAACAAGACCTCTTCGGCAATCCGGTTGACCCATGAACCGACCGGTATTACGGTGGCGATGCAGGATGAGCGTTCTCAGCAGCAAAACCGTGCCAAGGCCTGGAAAGTCTTGAATGCCCGTGTTTACGATCATTTTGCGCAAGAAAACCAGGCCGAGTATGCTGAACAGCGGAAGACGGCCGTTGGTTCTGGTGACCGGTCAGAACGAATCAGGACCTATAACTACCCACAAAACCGGGTAACTGATCACCGAATTGGCTTGACTTTGAACAAATTAGACCGCATCATTGCCGGTGACTTAGGTGAGATTATCGATGCCCTCGTGTTGGCCGAACAGACAGCTAAGTTGGCTGCCTTAAATGAACAATAATGGCTGAAGAAGACAAGCGAACGCTTGGTGAATTGAATAACGTTGGCATGGGACGCTTTGATCGACAGGTTGGTCGGTCCTCAAAGTATGGGGGCACGAACCAACTAAAAATTGCCCTTCTAGAAGCTAGAAAGTGGGCACTGGCCGAACTTTTGGCTGCTGGTTTTGATGAAGCAGAGTCGCTTGATAACATCGACTTTCTGTTGACGGGTGCTTTAAAAGTTAATTACGGCATGTTACGAGCAAACCTGACCCGGATGATGCCAAATTGGTTGGCCGAACGTTGGCCGAGCTGGATTGCGGGACTAGTTCAAGGAAAGCCAGCCCAGTATGTTATTGGTGAAGCACCGTTTTACGGTCGCGACTTTTTGGTTGACGAACGGGTACTAATACCAAGGCCAGAAACGGAATTGCTGGTCGATTGGATTTTGAACGATTTAAAGCGTTCACCAATTCAATCTGAACGTCCCACCGTCCTTGATGTTGGAACGGGTTCTGGTGCCATTGCTTTGACTTTAGCAGCGGAGCAGGCATCGTTGACCCTCACTGCAGCGGATATTTCAAGGGATGCTCTGGCGGTTGCCTGGGAAAATCGTAAACGATTCCAAGTGGAAAATCGCGTGAAATTAGTTGAATCCGACCTCTTCGAAGCGCTCGGCGATAAACGATACGACATCATTGTGTCTAATCCGCCTTATATTAGAAAAAATGGGCAAGATGAAATGGATGAGTCCGTGGTGGCCTATGAACCGGACTTGGCACTGTATGCCGATCATCAGGGGCTGGCCTTGTACGAGACCATGGCAAAGCAACTGGCTGATTATTTGCAGCCCGGTGGTCGAGCCTATTTTGAGATTGGTTATGACCAGGGAACGGCTTTAAAAAAGATTTTTCAAGATGAACTGCCACAAGCCCAGGTTGATTTAAAACAAGACCTGGCAGGCTTAGACAGAATGATTCGAGTGAAACTTGATGGAAACAAAAATATTAAATAATTCAACAAAAGCGATTGAAGAAGCAGCCAAACTCTTGCAATCAGGAGAAGTCGTGGCCTTTCCAACGGAAACTGTCTATGGATTGGGAGCTGATGCCACGAATGACGAAGCAGTCAAAAAGGTCTTCGTGGCAAAGGGACGCCCGTCCGACAATCCTTTGATTATGACCGTCGGGGCCATTGAACAACTGCAACCTTACGTTGAGTTGACGGCACAGGCAAAGGAATTAATGACGGTTTTCTGGCCGGGTTCTTTGACCATTATTTTACCAATTAAAACGGGAATGGTGTCGATGCTGGTGACAGGGGGACTCGAAACGGCTGCAGTACGAATGCCGGCCAACCAGGTGACACGCCAAATGATTCGACTGGCCGGTGTGCCAATCGTTGGGCCCTCAGCGAACACTTCTGGTAAGCCATCGCCAACCACGGCTGCTCATGTTAAACACGATATGGCTGGTAAAATTGCGGCTATTGTTGATGATGGGCCAACTCAGGTAGGGGTTGAATCGACGGTGGTTGATTTAACGGCTAAGCGACCAACAATCTTACGAACCGGAGCCGTGAGCCAAGGTGATTTGGAACAGGTGTTGAAGACTGAAGTGATCGATGCAACTAGCCAAAAGGCATTGGCAGCAGACCAGGTACCGAAGGCACCGGGGATGAAGTACCGGCATTACGCACCAGATAAAGAGGTGGTGATGTTCGACCCACTCGATTGGCAGGACTTGCAACGGGTACTCACTACTAGTGATGCGGTTATGGCAGAAGATGCCTTGTTGATGGGCATTGATGCGAGAAAGCAAGCATCCTGGTCTTTGGGAACTGGCCTGGAGCAAGCGAGTGAGAACCTTTTCGCTGGATTGCGTTACTTTGATGACCAATCGGTAATCAAACGAATTTACGTCGAGTCCATGCCGGATATGGGAATTGGAAAGGCTTATAATAATCGCTTGGGGAAAGCCTCGGGCGGACGGCTTTTCCAAGGGCTTGACAGTGAATAATCCTTGCTATTTTGTAAGCGCTTTGATAAACTTAAATCGTGAATAAGACTTTTCCAAAAGGAGAAAGAAACATGGCAGAAACAAAAGAATTTAACATCATTTCCGAAACAGGTATCCACGCTCGTCCAGCAACTTTGTTGGTACAGGCTGCTTCAAAGTTTTCATCTGAGGTAACCTTGTCATATCAGGGTAAGGAAGTTAACTTGAAGTCCATCATGGGTGTGATGTCACTTGGTGTTGGCCATGGCGCAGATGTGACCATTAAAGCTGACGGTGACGATGCTAAGGATGCCATTCAGGCCGTTTCAACCGTTATGCGTAACGAAGGCTTGGCAAAGTAAAACAGTTGTTGACTGATTTTCTTTTAAAACCGCTTTAGGCGGTTTTTTTATTTGAAATGAAGCCGTTCTCTAGTAAAATGAATAGGTAGAACAGGCATCATAAGGAGGCTGTAATGAAAGTTTTGGCAATTGATACAAGTAATCAACCACTACTGGTGGCGCTTTCTGAAGATGGTCAATTGGTTAATTCCTTTTCGACCAACAAACCTAAGAATCATTCGGTCGATTTGCTGCCAGCAATCCAAAACTTGCTAAAAGAGGCGGCCTGGTCACTGCAGGATGTGAATCAAATTGTGGTGGCGAAGGGACCGGGTTCCTTTACAGGCCTAAGAATTGGCCTAACAGTAGGAAAGGTGCTTGCTGATACGTTGGATAAGCCACTGCTGGCTGTTTCGTCTTTGAAAGCCCTTGCTCGTCAAGTCCAATTACAGGCTGGTCCTAAGACCGTTGTATTGGCGCTTTTTGATGCCCGTAACGATAATGTTTTTGCAGGTGCTTACCTCGGAAATCAGGTAGTGTTAGAAGATGGCCACTACCCAATTGATGAGGTGTTGCCTTTGATTGCCCAGGTAAACGAGCCGGTGATCGTGATTGGGGATGGCCAGCATTTTGAGGATGTACTCAATGAGGAGCTGGGCCGTATGCCACTCACCATTCTCTCTGAGGAGGAATCATTGCCAAACGGTACGGGACTGATTAGTCTTGCTCCTGAAACCAAAGCCGTTTCAGATGTTGCGAATTTAACGCCTGCTTACTTGCGTAAGACACAGGCTGAGTTGAATTGGGAAAAGGCCCACCAGGGTCAACCATTGGATAAGCCTTATGTTTTTGAAGTTTAGGAAGAAAAAGAAAAAGAAAGAAAAGCCCGTCGCCCAGACACTCATTGACTTTCCAACCGAACGATTTGAAATCAATGGGGATGTGCTAACCCTTCGGTTGGCGACGGTATCTGATATTCCGGGCCTAGTTGCCATCCAAGAGGCAGTTTACAATGGTTATGCTCCTTGGGTTTCTCGCGATTTTTATCATGAACTGACAACTGAAAAAGATCGCCTTTACCTTGTGGTCTCCAAAAGAGATCAAGTGGTTGCCTTTATCGCGCTTGTTCGACGCGAACAGATTCCGGATTTGCATATTGCTAACTTGGCTGTCTTGCCCGTCTGGCAAGGACAAAAGGTGGGTTCCTACCTCATTAATACGGCTAAAGCCGTTGCCTGGGAAATTGGATTACCGAAACTTTCCTTAGAAGCCAGACGCTCAAATACTGGGGCGTTAGCGCTATACGACCGTCTGGGCTTTCATGTCGAAGATGTGATTGAAAATTACTATGTCGATAACAAGGAAGATGCCATTTCCATGGTGGAAAACCTTGAGGGCTAGGCTGGCAACGGTATTGGATGCACCCATGATTGCGACTTTGTTTCACAACGCCTTTGGTGGGCATAGCCCCATACCCGAAGCAGTGATTGTGCAGCAGCTACAAAGTCATCGGGTTCACTATTTGATGGAGGAACACGGCCGTGCTGTTCTTTCCTTTACCGTTGTTTTGGACGAGGTTGAGATTGACTACTTGGCAGTGCTGCCGGATAATCAGCGTCAGGGACTTGGGCAAGCGCTATTGGGTCACTTATTAGAGCAACAGGCCGGAAACCGCATTTTGCTTGAAGTGGCGGCCAATAATCAGCCTGCACAAAAACTTTATGCTAAGATGGGCTTTCAAACCTATAACGAACGGAAAAACTATTACCAAGACGGTCAAACCGCCATACTAATGGAGAAAAAATCATGACAACTTTGATTGCATTTGAATCCAGTGCGGATGAAACTTCGGTGGCTGTCGTCAAAGACGGCAAGCAGGTGCTATCGAATGCGGTGGCCACCCAAATTAACTCTCACCAACGATTCGGTGGGATTGTTCCCGAGGTTGCCTCCAGGCATCATTTGGAGTGGATTACTAAAACGCTGGATATTGCCTTAGATGAATCTGGTGTGAATCCTGACGAGCTCGATGGCGTAGCTGTTACTTATGGTCCAGGTCTTGTTGGCTCTCTGCTGGTCGGGTTAATGGGGGCAAAGACTTTTGCAATGGCTCATAACCTGCCGTTGATTCCAGTGAACCATTTGGCTGGGCACATTGCAGCGGCAAACTTCAACAAGGCAATTGAATATCCCGCCATCGCGTTGATGGTCTCTGGTGGTCACACGGAACTTGTGTTGATGGAAAAAGAAAATTCCTTTGAAATTCTCGGGGAAACCTATGATGATGCGGCAGGGGAATCATATGACAAAGTCGGTCGGCTCATGGGCTTAAACTATCCGGCTGGAAAGGCGATTGATGAACTCGCTGATCAGGGAGAAGTGACCATTGATTTTCCACAGGCGATGGCCCATGAAGCTGGCTATGACTTTTCTTTTTCAGGACTGAAGTCTGCGGTAATCAACCAAGTGCATAATGCCGAACAGCGCGGTGACGTGATTGACCAGAAAGACTTGGCCGCTTCCTTTCAAGCTGCTGTCATTAAGGCTTTGATTGATCGGACAAGACGGGCGTTGCAGGATTTTCCTGTGCGTTCACTTGTCTTGGCTGGTGGTGTAGCAGCCAACAGTGGATTGCGACATGCCTTAGCGGAATTGATGACCGAATTTCCCGATACTGACTTTATCCCAGTTCCAAAACAATACACAGGGGATAATGCCGCCATGATTGGGGCAGCCGGTTATTGGAATTATAAGCAGGGTATCTTTGCTGATTTAGATTTAAATACACATCCAGGGTTGGATTTTCCTTTGCGGGAAAAGAAAACGGACTAAACAGGGAAAACCTGTTTTTTTTTTATTTAATTAATTTAGAACTGTTACGGTTTTATGTAACAATAATGTGATAAAAGTATTGTGAATTTTTAACAAGTTTCTTTTTTAACACTTGATATTATGCTATAATTTATACATTATAGTTCACAAGGAACTGGACTTTCACAAAGTATTGAATGGAGACGAACATGAACGAACAAGCGCAGATTCCACGCGCAACTGCTAAACGGTTGCCGATTTATTATCGTTATTTAACTTTTCTTGAAGATGCGGGCACAAACCGAATTTCTTCAGCCGAATTAGCCGAAGCAACGAAGTTTGATGCTGCTACAATTCGTCGCGACTTTTCCTATTTTGGTGCCCTTGGTAAGCGTGGGTACGGTTATGATGTGAAGGCCTTGCTTTCTTTCTTTGCCAAGGTTTTGGATCAAAATTCGTTAATCAACGTGGCATTAATTGGGGTTGGAAACTTGGGGCATGCGCTGTTGAATTTCAACTTCCACCAATCATCAAACATGCGAATTGCCGCTGCCTTTGACATTAATGAGCACCGGGGCAAGATTTTGTCTGGTGTGCCAATTTATGATATGTCAGAATTAGAGGAGCAAATTAAGGCACAACGAATTAATATTGCGATTTTGACAGTTCCTCAAGAAGCTGCACAAGACATCACGGACCGTTTGGTTAAGGCTGGCGTGAAAGGGATTATGAACTTTACACCACTCCGTGTTTCAGTTCCAAAGGGTGTTCGTGTTCAAAACGTTGACTTAACGAACGAATTACAGACTTTGGTGTACTTTATTCAAAACTATGCATCCATCACAACGGGGAAGTAAAAAATGGCAGTTCTTGATCTGACAAATAAAACAGCAGTTAAAAAGTTTCAAGACTTTGTACGAACACAGGACGGGGGGCAGGTCACTCAGGACCCCAAGTGGGGTGAACTGAAGGCGAACTGGGGGCATCTTTACCTTTATCGTGAAAACGCTGCCGGCGAACTGACGGCCGCGATGGCTGTTTTAACCATTGAGGCGGTTCCTGGAAAGCTGTTAGCTTACTGTCCTAAGGGACCTGTTGCTGATATTGACGATGTCGACTTGATTAAGTCCTTAGTTCAAGAAGCGTTGGATAACTTACCTGACAACGTCTTTTTGCTTCGAATGGATCCAGAAGTTTTGTACAACAAAGAGTTGAATGCCAAATATGAGGCGGCCGGCTTTGTTACCCGAAACACAAACGTGAGCTATATGCACGGTAACATTCAGCCTCGACGAAACGTCAACCTCTTTTATGACGGCCGAGGTGAGGGCGCCGAGGTCATTACCAATGAAGATGAGCTCATGCATCACTTTAAGAGTGATTACCGTAATCAGATTCGTCGGGCAATCAAAGACGGCGTGACCATTACCTCCGGTCGTTCAAAAGAAGACATTGATGCCTTCTTTGAAACGTACAAGATGATGGCGAAGGCGCAAAATATTACGCACCGTCCGATTGATTATTTCTACCGAATGCAGGAACTCTGGGCCGATGACCCCGCCTTCCGTGTGTTCTTAGCCCACTTTGATGGTCAGGTAGTTGCTGCAGGGATTGGCTTTGCATATGGCGACAAGATCTGGTACATGTATGCCGGTTCGAACCGTGCCTATGCCAAACACTATGGTCCATATTTAGTGCAGTGGGAAATGCTGAAGTGGGGCTTGTCTGAAAAGAAGACCCGTTATGACTTTGGTGGCGTTGGTTCCTTTACCCCAGACGATGGGCTCTACAAGTTTAAGCACGGCTTTGCTTACCACGATCCACATGTGGAGTACATTGGTGAACTGGATTGGGTTGTTGACCAGGCGGCCTACGAAAAGTATCTAGAAGGTTTTGCTGAATAAGTGATGAGCCATTGAGCCGTCCTTCGACTAAACAAGAAAGGCGAACTATGACGATTAAATTAATTGCCTCCGACATGGATGGTACGTTTTTGGCTAACGAAGACCAGTATGATCAGAAACGTTTTGCAAAACTATTAAAAGAGCTAAAAGAACGAGACGTCCGTTTCGTTGCTGCTTCAGGTCGCCGTATTCAAAATTTGCGTGAATTGTTTGCGCCGATGGGAAATCAAGGACTCCTTGATCAAATTGATTACGTTGGATCGAATGGGTCCGTTGTCCAAACTTCTGACGAAGAGTTGTACGCTGTTTATTTAACGGCTAAACAAATTGAAAAAGTCATTGAATGGAACAGCTTGAATCCGCAGTCAGCAGATAATTTGATTGTGCTTTCAGGTACGAAGGGAACCTATGTATCCAACCATGCCAGTCAGGCTGTCATTGATCAATTAGCTCGCTTTTACCCAAACGTGATGCAAGTGGAGAAATTGCTCTCGATTGATGATCAAATTCTTGGTGTTTCCTTCATTTGGCCACATGACGAAGTTCAGAAGTATGTCACGGCGATTGAAGAAGTTCTGGGACATGAAATTCATGTTACGGGCTCTGGCTTTGGGTCTGTCGACATCTTGCCAAAGGATGTCAACAAAGCCAATGCGTTGGCCATCTTGCAAAAATATTATGGCATTTCAGATGATGAGGTGATGGTTTTTGGTGATAATTCCAATGATTTGGAAATGCTAAAGAAGTATCAGGAGTCCTTTTTGATGCCGAATGCGGCGGCATTTATGCACCAAGTTCATGACCGAGAGGCGCTGGCAACGAATGAAGAAGCCGGTGTGATTAAAACGATTGAAGAAAAACTCAATTTGTCGCAAAAATAGGTTGAAAAGAGGGGGAGTATCCTCCTCTTTTTATCATTTATATTCATCATCTTTGCTGACCGCGGTGTCACTTGATTCTGAATTGTGTTACCCTAATCAAAGATAAGAGGAAGAGATATGAAACACTTTACGGCTTTTTTAAAACAACACCAGCGCATCACTTGGACAGCAACGAGTTTGTATAAAGTCCTGGCTTGGCTTTGCTTTTTCTTTTTTGAATATTTGGCCATGGCGATGTTGCAGGGGTCGATTTTAGTTTCGGGAAGAGAACGTTATTTGTGGCTGTTTTGTGGTTTTTTGCTTTCTTATTCATTTATTCGCTTTGCCTTTCAAACCTTAAAACAGCCGATGCAAGTTCATGCAAAACGAATTCGGCAGCGCTTTTCGTTTAAAAAAGTCGACTGGCCAAAAGGCTCGGAATGGTTAAATTTAGCCGGTATCTACTTAATTTCGCTTTCCGGTATGATGATTTGGGGTGTTTTCGAACAACTCTTCTTGTCAAAATGGACGAGTGGTACAACCGAAAACCAAGCAGCATTGGATGATTTAATGCACTTGAGCGGTATTTACTCGACGGTCGTCCTTTCCTTTATTATCGTGGTGATGGGACCGCTAATGGAGGAGTTGGTGTTTCGTGGCCTCTTTTTCCACTATTTTAAATGGGCAAAGGCACCATGGGTAACCGTGATTTTATCCGGATTGCTTTTTGGACTTTACCATTTAGGCTCTTATACTTGGCTGTCACTACTTGATCTGCCACCATACTTAATCATTGGAATTGGCTTGGCCTATGCCTACAATAAAACCGGAAAAATATCATCGTCGATTTTGATGCATATGTTTCATAATGGTTGGATACAAGGAATGTCATTGCTTGTCTTATTACGTTAAAGTTGAAATAAAAAACGCCTGCCGGTTAGGGTGGGCGTTTTTACTTGTTTTAATCAATGCCCGGGAATTTCTTTTCTCGGATGATTTCATCGAAGAGGGCGTAATCCTTTTGAAAGGAATGCGGAGTTGATAACGAGGCATTCCAGATACGAATCACTTGCATGTTTCCAAGTAGCCACAGGATATCAGAGGATGAGGCCATGGCCGTTAGTTCTTTAAAAACAGCGTTGTAAAATTGGTCTTCGAAGGTTTTGTCTTGCAGCTGAAAGTCGAGTACGGATAGCGATTCAGGAAAGGTGAACTTATTGATTGTGGTGAATGGCTGTTGGCGGAAGGATTCAATATCAATCTGATTGGCCATCACGTGAAGTGCTTGTTGAATGATGACATCCAGTAGCTCATACTTATCATCAAAGTGGCGATAAAAAGTATTGCGGTTAACTTCGGCTTTCTCACAAATATGCTTTACGGTTAGCTTGGAGAAGGGGATGACGGCTAGGAGTTCACCAGCAGTATCCAGAAGGTGTTCGTGCATTAGCGTGTAGGTTTTATTAGCCATAAAAGGGACACTTTCTTTATTTTGTAATGTTTGTGGGACAGTATCTCAATTTTACCCCTTTACCGTTTTTATTTCCATGCCTAGAATGAATTCAGATGTTAAATCAATATAAAGGAGATTCATTATGCTTAAGCGATTGGGAGAATGGATTTATCAAAATAAATTCAAGACCTTCTTCGCCTGGATTGTTGTTGTGTTGGCTTTGGGAGCGGGGGCAGTTGGTCTCGGTTCGCACTATAGCCAGAGCCTAACCATTTCAGGTATTCCGTCGACGGATATTCAATCGACTTTGCAAAAGGAATTTAATCAAAATCCAAATGCAGGGACGATGAAAGCGGTCATCCAAGAAAAAAATGGGGACGTTACAAATGATGCCACAAAGGCCGATGTAGCAGCCGCTATTCAAAAAGTTCAGGACAAGTATGGTAAGGACATTAAGTCCGTTGCTAATCCTTACGAGTCGAACGCGGTTTCATCCGATAAGACAACCACGTACGTGGATATTACTTATAAAAAAGACGCCAATGATGTGCCACGAAAGGCCATTGACGGCGTGATGGATATCTTTAACGATAAAGTGAAGACTGCAAACGTCAAAGTCGCCTACACGGGTTCTGTACAAGTTCATGAATTTGAAGTTGGTGGCGCGTCCGAAGTCATTGGAATTGTCATTGCTTTCGTTTTGCTACTGGTACTTTTCCGTTCCTTTGTGACGGCTGGAATGCCAATCATTTCCGCCCTGGTCGGCTTGGTTTCTGGTATTTTATTGGTAACAATTGGAACAAACTTCTTGACAATGGCCTCCGTTTCACAGACTTTGGCCGTGATGCTGTCATTAGCGGTTGGAATCGACTACTCACTCTTTATCCTAAATCGTTATAAGACTGATTTGGCTGATACCAAAGGAAACAAACAAGAAGCTTTGGGTCGTGCTGTTTCCGAAGCAGGTGCTTCGGTTGTCTTTGCCGGTGTAACAGTGATTATTGCTGTGCTCGGCTTGGCCTTTGCTGGTATTGAGTTTGTGACGACGATGGGAATTGCCGCAGCCTTTGCTGTTGCCTTTGCCGTTTTCTCAGCCTTGACTTTCTTGCCAGCCTTGATTGCTTTGCTTTCAAAGTTCATCAAACCTGCTACTAAAACAGTTGATGAAATGGCTCAAAATCCATCAAAGATTACGAAGTTTTTGACGGGGCACCCCTGGACGGTGATTGTTGCCGTTGTTGTTGCCCTGGGTGCGATGGCTATTCCAACGCATAACATGCGTTTGGGTATGCCATACAATGGGTCACTGCCTGAAGACCGAACGGAACGTCAAGCCTATGACATGATTTCCGATAAGTTTGGTGAAGGCGTTAACTCACCATTGGTTGCCGTCGTTAAATTGGATACCGATAAGGATGCCAACCAAAACCAGGCTAACCTAGAAAAGATTGCCAAGCACATTGCTTCTTTGAAGGGTGTTAAAACGATGCAGACTTTGTCTGTCGATCAGACAAAGGCAGCGGCTTTGCAAGAGCAGCTAACCGCCCAGGCTCAGCAACAAATGACTGCCCAAGCGCAAGCAACTGGGCAAATGCCAACGCAGGCAGAACAGGACGCAGCTGCTGCTAAGATTAAGTTAGCAATCATGGCCCAAGCTGGTCGTCAGTACATGGTGTCAGACGATGGTAAGTATGCCCTGATGCTGATTACGCCAACAAAGGGTTCAGAAGCAAAGCAGACAACGGACTTGGTTAACAAAATCAAGGACTACTCCGATACGACCAAGTCTAAGTATGATGCCAAGATTACTTTGACTGGTATCAACGCGGTGAACCTCGATATCACGGCTAAGTTGAACAACGCCACGCCAATCTTCGTTGCAACAATCATGATTTTGGCCTTCTTACTTTTGATGGTGGTTTTCCGTTCCTTCGTTGTGCCCGTGGTCGCCATGGTTGGCTTTGGCTTGTCATTACTGGCTTCCTTTGGCTTTACCACGCTCGTTATCCAAGAAGGCTTCATGAAGGATGTCTTCGGTGTTTCAAAGGGTGCGCCATTAATTGCCTTCTTACCAATTATTGTGACCGCCATTCTCTTTGGTTTGGCAATGGATTACGAAGTGTTTATGGTGTCACGTGCCCGTGAAGAGTATCAGAAGACGGGTGATAATGACCGTGCGGTTACTGTTGCCATGCAGGACTCTGGTCCAATCGTTGTGACGGCTGCGCTAATCATGATTGCTGTCTTTGGATCCTTTGCCTTGAATTCAGACCCAACGGTTAAGTCCCTGGGCTTGGCTTTGGCCTTCGGAATCTTCTTCGATGCCTTCTTTATTCGCTTGCTCTTTGTTCCAGCGATGTTGAAACTCTTCGGAAAGACTAACTGGGCGTTCCCCGGTAAAAAGAATTCATAACAAATGCCATTAAAAGCCTGACCAGTCGGTCGGGCTTTTTTTGTTTAAAAATAATTGCTAAAAAGTCTTGCGGCAAATGGCTAGGCTTGTTATAATATTTAAGTCGTAAGGCATTCGGGAGTGTAGCGAAGTCTGGCTAAACGCGACGGACTGTAACTCCGTTCCTTCGGGTTCGTAGGTTCGAATCCTACCGCTCCCATCGCTGCTGCAATAAGCAGCTGGTATCTTACGATTGCCCCTTGGCCAAGTGGTAAGGCAGAGGTTTTTGGTACCTCCATGCGCTGGTTCGATCCCAGCAGGGGCAATAGGCCGTTATGGCAATCACTCTTGGCAGAGACTAGTTGGTCTGCCTTTTTAATTTGTTTAAAACAAAAAAAGACGCTCATTTTAATTAGTGAGCGTCTTTTTTTATTGAATATATTGTCGGTAGCGAGCGATTTCTTCGCTAGAGAGTTTGACGGTGATGAGACTACCACTTTCGTTAAACTTCTGTGCGAGTAGTTCGTGTTCATCTAAAATGTTGGCAGCCACGGCAGAGTCAGCAAATGGGATGGCCAATGTTACTTTTTTACGGTCCGCAAAGAGACGACTCTCGATGAGTTCTAAGAGAGCATCCTGTGATTTGCGGTCACGTGCTGAAATGGTAATCGTAGCATCGCCATCGAGCATTGGGAAAGCCATATCCGCCTTATCTGCTTTGTTATAAACAGTAATCATCGGCTTATCCTTGATGCCAAGTCTTGCTAATGTCTCCTCAGTGGTCTTCATCATATCCGCATAGTGTTCATCCGAAATATCGACGACTTGTAGGAGTAGGTCGGCTGTTGCGGCTTCTTGTAAAGTCGATTCAAAGGCAGCGACTAAATGGTGCGGCAGTTTTGAAACAAAGCCAACAGTGTCTGACAGAAGAAACTTGCTTTTGTCGGGCAGGGTTAACTGGCGAATGGTGGTGTTTAAAGTGGCAAAGAGCATGTCCTTTTCGAAGACTTGCTTACTTTGATCACTTTCAGCTCCTTGACCAAAACGAACGAGAAACTGGTTCATTAAAGTCGATTTTCCGGCATTTGTATAGCCGACCAAGGCAACGGTTGGGATGGCTGATTCCTGTCGCTTCTTTCCCTGTGTCTGGCTATCCTTTTGCAAAGCGGCGAGTTCTTTCTTGATAGCAACCATTTCAGAAGTTAAGCGCCGACGGGATTGTTCGAGTTTGGTTTCACCAGCACCACGAGAGGTAAATCCGGCTCCACCAGCGCCGGTCTGCTGATCAAGCGAAACGGACATTGAGGTTCGTAGACGAGGTAACTGGTATTCTAGACGGGCTAACTGTACTTGTAATTTAGCAACCTTTGTTTGAGCACGTTTGGCAAAAATATCTAAAATTAAGCCAGTACGGTCAACCACTGTTGCCTGTGTTGCCTTTTCTAGGTTCCTGATTTGAGAAGGTGAGAGCTCATCATTTGTCACAATCAGGTCGGTTTCGAAGGTGTTTACCGCGATACGCAACTCTTCGACTTTTCCTTTACCGAAGTAAGTGGCGGGGTTGGGCCGTTCAAGTGACTGGATAAAGGTTTCGACCGGTTCTAAGCGATTGGCCCGGGCGAGGTTTGATAACTCCTCTAGTTCATAATCTAAGTTCTGCTTTTGATTCTGCTTTAAGGCAGCCAGTAAGACTTTACGAACTGGCTGGGCTGTTTGATTTTTTTCTTCCATGTACGCCCTCTTTTAAAAGTCATTGTTGACTCTGTGTGCTGTTTTACAGTGTATCCTGGCTGTCGTTAAATAGGTCGACCCGTCCACTGTCTGTGCCCGTTAGATGAATCTTAGTGACGGCCCCGTTGTCAATGGCGTGTGCCGCCATTTCTGGATGGCCAAAGTAATTAACGATGGCACGGATGGTCGTACCATGAGCAACAACCAAGATTTGGTCACCGTCTTTGTGTTCGCGAAGCAAAAAGTCAAAGCCGTGTTGGATACGTTGAATAAATTCGGCATAGTTTTCGGCAAGGTGGTAGGGATCTGCCAAAGCAAATAAGTTCATTGATTCCGCCATGCCTCTCTTTTGAATCATATCTGAATAATCACTGTATGGATGATCCGTAAAGGCGTTTAACTGTGTCAATGCCACTTGGGAATCGATACCCTCAAACGAACCAAAGTTTTCCTCTCGAAAGTCAGGGAGTTGTTGTGGCCAAATTGGTGAACCTGCTTGGTTTTCGGACAATAGGTACTTGGCAGTGTGAATGGCACGAGTTAGATCAGAAGAATAAGCACCATCAAAATGAATGTTTTTCAAGCGTTTTCCAGCACGGTGACCATCTTCAATCCCGGATTCAGTGAGTGGTGCATCGGAGTGTCCCTGTAGGCGACGAGTGAGGTTAAAGTATGTTTGACCATGGCGAACGAGGTATAAATCAATGGCAGTCATGAACAGCCTCCTTTAGTAGTTCTTTTCATCGATAATTAGTAGTCATTAACCCTTAGTTTACCACGAAAGAAAGATAGTGGGCAGGGCATCGCTATCGTGAGTAAAAGAAAAAGGCAGCCGAAGCTGCCACACCTTTTGTTGGTTAATCTTTCTTTTGATCTTCTTGATCGTTTTCCTTATCACGAAGGTGGAACTTACGGCGCTCGTTGCTCTTTTCTTGTTCTTCGTTGCCGTTTTTATCGTCTTCCTTATCATCTTCGGACTTCGGTTCGGGTTCGGGGTCAAGTTCCTTAACCGCAAACTCAGGGATAAAGGCGTTCTCGTAATCTAAGGCAGTAACCTGATAATTGGCGATGCGAAGTGAATCGCCCGTTCGGAAATCAGGATCGCGTTTTAAGACATAACCAGTTAGGGTAACCGCTTCATCTTCATCAAGTTCTTTCACATCGGTGTGGAAGTAACGTTGGAAGTCATAAAGGGTGGTCTTACCGGAGACCTTGTAACGGCGGTCACCAAGCTTTTCGATGTATTCGTCGGATTGGTCATCCATCTCATCACGAACTGAACCGAAAAGTTCTTCATAGATGTCTTTGTCGGTGATGATACCGGCCGTACCACCGTATTCATCGACAACCACTGCGATTGGTGAGCGCTTCATCACCATTTCATCCATCACGTCGTGCAAATCCATGTTTTCAGGAACAGCAGGAATATCGCGCATGATTTTGGCAACAGGTTCTTGACCTGAGATACGACTTTGACGAACCAGGTCGTAGTTGAAGACGTAACCAAGCACCTTATCTTTATCACCGTCAGCAACGACAGGGAAGCGAGAATGACGCTTTTGCAAATATTCATCAAGACCAGTGGCGATTGAATCTGATACGTCAATCACGTCCATTGACGTTCGGTCAATCATGACATCGACAGCGACTTTGTCATTCATTTCAAAGGCACGTTGCATGAAAGTCAAATCTTCCCGGTCAAGTTCACCCGCCTCAGCGGCGTTTTTTGAGAGAGAGAGAATCTCTGTCTGTGAATAGATATCGTCATCGTTTGTCACTTGGAAACCAAGTAAGTGAGTGACCCAGTTTGATAGGTGGTCCAAAATCCAAATCATTGGGAATAAGGTGATGTGGAAGAAGCGGACCGGTTTCACGATGAACAAGAGGACCTTGATTGGTTCTTCAATGGCGATGTTCTTTGGCACCAGGTCGGTAAAGACGGCGTGTAAGACAGTGAAAATAACGATGGCTGCTACAGAGGCTACTGGTTTAGCAAGGTCAGTGGGTAACAGGTGGGATTGAATGATTAAATCAGCCACCGTTTCTTCACCAACCCAACCTAAGATAAGCGAAGTCAACGTAATTCCAACTTGAGCGGTTGAAAGGAACTCCGTCAAGTGACTCACCATGTGAATGGCAGAAGCGATGTTTTTTGAAGGCTTGTCGCGATCAGCTTGCAGCGCTTCAAGAGCGGAAAGTCGCACCTTGACTAATGAATACTCGGTCAAAGTGAACAATACAGCGAGTAAAAGAATAAAGACAATAATAATTGTATTAATTAAATACGAAGGACCAGAATCCAAAACAAATACCTCTTTCAGTTAAAATAAGTTATTTATCTACTATTATAGCAAAAAAGGGCAAAAAGTGAGTAATTGAAAACAGACTGGTCGGCAAATGCTTTTTAACTTTCACAAGGCTCGGTAAAGGGCAACTGGTTACGTTAGCGCTTTTGAGCTAAAAGATGAGAATGAGGAAATGTCATAAATGACGAGAATCCGAACGATTCGAGCTGAGAGCTGGTTGTATACAAGAGCACAAAGTCAAAAATAAAACCCGGTATAGTCGGCTTTTACGAACAAATGTTTGTGCAGACATATTTAGACCTTGAAGTCTATTTTTAAACCGGTAAACTAGAGATTGTTCCGTCGGTTCATCCCCATCAAAGGTGGGGGTTACTAACGATAAATTTTTAGAGAAAGAAGGACCAAAACATGCCACAAGTAACGGTCTTTACCAAAAATAACTGTGTTCAATGCAAGATGACGAAGAAGTATTTGGACCAACTGGGCGTTCCCTTCAGTGAAATTAATATTGAAGAACAGCCACAATACTTAGCACAATTAAAGGAACAAGGTTTCAAGCAAACGCCTGTTGTTCAAATTGAGGGACATGATGCCTTTTCTGGTTTTCAACCGGCAGCGTTGAAGAAGTTGACTGCTTAATCTCTGTGCCGCTGTCAGAGCTTCTCAGCAAGGAAGTACAGACAGCGATTAATGCTTAAAAAGATTCTCCCTTTTTGGGGAGAACGGAAAGGAATGCTATGTCCTTATTAGACATTGACATTGATAATGTTAAATACTTTGACTTGAACAATCAGGTGAACATTCCCAAAGATGGCCAAATTCAATTGGAAAAGGATCAAGAAGCCTTAGCAGCTTTTATGGAAGAGAACGTTCGTCCAAACATGAAAAAGTTCTCTTCTATTCAAGAACGTTTTGACTGGATGATTGACCATGACTTTTTGGAAGAAGGGTTCGTTAAAAAGTATGACATGTCCTTCATTGAAAAGCTGTATGCCTTTTTAGAGGGCGAAGGTTTTGAATTTGCCTCCTTTATGGCGGCCTTTAAGTTTTACAACCAATATGCCCAAAAGACCAATGATAAGGCATACTACGTGGAGTCTTACATTGACCGTGTTGCAGTGAACGCCCTTTTCTACGCGGATGGGGATGAAGAACTGGCGCTTTCCTTAGCCAATGAAATGATTCACCAACGTTATCAGCCCGCAACGCCTTCTTTTTTGAATGCAGGACGTGCCCGTCGTGGGGAATTGGTATCTTGTTTTGTTTTGCAGTCAACGGATGACATGAATTCGATTGGGCGGATTATTAACTCCGCACTGCAACTATCTAAAATGGGTGGTGGTGTCGGGATTAACCTATCGAACGTTCGTGAAGCCGGTGCACCAGTGATGGGAATTGCTAATTCAGCTGGTGGCATTGTGCCCATCATGAAGTTGCTGGAAGATTCCTTTACATTTTCATCACAGGTGGGTGCACGGCAGGGTGCTGGCGTTGTTTACTTGAATATTTTCCACCCCGACTTAATGACTTTCATGGCCACTAAAAAGGAAAATGCGGATGAAAAAGTCCGTGTGAAGACCCTGTCACTTGGCCTGATTGTCCCTGATAAGTTTTATGAACTCATCAAGGCCAACGATGAAATGGCCCTCTTTTCACCAGCCGATGTCGAACGTGAGTACGGCGTACCATTCAACTATGTTGATATTACGGCTGAATATGACAAAATGTTGGCTAACCCGAAGATTCACCACCGCATGGTTTCTGCTCGAGTGGTGGAAGAAGAAATTTCGAAGTTACAGCAAGAGTCAGGCTATCCATACATTATGAACGTTGATACGGTGAACCGTGCCAACCCGGTTGCTGGTAAAATCGTGTCTTCAAACTTATGTTCCGAAATTTTGCAGGTGCAAACGACTTCGCAGATTAACGACATGCAAGAATATACCAAGATGGGTGAGGATATCTCATGTAACTTGGGGTCCATTAACATCGTGAACATGATGAAGACGCCTGATTTTGCGGCCTCAGTTGAATCGATGATTCGTGCTTTGTCCTTTGTTTCTGATAATTCTGATTTGAACGTCGTCCCATCGGTCCAAAATGGAAACCAAAAGAACCACGCCGTTGGTTTGGGAGCCATGGGCTTGGCGGCAATGTTTGCTCAAAATCAAATGATGTATGGTGATGAGGAAGCACTGGACTTTACCAAGACATTCTTTTCAACTTTGAACTATTATTCCATCATGGCTTCCATGCACATTGCTGAAGACCGCGGTGAAACCTTTGCGGATTTTGACAAGTCCGCCTATGCGGATGGTTCCTATTTTGATCAGTATTTGAACCAGGACTTTTCACCAAAGACTGAAAAGGTGGCTAAACTTTTCTCAAATATTCATTTGCCAAGTAAGGCCGATTGGGAGCAGTTGAAGAAGGAAGTAATGGCCAATGGTTTGTATAACGCATACCGTCACGCCATTGCACCGACCGGTTCGATTTCGTATGTCAATAATACGACTGCCTCCTTACACCCCATCATTAACCGGATTGAGGAGCGCCAGGAAGGGATGATCGGTAAAGTTTATTATCCAGCACCCGGTCTTTCAAACGAAACCCTCCCTTACTATCAATCTGCCTATGACACAGATATGCGGAAAGTCGTTGATGTGTATGCTGCTGCGCAGCCACACATCGACCAGGGAATGTCTCTGACCTACTTCATGCGCTCAACCATTCCGGAAGGATTGTACGAGTGGAAGGATGATCGAACAAACAAGATGACAACGCGTGATTTGTCGATTTTGCGTAATTACGCCTTTAAGAAGAATATTAAGACGATTTACTATGTTCGTACCTATACCGACGATAACCAGGAAGCTGGCGTTAATGAATGTGAGTCTTGTTCCATCTAATTTTCATAGCAAGCTTTGCTTGCTGTACATAGCACGTCCTTCTCTTTCGAGAAGTTTGTTTTAAACTGACTGACAAATGGAATCATTTGTGGAAAGGAGCATAATGACTGAATATCGAATTTTGTATACCTCGATTGAGGGCAATACCACATCCTTCATTAACAAATTGAAAGAAGAAGCTGAAAAATACGGTGACCAATTGTCCATTCTGGAAGTAGGAGATGAGGTCGAGTACGCTCACGAGGAACAACCGTACGTTGCCTTGGTACCCACCTATTTGAATGGAGGGACTGGGACAGGTCCAGAAGTCGTTGAAATCTTTACAAACGGCTTGGGAGACTATATTGATTTTGGTAACAACACCCGCTATTTACGTGGGGTGATTGGTTCTGGGAACCGCAATTTTAATGATCAATACATTTTGACGGCTAAACGTTACGCAACGAAGTACCATGTGCCGGTGATTGGTGATTATGAGTTGCGTGGCACGCAGCGTGAAGCTGAAAAGATTTATGCAAGTATCAAAGAAACGTTAGGAGAGTAGCGATGCAACACGTTAATCAAGGGTCTTATACGGCCGTTAACTGGAATAACATTGAGGATTCGCTTGATAAGGCAACTTGGGAAAAGCTCACTCAGCAATTTTGGTTGGACACCCGTGTTCCCATTTCCAATGACTTGCGGGTTTGGCGAGGGGAACTAGATGATTCAGAACGCCGTGTCTATAATTTGGTTTTTGCTGGTCTAACGACTTTGGATACCTTGCAGTCGCAGGATGGAATGGCTTCACTCCGTGCTGATGCTGTGAACCAAAAAGAAGAGGCTGTTTTGAACAATATCCAGTTTATGGAATCCGTTCATGCCAAGTCCTACTCGTCTATTTTTGAGACGTTGAACAATAAGTCTGAAATCGATGAGACCTTTGATTGGGCCGATCATGATGAATTCCTACAGTACAAGGCCAACAAAATTAATGATATCTATCAGGATGGGACGCCCCTTCAAAAGAAGGCGGCTTCAGTTTTCTTGGAAACGTTCCTTTTTTATTCTGGTTTTTATACGCCACTCTATTATCTTGGTCATAACAAGATGGTCAACGCCGCAGAAATTATCAAGCTGATTCTCCGTGACGAATCGGTACATGGCACTTACATTGGTTATAAGTTCCAAGTGGGCTTCAATAAGTTAACTGAGGAGGAGCAGGAAGAATTAAAGGCTTGGATGTACGACTTGCTCTTTGATCTGTATTCAAATGAAGAGCAGTTCACGCATGAAATTTACGATGAAATTGGTTGGACGGATGATGTTTTGACTTTCTTACGTTACAACGCCAATAAAGCGTTGATGAACCTTGGTCAAGAACCGATGTTTCCGGAATCAGCTGAAGATGTCAATCCCGTTGTGATGAACGGTATCTCAACTTCTACTTCTAACCACGACTTCTTCTCTGCCGTTGGTAATGGTTATTTGCTTGGTGAAGCTGAATCAATGGAAGATGACGACTATAACTTTTAATCACACAAAAAAAGCGATACTAGATTAGCATCGCTTTTTTTCATGGTTTTGTTATTACGCTTCTTGATCTTTGAATAACCAAAACTTCTTTTTTAAGAAGGTTGCCACAGCAGGGTAAAGGGAAGCACAGAAAATCACCCAAACGTAGGCTAATAAGAAAGCGCCAATGGTATCCGTCAGGAAGTGAGCAGAAAAGTAAAGGCGAGATAACATGGTCATCAATGATAATGTTATCAAGAACCACTTGGTTAAGAGACGAACTAGAGTCGATGAAATGTTTGGTGTAACCAACAAAAACATAATGAAAACAGTTAACCACATGGCTGTCACGTGCTGTGATGGAAAGGATGCGCCACTATCTGTCAATAAATGACCAAGTGGACGGTCGCGGTGAACCAAAACCTTAATGATTTGCGTGACCACGATACCGCCAACGACCGTTAGGAAGACCCATAGAGCAGGAAGCTTCAAGTCTGCCAATAGCAAGACGATGGCTAACAAGATACCGTAGAAGAGGTTCATCGCTGGTGACCCGAGGAATGTGGCGATGGACATGATAACGTCGCCATAGGAAGTTTGGATGGACGACATGAACGAGCGAACGGCTTCATCCATGTTGGCGGGCCAAGTGGCGTTTGTGCCAATCAAAACGGCTAAGACAATGAAAAGTAAGGCGGCAAGTAAGGCGTGCCGTCGTTGTTTATTAGTTACGGATATAATCATATTGGCTACTCCAAGTTCTTCGTTACATATGTTTAGTATAAAGATTGCGGCAAGACAAAACAAGGTAAAGCCAAGTAAAAACTGTTAATTTTTTGCAAAAAAAAAGTTAGCCGTTGGCTAACTTTCTTTACTTTGTCTTGGGAAGCTCAACGTCTTTTCCCTTTGCCCATTGTTGCAATTGTGCAACGGCATCCAGGCGACGCTTCTTCTTTGCATCGTGGCCAACCTTACGGCCGCGGGCAAATGAGTTCAATGGTGTCTTGATTGCCATAGTGGTAACTCCTTATATTTAAACTTTAAAATCTATCGTACAGAATTTGATTATACCCCAATCATAGTGGCTTTTCAAGTGTTATACTATTGGTTATGGAGAATTGGAATCAAGAAACAATTGAAAATTTCCGGAAGGATTTATTAGCCTGGTATGATCAGGAGGGGCGGGCTCACTTACCCTGGCGAGAAAACACTGATCCATACCGTGTGTTAGTTTCGGAGTTGATGCTTCAACAAACGCGCGTTGATACGGTGATTACCTATTTTAACCGGTTTATGACGGCTTTGCCAACGGTACAGGATTTGGCCAATGCACCAGAAGAGCAAGTGCTAAAGTTGTGGGAGGGTCTAGGTTATTATTCCAGGGCTAGGAACCTTCACCAAGCTGCCAAAGTCGTGGCTTTTGACCTAAAGGGGGCCTGGCCAGAATCCTACGATGATTTATTGTCACTTCCTGGTGTTGGGCCATACACAGCCGCAGCAGTAGCGTCAATTGCTTTTAATCAGGCGGTTCCCGCCATTGACGGCAATTTTTTTCGAGTATTTTCTCGTTTATTAAAGATTGACGATGACATTGCCAAGTCAAAGACCCGGCGTGTTTTTTATGATGCTGTGGCACCGATTGTCGATCCAAAACGGCCTGGGGACTTTAACCAAGCGATTATGGACTTGGGGACGTCGTACATGAAGACGAATGATCCGGATACCCTTCATTCACCAGTGGTCAAATACAATGCTGCTTTTCGAGACGGCGTAGAGGATCAGTATCCAGTTAAATCGAAGAAGAAAAAGCCAATTTTACAACGATTTCAAGCCTTGGTTTTGTATAATGAAAAGGGCGATTTACTGTACGAACAGCGTCCGGATTCTGGCCTGTTAGCCGGTTTTTGGACGTTACCATTACGGCCAATCGACTCGATTGAGGACCTTCAGGGTGAGCAATTGACTATCAAAGCAGTTACCCATGTTTTTTCTCACCGTAAGTGGGAAGTCTGGCCTGTCAAAGTCGAACAAGTCGAAAAGCTAACTCATAATCAGCGTTTCCTATCACCGGCTGAGCAGGAAGCAATGGCTTTACCAAAACTACAACACAAGTTATTAAAGAATTTAAAGGAGCAACACGATGTTTCCAAATGAAAAATTGAAACACCTCTTCTTTTGGACGATTGAACTCTTAGCGATTGCGACACTACTATTCATTGTCTTTCGCTTTGATTTCCTAATGAAACCAATTTCGGTATTTGCTGGAACTGTTTTTATTCCATTGTTGGTTTCTGGTTTCTTGTATTATTGTTTGAAGCCATTGCAGAAATTGATTGAAAAAATTCCCTTGGGCAAACGCAGGGTGCCCCGGAGTGTCGCGGTTTTACTAACTTTTACCATCTTCATGGTAGTGATTATCGGCGCCTTTATGATTTTCGTTCCCCTGATTTTAAATGAAATTACCAATTTAATAACGGCAATGCCAAGTGTTGTCAATCATATTCAGGATTATGTAAAAGACATGCTGGAAGAACCATGGTTCAAGAAATTGAATTTGTCGATTTCCGATGATGACATTCGTAACGCGGTGTCCACTTATGCTTCATCATTTGTCCGTATCACTGCCGGAACGCTCACCGGCTTTGTTGGAGCTGCTACTTCGTTTACAATTGGGGCTTTGACAGTGCCAATCATTCTCTTCTACATGCTTTCCGATTCCAACCGTTTCTTACCGGCGCTGCAAAAATTCTTTCCCAAAAACCGTTCGGAAGATGTCATGGTTCTCGGACGTGAACTCGATAAAACAATTGAACGCTATATTTCTGGTCAAGCTATCCAAATGCTATTCGTTGGCTTCACCATGTCGATTGGATTTGGCATGATTGGGTTACCATACATCTGGCTCCTTGGCTTTATTGCCGGTGTGGCGAACATTGTGCCATACGTAGGGCCTTTTATTGGGGTGTTCCCAGCGTTGCTTGTTGCGATTTCCATTAATTGGAAGATGCTAATTGGTATCATTATTTTGATGGCGATTGTTCAGCAGGTCAATGGTTCCATTATTTACCCAGCTTTAATCGGAAAGTCGCTCAGGATTCATCCGTTGACCGTGATGCTTTTATTGTTGGCAGCCGGAAATTTGTGGGGCATGGTTGGAATGATTGTTGTAGTACCGTTTTATGCCATTATTCGAACAATTATTTTATACATTGTTAAGTTACGACAGGTTCAGCAGCATGAAGAAACCGTATCGAATTTGACGAAAAAAATTGAAGAAGACTAATTTAAAAAGGACAGTGATTTAATCACTGTCTTTTTTCTAACTTTTTCCTTGACGAAGGTCTGAAAATCCAGTATCATTTAATAGTCGCTTAAGACATGCGGATGTGGCGGAATTGGCAGACGCGCTAGATTTAGGTTCTAGTGGATTATATCCGTGCAGGTTCGATTCCTGTCATCCGTATAACCAAAATATTTTATCTTTTGGTTGTCAACGAAGCTAGCATTTGCTACAATTATTGAGTACTTATTTTGCCGACTTAGCTCAGTTGATAGAGCACCTCACTAGTAATGAGGGGGTCAACGGTTTGAGTCCGTTAGTCGGCATATATGCTAGTATTTAATTTTAAAAAGGGGTCTGACCATGAATAATGGTCAGATCTCTTTTTTTATTCTCTTTTAAATTAGATGTATTGATGTATAATGTCCCTATAAAATTGAAGGAGGATATTGAAATGTCATTTGAAGAAAAATTCGACGCAACAAAGGATAAGCTAGCTGGAGAGGCCAAGAAGGCTGAGGGCGAAGCAAAGAAAGTTGCTGCTGACGCAAAGGATGCTGCTAAGGATGTGGCCGATAAGGCAAAGGAATCTTTTAAGAAGTAATCCATGGGGCACTGCCCCGTACATAGTGATGTAACAGATAATCAGACGATAAAGAGAGTTGATTAAAGAATTTGTTCGACCCGTTCAATCATGTTTTCTGGAATATTGCCAAGCAAGCGACGCATCGGTTCTTCGTTAATTGGTAGTAAGCTATCAAAAATACGGAGTAGGTTTAAAACTTGATCCTTAAAAATTTGCTTTTCACTCTGCTTTAAAAAGAGGCCAAAAAGAAGAAAAAGGATATAAAAATCACTTTCAGTATGTTTATTCTGTCGTTGTTTGCAGCTAGGTAGTAATTTTTCAGGATAAAAGGCCTGTAGTTGAGATTGAGTGATTGTTTCCTTTGCACAAAGCTGTCCAATTAGTTCGCCATGGGCGAGAGCATTGCGAAAATCGAGGAAGAAACGAAGTGCCTGTTCAAAGAATGGCAAGGTAATTTTTTGGTTTGAGTCGTTGCAAAAGCCGTTGGCAACGGCCTCGCGTATGGAATCAGGGCTAGCGGCATACCAACGTTGGAATTGGCCAAAAGTCATTTCGTTAACTAATACCCAGGGAGGAATGTTTCCTTGTTGTTGAAAGTCTTCCAAGGTTTGCGAAATGTGTTTTTTTTGTTGTGTTATGTGGAATAACCTGGCTAAATGTCGTTTTTGTGCACAGGTGCTGGCGTTATAATGATCGATTCTTAGATAATTGTTTTGTTGAACACCGAATTTTTTGGCCAGTTCATACTGAAAGAGTGATTTGATATTTTTTTCGATTGATAAAAGAGCTTGAAGTAGTTCGGAAGAAAGACGATTTTCTAGCATTTGAAGAACGCCAAGTGTTTCAATGGTGATACCAGGAATGAATTTTTCGCTATGATGATCTTTTTTGAAGGCTTGCTTATATCCATCAACTAGGGTTTCGTATGAATACTTTTTGAGTGTGTAAATGGCACTTTTAGGGGATTCTACTTCAATGTTATATTGTTCTCTCAGCACGGTCACTTGCTGTTCCCAATTAAGAAATGGTTGTGTTTTAACTGACATATTGACACCTAGACCTTTGTATTAACAAAACCTTGTATTTGATAAAGCTATTTTAGCACAAGTGCGAACGCCCGTTCGCACTTGTGCTGTTTTTTTACAAAAATGGTTGCTCAATGGAAGAAGCCATTACAAAATTTGGCATTTTTTCATATTGAATTGACCTATTTTTTCTAATTTTTGGTACTAAATTCAAAACAAACGATTTAGACAAAGACTTGATAAGCTTGCAAAGCTATTGTAATTTGACTTTTTAAGTGCTGAAAAAGTCCGCTAAATAGGCATTTAAGTACATATCGTTATGACTTTCACTTGTAAGAAATCTTCTTGTTAAATTTGCTTAATGATTTCGAAATATCTTGATATTCCTCCGACATCTTCAACTTGCTATTCTGACAGGGTTAGAGATTAGGGAGAGCAAGTATATGAGAATCGTAAAAAAAACATTGGTCATAGCGACCTTTACAGCATTGACAATTTTAGCTGCCGTTGGAATTTCGTTTAGCCACACACATACCGGAAATTCACGGTCCAATCAAAAGCAGATGGTGACTGCCGTTTCGTCAAGTATTTCAAAAGTCGAACCGACTTCAGATTCAATCAAAACGGATGATACGCAGGAAAGCCAGGAAGCAACTGAGAGTTCAGTGAAAGCAGATGCAACTGTGCAAAACGAGGGGGCAAGCTCTACCGTTTCGAATGCTAGACCAACTTCACAAGTCAACACGACTGCTTCTACGACAAAGAAGCCAGCAGAAGCGCAAACAACGACTGCAGCAATGACTGCTCCAGCAACTGCTGGGACGGCGACGGAGTCAACGACTACTTCGGTTAAAGAGGCGGTTCGTACAGATGGTTTTAACTTTTTAGGTCAGCATTTTGACATCAGTTCTTTTTCAAATACAACTGGTGGCAACACACCTCGCTGGACACCGTATATTTTTCAATGGACAGCGTTGCCAAACTATTACTTAGCTGAGGCTGCTTCGAGTGCAGGATCGGCTGTTCGACAGCTGTCAATTGGAAGTGAAGTTGTTGTTAACGGGCAAACATATCACGTAACAGACATTCGACACGGGATGAAGCGTCTTGATTCGATGGATGTGGTTGAAAGTCTTTCAGGACAGCATCAAATGGGTCTACAGACCTGTGATGACGCTTCCGGATCATACATTTCAACTTATTGGTTTGACTAAATCATAAAAAAGCAGAAGGTTTTCTTTCTGCTTTTTTCGTATAATAAAAAGATAAAAGTTAGGAGGATTTACCATGCGACTTTGGCATTATCGAATAATTCCAGCATTATCACGGCAGCACTTACTCGGACAGTGGCGAGAATGTTTGGCAATTACGGGGGCCATCCGTAAGAACGGACGGGTTAATCACGCAACGGTGAATCGCTTAAATGATTTTGACTTGCAACATTTGTTTGTCTATATCGAATTAGTAAAACGGGAGATGACACGGCGTGGATATAAGACTTCTGATAAATCACACCAAAAATTGATTGATGATGTGGAATACGATTGGACACAGCCAATCTCGTTTAGTGAAAATGAGGTGGGTGATGTTTTGTTGACAGACGGAGAACCACTTTTTGACGGTTTTCACGATAAGCGGTATCTGCTGCAAAATCTGTACATGATGCAAGAGAAGGCCGATACGGATCAAATCGAAAAGAAGACCTGGGAGCAGATGTTAAAGCAAGTAGCCAAAAAATACCCAGAATTTTTAAAGATGAAATAAAAAAAGCGAGTCGTCATTAGACGACTCGCTTTTTATACTTTAAATTGATCTGATTATGCCTTTTCAGCGTTTTGAATTTCTGACTTGTGACCAAGGAAGAAAAGGATCAAACCAACAATGACGTAGGCTGACAAAACGCCGGCTGACATTCTGATGGCATGACCATCAAAGAAAGTTAGGTTACGCAAGAGCGAACCAGTTGCACCAGGTGGCAGGAGTTGTCCGAAGAAGCCCCAACCCTTTGGTAACATTTCAGGTGCTGAAGACAGACCAGAAAGTGGGTTACCAAGAAGAATCAAGAGAACGGCTGCGATTCCAAGACCGGCGTTTCAGTTGACTCTAGTCCGCCTTAACAGGAACTGCAATTTTTCCACGAAAGTCATCGGCAAACAAGCCCATCATGTAAGAGTCATGGTACTGACCTTCAGCGAAAAAGTGGTCCTTGAGGCAACCTTCTTCAACAAAACCAATCTTCTTGTAGATATGCACGGCAGCGGCGTTTTCAACATCGACGTATAGATAAATCTTATGTAGGTTGAGCACGTTGAAGCCGTATTCGATTCCCGCTCGCATACCAGCCTGAGCAAGGCCATGTCCTTGGAATTTTTTGTCAATGATGATTTGAATTTCGGCGTGACGGTGAATCGTATTGATTTCCATCAATTCAACGACACCGGCAAAAACACCATCTTTTTCAATGACGAAACGACGTTCAGTTTGGTCCAAGACATGCCGGTCATAAAGAATGGAAAGCTCATCAAAAGAATTGTAGGGCTCTTCAAACCACAGCGCCATCACTGACCGGGAATTCTTTTGTTGATAAATATGGGGTAGGTCCTTTTTTTCTAACGGACGAATGTTCATGGAAACCTCTTTCTTTTTTATAACTAACTTTAGTGTATCATTATTAAAATAAAAAAAGACGGAATCGAAGGATTCCGTCTTTGTTGATTGCCCCTGCTGGATTCGAACCAGCGCATAACGGCACCAGAAGCCGTCGCCTTACCGCTTGGCCAAGGGGCAATTACTTGATATATATTAGCGGATTTTTATTCGAAATGCAAGTAATTTGCATAAAAAAGTCGTTTTTTTTAGTCCTCTATTAAGGGCAGGAATTGACCTAAAATGATATTTGAAAAATCAAGCTAGACCAATTATAATTGATAGAGGAAATAAAGGGGATAACCCCAGATAAAACTGGACTATTCTGGGAAAAGGAGACTTTCACAATGGCTATACCACGTTACATTGAAATACATAATGAAATCAGGCAGCGGATTGCGGCCGGAGAATGGCAAACAAATAAACGTTTACCTGCTGAACGTGAGTTGGCAGCTTCGTTCAACGTTTCCAGAATGACGTTGCGACAGGCCATTCAAACCTTAGTCGACGAAGGTATTTTGGAACGCCGTGTTGGTTCCGGAACCTTTGTGGCCGAAAAGAAGGTTTCCGAACGCGCTTTGGGTGTGACCTCCTTTACCGAGCTTATGAAAAAGTCTGGGAGGAAGGCTCAGTCAGTAACCGTTTCTTACAAAGTCACGACACCATCAGTATCTGAAATGGACCATCTGAAGTTGAACGCAGAGGACGAAGTTCTGGTGATGGAACGCTTGCGTTTGGGTGATTCTGAACCCATCCTACTGGAACAAACGACTTTGCCAGTGAAATTGGTGAACAACTTTACTCGGTCAGAGTTGACCGATTCGCTCTACAAGACGTTGATTGACGCCGGAATTCAGCCGGGTCGGGCGGAGCAAACCATCACGGCTTCTCTTGCCACAGAACGCCAAGCTGCACTGTTAGAAATCAAGCGTGGTGATCCTATTTTGTCAGTGCGCCAGGTATCTTATGATCAACAAGATAATCCATTCGAATACGTCCGTTCTTACTATGTTGGTGAACGCTTTGAATTTAAATTAACACGATAATGACTGTGTCCTCCGCTAAGCGGGGGACTTTTTTTGTGCGCTGAAAAAATATTTTTTGGGAGTTACGGGATGCTTCCCTAGTGTTGTGTTGCATATGACGCTATTTACCAAGCGATATTCTTTTGTCCCTTATGCCTGATATTTTTTTAGATAAGAATGGGAGGACCGATGTTATGGTCTTTCTAACAGATTGAAAAGATTAATTAGAGTCAATAAAAAATAGTTATAGAGTCTAAAAAGTCTAAAGTGTCTTATAAAGTGAAGACTTGCACAATGTGAAGGGGGCTGATATAACTAAGTCAGAACTAAGTCTTATGACCAAGAAAATCTGAAAGGAGATTGTCACATGGAGAAAAAAATGAGTTACTTTGAACAAATGAACGAGAACAGTTTACAGTTGATCAACGGAGGTAGTCGGTCGACTTACCGTGCTGGGCAAGCTTTTGGTACCGCAGCTCATATGGCTTTCGCGGTGGTGTTTCATCTTGGACTGTAATGAAATAGGGGGCTATTATGAAAAAATGGCAGGTACAAGTATTGAATGATCATGAATTACTCACAATTAGTGGCGGAATGATTTGGCGTCCAACTAATCACACTACGGCTAAGGACCGAAGGGACTTCATTGAGGGTTTTTTCAATAAGTTATTTTAAAGGATAGAAATTATTAAAGGGCTTAGTTTAGCTAGCGACTATTGGTACAATAGTCGTTTTGCTATGTATTGAAAAAAATTATCACTTTGTCAGGAGAGTAGCTATGAATCTTCAACTAAAGCATCCTCATAACATACCATTTGTCCTTTTCAGCTTGATTGGGCTAGTTTGGTTATTAGAGCAGCAATTTATTGGTAAGTCATTGGTTACGTTTATAGTTGGCTTATTTATCACGCTTTCCTTATTTGGAATTGCTGGATTGAAAGGACTCTTTCAAAAAATGAAAGGGCCCTTTTGGTTCCCAATCTTTTGCTTTATAATGTATTTTTTGATTGAAATATTTTACACCATAATTGCTGTGACAAGTACAGGTAATCGTTACTTGTTTAAACATGAAATGGTTAATCAAGTCAAATATTTACATGGACTTGACGAGAAAATTTGGTATGGAGTGCGTTTTTTATTTTCAGCGGTTAATGAAGAATTGTTGATGATTCCTCTTGTCTTACTAGTATTCATCTTGCTAAAAAGAACAAGACTAGCTTGGTGGATAGCCAGTCTTGCTTCAGCAATTTTATTCGCTTCCCTCCATTTCAATGTCTACTCCCTCAATGTTTGGGTCATTGGACTCTTGATGATTGGACGAATTCTTCTCAACGAAGTTTTTCGTTTAACCAATTCAATTCGAACACCGATGTATGTCCACTTTCTATTCGATACTTGTAACCTGTTTTTTATGATGCTTTAGTTTATTAATAATTTGTTACAAGATTAATGATTGAAAACGGAGGAAATTGATGAACGTGCAATTGAAAAATTATAAGAATCTTCCCCTCGTAGTTTTACTAATAATCGGTTTTTCTTGGTCACTAGCCCGTCCAGTTGTTGGTGAGGATTTGGGTACTTTTTTAACTGGACTCTTAATTACGCTACTGTTATTTGGTTCAGCGGGGTTAAAAAATTTATTTAAAAAAATGCATGCTCCGATTTGGTTTCCGTTTTTCGTTTTTGTCATGATGAAGTTATTTGATGGATTCTATATGATGATCGTAAGTGCAGCCACCGGTAATCATCATCTTTTTGAGCACGTTAGTACACACAATTTTGCCCATTTACATCGTTTACCAGAGAAATTGTGGTGGGCGGGACAATTTTTGTTTTCTGCTATTAACGAAGAATTATTGATGATACCAATTGTATTAACGATGTATATTCTTTTAAAGCGAACAGCAACAGGTTGGTATATGGCTAGTTTCCTTTCGTCAATTTTCTTTGCCTACCTGCACTATACCGTTTATGCTATGAATGTTTGGTTAGTTATAGGCTTGATTATTAATCGTTTGGTGTTAAACGAGCTCTTTCGCCTAACAAATTCTTTGCGGGCGCCAATGTGCGTTCATTTCTTAAATGATGCGGTGGGAATATTAGGCTGGATGTTATAATAGTCCCAGTAAAATGCAGATGGAGGAGATATGGCAGAAAGTTCTCAAAAAAAAGAATTGTTTTTAGGCGAAAAGTCCCTACATCGAAAGTTTAAGCTGTCAAATCGCATGTTGCTATCCAAGCATCTTTTAATTCTTGGCCAAACTGGTGCCGGAAAGTCAACGTCGGCTAAACAAATCATTAGCCAGTTACAAGAAATAAATCAAATTAATATGGTTTTTGATCCAACTGGTGAATATGGTCGAGATTTGGATAATCGAATCTCATATCGATTGGCTCAAAATGCTTACATTGATTTGTCCTCGCAATCTGCAGAAGAACTGCTGGGAGTACTGGGCTTAAATTGGGATAGCCAACTCACGGAAAAGTTGCAGGCTGCCATAACCTCGCTTAGAATACAGGAACAGCGGCGTGTCCAACCAATGCAACCATTGATTAAGGTGGATTACTCAATGAAGGAGTATCAAGAAGCCGTGAATGGGTTACTCGTGCGCAACCAACACTACGCGATGCAGCTGTTACCAGAACAGTTAGTTCAAGAATTCATTCGCCCCTTCAATGATGAACGCGCGGACTACCGTCTCCTGGGCCAAACAATTGATCATAAGGCGGTGAGCCATTATTGGCCGCAAATTCAGGAGTTAGCCCAATTACTTCAGTCAAAACGATTAAACAAGATTTTTGGTTTTAACGATACAGAAAGTCAGCAAACACGCTATGATTTGTCATTTATCTTGAAGACTTTCGAAGGTCGTCCAAGTCGGCATCGTTCATTAGTCATTGATTTATCGGAGTTACAACCCTTTCCAGCTATCCAACAACGGGTTATTTCTTTCTTAATGGAACAGCTACTGCAAAACCGTTTAAAATCCGATGCAACACTACCCGTTGCTATCTTTTTAGATGAGGTACATCGATATTTGCCGGTTAACCAGGCAATTAACGAGAACGGCCTTTTTCATATTTTACGAGAAGGTCGAAAGGTTAATTTAAACTTGGTGGTGTCGACTCAGTCAATGCAGGATTTACCATTATCTTTGCGCGGTCAGTTTGGTTCGCTACTGATTCACCGGTATCAAGCAACGGACGATCTTGCTGACTTACCTCTTCCAAAACGTTTGGTGGCACGTTTACCGAAACTCTCAGTTGGTCAGGTAATTCTGCTGACACAGCTTGGAAAGCACCATCTATTGAAAATTCAGCAACCAATATAAAATCAAAAGGGACAACGGTTAACCGTTGTCCCTTTTGACTACTGCCATTGAACGATTCGACTCATTAACAAGGTGAGAATGGCTGGAAATAGAATGGCATATTCATTTGTGAGGGGTAAAAGAAGACTGACCAAGAAGGCGCCGATAAAAAATGAAAAAATGACGAGTCCCAAGTCGATGGCACGTTGGCGCATTACGGCATTGCGCCGAATGAAGCCCTCGTAGGCGGCTTCGCTGAGACTCCGTAGGTTGCCAGTCATTAACAGTGGCATGAAAGGTTTTCCCTTTAAAATGCGAAATTCCTGAAGTGCGGCTGCGGCCGCAATAGATAGAATGGCCGTGCCGAAAATATTTGGAATTGACTGACAGATAAGGGCAGAAAGGGTCAGTAACGTTGTCATATACAGCAAGACATATTGTCTTTCCTTATTGATTGAAAAGTTTTTTAAGGTCCGATAATGCTGGAACATCTTGACCATTAAGGTTCCAAGGATGAAAGCAAAGATAGAAAAAGCGTATCGACCGACACTGCCCCAGTGAAGTTGACTCGCGTTGATACCCATTAGGATGATATTCCCAGTTTGGAGTCCAGCAAATACCTGACCGTGCATATGGTAGGAAAAGGCATCAATGGATCCAGCAGTCATGGTTAGTAAGCTGGCAAATAAAACTCGTTCATGGGATGGAAATTGATTTTTTGTCACTTTTCAAGACCTCCGACAAAAGATTATTTTACATTAAAATGTCTGATAAGTCTGAAAAATTTGAAGACTTTGTAATAAAAAAAGATGCCAACATGGCATCTTTTTAAAAGAACTTATTTGTGGTTGTATTTCTTGGCCAACCAATCACCAGTCACTTGAACAATCAAGACCATAATCAAGACGAGAATGGTAGCAACCAGGGTTGTATCGTTTGCAAAACGGTTGTATCCATAGGCTACGGCCATGTTACCAAGACCACCGGCACCAATGGCACCGGCCATGGCAGTCAAACCAATTAGAGAAATCAGAGTCACCGTTGAAACACGAATGATTTCAGAACGGCCTTCCTTGATGTAGACACCGAAGACAATTTGACTAAACGAAGCGCCAACGGCCTGTGCGGCTTCAACAATGCCACTGTCAACTTCTGAAAGTGCCACTTGGATTTGACGGGCATAGAAGGGGAAAACGCCTAGTGACAGGGGAACTAAAGCAGCGTTAATCCCAATCTGCGTACCCACAAGTGCCTTAGTAAAGGGTGCAATGAAGGCTAACAAAATGATAAATGGTACAGCTCGGAAAACGGAAACAATTTTATCAAGAATCCAAAAGATTGTCTTGTTTGGTGTGATACCACGGGGACCGGTTACAACCAAACCGATTCCAAAAATCAAACCAAGCAGGCCACCAAAGACGGCTGACCAGAAAGTCATGAAGAGCGTTTGGAAAATAGCTGTTCCCCAGCCAGTGACACCACCCCAGCCCTGATAGACGACGTTTGGAAATGTTTGTGAAAACCATGTACTCATGCTTGTTCTCCCTTCAAGATGTTAACGGAAACGGATCGTGCGGCTAAGAAGTCTAAAGCGTCCTCAAAGTTGTCTTGTTCACCAGATAGGATAACCAAGAGGGAACCAACTTCCGTTCCCTGAAGTACTTCAACATTGCCATAAAGAATGTTAGCCACGATACCGAAGTGCTGGTAGAGACTAGTAATTAGTGGTTCGTTCGTTGAATTACCAGAGTAGGTCAATTGTGCAAAGACTTGTCCTTCCGGAAGATTCTTGATGGTATCGCTGGCAGTAATTGTTGCGATGGCCTGATCTTGGTTAGTGGCAGTAGCGATGAATTCTTTAGTTAATTCGGCCTGCGGATTGGTAAAGATGTCCAGAGTGGAACCCTTTTCCAATACACGACCATTCTGCATAACGGCAACCTTGTCGGCGATTTCCTTCACGGCATCCATTTCGTGAGTGATTAAGAGGACGGTCAGGTTATACTCATCGTTTAATTTCTTTAGCAATGCTAAGATTTGCCGGGTTGTCTTTGGATCCAAGGCTGATGTTGCTTCATCTGAAATTAAGATTTCGGGATCGTTCGCTAGCGCGCGGGCAATCGCCACACGCTGTTTTTGACCACCTGAAAGCTGAGAAGGATACTGCTTAGCCCGGTCTGACAAATCAACTAATTCGAGCAACTTAGCGACTTTTTCCTTCTTGACTGCTTCCTTTTCCTTACTGTTTTCAAGAGCAAAGAGCACGTTGTCTTCCACCGTTCGCTCGTTCAGGAGGTTGAAGTGCTGGAAGATCATACCAATCTTACGGCGCTTTTCCTTCAATTCGTGTCCGGTGATCTTTTGGGCAGCGGTTCTGGCTTCCTTCTTGAAAATGGTTTCGCCGTTGATTGTTACCGAACCGGTGGTTGGCTCTTGCAAAAGGTTAACGGTTCGAACCAGAGTGGACTTCCCGGCACCTGAGTAGCCGACGATTCCGTAGATATCGCCCTTTTCAACGTCGATGGAAACGTCTTGGACGGCATGGATGGTCTTGCCTTTTGGTGTAAAAGTCACGTCAATGTTTTTCAATGAAATAATGGGGGCAGTCATATGCGCCTTCCTTTCAATTCGATTCAATCTTAGTTAAAGTTCTTATCCCAAGCGGCTTGTTCCGAATCACCATACTGCTCGTGAATTGCCTGCTTGACTTCCTTAGTTTGGAAGGCCTTAACGACTTCCTGATAGGTCTTGTTGTTCTTGTCCTTTGAGCGAGCAGCAATGATGTTTATCCACATCTTAGCATCCTTGTTCAAAGGTTCTGTGAAAATGGCGTCTTTTAATGAGAGACCGGCAGCCGTTGCATAGTTTCCATTGACAACGACACCCTGTGCATCGCCCAGTGTACGGGCCGTTTGATCGGCAGAAATTTCTTTAATCTTTAAGTTTTTAGGATTCTTCGTAATATCTTTGGTTGTTTTGAGGTTTGAACCAGATGATAATTCAATCAAACCAGCATTTTTCAAAACATAGAGGGCCCGACTTTCGTTTGACGCATCGTTTGGTACGACAATCGTGTCGCCGTCTTGAAAGTCTGACACTTGGTGGTAGGACTTGGAGTAGAGGTGAATGGGGGCGATGAATGTTTGACCAATTGCCTTGAGGTTGGAATGGTTTTTACTATTATAAGCATCCAAGAAGGCGTAGTGCTGGAAGGCGTTCAAATCCACATCGCCATTTTCGAGTGCTTTGTTGGGCTGTGAATAGTCGGTAAAGCGCTTGAATTTCAAATTAATTCCATACTTACTTTTGGCGGTTTTGGACACTTGAGACCAAATGGCATCGTCTTGTTTGTTGGCTGCCATCACACCGATGCTAACTGTCTTCTGTGCCTTTTGGTTTGGTTGCACAAAGGAGAAGTAGCCAAGAACCAAGATCACTAGAAGGACGAGGGCGTTAATGATTTTACTTTTATTAGACATTTTTACGTTTCTTTACTATTATTTTTCGTAACTCGCTAGAATGTTTTTAACGAAAGTCACGTTCTCATCATAGTCCTTTAGACGGATATTTTCATTGGGGGCATGGTCCAATGTGCCAGGATAGCCAATTCCAAAACCGACAATTGGGGTTTTAGTGGCTTCAAAAGCGTAATTCATTGGGCCGGTACCGGCAGAAGTGGGGATGACGACTGGCTCCTTGTCGTAGGTGCTTTGGCTGAGAGCAATGACGCGCTTGATTTCTGGGTCTGTCATGTCTGAGCGATAACCACCTTGACCAAGTGTCTTTTCGACTTCGATATCGTCAAATCCCTGGTTAACTAAATGATTCTCAATTGCTTTTAGAGTGACATCAGGGTCCATCCCCGGAACGAGGCGGGCTTCGACTTTGGCCGTCGCTTCGGCAGGTAAGACGGTTTTAACACCAGCTCCCTGATAACCTGAGGTAATGCCTTCAATATTCAAGGTTGGTTCGAAGTAGAGGGCCTGTTTCCAATCCTCACCGCGCTTGTCAGTTAACAGGGGGGCTTCGATTTGGTTTTTCTTGATAAAGTCTTCCCGTGTCTCGGGAAGGGCGGCAATCAATTCTTTTTCCCGCTGGTTAGGCTTTTTCACTTGATCATAGAAATGAGGAACAAGGATGTGCCCGTCTTGGTCAAAGAAGGTGGCCAGCGCTTGACTCAATCGCCATGCAGCAGAATTAACAACGGCAGCAAGCGATGAATGGAGGTCGATGCCAGCGGTTTTGGCCTTCAAGTTAAAGGTGACAATGCCCTTGTTCCCACCATCGATGATGGGACGACCATCTTTATCCTTGGAACCGGATTCCCAAATGATGAGGTCTCCTTTGATTTCAGGGTGTTTTTTGAAATAGTCATCAAGGTGCTGTGATGCGGTTTCTTCTGAACCTTCGACAACAAAGAGAATGTTAACGGGTAGTTGCTGATCATGCTCGTCAAGGTATTCGGCCAAAGCCGTCAAGCGGGCGGTTAGGTTCCCCTTATCATCATCGACGCCACGGCCATAAAGGTGACCATCTTTTTCGGTCAAAGTCCAGGGGTCTGAATCCCAAAGGTCGAATGGCTCAGCCGGTTGAACGTCGTAGTGGTTATAAATGATGAGTGTTTTGGCAGCGAGCTGTTGACTTTTGAAGTGGCTAATCACCAGTGGAGCAAAGTAAGTGTCATCAACCGTCGTCTCGCCACCGAGGTCGGTGAGGGCTTTGGCAATCCGGTTGGCCGCTTCTGGCAAGTGTTCACGCTTGGCTGAAACGGAGGGGATGGCAACGAGTTCTTTTAATAGATCTAAATATGTTTGTCGTGCTGTCATGTGTGATGTCCTTTCTGATTAAATGTTATGTACGTGGGAAAGTCCCACGTTGTTGCTTCTCTTTTTACTCAACTTAGTTGAATGAGCGGTCCCAGGCTGGGATAGAAGCATCGCCGTAAGCCTTTTTAATGGCCTTTTTAACTGCATCTGACTGGTATGCCTTAACAAAGTCCTTGTAGAGCTTCTTGTTGGCATCCTTCTTGTTAGCAGCAATGATGTTAACCCACTGTTCGGAATCCTTGTTAAATGGTTCTGTAAAGATGGCTTGCTTTTCAGAAAGCTTAGCTGTTGAGGCGTAGTTTTGGTTAACCACGGCACCTTGAACATCGTTAATTGAACGAGCCGTTTGATCAGCTGACAATTCCTTAATGGTCAAGTTCTTAGGGTTCTTCGTGATGTCCTTAACTGTTACTAGGTCACCGTCCTTCAAGTCAATCAAACCAGCATACTTCAGAACCTTGAGGGCACGACTTTCGTTTGATGGATCGTTTGGCACGACGATTGTGTCACCGTTTTGGAAGTCGGATACTGACTTGTACTGTGTTGAGTAGAGGTGGATAGGTGAGATCACCGTCTTACCAATGGCCTTGATATCCGTTCCGTTCTTCTTATTGTAGGCGTTCAAGAAGGCGTAGTGTTGGAAGGCGTTGACGTCAACGTCGCCGCTCGTCAAGGCCTTGTTTGGCTGTGAGTAATCTGTAAAGTACTTGACCTTAACGTTGATGCCGTACTTATCCTTTGCCTGCTTTTTAATAACGTCCCACACTTCATCATCTTGCTTGGTTGCTGACATGCGGCCAACTGTGATGGTCTTATCTTCTGATGAACCGTGTGATCCAAAACTGAAGTAAGCTGCGGCTGCAACAGCCACAATGGCAATTCCTGAAATAATCCACTTTTTCTTTGACATGATTTTCTCTCCTGGGTGTTTTAGATAACAAAAAAAGTCGCCTCTGTTTCCACGTGGAAAAAACAGAAGCGACTTTCGCGTTACCATTCTGAGGTTTTTGTCTAGGATTGCCCCTAGACGACTCACTAACCATCGGGCCGCGGAGAATGATCCTAGCCGAATGGTGTGCCTGGGTAACGTAGGCCAATCCGTCAACTGCTATCGGTAAACCGAGTGACAATTGCCAATCACAGGTCATTTTCTCCGCCGCACGCACGTAACCTCTCACCAACCGGTTACTCTCTACGCTTTGCTTAGCAGATACTTTCCTGATCAACTTGTTTTGTATTGATATCTTGGTGATAATAATACAACCGCGTGGCATTTATGTCAACATAAAAATGAAATTAAAATTAAAAAATGTTGATGCTAGTCTTTGCACATTAGCTGAATAGGTTATAATGAGCGGACAAGAAAAGGAGTATGGACGATGGATAAATGGGAAGAACTCTATTTGGCAGCGAAGCCTCTGTACAAACCACATGATGTTTCGCCTTTCATCTACGCACAACATGTGGTTACTGCTATCGAAGCTGATAATGGCGAAATTTTCACTGGTTTTTGTTTTGAAGCAACGGCGGGAGTCTTTCATCTTTGTGCTGAACGTGCGGCTGCTTTTAATATGTTTCAAAACAGTGGACAGACCAAAATTAAACGAATCATGACTTTTCGTGATCATGTACCGGTTAAAGGTGATAGCATGCCTTGTGGTGCCTGTCGTGAATTTCTCCTCCAGCTGGATGTAGCCAATTCCGATATTGAATTCATGGTGGATTATCAAAAGAGAAGTACCGTCACACTGGTGAATTAATGCCTCATTGGTGGGGTGAGCAGCGGCTGACAAAGGAAGATTAGCAAACATCTTTGAATTTAATGTCATTTTGCTAGTAATCTAGTAATAATGAATGGTAAAAAAGGTCCCAAGAAATTTTACTCGTGACCTTTTTTACTTTTATATTTGATAACTAATCAGCCGTTCGCCACCGTAAAGCGATCCTGTTCATGGCGTTGATGGAGCAATTCTTGAACCATGGCATAACCCATTGTTCCGGAAGTCGTTTCGGAGGCACCGTTATCGTTACGAAGGGCAAAGTCGGTTCCGGTCAGGATGCTTTCGGACTTTTGACCGGGAACAAAGGAAATGGCTGGGGAAATGCCAAACCAGTTGACGTTGTGGACGTTCCGCAGGAATTCTAATTCATATAGCTGGTTCTCGGGGGTTGCCCGCCATGCTTTGGTACTGTCATCCGAACGGATATTGTCATAAACTAGGCGTTCCTTTGATTGGTCAGCGTAGAGACTACCAGCACCGAGAATAAAAGCAATTCGTGTCTTTTGGTTACGGAACATCGCCACTAGTTTAGTTGCTAAATCAACATGACGATAGGCTTGAACTGGCGACGTTGAGAAGGCGTCGACAATGACGTCCATGCCGGCGAAGTCATCGGCCGTCAAGCTGAAGGCATCTTTTTCTAGAATTGAAATGGCTGGATACTTTTCCTTTAGTTGTGTCAATTTTTCAACGTTACGGCCGTTAGCAACAACCTTAATACCATTCTTTACTGCTTCGGCAACAATGGCCTCACCTGCCATGCCGGTAGCACCAATAATAAATGTCTTCATTGTCTATCTCCTTCTAATTGTATTTTTTATTAATACATACTGTACTTCTTAATAATACAACGAACGGTGAACTATCTCAATAGGTAATTAAAAAAGGATGTATACTATTTAAAAACCCGCTAATAGACTTTTATATCAGTGCTTTAGCGGGTTGTTTTTTCTGTTGTAATTTGGGTATAGAAAACAAGTGCAGATGCTGGCTAGTCAAGGGCTTCCGAAAGGAAAATCCTCTTCTTTAACACTGGTATAACACGTTCTTATGAATGTTTTGCTGAATTCTTTTTCTGATAAAAGATGAATCCTAAAATAATCAAAGCTAAAAGGGCATAGTAATATTTTAAGGAGAATAGAAAAAAGAGTAGGCAGAGAATTGTTGCATACGACAAAAACCAGGCGAAACGGAACTTTCCTTTTTCTTCCCAGTTTTGCCACTTGCTAACGTGACGAACCTCGAATTGAAAGGAGCCCCACAGTCGTTTGATAAAGTAGTAAAAAATTGTCAGACGATGGGCACCGTTACAGAATAACAATAAAAAGAGAGCCGTAATATCCTTTGTTAAGCCGTAGAGAACCATTAGACAAATGCCCAAAAGATAGGCCAATTGATTATTTTGGTTTGTACGTTCTTCCTTAGTCATGAAACGAATGATTCCTTTCGTAGGGAAATACTCAAATAAAAGCCTATCATGAATTTTATTTGATGAACAATGCTTGCCTTTCTTATTGTAGTTGATATAATAATGGTAACAACTCATTCCTGAGGGAGTAACTGGCGACCTAGTCGTTGTTGAGTACCGTCAAACCGAGGTGATTATACCTTTTATCGCGCTTAGGCGCCGGCTCAACATTAAACAGCGAGACTTATGAGAGTAGGATTTTTCCTACTTCCATAGGTCTCTTTTTCTTTATCAGGAAGAAGAATAAAGGAGAGAAAGTTGAAAAAGTCATTTTACCAAATTGATCAGAAACAGTTGGCAGAGGACTTGCAAACCAATTTGAAGCAGGGATTGGCTGTGCAGGAAGCGAAGCAACGCTTCGAAAAGAACGGTGCCAACACGCTGACGGCAAAAAAGAAAAAGTCGTTATTTGCTAAATTTGTTGACCAGTTTAAAGACTTGATGATTGGGATTCTGCTGGCTGCAGCCTTTGTAGCCGCTTTAACTGGTGAACAAACCGACTCCCTCTTTATTTTGGCTATTGTAATTATCAACGCCATCTTTGGTGTTTTCCAAGAGTCTAAGTCAGAAAACGCCATTGACGCTTTAAAGAAGATGGCGACACCAAAGGCAACGGTTATCCGTGGTGGTCAACCAGAACAGGTACCGGCCACTGATTTGGTAGTTGGTGATTTGGTTTCGTTGGAAGCGGGCGACATTGTGCCAGCCGACTTACGTTTGGTTGACGTAGCCAACTTGCGTGTCGAAGAGGCGGCCTTGACCGGGGAATCGGTACCGGTTGAAAAGACGGACAAGACTTTGACAGAGGACAAGTTGCCATTGGGCGACCAAGATAACCTAGCCTTCATGAACGCTCACGTTGTTTATGGACGTGCGCTTGGTATTGTGGTGGCAACAGGAATGCAAACCGAAGTGGGAAAGATTGCCGGGGCTTTGCAAGGGCAAGACGAAACGAAGACACCACTTCAGGAAAACTTGAAGTCCTTGTCGAAGGTGTTGACTTACTTGATCTTGGCGATTGCAGCACTGACTTTTGTTATTGGTTACTTTACTCAGAACATGCCAATCATTGATTTGATTTTGACGGCTATCTCATTGGCTGTTGCAGCCATTCCAGAAGGATTACCCGCCATCGTGACAATCACTTTGGCCCTTGGAACGGCTCGCATGGCGAAAAAAGCAGCGCTTGTCCGTAAATTGCCAGCCGTCGAAACGCTGGGCTCAACCGACATCATCGGTTCTGACAAAACGGGAACGTTAACACAGAATAAGATGACGGTCGAAAAAGTCGTCTTAAATGGGCAGGTTGTTGATTTAGCTGAGGAAAACCCCTTCGATTCGGCTCACTTATCAAAGCCAGCCGCCATTCTGGGCGACATCATGACGTTGAACAACGATAGTCAATTGACGGCCGAAGGCTTGGTGGGGGATCCGACAGAAACGGCCCTAATCGACTTTAATGAAAAGTACCGCCCTGATCGACTTGAGGCCCTGCGTGGCCAAGAACGACTACAAGAAATTCCATTCGACTCAGAGCGTAAGCTGATGACAACCATCTACGGAGCGGGGGACGCCTACCAAGTCACGGTGAAAGGGGCACCTGATTCAATCCTTGCTCGAGTCGATTCGGTTTTGGAAAATGGCGAGGTTCGTCCGTTCACTAAAGAAGATTTGGCCCATTATCAAACCGTTAATGGTCAGTTGGCTGATCAAGCACTCCGTGTTTTGGCCTTTGCCGAAAAGTCGCTGAAAACTTTGCCACAAGAAGCCAAAAGCGATGAAATGGAAACTGGCTTAACGTTGGTTGGTTTTGTTGCCATGATTGATCCGGAACGTCCAGAAGTGAAGGATTCGGTTGCTCAGGCTAAGGCGGCCGGGATAAGACCAATGATGATCACGGGTGACCATCCCCAAACCGCCGCTGCGATTGCCGATCGTCTGGGCATCTTGGATAAGAATGATGACCGCGAAAAGACGGTGATGACGGGTGCTGCCCTGGATGAATTGTCAGATGACGTCTTTGATAAATGTGTTGAAAATGTCAAGGTTTATGCTCGTGTGGCTCCCGCCCATAAGGTCCGCATCGTCCAAGCTTGGCAGAAAAAGGGAAAAGTCGTTGCCATGACCGGAGATGGTGTGAACGATGCCCCTGCCTTGAAAGCAGCAGACATTGGGGTGGCCATGGGAATTACTGGAACTGAAGTGTCCAAGGAAGCGGCCGACATGGTGTTGGCTGATGATAACTTCTCGACGATTGTGTCGGCCGTGAAGGAAGGCCGGAAGGTCTTTGCCAATATCCAAAAGGCCTTGCAGTATCTGCTGGCCTCGAACTTAGCCGAAGTTATCGCCATCTTCATGATGACGCTTCTTGGCTGGGAGGTTTTGGCGCCCGTCATGATTTTGTGGATTAACCTAGTGACGGATACCATGCCAGCCATTGCCCTTGGCTTGGAACCAGCTCAGAAAAACATTATGCAACAAAAGCCAAGGGGCAAGACGGCGAACTTCTTATCTGGTGGTGTTGGCCCTGCCATTCTCTGGCAGGGAATCTTACAGGCTGTCATCGTCTTATCGGTTTATGGTTTTGCCTTGGCCTTCCCAGATCATTCCGGAACGGCTTTGATTCACGGCGATGCCTTGACGATGGCCTTCATGACCCTAGGTTTGATGCAAATGTTTAATGCCGTTAACGTGAAGTCCGTTTACCAATCGCAGTTGAATGCTTCGACTTTTAAAAACCACTTCTTTAACGGCGCGTTGCTCTTCTCACTGATTGCCATGATGGCGGTCGTGGTCATTGAGCCATTGAATCCTATTTTCCACGTGACAAATCTAGATCCTTATCAGTGGTTTATTGTGATTGGCGCTTCCATTGCTATCATTGTGATTGTGGAACTGGTAAAATGGGTTCAACGAACATTTTTTAATCGAGGATAAGACATTGGCAAAATTTAACCCCAAGCAAACACAATACTACGTGCAGACTTTGCAAGAAGTTTTGCAGAACACTCAAGATACGGCGGACCACGTGGCGCCTTTCTTCGTCAAGTTAGACGAAGCGAAGCAGGCCGGCAAAGTCGCTGAGATGGACAAGGCCGAATTTGGTGAAATTAAAGCTGAATTTGACGACGCCGTTTCTGCTTACCAAAAGAACGCTCAGACCTTAGCTGGTCTGAAGGTGCCCGTTCGATTTATGGGAGTTCACACCATTATGGCCAAGGCATACAAGGACTATGCCGCAGCAACGGCCATGATGGCAGATGCATTGAACGAAAAGGATCAGACGATTAACGAAGCTGACTTTGCTCAATCTGAAAAAGATCAAGAGACTTTCTTAACGAAGATTCAAGCACAGGTCGCCAAGATTTTTGGTGCCTGATTGAAGGAAAAGGCCGGATAAATGTCCGGCCTTTTTTTAGTGATTTAGTGGTTAGTGGCCCTTTTTTCATGTTAGATTACTAGGAGAATAACAAAAAAAGCAGACCTTAGGTCTGCTTTTTGCTTACCGAAAATTAGCGATTCGGTCTCTTTGAAATTAAGAAGAGAATGCAGGCAAGAATGACTGCAATGAAAGGTAATGTTTTGATAATCGTATCAATTGATTTTCGGTTGTTATTGGTCGTTAGATACTTCGCTGATTTTGGTGTTTCATCTTCAGCAGCCGCTGAGTCTGAGTTCGCGCTTGGGACATCGTGATTACTATTCTTTGGTGCCGACTGTGAGGAACCGTTAGTCATGTCAGACTTTGCTGAATCCGCGGATTGCTCGGGCGCTTCTTGCATTTCAGGGATAGCTGGAATAGTAGCTGTACCCGGTTGTTCACTAGGTACAGGGATGGTCGAAGCGATGGCTGTGTCTGGTTCAACTGGTTGTCTAGAAATACCAGCTATTGTCGATTGCTCAGGCACTAGCGGTGTTTCAGGTTGGACAGGTTGTTCAGGCACTTCTGGCTTCTCAGGATGTGCCGGTTGTTCGGGAGTTACCGGCGTTTCCGGTTGAACGGGTTGTTCAGGAGCGGCTGGTAGCTCAGGTTGAACGGGTTGTTCAGGGACTACTGGTATCGCGGGTTGAACCGGATTTACAGGTACAGCAGGTACTTCGGGAGTAACAGGTACTTCAGGAGCAACCGGTGTATCAGGTGTAACAGGCTGTTGCGGTTCAACTGGACTTGTTGGCACATCCTGTGGAGCGGGTTTATTTGGCTCAACCGGTTGTGGGATATTCGGAACTACTGGCTTATTTGGTTCAACCGGTTGTGGTGTGTTCGGAACTACTGGTTTATCCGGCTGCACCGGCGGTTCGGGTGTGACTGGCACAACCGGTTGGTCGGGCAAAACAGGCGGTGTTGGGGTAGTTGGCTTATCCGGCTTTACAGGGGGAGTTGGTTCATTCTTTTTCTCGTACACTACAACCAAGCTTTCTTGTTGATCCTCGTCGGAATCCGTGAGCTTGGGTGCTTCAGCTTTGATTTCCTGAACAGACTGTCCATTTAAAGTCGGATGATCATACAGATTTTTTATAGAAGAAGGAATCGTGACAGCGTTGAATAGGTTGTCAGAACCATTTACCGGCTGCCAAGCACCGTATTCGACTGCTCCGTTTGCTAAGTTTGAACGAACCGTTCGCGTGTAGTTGACGCGCTGGGTTGTATCTTCAGCAATTGTTTGACCATCCTCATTTTGATAATGAATGGTGCGCATGACGCTTTTTTGTTGAGTTGACGTGCGAACAATGCCGTCATAGACAACAGTGATAACTTGGTTTTTATACTGACCACCCGCATCAGGGATTGGCATTTCAGGGTCAATCTCGCTGATTGGTTCTCCGTTTAACTGAGGGTTTTGATAGCGACCGTCAATTGTTTGAGGAAGGAAGATGGCACTAAATTCGTTTAAGGACGATTCGTCTAGCATCCACTCAGAATAAATTACCTCTCCCGACACCAAGTTCTTGGTAACCGTCCGGTGGTAGTTGATGGTTTGAACAGTATCTTTTTTGATTGTTCGACCATCGTGGTTCTGGTAGTGAATGGTACGTGAAATTGATTGATGTTCCGTTGCAACCTCTGTTTGATCAGCATAGACCACCGTGAGAATTTCACTTTGGTTATTCTGATCGTCGAGCGTTGGCAGCGAACCGGTAATCGTTTGGACTGCCTTTCCATTCAACGTTGGCATGCAGTACTTATTGTCAATCGTTTGAGGGAGTTGCACTGTCTTAAACTGTTGATCGTTTGCAGAATCAGCCTGCCAATTAGAGTACGTGACTTGGCCAGTCACTAAATCGGTGCTGGCTGTTCGATGAAAGTGAAGGGTTTCAACACGATCATCCTTAATTTTTTGACCAGCTTGATTTTGGTACTTGATGGTGCGGGTGACTTGCTTATTTTGAGTGGTACTCTCACTGCCATCCGCGTAGACGATGTTCACTGATAGCGTTTGAGAGCTATTGTTGTCTAAGGATGGTTGGAGACGCTCGACAGTGGTTACTGATTGGCCGTTGAGCGTTGGGTTTTGATATCGGTTGTCATCCAGTGTTTGGGCAATGGTAACAGCTTCAAAAGCTGAACCGGAATCGCCATCAGCTACCCAGTTGCCGTATTGGGCATAGTCAGTACCCGGTAAAGTCGTCTTCGTGCGGTGAAAGTGAAGCGTTTGCGTAATCGGTGTGGTGCCCTCAATTTGTTGACCTCGGGCATCAACCTGATTGATTGTTCGGGTAACCGTTTTTTGCTCGGTTTGTGTAGCTAATGTTCCCCAAACATACCAATCAGCAGTTTGCTTACCGGTGTTGAAAAGACTTTGGTAATCTGCAGTGGAAAGAATGTTTCCCTTTGGATTAACTAACGTACCACCGTTGACCGCCATAATGGTTGAATAGCGGTCGCCAAGACCGGCATTGTTATCAAAATGAGCTTCTGGTAACTTGACGTTAATCAGTTGGCCGTTGCCAATTTGATCAAACATCATTTTCATGCTAGTCACATGTGTTGTATTAAAGGAAGAAATGTTCAGCGAAGAAAGAGAAGACGATGCCCGGAACATATAGTCCATAACCGTCACGTTACTGGTATCCCATGAACGAAGGTCAAGTGACTTTAGATTACGCATCCAACTGAACATATCCGACATGTTCGTGACTTTTCCGGTGTTAAAATTGGAGACATCAAGGCTCGAGACGCCAATGCCGTTGAACATGACCATCATGTTGGTCACGTTTGCCGTATTAAAGTGGCTAACGTTTAGGGAACTAAGTGCCTTATCCCCCGTAAACATCCAGGACATGTCCGTGACTTTGTCCGTGTTCCAAGTCGACAGGTCGAGCGAAGTCAACGCATAATCACTGTTAAACATGGCATTCATACTTGTCACTTGACTAGTATCTAGCTTGTCGAGACCAGTAATGTCTTGTAAATACACCAATTGTGCAAACAAATTCGTTGAATCAGCCGGTGCCTGAACGCGTTCGGTGAAGACAATATGCTTCAGATGTGGGAATTGCTTACTCAAGCGACTGGTGCTGACCGTTGGCAGCGTACCGCCGCTAGTAAAGGTTAGCGTATCAGTAGCAGTATCATAGGTGTATGAAACTTGTCCAAAGGTTGTATGACTATCGGCGCTCACAAAAGAAGCGCTGCCGGGGAGAGCGTGACTAGCAGCCTCAGGCATGGCCAAGGAAGCACCAAACAGTGTTAAGGAAGTTAGGGACAAGACAACCCAGTTCTTTTTAACCTTATGTAACACTTTTCGTTCTTTATTTTGATAATTAAATGGTGATTGATGATTCATCATATGAATCACTCCTTTTGGAATCAGTTCAAATTTTTTAGTAAATTAGAATACACAGTCAAAGTAATTGTAACATTAGAAAAGGTGAAGATTAGATTTTTACTCTTTAATTATACATTTTTTATCATTTTGAGCAGAAAGTATTATTTTAGACTGAATGGGTGGAATTTGCAATGAAAGTGTTAGCAATGAAAATTTGATTTTATTTTAAATAAAAAAGGTTGCACAAGTTTGGTACATGTGCAACACTTTTTGGTTGATAATTGCTATAAAAATGCTAACAACATAATGATCACATCGAAGGTAAAGTGAACACTGATAGAAGCCCATATTGATTTTGCCTTGAACCATGAAGTGATAAAAAAGATGTCGGTGAAAAACATTATTAGCAATGTGAAAAAAGACCATTGATAAGTATTTCCGTGTGCAAAAGCGAAAAGCATAGCCGTTAATATACCACTGAGAATAATGCCATTTTTATAGTTACTTAGTCGATAATAAAAAGTTGAAAAAACCGTAATTGAAAACAGTTCTTCGAGAATGACTTGGAAAAACATTGGTATGATCAGAAGTAAATATGCTATCTTATTCTGACTATTGTCCATATTAACTGATAAACTATGTTGCGTAAAAATATGGTTACCAAATAAAGAACTTAAGGTAAAAGCTAAAACGAACTGTGCGATGATGGCGCCACAAGTTAAAAGAATTGCTTTTGGAACAAAGGAAGGTTGAAAGAAGCGGAAGATTCTCTTTAAACCCTTTTTTCTAAAAAGAAAACAGTAGACGGGTACAAAGATTAATAGGTCAATCATCTCTCTTTGAACGAAGTACATCAGAACCAGGAGTAGTAGCCATACATATGCAAATGGAAGGGCTTTTTTATTGTATTGAAACCACATTGTTAATCCCTTTCCTTACTTTCTTTATTTGAAGAACCGTAAATCACTAGGATGGCAGCAAAAAATGTGATGAGATCAATTGTGTATTGAACTGCCTGTGTGACTGGATGGAAATATAGCCACAATTTTAAAAGAAGTCCGAATATCGTTATGGTGCTCAGAATGTTGTAGTACTCATAGATTTTCTTTTTCATTTCTCTCTCCTTCATCAGGGGAACTACTTATCAGAATAACATAGATTTTTTGGAATCATGTTAAGAAAAATTTGAATCGTAGCTGCCAGCCAGGGAATGCTTCATTAAAAGGAAAAAGGTCGGAACAATTTGTTCCGACCTTTTTATGAATTAATTTTGGCTTTCATTCTGTCGATAAGGCCATTCTTTTTTGTTAATAGAATCGTAAGCAAACCGAGCAGGCTCCCAACCGCTGCTGATGGCAGGAAGAAAGGAATTAGTTGTGCCCAATTGCCTGCCTTCATGCCATAGAATGTCACCATGAATGGGTAAGAAAGTAACGCGCCCAAAATACCTGAGCCAACCATTTCACCAATGGCAAGTAAATAAACATTTTTTGTTTTTCGATAGAGATATCCAGCGAGTAGTGGGCCGATGATTCCACCGGTAATGGCCATGATGGTTCGACCAGACAGCATGCGTAAAGAGCCACATATAAGGGCAGCAGCCATCCCGTACCAAGGACCGAGCAGATAAACGGCCAAAACATTGACGAAGTGTTGGAAGGGGGCCATTGCTGGAAAGACGACGGCTGTGTTCAAAACATAGGCCAAAGCAGCAAGAATAGCGGTTGCCATCATTTTTTTTAGTGATGAACGTTTTTTCATGTTGTGATTCCTTTACTGTTCCAAATGAGTGATGTAAGAAGCTTTGAATATAGAAGGAATCATGCCGAAATAGCCCTCCTTTCTGGTCTTTTTATCCACAAAAAAGACGCCTGAAAAGGCGTCCATATCAACGTGGGAAATTCCTACGACGGCATGATCCGTATCAGGTCAATGGGTCGGTAATCGATTACCCTCTCAGCCCGTCACACGGACTCCCCAAAGATTATTTTAGCAGGAAAAAGAAGTGTTGACTATCTAAAATAATGTAGCACCTTTTCTAACACTGCCTTAGTAAAGTAGCCCTCACTGATGCGCTTTTGGAAGAGACGACTATTTTCTTGGAAAGTTAGGTAATCAGCTGGACGAACTGCTCCAACCAATTGAGTTAGATCTGAAAGATCGTCAATGGTCATACCAAGTTGGTTGGCCCTCACGATGTCGCCTAGGTAGGATTGTGACCAAGCAATCAGGGGTAATCCGGCTTTTAAATAAAGGGAGGCTTTGTGTGGCGCGTTGACTTTGGTGTAAGATTGAAAAAATTTATCCTCATAGTTTGAGTCCCAAAGAAGGCCGAAACCAGATGAAAAAGCCGTTGTGATTTCTTCGGGATCAAAGGAACCAACCCAGTTAATGCTTTTTGGTAGGACAAGGTCCTTCCACCGTTTGGGGCGAGAGCCGAAAAGATTCAGCTTGGGGCCTTGATAATGTTGGAGCCATGGGGCTTTTTGCCAAGTACCAGCGTAGTTAATTTCCTTTTTAAAAATTGGGTTCAGTGCTGGCGTTGGCCCTAAGTAGTCGAAGAGTTGAATGGTTTCCGTAGGTGTGGTCACTCCGTGTTGCTGCAAAGTCGAGGCCATTGGTTGACTGTGGGCGATAATCAGATCAGCACACTGTGCCAACTCCCATTCCCAGGCATGTTCACGGTTGACTCGTAAAGGTTCGAAGTCGTGGATGAGTAGCACGTACTTTGCCCCCCTTTGTTGAATGGCTCGTTGAAAGTCTTGTTCAAAAGCTTGCGACATATAGGTTGGAAATTGGTGAACAACAATATCATTTTTACCGACTTTGTCGAGAAAAGTATGGATTTTTTGGTGACGGATTTCAGCTGAGAAGCGGGCATCGTTATAGCGTTCGATGCTGAGCCGCTGCCAACCAACGGATTCCGCTATTTTGGCGATGTCTTCCTTGGCCTTCAAAGCGCCGGCTGGCATCCAGGGTTCGATTGTGTGGGTGATGTATGGCATGATAATTAACTCGCTTTATTGAATAGAAGGATGGAAGAGGACTAGACCATTGCCTATTTTTGTGTAAGGATAGCTAACGCTATTCGATTCAATCGAAAGGCTCCCTGCTAAACTGAAGTTATTCGAGCAAGAGGGGTTAACAATGAAAAAGAAACTTTTAGCGTTTATTGTGGCATTATCTGCCGTCTTTGCTGTGATGGGTGTGACGGGTCATAAAGTAAATGCCGACGAACCACACTACACCATTACGTCTGACGCAACCTATGCGCCGTTTGATTTTCAGGATAAGAATAATCAGTACGTGGGGATTGACCAGGATTTACTGAAGGCTATTGCGAAAGCGGCTGGCTTTACGGTGACGGTCAAGCCAATGGCTTTTAATGCTGCGATGCAGTCAGTTGCTTCATCACAGGCTGATGGTGTCATTGCCGGTACAACCATCACGAATGAGCGAAAAGCTGTTTATGACTTTTCAGATCCCTACTATAAAACAGGAATTGCTTGGGCAACGGCTAAGAATTCTAAAATCAAATCATTGAGTGATTTGAAAGGCAAGACAGTCGCTTTAAAGACTGGAACTGCCGGTGCTGAATATGCCGAATCAATCAAGGATCAGTACGGTTTTAAGATTACCTACTTCTCTGATTCAGATACGGTCTATCGTGACGTTATCAACGGAAATTCTGTGGCGACCTTTGCGGATCTTCCCGTATTGCAGTATACCATCAAGAACGGAACGGCTTTGAAAGTCCAGAATGCAAAGGAACCGTTTGCGGCTGGTGATTTAGGTTTCGCCGTTAAGAAGGGGGATAACGCCCAGCTGTTGGCCGACTTTAACAAGGGCTTAGCCATCATTAAGAAGAACGGAACTTACGACAAGATTGTCAATAAGTACCTCTCGGCTAAGGCTTCAACTTTTACTGGTTCAGCTAAGGACAACAGCACAGTTTGGGGCATTTTGAAAACCAACCGCTCCGCCTTTTTGTCAGGATTGAAGCAGACCTTGTATTTGACGGTTGTTGGTATCATTTTGGCTTCGCTTTGGGGACTGTTCTTAGGAATCCTCGGTGTTTCAAAAAACACTTTGTTGCGTAGCCTTTCAACAACGATTGTTTACATTTTCCGTGGTATGCCAATGCTGGTACTGGCCTTCTTCCTCTATATTGGAATTCCGGCAGTTACTGGTACAAAAATCTCGGCCTGGACGGCTGGTATCATGACCTTGGTTTTGAATGAGGGAGCCTACATTGGTGCCTTTGTTCGGGGAGGCTTTAATTCTGTTGATAATGGTCAGATGGAGGCGGCTCGCTCGCTCGGTCTTTCGCACAGCCAAGCCATGCGACGCGTGATTATTCCACAAGGACTACGCCTGATGGTGCCGTCCTTCATTAACCAGTTCATCATCACGTTAAAGGATACTTCTTTGTTGTCAGCCATTGGTATTCTGGAATTGACACAGACCGGAACATTGATTGTGACACGAAACTCTCAAGGTTTCCGTGTTTGGGCAATCGTTGCTATGATATACTTAATTGTAATAACGTTACTGACTTTGTTTAGTAACTGGGTTGAAAAAAGGACGAAAGCATGAGTGAAGAGAAACAAGTGAAAGTACACGTTGACAAAGTCAACAAGTCATATGGTGATAACCATGTCTTACGCGATATTTCCCTGGACGTCATGGACAATGAAGTGGTCGTAATGATCGGCCCTTCCGGTTCTGGTAAGTCGACGTTTTTGCGGATGCTAAATCAGCTTGAAAAGCCAGATTCTGGTTTGATTGAAGTTGATGGTTTTGATATTTCTGATCCAAAGACCAATATCAATAAGGTTCGCGAAAATATCGGAATGGTTTTCCAGAATTTCAATCTCTTTAATAATTACTCCGTCATCGATAATATTACGTTGGCACCCGTGCAACTTGGCAAGATGACGAAGGCAGAAGCCGAGAAAAAGGCAAAGGAATTGCTTGAAACGGTCGGCTTGCCTGACAAGGCGAGCGCGCCCGTGTCCTCCCTTTCTGGTGGACAAAAGCAACGAATTGCCATCGCCCGTGCCTTGGCAATGGATCCGGACATCATGCTCTTTGATGAGCCAACTTCCGCTTTGGATCCCGAAGTGGTTGGGGATGTTTTGGACGTCATGAAGCACTTAGCAAAGATGGGGATGACGATGATTATCGTTACCCACGAAATGGGCTTTGCCAAGCAAGTGGCTGACCGTGTTGTCTTCTTTGAATCAGGAAAGATTCAGGAATCCGGAACGCCAGAACAAATCTTTACTGCACCGAAGAACGAACGTTTGCAAACCTTCCTATCGAAGGTTATGCAAGCCTAAGTTCTTCTTGATAAACGAGAGGAAGAATAGACCATGGTCATGAAACGGTTAAAACCGCTATTGACTGCACTGGTTGCGATGCTTTTTGCCGCAGTTGCGGTTGGCACAAGCGCTAGTGCAGATTCAAAACCCAACTACATTATTTCAACGGATGCCACTTACGCACCCTTCGACTTTCAAGATAAGAATAATGATTACGTTGGAATTGACATGGATATTCTGAAGGAAGTGGCGAAGCGGAATAATTTCACTTATACGCTGAAACCAATGTCCTTTAACGCTGCTGCGCAGATGGTCGCGAATGGTCAGGCAGACGGTATTATTGCCGGAATGATGATTAACGATGCGCGTAAGCAGGTGTACGATGTATCAACACCCTATTACCAATCAGGGGTTGCTTGGATTACCAAGCCAAATTCTAAAATCAAGTCCCTGTCAGACTTGAAGGGCAAGACCGTTGCTTTGAAGACCGGAACGGCCGCTGCGGCTTATGGTGCCTCCTTAAAGGATAAGTACGGTTTCAAAATTAAGTACTTTAACGATACCGACACCATGTACAATGACGTGGTCAATGGAAACACCGCCGCGACTTTTGAAGATTATCCCGTTATCCAATACGCCATTAAAAACGGTATGAAGTTAGAGGTTCGTAATCCCAAGAGCCTCGGTAACGCTGGTGGTGTTGGCTTCTTCGTTAAAAAGGGTGAGAATGCACAATTGTTGCAACAGTTCAACACGACTCTGGCGGCGATGAAGAAGGATGGCACTTACGATAAGATTATCAACAAGTACTTGAATTCGAAGCAGTCCACCTTCGTTGGTTCGGCTTCCGACAACAACACGACTTGGGGAATTCTTAAATCAAACAAGAACTCCTTCTTTAAGGGCTTGCTAGAAACTGCTAAATTAACCATTGCGGGAATCATTCTTGCATCGCTTTGGGGGTTGTTGCTCGGCATTATGGGGATTTCCGAATCGAAGTTTTGGCGTGGCCTTTCGACAACCATTATTTACGCTTTCCGTGGCTTGCCATTGATGGTGTTGGCCTTCTTCATCTACATCGGGTTACCCGGTGTGATTGGGGTTAAGATTCCAGCCTTCACCGCTGGATTGTTAACGTTAATTTTGAATGAAGGAGCCTACACGGGTGCCTTTGTTCGCGGTGGTTTTGAATCCGTTGATGTCGGACAGATGGAGGCGGCCCGTTCGCTCGGTTTGACCCATCGACAAGCCATTTGGAAAGTCATTGTCCCTCAGGGATTGAAAATTACGGTGCCATCGTTTGTCAACCAGTTCATTATTACGTTAAAAGATACGTCCATCTTGTCAGCGATTGGTATCCTCGAGTTGACGCAGACTGGAACGTTGATTGTTGCCCGTAATTCACAGGGATTCCGTGTGTGGGCAATCGTTGCTGTCATTTACTTAATCGTTATTACACTATTGACTTGGCTATCAAACTGGCTGAAGAAAAAAATTGCTTAAAGATAAATTTTAAAACACCTCATTCGTATCAATAGACGAATGAGGTGTTTTATTATGCTAATTGCAAGTACGATTCAAAATGACTATTGTCTAGCTGAAGAAGCAAAAACAAACGAAATTTATCTTTGTCCTGGTTGTCGTGGTCCGGTGCGTTTAAAACGTGGGAAGGAGAAAGTGGCCCACTTTGCTCATGTTTCAAAACAAGGCTGTTCCGGCTTTTCAGAAGGTGAATCGGCTGATCACCTAGCTGGTAAATTGGCACTGTTCCGTTATTTTTCAAAGAAAATGCCCGTTCAAATAGAACCAGTTTTATCAATGATTGATCAACGACCAGATTTGTTAGTCGGTCGTCCAGGAAGCCAAGTGGCGATTGAATACCAATGTTCACCGATTGGTAAAGCTGACCTCGAACGCCGCAATGCTGGCTACGCACGGATTGGCATGCGCGTATGGTGGATACTAGGACCCAATTACTGGCGAAAACGTTTATCCACAGCGACCGTTTGCCGTTTTTGGCTGAAAGGTAGAATTTGGTTTTATTTACCCGAAAAAGAGCATTTTGTTCGTGAAGATTTCTTCCGTCGACTGGATTTTAAAAAACGCTTTGCGCGTAAAACAGTGTTAAAGGATCCCTTGGAACTATCGGCACGAGAAGTGGCCAATTGGGCAAAAATCTTTGATGATGTTCCTTTAACAGAACAGATTGTGGCCAGACCACCAATTCTTGACGTGGCAAGACAGCGAGCGAAGCTGTCGCTGCAGTTGGCTCGTGAGCAAATCAATCCTGCCATCGTGAACTATTTGTACGAAAAAGGGCAACGGGTGGATCAATTACCCGACATTTGTTTACTAGGTGATGTCTTTGGGTTGGTCATTCCGAATTGGCAATACCGTCTAACCGTTTTGTTATTGCTGGAAAAAGCTGGGAATGATGGCATCAGTAGTGAGTTATTAGAACAGCGATTGAGTCGGTATTTTTATCCAGGATTTGGTTATGAAAAGGCTGTTTTTGATTGTTTGATGGCGGAGCTGCAGGAGGCGAAATACGTGACTTTTAATCGTGAGAAATTCTTCATAAAAAGGAAGCTTATCTTTAATAATTAGGTTCTTTCTATGTTAAACTGGAGAAAAGCCAAAAAAGGGGTGCCAACCATGGGACAAATCACACGTGAAGAGTTGCCTGAAGAACTCACTTGGGATTTAACAAGTGTTTTCGAATCAGACGATGCCTACCAAAAAGCCTTTGACCAGTTAATTGCTGAATTGCCAAATTTAGCCGATTATCAAGGTCATCTTGCCGATTCAGCGGAATCATTGTTAGCTGGTTTGGAAGAAGATTTAAGAATTGAACGAGCTTTTGAAAAGCTTTTTGTTTACGCACATCAAAAGTTTGATCAGGATACGGCCAATTCAAAATACGCTGGGATGAATGCGCAGGTACAAGATTTACTTGCTCAGGTTTCTTCCGCTACCGCCTTCTTCCAGCCTGAAGTCTTAGCGATGGATGAAACGAAGTTGTCTGCTTATCTTCAGCAACCCGAATTGAAGCCTTACCAGCATTTCTTCGATGTCTTGTTAAGCGAAAAGGAGCATACGCTTCCTGCAGATCAAGAAGCTTTGTTAGCGGGTGCTTCGACCGTGATGTCATCTGCTGAACAGACTTTTTCTGTTTTGGATAATGCCGATATTGACTTTGGCGATGTGATGGATGAAAACGGTGAAATCAAGGAGTTGACTAATGGCCTTTATGCCATCATGCTTCGCTCTAAGAACCCGGCACAGCGCAAGGAAGCGTTCCAAGCACTTTACAATGCTTACATGGCTTTGCAAAACACTTTTGCCTCAACGTTGTCTGCGACCGTTAAGAAGCATAATTTCTTAGCTAAGGTTCGTCATTATCAGTCCGCACAAGAGGCCGCTGTGACGTCCAACCAGATTCCGGTGACTGTGTATCAAACATTAGCAAGCAAGGTCAACGATCACTTGAATCTCTTGCATCGTTATGTTGCTTTGCGCAAGCAAGTATTGGGACAAAAGAAACTTCATAATTATGATTTGTACGTTTCGCTTGTTGACGATGTTGATTTTCCAGTAACATACGAGAAAGCGCAAGAAATTGCTCTCGCCGCATTGGCTCCATTGGGTGAAGACTATTTGGCCGTTGTTCGCAAAGCCTTTGCTGAACGTTGGATTGATGTTGTTGAAAACAAAGGGAAGCGTTCGGGGGCATATTCAGGTGGCGCTTACGATACCAATCCTTATATTTTGTTGAACTGGCAGGATACGTTGGATAATGTTTATACGCTTGTTCATGAGATGGGACACACCGTTCATTCTTACATGACTCGCCACAATCAGCCTTATTACTATGGTGATTATCCAATTTTCTTAGCAGAGATTGCTTCGACAACAAACGAGAGCTTGCTGACCGATTATCTCTTGAAGAAGACGGATGATGACAAGGTGAAGGCCTACGTTTTGAACCAATATTTGGATGGTTTTAAGGGCACTGTTTTCCGGCAGACGCAGTTCGCAGAATTCGAGGCCTGGATTCACGAACAAGATGCAGCTGGTCAGCCACTGACTGCTGACACGATGTCTGATTACTACGGTGCATTGAATCAAAAGTTCTATGGTCCGGACGTTGCTGCTGATCCTGAAATTGCCTATGAATGGACACGGATTCCGCACTTCTATTACAATTTCTATGTCTACCAATACGCTACGGGTGAAGCCGCTGCAACCTCTTTGGCACAGGGTGTGTTAGAAAATAACCAGTCTGAATCATATAAGGAATATTTGAAGGCCGGTTCTTCAGCTAATCCGCTTGACGTGATGCGAAAAGCGGGTGTCAACATGGAAAAGGGTGATTACTTAGACGCGGCTTTTGCTGTTTTTGCTGAACGTTTACAACAATTAGAAACGCTTTTGAAAAAATAAATAGGTTGCGTTATAACTTACGTAAAAGGAGTTCTCATGACAAAGAAAATTTTGGTGTTTAATGGTGTTAACGATCATGCTGTAAAGGAACTTGAGAGAGCAGGGTATCAAGTGGTTTCCAATCCACAGGCTTCTGACAAGGATTTTCCGGGAGACCCCGATGTCTTTGGGTTCCTTCTCATGATGTATCCAATCACTGGTGCGATTATGGATCGTTATCCTAATTTGAAGGTTATTGCACGTCACGGCGTTGGTTACGATAACGTGGACTTGGAAGCAGCCAAGGAACGTGGGATTGTCGTAACAAACACACCGGGGGCCAATGCAATAGCAGTTGCCGAAACGGCCGTCACTTTGATGTTAATGGCAGGTCGCCTCTTTGATACGGATAAGCGTGGAATTACAGATGCCAAGGCCAAGGCCTACGGTGCCGCTCACCCTGGCATGCAGGTGTCAGGCAAGGTTGTTGGTATCTTGGGCTTTGGGCACATCGGACGCACCGTTGCTGAACTCTTGACCGGATTTGGCGTGAAGGTTTTGGCATATGCTCGTCACGATAAGGACGTGCCAAATGGCCGCATGGCATCATTGGACGAAATTTTTGAACAGTCGGACTTTGTAGTTTCAACGTTACCAGCAACTCCTCAGACAACCAAGATGATTGGTGAAACGGCCTTTAAGAAGATGAAGCAAACGGCTGTTTTGGTTAATGTGGGACGAGGACCAGTTGTTGATGAAGCAGCCTTGATTATTGCGCTGAAGGCTGGTGAAATTGCTGCGGCTGGTCTGGATGTTGTTGAAAAAGAGCCAATCTCACCCGATAATGAGTTGCTTTCATTGGAAAACACTTATGTACTGCCACACGTTGCGGGAGGTTCCCGCGAAGCTAAGCAGGAAATTGCTGAAAGGGCGGCTCAAAATATTCTTGATGTGTTGGCTGGTAAGGGCAGCAAGGATCAAGTGAATGGATGAAAGTGATGGAAGTTAAAGCATTAGCCACTTAAAAATGAGTAAACAAAAAGCGCTACCGGCTGGTAGCGCTTTTTGTTTAGACTAAATAGTCTTCAAGATGGAAAGTCGGGTCTGAGAAGGTAACTGAAAGGTTTTTGTTGGGATCAAACACGAGTGATTCGTCTGAATCAATGAAGCATTTGATGTCTCTTGCCTTTTCTTTGTTTAGAGGAAAGGTGACGCTATTAATACCAGTAATGGTATTAACATGATGATTTTTTTCTGGCTTTGGACTGATTGAAAAGTGGCTCATAAAGAATGGCAATTCTTGATTGTCTGGGAAAAATAAGTTGAAGGTAATCCCTTGGCCCTGATGGTCCTTTCGTTTCATTTTCATGGTTTGACCATGTCCTTGAAAATGTTTGACAACCCTTTCTAATTCTTCTTCTGTTCCCTCAACACAGTAACCAACTATGCCAACCGGGCTGTTGTCCCAGTAGTCAATGCGTTCAATAACGCTCTTTTTGCTCGTTTTTTTTAGCAGTTTTTTTAAGAAATTAGGAAGGTGACTTCCCTCTAAAATTTCGATGTATGCCCCAGTTGGAAAGTAAATGAAGGCGTTGTGAGGGTTCTTTTTGTTGGCTAGGTTAACCGTGAATCCTTGCTGACGTAATTTCGAAACAGACTTCATTAAGTCATTTGTTTTGTAAATAACGTGGCCGTTTTGCATCAATTTTCTCCTATTCTGTTCTCAATCGATCATATCATGTCTTGGAGATCATATCATGTCTTGGAATAAAAGGCGGTAATAAAAAAAGCATGTTGATGACCTCATCTCCTGCTTATTCTTTTTGTTAATTGATTAATCTTTCTAGCGCTTTGGGCGGTTCTTTTCTGACTTCCAATCTATAATGGCATTGATTCTATATCAAACAATTGGCGAGTCGTCCTTGCACACGGGGGTTTTGTTTTAGTCGTCGGGGTATTAAGTTACCTTTCGTTTGATTTTTTTAGAAGCCACAAGAAAAAGGACTAGCTCCCTCCCTAGTTTCTCTCCCCATAATTTGCTATACTTAAGAAGAAATGCAGGACCTAGTAGAAGGAATGCTGACTACGAAGCGAGCGGGAACAGTGAAAGCCCGTTAGTCGAATCTTCAAATTTCAGTCCGAAGTAACCTTGATTTAATCGTCAACGGCGGCCGCCGATATCGGTCAAAAGCGCTAGCTTTTGCTAGAACTTGGGTGGTACCGCGGCATTCGTGACGTCCCTTGGCATCGATAGATGACAAGGGACTTTTTTGTTGAATAAAAGAGGGATGAAGATGACATTAGTTGAAGAATTACAGGGCTTCTTGAATGAAGCAACAACTGAATTGGCTAAGCCTGACGTGGATGTTGAAGCAGTCCGAGTAACTTTTCTTGGGAAAAAAGGGAAGATTACGGGCGTTTTAAAGTCCATGAAGGATTTGTCGATTGACGAAAAGAAGGAAGTCGGGCAGGTGGGAAACCAAGTCCGGATCGCCATCCAAGAAAAAATTGAAGAGAAGAAGGCTGCGCAAGCCGCTGCCGCTCTCGAGGAAAAACTAGCTGCTGAAACTTTGGATGTGACGCTGCCAGGTGCCAAACCAAAGATTGGAACGCCACACGTTCTTCAGCAAATTATGGATGAAATCGAGGCCCATTTCTTGGGGCTCGGTTATCAAATAATTGATGACCCGGTTGATTCACCCGAAGTTGAAACGGATGAATACAACTTTGAACGAGAAAACCTGCCAAAGGATCACCCTGCTCGTGATATGCAGGATACTTTTTACATCACGCCTGAAATTTTGCTGCGTACGCAGACTTCTCCTGTCCAATCGCGTGTAATGGAGAAGCACGACTTTTCCAAGGGCCCCCTGAAGATGATTGCCCCTGGAAAAGTCTACCGTCGTGATACCGACGATGCGACCCACTCGCACCAGTTTCACCAAGTCGAAGGACTGGTCGTTGGTAAGAACATCACCATGGCCGATTTAAAGGGGACTTTGCTTTCCATTATGCAAGAACTCTTTGGTGAAAAGCACCAGATCCGTTTGCGCCCTTCTTACTTCCCATTTACGGAACCATCCGTTGAAGTGGACGTTTCATGGAACGAAGTGACGGCAGACACTAAACCAGAAGACATTAAGTGGATTGAAGTCTTAGGCGCTGGAATGACCCATCCTAACGTGTTGAAGATGGATGGTATCGATCCCGAAGAATACACGGCCTTTGCTTTTGGCCTTGGGCCAGATCGTTTTGCGATGCTGAAGTATGGCGTGGAAGATATCCGTCAGTTCTACCTAAACGACACGCGTTTCTTAGAGCAGTTTAACGAACGAGGAAACTAATCATGAAGACGAATTTAAAATGGTTGAATGAATACTTAACGCCTGGATTGGATTTGAGCAAGCAGGCAGTGTTGGACCTGGCTCAACAAATTGAGTTAACGGCCGTCGAAATTGAAGAAGTCGGTCAAGTTGCCGCTCAGCAAGACGGCTTGGTCGTTGTTCGTGTTGACGAAGTGAAGAACCACCCGGATTCTGACCACTTAAAAATCACTCAGGTATTTGATGGGCGGGAAAAGATTCAGGTTGTTACGGGAGCGCCCAACGTGGCTGAAGGTCAGTTGGTTATTTTGGCAACGGTTGGCGCCCACATCATTGATCGAGAGTCAGGAGAGCTGGTGAAGATTAAGAAAGCCAAACTCCGTGGTGAAGTCTCCTACGGAATGCTTGCTGCTTTGCAAGAAATCGGCTTGCCAGATGCCGTATGCCCTGAACCAATCGAAAGCGGTATCCATGTTTTCGCTGAAAAAGATGGCGTGAATCCCGGGGATGATGCCTTGGCGGTGCTTGGCCTGAAGGATCCGGTGATTGATACTGACTTAACCCCTAACCGTGCTGACTTACTTTCGATGCGCGGAATGGCTTATGAACTGGCTGCTATGACAGACCAAAAGGTGGCAGAAGTTGCGGACAAAGGGGCTAAGGAAGCCGCCTTTTTGGCTGATGACCAAGCAACCGTTCAGATAGGGGAAACAGGTCTTGCAACGGGCGTTGCCTTGTCAGTTGTGAATGGCGTTTCGGTAGATAAAAGCCCGCTTGCCATCCAATCGCGTCTGTGGACTTCTGGCATTAAGCCAGAAAACAACGTGGTTGATGCCATGCACTATTGGCTTTTGGCAACCGGACAGCCATTGGCCGCCTTTGATTTGGATCGTTTGGCTGACAAAGTCGTTACCGTCCGCTTAGCCAAGGAAGGTGAAGTATTGGGACAAGGGGATGGCGAAGAAGCCATGGCGCTTCGTTCTGGTAAAGACATTGTATTAGCTGCTGGGGAGCAAGTCATTGCATTGGCTGGTATTGCGATGGATCCGATGTTTAAGGTGAGTCATTCAACAAAAAACGTCCTATTAGTGGCCGGTCAGTATAACCCAAGTTTCATTCGCCAAGCCGCTCGTCGTCATGGGTTGCGTTCCGAATCGTCCTTCCGTTTGGAACGTGGGATTGATTTGACTAATACAAAATCAGCCTTGCAATCAGCAGCCAATGCGGTGGCGAAGGCTAGCGATGCTACGCTGGCCAAGGGGCAGGTACTGGCTGGTTTTGATAACATTGAGGAAACGGTCATTGAAACAACCGTGTCTCGCATTAATCAAGTACTAGGCACGACTTTGTCAGATGAAACGGTTGTTGATTTGCTCGAAAAGTTGAACTTGACCGTTGCAAACAACGATGGTCGGTTAAAGGTAACGGTACCTGGTCGCCGAACAGATTTGACGATTCCAGCTGACCTTGTTGAAGAAGTCGGCCGTTTGTATGGCTATGATAATTTACCAACCGCTTTGATTGATGGGCAATCAACGGCTGGTGATTTAACACGTCGTCAGAAAAAGATCCGAGCATCACGGCGAATTTTCGAATCACTCGGCTTTGACCAGGCCATCTCTTATGCCTTGATGACACCAGAAAAGGCCACGGCCTTTAACATGATGGGGAAGCATCCCGTCTTGGCATTGGACTACCCGATGTCTTCTGACCGAACGGCTGCCCGTCAAAATTTGATTTCTGGCTTAATTGACGATGTGGCTTATAACGTGGCCCGCTCCGTCAAGAACATTGCGCTCTATGAGCAAGGACGTATTTTCTTAAATGACAATGCGGCCAAGCAGCCGGTTGAAGAAGAGCACATTGCCGCCGTTTTGGTCGGTTCACTGGCTGAATCAACTTGGGAAACCGGTGAAAAGGAAGAAGAAGTTGATTTTTATGCGCTAAAGGGCCGTGTTGAAACTTATCTTGAAAACATCGGAGTGGATCAGGTAACCTTTAAGCAGTCGAAGGCACACGCCAACATGCACCCAGGACAAACGGCTGATGTTTATGCCGGTGACATTTACATTGGTTATCTTGGACAAGTTCATCCTGAGTTTGTGGTGAAGCAAAAGCTGCCGGTTATCTTTGCCTTTGAATTAAACCTCGAAGAAATTATTCTCTTATCAAAGCGTGAGATTACTTACCAACCAATTTCCCGTTACCCACAAATCACGCGAGATTTGGCCATCTTACTGGATGACCAGATTACCAACCAAGAGGTCTTAGACGTTATTTGGGAGAGCGCTGGACAGTATTTGAAGGACGTTTCTTTCTTTGATCTCTATAAGGGTCAGGGAACACCAGATGGTAAAAAGTCATTAGCTTACCAATTAACGTATCAGGACCAGCACGACACTTTGGTCGAAGACAAGGTAACAATGGACTTTGCTAAGGTCACGGAGGCCCTGGCTCAGCAGCTTGGTGCTGAAATTCGTTAATTGCAATTGTCAGTAGAAAGAAAAGCCCGTATAATTGGGGTAAAACGATAGTTAAGTAGGATTCGCCCTATGGCAAAAATTATTATTAATGGTGGCCACAAAGTCGCTGGTCAAGTGACCATCGGTGGTGCCAAAAACTCAACGGTAGCGCTGATTCCAGCCGCTATCTTGGCAGATACGCCAGTGAACTTTGACAACGTACCACAGATTTTGGACGTTAAGAACTTACAATACATTTTGGCGGCCATGAACGTTCATTCGAATTTTCATGATGGCGATTTGTCGATTGATCCAACCACCATTCGAGAGGCTCCCTTACCAGCAACCGCGATTAAGTCCTTGCGTGCTTCGTATTACTTCATGGGGGCCTTGCTGGGCCGCTTTGGTCGAGCAACGGTGACTTTTCCTGGTGGTGATAACTTGGGCTCCCGTCCAATTGATCAGCACATCAAGGGCTTTGAGGCCCTTGGTGCCAAGGTGACAGAAGAAAACGATGTGATTCACATCGATGCAACGGAAAACGGTTTGAAGGGTGCCCGGATTGCCCTCGATACGGTTTCCGTTGGGGCAACAATTAACATCATCTTGGCCGCCGTACGTGCTGAAGGACAAACAATTATCGAAAACGTGGCCAAGGAGCCTGAGATTATCGATATTGCGACTTTCTTGAATAACATGGGCGCTAATATTCGTGGGGCAGGAACGGATACGATTCGGATTACTGGGGTCGATACGTTGAAGGCTCAGAATACACATTCGGTTATTCCAGATCGAATTGAAGCTGGAACTTATATGTCTTTGGCTGCAGCCTTTGGGGACGGGGTCACGATTCAAAACGTGATTCCTGAGCACTTGGAATCTTACACATCAAAATTGATGGAGATGGGCGTTGATATGCAAATTGGTGATGAATCGATTTACATTGGTCCTTCTCGTAATTTGAAGCCTGTATCGATTAAAACTATGCCATATCCTGGTTTCGCAACTGATTTGCAACAGCCAATCACACCATTGTTGTTCTTGGCAGAAGGTGAATCGACCATCATTGAAACGATTTATCCAAAGCGGATTCGTCACATTGCCGAATTGCGCCGGATGGGGGCTGATGTCTCTTCTCTCAATCCTGGGGAAATTAAGGTTAACCATTCAGAACGACTCGTTGGGACGACTGTGGAAGCGGCCGAGATTCGAGCAGGGGCTGCTTTGGTGATTGCGGCCGTGATGGCTGATGGGCAGACAGTGATTGATAACGCTTCGCATATTTTACGTGGCTATGACCGGATTGCCGAAAAGCTCCGTGGTCTTGGTGTTGACCTCAAAATTGAAGGGGTTGATTTGATTAATTTGATGCCATAAGTTCTTGTCAAAATAACCGGGGCATGCTACACTTATACAGTTAATAACTGACTCTGGCTATGATTAGTCAGGGCGCTAAGGAGATTATTCATGAAAGCAGATATCCATCCAAATTACCGTCCAGTTGTCTTCATCGATGCCGCAACTGGTAAGAAGTTCTTGTCAGCTTCAACTGTTGAAACTGATACAACTGCTGAATTTGACGGTCAAGAATATCCATCAGTACGTATGGACATCACGTCAGACTCACACCCATTCTACACTGGTAAGCAGAAGTTTACTCAGGCTGATGGTGCCGTTGACAAGTTTAACAAGAAGTTCGCAAACTTCGGTTTCAAGAACAACGACCAATAAGTTTGTTCAAAAGACGTTCACCTCGGTGGACGTTTTTTCTTTTGACAAAGTCCGTTACTACATCCATTAAAAGGAGTCACCATGGCTAAGACAACGCCACCTGTAAAATTGAATGAAACGGTTACCTTAACAATCGATCGGATTCGACAAAATGGGATGGGACTCGCCTGGGCTAACGATGCCAAAACTTACCCGGTCTACATCGCCAATACGATGTTAGGGGAAGTGGTGGACGTCCAGATTATTCAAGTGGATAAGCTGTCGGCATACGGTGCTTTGAAAAACGTTTTGAAAGCTAATCCTGAGCGCATTGACGCGAAGCGGGATTATCTTCTAGAGGCTGGGACAGCACCGCTAGTGAATTGGGCTTACCCTGCTCAGAAAAAATGGAAGCAATCGTTGGTCAAAGATAACTTTGCTGCCGCTGGCTTGACTATTCAAGTTGCTGAAGCTGTCACGATGGACGAACAAGTACCATCCTATTATCGGAATAAGACGGTGGTGCCAGTTAAGTGGCAAGGCGGTCAGTTACAATCCGGTTTTTACCAACGGGGAACGCACCAGTTAGTACCCATGGTGGACTACTTTGTTAACGACCGTCGTCTGGACGAAGTAATCGTCGCTGTTCGCAACCTTTTGGAGAAATTGGCCATTTCGGCCTATGATCCAGATACAGGGCAGGGGGCAATCCGTTACATTATGGTCCGCCGTGGCTACTATTCGAAAGAGTTGATGGTTGTCTTAGTATCGAATGAGCCGACTTTGCCAAAGCAGGAAGAGGTGGTTCGGGCAATCGTGTCCGAATTGCCGGATCTCACCTCCTTGATTTTGAATAAGGCGCCCAAAAAAGATTACGTTCAGTTATCAGCAGATAACGAGACGCTTTACGGAAAAGACCAAATTGAGGACACTTTGCTTGGCAAGCGTTTCCTGATTGGTCCCAACTCCTTTTACCAAGTTAATCCAGTGATGACGGAAAAGCTTTACCAGACAGCAGCTGATTTGGCTAAGCTTAAGTCAACGGACTTGGTTGTTGATGCGTATGCTGGAATTGGAACAATCGGGATGTCGGTGGCTGATCGCGTAAAGCAGGTGATTGGCGTTGAAGTCGTCCCTGGCGCGGTTGCCGATGCTCAAAAAAATTTGGCCCTCAATGGGATTACAAACGCAACTTACATTTTGAAGGATGCTCCTGAACAGTTTGTCGAATGGCAGGAAGCAGGGGTGCAACCCGACGTGGTCTTCGTCGATCCACCCCGACGTGGTTTAACACCTGAACTCATTGAGAAAACGGCTAGCATGGAACCTGACCAGGTGGTCTACGTTTCTTGTAATCCCGTGACGGCTGCTCGCGATTGTGCTCTCTTTAAAAAAGTCGGCTACGAAATTGCCGGGCCAATTGTTCCTGTCGATCAATTCCCGCAAACGGCTCACATTGAAACAGTGACGGTGCTGAAGAAAAAAGGGTAGAATAATCTCAGATGTTACTTAAATTGGTTGATTGTTTGTACAAGCACGATAATGATTTGAAATTTTTCTGAATTAAAAGGACTTTTCCATGAAACTTACATTAGCAGATGTCAAAAGAGCAACACTGGGAATCATACAGGGAACGGAAACAGTCTCAGTGACAGGGGTTTCCTTTGATTCACGCAAGGTTCAACCAGGGGACCTCTTTGTTGCATTGGTTGGCGAAAATGATGGCCATGATTACATTCAAATGGCGATGGACAAAGGGGCCAGCGCAGTATTAGCAGCAGAAGGGCATGTGTTAGCGGGTGATGTACCCGCAGTTGTGGTGCCTGACACTTTGCGTGGGTTGCAACAGCTGAGCCAGTTTTATTTGAAGCAAGTGCAGCCAAAAGTCGTTGCCATCACCGGATCCAATGGGAAGACTACCACGAAGGACATGACTGCGGCAATTTTAGCCAAAAAATATCAGACCTTTAAGACACCAGCTAATTTTAATAATGAGATTGGCCTACCGGTAACCATTCTATCAATGCCAGAAAATACCGAAGTGTTGGTGCTTGAAATGGGAATGGACCGACCCGGCCAATTAACCGAGTTGTCTAATTTGGCACAGCCGGATATTGCAGTCATTACGATGATTGGGGAAGCACATTTAGAGTTCTTCAAGACAAGGGCGAACATTGCTAAAGCAAAGTTAGAAATCACGCAGGGGCTGAAAAAAGGAGGACTCTTCCTCATCCCGGCCGATGAACCATTATTGACTGAGGCGCCTGGTTTGCCTGAAAACACCGAAATGTTTGGCCCCGTGCCAAACGATGTTTCTGAAAGTCTAACTCAAACGGTCTGGACCGAGAACGGGGAGCGGTTTGCAATTCCCATGCTAGGCCGTTATAATGTTAAGAATGCAGAAGCAGCGATTATGGTAGGTCGGACACTCGGTCTCGACATGAATACCATGGCAAGTGCTTTGGCACATTTTGATTTAACGAAGAACCGGACGGAGTTGTTGACGGGGAAGAATGGTGAGCGGATTATTTCCGACGTGTATAACGCCAATCCAACGGCAACAAAAGAAGTCCTCGCCACTTTAGCCAACGATGGGGCAGAAAACCTCGTGCTCGTTCTCGGCGATATGCTCGAACTTGGCGAGAAGGGACCATCATTACACGCTGGATTGGCTGCAGCCGTTATCGCTGCAAAGCCAAAGCAGGTTAATTTAGTTGGCCCATTGATGGTTGATTATTTAGCGCCAGCGCTTAAAAAAATTGACCAAAACTTACTGATTAAGACTTATCAGCAAGATGAATTACCACAATTAGCAGCAGATTTGAAGGAAAAGCTGACCGGCAACGATCTTATTTTCTTGAAGGCCTCGCACGGTATTCATCTTGAAGAAGTTGTGACGGCTTTGTCCGGAAAGTAGGAAGTGGATGCTTAAGCGTACGGATCTTTTTCCAGCTAAAGTAAAAGTTCGTTGGGTAAAACGCCCATCGCTTTATTTCCTTTTATTTGGAATAGCGATTGTTGGTTTTGGAACGGTGACCGTTGCTTCACAATCTCACGGCCAGCATCGAGAAGCAAAGGATGTTTCCGCTTCTTCCGAACCCAATCTTGATAAGACGGTGGCGGCCGATGGAAAAGTCGCCAAGAAGCTCAATCAAACTTTAGAGGATAACCATTTTTCTGGAACGGCGCTGGTCGTAAAGAACGGAAAGGTCTTGCTTCATGAAGGGTATGGCAAAGCAAACGTTCAGAAAAATCGTTCGAATAACCCAAAAACGACTTTTCCAATCGCATCGACGGCTAAAATTTTGACGGCTATTTTGGTTGGGCAAAGTGTTGATGCGGGTAAGTTATCATATGACAGTAAGTTATCCGATTACTATCCAAACGTACCCAATGCTGATCAAATTACCATTCGAGACTTACTAACCATGACCTCTGGCTTAAAGCAGAGCAAGCAACCGGAAGAATATTCGAATGACATGGCCAATGTCGATTTTTCGGCGGCTAATGCCGAAAGCTCTGGGGGTGTCATCGGTACTGGTGATGGCTGGTCTTATCAGCCAATTAATTACCGTTTATTGGCGGGAATTTTGATGAAAGTCACTGGCAAAAGCTATCAAGAACTTTGTCAGCAAACCTTTAATCATAATGCAAAGTTGGGCATTTCGTATTATCCGGCTTTCAAGCAAGCGGCTAACCTAGCCAACGCTTACCAGGTTGGGACAGACAGTGAGCGGGATGTGACAACGGTTGAATACCAACGTGAAACGGGCACTGGCAACGTTGCCATGACGACTGGACAGCTTTACCAACTATACCGGTTGTTTTTCACCAATAAACTGACCAAAAACCATCAGGATTTAATGGTGCAACACTTGCCAGCGCACTATGCTTCTGGTCTTTATGGTTATGGCTCTGTTTATGAGGGACACGGCATCTTCTCAGGCTATGAGTCAAATGTTGTGGTCTCTAACCAGGGTAAAGACGCGGCCATTTTACTTTCTAATCAATACGACAAGGAACACTCATTCCAGAAAGTTGGGCAGGAGGCCTTTAGTCAATTGACCGGAAAAGAAGCACCATAAAACGATGTCATATTAGTCAGTCCAGTTAGACTATAAACTGCTTGGCCTTTCAAACGCGCAGGAAGCGCGTTACTATAGAAGTAGACCAATTGGTCTTAAAGCGCGCTTTCGTGCTTTCAAAGGAGAAAATTTTGAAGTTTGAAGAACTCGGCTTGTCAAAAGCCATTTTGCAGTCCATTGCTGCCCACGGTTATGTGGAAGCAACCCCTATTCAAGAAAAAACAATCCCGCTCACTTTAGCAGGGAAAGATGTTATCGGACAGGCTCAGACTGGTACCGGTAAAACGGCAGCCTTTGGTTTGCCAATTTTGGAACACATTGACTTGGATAATCCTAATATTCAAGCAGTTATTATTTCACCAACTCGTGAATTGGCCATTCAAACGGCTGAGGAATTGAAGAAGTTGGGATCAGATAAGCACGTTAACGTGCAAGTTGTTTTCGGTGGATCGGATATTCGCCGTCAGATTCAGGGTTTGAAATCTCACCCACAAATCTTGGTGGGAACACCCGGTCGTTTGCTTGACCACATCAATCGTAAGACGGTCAAGTTGGGCCATGTCCAGACTTTGGTCTTGGATGAAGCCGATGAAATGCTGAACATGGGCTTCTTGGACGATATCGAAGCGATTATTGCCCAAGTTCCTAAGGAACGTCAGACGTTGCTCTTCTCAGCAACGATGCCCGATTCAATTCGTCGTATCGGGGAAAAGTTTATGACTAATCCCGTTATGGTAAAAATTGAAGCCAAGCAGTTGACCACTGACTTGGTTGAACAATACTTTATTCGTTGCCGTAACGAAGAAAAGTTCGATGCATTGACACGAACGATTGATATTCAAGAGCCATATTTGGGTATTGTTTTCGGACGAACGAAGCGTCGTGTTGAAGAATTGGCCCGTGGATTGGAAGCTCGTGGATACCGCGCTGCTGGGTTGCACGGTGATTTGACTCAGCAAATGCGTTCGCGTGTTTTGGACCAGTTTAAGTCCCATGAGATCAATCTCTTGGTAGCAACTGATGTGGCTGCTCGTGGATTGGATGTTAAGGACGTGTCACACGTTTATAACTTTGATATTCCACAAGATCCAGAATCATACGTGCACCGTATTGGACGTACTGGTCGTGCCGGCGCTACCGGAACGTCAGTAACGTTAGTTGCACCGAATGAAATGGATTACTTGCGTGCGATTGAAGAATTGACAAAGAAGCGCATGACGCCAATGCAACCCGCAACTTTGCAGGAAGCTCGTCTTGGTCGTATTGATGCCTCATTGGATGAAGCCGCTGTCTTAATGTCAAAGACGAATCCAGGTGAAATGCAAGCGCAGGTATCTGCTTTGTTGAGCCAGTTTACGCCTGAACAGCTGGCTGCCGGTTTGTTGGCTTCTGTTGCTGGTTTGGAAAAGCAAAACGCACCCGTTACCTTATCTCGTGAACGTCCATTGCCACGCCGTAAGGGTGGTAAGGGCGGATCACGTGGCGGCTATCGTGGTGGTAACCGTCGTGGAAATGGCGGTGGCTACCGTGGCCGTCGTGATGGCGATCGTCGCGGAAATGGTGGCGGCTACCGTGGTCGTCGCGATGGTGAGCGTCGTGGAAATGGTGCTTACAAGGGCAACAACCACTCGAGCGAACGCCGTGGAAGCGGCCAGGGTCGCAAGCGTGACTTTACCGTTCGTGAAAAGGGTTAATGCTTTTCTTTAAATAAAAGTTATTAAAACCGTCTGTTATCAGACGGTTTTTGTGTTTATAATGAAAGTATAGATTAGAAAGGAGGGCTGTTATGACGATTGATGAAGTTTTGGCTGCCATACACTCACGGCCAAAAGTCGGTAAAAAAGATAGTCAAGAGCGGATGACAGCCCTTCTATCGGCACTCGGGCATCCTGAAAAAGACATTGGACCAGCCATCCATGTTACGGGAACGAATGGAAAGGGGTCGGTAGCAAACATGTTATCCGCCATCGGGATTGCTGATGGCTTGCGTGTTGGCTTGTTTACGTCCCCTTTTATTGTGCGCTTTAATGATCGCTTTCAAATTAACGGGCAAGATATTTCCAATGACACACTAGTTGCCGTATACGAACGTGTTCAAGTAGCCCTTCGACAAGTTGAAAGCGAATCGGATGACCAACTGAGACCAACAGAGTTTGAAGTGGTCACGGCGATGATGTTTTGCTATTTTGCCGAAGCAGACCTGGATTTGGCCATTATCGAAGTTGGTATTGGCGGTCTTTACGACTCGACAAACTTTCTCACAACGACTGCTGTTGCGGTGATTACTTCGGTTGCGCTCGATCACCAAAAGTTGTTGGGAAACACCGTTGAGGCCATCGCGTATCAGAAAGCCGGTATTATTCGATCTGACCGACCAACGGTGGTTGGATTGGATATGAATCCGGTGGCCAAAACCGTGATTGAAAAGTGTTGTCAACGGGAGAGCAGTCCTTTAATTGTTGCCCAATCAGTTCCTTTTAAAACGGCATTGGCTGGCGACTACCAGAGGGGCAATACCAATATTGCTGTTGCAGCTTACCGAGCATTTCGGCCAAATGTAACGGATGAAGTGCTTGGTACTGGTTTAATGCATTCTAAGCTACCTGGTCGTTTTGAAGAGGTCATGCCTGGCGTCTTTTTGGATGGCGCGCACAATCCGGCGGGCTTGGAAGCTTTACAAAGAAGCATCGATGCCCGCTTTGACCAGCCTGTGATGCTTGTCATTGGTGCCCTTGCTGATAAATCGCTAGGAAATTTTTTAAACCAAATTGTCGAAAAGCGTCGACTGGACGTTCGGCTATTTAACTATCAGGGAATTCCTGGACGACCGGGAATGACTTGTACCGATTATGATGAAAAAGTCTTTGGTCCACCGCTTGCTTCCGTTGATGAAGCAATCCAGTTGGCGAAAGAGAAGGGGGAGCCGGTCTTCTTTACTGGTTCCTTGTATTTTGTTGCAGATGTTAGGAGACAAATATGTCAGAAGAAAAAGTACTCAGCCCAAAGTTAATTTTAAGTATTTTAGCCATTGCGTTGATTGCCTTTACCGATATTATGTTGGAAACGGCACTGAACGTGTCTTTTCCGGTTTTGATGGCGAATCTTCATGTTGATTCAGCCACCGTTCAGTGGTTGACATCTGGGGTTATCTTGTTAACGTCGATGGTGATCATCATGTCCTCATGGCTAAAAGATCGTTTTAAAAATCGCTCGCAGTTTATGGCTGCTGGAATTATTTCCTTAATTGGAATCTTTATCGATGCCGTTTCAAATCAATTTCCATTAATCCTTTTTGGACGTCTGCTTCAAGGTGTTGGGGCCGGCGTTGGCTTGCCACTGATGAATAATGTCATTTTCGAACAAGTGCCGGTTAACCGGCGCGGAACGATGGTCGGATTAGCGTCATTGATCGTTTCCTTTTCCCCAGCATTAGGCCCTGCTTTTGGTGGTTTCTTGACGGACGCCTTCGGATGGCACATGATTTTTTGGGTGGTGATTCCACTACAGTTGATTGCCTTGATTCTTGGGTGGGCGACGATTCAACAGACTGTCCCAACTAAAAAAGTCCGTTTTGACTTGGTTGGCTGGTTGCTCTTATCCGCCTTCTTCGTTGGTGGTCTAATCACCATTGATCGTTTTTCGGCAGACGGACTCTTTAACTTACCAAGTATGCTAGCGTTAGCCGCCTTTATTTTTGGAATTGTCGGTTACTATTTCTATGCCCGAAACGAAAAAGAACCGCTTTTGGCCCCATCAATGTTTGCAAAGCCAATGTTCCGACTGGCTGTCTTCTCAGCATTCATGTTACAAATGGTCAATTTGACTTTTAACTATGCTATTCCAATGGGCTTGCAATTAATTCTGCACCAGAATTCCTCTGTTGCTGGTCTGGCCCTCTTCCCAGGGGCTTTGGGCTTAGCCTTCATGGCGGTTATTTCTGGTAATCTGTATGATCGCTACGGTGCCCGTTTGCCAAATAACATTGGGCTTGGCTTAATCTTCTTTGGTGTGCTCTTTATGGCGGTCTTGCCCTTTACATTACTTACGGCAACGGTTGGCTTTATTCTCATGCAACTTGGTGTTGGTTTCTGGAACGGAAACAACATGACCAATGCCATTTCAAACATGGACCGTGTCTACCATAATGCTGGAAACTCTATTTTTGCGGCCGTGAATAATTATTCTGCTGCCGTTGGAATTGCCTTGGCTGCTTCGATTGTTTCTGTTTTCCAAAACAAAGCAACGAACATGGCACATGGAACAGCGGTTGGCATGCGGATTACCTACATCATGGACTTTATCCTTGTTGTTATTGCGGCGTGGATGTCATTGCGTGTCATGAAGATGACGAATCCCCATGCCAACAACGCAAATGAGGAAATTGAATTAACAAAGTAAATCAGTCATCAATATAAAAAACCTGTTTTTTCGTATTACTCAGTAAGGAGAGTAACTATGAAGAATCAGGTTTTTTCGTTTTATGAATCACTTGGTGAAGATGCTGTACATGCGATGGCGGTGTTTAATCTTTATTTTCCTTCTGGCTATGACTTTTTCGAATTGGACCAGGAGACAAAGGAACGTTTTATCGCCGAAAACCCACGCATCAATCGAGCGCTTTTACACGCTTTAAATGCTGGTCGTAAGATGGCAGGTGACGTTCGACAAAGTCTGATTTCAGCCAAGCATTCGGAGAGCTTCGGACGTTTTGCTCAATCAGAACTGGGAAGTTCAAATCAGGAACAGGTCTGTCTCGCTTTATTAAACACGCAGCTCGATCTTATCGGTTGGGAGGTTGTTTTTGTCGGGACTTTAACGGAGGTGTCGGCTTCACCACGTGAGATTTTTCAACGGGCGTTGAAGGCGAATGCCTATGCGATGATCATTGCGCATAATCATCCATCGGGTCATTTGCAGCCATCGGAAGAAGATTTGTTATTTACCAAACGTTTACGACAACTAGGGCAACTCATGGCCTTACCGCTTCTTGATGCCTTTATTGTTACACGAACTAGTTATTGGTCCTTTGTTGAAGAGGGTCGTTTTGAAGATGAAAAAGGACCATTTCTATAAAATACTTGGAAGCAGCTCCTTTCTTTAGAAAAGATGATACACTAAAGACAGAAATTCATTTGAAGGAGGCGTGCCCATGCCTGCAAAAATTGTGATGATTGGTGGTGGTTCTGGGTTGCCAGTCATTATCAAGCCATTGGTTAAGGCGGACGTCGACCTAACTGCCATCGTGACCGTGGCAGATGACGGGGGGTCCTCGGGACTTCTGCGAGACTACGTCAATATTATTCCACCTGGGGATATTCGCAATATCCTGGTTGCCATGTCGACGGCTGACCAAAAGTTACTGGATCTCTTTCAGTACCGTTTCCAAACGCAAGACGATTTTTTGGCTAAACACGCCGTCGGGAATCTGCTGATTGCTGCATTGACCGAGATGACGGGGGATGTTTCTGAAGCGATTACTGAATTAGCTCATTACCTGAAAATCAAAGGGCAGGTTTACCCGGTTGCCAAACAGCCTTTGGTTTTAAAGGCTAAAACGACGGATGGTCATCTTTTATCTGGGGAAGCAGCGATTACAGCGGCTCACCAAGCCCTTGATACTGTTTGGGTGGCACCAACGACGCCCGAGAAAACGATTCAAGCTAATCCTGAAGCAATCGATGCGATTTTGTCCGCTGACATGATTGTTTATGGCCCAGGTTCACTCTTTACGTCGATTTTGCCAAACGTTGTGGTACCGGGGATCAAGGAGGCTTTACAAGTCACACCGGCCAAACAGGTGTATATTGCTAACATCATGACCCAGAAGGGTGAGACCGATGCTTACACGGATGCCGAACACTTGGCCGTTTTGAATCGGCACTTGGGTAAAAACATGATTGATGCTGTTTTGACCAATTCGACCATCGTTCCCGAGGATTTTGTTGACTATCAACGTTGGGGTGAAATTTCGACGCAGGTGAAGCAAGATCCCGATGCCATTTCAAAGCAAGATGCCGAGGTGGTATCACGTGACTTTTTGCTTTTGCGTGATGCTGGTGCCTTTCACGATGGTGACAAAGTCGCCAACGTCTTACTTTCTCTTTTGGAGAAATAACCATGTCATTTGCAGCTGAAGTAAAAAAAGAACTAACTGGCAGGATTGTGTCGGATGATGCGGCCAAGCCTGAATTAGCGGCGCTCCTTCAGATGAACGGGGTCACGACACTTGGTTTCGAACAGGAAGTCCGTGTTCAAACGGATAATCCAGCCATTGCTCGACGTATTTATACATTGATTCGTCAATCGTACCCACAAGTTGAGGTAGATGTATCCGTTAAGAAGCAGTTTGCTTTATCAGAGCACAAAGTTTTGGTTGTGGTTTTGAGAAGTGAAGTTGCTGCCGTTTTGGATGATTTGGGTGTCGATCCCTTCGGAATTGATCAGACGGTGCCAGCGTGGCTCTTAAATACCGAGGATAAGCGTGCTGCTTTCCTTCGTGGTGCGTTTTTAGCCGCTGGTTCGGTGAATTCGCCAGAAAAATCAAATTACCATTTGGAAATTGCCACTGGTCAGGAAGACTTGGCGGATCAACTATTACTTTTGATTCAGGGTTTCTTAATGCCCGTGAAGATGATTAGCCGTTCAAAACAGTTTGTTTTGTATCTGAAGCGTTCGGATAAGATTGTTGAATTTCTTAAATTGATTGGTGCCACTGCTACCATGCTTCGTTTTGAAGATATTCGATTGGCAAAAGATATGCGTAATTCTGCTAATCGAATGATCAACGCTGATATGGCGAATTTACAAAAGGTGGCCAACGCGGCCAATGCCCAGGTTCAGACTATTCTGACCATACAGGGAGTAATCGGGGATTTGGATGAGTTGCCAACTAAGTTAGCCGACTTTGCCAGGGCGCGTTTAGAGCATCCAGATGCCTCACTAACCGAAATTGGGGATTATCTGGAAATTTCAAAATCTGGCGCTAATCACAGGATGCGTAAACTAAAAGAATTGGCTAAACAGATTGACGAAGGTACTTTTGATGCCGATAAGTTATAAAGGGCGAATGCGCTCTTTTTTATTTTAGAAAGTCTTGTTTTTGCGTTACAATAGAATACTAAAGAAGATAAAAGGAGATTACTATGTGGCCAGGAGTTATTGAACAAACTGCAAATGGACGTGAGTCCTATGATTTGCCTTCCCGACTTTTAAAGGACCGAATTATCCTGGTGCAAGGTGAAGTGGAAGATAGTATGGCAACCTCAATCGTTGCTCAACTACTTTTCTTGGAAGCACAGGATCCTGATAAGGAAATTTCCATGTACATTAACTCGCCGGGTGGTTCTGTGACGGCGGGCTTGTCGATTACGGATACCATGAACTTTATTAAAGCACCGGTAACGACCATTGTGATGGGTCTGGCAGCTTCAATGGGGACCATTATTGCCTCTTCTGGTGAAAAGGGTCACCGTTACATGTTGCCGAATGCCGAGTACTTGATTCACCAACCAATGGGTGGTGCTGCTGGCGGCACGCAACAATCAGATATGGCCATCATTGCGGAGCAGTTGACCAAGACACGGAAGAAGTTGAACAAGATTTTGGCTGATAACTCCGGTAAGGATTTGAAGACGATTGCCCGTGATACGGAACGTGATTATTGGATGTCAGCCGAAGAGACGCTGAAGTACGGATTGATTGACGGCATCATGGAAAAGGCTGGTGAAAAGCCAGTGACGCTGAAGAAGTGATTCTAATTATCGCAAATTAGAAGGATTTGCCGTATAATGGACTGAGAATGAAAAATATTGGAGGACGAATATGAAAGTTTTTGCTTACGGAATTCGTGAAGATGAAAAGCCTGCTTTGAAGGATTGGGAAGCTAAGAACCCAGATGTTGAAGTGGAATACACGGATCAATTGTTGACCCCTGAAACGGCTAAGATGGCTAAGGGTGCTGATTCAGCTGTGGTATACCAACAATTGGATTACACGAAGGAAACGTTGCAAGCATTGGCTGATGCCGGTGTGAAGAACATGTCACTCCGTAACGTTGGAACTGACAACATTGACTTTGATGCTGCTAAGGAATTGGGATTCCATATTTCAAACGTTCCTGTTTACTCACCAAATGCTATTGCTGAACATTCAATGATTCAATTGTCTCGTTTGCTTCGTCGCACGAAGCCAATGGATAACAAGGTTGCAAAGCACGATTTGCGTTGGGCACCAACCATCGGTCGTGAAATGCGCATGCAAACGGTTGGTATTATCGGAACTGGTCACATTGGTCGTGTTGCGATTAACATTTTGAAGGGATTTGGCGCAAAGGTAATTGCCTATGACAAGTTCCCTAACCCTGAATTGCAAAAGGAAGGCTTGTACGTAGATACGCTAGACGAATTGTACGCTCAAGCTGATGCCATTTCATTGTACGTGCCAGGTGTTCCTGAAAACGTACACATGATTAACAAGGAATCAATCGCCAAGATGAAGGACGGCGTTGTGATCGTTAACGTTGCCCGTGGTAACTTGATGGATCTCGATGCTGTGATTGATGGTTTGAACTCAGGTAAGATTTCTGACTTTGCCATGGATGTTTACGAACACGAAGTTGGTTTGTTTAACAAGGATTGGTCTGGTAAGGAATTCCCTGATCCAAAGATTGCTGACTTGATTGCTCGTGAAAACGTGTTGGTTACGCCACACATCGCCTTCTACACAACGAAGGCTGTTTCAGAAATGGTTCACCAGTCATTTGACGCTGCCGTGTCATTTGCTAAGGGTGAAACCCCTGCTATCGCTGTTAAGTTTTAATTAGCAATGCTAGACCTCAAGTCAATTACTTGGGGTTTTTTTATGAGGAGAAAAGGGATGTCAAATCAAGAATTTTCTGGGAAGCAAGCCTTGAACGTCAAGGATTTCTTCTTTAAAGTCTTATCCGGTTCAGCTAATGGGATTTTGATTGGTGTTTTACCGGCAGCCGTGATGAAGTACATTATTCAGTATTCTGGTATTGGAACAACTGAGTGGGGAGCAAACTTTTCTGCTATTTTGACGCTCTTCACTTCGATGATTCCTTTCTTGATTGGAATGGCTGTTGCGATGAACTTTAAGATGAAAGTGTTGGATACCGGTGTTGTTGCCTTAGCGACGATGGTGGCTTCAAATTCCATTCTGTGGGGAACAACCAAGGTTGGGGCTACCCATCCAATTACTGGGAAGGTGCTACCAGCTGCTAAAACAGTCTACATGGCGGCCGGTGCCGGTGATGTGATTAATGCCATGTTGGTTTCGGCCATCGCTGTCTTTGTTATTTGGCTTGTGTCACGCTATTTGAACGGCTTTGGTTCAGTTGCTATTGTGTTATCACCAATTTTAATTGGTGGAGGTGTTGGTCTCATTGGTAAGGAGATTGCTCCATCAGTTGGAAAGATTACCGCTCTCATTGGTGATATGGTGGAATCCTTTACCAAATTAGCACCGGTGCCAATGGCAATTTTAATTGCCATTGCTTTCTCTGTAATCGTGATTACACCCGTTTCAACGGTTGGAATTGCCTTAGCCATTAACTTATCAGGAATTGCGGCTGGTGCCGGTGCCGTTGGCGTTGTGGCAACGACCATTGTTTTGTTGATTAACTCTTGGTCAGTAAACAAGAAGGGAACGACAGTTGCCATCTTCTTGGGTGCAATGAAGGGCATGATGCCAGCCATCTTTAAGAAGCCGACGACGTTAATTCCATTTATGTTTGCCGGAGCGCTTTCGGGTATTCCGGTTGCTCTATTTAATGTGCAGGGAACCCCTGTGACAGCCGGATTTGGCTACATTGGAATGGTTTCACCATTGCAATCAATGATTAAGGATGCCTCAATCCCAAGCTCAGTGATGAATCATTATATTTCACCAATGGTGGCTTTAATCGTTTGGGTAATTGTTCCTCTGCTGGCAGCATTGTTGGCTCAGTTCATCTTTTCAAAGATGCTCAAGTTGTATCAACCATCTGATTTGAAGCAAGAATTATAAAAACAAGTGATGTGAATAAAAACCCGCTCTCATTGAGAGCGGGTTTTTATGATTTGATTTGATAAAGACACCAAATCATTTCCGGCTGAAAGCGAGCTAAAATTCGGTGATGTTGCTGTAATTTTTTTTCGGCATTTTGACTAAAAATGGCGTATTGATAATTTCCGGAAAGGAAGGCGTCGGCTGCAAGTGGTTTGGCTGACACGTAGTCGATCTGGACCGGCAAGTCATTTTGTTCCGCAAATTCTTGCAGCAGGGTCTTGGTGGTTCGATGACTAACCGACTTTGAATTGGATTGTTCAGTATTTTCAACGAGGAGCATTTCCATGGTTTTGGTTGACCAAGTTTTTTTAATGATTAGTTCTTGCCAGTGTGCATAGTGTTGACTGGTCCAGGTATCACCCGCGGGACCTTGATAACCAACCGGTACGAGGAAATAGTCGCCATGATAGTTGCCTAGGTTTTCATAAATGGAGGAAAAGTCGTGGTGCAATTGGATGCTAAAATGCTGATAAACTGGGTCTTCGTCAGTTAGCCCTTGTGCTGCTAAATAGGAATCAGTTTCCCTTGGACCGAGTGTGTGAATGGCAGGCATTGTTGGCTCCTTTCTTATGAAATGCGTTGGATAATTTCTTCTGCAATGGCCTCTGGCGTTTTTTGATCGACTTGGATAATCACATCAGCCGTTTTTCGGTAAAAATGTTCACGATTGGCTTTTAAATTCGTAACATCTTGTGCACTTTTGTTTGCTAAGATGGGTCTTTTTTGCCAATCTTCCCCTGAAAGATTGTGGATTGTTGTTGCATCAGAAGCCTTTAACCAGATAACGGGCCGCCGACTTTTCAACAACAATTCTTGATTGGCAATTTGGCAGGCCGTGCCTCCGCCCGTAGCGAGAACGTTTTCTGTGGATAAGTGCTGTGCTAATAGTTCCTTTTCCACCTGACGAAAAGCCGATTCGCCATTTGCCTCAAAGTAGGAGGGGATGCTTTGCTTGAGTGTTGCTTCGATGACCTGGTCGAGGTCTTTAAATGGTTGGTTTAAGGCTTTTGAAAGGGCCCGACCAACGGTTGTTTTACCTGCACCCATAAATCCGATAAGAATTGGATTTTGCATAGCTTACTCCTTTTCCATTTGAAGACGGGCTGTCTGAGCAGCCTTCAAATCATCAAATAGTTCGGTTGCGTTTTTGTTTTCAATGGCTTGCTTTAAACGACTAAGTTCTTTTTCAAAGTCATCGAGTTCTGCCAAGATTTGCTTCGGATTCGATAAAAAGATACTCGTCCACATGGTGGCATCGGCTTTGGCAATCCGGGTGGCGTCGAGGAAGCCGGCAGCAGGCTTTCCCCAGTCAACGGTGGAAGCTTCCCGTGCCTGGTTAACGGTGGAGGCCAGGGCAAAGGCAACCATGTGTGGCAGATGGGAAGAGGCAGCCACGATTTGGTCATGGCTTTTAGCATTCACAAGACGAAAGTCAAAGTGGGCAGCAGCCAGTAACTCTTCAAATTGGGCAACCTGTTCTTGATTGCAGTTTTCTTGAATCAAAAAGTAGGTATGGTTGACCAATCGACTGGTATCAACGTTTTTGGCACCGGTTAAGTGAGAGCCGGCCATTGGGTGGCCAGCTAGGAAGGCGACTCCTTTTGCCATTAGTGGCTGAGCACTTTGTTCGATTTGAACTTTGGAAGAGCCGACATCGGATACAAGGACATCTTCTTTCAGGTGGAGTTCAGCTAGCTCGCTAAGACGTTGACAGATAACAGCAACTGGTGAAGCGAGAATGATGATGTCGGCTTGTTTAGCACCTTCTTCAAAGGAACAGGCTTTATCGAGCAACCCCTGTTCACGCATATAATTCAAATTTTCGTTGTTCGGGTCGTTGGCCAGAAGACGGATGCTAGAATTTTTTTCTTTGATAAGGGTTGCTAGACTAGCGCCAATCAGGCCTAGTCCGTCGATAAAGACAGTGGTCATGAGTTATTCCTTTATGAGTGTTGTTAAATCGTTTACAAAAGTCGGGTAGGAGACCGCCATGCAGTCGTCGTCTTTGATGGTAACGGGTCTGTCGACGAGTAGTGAGGCGATTTTTAAGGTCATCGCAATGCGATGGTCACCGAACGAGTCCAGCTCAGGATTTTGGACTCGTAGTGGTTTGCCACCAGTAATCAGCAGTCCATCGGGTTTTTCTTCAATGTCAGCGCCCAGTTTACCTAACTCGGAGGTGATGACTGCCAAGCGGTCGGATTCCTTAACCCGCAGTTCTTCGGCACCAGAGATGGTCGAAACACCTTCGGCGGCTGTGGCGAGTAGTGCCAGTGCCGGCACTTCGTCAACGAGGGCGGGGATGTCTGCTGCTTCAATATGAAAGGGCTCGAGGGGGCCAGCCTTGATGGTTAGGTTGGCCATTGGTTCACCAGGTTGGTCAATGCGGTCGATGGTCAGATCAGCCTCCATTTGTTGGAGAATACGAACAATGCCGTCACGGGTCGGGTTTAGCCCGACTTTTTCGATGGTGATTTTGGAACCTGGTAGAATAGCGCCGGCAACTAGGAAGAAAGCGGCGGATGAAATATCAGCGGGTACTTCAATTTGTTGTCCCTGCAGTGGATGCCCAGGATGGATGGTGATCGTCTGGCCGGTTTTTTCAATCGATTCAGGGGAAAAGAGCTTTAGCATTGTTTCGCTGTGATCACGGGAAGGCAGGGGCTCCTCGATGGTTGTTTCAGACTGGGCGGTTAAGGCTGCTAGAATGATGGCGGATTTAACCTGAGCGGAAGCGATTGGCATGCGGTAATGGATGCCATGGAGAACCTCGCCATGGATGGTCATTGGTAAGTGACCGTCTTCTGCAAGCAAGATTCCGTTCATTTCAGAAAGTGGGTCAATGACGCGACCCATTGGACGTTTTGATAAGGAGGCATCACCAATTAGCTGACTATCAAAGTGTTGACCAGCTAAAAGTCCGGCTAACAAGCGGGTGGAAGTCCCGGAATTTTGCATGTCCAAGGGCTTTGAACTTGCCTGTAGACCCAGCAAGCCGACCCCGTCAATGGTCAGGTTATTGCCATTTTCCTCAATGTGGACACCCATTTGGCGAAAGGCCTCTAGAGTCGCTAAACAATCGTTTGACCGAAGGAAATTTTTAACCGTTGTTTGTCCTTCGGCAATGGCACCAAAGATGATGGAACGGTGGGAGAGGGATTTATCACCAGGGACCTGAATGGTGCCCTTTAAAATAGGGATTGTCATGTGCACTCCTTAGAAGTTTTTGAGTTCTTCACGGTAGTCCGTGATTTGTTTCTTTAAACGGTCGATTTGTGACCCGTCGAAAGTCTCGCAGATGGCCTTGGCTAGTTCGATGGCAACCACGGATTCAATTACGATGGAAGCGGGGACAATGGCAGTTGTATCGGAACGCTCGACTGTCGCCTTTTTAATTTCTTTCGAGTTGATGTCTGCTGACTGCAATGGTTTGTAAAGCGTTGGAATCGGCTTCATGGCTGCTTTCACGATAACGGGCATTCCATTGGTCATGCCACCTTCAAAGCCACCCAAGTGATCGGAATTCCGGGTGAAGCCCTTGCCTTCTTCCCAGTCGATTTCGTCCATCACTTGAGAGCCCGGTCGAACGGCGTTTTCGAAGCCGTCGCCAATTTCGCAACCTTTCATTGCGTTGACACCAACGACGGCGCCGGCGACTTTGGCATCGAGCTTGGTGTCCCAAGAGGTGTAGGAACCAAGACCGGCTGGCAGATTGGTTGCCACAACACGGATAACCCCACCGAAGGTGTCACCATCGCGCTTGGCCTGGTCGATACGGTTGTGGATTTCGTCGACCTTGCTTTGGTCTAAGATGCGAAGGTCATTTGATTGGATGAGCTGTTCGATTTCTAATACGTCAATTGATTGATTGCCGGCCGCTTGAATGCCACCGATTGATTCCACGTGGCCCACGATTTTCACGTCTAACACTTCCAAGACTTGCTTACAGATGTTTCCGATGGCTACACGCATGGCCGTTTCGCGGGCTGATGAACGTTCTAAGACGTTTCTCATATCCCGGTGCCCGTACTTCATGCCGCCAACCAGATCGGCGTGGCCAGGACGGGGACGGGAAACAGCCCGTAAAGTGTTTTCAGCATTAGCTGGGGTTATCGGGTCCATAATCTTGGACCACTGAGCGTGATCGCGGTTTTTGATTGTTAAGGCGATTGGCGAACCAAGCGTCACACCGTGTCGCACGCCGCCCGTGATGATGACTTGGTCATGTTCAATCTTTTGACGGTTGCCACGGCCGTAACCGCCTTGCCGAGCAGAGAGTGCTGCGTTAATTTCGTCGATGTTTAGGTGGAGACCGGCTGGGATGCCAGTTAAGATACCAGAAAGTTCTGGTCCGTGTGATTCGCCTGCAGTAATGTAGTTGATCATAATGTTGTCCTTTATTTCAGTTGAGATATGGGGATGTAAAGTCAGTTATTGTCTCTGAATATCCAGGTAATCGATTCTTATTTATTCAGTTGGTTACTCTTTGCTGCCTGGTACTTTTTGGATTGATCCATAATTGCTTGAATAATGGCTTGGTTGTAAGGCACCAGTTCTTTTCTTGGGCTTTCTTTTGCGATTTTGTCTAAGACGATACCTTCGCGCTTTAAATCTTGAATCGCTAAGGTGCTCTTCTCCTTGTAAAAGATAACGTCTGAGACAGCGGTAAAACGTTGATCGATTAGTTGAAGAATTTCTTTGTCGATTTTGTCGATGGTTTTCCGAGCATCAGCTAGGCTCTGACTTTCCTTTGGTAGGCAAATGTAGACGGTGATGGCAACGAGCAGTGAAAGAATGGCCATTGAGGCATCGGCTAAGATGATGTTCAGGCCGGGCACCTTAATGAGCAGCCCCGTGATAATTGGCACCGTGAAGGAGGCAATGGAACCGAAGATAAAGAAGGTACCGGTCATTAGCCCTTTTCGGTTAGGGAAAATCGTCAGTAATGAATTCAAGGCGATTTGCATCAGGCCGCCAGCGGCTGATAATCCAAAGAAGAAGGCTGCCAAGTTGGCAAGCAAAACATTTTTCGTTAAGGCAAGCGTGACGATTGCGACTAAGGAAAAAATGTTCAGACCAAGGAAGAGAAGCTTTTTCACGTTGAAGCGGCTGAGAGTCGAAACAACGATTAAGACCCCGGTAATGGATCCAAGACTATAGAGGGAGAGGAGAAAGTGGGCGACACTTTTGGAGAAGCCGATTCCTTCGGCGAAAATCGTAATCCACTGGGTAAACCAGATCATGACGGCCATGGAAGAAAAGCCGTAAACGAGCAGTGCGATGAGCAAGATGACTTTCTTGCCACTTGACACTTGTAGGGCTGGCTTGGTGGCTTGAATCGTTTTATCCCGAATTTCTTTAACCGGTAGCGTGATGATGTTGATTAAGTTCACAAGTAAGACGGCCGCAGGCACCATGAATGATAAGCCAAACCAGAGGTGTTCGTTTGCCAGAAAGAGGACAATCATTGGTAAAAGGAACTCGCCTGTCGAGATGAAGGCTTTTAGTAAAACGGTATTTGCCGTTCCTTTTTTTGACACTTCCTCCAAAAGGGGATAGGTTGCTGAATCTAGTGCAGAGTTGGCAATGCCCATCAGAACGGTCAGTGCATAAGCCATGGAAAGTGAATGGTTGATTGGGGTTAAGACCAGGAAAATCAAGTAGGTGCTGATTCCGATGAGAAGCGAAGTCTTTCGACCAAAATGGTCGGAAATGAAGCCCATCAAAAGGTAGGCGACCAAACGGCCGATGCCGATTCCGGAGAGAATGAACGAGGCGGTGGTCAGGGTGCTGGACCAGTTATGAGCGAGTTGGAGAAGGTTTTGGGTAAGAATAATCATTCCAAAGCCGTGGACGAAATAGTTGGCGTAGAGACCGGTTGTGAGTCGTATGTTCTGGCTAGCTTTCATGCGATTTCCCTTCTAAGATGTTTTGTATTTGCCTTAGTTCATTGATTCGGACCTGTCCTGGGGCGGATGCCTCCTTTTGACTGAGACAGGCAAAAGTAATGGCTGACTTGGAAATGGTCGTGGCTAGACGGCTGATGGTACCGATTTGGCCCATGGCCATCGAAACGACCGGTTGATCATGGAGCTTTGCTGCTTGTTCGCTGGCTGACATGGTCCGAAGGGCGTCTTCTGAATCATTTGCCATGGTGGCAATTTTGAGTATGTCGGCCTCGGCCTCTGCCATCTCGTTGAATCGCTCGGCCAATTGCTTCGCCGTGGGCGTTTTGTCAAAGTCGTGAGAAGAAGCAATGATTAATTTGCCAGCTTGGTGTGCTTTTTTAATCACCTTGTTAACTAGTGCTGGTCCCTTACCAATCTCGACATCAATGATGTCGACGTCTAGGTCTGTGAGATGAATCAGTAGTTGTTCGTAATCGTCCGGTATGATGGCAAACTGCCCGCCTTCATCCTTAGTTCGGAAGGTGGCAATGAGCGGCGTTTCCGGCATGACTTGGCGAATGATTTGGACGGCGGAGCTAAGTGCCTGTTCCTCTTGCCATTTTTTGAAAAAGTCGATTCGCCACTCAACAATGTCAGGGGATGCTTGCGCTGTATTGTTGGCATCAGTTACCAGGGCAGCGTCGTCAACTGAGGTAAGCGGAAGTGCGACTTTGGCTGATCCTTTACCGAGAATAATGTTTTTAATGGGAAGTTCTTTGCTCATTTTCTTTGTCCTTTGCTACCATGGCCGCCTCGACCTTATCGATTGGCATGTCTTGGCCGGTCCAGAGTTTGAAAGCGGCTGCGCCCTGTTCAATCATCATGCCTAAGCCGTTGTATACGGCTTGGAGTCCGGCATCCTTGGCCACTTCCATGAGTTTTGTCGTTCGTGGCGCATAAACTGTGTCGTAAACGACCAAATCTTTTTTCAACCACGTTGGGTTTTCAACCAGCGATTTGCCTTCCAACGGCTTCATGCCAACGCCGGTGGCATCGACGTAAATGTCGGCCCAGGCAAGGGCCTCCTTGAAGGCCTCCTCGTCTTCCAATGCCAAGGTCGAAGCCACTGCATCGGTTTTGTCGTTAATTGTTTGAGCAATATCTTTTGCATTTTGCAAGTGGTCGTCTTGTCGGTTGGCAACGCGAATTTCGACTGCTCCTTCAATCGCTGATTGAGCAGCGATTGGAATTCCGGCGCCACCAGCCCCGACAACTAGTACCTTTTTTCCTTTGACATCGTGACCTTTTTTCTTCATGTCATTAACGAAGCCAATACCGTCGGTTGTGTAACCGGTCAAGACGCCACCGTCGTTGACCACGGTGTTAACAGCGCCTGTTAATTCAGCGGACTGGTCCAGTTGATCGAGATGCGGAAGGATGGCCTGTTTATTCGGCATGGAGATGTTGGCTCCCCGCATATCCAGTGTTCGAAGTGCCTTGACGCCATCTGCTAACTGCGGTCCATCGATGTCAAAAGCGAGGTAGGCATAGTTTAAACCGAGTGCTTCAAAAGCAGTGTTGTGCATCGTCGGGGACATGGAGTGTCTTATTGGATAGGCCATTAGGCCGATTAAAATCGTGTGTCCATCAATTCGTGTCATGTGTATTTCCTTTCTTGGCAAACAAAAAAGCCGACTAGGTTAAACCTAGTCGGCCTGAAACGTGAACAAGGAAAGATTTCCCGCGATTTCATGATTGGCGACTAGATTTCTTACACCTAGTCAGCCAAGTTAAAAATGACTCTTACTACCTAGATGCGAACGTGTCGGCACGTCCGCATCAAATCCGGACGTGCTATCTAAAGTAATAAAAGCCGTAGTAACGGTTCATCATGTTAATCGGTAATGATTTCATCGTTGGAATCCCTTTCCTGAAGTTGTCTCTATTAAAGCATGCTTGAGAAATGAATGCAAGATAAAATTAAAAATATTTTCATTTTATTTCCATGTCGATTTGACGATTTCATTGGTAATATTGGTCATTATATGTAGAAAACGTTTTATTTTAATTTGGAATTCTAATTAAGTTTATTTAAAATGAGTTTATTTTAATTTTACTCTTGACAAAGTTTCCTCTGCTGGTTAAGCTAAGAGCAATTAAATATTCGTCCAAACAAACCAAGGATGTGGAGATCAAGATTGTTGTGCACGCAAAGAGAGTCACCGATGCTGAGAGGGTGATCGAACGCAGGCAGTTAAATGGACCACGGAGGGTTCTCCTGAAAGAGTAATCAAGTAGGGGAAACGTCAGGCATACGTCAGTTGCCGGGGATATGTTGGTATCTCGCTAAGGAGGGGTTGGAATGACTAGTTTTTTTGGCTAGCTTCTTTTTCAACTCAATTAAGGTGGCACCGCGGAGTAATCCGTCCTTAACAAAGCACTTATTGTTTTGTTTTGGACGGATTTTTTAATGGATAAAAATCTGCGAGGTAGCTGAATTGAAAGAGAAAACAACTAATCTAAAGCAAGCAAGCCAAAAGAATCCCAATCCTGTAGCGCTTGTTGAAATGGCAACATCTGAATTTGATCCATACGCTGTTATTGAAAACTTCACCGAAACCGATGAGCCAGCCATGGTTTTTGAACGAAACGGTCAAACGACGGTGGTCGTTAAGCCAAAGAAGGTATTGAGAATCAACAATGGTCAATTGTATGAAAAGGATGGTCACAATCAGACACTTTTAACCAGTGATCAACCGATTGAAACCTTAAAAAAGCGCTTCAATCAAGCCAGTTATCAGCGACTGGAACAGGGGCCTTTTTTTCAGCAGGGCCTGATTGGTTACTTTGCTTATGACTTTGCCCGGTACAGTCCAGATGTTCATTTAAAAAAAGTTGAAAACGAACGTGACCTAGTTGATGCCGACCTGTTCTTACCGGACGTGGTGATTACCTATCAAGAGGACGAAGCCAAATTAACCCTGATAAAGGTTATTGAGGCAGAGGAAAGGCCGCAGGACGTTGAAAAAGAATTGGTGGACTACGGACAAAACATCTGCAAGATAAGTAAACGGTCGGCTTCACAAGCGAATACAAAGGGAGAACTGACTTTTTCGCCGCGCTTTTCAATGGCAGCATTTGAAAAACGGGTAGAAGAAGCTAAGGCGCACATTGTCCAAGGTGACATCTTTCAATTAATTTTGTCTAACCCGTTAACGGCGGAAACGACTGGACAGCTCGATATGTTGTCATTCGGCCGACAGTTACGGGCGGGCGATCCTTCCCCCTATCATTTCTACTTTCGAGACGGCGATTTTCAAGTCTTAGGCGCTTCGCCCGAAACGCTCATTAAAAAGACTGGTGCCCAACTCTTTTCCTATCCACTGGCCGGGACGCGGCGTCGTGGGCGGACAGCTGAAGAAGAGGAACGTTTTGAAAAAGAATTGCAAAACAGTCAAAAGGAACAGGCCGAACACAACATGCTCGTTGACCTCGGTCGGAACGACCTTGGACGGGTATCGGAATTTGGCACCGTTCGCGTGACCGCCTTACAACGTTTACTGAAATTCCCGAACGTGATGCATTTGGGCTCAACCATTGAGAGTCAGGCCAAAAAGCAGCTAAATCCAATTGACTTGGTCTTAGCGACTTTACCAGCCGGGACCCTGTCCGGGGCACCGAAGATTTCTGCCATGCAAATCATCAATAAATTAGAAGGGCAAAAGCGGGGCATCTACGGGGGTGGTATTGGGACGTTGGATTTCAACGGGGATGTGGATCTAGCGATTGGCATTCGAATGGTTTACCAAAAGGGCGAGCAAGTCGTTATCCACTCTGGTGCTGGGATTGTTGCCGATTCTAAGGCGGAAGAGGAGTACTTGGAATTCCATAATAAAAGTGCCTTGATGATGAACCTACTCGGTGGAAGGGAAATGAACCATGATACTACTAATCGATAATTACGATTCCTTTACTTACAATTTGTACCAAGAAGTCGGGCGACGAACGGACCAAGTCATTCGAGTCGTTAAAAATGATCAGGTAACCATTGCTGATTTGGCGGAAAAGTCGCTGCAAGGATTAATCTTATCCCCAGGCCCTGGACGGCCAGATGAAGCCGGGCGAATGAATGAAGTGCTCAGAGCAGCCATTGGGAAAGTGCCCATTCTGGGTGTTTGCCTAGGGCATCAGGCAATTGGCCAGGTATACGGTGGCGAAATTACCTTAGCGCCACTCATGCACGGACGAACGTCGTTGGTGCACCAAAGTCAAGATGGTCAATCCCCACTCTTTGCTGGTTGTCCGGCTGACTTTATCGTTGGTCGTTATCACTCGCTGATGATTAATCCGACGACATTGCCTGCCGGTCTGACCGTCACGGCCATGGCTGACGATGGCACGGTTCAAGCGGTGGCCGACGAAGCTAACCAAGTCTACGGTGTCGAATTTCACCCAGAATCGATTATGACTGATGAAAAAGTCGCAGATTTAATTTTTAGAAACTTCTTAAAGATGACGGAGGCCCCTCATGTTACAACAATTCACTGAAAAAATTCAAAACAAGCAGTCACTGACTTTTGACGAAAGCAAGGCCGCCATCCAGGCGATGATGTCTGGTGACGAAAGCGACGTGGCCATTGCCTCCTTCCTGACGGCATTGGCTGACAAGGGCGAAAGCGACGTCGAAATCGCTGGCGGCGCTGCCGGGATGCGCGCCATGGCGAAGACCTTTCCAGCGCAACCCGATGGGTTGGACATCGTTGGAACGGGTGGGGACCACTCAAACTCCTTTAACATTTCCTCAACGACTGGGATTTTGCTAGCTGCTATGGGGGTAAAAGTCGTGAAGCACGGTAACCGCGCTGCTTCCTCGAAATCTGGGGCAGCTGACGTTTTGGAGGCCTTGAACTTTCCAATCCACCAAAGTCAAGATGCGAGTGAGTCGATGCTTGCAAGGGAGAACTTTACCTTCCTTTTCGCACAGGATTACCACCCAGCCATGAAGGCGGTCGGCCCCATTCGCTCAAAGTTAGGAATTCGAACGATTTTTAATTTGTTGGGACCATTGGCTAACCCGGCGGCACCTGAAAAGATGGTGCTCGGTGTTGCAAAGCCAGAATTATTGGAACCAATGGCACAAGTACTACACCAATTGGGCGTTCAGCGAGCCGATGTTATTTATGGAACGGATGGCTTAGACGAAGCCTCGATTTCCGCGCCCACGAAGATTGTCAGCTTGCGTGGGGATGCCGTCACTTATCAAACGATTAAGCCGGAAGATGTCGGATTAAAGTCGGCGACAAAGTCAGCAATCACCGGAGGTAGCGGGGAGGAGAACGCTCAAATCACCCAAGCTATCCTAGCTGGGAAGGAGAAAGGGCCCCGGCGAGATGTTGTTTTATTAAATGCTGGCATTGCTTTGTCGGTTGTTGATTCATCAATCAGCATTGAACAGGGAATTAAACAAGCACAAGCAGCCATCGATTCTGGTGCCGCCATCGCGAAGTTAACGGCGTTGACAACGAAGGAAGTGTTGCAATGATTCTAGACGATTTAGTGACCGCAACCAAAAAGCGGCTGGTGGTGGAAAAGCAACAACTGCCTCTGATTGAACTAAAAAAGCAGGCGGAAAGTCTACCGGTGATGAATCCGAACCAACTCTATCAGCGTTTTTTATCACCGATGCTTTCGATTATCGCTGAGGTGAAAAAAGCCTCGCCCTCTAAGGGGGTGATTGCCGAAGACTTTGACTACCTGGCCATTGCTAAGGAGTATGAAGCGGCCGGGGCGACGGCCATTTCGGTGCTAACCGAACCGGATTATTTCTTGGGCAACATTGATTACTTAAAAACGATTGCCGAAGAGGTGCCAACTCCGCTCTTGCGGAAGGACTTCACCATCGACCCCTACATGATTTATCAGGCAAAAGTCGCTGGCGCCCGAATGATTTTGCTGATTGTCGCGATTTTATCCGATGAAGAGTTGTCGGCTTATCTGCAGCTGGCCCACTCCCTTGGGTTAGCAGTCTTAGTTGAAGCGCACGATGAAGAAGAAATTAACCGGGCTTTAAAAGTCGGCGCCCAAATGATTGGCGTTAACAATCGCAACCTCAAAGACTTTACCGTGTCCTTTGAGAATAGCAAAAAGCTGCGTCACCTGATTCCGGAGAACGTGGCCTTTGTGGCCGAGTCGGGTGTCTCAACCGTAGCAGATATTCAAGAACTAAAGAAACTGGGTGTCAACGCTGTCTTGGTTGGTGAGGCGTTAATGAAGGCGTCAGACAAGAAGGGCTTTATTAAAAAGGCGCTGGAGTAGTTCATGACAAAAATTAAGATTTGCGGGCTAATGACGAGAGCCGATGCAGAAGCTGTTAATCAAGCCCAACCAGACTTTGCCGGCGTGGTTTTTGCAACTGGGCGGCATCGAGTCACAATCGAACAAGCCGAATTAATACGAACCACCTTGAATGATCAAATCCCCCTCGTGGGTGTCTTCACTGACCAGTCGATTGAGACCATTCTTTCTTTATATCAAAAAAAGATTATTCAAATCGTTCAATTACATTCACCAAGAGAGCGAAAGGATGTTGAAAGATTGAAGGCGGAAGGTGTTTCGCTTATTCAGGTTGCTGTGGGATTTGATCAGATTAAAAAAATGGTCAACAACCCCCAAGATGTTTCAGATTATCGGCTAGTTGATGCAGGCTCGGGGTCGGGCCAGCAACTAGATTGGGCGACTTTACCAGATTTAACCCGGAACAAAACGTTCTTAGCTGGCGGGTTGAACGTAGCCAACCTTCAAAAAGCGATTGACCAAGTTCAGCCGTACGGTGTTGACTTATCCTCCGGGAGTGAACAAAACGGTCAAAAAAGTCTAAAAAGAATGCAAGCACTCGTGGCGATTGCCCACGGAAATGGAGAGAAGAATGACTAATGAGAAAACCGGCCGCTTTGGCCAATTCGGGGGGCAATATGTGCCCGAAACCTTGATTCCAGAATTGAATCGGATGGCAGCAGCCTATGAGGAGGCGAAGCAGGATCCAGCTTTTCAACATGATTATCGCGAATTGTTGGCCAACTATGCGAACCGACCATCGTTGCTCTATTACGCTAAGAACATGACGAAAGACTTAGGCGGTGCCAAGATTTACCTTAAGCGTGAGGACCTGAATCATACGGGGGCCCACAAGATTAACAACGTCATTGGGCAGGCGCTTCTGGCTAAGCGGATGGGTAAAAAACGTTTAATTGCTGAAACTGGCGCCGGTCAACATGGTGTGGCGACGGCAACCATTGCTGCGCTCTTTGGTTTTGAATGCGACGTTTATATGGGAAAGGAAGATACCGACCGGCAGCAGTTGAACGTTTATCGTATGGAATTGCTTGGTGCGACAGTTCATCCAGTCGAAACGGGTACCAAAACATTGAAGGATGCCGTTAACGCTGCTTTACAGGCCTATGCTGCCAACCCGGATGACATCTTTTACGTCATGGGTTCAGCGACCGGTCCCCATCCGTATCCAAGCATGGTTCGCGACTTTCAATCCGTGATTTCAGAAGAATCTAAGCTCCAGCTACAAAAGGCCGAAGGGCGTTTGCCTGATAAAGTCGTGGCCTGTGTCGGAGGCGGTTCCAACGCCATCGGGTCGTTTGCCGCTTACATTGATCAGCCAGCAGTCACCTTGATTGGTGTTGAAGCAGCCGGAAAGGGACTTCATTCAACGGACACGGCAGCGACCATTGAACTCGGTTCGACCGGAATCTTTCACGGGATGAAATCACTCTTCCTGCAAAACAAAGCAGGGCAAATTAATCCGGTTTATTCGATTTCCGCCGGGCTGGACTATCCGGGCGTCGGTCCGGAACACGCTTTTTTGGCTGCTACTAAGCGGGCGGAATACGTAGGCATTACCGATGACGAAGCGGTGGGGGCTTTCGAGTACATTGCCAAGCAGGAGGGCATTATCGCGGCGGTGGAGTCCTGCCACGCCATTGCTTATGTTCAGAAATTAGCACCGACTTTGCCAAAGGATGAAATTATTGTCTGCACGGTTTCTGGCCGTGGTGACAAGGACGTGGCAGCCATCGCAAAGTATCAAGGAGTCGAGATTAATGAGTAAAATTCAACAGGCACTATCCAATCAAAAGTCATTTATCGCCTTTGTAACGGCGAACGATCCGGACCTGGAAACGACCGTGCAAAACGTTTTAGCATTGGCAGAGGGTGGGGCAGACTTGGTCGAAATCGGAATCCCTTTTTCGGACCCGGTCGCTGATGGACCCGTAATTCAAAAAGCCGATGTGCGGGCGCTGAAAGATCCGAATCTACCAGTCGATGCCATTTTTGAGGCGGTCCAAAAGATTCGCCAGCAATCTGACGTACCCCTGGCCTTTTTAGTTTACTGTAACATGGTCTTTCAGTATGGTTATGACGCCTTTACCGCAGCTTGTGCAAAATATGGCGTGGACGGGTTGATTATCCCCGACCTACCTTACGAGGAACAGGGGGAACTGACCCCCTATACAAAAAAGCACGGAATTGACTTGATTCCGCTGGTGACTAGTCAGTCGGGCGACCGGATTCCAAGGTTGGTCAAAGGGATGACTGGCTTTGTTTATCTGGTATCATCCAACGGTGTGACGGGTCAGCGCTCAGAGGAAGACTTTTCACAGAACCTAGACCAGCTAGTTAATTCAGTTCGTCGGGCCACCGATTTACCAATTGAGATTGGTTTTGGTATTCACAGTCCGAAACAGGCAAACGAAATGGCTGCGTTAGCAGATGGTGCCATTGTTGGTTCTGCCTGTGTGGCAATTTGTGAGCAATATGGTCGACAGGCACCAGCCCATTTAAAAGACTATGCGCAAGAGATGGTCGCTGCGATTCGGGGTTAATTAGCCTGTGTGATAGAATTTTTCAGTAAAAATTAAAAATAAATGAAAAAACTATTGCACTTCTCATTTTACTATGTATAATAAATAAAAAAGACAAGGAGAAAAGATGATGTTGAAGTCAAAGACGATGTTAAACAACTCAAGCATTATTGTAGCCATTATTATTATTACCTAATAATGTTGGCTACTACTTTAAGCTGCCAGCATTTGTAAAAATGACTGGTGGCTCTTCAACAGATTTTTTTTGTTAGACGCCAGTAAAATGGCGTCTTTTTTTTGTTTTAAAAATACAGGAGAAAAAATATGACGAACGAAAATGTAACACAAGAAGCAGTTGCCGAACCAAACGCGCTGCCAGAAAAGAAAAAGAATTCCGTTGTTTATGAAGTGTCACAGGGTGTCTCCTATGTCATCTTGTCAGTGTTGGGAATGGGCTTTCTCCTTTCCTCACTGGGGAACATCTTTCACTTGCCCGTATTGGTACAGGCCGGTTTAATGGGTCAAAAAATGCTGGCACCTGCGCTTGGTGTTGGGGTAGCCATGGCCATGCGTTCCAATATCTTGACAACAGGGGCCGCCTTAATCTCGGCCACAGTCGGATCAAACGCCGTTTACTTCGCGACAACGGCCGTACCACACGCTCAAACAGCAACCCACTGGGTGGCGAATCAACCGGTTGGCTCACTTGTAATGACTTCGGGACAGCCCGTTTCCGCCGTCTTTGCCGCCGTTTTCGCGGCCATGGTTGGTAACTACCTATCGGGTAAGACGCCTTTGGACATGATGTTAGTACCCTTTGCCGCAGTTGTTGCTGGTACGGTAACTGGTTTGTTCGCCGCTACCTACACGACGCCATTCTTGAACTGGATCTCGGAGTCACTGGCCAAGACCATGGAAGTGAACCCATTCTTAGGGGCCTTCGTCGTTGCCTTCTTCTGGTTCCTCTTCTTAATGACACCCGCTTCTTCTGCCGCTTTGGCCATCGCTGTTATGCTTGACCCCTTGTCATCTGGGGCCGCAATGATCGGCACGACTGCTGGCTTTGTGATGTATCCCGTGATGTCTTGGAAGCAAAACAACCTTGGAGCTTTCGTTGCCCAAAGTATCGTGACACCAAAAGTTCAGTTTGCGAACCTGTTGAAGAGCCCCTTGCTGTTCTTCGGGCCAGCCCTAATGGCCGCTGTCTCAGCTATGGTTGCGGTTGGTGTCTTCTCATTCAAAGTCCCTTACGCCCTTGCCGGCATGGGCTTGAATTCATTGGTTGCCCCACTGGCTTTGGCCGGAACAAACCTGCACACTTTCGGACTCTATGTTCTCTTCGGAATGTTGCTGCCAGCAGTGGCGGCCGTGGTTTTCTACTACCTGATGACAAAGATGGGTCTGACAAAGAAGAACGACTTGCACTTGGATTTGGTTTAATCAATAACTACTAATGAAACGTTTATGTAAAAAATGGAGGATTGAAAAATGACTGAAAAGCAAATGACGAAAAAGGGCATGGAATTGGCACAGGCACTCTATGAGGCCTACAAAACGCAAAAGCCCTTACAAATGGCGGACTGGACTGGTGTTGTGACGACTGACGACGAGGCCTATCAGGTTCAAGACGCTCTGATGAAGCAAAAGGGCGAAAAAGTCGGTGGCTACAAAGTCTCGTTGACGAGCAAGGAAACCCAGGACATGTTTGATTCCAACGAACCACTCTACGGAGCTCAGGTGGAAAGCCACTTTGTTAAGTCCGGCACAGCGTTGTCCTTGTCAAAGGATTTAATGGATCCGCTGACAGAGGTCGAGCTGGTCTTTACTGCCAAGGAAGATTTGTCAGCCGCTGATTCATTGGAAGAATTGGCGAAGAAAACGACCGTGGCACCCGGTGTGGAAGTGCCAGATTCCCGTTTTGCGGAATGGTTCCCTAGTTTGAACAAGTACCTGGTTATGTCCGATGCTGCCGTTGGTGGTTACGTTGTCTATGGAGAGGGCAAGGACACGACGGATTATTCCATGGATGAGTTGGCCAATGTGTCGACGGAACTTTTCCATGATGGTGAAAAAGTTGGCGCAGGGAAGTCCTCAGAAGTCCTTGGGAATCCGTTGAATTCCTTGCAATGGTTGGTTAAGAAATTGGCCAGTCAGGGTAAGACGTTAACAAAGGGGCAAAAGGTTTCCTCAGGAACCTTTTTGTTGCCACCTCACTTGACGGAGGGGAAGTGGGAGGCGACTTTTAACGAAGGCATGCCAACCGTAACGGTTGTAGTTACAAAGTAAGCAAAAAACGCTGGTTATCAACCAGCGTTTTTTTAGAAAATTAAGTTCAAACCGAAGTAGATAATGACAAAGCCCAGCATAGGCGAAAGAAACTTATTCAGTTTCTTTTGATCAAAGAGGCGGAGTACGAGCGGTGTTAGGACGGAACCAGCAATTCCCCCGGCCATCAGGAAGAGGCCCGCGGTCCATGAAATTGGGGAACCAGCGGCTAAGTGACTGAACAAGCCAACAACGGCCAAAACCCAGAGAATGTAGGTTGTTGTTCCCGTTGCTTTAACGGCTGGCAAACCAATGATGGACAAGCCGGCCACGACCGCAGAACCACCCGATAGGCCACCAAAGCCAACCATTAAGCCGGAAATGAGACCGAAGAGAAGGGCAACTTTAGACTTTTCGTTAACCACCTGTTCTTTTTTCTTCTTGCGAAGGTTTTTGTAAAGGACAACACAGCCCATGAAAGTTAATAGGCAACCAATGGCTGTTTGATAGATGACTGCGGGAATGAAGCGGGAAACGGCGGTTCCGATGATAATGCCGGGAATGGCGGCGAAAATGAGCCGATTACCGATCCGTAAATCAACGTTTTTAAGTTTTAACTGTGTTAGGAAGCCCGAAAGAAGGGCAAACACCGCAATGAACAGAGAAGTTGGCACCGCCATTTCCGTTGACATCGCCAGTGAAGAGGTCAAGACACCCAAGTAAAAAGTCGCGCCGCCGCCGCCAATTAGCGTAACGAAGCAACCGATTAAGAAACCATATAAAATAATTAACATTTTTTTCTCTCTTGTAATGAAATAATTGCTTTTTTTAGTCTAACAGTTTCCTTTAAAAAGAACAAAAAAAGGCCGAATATTCGGCCTCTCTTTTGCTATCGTGGCAGTTGGGAAATCAAAGCATTTGTTAACATGACTTAATTAGGTAAATCGTTAAAATTTTAGGAAGTATTTTCAAACGGTTGGGTGTCCGTTTGAAAACATGAATCGTACTAAACCAAGTTTAGTCAATTGAATGTGTAATTGAATGAAAAATAGAATAGGGTTTTAAGACAGTAATACTAGGAGTATCTGCCACGATTTCTAGCAAGTTCAGTGTAGCACTACTTAGTGATAAATACAAATATTTTAAAATATTATACATTTTTAAAAATAAAGTTTTGTAGAAAAAAACAACCCTAAGCTGGGTTGCTCATGATGTTTATTTACCAGGCTCACGAAGCCATGGTTGATCGCTCTTTTCGTTAATTGTCAGGATGCGCTCCAACGTGTTTTGCGCAGCAGGAACGAACATTTGTGGCCGGGGATTAACTGGAATAAAGGCGACATCAAGTGTTTCATCGCCATCCGCCTTTAGATGGCTAGTATCTGTGCCCGCCACCAGTTTCACTTCAAAGCCCATTGAAATGGTCTCCTGAGCATCGCCCCAAGAGTTCTTGGGATTAACGTGAGTGGCGATTCCTAGTAGACGAACCACTTCAACGTCTAAATTCGTTTCTTCCTTAAATTCGCGAACAACGGCTTGCATTGGGGAGTCCCCATATTCTAGGAAACCGCCGGGGAAACCGTAGCCCACCTTGGAATCACCACGTTTTTCCAAAAGAATGGCATCGTGTTCTTCGTTCCATAATACGCCAAAGGCGGAATTGAAAATCATGCCTTCGTGACCGACTTTGGCACGCATCCGTGCAATGTAATTTTCTTCCATTTCGTCTAGTCCTTTCGCTTCTCAATATATTTTAAGCTTCCGCTATCATAACGCTGTCAAGGTGAAGAAACAACTGCGGGAAGGTGTCCGTGTTACAATGAAAGAAGTAAAAAGAAACAAGTGGGTAAATCATGACAGATAAGAAAGCAGCCGTTTGGTACGAGCATCTTCATACAGAAAAGCATACTGGTGCACGAAGGGGACGACTCCATACACCACATGGCACCTATGAAACGCCGATGTTCATGCCCGTTGGAACCCAGGGAGCGGTTAAGGGCGTTAACACTCGAACATTGAAGGAGATTGGTTCTCAGTTTATCCTGGCCAACACCTATCATCTCTGGGTTCGTCCCGGAGATGAACTGATTGCACAAGCAGGCGGGTTACACAAATACATGGGCTGGGACCAGGCGATTTTAACTGATTCGGGTGGCTTTCAGGTCTTCTCCCTTTCCGATGCTCGCAAGCTGAAGGAAGAGGGGGTGACGTTCCAAAACCATGTTAACGGCGACAAGATGTTTTTGTCCCCGGAAGTGGCCATGCGAATACAAAACAACCTAGGTTCAGACGTGATGATGCAGTTGGATGAGGCAATTCCGTATTTTGAAACCTATGATTATATTAAAGATTCCATGCAACGGTCGCTTCGCTGGGCAGATCGAGCACAAAAATACCACAAAAAAACGGATACACAAGCTCTTTTTGGCATTGTTCAGGGAGCGGGTTTCCGAGACTTGCGGACTGAATCCGCAACTGAATTAGTTAAAATGGATTTACCTGGTTATGCCGTTGGGGGACTTTCTGTTGGTGAATCTAAAAAAGAAATGAACCGTGTTTTGGACTTTACCGTGCCGCTCTTGCCGGAAGACAAGCCACGTTACTTAATGGGAGTTGCTGCTCCCGATTCGCTGATTGATGGGGTCATTCGTGGTATCGACATGTTTGATTGTGTTTTACCAACTAGAATTGGCCGGAAAGGGACACTCATGACCTCAAAGGGTCGTGTGGTCATTAAAAATTCCCGTTATAAGGCCGACTTTTCACCAATCGACCCAGATTTGACTTATTATTCCGATAATCCAATTCGAAAGAATCAGTTCGGCAATTTAGCCCAATATGATTTACCCAATTACAGTCCTTACCAGAATTTGTCCCGCTCCTACTTGCACCATCTCTTTAACGCTAACGAGCGTTTGGGGGCTCAAATTGCTTCCGAGCATAACCTTCGCTACCTCCTCCACTTAATGGAAGAAATGCGGACGGCAATTGAAGAAGATCGGTTATTGGAATTTAGGGAACGGATTTTGGAAGAGTACGGTTATAATAAAAAGAACGCACGACTTTTTTAAAATCTGGTACAATGTAACAAATAACTAGAAAAAGGAAGCAACTCATGCAAAACTTTATCCTCCCCTTGATTTTGGTTGTTGCCATGGTCTTTTGGATGCAACGCACACAAAAGAAGCAGCAGGCACGCCAAGCAGAAATGAAGAACCAAATGGTGAAGGGCTCTGACGTCATCACCATCGGCGGTTTGCACGGTAAGGTTGACCGCGTGAACGAAGCCGACAAGACGGTTGACTTGGACTGTGAAGGCGTTATCTTGACTTTTGAAGTAACGGCTATCCGTTCCGTGAAGAACGCCGAAGCAGCAAAGCCTGCTGAAACAGCAGCACCCGCTGATGAAAAGGAAGCAGACGATGCTGAAGAGAAGAAGGAAGACTAAGGTCTGATTTCTTAAGCAAAAGCAGTACCCTTTTGGGGGCTGTTTTTTCTTTTCCAAGTTTAAAAGGGCCGTTGTCAGAAATGGGTCAAATGAACATTTTTGACTATCATCTGCCGTTTATCTTTTAAAATTTTGGTGGTAAGCTAATAATCACAGAATATTGTAGAGGGCGTAATGCCTGTAAATGAACGATTCAGAGACGTTCAAGGACTCTTCTTAAAGAAGAGTCCTTTTTAAAAAAAGATGATTGAATGGGGAGAAATCGATGGAACTACTAATCACCTATGCAAGGCCCTACTGGAAAAAAATAACGGTTGCTATTTTAGCAGTGACGATGATGGCTTTAGCAACACTGACGCAACCACAGTTTTTGGAAAAAATGATGGCAGCGATCATTGCTGACAAGAGTGACTTGATTTTAAAAAATGGTTTTTATCTGTTACCGCTTGCTTTGGTCGGTATCGTCGCCGGTGTAACCGGTACCTACTTTGCTTCGCAAGTATCACAATCCGTGGCTGCTGATATTCGTCAGGCCGAATACGAAAAAATTCAACAATTTTCACTGGAACAGGTGCAGTCCTATAGTTCGGCCAACCTGGTCGTTCGATTAACCAACGATATTAACCAGGTGCAACAGTTGGTGATGCAATCCCTACAGATGGTGCTGCGAGTGCCTATTCTTTTTGTTGGGGCCATTATTTTGTCCATCTGGACCTTACCTTCTCTCTGGTGGGTGGTGCTCCTCATGATTGTCTTGATTGTGCTTTCTTCCAAACGGATTTTTGCCATGATGGGCCGTTATTTTGGGAAAATACAGCAACTAATTGACCAAAATAACACGCTCGCACAGGAAAACTTGAGTGGTGTTCGGGTCGTGAAATCGTTTAATCAGCAAGGGCAAGAGGAAGCATCCTTTGCCCAAAACACCCAGGAACTAACGGATGTAAACCGTCGAATCGGCTACCTCTTTAACTTGATGTTCCCAATTTTCATGTTGATTTCCTACGCAGCAATCGCGGCTGCAATGCTCTTTATTTCGACGTCGATTAAAGAAGCGCCAGATCAGTTAGCTAAAATCACACCGTTCATTACCTATTTGAATCAGATTTTGATGGCACTTTTGATGTTGGGCATGATTTCGACTTTTGCTTCCCGTGGCTTTGTTTCATTGAAACGAATTGCGGGGATTATGGCGGAAAAGACGAAGCATCAGAAAAAGGGCAATCAGCTAGCAATGGCTAAAGAGCACTTTTTAACCAAGGAACTGACAGTTCGAGATGTTTCCTTTACCTACCCGAAAGCCGAAAATGCCGTTCTACATGACCTCTCTTTTACACTTCCTGCTGGGCAAACACTGGGTGTGGTCGGTTCGACCGGCTCTGGAAAGTCCACACTGGCCTTGCTACTAGCACGACTTTATCAGGCAGATGCTGGGCAGATTACGGTAGATGGCCATGCCATTGAAGAAATTGCTTCCTCTGATTGGCACCAGTCGGTGGCCATTGTGATGCAAAAGCCAGTTCTGTTTTCAGGAACAATTGCTTCTAATCTAAAGATGGGCAAGGAAGACGCTAGTCCGGAAGAAATGGCTGAAGCAGTTGATGCAGCTCAGGCTGCTGACTTTGTTGATGCTTACCCGGATGGATTGGAACATGAAATTGCGGAACGTTCTGCGAACTTGTCAGGGGGGCAAAAGCAACGCCTTTCTTTGGCCCGGGCCTTAGTGAAAAAGCCCCGCTTGCTCATCTTAGATGATGCAACCTCCGCCTTGGATGCTCGTTCAGAGCGCCGTGTGCAAGATGTTTTGGCTAACGACTTTCAAAAGACAACGAAGGTCATTATTGCCGAAAAGATTGCTTCAATCATTCATGCAGATCAGATTATTGTGCTTGATGCTGGTCAAATCGTCGGCGTTGGTTCACACAATGAGCTGCTATCAAACAGTCCGGTCTATCGAGAAATTTATCAAAGTCAAAAAGGGAAGGGGCAAGAAAATGATTAAACGCGCGGTTCGCTATTTTACAAGTTATTTAATGCCCTATTGGAAGGGCTTGATTTTGGCGGCTACCCTCGTGTTGTTGGGGACCTATGCCCAGATTAAGGCGCCACTTTATCTTGGGGATGCTATTTCCGGCTTAACAAAATACTTGACGGCCTCCTTTACACCAGGTGCCCATGCGTCTTTACACGACTTTTATCAGGCATTGATTGGAATGGTGCTCTTTTACTTGCTTTCAGAAATTGGATTGGTTCTGTCCGGGCTGATTATTTCACGGGTCTCCTCCGATTCAGTTGGTGAGATGCGAACCGGCCTCTTCGCTAATTTGCAAAAGAAGACGATTCGTTATTTTGATTCACACCAGGACGGGAAGATTTTGTCTTTGTTCACTTCTGATTTGGATAACGTGTTCAATGCCATGAATTCTGCCGTTTTTCAAATTTTTTCTCAAGGTGTCCTTTTCCTTGGCATCATCTGGATGATGCTTGAAAAGTCGTTGACAATGGCGCTTGTAACGATGGCCCTTTCACCGGTTGCCATCGTAGTTGCGTTGGTCATTGTTAATCAGGCCCGTAAGCAAATTGAAAAGCAGCAGCAAGCTACCGGTGATTTAAATGGTTACATTAATGAACAATTATCCGGTCAAGCGGTCTTACTGGCGGAAGGTCGGCAAGAACAATCGATTGAATCGTTCCGCCCATTTAACGAAACGGTTCGTCAAGCCAGCCAAAAGGGGCAGTTCTATTCAGGACTCCTCTCACCCTTGATGCAGGGCTTTTCACTCTTAAACTTAGCCATTGTGATTTTCTTTGGTTCGTGGTTAGTGATCCATAATGGAATGGATAAGGCCGCTGGTCTGTCCTTAATTGTCGTTTTTGTTACCTACTCTCAACAATATTTCCAGCCAATTTCTCAGTTAACGGCCATTTATAACCCACTTCAGTTAGCCATTACTGGGGCAAACCGGATTCGAGATGTCGAGGAGATGCCAAATGAAGTGAACGCCGGTCATTTGCAGGCTGGTCCATTAAAACGTGGTGTGGCTTTAAGGCATGTTGACTTTGCCTACCAAGAAGGACGCCCCATTCTAAAGGATGTCTCCATTGACGTGAAGAAGGGGCAGATGGTGGCCCTGGTGGGACCAACCGGTTCAGGAAAGACCACGGTCATGAATTTGCTGAACCGCTTCTATGACTTGAACTCAGGTGAGATTACCTATGATGGGACACCAATAAAAGACTTTGATTTGGAATCGTTGCGGCGCCGTGTTGGCATTGTTTTACAGGAGTCCGTTATTTTTTCAAAGTCGATTCGTGAAAACATTGCCTTTGGAAAGCCCGAAGCGACTTTGGCAGAGGTTGAAGATGCGGCCAAACAGGCCAACATTCATGACTTTATCATGAGCTTACCCGATGGCTACGATACGCAGGTGACGGGGGCGGATAACCTATTCTCGACTGGTCAAAAGCAATTGCTGTCGATTGCTCGAACCATTCTGACAAACCCTGATTTGCTAATATTAGACGAAGCGACGGCCAATGTTGATACTGTGACGGAAGCGAAAATCCAATTAGCGATGGAAAACGTCATGAAGGACCGAACGTCCTTTGTGATTGCCCACCGGTTAAAGACAATCTTGTCTGCCGATCAAATCGTTGTTTTAAAAGACGGTCGGGTCATTGAAAAGGGGACACACGAGCAGTTGCTGTCCGAAAAAGGTTTTTATTCCGAACTCTATTACAACCAGATGGTCTTTGATTAGATATGGGCTTTTGGCTGCCATTTCGAAAGATGGTATAATATTGGCACTACGTTTAACTTCGCGAATGAATGGGGGCTTGGCATGAATATCGGATTATTTACAGATACTTATTTTCCGCAAGTATCAGGTGTGGCAACGTCTATCCAAACCTTAAAAGATGCACTCGAAGCTCAGGGGCACCAAGTTTATATTTTTACAACAACGGATCCAAAAGTTAGTAAAGATGCTGATGAACCACATATTTACCGCTTTTCTTCCTTGCCATACTTTGGCTTTAAAGACCGCCGTTTGACTTTCCGCGGGTTGATCCAGGCTGTTGAAATTGCCAAAGAGGTGAAGCTGGATATTGTGCATACTCAGACGGAGTTTTCACTTGGTCTAATTGGTAAGTACGTTGCCAGGCGACTGAAGATTCCGGCTATTCACACCTATCACACCATGTATGAGGACTATACTCACTACGTTGCGAAGGGAATGCTAATTAAGCCTTCGACCGTTTCCCATCTGATGAAGGCCTACCTCAAGTCCATGGACGGTTGTATTGCCCCCTCTGAACGGGTGAAAGAAAGCTTACTTTCATATGGCGTCGATGACATTCCGATTCCGGTCATTCCAACCGGTGTTGCCATTAAGGAACTGGGTTCTGGTAGGGAAGACTTACACGCTAAGTACGGGATTAAACCCGGTACCCCAGTCGTTTTGTCACTTGGGCGTTTGGCCTTTGAAAAAAACATTGCCATGACGATTTCGGCTTTTTCTGAAATCTTGGAACAAATGCCCGATGCGCGCTTGTTGATTGCGGGGGATGGTCCTGCTAAAAAGTCACTTCAGGATCAAGTAGAAGAACTTGGTCTGCAAGACGCGATTACTTTCACTGGAATGGTTGATCACGACCAAGTGGCTGATTACTACCGCTTAGCAACAGTCTTTGTTTCTTCGTCTGATTCCGAAACCCAGGGCTTGACCTTTATTGAAGCTCTGGCCTGTGACCGCCCCTTCGTGGCCATCCACTCACCATATCTTGATCAGTTGGTGACGGATTCAGCCATTGGGAAGCTGGTTGATGACTATGACGGTTTCATTGATGCTGTCTTGTCATACCTGAAGCGCCCTGATTCGAAAGAAGATGAGCAAGTTCGCCGAGCAGCCGTTAAGAACGTTGACGCAGACACCTTTGCGAACCGTGTTCTTGCCTTTTACAAAGAAGTAATCCAAAACTATAAACAAGATGAACAGGCCGATGATTCTGATCAATTGAACGATGACGAAATTGGTTATATCAAACGCCTTTTACGAAATCCTTTTAGGAGAAATTGACTTGAAAGTCCTGCTATACTTTGAAAACCAAAACTTGATTGCCCAATCGGGGATTGGCCGTGCAATGCGTTTGCAATTGGCTGCGCTTGGTCCAGTGGCGGATGTTACCGTAACAACTGACCCCAAGTGTGTTGACTACGACGTTTTGCACATCAATACCTACGGATTGCGCTCCATGCAAATGGTTAAAAAAGCACACAAAATGGGTAAAAAAGTTATTTATCATGCCCATTCAACTTATGAGGATTTTCGAAATTCTTTCTTCGGTTCGAACCTGTTGGCGCCATTTTACAAGAAATACCTTGTGTCACTTTACAAGCAAGGAAATGCCCTGATTACTCCGACACCATATTCCAAGTCCTTACTTGAAAACTACGGGCTAACGCAACCAATCTATCCAGTCTCCAATGGGATTGATTTGGCCAAGTACGGCTATAAAGAAGAGCAAGTTCAGGCTTACAAAGAATATTTCAATATTCAACCTGATCAAAAAGTCGTGATGTCCGTCGGCCTTTTCTTCGAACGAAAGGGGATTTTCGACTTTGTCGAGCTGGCCAAGCGTCACCCAGAAATCACCTTTATTTGGTTTGGTCATACAAACTTGGCCATTGTCCCCGGGAAGGTTCGCCATGTCATCGAGCATCACCCGGCTAATTTGATTTTTCCTGGTTACATTACTGGTGACATTATTAAAGGGGCGTTCGCCGCTGCTGATTTATTCCTTTATCCTTCTTATGAAGAAACCGAAGGTATTGTGGTGTTAGAGGCCTTGGCCTCTAAGCAGAAACTGTTAGTGCGTGATATTCCGGTATACGATGGGTGGTTAGTCGACCAGGAAAACTGTTATAAGGCAGAAAGCTTGGATGACTTTGATAAGCAAATGCAAGCGATTTTGGCTGGTAATCGCCCTGACTTGACTGAGGCCGGTTACCAGGTGGCGAAAGAGCGTGATTTGCATCAAATCGGACGGGTGCTCGATGATGTTTATCGAGCAACGCTTGCAGACAAACGCTTACCACTCAATGATAACGGGACGGTTGATATCAACTTGTCCGATCAAACAGTCTAAGGAGTCTGACATGTCACGCCGAAACCAACTTTCTGCTCTCGTTGTCCTCTTGACAACCGGACTAGTGATTTACTATTTGGTGAACGAACTGTCCGGTCGGGGAAAACAATTGGAAGCTGCCTTAAAGGTACTTGATTGGCGTTTCCTGCTCATCGCTTTTTCGATGATGATACTCTCCCTAATTCTTGAAGCCTTTGCTACCCATGCCTTGTTAAGCAAGCAAGACCGGTCGGATACCTCGTTTGGTACGTTGATGCGGGTCCCGCTGATGAATCAGTTGGGTGTTGGTTTAACACCCTTTGCAACGGGTGGTCAACCTGCACAACTCTACGGGCTGACTCGTGGTAACATCCCAGCCTCACGAGCGCTTTCCGTTATTTTAATGAAGTTCTTGGTGTACCAAGTGGTGGTTGTCTTGTTTTTCATCGTTGGCTACTTTGCTGCAGATCACTTCATTTATGAAAACGTGAATCCGGCTTTTGCAACGTTCATTCCCTTTGCCATTGCCATCCATGCCGTTGTGATTATCGGGATTTTATTGGTGATGTTTTGGCCGACTTTGTCCTTGAAAGTCGTGGACATGGGTGCTAAATTAGTCTCAGGGTTTTACAAGGGTGACAGTATTTCGACCTTTAAGAAGCGTTCAGAAGAAAAAATCCGTAGCTTCCATGAGGAATCAAAGCGGGTGATTCGTTCAACACGTTCATTGTCGATTGCTACGGTTTATACTGGATTGCAATTGATTGCGCTTTACGTGGTCCCTTACTTTGTTATCCGAGCCTTTGGCTACAGTACGGTTAATCCGTGGTTGATTATCGCCATGAACATTATGATTGTGATGGTTATTTCCCTCTTTCCAATTCCTGGTGGAGTGGGTGGGGCTGAAATTTCCTTTCAATTACTCTTTACACCATTCGTGAAAAACCCGGCAACGCTGGTCTTAGTGATTTTGATCTGGCGTTTGATTACCTATTACTTTGGTTTGTTTGCTGGAATCTTGGCTTATGTCATTCCAACAAAAGAAGGACATCATGCCTGAAAAAACGAGTCAATTACAAGATATTTTAAACCGCCTTTCTGCGATGCAAAAGTCAAAGGATGGTCGGTATCAAAAACGACGTTTTGACCTCTATGGATTGGAACTGTTACAAGTCACCTATGATCAAGAAAACCAAGAGTGGGATGTGCTCGACCATCGATTAAAAAAGCACTACCATTTTGATGATATTGATTTAGTGGCAATTGAAATATACGATTTACTTCGTGATGTGCAACTGACCTTTTAGGTCAGTTTTTGTGAGGAATAAAGAAATGTTACGTAACTTTATGGGGACGATTAAACAGCGCTTGAATTGGTCAACAGTGAAAGCGTCAAAACATTGGAGGTCGAGCCTGACTGGCTTTTTTGTCTTAAATTTAATTCTCGTTTGGTTGAAGACCTATCTCAATTACTTCTTTAACTTTTCTTTGGGGGCTTCCGGTCCCATTCAGTTGTTTTTGCTAGCTCTAAATCCGATTCCAACCGCTATTATTCTACTTGGCATTGGTCTTTATTTCCGTGGACGGCTAGCCTACTTCCTCGTCTGGCTGTTCAACTTAATTCAGACCATTTGGCTTTTTGCCAACATGCTCTATTATCGTGAGTTCTCAGACTTCCTGTCATTCGGCATTCTTGGTTCGGGTTCATCAACGGGGAATAACCTTGGAAAGTCCATTGCGGCCATTATTAGGCCAACCGACTTTCTTGTGTATGTCGATGTAATTATTTTAGCCGTGTTCTTACTCTTTAAGCTCTGGCCAATTGACAAGAAGAAAATTTTGAAGCGCTACGCCTTCTTGACCACTTGTCTGGGTGTTGCTTTGATGCTGGTTGATTTTGGGATTGCTTCGGTTGACCGCTCGGGCTTGCTGACACGGTCCTTTGATAATAACTACATCGTTAAGTATCTGGGTTTGAATGAATATGCGGCCTTTAACGCCTTTCAAACGAAGAAGCAGTCTGACTCTCGTAAAGAGGCGACGGCTAGCGATTTGAAAACGGTTCAGAACTTTATTAATCAAAACAACATTCCGGCCAATGCCAGCTACTATGGCAGTCAAAAGGGGAAGAACGTCTTTGTCATTCACTTAGAGTCCTTCCAACAATTCTTGATTGATTATAAAGTCGATGGGCAGGAAGTAACGCCGAACTTGAATGCTTTCTACCATGATCAAAACACCCTTTCTTTTGATAATTTCTATAACCAAGTTGGACAGGGAAAGACTTCCGATGCTGAAATGATGCAGGAAAATTCGCTGTATGGTTTGGCGACCGGCTCAGCCATGACAAAGTACGGAACGGCCAATACCTTCGAGTCCATGCCGGGAATTCTTGGTCAGCAGGGCTATACATCCGCTGCCTTCCACGGCGATGTTTCAACATTTTGGAACCGGAATAACACCTATAAGTCCTTTGGTTATAACTACTTCTTCTCAAAGAACTACTATCCAAACGCTGACAAGGCCAATTACTCCGTTGGGTATGGTTTGAAAGATAAGATTTTCTTGAAGGATACGGCGCAATACATTGAGCAATTGCCTCAGCCGTTCTATGCCAAGTTAATCACGGTTACCAACCACTATCCATATACATTGGATAAGGAGAACGCCACTTTCCCAGCAACCCAGACAGGGGATTCAACAGTGGATGGCTACGTACAAACGGCTCACTACTTGGATCAAGCCTTTGGTGAATTGATGGCCTACCTGAAGAAGACCGGCCTCTACGATAATTCAACCTTTGTTTTGTATGGTGACCACTACGGAATTTCTGAAAACCACCAACCGGCCATTGCGAAGTTGCTTGGTAAGGATTCCGTTGATAACTACGATTTGGCCAACTTCCAAAAGGTTCCGTTCATGATTCACGGCACTGGCTTGCAGGGTGGCATTAACCACACTTATGGTGGCGAAATTGATATGATGCCGACCCTCCTGCATTTGCTTGGAGTATCAACGGATGGCATGACGATTTTCGGTCATGATTTGCTTTCACAGCAAAACCCACAAACGGTTGTCTTCCGAAATGGTGATTGGGTGACCCCAACCTACACAAAGTATCGAAATGACTATTATGATACTCAGACGGGCCAAAAGCTGTCCATGAAGTCTAATCCGGCTTTGAAAGCAACGGCTGCACGAGTACAGGCATACGCGGATAAGTCTTTGTCTTATTCCGATAAAGTCATTACAGGCGACTTGCTTCGCTTCGATAAATCGAGGTTGAACTCCTATACAGTGAATAAGTCATCCTATGACTATCAAAAGGCTTCTGCTCTCAAGCAATTGAAGCAAAACCAAAAATCAAACCCGACCTCTTTGCTTGCTAAAAACAACGGTCAGTCGACGGTGAACGAATACGAAACCGATGCACCGGAACTAAAGTAAGCTTCTTGATTGGTTATTGAACTCAAAAACGAACAGATTTGTGTTATAGAACATCTGTTCGTTTTTTGCTATAATAAAATAAGTGTTTTAACAGTTTGGAGGCCTCATGGTAGCACCAAAACGAGAGAATGAAAAATTTGAAGTTGTTTCAAAGTACCAGCCCACTGGTGACCAACCAAAGGCCATCAAGCAGTTGGTGAAAGGGCTGAAGGATGGCGAAAAGGAGCAAATCCTTCTTGGTGCCACTGGTACCGGAAAGACCTTTACCATTTCCAACGTCATTGCTCAAAATAATAAACCAACTTTAGTGTTGTCACATAACAAAACCCTAGCGGGTCAGCTCTATTCCGAATTGAAAGAGTTCTTCCCGAATAATGCGGTTGAATACTTCGTTTCCTATTATGATTATTATCAGCCAGAGGCTTACGTGCCTTCTTCTGATACTTTCATTGAAAAGGACTCGGCCATTAACGATGAAATTGATCAGTTGCGAAACTCGGCGACGGCCTCGCTTTTTGAGCGCAATGATACCATTGTGGTGGCTTCAGTTTCTTCAATCTTTGGATTGGGTGATCCTCACCAGTATAAGAATCACGTCATTTCCTTGCGCGTCGGCAGCGAGTACGGTCGTAACCAGTTAATGCACGACCTGGTAGACGTCCAGTTTGCGCGTAACGACATTGACTTTCAGCGTGGAACCTTTCGTGTTCGCGGTGATGTTATTGAGATTTTTCCATCTTCACAAGATGAATTGGCTTTGCGGGTGGAGTTCTTTGGTGATGAAATTGATCGGATTCGTCAGATTAATGCCTTAACCGGACAGGTTGTTTCCGAAAAAGACTATGTAGCGGTTTATCCCGCTAAGCACTTTATGACCGACGATGACCGGATGAAGAAGGCTCTGGTTGGTATCCGCGAGGAAATGGAAGAACGTCTAAAGGAATTCGAAAAAGAGGGGAAGCTACTCGAAGCACAACGCCTTCGTCAGCGAACGGAATACGACCTGGCCATGCTCCAAGAAATGGGCTTTACGCCAGGAATTGAGAACTATTCGCGTTGGATGGACGGTCGCCAAAAGGGAGAAGCACCCTATACACTGCTTGACTTCTTCCCAGATGACTTTTTGATTGTTGTCGATGAAAGTCACGTGACGATGCCACAGGTTCGTGGTATGTATAATGGCGATAAGGCCCGCAAGGAAACACTGGTTAATTACGGGTTCCGTTTACCTTCTGCCTTGGATAACCGGCCGTTAACGTTGCCGGAATTTGAAAAGCACGTTAACCAAATTATTTATATGTCGGCCACCCCTGGTGACTATGAACTTGAACGCGTCCCCAAAAAAGACGTGGTGGAACAAATTATTCGACCAACTGGTCTGCTTGATCCTGAAGTGGAAGTTCGACCAGTTATGGGGCAGATTGATGATTTAGTTGGCGAGATTAACAAGCGAGTTGAACGTGATGAGCGTGTCTTCATTACGACACTGACCAAGCGGATGTCAGAAGACTTGACGGATTATTTGAAAGATGTCGGGATTAAGGTTGCTTACTTGCATTCCGATATTAAAACGCTGGAGCGAACGAAGATTATTCGCGAATTGCGTCTTGGTAAGTACGATGTCTTGGTCGGCATCAACTTGCTTCGAGAGGGAATCGATGTGCCGGAAACGTCTTTGGTGGCCATTTTGGATGCCGATAAAGAGGGCTTCTTGCGTAATCCTCGTTCCCTTATTCAGACCATTGGTCGTGCGGCTCGTAATGCCAATGGTCACGTGATTATGTATGCGGATAAGGTCACCAGGTCCATGAAGGAAGCCATGGATGAAACGGCTCGTCGTCGTGAGATTCAAATGGCTTACAACAAGGAACATGGTATTACGCCACAAACCATTAAAAAGGACATTCGTGACTTGATCCGTGCTGATCGGCCAAGTGAGGAAACGGAGTCGGTCGACATGACGGAGGTCGACTTTGCCGACTTACCAAAGTCGGATCAAACGGATATCTTGGAGAACTTGTCAGCGCAAATGAAGGCGGCTGCCAAGGAACTCGACTTTGAAACCGCTGCGAAAGTCCGTGATAACATCATGAAATTAAAAAAACAGGCCGGCCGCTAGTTAGTGAGTCTGTTTAAACAGGAAGCCCAGTGATGGGCTTTTTAGCAAGTAGAGGAAAACATGGCTAAGAATAAAATTGAAATTCGTGGTGCTCGGGCCCACAATTTAAAAAACATCGATGTCGATATTCCAAAGGACTCCTTGACCGTTGTGACTGGCTTATCCGGTTCCGGTAAGTCCTCTTTGGCTTTTGACACACTCTATGCCGAAGGGCAACGTCGTTACGTGGAATCACTGTCGGCCTATGCTCGGCAATTCCTGGGACAGATGGATAAGCCGGACGTCGATTCCATTGATGGCCTCTCACCGGCCATCTCGATTGATCAGAAGACAACTTCGAATAACCCTCGCTCAACCGTCGGAACGGTAACCGAGATTGCTGATTACTTCCGTCTGCTCTTTGCTCGTGTTGGAAAGCCAGATGATCCCGCTGATGGCACCAAAATTCTGCAATCCATCGATCAAATGGTGGATTACGCACAAAAAAATTTACCAGAGGGAACGCGTTTACAGGTCTTTGCACCCGTGATTGAACATAAAAAGGGAACACATCAAAAGACCTTTGAAAAGATGCAAAAGCAGGGGTACCTCCGTGCCAAAGTCGATGGCGAAATTATCGAGCTCGACGGCCCTGATGATGTCAACCTCGACCGTAACAAGTTTCACGACATCTCGGTCATGGTCGACCGGGTGGTGATGCGGGACGGTTCACGCTCGCGACTGTTCGATTCCATCGAAGCCGCCACTGGCTTGGCCAACGGTCTTGTCGTTTTGGAACCAGTCACACGCGGTGATGAGGAAGCGCAAGCGCCAATTCGGATGTCGGACCACTACCTGGGTGACTTGAAGGATTTCCGTCCTGGTCGCCTGGAACCCCGACTGTTCTCCTTTAACGCGCCCGACGGGGCCTGTCCGGTTTGTCAGGGATTAGGTTCGAATCAGGAAGTCGACATTGACTTGGTTATTCCAGACGATAGCCTGACTTTGCGGGAGGGAGCAATTGCGCCTTGGAATCCGATTTCGTCGAATTACTATCCTGCATTGTTGGAACAGTTCTGTGAGCAGTTTAAGATTGACATGGATACACCCTTTAAGGACTTGAAGAAGGAACAGCAGGAGCTGATTCTCTATGGATCGGGTGACAAGAAATTCCACTTCCACTTCAATTCTGACTTTGGTGGGGTTCGCGATGTCGACCAACCTTTCGAAGGGGTCATGAACAACATCGCCCGCCGTTTCAAGGAAACGAACTCGGACTTTACCCGTGATGTCATGGCCCAGTACATGACCAAGTTGACTTGTCCGGCCTGTCACGGCTACCGGTTGAACAAGGCGGCCTTGTCCATCAAAGTCGCTGGACAAAACATCGGTGACGTGGCCAACCTACCAGTCAACGACGAAATTGACTACTTTAACAGCATTACACTCGGTCAGCAAGACGAGGAAATTGCTAAGCCAATCTTGAAGGAAATCAGGGACCGCCTGGGCTTCCTCCAGTCCGTTGGCTTGGACTATTTGACTTTGTCACGGTCCGCTGCCACGTTGTCCGGTGGGGAATCCCAGCGAATTCGCTTGGCTACGCAAATTGGTGCCAACCTGTCCGGCGTTCTTTACGTCTTGGACGAGCCATCGATTGGTTTGCACCAACGCGACAACGACAAGCTGTTGGCTTCCATGCAAGCGATGCGTGACTTGGGGAACACACTGGTCGTGGTTGAACACGACGAAGACACGATGAACGCGGCCGATTATTTAATCGACGTCGGCCCGGGCGCTGGTTCCCTTGGCGGTAAAATCATGGCGGCCGGCACTCCGGCTGAAGTGATGGCCAATCCGAAGTCACTGACGGGTCAGTACCTGTCTGGTAAGAAGTTCATTCCGGTGCCAAAGTCCCGTCGCAAGGGTAATGGTGAGGAAATCATCATTCGCGGAGCCAAGGAAAACAACCTGAAGAACGTGACGGCCAAGTTCCCACTTGGTAAGTTCGTGGCCGTGACTGGTGTTTCGGGCTCTGGAAAGTCGACTTTGGTGAACACCATCTTGAAGCGTGTCTTGAAGCAAAAGCTAAACAAGAACTCGAATAAGCCTGGTGCCTACCGCAAGGTGGAGGGAGTCGAAAACGTCGAACAAGTCGTCGATATCGACCAGTCGCCAATTGGACGGACACCCCGTTCGAACCCCGCAACCTACACCGGTGTCTTTGATGACATTCGCGAACTCTTTGCCCAAACTAACGAAGCCAAGCTGCGTGGTTATGCCAAGGGCCGTTTCTCCTTTAACACTAAGGGGGGCCGCTGTGAAAACTGTCGCGGTGACGGGGTCATCAAGATTGAAATGAACTTTCTGCCTGATGTCTACGTGGCCTGTGAAGTTTGTCATGGCACGCGCTATAACTCCGAGACCCTGGAAGTGACGTATAAGGGCAAGACAATTTCCGATGTCTTGGATATGACAGCAGAAGAAGCCTTAGACTTCTTTGCTCCCATTCCGAAGATTGCTCGTCGTTTGCAAACAATCGTTGACGTCGGCTTGGGCTACGTCAAGTTGGGGCAGTCGGCGACGACTTTGTCAGGTGGGGAAGCACAGCGGATGAAGCTGGCTTCCGAACTGCACCGACGCACAAACGGTAAGACGATCTACATCTTAGACGAACCAACTACTGGATTGCACACCGACGATATCGAGCGCCTGCTGGTTGTCTTGAACCGTCTGGTTGACAATGGTAACACCGTGACCGTCATTGAGCACAACCTGGATGTAATCAAGTCCGCTGACTGGATTATCGACCTAGGTCCTGAGGGTGGTGCCGGTGGTGGCCAAATTATCGCCACGGGTACTCCCGAAAAAGTCGCTAAGAGCAAGGACTCCTATACAGCTAAATACCTCAAGCAAATCATGGAACGTGATATTGCCCGGGAAAAGGCGGAGAAGAAGTCATAAAGGTTTTTAAAAACAGCAGAAATGCTGTTTTTTTATTGTTCAAAAAGAAAACAAAAAGGCTTCAACTAGCTGATTTCTAATCGAAAATCATCCTTTTTTTATTTGTGAAGAAAAGGACTTTGTAACCTTTTTTACCACTTAGATTAAAAACATGTTAAAATACTTAAAGTTTAAATCTGTGCAAAAAAGGAGGTCGCAGAATGGAAAAAGAAGAACTAAACCGGGGGTTTGGTCTTTGGTCCTCACTCGCTTTGGTAATTGGGACGATCATTGGCTCCGGAATATTCTTTAAGCAGGGATCGGTCTTACAAACGGCTGGTTCAACATCCTCGGCCTTGCTGGCCTGGTTGGCTGGTGGCATTTTGACTTTGACAGCTGGGATGACCGTTGCCGAAGTTGGGTCTCAAATGACAGAGACGGGTGGGATTTATATCTACCTAACGAAGCTTTACGGAAAAACGATTGGTTATTTGGCCGGTTGGATGCAGGTCGTTTTTTACGGCCCTGCCATGATGGGAGCCATTGCGGCATACCTTGGCTTGCTCTTCACGTCGCTTTTCGGCATTAATCACGTTTGGTCGGTACCGGCAGGAATGGTTGGCTTGGGATTCATTGGCTTGATTAATTCTTTGCCAAACAAGAACTCGGCTTCTTTCCAGGTGTTGACGACAACGATTAAGTTGTTGCCAATTGTGGCCTTGATTATTTACGGTTTGTTCTTTGGAAAAGAAGACGCGCTGTCACAAACGGTTTCAACAGCCATGCAAACTTCTGGCGGTGGTTTCGGTGTTGCCGTCTTGGCGACACTCTTTGCCTATGATGGTTGGGTTACGTTGGCAAACATTTCAGGTGAAATTCGCAACCCACAAAAGACAATGCCAAAAGCCATTGTCTACGGTATTTTAATTGTAATTGTGGCCTTCGTTGGCGTTTCTTATGGGACTTACCGGGCTTTACCGGCTGATCAAATTGTTTCCTTAGGTTCCAACGCCACGGTCCATGTGGCTGAACAAGCCTTTGGCTTATGGGGAGGTCGCTTACTTTCGGTCGCTATTTTGATTTCGTTGTTAGGTACTTTGAACGGAAAAGTCGTTTCATTTCCGCGCGTGCTCTTTGCCATGGCGCGAAAGGGTGACTTTCCATTTGCCAAAACCTTTGCCAAGTTGAACCAACGTTCCAAGACACCGAACACGGCAATCTGGTTCATGATTTTTATTGGTTATGCCATGATGTGGCTAACGGATCCGAACCAGTTGACGGATTACGCGGTTTTCATCACGTTTTTGTTCTATATTTTGGCTTTCATTGGGGCTTTCATCCTACGCCGAAAAGATCCAGCAGGTGAAAAGCGTGACTTTTCGATGCCACTTTACCCATGGATTCCTATCGTTGCGATTATTGGTTCTATCTATGTTGAAATCTCAGAATTAATCAACGATTTGCATGGCGTACTCATTTCAGTTATCATAGTATTATTGGGTTGGCCAGTGTATTACTGGCTGAATAAGAAAAAAAATTAAGAACACCACACAAACGCCCGCCATTTGCGGAGTTTACGAAAAGATTACGGAGGTTTGATTACATTATCCTTTGATTTCCGAAGATTAAATTTTGTTTTAATTTTCATATAATCTACGACAGGGATACTGTAAGACATGATGTTTAATAAAATTTTACTTACGAGCGTTGCAGTTGCCGGTCTTGCATTGACAGCTGTTCACCAACAATTTCATAATTCAAAGTCCACGACTGACCAAGCCGCAAAGGTTTCAAACTCAGTTAATGGTAAGACGGTTAAGACTGCTGTGTCTTCACTTGATAACATTAAGAGTTTGGAAACAACGGCTGCCAGCCAAGATGTAGCGACTGATCAAGAAGCAACAACTCAAGATACTGCTTCTGACACTGCTAGCCAATCATCTGATAGTAGCGCCGCTACTGTTCAGACAACGGCAGTAAGTACGCAGCCAAGCACGGCTACTTCGACGGCAGCATCGTCTTCTTCAGCAGCTAGTTCAACTACTGCTGCTGCGACGACCACTGCCTCAACATCATCCGATGCATCTGGTGACATTAACTGGTTGATTCAACGCGAATCTGGTGGTAATGTCAATGCACAAAACGGCTCATTCTACGGAATCGGTCAGTTGTCAGCATCAGCTTATGCAACCTATGCCGGCGGACAAGATTACCATGGTAACTATGCCGTCCAGTTGCAGGCTATGCAAGGATACATTGCAGGACGTTATGGATCTGTTGCAAATGCGATTTCCCATTTCCAATCAAACGGTTGGTATTAAAATAAGTTTCTTTATTTATGAAAGGACTCCCTTGGGGGTCTTTTTTTGTCGCAGTAGGGTCCGTTTTTCGTGTATAATAAGGCTAAATCAAAAAGAGAGTAGAGCCATGGTCCTAAATTTCTTAAAACCCACTTACTGCGTGAAATCCGTGTATGATTTATCCGTGTATGAGTTAAAAAAGCATAGTATTAAGGCCGTGTTAACTGATTTGGATAATACGTTATTGGCATGGAATAATCCTAATGGTACGGCAGAACTGCATGAATGGCTGAAGGAGACACGAGAGGCGGGTATTGAGGTCATTGTTGTTTCAAACAATACTTGGGATCGCGTAAAAAAAGCAGTCGGTGGATTAGAAGTCGATTACGTGGCTTGGTCCTTGAAACCGTTGCCCCGCGGTATTTTAAAGGTGCTACATGACCGTCAATTAAAAAAAGACGAAGTGGTCATGGTAGGCGATCAGATGCTAACTGATGTTTGGGCTGCTCATTTGGCCGGTGTACCTTCTGTTCTGGTTGAACGACTGATTGAGTCTGATATGTGGCAAACCTGGATTAACCGTTTTATTGAAAACCAGGCGAAGAAGATTATTTATAAAAAAGATGGTGTTATTTTCTACGATTCCTTAACAGATGCCATCGAAGCAAAGAAAGATTAAGGCGTTCATGCTAGAAAACGAAACGAAACAAGTTGCCAGCAAAGAAGAGGTGGAAGAGGCCTTGCAGGATGGTCTCTACTGCATTGGTTGTGGTGCTCGAATGCAGACGACTGATCAAAAAGAAGCGGGCTATTTGCCAATGTCTGCTCTGCAAAAGCAATTGGAGTCTGAACAATTGCTATGCCAACGTTGCTTCCGGTTACGCCATTACAATGAAATTCAACCAGTGTCTTTGACGGATGATGATTTTATTAAGTTACTCCACCAGGTTTCTGAATCGAAGGCCCTAATTGTTTATGTCTTAGACCTTTTTGATTTTTCTGGATCAACGATTCCTGGGTTGCCACGTTTTGTCGGTCAGGATAACCCAATCTATGTGATTGGAAATAAGGTGGACTTGTTACCAAAGTCTTTGAAAGCCAACAAAATTAAGGACTGGGTTCGTGGTCAGTTAAAGGATCAGGGAATTAAACCAGTGGCAGTTGATTTGACCTCGGCTGCGCATCCAGCTAATTTGGATGCGATTTTGGATAAGATTGATGAACTGCGAGCAGGTCGGGATGTCTATGTGGTTGGAACTACGAACGTTGGTAAATCGACTTTGATCAACCAAATCATTAAATCTAAGACTGGCGTGCAGGAATTAATCACAACCTCACGTTTTCCTGGAACGACTCTGGATCAGATTGCCATTCCATTGGATGATGGTCGCTCATTGATTGATACGCCCGGTATCATTAAGGCGGATCAGTACGCACATCAGGTAACTGACAAGGACTTGAAGTACGTGCTTCCTAAGAACGAAATTAAGGCCAGAACGTACCAATTGAACGATGGACAGACTGTCTTCATCGGTGGACTGGCTCGTTTCGATTTGATCACTGGTCTGGAAGATGCCAAGACTGGTGTCACTTTTTACTTTGAAAACAACTTAAACTTGCATCGGACAAAGTTGGTCGGTGCTGACGAATTTTACGAGAAACATCAGGGTGGTTTGCTGACCCCTGTACCAAAATCAGCAGATAGCGGACTAATTAGTCACGAATTTAAGACCAAAACAGCCGCTGACTTGGTGATTGCTGGATTAGGTTTTATCACCCTTCCTGCCGGTGTGACCGTTAAGGGGTATGCACCTACTGGTGTTTCTGTATTTTTGAGAAAGGCAATGATTTAATGCAATTAACTGGAAAGCAAAAGCGCTACTTGCGCTCACAAGCAAATACCATGACGCCCATTTTTTCAATTGGAAAAGCCGGTGCTTCGGAAGAATGGTTGGCTGAAGTTGAAAAAGCCTTGGCCAAGCGAGAATTAGCTAAAGTTAATGTTCAACAGGGAGCGGAATGGACTGCTAAGGAGTTAGCCGCTTTTATCGAAGAGCACTCAACGATTACGGTGCCACAGGTCATTGGAAAGACCGTTCTCTTATACAAAGAAGCAAATGACGCCAAGTACGTGAAGTATTCGATTGAAGTAAACCGCTTGGCATAGGAGTGATGAACATGGTTGCAGTTGATCAAAAGGAACTAGCAGCATTAAAAGAAGCTGTTCGAACACATTTGTCCGAACATCGCTATGAGCACTGTTTGCGGGTTAGTGACTATGCTGTGAAATTAGCCAAGCAAAACGGCTTGGATGAAAAGCAAGCTGCTGTGGCGGGCTTAGTCCATGATTATGCAAAAGAACGAACGGCAGCAGAATTTTTGGCAAAGATTGATGAAAAGCATTTGCCAACATCATTAAAGAAGTGGGGAAACCCCATCTGGCATGGTGTGGTTGGCGCTGAATTTGTTCACGATGAATTAAAAATTGATGATCCGGCTATTTTGGAAGCCATCCGTTTACACACAACGGGGGCTGGCCATCATGACATGACCACGCTCGACAAAGTGGTTTTCATGGCTGACTATTTGGAAACTGGTCGCCACTTTCCGGGTGTTGAAGAGGCGCGAAGAATTACTGATGAATCATTGAATCAGGGTGTCTTTTACCAATTAGCACATACCTTGTCATATTTGGCTGGAAAAGAACACGTAATCTATCCAAAGACTTTTGACGCCTACAACGATTGGGCAGAATACCTAAGTAAATAAGGAGATTCTATGACGGACGAAAAAAATGGTTTGTTGCACACGGTGTTGCAAGCAATCGATGACAAAAGAGGTGAAAACATCACGGCGTTGGACATGCAGGGTGTTTCGCTCTTAGCCGATTACTTTGTTTTGGCCTCCGCTGGGTCAACACGTCAGGTGCAGGCCATTGCACGTGAAGTGAAGGAGGCGGTTGTTGAAGCTGGCTATCCAATTGATCACATCGAAGGATTTGAACAAGCCCATTGGGTGGTTTTGGATTTGGGTGACGTGATTGTTCACATCTTTGATGAAGAATCGCGCGACTTTTACCACCTTGATAAATTGTGGTACGACGCTAAGAGTATTGACATTGATCAATACGTGACAGCACAATAATTAAAATGGCCATTTGGGATGCAGTTTCCTGAGTGGCCTTTTCTACGGAAAGGGGAACTCAATGGCTTCAGAAGAACAACCATACCAAACCTTTGCTAGTTTGTACGATGCACTTTTTGATGGTGATTTGTACCTTGAGTGGGCAGAGTTTGTTAAAGAGAACGTGCCGGTTGGAAAAATCTTGGATCTTGGTGGTGGCGCTGGCCGCCTAGCCGTTTTATTGGCTCAGGCTGGTTATCAGGTTGACTTGCTTGATATTTCGGCACCGATGCTCGCGTTAGCCCAGGAACATGCAGCTGATGCCAAAGTCGATTTACGACTTTTGCAAGCGGATATTCGGGATTTTTCTGATTGGGAAGAGCGTTATCCAGCCATTGTGTCCTTTGCCGATACCTTGAATTATTTGCCTGGGCCCGCTGATTTTGAAGCGGGATTAAAACAAGCTTACGAACATTTAGAAGAAGGCGGCAGCTTCCTTTTTGACGTCATTACGCCCAAAATGGTGAACGTTGATTACGATAATTTCTGCTATAACAACGATGAAGATCCTGAAAAAATATTTATGTGGACCACTTATTTTGGAGAAGAACCGGACTCGGTCGATCACGATTTGAAATTCTTCCTCTATGATGAACGGTTGGATGCCTTTAGGTTGGTTCGTGAAGTGCATCATGAGCAAACTTATCCGTTGGCTGATTATTTGGCTGCACTGAAGCGGGTTGGCTTTACAAGAATACAAGCACTAGCCGACTTTGGTGAAAAGAAAGCTGATGATGGCGATAGTCGTTGGTTCTTCATCTGTCAAAAAGGAGAAAAAGCATGAAAGCCGTTGGAATCATTGCAGAATACAACCCTTTTCATAACGGGCATGCCTATCACTTGCAGGAGGCCAAAAGGGTAACAGGAGCTGATGTGGCGGTCGTTGTCATGTCTGGTAATTTTGTGCAACGTGGTGAGCCAGCCATTCTGGATAAGTGGGAACGAACAAAGTTAGCACTGCATAATGGTGCTGACTTAATGGTTGAATTGCCGGTTTTTGATGCCGTTCAACCTGGTCACTTATTTGCACAGGGAGCCGTTCAAATTTTGGCGGCTTTGGGTGTCCATGACTTAGTCTTTGGTTCAGAGCATCCAGACGTCGACTTTATGGATTTGGCAAAAAAAGCGGCGGCGATTGAGTCGGAGGGTCAGTTTACGGATCGGACACAGACCTTCGCGTCGGCTTATGCAGCTCAGCTGGAAGAGAAAACTGGTTTTAAACTAGAGGATCCGAATGATATTCTGGCTTTCTCTTACGCCAAAGCGGTATTGGCAAGTGACGTCGAGATGGACTTGCATCCGATTGCTCGTAAACAGGCGGCTTATCACGATCAATTAATTGACGAAGCACAAGACATTGCCTCGGCCTCTTCCATAAGACTTGCCCTGCACAAAGGTAAGTGGGAAAAGGTCGAAAAAGTCGTTCCGGCTGATACCTTGAAGGCATTGAAGGAAAAGCCAACAAGCCTTGGCTTTGAAAAGCCTTTCTTTGATTTACTCCGTTATCGCCTATTGACGGACACGGTTGGTCAGTTGGGGCAGGTTTATCAAATGGCGGAAGGACTTGAGTATCGTCTGGTGGGGGTTGCCACTGCCAAAGAGGCGCCACAGTCCTATCAGTCCTTTATCCGCGCTGTGAAGTCTAAACGGTATACCTTTGCAAGAATGCAACGGACGATGCTGTATACTTTGCTAAATATAAAAGTTGATCAGATGCAGGCGGCGATGGCCGATTCCTACATACGATTGCTTGGCTTTACGGACGAAGGACAGGCCTATTTGTCTGAAGTGAAGCGGCGCGCTCGATTGCCAATTATTTCTCGTGTTGACCAGGGGCTAGCCAAGGCGAATCTGCGCTTGGACTATAAAGCTGGCTTGGTTTGGCAACTCTTGGCAGGACAAGCGGCCAGCCAAGAGGGGCAGGATTTAGCTCGTCGCCCCATTCACTATATCAAGGAGGAAAATTAATTCATGAAATTTCCACGTCAACAATTACAAAAGTACCGTAATGAACCACTTCACTTTGAAGAAACGTTGGATTTAAATCCAGCCATTCAAGAACGTTTTTCTGATTTGATTCTTTCGGCAAAACCCGTCAAGGTAACGGGGACGATCCAGATGGATGATCAAGACGATTACTTGTTAATTGCTAGCTTTCACGCGGATTTGACTTTGCCATCTTCTCGATCACTTTCCCCCGTTGAATGGGCAACGGACCTCGCAATCCATGAAACGTATGTAGAAGATCCTAAAAAAATTAATCGGTTTGAAGAAGATGAGGCGGTCTTTCCACTGGTCAACAATGCTGTTGATTTGAGTCAGGCTGTTTTAGATAACATTGTTTCAGCACTACCACTACAAGTGTTGACGCCTGAGGAAGAAGCTGGTGCACCTTTACCGGAAGGAAAAGATTGGCAAGTCATTTCCGAAGCAGAATTCATGCAAGAACACCCTGTGGAAGCAAGTGAAGGTGAAAACGCTGAAAATGATGCAAAATTGGATCCGCGCCTTGCAAAATTAGATGATTTTTTCAAAAAATGAGATAATGGCCATTCTTATGGTAGAATAGCATTAGAAGAAATTCATTTTAGGAAATAGGCTGAACTGCCCTTAGCAGTTTGATAAATTTGTTAACGGAGAAGACGATGAGCCGTATTTTAATTGTTGAAGATGAAGAAAACTTGGCAAAGTTTGTTAAATTAGAACTGGAACACGAGGGTTATCAAGTTGAGACTGTTCTGAACGGTCGTGAAGGCTTGGATTTAGCTTTGAAGGAAGATTTTGATTTGATTTTGTTGGATTTGATGCTGCCAGAATTAAATGGATTTGAAGTTGCCCGTCGTTTGCGTGAAGTGAAGAAGACGCCCATCATTATGATGACCGCCCGTGATTCCGTTATCGACCGTGTTTCTGGTTTGGATTATGGGGCCGATGATTACGTTGTAAAGCCTTTTGCCATCGAAGAACTTTTGGCTCGTGTTCGATCGCTCATGCGTCGTATTGATATCGAGAAAGAGCCAGCCGCTTCTTCTTTGAACGTGATTTCCTTCAAAAACTTGAAGTTGGAAAAGGAAAACCGAACGGTTCGACGTGATGATCAAATTATTTCACTAACCAAGCGTGAGTATGATTTGCTTTTGATCTTGCTCGAAAACATCGACGTCGTACAGCCCCGTGAAAAGCTTCTAAAGAAGGTTTGGGGTGTGGATACGAAGATTGAAACGAACGTGGTGGATGTATACATTCGTTACTTGCGTAATAAGTTAGATGAACCAGATTCAAAGACTTCTTATATCCAAACGGTCCGTGGTACGGGCTATGTGATGCGGAGCTGAGATGGTAGAAGAGAAAAATAACAATCAAAAACGCTCACCGTTAACTAGTACCCAGGCGATTTTAACGCTGGGACTAACGGTGGGCTTTTTGCTCATTGCCTGTGGCATTGATGGCGATTCAGGGACCGGATTTATCGAAGGCAGTTTTTGAGGCCATTGGTCATTGGTGGTGGAGCTTCCTCTTTTTTGCGTTAGGTGGTATTTTGCTGCTTGCTTTTTTGTTGGCCCAAGTTTTTGTTTGGCCGGTCAAAAAATTAGAAAAAGTTATGGAGACTTTTGAAGAAGACCCATTGACCAGTAACCGTGTGCAACCGGTTGCCTATAACAAGGAACTCGACAATCTGGGTTCCGTCATAAATGAAACGATGAACCAAGTTCAAAACTTGATGCAGTCACAACAGGATTTTGTTTCGGATGTTTCCCATGAGTTGAGAACACCTGTTGCTATTGTGAAGGGGCACCTAAACTTGTTGGAACGTTGGGGAAAGGATGATCCCGAGGTTCTTGAAGACTCACTCTCCTCTTCGTTAGCTGAGATTAAGCGAATGGAAGTGTTAGTCAACGAGATGCTGGAGCTGACTCGGGCGGAAAAGCTAACGGTCAACACGGAACAAGACCATACCGCAGTTTGGCCTGTGGTCAGTCGTGTTTATCATGATTTTCAAGTCTTACACCCAGAGTTCTCTTGGACTTTTGATAACGGTTTGGATCAGACATCAGAAATCGCCATTCGCCCAGACCATTTGGAACAGTTATTGATTATCTTGATTGATAACGCACTAAAATACTCAACGGAACGAAAAGAGGTCCACTTAGCTTTGGCGAAGGCCGGGTCATGGGTCGAAATTGGTGTTCAGGACTTTGGGCAAGGCATCGCAAGTGAAGACCTCGACCGCATTTTTGATCGTTTTTATCGTGTTGATAAGGCACGTGTTCACCAACCTGGTGGGAATGGCTTGGGTCTATCAATCGTCAAAAAAATGGTGGCTGCCTACGGCGGACAGGTTCAAGTGGAATCAGCCCTAGGGTCTGGTTCATCATTCCGTCTTCGTTTTCCAATCGTTCAACCATCCACTGAAAGCCAGAGCGTTAGCGACCAGGGTAAAAAGGACACGAAAGATAGTGAATCTTTGCTATAATAGTGGGGATTGATAGAATTTTTTCTTCCATACTGTTTTTAGGAGTATTCATGAAACAATTGAAACGTTATGCCACTGTCTTAGTGGTTCTGTTCGATATTTATTTGTTTACGGGCGGCTACGGCATCCATGGGCGTATCTACAATATGGTAGCGAAGCCAATTGCCAATATTTTAATTGACATTGCGCACATGGTTGGCGGCGTAAACGCTATTGGTTGGGCTATCATTATTTTGACTGCTATTGTTCGACTTTGTTTGCTACCAATCATGGTTAGCCAATCAAAGAGGACCACAATTTCCCAATTAAAGATGCAAAAGTTGCGTCCAGAGTTTGAAAAGGTACAAGCAGCGGTGAAAGCCGCTAAGACCCCTCAAGAACAGCAGGCAGCTTCCATGGCTTCCATGTCGCTTTACCGTGAAAATAACATCTCTTTGACGGGTGGTGTCTCATGGTTGACGATGGCTATTCAAATGCCAATCTTTTCTGGTTTGTATTTGGCAATTATGCATGCCAACGGATTGAAGTCAGCAACCTTCTTTGGTTTTAGTTTGTCTTCCCGTCAGATTCTTTTCTCTGTACTGGTCCTAGTGATTTATCTGGCGCAGGCCTACATGACCCAACTGCACATTCCAGCTGCACAGAAGAAGCAGACGGGCATGTTGATGTGGTTTATGCCAATCATGATTGCTGGCTTTACGTTGGTTTCATCTGGTGCACTTGGGCTGTATTTCATGGTAGGTGGAATCTTTGTGTTGGCTCAGGCGCTGATTAACCATTTATATTACGATCAATTACAGAAACATGTTGATCAAAATTTTGTTATTCAAAAAACAGCTGATGATCTCTTAAACCAACAAGTCAATGCTGGGACTGATTCATCAGCAAAAACAACTCGTGTTCGACCAGAAGACTTGCGCCCAAGGGACGTGAGTGAGGACGTAGCACATGGTGGACGCAATGCTGGAAAGCAGCACCGTTCAAACGACCAATAGGTCGAGAAAAAGGAAGTAATATGGAACGAATTTTATCGAAGCAAAACAGCAAAGTGAAGGCTTGGGCAAAGCTAGCTACGAAAAAGGGACGTCTTGAACAAAAGACCTATCTTTTGGATGGCTGGCATTTAGTTCAAGAGGCCATCAACGCTAAGGCAAAGTTCCATGCCATCATGGCAACCGAGGAACAGATGCAGGAGCATTTGCCCGATGTGCCACACGGCGTTCCCGCTTTTGAAATTTCGAAAGAAGTCGCTGCTCACATTGCTGGTTCGAAGACACCACAGGGTATCTTCGCTGAAGTGACTTTGCCAGAAAAAACCTTTGATCCAGCATACGTACATGATGGTCTTTGGCTCTTCTTGGATGCAATCCAAGACCCAGGTAACGTTGGGACATTAGTTCGTACAGCCGATGCTGCTGGCTTCAAAGGGGTTGTTCTCGGAACGGGTACAGCTGATTTGTACGCACCCAAAGTCGTTCGTGCCATGCAGGGATCAAATTTCCATTTGGAAGTTTTGCAAGGTGATTTGAATGATTGGATTAAAGCCTTTAAGGATAATGCCTTACCGGTTTATGGTTCGGAATTGAACGAAGATGCCAAGCCATACCAAGACATTCACGGTTTGTCAGCCGGCGCTTTGATTGTTGGAAACGAAGGGCAGGGATTGAATCCTGAATTGGCTAAGCAAACAACGGCTAACCTTTATATTCCATTGATTGGTTCAGCGGAATCGCTCAACGTGGCGGTTGCTGGTGGAGTCCTGATGTTCCGTCTGTCACTTGGAAATTAAAAGAAACTTTGCTATACTAAAAAGTATGAATTGCGAGTGGAGGCGTGCTAGTGACTAATATTTTAACCATTCTCTTGCTGGTTGTTGGCTTCTTGCTGATTGTTTCAGTCATGATGCAGCCTAGCAAACAACAAGATGCATTGTCAGCGTTGTCTGGTGGTGCAACTGATTTATTTACAGAACGAAAGTCTCGCGGCTTTGAAGCAATTATGCGTCGTATCACGACCATTTTAGGAACCATTTGGTTTATCATTGCTTTGGTACTCATGTACTTAGCCGCTCATTAATTAATAAGGTCAGTTTACTTTTTTGTAGACTGATTTTTTATTAGCATTTTTTAGAAAGAAACATTTATGGAAATAAAACAAGTAAAAGAACAATTAGAAGGGTTCTTAAAGGCCAACCCTAAGCAGGCCTTTTCGGCACAAAACTTGGCCGATGGTTTACGATTGGAAGGCGCTTCCGGTTACCGTCAGGTTCTGTCGGTCCTGGAAAACTTAGCTGATAATCAAATCGTTAAAAAAGTCGAGCAGGACAGCTACCAGTTTCAAGGTAAGAAGGGGGACATCGTTGGTGAATTTAAGGCCAATGATAAGGGTTTTGGCTTTGTCCGCTATGATGAAAATTTGCCTGACTACTTTATTGGTCCAGATAATACGATGCAGGCCATGCAAGGGGATACGGTTCGTGTTTCAATGGTGAAGCCCGCTCAATCAGCCGATCGTGGACCAGAAGGAAAAGTAGAAGAAATTCTCGAGCATGCCTATTCTCGTGTTGTTGGAGTCTATACATCAGATTCAGCTTATCAGGGCATGCTTGGCCAGTTACGCTTATCAGACAAAAAAGCGGCTTCATTTCAGGTGTTAATTGACTCCTCTAGTGCCGAACAGGATTTGCACGATGGACAAGTGGTCGTGGCAGAAATCACGGCTTATGCTGATGATTTGCATCCGAAGCAATTAGTGGCAACAATTACGCAGGTGCTTGGCTACGAAAACGAGCCTGGCATGGATATCATGCAAATTGTCGAAAATAAAAAAGTACCCAACCACTTTCCGGCTGAGGTGATGAAAGAAGCCGATGCCATTCCAAATGAAGTGCTACCATCCGAATGGGATGGCCGTCAGGATATCACCGATCAACCATTGGTCACCATTGATGGTGCTGATACTAAGGATATCGATGATGCTGTTGTGGCCTGGAAGTTGGACAACGGGAATTACCATTTGGGTGTCCACATTGCTGATGTTTCACATTATGTTCGCCCAGGTTCTGCTATTGATGCGGAAGCATACAATCGAGGGACTTCTGTTTACTTAACAGATCGTGTCATTCCGATGTTGCCACAAAAACTGTCCAACGGGATTGCTTCCTTGAATCCGAACGTGACTCGTTTAGCCATGTCGGTTGAGATGGAAATTAATCCGCACGGCGAAGTTGTGAAACATCGTCTGGCTCAGTCGGTCATTGAGTCCCACGCTCGTATGACTTATGACAAAGTCAATGACATCTTGGCCGGTGACGAACCAGCACGTAACGAATATGCTGGGCTGGCTGACATGTTCGATACAATGGGTGAACTACACAAAATTTTAGCTAAAAAACGTGAAAAACGTGGTGCAATTGAATTTGATACACCGGAAGCATCCATTGTTGTCGATGAAAACGGCAAAGCCATTGACGTTGTCGTTCGTGAACGTGGAACGGCTGAACGAATGATTGAATCCTTTATGTTGGCTGCTAACGAAACCGTTGCAGAACATTTTGATAAGAAAAAGGTACCATTCCTTTATCGTGTTCACGAAACCCCGGATGAGGAGCGAGCAAAGTCCTTCTTTGAATTTGCGAAAGCACTCGGACACCCCGTTAAGGGAGATCCTGCCAATGTCACGCCAATGATGTTGCAGACTTTAATGAATCAAGTCAAGGATGATCCTGCTGAGCAGATGATCTCAACAATGATGTTGCGCGCGATGAAGCAGGCCAAGTATTCGCCAGAACCACTGGGGCACTTTGGTTTGGGTGCTAAGTATTATACGCACTTTACGTCACCAATTCGTCGTTACCCTGATTTGACGGTCCATCGTTTGATTAAGTGGTATGCAGCCAATGGTTATGGCACAGATGCTCAAGAAAAGTATGCTTCTTCACTTGGGCAAATCGGAATCGACACATCAACCCGTGAACGTCGTGCCATCGATACGGAACGTTTAGTTGACGCCATGAAGAAAGCCGAATACATGGAAGACAAGGTGGGCAATGAGTATGAAGGTGTCGTGAACGCTGCTTTGAAATTCGGCCTCTTTGTTTCGCTCGAAAACACTGTTGAAGGGCTGGTTCACATTTCCAACCTGACCGATGACCACTACGACTATGATGAGAAACACGCAGCCTTAATTGGTCGTTCAAAGCACCATATTTTCCAAATTGGTCAAAAGGTCAAAGTCAAGGTAATCCGTGCTTCGAAGAAGGATTCGACGGTTGACTTTATGCTGGTCAATCCGGAAGAAGCACCGACGACCGACATCAAGGTGCCACAACCAAATCGTGGTCAATTCAATCGCGATAAAAAGGGTGGTCGTCGTAACGGTGGGAACGGTCAACGAGGCCGCGATCATTCGAAAAATCGTTCAGACAAATCCGGAAATAAGAAAGCAGGCGAAGGGCACAATCATCGCCAGGATGGGGCTAAAAAACCGGCACGTGGAAATGGGCAACAAAAGCATCCCTTTTCCATTAAACAAAAGTAGTGTAAAGAAGTGAGGGAGTCGCCATGGCAAAGAAAAAGAATATTCAAAACGATGCCTTGGCAACCAATCGAAAGGCACGCTTTAATTATGCAATTGAGGAAACCTTCGAGGCAGGCATTGTTCTAACTGGAACTGAAATTAAATCAGTTCGAGCTGGTCAAATAACGATTGGAGATGGCTTTGTCACCATCCATGATGGACAGGCTTACTTGACCAATGTTCATATTGCTAACTATGAACAGGGAAATCAATTTAATGTTGATCCTTTGCGTTCTCGTATTCTCTTACTTCATAAACGACAAATTCAGCAATTAGCTGCCTTAGTCAAGGAAGCGGGTGTGACGATTGTTCCGCTTAAGGTGTACATGAAGAAGGGTTTTGCAAAAGTCTTGATTGGTGTTGGTCGTGGGAAGAAACAATACGATAAAAGGCAGTCGATCAAAAAACGCGATATGGAACGTGAATTGAATCGACAGTTTAAACGCTAAAGAAAAGTCCGCTTGGCGGACTTTTCTTTTTGTTAGGGTAAAAGTACGTATTTAAAAAATTTTTCTGGTATATAGAATGGGCAGATAGACTGCCACAGCGGTTTCAAAGACTTTTATTAGGGGAAAACGCCTTGTGAATCTAATTGACCCAGGGCCTAAAGTTGTCTATACTGGATATGTGAATTAAATCCAATTCACTTTGAAAGGAAAAGAATATGCTGACAATTATTATTTCAGCACTCTTTGCTCTTTTAATCGGCTTAGTTGGTGGTTATTTAGCGAAAAAAATCGTTGATCAGATTCGCTTAAATAACGCTAAGCAGATGGCTACAAACATTTTAAAGCAAGCAAACGATGAAGCTAAGAGTATCAAGAAAGCTGCGGATGTCGATGCAAAGGGTTATGCTCAGGAGTATCGTCGTCAAGTTGAGGATTCTTTGTCTAATCGGCAAAAACGAGTGGAAGACCAAGAAGCTCGTGTACAGGTCCGAATTGATACCTTAGATAAAAAAGATGCAACGTTGAACGAACGCGATGCTTCGCTCATCAAGAAGGAATCGCAAGTTCAGAACCGTTTGGATGCTGCCGTCAAAAAAGATGAATTGGCTCAGAAAAAACTATCCGAGCAGGAAGACAAGTTAGTTGAGATTGCTCAATTAACCCGTGATCAGGCTCAGGATGTTATTTTAAGTTCATCAAAGGCGCAGCTTGAAAAAGAACGTGCTGCTCTTATTCAAGAGTATGAACAAGACGCCAAGAATGAAGGAGAGAAACGGGCTCGAAACGTCATTGTAGAGGCTATTCAGCGCTCTGCGGCGGATACTGTTTCTGACGTTACTGTTTCGGTTGTCAATCTTCCAAACGAAGACATGAAGGGGCGGATTATTGGCCGAGAAGGCCGAAACATCCGAACACTGGAATCGTTGACCGGGATTGACTTAATTATCGATGACACTCCTGAATCAGTGGTTCTATCTGGTTTTGATCCCCTAAGACGTCAAATCGCTAAAAACGCACTGGATGCGCTGATAGCTGATGGACGGATTAATCCTGCTAAAATTGAAGAGGCCGTCGAGAAAGCCCGCCGTCAGATGGATGAAAACATTCGTCAAAAGGGTGAGTCAGCAGTCTTTGAATTAGGTATTCGTGGGCTCCACCCCGACTTAATTAAGTTGGTTGGACGAATGAATTATCGGACATCTTATGGTCAAAATGTCTTGCAACACTCAATGGAAGTCGCTAAGCTAACTGGTTTAATGGCTGCCGAATTTAAAATGGATGTCGCACAAGCAAAGCGTGCTGGTCTTTTGCATGATATTGGGAAAGCAGTTGATGCCGAAGTTGAGGGTTCTCACGTTGAACTCGGGGTTCGGATTGCAGAAAAATATCATGAAAAGCCTGACGTCATTAATGCTATCGCCGCCCACCACGGTGACACAGCAGCAACATCACCACTTGCCGACTTGGTTACAGCAGCTGATGCCATTTCTGCTGCACGTCCAGGTGCTCGTTCTGAGTCATTGGAGAATTATGTCCAACGATTGACTGATTTGGAACACATCGCGAGTGATTACTCCGGCGTAAAATCTGCCTATGCCATTCAGGCAGGACGAGAAGTTCGCGTGATTGTCGAACCTGATCAGGTTTCAGACATTCAGGCAACGGTTCTTGCCCACGACATTAAGGCGGAAGTAGAAGATCAGCTTGAGTATCCTGGCCACGTTAAGGTGACGGTTGTTCGAGAAACAAGAGCTGTTGATTATGCTCGTTAAAAAAAGTCCCTTTGGGGGCTTTTTTTATTTCAAATCCCTAAAAAAATGTAGGGACACGATTTTTTTGTTACAATGGTTTTGATTATTATTTAGAACAACATAACAAGATAGGAGAGATTATGACGGTTGGACAGATTTCGCTATTAATCTTTGCCTTAGCCTTTTTACTTTTGGTTTTGGCATTGACAGTTTTCATTCTTCGCTTGACACGCTCAGTGTCAGTTTTGACGGATGATCTTGATTCAGTTGTTCGTTCATCGAACGAATTGATTGTTAATACCAACGAATTGGTTGAAGACATTAACGGTAAGATGGTAACGTTGAATGCAACGGTACAGGCAGCAGCAGACTTGTCAGAAACCATTTCAAGTTTGAACAGCTCAGTTCGTCGGAAGTCTTCGTCCGTTTCTGGTTTTGGAACCGCGACAAAGACTGGCTTTACTTTGATGTTATCAAAGCTCTTTAAAAAGTCACCAAAGAAAACTTCGAAAAAGACAAAGTGAAAGGATCACTCATGAAGGCAAGCACGAAAGTAGTAGCAGGTTTCTTTTTCGCCATGGCCGCTTCAGCGACTTATAAGGTTTTGAAGTCTGAACAAGACCAAGCCAAGTTGAAGGCGAAGCTGGACCAAGTACAAGGACAAGTTCAGGATGTTATCGATAAGGCGAATGCTGCCGTTTCGCCATACGTTGAACAGGCGAAGGCTTCCTATGCTTCTTCGAAGTCTGTTCTTTCTGATTCCATCAGTGGACAGGATGAGGATGCGCAACCAGATATCGAAATCGAAGAACAAGATCTTGATTTAGAAAAGTAAAAAAGCAATGGGGTTTACCCATTGCTTTTTTTATGACTTGATTTTAGCTAATCTTTCTGCCTTTTCAGTGTTTTTAAAATGAAGTTTGGCAAAGTGGCCGAGCTGCTTTCCTTGCCTTATCAAGACAGCAGCCTTTTGATCCACTTCTTTACCCGCACCGATTGGCAGGTTCATCCCCGCTTCTTGACTGAGTTCTTTCATCGTTTGTAGCTCAACATAGCGAGCAAGAACAGAGGCAGCGGCTACCGCGACGTGCTCGGCTTCTCCTTTCGTAATGAAGTAGCTTTTGACATTTGGCAGTTGCTGATTGTTTCTTTTAAGATAGCGGAAGTAGCTACTTTCCTGAACAAATTGATCGACAAGAATGGCATCGGGCTTTTCTTGTGAATCAAGTTTTGCTAATACTTGGTTATGGGTAAAGTTGTGTGAAAGGGCCTTCATGGCCACGACGTTTTGACCACTTTGCTGCTTTTGGTTATAAAAGTCGGGTGTTAGGTTCACAACATGGTAAGGAAAGTGATTAATAATATATGGTGCTAATTCCTGAATCCGGTCGTCTGTTAACGTTTTTGAGTCGGCAAAGCCAAGCTTCTTTAGTTCTGCCACTTTGGACCGGGGAACGTAAACGGCCGCTGTTGTTAAGGGACCAAAATAGGCACCTGCGCCAACTTCATCTGATCCGATAACCCCCCATTCAGAGAAGCCCACCGGTAAAGTCGTGCGAACTTTCGTCCCGGTTTTGCTGGTCTCACCAAGCTTTTGAAAGCGTTCTGCTTCTTCTCGATGATACTTGCCCTGAAAGAGAACTTTACCTGAGGGATAGGCTGTAATGGTCACACCATTATTTTTTGCCTGAAAGAGACTGTGAGGTGGTGCCTTGTGAACAAGGGCACTTTTGTAGGCAGCTTCTAGTTTTTTGAGGGCTGACTTTGTTAGAATAATTACGGTTTGCATGCCTTAATTATAGCAGTTTTAATGGTATAATTGACGGTATTCGGGGAGGCAATGTGCTTCTCTTTGTGCAAGGAGGGACCCATGATACTCTTATGGATTGTCGTTATTTTTATTCTTTTAATGGCCTATTCTGGTTACCGAACGGGATTTGTGACGGCATTGACGCGCCTCATTCTTTGGGCTGTCATTTTTTATGCGGCCACTGTGCTTTCAAAGCCGCTATCCAGCTTGTTTGCAGGCTGGACGACCGGGCAGTTTGCCAGACCATCCGTGCCAAGTTCATGGGCAAGCTCAGGATCAACTTTCTTGGCATCGGGCATTGCTTTCGCATTGATACTGATTATTGGTTCACTGATTGGCCATTTTTTGCTACGTCCGGTTCACTTCATCCGACGTGTGCCATTCCTAGGACAATTAGATGGTCTTTTAGGTGCAACGCTATCAATTATTTTTGCGTTAGTGCTCGCTTTCTTTTGCTTGGAATTACTGTCAGTTATTCCTAACGCATGGATTCAGGGACAGTTCACGGAAAGTTCACTTTTAAATGAATTTTTGGATCAGTTTCCCATTATTTCAAATAAGATTTACCAATGGTGGTTATAAAATAAACGAGGCATCATGAATTCAAAAGTACTACAAACACTCGAATATGAAAAAGTAAAAGGGGAGCTTTTACCCTTTATTCAAACGGAACAGGGCGCGAAAATTGTGGCCGCTCTTCAACCATCGTCTGACTTTCAGGAAGTGTCTCGGTGGCTTGAAGAAACAGCTGAGGCAGCCATGGTGGAACGCTTGCATGGTGGGTTAGCCCTGCTTGATTTGACGGATATAAAAGAGCAAGTTCGTCGCTTACAAATTCAAGCTTCGTTGAATGGTAAGGAAATTGTCGCCTTAGCAAAGGTTTTAAAAGCCACTGCGGCCGTTGCCCACTTCTTTCAAAGGATACAAGCCGATGACATGCAGGACTCCGTGCCAAGGCTTCAGTCAATGGTTGATCAATTGGTTCTGTTACCAGAGTTAACAAAAAGAATGGAACAAACCATTGACGATAATGGTCGTGTTCTAGATTCGGCATCGTCAGCATTGGCATCTTTCCGTCGACAAATGGCGGGAAAAGAAGAAGCGATTCGGCAACGATTAGCAAATTACACGCGTGGTAAGTCTGCTCGCTACTTGTCCGAAACGATTGTGACCAAGCGGGCTGATCGCTATGTGTTGCCTGTAAAAGTTGAGTATCGACACCAAGTTCCTGGAATCGTCCACGACCAAAGTCAATCGGGTCAAACATACTACATCGAGCCACAATCGGTCGTTGAAATGGCCAATGAATTGTCGGAAACGCGTGTATTAGCTTTGGCAGAAGAAGATCGCGTGTTAGCAGAGCTATCGGTGATGCTCGCTGACCATCTGGAAGATTTGCGGCAAAATGCCATGGTTCTTGGGAAGCTTGATTTTGTCAATGCAAAGGCACGTTTGGCTAAGGCGCAAAACGCCATGGCCCCTGAGCTTTCTGAGAAAAAGGAAGTTGTCTTAAATCAAGCCTGGCATCCCTTAATTGGCGAAAAGAAGGCGGTTAAAAATGATATTGCACTCGGAGAAAAATATGAGACGCTGATTATCACCGGACCGAACACCGGGGGAAAAACCATTACGATTAAAACCCTTGGTTTGTTACAGTTACTGGCACAGTCTGGTCTTTTTATCACGGTGGGGCGTCCATCAGTGGTGGCTGTTTTTGATGAGATTTTTGCAGATATTGGGGATGAGCAATCAATTGAACAGAACTTATCCACTTTCTCCTCACACATGGAGAATATTAAGGGGATTTTAACCCGAACAGACGAAAACAGTTTGCTCATTTTCGATGAGTTAGGTGCTGGAACCGATCCAGCCGAAGGAGCTGCTCTTGCGATGGCTATCCTGGATCGTGCTAAGGAGTTGGGGGCGCAAACCATTGCAACGACCCACTATCCAGAATTGAAACTCTACGGTAATGAACGGTCAGGTACGGAAAACGCCTCCATGGTTTTTGATGTTAAGACGTTGAAACCGACTTACCAGTTGTTGATTGGGGTACCGGGGCAATCAAATGCGCTGGCGATTGCTTCGCGCCTTGGCTTTGATCAACAACTATTGGCAGACGCCAAAACGATGGTCAATCCTGAGGATCAAAAGCTTAACGAGATGATTAAAGATTTGGTTGACCAACGACAGGCAGCCAAAACTGAGCGGGAACGCTTGGCTCGTGACCAAAAAGCTTTGGTTGCAACACAGACTGAGTTAGAAGAAAAAACATTGAAGCTTGAAAAAGAGCAAGCAAAAGTGATGTTGGATGCCAAGAAGCGGGCCAATGAATTGGTTTCAAAAACGAAGCGGGAGGCCGAGCAACTCATTAAAGAGATTCGGTCCGAACGATTAGCCGGCGGGCAAAAAAACAAGCTTTCCGAACAAGATTTGCAGAAGCAAAAGCAAGCCATTGCCGCCTTGCAACAATCCGATAAGTTGGAGAAAAACAAGGTATTGCAAAGGGCTAAACGGGTCAAAGAGTTGAAGCCTGGCGATGATGTGATGGTTTCTTCTTATAATCAACAAGGGACTTTGGTTAAGAAGCATAAGAACGGTCAATGGGAAGTCCAGATGGGAATCTTGAAGATGCTCGTTGATGAAGATGATTTGAAAAAAACGGAAGCAACGGCCAAGGCGCAAAAGGAAAAGAAAACGAAGAAGCGACAGAAGGTGGCTAAGAATGCTGCACGGTCGGGGAACACCGGTCGAGTACAGGCAAAGTTAGATTTGCGAGGTGTACGCTACGAAGCAGCATTGACTGACTTGGATCGTTATTTGGACTCAGTTGTGTTGGCCAACCTATCCTCTGTTGAAATTATTCACGGGAAGGGTTCAGGTGCACTGCGTCAAGGGGTGACTCAGTTCTTACGTTCTGATCGTCGTGTGAAAGACTTTCATTTTGCCTCCGCTAATGCAGGCGGGGATGGCGCGACAATTGTTACACTAAGGTAAGTAGCCAGTGGCATGAATGATTTTAATTTGTGTCGTTATCGTTAACAGAATTTTTAAAAAAGGGTGTAAGCCCATAAGGGGAGAAAAATGGCAGAGAAGAAGTACCCAGCTGGACAATATTTATCGGGATTGTTTGGCTATGCTCACGACTTTAACTACAATCACTTGGTTTTTGAAGTGAACCGATTTAAGGTTTCTGTTTCTTTGCAACGCCGTTCGAATACCTACGGGAATGCTGATTTATTCTATTCATCAGCCGATCCCAAGGCCTTTGCGCCCGTCCTATCAGCAATTAATCAAGCAATTGAGATTGCTGAACTGGAGGGCGACCGTCAGGCGACAGTTAAAACGCCAGATTTGAAAAGGACGGAACAAATTTTTCAGTTTAAATTAAAGGAATTTGGTCACGGCAAGTACTTATTAGATTTGAGTATTTAAGGAGGTTTGTATGAAACAGGGAAAATCGGCACAAATCAAAGCATTTAAGAAGCAAAAAAGCTTGCAAAAGTTTCAGGAAAAGAAGAAGTTATCCCCATTTGACTATAATGAGTTTGCAGGGTTTTTAAGAGCACGTTTCTTCTTAACGAAGCAGCACACTTACCAAAAGGAAACCTTCGAAGTGGCTTCATTCTTCTTAGATGATTTAATTGCCACCATGGTTCAACAGAACTTCTCTGATTTTACGTCTGATAAACGGGTCATCGTGAAATTAAACGAAGTCATGCAAGCGACGTTAGTACAGTCAGCGGATCGAGATTGGCGTTATTTTATTCTCCTTATGCCTGTTCTGTATGATATTCAATCATTCTTAGCTAATGAAGGACAAGTTTCAGATCGGTTTTCTGTTCAAACAACTTCGTTTGATCCAAACTTCTGGCGCATGATTATCCGAACGGTCTTAGCGGTTAACTATTTCCGTTTTCAGGGACAGGACGTTGCCAAAGTCATGTCGGATAGTAATGCAATTGATGAACTTCAATTCAAATTCTTGAACCAGAATGATCAAGACGATGATTTTGACCTAAAAACCATTGCTGAAGTGTATAAGGGCTTGCAGGTGACAGAGCCAAAGTTGTCGGGGAAGCTGGCTTCACCAAAGGCTGAAAAACTTTCTAAAGAAGCAATTGGTGAAGAAATCGCCTTTGGTGAACGGATGGTGGCGACTTTCCAAAAGACAGCTATTAAGGATTTGGTATCAGAACAAGAAGTGAAGATGTTATTGGCGTTCCATAAAGGACTGGCCGAAAGGTATAATGTCACCCATCGTGAATGGTCCAATGATTTGATTAACACTTTTGCCAAAGAGGACTTGATGGATTATTGGCAACCTGAATGGGATTCACTTGACGGACTTGGTGGTGAGGTTGCCCGCTACATTAAATTCTTAGACAAGAAGAAAGCAGTTGATACTGTTCGAATAGCCGAATTGGAAGCAAGTGGTCTGGACCACTACATTGATATTAAGGCAGTGAATACATTACTGGCGCAGCTGAATGATGCTGATGTCGAAAAACTTCTGCAAGAACCAAAGCGTTCCGAAGAAAAGTAAACAAAAAGAGAGGCAAACTTAGATAAGTTTGCCTCTCTTTTTTATTTTTAGGTTTTGTATCAAGCAATGCCCGAACGAATTAGCCAATGTGGCGTAGCAAGCCTGGAATGAGGTGTTGGCACTGCTTGCTTCGGGTGTCTTCGATAATTAAAGCACCGGATTCATCTTGAAAAAGCACTCCGTAAAAGTCTTGGATGTTTTCTTGATTGAATCCCTGATTCATTTGAACGGCAACTGGTCGCCCGTTGTTGATGGCTGTTTCAAGCCGGTTGATTAGTACCGTGCTTGTCTGCTGTGTTTTAAGTGGAACAACAGCAAAGTGTTCTTTAAGGTTAAACCAGTTTTGCTTTAATTGGTTCATGAAATTGAATTGTGGTTGGGCTGAAAGCTTCATTTGCATCAGGCCGCCTCCTCTTTATCTCGGTGACTTTAGTATACGAACAAATGTTTGGAAAAGCAAGCGTTTTAAATGGTTAAAATTTTTATAAGGAACAATAATCGTTGGTATTATGGTATTTTGTAAGTTTTTTATAGGTGGGGAACAAAGTTTCTTGAAACGAACAAAAGGAGAAAAGGAACAGTTCATCTATTTCTGGCAAAGGTACTGATTGGCAATTTAATTAAGTGGTCAACGCTTGCTTGTTAGGATGTGTAAAGGAGCTTTGGGATTCCAACGTTTTTTTATTGTAAAGATACGAAGCTATAGCCAACAACGGGAGAAAGATATGTCTGACGAAAATACAAAAAGCAACAATTGAAGCGAACAGGAGGGTTGGTTAGCCTACTATCAAGGGCCAAACGCTCGATGGAAGGCCGTTGTAATTAAGGGGTGATTTATTTATCCTAATCGCCTTAGCAATAAAATAAATACCTTTGCCGTCAGTCCTAATTTGGGGTTAACATCTGCCAAGGAAAATAGTTTATATAAAATCTGAAAGATGGAAGAGTGGGGCTACCCCAATACTAGTTGATCTTTTTTGTGTTGCTGATCCCGATTTTTATGTCAGCTTACATCAGGTAGATTTTTTTGGAAAGGTTAAATATTCTGAAAAAAGACGCGAAGAAATTCGTCAACGAAACAAACGAATTAGGAAAGCTGGTGTTGCTGAACGTATGAAAATTGCCGAAGAAGAAAGGCAAGCAGCTAAGGCTAAGAAAAGAGCAGAACGATCGGCAGAAGAAATCAGCCGGGAAAGAAGCTAAATAGTTTACTGAAAAAGCCATCTTATTCTAAATAAGGTGGTTCATAATCACCTTATGCCTTGTTTTTTCACAAAGTGAAAAAGCGATTAAATTGCGACTTTGAGACCTATACCAATTTGTTGAATAAAAAATTGATCAAACTCACTTTTAACAAAAAAAGGAGTAACCCATGCAGACGCGGATTACTCCTTTTTAATTCCGTTAATATCGATTATGTTAAGTATTCTAATTTACAAATTTTTTCCAGATTTTTGAATTGCTGATTGATAGGCTTTCTACTAATAAGGTCATTGATGATAGCATAATGTACAAAAAGTAGAAAACTAAATCGAACAAGGTACTCAGCAAATTTCCAGCGATGAACTTCATAATATGAGTAATTAATTGTTCCAGAGTATGTACGTTTTGAGTTATAAAAGAAAATGAATGGTATGAATCAATGGGCCAACTATCCCTAAAGTTAACCAGACCGATAGTAAATATTATATAAGTAATCACAATGGCAGGGTGATAGAAAGCAGGTAGTTTATCTAAGTCCTTAATATTCCCACGTAGGGAATCATTTTTGTATATTGCCATAAAAGCAATTAAAAAGACCGTTATACTTGCAGTTAAACAATCGGTCCAAACAAAGAGTTTTCCGAAGATCCACCCATTTTTAATAGTCAGTATGCATGATGTTAAAAAGGTGAATAGAAGAACATGAGTGATTGAATAGCCCGTTTCATCTAACGCTTTTTGATTATTTAAGTGTAATCGATTCTTTAATCTATTTGTTTTCTGAATTTTTAATTCTGTGCTCATTATATTTCCTGCCTATCAATTATTTCTTTTCAGTAATTAACTTTACAATAGTCCTAAGGATACCTATAAGTATAAATATATCTAATAACCCATAGAAAAAACCGGTCATTCCTCCAGTTATAGTTCTCATTGCAATCCAAATAAAAGATAAGAATTGAACTGGGTAATTAATCAACAACCCTATGATTGTAACAAAAAAATTAAAGCAAACAGCAATTATAAAGAAAAGTAAAGCACAACAAATAATGGTCACAAAAATCATGATTTTCCTCCTTCATAGTGATGGTAGGCATAATCGAATAAGAGTTCTGAAACAGGTGTGGCCACATGAAGCGGCTCCTACTGCTGGACATGTTGAAAGTAGGCACTGATTAAGTAGTTAAAAATCCAATGGGTGTGTTGCCGATCTAACTGATGGCCTTCTTCTTTAAGCCGAGCAAATCTTCTGAGCACTTTACGGTTGTACGAATTGCTGGCAATCATTGCCGCCGCGATTTCCTCAGGTGTATCCAGTTTTAAAGTGTGCGTCATATTGATTCCTTTCAGTAATTTAAAATCTAACGATTAAAGAAGTTTGGATCAACAGTCTTAATAACAGCAATGGTAACAAGTGGCATAAAGGATGGATCCGCAAAGCTTGGCCGATAAGTAACCGTTAAGCATCGTCATTTTTGGGATCGGTATCACCTGTATGAAAAAATTCGTACGATTTTCAAAGACAATATCTATGTACTCCGTCATAAGTTTTTTGCCGCTCTCGATCAAAGAAGCTTAAAACGGATTAAAGTCTTGTTTGACACTGCCGAAAGCATGTTGCCTGACGGCAAACATTTGACTGAACTACTTGCTTTCAAAATCAAAATCGAAAAATACTTTAGTTATACAAGAACGCCTAAACAGTGTGGCTTTTCAAATGGTGGTATAGGAATCATCGAGAGTAACAATGCCAAAATAGCCTTTAGAATGAAACATCGAGGTATGTATTGGAGTACAAATGGTGCCGTTACAATGTCGCGACTGATTATAGATTGTTACGCTGAAAATATAAGAGAATTATTTTTTGGTGATTGGCGACAAAAGTATGAACGATTGGTTGCACAAGAAGAACTTTGGCAACGATCCGGGAAATCCAAAACTGGATTAAAAGGGGCTCATATGTTTTCAAAATCGTGGCACCATAATACTTGGGGTTCCTGGTAGTCATTTACCATTGTCAAAAATGTAAAGAAAAAAGAGTTGCAGAAGATTCTACAACTCTTGTTGTCGTTGTTAAGTTTGCTACACTGGCTATAACCATGATACAACTAACTCAACATTAAACCAGTTTTTTCAGGACTGAATCAGATAACTAGCAAGTGCACCTAGTTATTCACGAAAAGTATAGCAAGCATTTGTAATACTATCAAAATGGATAGGGGGAAAAGCACTTGTACCTTCTATCCTTTTCTATTGCTTTGTACCAGGAATGCCTGCGCTACAACTAAAATTAAGACACATACCTAGGATGTTTTTCAGTTGAAATAGCCCCCTTTTCCTGTTAAAATACGATTATTAGATACTAGTTAAGATAAAGAGGATAGTGATGACTGAACGTGGCTTGTTAATCGTCTTATCAGGGCCATCTGGTGTTGGTAAGGGGACGGTTCGAAAGGCAATTTTTGAAGACGATGCTGTTGATTTTCGTTACTCGATTTCAGCAACTACGCGAAAGCCTCGAACAGGGGAAGAAAACGGTAAGGATTATTTCTTCGTTTCCCGTGAAGAGTTTGAAGATAAGATTCAAGCGGGCGATATGTTGGAGTATGCTGAGTACGTTGGAAATTACTATGGAACCCCGCGTTCCTTCATTGAAGAAACGCTGGCATCTGGACGTGATGTCTTTTTGGAAATTGATGTTCAAGGGGCACTTCAAGTGAAGGCCAAAATGCCAGAAGGGGTTTATATCTTCTTAACTCCTCCCGACATTAAGAATCTGCGAATGCGCTTAGAGGGTCGGGGTACCGATTCTGCTGAAGTTATCGAAAAGCGTGTTGCAGCTGCCAAAGATGAACTAAAGAAAATGATTAATTACAACTACGCAGTCGAAAACGATGTTGTGGATAAAGCGGTTAATCGTATTAAGGCCATCATCACTGCAGAACGTTTGCGTGTGACTCGTGTCATTGATGAAATCACTGACTAAATAAAGGAGAAATTATGTTACTTTACCCATCTGTTGATAAGTTACTCGAAAAAGTTGACTCACGTTATAAGTTGATTGCCTTGGCCTCAAAGCGTGCACGTGAATTGGATGCCGGCATGCCAGCTACGCAAGTAAGGTTTGAATCCGTTAAATCCGTTGGTAAGGCGCTGGAAGAAATCGAAGCTGGTGACGTGGTCATTAACCCAGTTGTACAGGATTCAGAGGATTAAGATGACTGACTTTCCACAATTAAACCTTAGTCAAAAGGATGTTTCGGCAGTTCTAAAGACGAGCTATGGAGATATTTCGCTAGCACTTTTCCCAGAACAAGCACCGAAAGCGGTTGAGAATTTCTTGACTCATGCTAAACAAGGCGATTATGACCAGGTGATTTTTCACCGTGTAATTAACGATTTTATGGTGCAGACTGGTGATCCTGATGGTACAGGTCGTGGTGGTCAAAGTATTTGGGGAAAGCCATTTGAAGATGAGTTCTCAGATGAGCTCTTTAATATCCGTGGCGCTTTGTCCATGGCGAATGCTGGTCCAAATACAAACGGTTCACAGTTCTTCATTGTTCAAAACAAGCATTTTCCAAAGCAAATGAAACCATATCTCGGTCGCTATCCCGAAGCAATCGCAAAGGTATACCAAGAAGAGGGTGGTACGCCATGGCTTGATGGGAAACATACGGTTTTTGGGCAAGTTGTTGAAGGAATGGACGTTCTGGATAAAATTGCTGCAGCAAAGGTTAACCGTGCTGATCAGCCATTAAAAGATATCGTGATTGAAAAGGTAATCCTCTAGCCAATGGCTGAGGATTTTTTATTTAAAAGAGGAGCTTGTGATGACGTATCGCATTGGGCAAGAAGTGACCGGTGTTGTGACAGGAATACAACCATACGGCGCCTTCGTTAAACTAGATGAAGAAACGCAGGGATTAATCCATATTTCAGAACTAAAGTCTGGGATTGTAAAGAATCTACCGGATGAACTTTCGGTTGGGCAGAAAGTGACGGCCATTGTACTTGATATTGATCAATACACACAAAAGATTTCGTTATCCGTTCGGCAGCTTGCGTTGATGTCTTTAGTGGATACACCTATTATTAAAAACAATAACGTTAAACGTCGTTTTTGGACGAACTATCATTTAAATTTTGGTTTTGAACCAATCGCCCTTGCGATGCCCGGTTGGATTGCAGAAGCCGTTAACCGACTTGACTTGAATGATTCGAAGAAGGGAAGTAACTAATCATGACAATGGTTGCAGCTACAGTAATTGCTTATCAAAACGATCTACCTTACTTCTTGGTTGAGGAAGTAGATGGCAAGCCATCGTTTTTAGTGGTGAAAGTGCATCAGCACCACGAAGAAACTTCCCTGGGCATGATTCTCAAGTCATTTTCTGAACTAGGTATTAAGGACTTTGATGATTGGCGATTAGGTGAATTGGCGACAATTCGTTTGCCACATGAAGAACAGGCGCCCCTGTATTCTTTTCATGTAACGGACTTTCAAGAGGTCCAAGAAAGTTTACCAAAAGCACTTTCTTTTAAGTCGGGGGATGAAATTCAGAGTTTGTTAACAAGCATTCAGCCAACGACCTTCACTTCTTTTGACGAATGATTAAAAGATAACTGGTGAATAAAGAGCGTTTTTAAGTTGGAAGACGGATGTTGTGACGGCTTGGTGTGTCTCTTATTCGCTTTCTGAAAATTCACTAGAGAAGTTCAAAAAAAGCATTGACCAAGAGGAAGAAAGTCAGTATACTAATTATTGTTCCTTGCGAGGGACAAGCGCTTCGGCAAAGGTCGAAGGGCAAGAAAACTCAATAAAAAGTAGTTGACAAAAGAAATGATGCCTGCTATGATATATGAGTTGCCCAAACGGGTTAGCACATTGAAAACTGAACAAAACTTTGAACAAACAAATCTGTAACGCGATTTAGCTTTGACAGCTAAATCGAACAAATTTGCGAAGTCAATTCGTAACAAACAATAAACGGATAGGCGTTATCGAGAGATAGCAACTAGTCAGTTTAATCGAAGAGCAATCTTCAAACTTTTAACATGAGAGTTTGATCCTGGCTCAGGATGAACGCTGGCGGCGTGCCTAATACATGCAAGTCGTACGAACAGCGGAAAGTGCTTGCACTTTCCAAGTAAGTGGCGAACGGGTGAGTAACACGTGAATAACCTACCTCAAAGTCTGGGATAACCATTGGAAACAGTGACTAATACCGGATAAAACCCAAGTGCACATGCACTAAGGTTAAAAGCTGCGTTTGCAGCGCTTTAAGATGGATTCGCGGTGCATTAGTTAGTTGGTGAGGTAAAGGCTCACCAAGACGATGATGCATAGCCGAGTTGAGAGACTGACCGGCCACATTGGGACTGAGACACGGCCCAAACTCCTACGGGAGGCTGCAGTAGGGAATCTTCCACAATGGGCGCAAGCCTGATGGAGCAACGCCGCGTGTGTGATGAAGGCTTTCGGGTCGTAAAGCACTGTTGTATGGGAAGAACGGGTTTAAGAGGAAATGCTTAGACAGTGACGGTACCATACCAGAAAGGGACGGCTAAATACGTGCCAGCAGCCGCGGTAATACGTATGTCCCGAGCGTTATCCGGATTTATTGGGCGTAAAGCGAGCGCAGACGGTTGCTTAAGTCTGAAGTGAAAGCCCACAGCTCAACTGTGGAATGGCTTTGGAAACTGGGCAACTTGAGTGCAGTAGAGGTAAGTGGAACTCCATGTGTAGCGGTGGAATGCGTAGATATATGGAAGAACACCAGTGGCGAAGGCGGCTTACTGGACTGCAACTGACGTTGAGGCTCGAAAGTGTGGGTAGCAAACAGGATTAGATACCCTGGTAGTCCACACCGTAAACGATGGATACTAGTTGTTAGAGGGTTTCCGCCCTTTAGTGACGAAGCAAACGCATTAAGTATCCCGCCTGGGGAGTACGACCGCAAGGTTGAAACTCAAAGGAATTGACGGGGACCCGCACAAGCGGTGGAGCATGTGGTTTAATTCGAAGCAACGCGAAGAACCTTACCAGGTCTTGACATCCTTTGAAGGTACTAGAGATAGTGCTGTCTTCTTCGGAAGCAAAGTGACAGGTGGTGCATGGCCGTCGTCAGCTCGTGTCGTGAGATGTTGGGTTAAGTCCCGCAACGAGCGCAACCCTTATGTTTAGTTGCCAGCATTCAGTTGGGCACTCTAGACAGACTGCCGGTGACAAACCGGAGGAAGGCGGGGACGACGTCAGGTCATCATGCCCCTTATGACCTGGGCTACACACGTGCTACAATGGCGTATACAACGAGCAGCAAACCTGTGAAGGTAAGCGAATCTCTTAAAGTACGTCTCAGTTCGGATTGTAGTCTGCAACTCGACTACATGAAGTCGGAATCGCTAGTAATCGCGGATCAGCATGCCGCGGTGAATACGTTCCCGGGTCTTGTACACACCGCCCGTCACACCATGGGAGTTGGTAATGCCCAAAGCCGGTGGCCTAACCTTCGGGGAGGAGCCGTCTAAGGCAGGACTGATGACTGGGGTGAAGTCGTAACAAGGTAGCCGTAGGAGAACCTGCGGCTGGATCACCTCCTTTCTAAGGATAACCGGAACGTTACAGGGACTTAAGTGTCAATTTGATTTGTTACAAAGTTTTGTTTAGTTTTGAGTGTGTGAACTCTACCGAATTTGGGTACGGGGGATTAGCTCAGCTGGGAGAGCACCTGCTTTGCAAGCAGGGGGTCATCGGTTCGATCCCGATATTCTCCATTGGTTGCTTCGGTAACCAAGCTTGTACATTGAAAACTGAATAATCAAGAAAATCTTTTAAAATCAAGAAATTGATTCTTAAATAAACCGAGAAACAACACAAGTTCTTTAAAAAGAACGGTTTAATCGCAGGTCTGAAAAATGACCAACTCATAAAACTGATCCAACTATAAATAGTTGTGGTTAAGTGAATAAGGGCGCGTGGTGGATGCCTTGGCACTAGGAGCCGATGAAGGACGTGACTAACTACGATAAGCTTCGGGGAGCGGTAAGTACGCTATGAGCCGGAGATTTCCGAATGGGGAAACCCAACATTATAATGTTATCTAAAAGTCAATACATAGCTTTTAGAAGGAATACGCTGTGAACTGAAACATCTCATTAGCAGCAGGAGCAGAAAGAAAAATCGATTCCCTGAGTAGCGGCGAGCGAAACGGGAAGAGCCCAAACCAGGATGCTTGCATCTTGGGGTTGTAGGACTGTCGTTGAGTTACCAAGTAAGCATTTAGGTGAAAACGTTGGGAAGCGTTATCAAAGAGGGTGATAATCCCGTAACCGAAAGATGACTTACCTCTAGACAGGATCCTGAGTACGGCCGGACACGAGAAATCCGGTCGGAATCTGCGGGGACCATCCCGTAAGGCTAAATACTCCCTAGTGACCGATAGTGAACCAGTACCGTGAGGGAAAGGTGAAAAGCACCCCGGAAGGGGAGTGAAATAGTTCCTGAAACCACGACGCCTACAAGAAGTCAGAGCCCGTTAATGGGTGATGGCGTGCCTTTTGTAGAATGAACCGGCGAGTTACGGTATCGTGCAAGGTTAAGGTGGAAAGACCGGAGCCGCAGCGAAAGCGAGTGTGAATA